>JANNXA010000024.1:0-110762 GCA_031409275.1 Planctomycetota bacterium
CGTCGAGTTCAAGGATGTGGACGTAGCCCTCGAGATTGCCGAACACCACCTCGATCTTTCCGTCGTTGTCGAGGTCGAGTGCATGCATCGTGTCGCGCGCACCCGTCCAGGTGCCTTGGCCGATGGCGGTCAGGTTCGCGTTGCTTGCCGGAGCAGTGATCGTGAACGGATTCGCCATGCCCGCGCGGATGTCATGAACCGACAAAACCGCGGCGTTGTTGATCGGTGCGGAATGAACGTGCCGAAGCGTGTGCGAATAGGGATCGGGATAGACCCCGGTTGGCGGTGCAGGGGCGGGCGCGGAGACGATCAGCTCGGAGTTGGCGCTCGCATTGGTTCCTACCTTGATGTCCGACCATTCACCGCCGTCGTAGATCGTGTACTCGTTTGCGCCGGGCACATAGCCACGGAACGGGTCGTGCTCGAAGTTCTTCATGAAACGGATGTCGAGGTTTCCGCCATAAGCCAAATTGCTCGGTTCGTTGCGTGTCCAGTGGAACGGAAAGTTCACTTCCAGATCACCGTTCCAGCCACGCACGGGAACCTTCACGTCGCTGGGGCGACGATTCATGCTGAACGCCGCCACATCCCACGGCTGCTGACCAGCTGCCGGACGATCAAACCGCGTCCCGAGTGCATCGACCACCGTGAAGAACGGCGCCCACAGCGTGTCGGTCGGCAGGAGCCAAGCATCCCGCGCCATCGCGGCCGAGAACTCGAACTGCAGCTCGTAGAAGTCACCCAGTCCGAGCCCGAAGTCGCTGACGATCCAGCCGGTCGTGCCGGCGTAGATCTTCGGTTGCAACAGCGCCATGATCCCGCTGACGAGTTGGCCGTAGGAAATGCCGTCGAGGAACGAGCGGTCGATGCCGATCGGGGCGTACGGCGCGCCACCCTCACGGTAGGGGCCGCTGGCCCACTCACCTCGCACGAAGGCCTCTGCTTCCTGGGTGCGCTGGATCGTCGTCCACGGAGTGAGCGAGTAGTTCTCGCCGACGAACACGACGATGTCCCCGGCTTCGATCGCTTGCGCGGGCACGCTCAAGTGCTCCGTGCCGTCGCTGAAGCGCCCGCCCTCGACGATGTTGTGGAAACTGCCGGTCAGTGGCCCGCTGAACTGCTGCGGTTTCCCATCGAAGGGGCGCCAGCGGTTCTTGTTGGTCCCGAAGTTCGAAGGGTGGAAGGCGTAGTTGTAGAGCAGGATGTTGGAGTTGACGGCCGGCAGCGAGATGGTGCCGTCGTCTCTGCATGCGATGCAGATCAGCATCGACCCGCCGTTGATCTTGTACGGCCACATCAGCACATTTCGATGTCCGGTCCCGGCGACGCCGCCAGCGGTGCAGTGCCACCAACACCCCCGCTGGATCGGGATCGTCAACGCTGGGAGCCCCTGGTGCTCTGCGTTCCAGATCGCGACGTCGGGGTCAAGGATGACCTGCGGCGGCGAACTCGTCGTCCGCGGAACCACGTTGACACCCGCGAACCCGCTGCGCCGCAACACCGTCTCGAGGTCGCGCAGATCGAGCGATGACCGCTTCATCAACTCAAAGAACGTGCCCGGATCGCCTGTACCCGGCGCGTAGCCCGACGCGAAGTGATGCGGCCCCGGGCCTGACGCCTGCTGGTATCGCTCGAAGGGAACGAATCCGCCGGTGTCGACTGCGATCTCGCCTGCCGTGAAGTCGTAGGCCCCGCTGCGACCGTCATTGACGTAGTACGAAGTGATGCTGGTTTGCCCGCGAATCGAATGAGTCGACGCGACGCTCAGCAGCAACGCGACGAGCAGCGGCCACCAAGCGCCCGGCCTCGCCCGCGAATCAGCTTCGTGTTGAAGTGCGCCCCCCCCCGCACTCTTTTGCTGCGGCTCGACGATTCCGCCGACTAGGGCAGCGCTCGACAACACGTCGGCCACTGCCTGCTTCGTCCTCATCGCTCGCCCTCCTTCGCGGCGCGATCCGCCGCGTCTACCCCTGATGAGAGCCTGCTCCCTCGATCCGCTGCTTCGCAAGGTTGAGCATCCCGCTGCGTTCCGACCGTCAGTAGCGCTGCGGGTCGATCCGGCGAGGCTCAGGAGTAGCGCGGTGTTGCAGGGCGTCAAGGCACGCCTTGGCAAATCGTCACATCTGCTGGAGCCCGCCTCCCACCATCGAGCGTCGCCCCGGCGGCCGAGCGCTCCCGCAGCCCGTCGGGCGCACCGTCTGGCGCGCTCCGGCAGCTGGCGAGCGAGCCGATGCGCGGCGGGCCGCGCCTCCCGCAACCGCACCGCTAGATTCCACCGCCGCCGCTCGCACGCACTCCCTCGGATCGCCGCCCATGACGCGTCCTTCTTTCATCCGCCGCCTCGCCTGCACACTGCTGCTGCTCGCCCCCGCCGCCCGCGCGCAATCGACTGAGGCGCTGAAGGAACTGCTCGATGGCGTCGAGACGCTGGCCGCGCCGGGCACGCCGAGCCCGCTCGCGGCGTGGAGCAAGGAGGCGTGGATCGTGCTGGTCGGCAATGGCGGCAAGGGGATCCGCGCGCCGGCCATCGTGGCGGGACGCGCCGGCTCGGGCCGCTTCGTCGCGCTGCCGCACAACGGCTACTTCGCCGGTGATGCGCTCGCGAAGGCGGGCACGGCGCGCTTCCTCGCCAATGCCGTGCGATTCTGCGGCGGCAGCAAACGCGAGCCGGTGGTCGCGGCGCGCAATCAGGAGCTCGTCGATCTGCTGGCGCAGCAAGGCATCGTCGCGCGGGTGATCGGCGGCAGGCCGCTGTTGGAGGAGCTGCGCGGCGTCGACGTCATGCTCGGCCTCTCGAGCGAGCTCGCGGACGCCGACGTGACACCGCTCGAGCAGTGGGTTCGCGCGGGCGGTGGCCTCATCGCGGGGCAGTGCGCGTGGGGTTGGTTGCAGTCGTCGGGCAAGGCGTCGCTCGATGAGAACACGTTGCAGCGGCTGTTCGGGCGCTTTGGAGTGGCTTGGACGGCGGGCTACCTCGGCAAGACCGGCGGCGACGGATTCAACACCGAGCGCGACCCGCCGCGACTGACCCACGCCGAGGCCGCGTTCGACTACCTGTCGAAACACACCAAGCCGGAGACGATCAAGAACGAGACGCCGATGCTGCAGGCGTCGGCGACCGTGACTGCCGTCGCGCAGGTGTTGCCGCCCGACGACACGCTGCTGCGACCGCGCATGGTCTCCGTCGGCGCCAAGAAACTCAGCGCGGTCGATCCGACCCCCGCAGCGCCGCTCACCCGGCTGAACGGCGGCGATCGCGCGCTGCTGACCTTCCTGCTGCGCGAAGCCGAGCGCGTACCGGCGCACGAAGTGAAGGCGTTCGCGGCGGCGAGTTCGTTCCCGGGCGCCGTGCCCGCCGACGCGCCGCGCGCGCAGCAATCGTTGACCATCGACACGGCGCGGCCGCGCTGGCACTCGACCGGTCTCTACGCCGCGCCAGGCGAGACGATCACGCTGCGCGTGCCGGCGAACGCTGTCGGCGCCGGTCTCGCATTCCAGATCGGCGCCCACACCGACCTGCTCTACGACCTCGACTCTTGGGAACGGGCGCCGAAGGCGTTCGTGCGGCGGCCCGTCACCGCGTTGTCGACACCAATGGCGACCCCGCTCGGCGGGTTGATCTACGTCGATGTCCCGGAAGGTTGCACGCTCGGTCCCATCGACGTCGAGATCACCGGAGCCGTGCAAGCGCCGTGGTTCGTGCTGGGGCGCGACGACGACGCGAGCTGGGCAGCGACGCTGCGCAGCAAACCAGCACCGTGGGCCGAGCTCGAATGCGATCGCATCATCGTCACGGTGCCGTCGACCGCGATCCGCGCGCTCGCGGCACCGACGGAGCTCATGCAGACGTGGACGAAGGTCGCGGATGCGATGGCCGACCTGGTCGGCATCCCGCGCGCGCGCAAGAGCCCCGAACGCTACGTCGCCGACGTGCAGATCTCCGCCGGCTACATGCATTCGGGCTACCCGATCATGACCCACCTCGATGCCGCGCCCGCGCTCTCCGATCCCGCGCTGCTGGCCAAGGGCAATTGGGGGCTCTTCCACGAGCTCGGCCACAACCACCAGGAGCCGGAATGGACGTTCGAGGGGACCGGCGAGGTCACCAACAACGTGTTGTGCATCTACGCGCTCGAACAGGTTTGCGGCGTGCCGGTGATGGCCGGCCACGAAGCGTTGGCGGCCACCGCCGCGCGCATCGGCGACCATTTGCGCGCCGGCGCCCCCTTCGACGCCTGGAAGGAGGAACCGTTCCTCGCGCTCCAGATGTACCTGCAGGTGCAGCACGCCTTCGGCTGGGAGCCGTTCAAGAAGGCGTTCGCCGACTATCGCGCGCTGCCGCGCCGCGAACGGCCGCGCACCGACGAAGCGAAGCGCGACCTGTGGATGGTGATGCTCTCCAGGACCACGAACCGCAACCTCGGCGCCTTCTTCGCGGCTTGGGGGGTCCCGATCTCCGAAGCGGCGCGCGCGACGGTCGCCGATCGGCTGGAATGGATGCCCGAGGGGTTCCCGCCGCAGTAACCTCCGCCGCTTCGCACTCCCCACCGCCCATCGCGCCGCAGCGGAGAACTCTCATGGTCACCTCGAAGGCAACCTCCGTCGCGAAGTTCCTGAAGGCGCATCCGCCCGAAACGGCCGCGACGCTCACGACGCTCTGCAAGCTGGTCCGCAAGGTCGCGCCGCGCGCGCTCGAGTCAATGCAGTACGGCATGCCGAGCTGGTTCCAGAACGGGCCGCTCTTCGCGGTGAACGCGCAGAAGAACTACTTCGCCCTCTACTGCTGCGAGGTCGACCTCGTCGCCAAGCACCAGGCGACCCTTGGCCGGGTCGATTGCGGCATGAGCTGCGTCCGCTTCCGCAAGCTCGAACAGCTCGACCTCGCCGCCGTGAAGCAGATGCTGGAAGCCGCCGTCGCGCGCCGTGACGCCGGCGGCGTCTACCAGACGCTGCAGTCGAAGCGGGTCGCCAAGAAGAGCGCGGCGAAGCGCCCGGCGCGCAAGGCCCCGGCGAAGCGCTCTCCTCGCTGACGAGCGGGCCCCGCGCGGGAACGCTCGCCGGGAACTCGCCGACGACCACTCGTTCGAACGGCACGCGCCACGCTTTGCTTCCGCAAACGTTGGCGTTTCGGCGGCGTTGGATGCTCCTTGCGCCGCGCTCCATCTCCTCGCACGCGACCTCTTTCGGAACCTCCCATGCGCACCCCGCTGCTCCTCGGCTTCGCGGTCGTCGGACTCGCCCTCGCGCCGCTGATCGCATTGCCGTTGCCGACCCCGCTCGATCCGCGCCTCGCGCAAGAGCTGTCGAGCGACGCTTCGCTGGCGAAGGTGGTCGATCGCGAAGGAGTCGGTCTGGCGCGCGCCGGCCACTCGTTGCGGTGGCGGGCGGCGGAGGCCAACGACTCGCTCTTCGCGGGCGAGTGGCTCAAGACTGGCGCACGCGGCGCGAACGCGCTGGAACTGCGGCTGAAGGATGGCGCGCGAGTGATCCTCGGCCCGGGCGCGCAGCTCGAATTGGTCGACGCGACGACGCTTCGCGTCGCTGCCGGCGAAGTCGAGGTCGGCGCCACGACGGAGAAGCCGCTCACGCTGCGCGGACCGGGCGATGCGACACTTACGCTTTCGGCGACGACCGTCGTGCGCGCCGCGGACCTGCGCCTCGAAACGCTGAAGAGCGAGCCGCAGTGGCTGACCGGCTTCAAGTCGGGCCAGTCGACCGAAGCGATGGGTTCGCTGCTCGCCACCATCGACGGCCGCGAGGTGCCGCTCACGCTGGGCTACCACAAGGTCACGGTCGACGTGCGCGACCAGATCGCGCGCACCGTCATCGAGGAGAGCTTCGAGAATCACACCGACGCGGTGCTCGAAGGCGTCTTCTATTTCCCGCTGCCGGCCGATGCGTCGATCTCGAGCTTCGGCATGTGGATCGGCGGCGAGCTGGTCGAAGCGGACATCGTCGAGAAGGAGCGCGCGCGCGCCATCTACGAGCAGATCCTGCGCGAGAAGCGCGATCCGGGCTTGCTCGAGTGGACCGGCGGCAACCTCTTCAAGGCGCGCGTGTACCCGATCGTCGGCGAGAAGCGCATCAAGATCGGCTACACGCAAGTCCTCGCCAAGCGCGGCGACGTCTACCGCTGGAACTACGCGCTGCAGAGCGAGCTTCTGCGTCGCACGCCGCTGAAGCAGCTCTCGATCGACGTGCACGTCAGTTCTGCCGAGCCGCTCGCGTCGGTGGCCTGCCCCTCGCACTCCTGCCGCATCGAGGCGACCGCGCATGCCGCGACCGTCTCCTTCGAAGCGCAGGAGTTCCGTCCCGACCGCGACTTCGAGCTGCGCATCGCGACGCAACCGGCCACCAACGCCGGAGCCTGGCAGGGCAACCCCAACCTCTCCTTCGTCGACGATCAACGCGGTGACGACGGCTACTTCATGGTCCGCTTCACCGCGCCGCCGACCGAGAGCTGCCCGCCGCCCGACGAGGCGCGGCCGAGCGACTGGCTGCTCTTGTGCGACACGTCCGGATCGCTGCGCGGCCCGGCGCGGGCGACGCAGCTGCAGTTCCTGGAAGCGCTGCTCGCGTCGCTCGGACCGCACGACACGATCCAGGTCGCGACTTGCGACGTCGAGACGCGCTTTGCGTTCCCGGCGCCCGTCGCCAACGACGAGGCGAACCGGGCCGCGGCGCTGCAGTTCGTGGAGAAGCGCGAGGCGCTCGGCTGGTCCGATCTCGCCGGCGCGTTCAGCGAGTGCTTCAAGGCGCTGCGGCCGGAGACGCAACTCGTCTACGTCGGCGATGGCGTGCCGACGCTCGGGGACGCCGATCCGGCGAAGTGCGCCGACTCCATCACGAAGGCGTTCCAGGGTCGCGGCACGGTCCACGCGGTCGTGCCGGGCAGCGCCCAGGAACCGATCGTGCTGCGCGCGATGACGAAGCTTGGCGATGGTTCATTGCGCGAGATCGGCGGCGGCAGCGATGCGACGCAGGTCGCGCAGCAGCTGATCAGTGACGCCACCGATTGGCGCGCGACCGACCTCAAGATCGAGTTCGACGGCATCCCGGTCGCCGCCGTCTATCCGCAAACGCTGCCAAGCCTCGCGCGCGGCGAGCAGCAGATCGTCGTCGGCCGTTACGACGCGCGCACCGGCCATCGCGGCAGCGTGCGGGTCACTGGTCGCGGCCTCGCGCCGCTGGCGCTGCCGGTCGTGCTCGATGACCTCGGCGACAAGAGCTCCTTCATCCCCCGCCTCTGGGCGCGCCACCACATGGACCACCTGCTGGCGCAGCCTGCCAGCAAGGCGACCAAGGAGCAGGTGATCGCGCTGTCCGAGGAGTTCCAGCTCGTCTCGCCCTACGCGTCGTTCCTGGTGCTCGAAAGCGAGGCCGACCGCGAGCGCTTCCGCGTGCAGAAGCAGACGCGCATGCGCGATGGCGAGGAGTTCTTCGCCAAGGGGCGCGCCGACGGCGATTTCGAACTCGCGCAGGCGCAGATGCAGAAGGCGCAGCAGTGGCGCGTCGGGGTGCGCAACGACGTGCTGGCGATGCTGGCCGGCCTCGACCGCGACTTGATCGAGCGGTTGCGGCCGCAGTCGAACGAGGTGGCCTACGGCGAGGACACGAGCCGTTACTACTTGTCCGCGCTTGGCGGCGGCGGCGGCGGCGAGGGCCGCTCGCTCGACCTCGACAGCCAGATGGCTGGCAGAGCTGGAAGCCTTCGCTTGCAGCGCGGCGGGGGTCGGAAGTTCCAACTGGATGTGCTCGACGAGTCGGTCCGCAGCGACCTGAAGAGCCTCGGGTACACCGGCTCGAGCGGCGAAGAGGTCATGGAAGCGGAAGGGGAGTCCGTCGACCTCCGCGCAGAGCTCTCGCCGGGCGACACCGAAGTCCTCGACGAAGATGAAGAGTCGGAGCCGAGCCTCACACCCGCTGCAACGGAGAAGAACCGGGGCGACGAGCTCTCTGCGTCGCTCGCGTTGCCCGCAACGCGCGAACGCAAGCTGAAGTCACGGCGAGGCCTCGCCAAGAACGTCACCGGGTTCGTCACGGCCGGAGGTTTCGGTTTCAACGACGGCGACGACGTCCTGTCGGACTTCTCGACGCTCTCGTTCGATCGTCGCGATGGCCGGCCGCGACCACCCTCCGATCCTTTCGCCGCGTGGTTCGACGAGGTGGCGCCACCGTGGCCCGCCTTCGCGCCCGAGTTCACCGGCGAGATCGCGGAGCTGCTGGCGGCGCTCGACCTGCGCGCCCGGATCGCGGCGCTGGCCGGCGGCCTCGACTGGCGCACGCGCGGCACGACCACCGATCGCCGCGGCACGACCCTGCTGCTCGGCGAAGGCAACGCGCTCCTCTCGCCGCGTGGCTGGATCGTCGAGCCGCTGCATCGAGCGGGCGACGACGCTCACCTCGACTGGTGGAACGGTGCGCAGCGCGGCGCGTGGAACCGCGCGTGGCGACTCGGCCGCGTGCGCGCCTCGCAAGCCGGTGATGCCACCAGCTTCCCTTCGCTGACAGGTTTCCTTTTCAGCGACCTTTCCATCCGCTTCCGCGGTTTCGAGGCGACGTTGACGCGCGACGCCAACGGCATGGCGCTCCTGAGTTTCGTCCAGCCCGCCGCTCGCGATCAGCGGGTCGAGGTGCGGATCGACGTCGAGAAGAAGCTGGTGGTCGAAGAGAGCTGGCAGGCGAACGGTGTCGTCTACTACCACGTGCAAGTCGAGCAGAGCACCTCGGCCGCCGGCCACTGGTGGCCGACTCGCGTCGTCACCCAATCGCCGCGTGAAGCTTCGCGTGCCGAGTGGACCTTCACCGTCACCGAGCTCGCGGCTGCCGACTTCGATCGCGCGCTGGCGGCCGCCCTTGCGACGCGCAGCGAGCTGATCGAGATCGGCGAGCTGCCGGCCACGCTGGCCGCCGCCAAGCAGGCCGCTGCGGAAGGCAAGGCGGGGCTCGCCGAGCGCTGGCTGCTGCTGCGCGCCGCGGCCATGCGCAACGACGCCGATGCGACGCGCGCGGCGTTCGCCGAATTCGCGGCACTCGCTTCCGGCAAGCGCAGCCTCGAGCTGCTCGATCTGGTGCTGCGCACGACGGTCCGCGACCACGAGTCGTTGCGGCTGCGGCTCCTCGAACTCGCCGCGCCGCTGAACGCCGCGCCGGCGCTCACCGACCTCGCGCGTGCGCAGACGCTGCTCGCCTTCGCGACGCCGCTGCGCCCCGGCGACGAGATGCTGGAGCTGCTGCACGCGCTCGACGCACTCTTCGCTCGCCAGGTCGACGATCCGTCGGCCCGCTTCGGCCACGCCACTCAACTCCTCGGGCAACTGCAGGCGACGCCGCGCGTCGACGAAGCGTTCCAGGCGGCGATTCAGCTGGCGACCGATTGGCCGACGCAGGCGCAGGCGCACATCACCCTCGCACAGCTGCGCGCGCAGCGCGGCGAAATCGACCTCGCGCTGCGCCTCCTCGCCGATGCGATCGCGGCGAAGGGACCGTGGAGCGAAGGGGAGCGCCAGGTGCTGGCCGATACGCGCTGCCACGTGCTGTGGAACGGCTACCGCCTCGAACAGCTCGTGGAGGAGACGACGGCGCTGCTGCGAGAGCAGCCCGAAGCGCCGACGCAGACGCAGCTCGAGCGCCTGCTGAGCGGGCTCGTGATGCTCGACCGCGAGACGCTCTGGTGGAAGACGATCGAGCAGTGGTTCGGCGAGGCGCGCGCCGCGGTCCGCGCGCAGCGACCGCTCACCGACGGCGAGCAGCGGCGCCTCAGCGCTGCGATTCGCCACGCGCTCGGTCAGGGCGAGGGTTGCTGGTGGTGGAACAGGACCTTCGAGCCCGCCGAGGCGACCCTGCTGGTCGCCACCGGTCGCGAACTGCTGGACGACGAGCGAGTCGGCGCGCAGGGCTCGCAACTGCTGGCGGCCGTGGCGCAGACGCTCGAGGGGCGCGAGGCGTTCGCAGCGCTCTGGCCGCGGCTGCGCGAAAGCGCGAGCCGCGAATCGGCGGCGCGCCTGTCGCGCTGGGTGTCGCTGCTGCGCCAGGTCAGCTTCCAGCCGGCCGGCGAGGATGCGACATGGCAGGCCCTCTTCGATGATCTCGCCGCACGCGCCAAGGCGGCGGCCGACGCACGCGAGCGCGCCGAGATCGAAACGATCGTCATGACCTACGCCCGGCGTCCGCTTCAGCTCGACGTGCTGCGCGATCGCGTGACGCGCGCGACCGAGGTCGGCACGCTCGAGCCGGCAGCGGCCGCTCTCTTCGCGACGTTGCTGTTGGAACCGTTCAGCGCCGCGATCGAACAGGAGCTGCGCGGGCTGATCGATCGACTCGGGCCACCGCCTTCGAACGCGGGCGCTGCCGTGCTGGAGCGCGCGCGTCGCTTCGCGCGGATCGTGGCGTGGCATGACTTCGTCGACTGGTCGATCGATGCGCGCGCCGCCGCGGCGGTCGCCGCGATCCCGGACGGTAACGCGCTGCCGCGCAAGAAGCTGAAGCTGGCGCAGGAGGAGCAGACGCGGCTCGCCCGCAAGGTCGTGCGCACGATGCTCACGAACGAGCTCGATCGCGCGCCCGAAGGCCCCTACGCCGACTGGCTGCGGCTCGATCGCGCGTGGCTCGACGTGAAGTTGCGCGCCGACACGGAACCGGCGCGACGCGAGCTGCTGTCGATGCTGGCTCGCCACCTCGCCGCGGCCGGCCAGAAGCCCGAGGCCGAACTCGAGCTCGACGCGCGGGTGATGGCGCAGCGCGCCGCGACCACCCTGCTGCATCTGCTGGCGCGGGCCGACGACGCGTCGCGCGCCGCTCAGGAACGCGAGCTGCTGGCGCTGACCGACGCGGCGCAGGCGCAGAAATGCGCTCTGCTCGACTGGAGGGAACTCGACTGGCAGCGGCTGGTGGCGCTCGACCGTGGCGATGAGCTCGAGGCGAAGCTCGCGCAGTGGCTCGGCGATGGCGACTCTTACGCGCTGCTGCGCTACGGCGTGTCGCTCGCGTGGATTCGCGCCGAGCGCGGCAAGCTCGACGAGGCGATCGCGCTGGGCTGGCGCCTCGGCGAGAAAGAGGAGCTCGACCACGACGATTGGCTGGCGTTGTCGAACTGGTGCACGGCGCTCGGCCGGCGCGATGAAGCGGCACGCGCGCAGTTGTCGGCGTGGCTCACGCTCGATGCCGACTCGCTGCAAAACCTCCTCTACGCGGCGCGCTCGCAGCTCGACGATCGCGGCGACGGCACGCCCGGCGAGCTGCCGGCCGAGACCTTCGACCAGCTCGTCGCGATGTTGCGCAAGTCCGACTGGCCGGCTCACCGTCTCTGGTTGCTGAACGATCTCTATGGCCGGACAAAAGACTTCCGCCTGCTCGAAGGGCTTGCGGAAGCAGTGGTCGGCCACACCGTGCAGGGCATCTACGCCTTCCTTGGCGACCTCGCGCAGTTGCAGGGATTGATCGATGAAGAGGCGACGGTCGATCGCGTCGTGCAGGGCATCGCGAAGGTGCGCGGCCGCGCGAAGACCGCCGTCGATGGGCGCGCGCTCGACTACCTCGAGTTCATGGCGCGTTGGCGCGCGGCGACGCAGAAGAACGGCAGCGAGCCGCACGTGCGGGCCGCGGTGACGGCGATGAAGGCGGCCTTCGTGCCGCCGCGCCAGCCGGGCGAAGGGGTGCCGCTGGCTGAGTTCCTCGCGCGCTTCGAAGGCTTCACGATCCCGGAACTTGCCGCCGAGCAGCTGCGCCAGCTTGCGGCGCTGCTCGCGGCGGAGAGCGCCGGCGGCGATGCGCGACTCGCAGTGGCGGCGGCGCTCGCGACCGCCGAATGGAACGCCAGGCGCCACGACGCGTCGCTGCGCACGCTTCAGGGCGAGCTCGCCGCGCGACGTACCGCCAACGAGGGACGTCTGCCCGACAGCGCCAATGGCCCGCTCGCCACGCTGATCGATCGGCTGGCGCAACGCGGCCGCTTCCTCGAAGGCGAGAAGCTGCTGCAGGACGAGCGCGTCGTCGCGACTCATGAGCCGCGCACCTTCTGGCTCGACCATCAGCTCCACGCGCTGTGGGCGCGAACGCTGCACGCGAGAGGCAGCGTCGCGTTCGGCAGCGGCGAGACGCTCTTCGCCAAGGCGCGGGGAGTCGTGCTCGAACAGCTCGCGAAGAAAAGCCAGGAAGGGCGCGCCCAGGAGCAGGTCGACGAGTTCCTCAATCTTTGCCGCGCCGCGAAGGAGGCGGGTCTTGCGCGCGTCGGCGAGGTGATCGAGCGCTTCGCCTTCGAGACGCTGCCGCGCACGCTGGCGCTCTACCAGTACCGAAACGGCCAGAACATGGTCTCGAACGTGGCGCAGGCGCTCCACGATCTGGCGGGCGCGCCGACCGCCGTCGAGTTCCTGGTGACGCGCGGCGAGACCGAGCCGCGCTGGATCGCGCGCATGGGGCAATCGCTCTTCGATCAGCAAGGCTGGCAGTTGTCGCGCTGGCGCGCCGAATGCCGCCGGCTCGACGAGCGGCTCGAGCGGCGCCTGCTGGCGCTGATCACCACGGAGCTGCGCGGCGAGATGCGGCTCAGTCGCCAGCGCGCGCGCGGCTTCTACGACATCCGCCACGACACCTTCTGGGCCGCGCAGGCTGACGCATTCGCCGCCGCCGCGAAGGCCGAGCATGCCGAAGGTCGCGACGACGAGGCGGTGACGATGCGCGTCGCCGACTACCTCTATCAAGGAGTGCATCGCTACGCCGATGGCCTGGCGCTCCTGCGAGATCGCCTGCGCGGCGGGCGCCTCGCGCTCGATGGCCAGGTCACCTTCTGCGAGTGGCTCCATCAGCAAGGGGGCGACGCCGAGGCTCGGCCGCTGCTCGAATCGTTGATCACCGCGCGTCCAGGAGAGCTCTCGCTGCGCTTCACGCTGATGGCGGTCCACACCGCGCTGCGCCAGCCCGATCAGGCCGATGCCACGCGCGCTGCCGCCGAGTCGTGGTTGCGCGAGGCCAAGCTCTGGGACGTCGAGGAGAACGTCCGCCAGCTCGGCTGGGCGTGCTACGAGGCGTCGCTGTGGGAACACGCCGCCGCCTACTACGGCGAGGCGATCACCATGCGCACGCGTGCCTACGGCGACCGCGCCAACGGCGATGGGACGCTTGGGCCCTACTACGAGCGGCGCAGCGAGGCACTGGCGAATCTCGGCCGGACACAGGAGGCGATCGATGCCGCTGCGGGGGCGATCGTCGCGTGGGGTTCGCGGCAGGAGGAGCGCACGCGCGCGCTGAGAGTGCTCGAAGCGGCGATGGTGGCGGCGAGCGATCTCGACTCGGTCTCGAAGCGGATCGATGCCGACGCGGCGAGCAGCGGGCTCGAGAACCCGCTGCTGCGAAAGGCGCTGGCGAAGGCGTGGCGCGATCGCGGCGAGCTGGCCAAGGCGCAAGCGCAGCTCGAGGCGGCGTGGGCGGCGGCGCCCGACGATCAAGAGCTGGCGCAACTGCTGCTGCAGGTGCACGACGCGCGTCGGCAACCGGATCAGGCGGTCGCCGCCCTCTTCGCCGCGCTCGATGCCCGTCCGCACGACCTCGTCCTGCTCGGCGAGCTCGGCAAGCGGCTGACCCGCCTGCAGCAGCCGGAGCGTGCCGAGCGCGTCCACACGCAGATCGTCGAGGCCTTCCTCGGCGAGAGCGAAGGGTACGAGGCGCTGGCGCACGTGCGCGACTCGCAGAAGCGCTTCGCCGACGCGGCGGTCCAGTGGCAGCAGGTCGTTCGCCTGCGCGCCACCGAGCCGACCGGCTACCTCGGGCTCGCCCTCTCGCTGATGGCGTCGGGTGACCGCGTCGCGGCGCGCGAGCCGCTCGAGAAGGTGCTTGGCGGCGAATGGGACGCCCGTTTCGGCGACGTCAAGGCGGAGGCGCGCCGCCTCCTGCGCATCGCCGGCGGGAGCTTCTGAGCGGGAGCGCGCGAGCAGCCCGTTCGAGCAGTCGCCGCGAGTCCGGCGCGTGGATCTCGAGTCGGAACGAGGAGGAGGTTCGAAGCCAACTCCTCGGTGAGTTGTCGAGTTGCGAAGCACGTTCTGCCGCCGACGAAGTACCGGCTTGAAAGACATCGCCGGGCGACACGGAGAGTTCTCGAGCGGGCTGCTAACCTCCCGCTCACCATGACACCCACCACCCAACTCGACGTCGCCGCGGCCAAGGAGTTCAGCGAGAAGTTCTGGGAGTCGCAGATCGTGCCGACGATCTCCGACTACATCCGCATCCCGAACAAGTCGCCCTACTTCGACCCGAAGTGGGTCGAGAACGGCCACATGGAGAAAGCGGTCGCGCTGATCTCCAGTTGGTGCAAGGCGCGGCTGCCGGCGGGCGCGAAGCTCGAAGTGCTGCGCCTCAAGAACGAGAAGGGCGAGCCGCGCACGCCGTTGATCTTCATGGAAATTCCCGCGACTGGCGACGCGCGCGCGGCTGACACCGTGCTGCTCTACGGCCACCTCGACAAGCAGCCGGAGATGACCGGTTGGCGAGCCGGCCTCGATCCGTGGACCCCGGTCCGCGAGGGCGACAAGCTCTACGGCCGCGGCGGCGCCGACGACGGCTACGCGGCCTTCGCGTCGCTGGCCGCCATCGAGCTGCTGCGCCTGCAGAAGAAGCCGCACGTGCGACTCGTCGTGGTGATCGAGGCGTGCGAGGAGAGCGGCAGCTACGACCTCCCCGCCTGCATCGACGCGCTGAAGGAGAAGATCGGCAGCCCGAGCCTCGTGGTCTGCCTCGACTCCGGCTGCGGCAACTACGAGCAGCTGTGGACGACGACGTCGCTGCGCGGCCTGCTGGCCGGCAACCTGCGCGTCGACATCCTGAAGGAAGGCGTCCACTCGGGCGACGCCAGCGGCATCGTCCCGTCGAGCTTCCGCATCCTGCGCCAGGTGCTGACCCGCCTCGAAGACGTCGAGACCGGCAAGATCCTGCCCAAGGAGTTCTGGGTCGACATCCCGCCCGCGCGCTTCGAGCAGGCGAAGGTCTGCGCCGACACGCTCGGCGACGAAGTCTTCAGCAAGTTCCCGTGGATGCCAGGCGCCAAGCCGGTGCCGATGTCGCGGCACGAGCTCGTGCTGCAGCGGACGTGGCGGCCGCAGCTGTCGGTCACCGGCGTCGAAGGGCTGCCGCCGCTTGGCAGCGCCGGCAACGTGCTGCGCCCTTACACCAGCGTGAAGCTGTCGCTGCGCATCCCGCCGCGGCTCGATCCGAAGCCGGCGACCGCCGCGCTGAAGGCGTTGCTGGAGAAGGATCCGCCGTACGGTGCCAAGGTCACGTTCGAGGCGGAGAAGGGGTCGGGCGGCTGGGACGCGCCGCCGTTCGCGAGCTGGCTCGAGAAGTCGATGGAGACGGCGTCGCAGGCCTTCTTCGGCAAACCGGCCGCCTGCATGGGCGAGGGCGGAACGATCCCGTTCATGGGGATGCTGGGCGAGAAGTTCCCGCAGGCGCAGTTCCTCATCACCGGCGTGCTCGGCCCCAACAGCAACGCGCACGGCCCCAACGAGTTCCTCCACCTGCCCACGGGCAAGAAGCTGACCGCGTGCGTGGCGGAAGTGCTGGCGACTCACTACCGCCGCTGAGCCCAGCGCCGGCGCTCAGCCGGTTCGTAGCGCTCCCGTCCGCGTGGCGTGGATGAAGTCGAGGCAGGGCGGCGTGTGGCCCGCGGCGCGCAGTTGCGTGAGCAGCTGCGCGCGATGGTGGGTGCCGTGCAGCGCCACGTGCAACAGCACGTCGGCCACGCGACTGGTGTGGCGCTCGCCCTTGCTGTTGACGTAGGCGATGGTCACGTCGAGCGACGCCGCGTTCGTCGCGGCATCGAGTGGCGCCGCCCACTCGCGCCAGCGCGCGCGCAACGTGGCCACTTCAGCGGCGCATGGCGCGAGCGTCCACGCGGGCCAGACCGCGCACGGCATCGGCTCGCCGCGCAGTCGCGAGAGCCACAGGCGCGACGCCCCCACCACGTGGGCCAGCAGCCTCACCGCTGCCGGCGGCAGTGCTCCTGCCACCGCGCTCGCTTCGAGACTCGTCACCACCTCGCGATTGGCCCAGTCGTCGTAGTCGAGAAGCGTCTCGAGATGCGTCGGCAACGACATCGGTGGATCTCCAGGCAGAGCCGCCCGTTGGAATTCAGCGCGACGTCTGCGCGACAAAGAGCGCCACGCAACGGATCTCATCTTCGGAGAGCGTGCCCGCGAACGCCTTCATCGTGCGCGCCTCGACGCCGTCACGGACCAGTTCCTCGAGATCGTCGCGGTCACGCGTCACGACCTGCGAGTTGCCCCCGCGCAAGCGCACGAAGCCGGAGGTCGGGCGCCCCTCGCCTCGCGCTCCGTGGCATGCGGCGCACGCCTGCGCATAGACGTCCGCACCGAGACCGCTCGGGTCGCGGCCGGGATCGCCCTCGAGCGGAGTCGCGATCAGTCGCGCCGTGAAGTCGGCGACGGCGGCGACGTGCTCGTCGCTCAGCACGTCGTCGTAGGGCGGCATCGCGACCGGTGGCGTCTGGTCGGGCGCATGGCGCGTTCCGGCGGCGAACTCACCCTTCTTCGCGCCCGGCACGCGCACGCCGTGGCGCACGACCTCTGCGACCGCCTCCGGCCCAGCGCCCCAGATCCACTCGCCATCGCCAAGGTCGGGAAAGCCCGGGGTCCCTCGACGATCGTCGCCGTGGCAGCGCGCACACTCGGAGCGGAAGATCGCCGCTCCTTGCTCCAGCGCGAAGGAACTCAGCGTCGGATCGCTGGCGAGCTGATCGAAGCTTGCCACCGAAAAGCCGGGCGGTGGCGGCGGGAAACTGCGGCACTGCGGCACGCAGAGCGCGAGACTCGACGCCGCGATCACGGCAGCCACGCGAGCGAATCGCGGCGCCGCGTGCGTTCGAACGCTCATGCAAGGACTCCGGTCGGAGGGGCGTCGGGGCGACTGCTGCTACTTCGCACCGCGTTGCTGCAGCCACGCGGTGACGGTGGCGAGGAAGTCGGGATCGACGGGACGCGGACGCAGATAGTCGGCAGTGGTCGGCGGAACGCTGGTCACCTTCTTGAAGAGGTGGTCGAGCAACGGCAGTCGGACCAGCGTCACGTCGGAGTGGCCCGCCCCTTCCAAGGCGGCGAGCAACGCGGGCGCATCACGCTCGGCCGAGACCTGCACGTCCTGCTCGCCCTGCACGATCAGCACGGAGCACTTCACCTGCGCGATCTGCGCGATCGGGTCGTGGAGCGCGTGGCTCTGCAGCCAGGCGCGATCGGCGAGCGCTGGCCGGTAGTCGGCGCGCACCTGCTGCGGATCGATCGGTTCGTCGCCGGTGACGAGCTCCAGGAACTGCGCGTGCACCGCCAGCTCGTCGTCGAGCAGCTTGCCCCGCAGCCCTGCCGCTTCGAGACCGGCACGCTTCTGCTCGCGCAGGATCGCGGTCAAGCCGCGTCCGGGCGCCGCCATCAACACGATGCCGCGCAACGATCGCTCGCAAGCGAGCACCGGCGCGGTGACGCCCCCTTCGCTGTGGCCGATCACGAAGAGGCGCTGCGGATCGACGTCGTCGCGCGCCAGCAGGAAGTCGACGCATGCGCGCGCGTCGTCGACGAGGTCGCGCAACGTCGCACCGACCAGGCTGCCGCCGCTCTTGCCGACCCCGCGGTCGTCCACGCGCAGCACGACGAAGCCGGCGGCGGTGAGCGCATCCAGCAGCTCGTGCGTGCCGAGGTCGATGCCGCCCGAAAGGCCGTCGCGATCCTGCGCTCCCGACCCGCTCACGAAGAAGAGGGCGGGCGCGCGGCCGCTCGCGGTCGGGAGCTTGGTGATGGCGCCCGCCAGCGTGAAGTCGCCGCGCGCGATGGTGACCTCTTCGCGCGTGAAGTCCTCGCGCGGGCGCGTCGGCGGCGAGACCTCGAAGCGCTCGATCGCGGCGTCGGTGCGGCGGATGCGGAAGCCCTGGGCCGGGATCTCGATCTCGAACAGCGAGCCGTCTTCGCGCAATCGCAGCACCTGCCCCAGCGAATCGCGCAGCTTGCGGCCGCGAAAGACGCCGCCGTCGCGCTCGACGACGTAGTCCGCCAGTCGCCGCAGCTCGTAGGAGAGCGTCGTCGCGCTCTCCGCGTGGAAGAGCGGAAGCGTCAGCGCTTCACCGGTTGTCGGCACCGCGCCGAACGCGATGAGCTCCATCAAGCCGATCCAGTTGTTGGAGAGCAGGAAGGACTCGGCACCGATGGGCGCCAGCAGCGGCTTGCTCTGCGGGCCCGACGTCGAGCTTCCGGTCGCCTGCCCCTCCGCCATGGCGAGCTCGACGACGTGCGTCATGCCGCCCGCCTCGGTGAGGAAGCGGCAGCGCAGCGGATGGCCGCTCTCGTCGACGACCACCTCGCCGCTGGCGCGCACCTCCGCCTTGCCGAGCGGTCCTTGCTGCTCGATCCGCCACCCGCCCGTGAAGCGGTGAGCCGGCGGCGTCAGGTCCGGCAGCACGCCGACGTAGTCCCACCACGAGTCACCGACGGCCACACCACCCTGCTCGAAGCGATAGGCCGACTGCGCGCCCGGCGCATAGTGGTCGGAAACGCGAAACGGCGCGCGCGCTTCGCTCGACCCCGGCGCTGGCACCTCCTGCGCTGCGGCAAGCGGCATCGTTGCCAACGTCGCGAGCGTCACCAGCCCCTGCGCCCATCGCCGCAACATCACCGTCACCGTCACCGTCACCGCCATCGCATCGCTCCATCGCCCGAGCCGTTGCTGCGTGCCGATGGTAGCGGCCAACCACGACGCGAACGGACGCAGCGGACGGATCGAGTGGTGCGCTCAGCGCGGTTTGCTGGGCGTCCCTGCCCAGGCGGTGGCGAACCAGACGACGGTGGCGAGCAGCAGCCAGCGCTTCACGGCGGGCAGGTCGAGCGAACCGTGGAAGAAGGCGAACGCCGGCCACAGCGTGGTGGCGAGCGCGAGCCACGAGACGATCTGCAGCACCTTCCGGAGCGCCATCGCGTCAGCTCCTCGCCGGCGACGCGGTCGCGACGGCGGGGCGCGCGCGCCGCTGCCACGCCACGCTCAGCAGCGTGTAGAGCAGCGCCGCCAGCAACCAACCCGGCAGGCTGACGAAGTAAATCTCGACGCCGCCCCACTGCACCAGCGCGGCGCATGCGACCAAGGTGAGCAGCCATGTCAGCGCAGCGGCGCCGTAGAAGGCGAGGCCGCGCTCGTGCGCGAACCAGCGCTGAAGGCCCAGCCGCGGCAGCAACCAGTAGTCGGCGACGATCACCGCCCCCATCGGCATCAGCACCATTCCGTAGAAGGCGACGAAGCCCAGCAGCTTCATCGCCAACGCGGGGAAGAGGCCCGCGACGGTCGCGAGCGCGCCCGCGAACAAGGTGACCTTGAAGCGCGCGCAACGCGGCACGATCGCCTGGAAGGCCAGACCGGCTCGATAGATGGTCGGGTTCGCGGTGGTCCAGCCCGCGACGATCACGCACAGCAGTCCGGCGACGCCGCACGCCGCATCGGCCATCGGTCCCGGCAGCACGTCGTCGTGGCCCGGATCGCGCGCGAGCTGCACGGCGTAGAGCACCGACGCCGCGAGCCAAGCCATGAAGTGGCCGACGTACATGCCCGCCGCCGAGGCGATCGCATAGCGGCTCTTCTTCGCGAAACGGAAGACGGAGAGGTCGGCCATGCCCAGATGCATCGCGAGGTTGCAGAACCAGGCGAAGAAGCAGACGTGCCAGAAGGTGAAGCGGGTGGAGCCGGCGCGCGGCTCGCCGCCCGGCCAGATCTTCGTGTTCGCGACCTCCCACACGTCGCCGAGGCGGGTCACGCCGAGTTCGCGCAAACCGATGATCCCGAACGCGAGGAAGAGCAGCACCATCCACGGCGCCGCGAGCTCGGCGAAACGCGCGACGGCGCGGTAGCCCGCGGCGGCGATGCCGGCGATCAGCGCGCCGACCACGAGCGTGGTGGCGATCCAGCCGGCGCCGGTCGGCCAGGCGTCAGCGAAGCCGGGCATCGCGATGCCCGTCCACACTCCCGCCGCGGTCGACGACACGGTGATCATCGAGCCGGCGAGGAAGCAGAACATCACGCCATTGGCGAGGTTGTAGAGCGTGACGAGCTTCCGGCCGCAGAGTCGTTCCAGGTGCGCGTAGAGCGTGAGCCGGACGCGCGTCGCGATGGGCGCGGTGACCAGCAGCCACGAAAGGACCGCGAGCGCGTTGCCGACCAGCAGCCCCAGCACGAGGTCGGACGCACCGACTCCGGTGCGCACGAACAGCGGCCCGATCATCAGCTCGGTGCCGGCGACGTGCTCGCTGGCGTACTGGCCGAGGAAGCTGCGAAAGCCCAGCTGCGCGTGCTCGGGCACGGGGGTGCGCTCGAACTCGAGGTCAGTGTTCGCTTCGTCGGCCATGGCGACCATCAATAGCCGCGTTGCCGCTCGCGCGTGCGTACGTCGAATCCCAAGGCCCTCAGCTCCGGGAGGACGTCGGCCCCAGCCGCCACCGAGAGCGCCGCCACCAGCAGCTCGTTCTTGAGGTCGACCTTGGTCCCCCCATCGAACGTCGCGCGGCATTCGTCGCGCCGTCGCCACAGCTCGCGCAGGACTTTCGGGAAGTAGCCGGCACCGCGGGCGAGGCGCAGCTGCAGCAGCTCGTAGCTGCGCCAGTCGATGCGATCGAGGGTGGGCAGCCACTCCGCCTCGCGCCGTCGCTTCCACAGCGACAGCTCCGAGTCGAGCCACGCCATGTCGGCCAGGGACTCGTTGAACCAATGCGGAATGGAGTTTCCGAGCTCGAACGCGAAGCAGTGGGTCATCTCATGGGCGTAGTTGTTCGCCGTGTCGAAGATGCCGTCGGCGCGCAGGAACATCTCCGGGTCGGCACCGCTGCGCAGCGAGAAGCCGAACGGGTAGGTGGAGCCGATGTGGACGATCACCCAGCGCGGCGCGAAGCCGAACCACTGCGCGAGCCACTCATACTGGCGCTGCAACAGCTCGACGATCGTGGCGAGCTCGAGCGTCGGGTCGGCGTGGTTCAGGACCATGACGTTGCGGCTGAGCTGCCGAGCGACCACTGGCTCGCCGTGCCACGGCGTGGTGGCGCGCGGGTCGGCGGGCGCGGCGGACACCTCCGCGAGCGGCGCCGCAACGGGTGCGGTGCATGCCGCGGCGAGGGTGATGACGAGCGTGACGACGGCACAAGCGAGCCGCCATCCCGCCGCGGTGGCGCTCCTCCTCTCGACGGGTCGAAGCTTCGTCGTCACGGCGGGTCGCCCTTGGGAGAGGTCAGCACCCGACGAAACTCGGAGTGCTGCGACCCGGGCTACGGCTTGCTCGACTCGAGGGTCACGTCGTCGATCCGGACCTCGTCCTTGCTGCCCTCGGTCGAAGCGATCAGCCGCAGCTTGATTCCCTTCGACGCGGCGAAGGGTTGCGGATCGACGAACACCGGACCGAGCACGCCATCGAGGAACATCTGCAGCTGCCCTTTCGCGGCGCGCATCTCGAAGCTGAACCAGCGGCCGGGGTAGATCCACATCTTCGAGTCGACGGCGACGAAACGGTCGGCGCGCAGGAGGCAGCTCTTCACTCCGTCGAGGACGCTGTGGTAGCGCCCACCGAAGACGAAGGTGTAGAGCTCGGCGCCGGTGGCCGCGTCGTACGCCTTCAGCTCGAGGCTCGCCTTCTCTGCGCTCCACCCCTTGCACGTGAAGCGGAAGTCGGCGCCGATCGGGCCGGCGAAATCGAGCGCGCCGTCGCCCGTGAATCGCAACTGCCCGTCGACGACCTTGCCCGACTTCGTCGCGACTGACCAGCCGTCCGGCAGCTTCTCCTTCGCGAAGTCGAGCGTGAGCGTGTCGCTCGGCGCGGCGACCGCGACGGCAACGAACGCCAAGGAAAGCAGCGCGGTCGAAAGACGACTCATCGCGAACTCCTCAAGGCCGGGAACCGCATCGGACCAGCGGGGACATGATGAGTTCCGCGCGGGCTTTGATCAGCCGTCCTCTTCCAGCGCGCTGGTGTCGTTGCCCATCGTGACCGCCCACGCCTCGGCGATCTGGTCGATCTGCCTCTCGCGGAAGATCAGGAACGGCACGCGCGGGATGCGGCGGATCTCCTCCTTGCCGCGGCTGTCGCGGACGACGATGTGACCCGCGCCGAGCAGCAGCAGCTCGAAGACGTCGGGGAACTCGACGCTGAGGCGCTTCGCCCCGCGGGTGATGGCGTCCTCCATCTCGCCGCGTCGGAAGAGGTGCAGCTCGTTGTGGGTGATGCGCCAGCGGTGATTCAGGAAGACGTTGATCGCGACGCCGATCAGTCCGACGCCGATCAGCACGCTCATCGCGTGCATGAAGCCCGGCTCGATGCGAGCGTTCAGCGAGGCCAGCAGGTCATGGACCTGGCTCAAGACCGGGATCTTGAACGCCTCGTTGAGGTAGAGGCCGCCGACCCAGCACAACGCGATGAAGAGGAGCCATCCGATGGCGAGGTTGCGGCGGACGTCGAATCCGACGGCGATGAAGCAGGTCATCAGGATGGTGATGTAGACCCAGGTGATCGGCCCTTGCCACTCGCCCTTCCAGTGCAGCAGCGCGGCGCAGATTTCACCGCCCACCACCAGCGGCCAGAACAGCGTGAAGAGCGGATAGCTGCCGAAGCGCATCTCGGAGACGCGCGCGGACGCGGGCTTCGCCGCCGCGGGTGCGGCAGGAGGTGGCGGGTTCGCCGGCGGCGGATTGCCGGGGACCGGGGCTGGATCAGCCATCGTTGCCATCCTTCGTGAGCGGGACCGGAAGCGAAGCGCGTCGATACCGCGAAGCCGCGGCGGCGCGTTCAGCGTGTCGTCTGGGGGCGACGCCGCTCACGGGCGGTCGTACTCGCCCAACGGTCGCACCCAGATGTTGCGGAAGCGGACCGGGTTGCCGTGGTCCTGCAGGCGAATCGGCAGTCGATCGGGGTGCGCCTCGTAGCGCGCCAGGTCGCGGTGCGACGTCGCGCCGAGGAACTCCTGCGCATGGTGCGCGACCACGCCGTTGTGGATCACCGTCACGCGCGCCGGTCGCGCCAGCTTCTCGCCGTCGAAACGGGGCGCCTCGAAGATGATGTCGTAGGTCTGCCATTCACCGGGCGCTCGACAGGCGTTCACGAGCGGCGGTTTCTGGCCGTAGATCGCCGCGGTCTGCCCGTCGGGGTAGGTCAAGTTCTGGAAGCAGTCGAGGATCTGCACCTCGTAACGCTGCATGAAGTAGATGCCGCTGTTGCCGCGCCCCTGCGAGTCGCCGCTGGCCGGCGACGGCTCGCTCCATTCGAGGTGGAACTGGCAATCCCCGAAGGAGTCGCGCGACTCGACATCGCCGGTGCCGTTCACTTCGGCGCAACCGTCGGCGACCTTCCACTTCGCCTCGCCGCCGCCGCTCGTCCAGTGCGACAGGTCCTTGCCGTCGAACAGCACGATGGCATCGGACGGAACGCTGCCCGGAGTCACCACGCGCGGCTGCGGTCGGCGCGAGTCGTGGACGCACCACTTGCCGTCAGGGAGCATCGGCGTGTCGGTGTAGCCGGGGGCCTGCTGCTGCGACGCGAGGCCAAACCCGCCCAACAGGAGTGCTCCGATCGCAAGACCACCGGCCGAACGTCCCGATCCGCTCATGAGTCGACCTCCCTGCGCCGCAACCGCTTCGCTTGTCGGTGCTGCGCGGTGGCACCATACTCTCGCCTCGTTCGCATGGACACCGCGTCACGCCATTCGGGCGTCGCGCAAGCGGGGGTGGGGAGGAACGTCATGCCGGACTACAGCGCGTACCAGAAGGGCGTGATCAAGCGTTACTACGAGCACCGCGACACCATCGCGGTGCAGAAGCTCGCCGAGATCCTCTCGGACCTCTGGCTCGAGAAGAGCAAAGCCAAGGTCTCCCAGCTGTGGGAGTCGGCCTACAAAGAGATGCAGAAGGCCGGCGTGCCGATCAACCAGGCGTGCGTGATCGTCGAGGACCGCGACCTTCAGGCGTTCGGGAAACTGGTCGGCGAGCTGAACTGAAGCTCACGCGCCGATCGTCACGAGAGGGAGTCGATCCATGCGCAACCGTGATCTCTTCGGCGCCGTGCTGCTCGCGGCCGCGAGCTGGGCTGGCTTCGCGCGCGCGCCCGCGCAGGAGGGCGCCGGCGCGACGGCGAAAGCGCCCGTCACCGCGACGTGCGAAGACCTGGTCTGGCTGAGCGGCTCGTGGCAGCAGGGAAGCGGAGACGACGTCATCGAGGAGCACTGGACGCTCCCGGCCGGCGGCTCGCTGATCGGCATGTCGCGCACGGTGAAACGCGGTCAGACCGCGTTCTTCGAGTACCCGGCGCACGACTTCCCGAACCGCATCGTCTACGAGCGCATCGACGACGAGCTGCACGCGGCCGTCTCCGGCCCCGTCACCGCGAACGAAACGGAGCAGCGCTTCCGCTACGTGCGCGCCGGCGACGGAGTGCGCCTGCCCGACTGACGCTTCGGAAACGACGCCACGGATGGTGGAACGCGAAAAGAAGACGGGGAGCCGACGCATGGCGTCGACCCCCCGTCCGTGCATTCTCTCCGCACCTCACGTCGGTGGGCACCGGCGCCGGCGCGAGACTGCTTCCTCGTTTCGCGGACTCAGCTCGCGAGCTTGCTCGCGGCGTCCTTCGGCACTTCGACCTTGGTCGCTCCGAACGCCTTCAGCGTGTAGCTCTGCTTGCGCTTGGTGTCACCGCGCGGCGAGGTCATCGTCGTCTCGATGACGATCTGGGCGGGCATCCCGGCTGCATCGAAGGTGATCGAAGCGGTGCCGCTCGAGGTGATGGTCATGCCACCGCCCGCGCCACCCGCCGTCGCACCACCGGCACCACCACCGAAGCCGCCACCCGCGAACATCTCCTTGACGCGCTTGGCGCCCGAGAGCTCATCCGCGGCCTCTTCGCTGAGCGCGCCGCTGATGGTGCAGCCACCATCCGCGGCGGTGCAGATCAGGTCGCGCATCTTCCCGTGCATGCCCATCAACAACTCGTGCGGCAGCACCTGATTCGCGAGGCCCCCCATCGCCATGCGCTCGCGCATCGCGGACATGTCGCCGCCACCCGGCGGGCCGCCTGCGCCACCACCTGCGGCTCCACCCGTCGGCGGGCCACCCGCTCCACCGCCGGCACCACCGCGGCCGCCACCACCGAAGTCCGGCGGCGTGTAGAGCTCCCACGCATCACCCTTCTTGTAGACCATCTTCGTGTCGTGTCGGTAGGCGACCGACTCGCCGCGCGTCAGCTCGACGCCCTTGCCGATCTCGACCTTGCCCACGGTCGGGGTCGGAGCCGGCGGCGCGCCGCCCGCATCTCCGGCGCCACCCGGCGCACCCCCCGGCCCGCCGCGTCCGCCGCGGCCGCGACCGCCCATCCCGGCGCCGTCATCGAGCGCTTCGAACGTGTAGCTCTTCAGCGCCTGCAGCGCCGCGAGCTTCTCCTTCAACATCGCAGAGGCATCGCCGGTCGCCGCGGCCGGCGGCGGCGCGAGCTTCGCTCCGTCTTGAGCAGCGCCCGAAAGCAGCGTCGACACGAACAGGTGCAGCAACATCGCTTCGCTCCTTCATCCGCCCGCGACCACGCAGAGCTGCGCGAGCTCCGTTTGCGGCCGCGACGCGATGGTCACGTGCACGCGAGCGCCGCGATGCGGGGATGCAGCGACGCCACCATGGAATGCCGTCTTGTACGCCGCACGTTTCGATCGAGTAGCGCAGCAACCCTGTCATTCTGGCGACATCTTGAGATGCGCCGGGCGCGACCGTTCCTTGGCACCCCTGCACCAACCGCCACCATTGACCCTCTCGACGTCGGCGGTGAATCTGCGCCGCGATGAGACTCCTGATCGTCGAAGACTCCGAAGCGCTGCGCGTCGCGCTGCGTTCCGGCCTCGAAGGGCTCGGCTATGTCGTCGACACCGCGGCGCGCGGCGACGACGGCCTGCAGCGCGCGTTGGCCGGCGGCTACGACCTCGCCATCGTCGACGTGATGCTGCCCGGCATGGATGGCTTCGCGATCGTGCGAGAGCTGCGCGCGAGCGGGCAGGCGACGCCGGTGCTGATGCTCACGGCGCGCGACACCGTGGCCGATCGCGTGCGCGGACTCGACCTCGGCGCCGACGACTACCTGGTGAAGCCGTTCGCCGTCGAGGAGCTCCTGGCGCGAGTCCGCTCGCTGGTGCGCCGCGGCAAGAGCGCGCCGACCCCGGTCGTGAAGGTCGAAGACGTGACCATCGACACCGTCAGCCATGTCGTGCTCCGGGCCGGTCGGCCCATCGACCTGTCGCCGCGCGAGTACGCGTTGCTCGAGTACCTGGCGCTGCGCGCCGGCAGCGTGGTCACGCGCGACGAACTCGAACGCCATCTCTTCGATCAGGCCCCCGCCGACGGCAGCAACGCCGTCGACGTCCTCGTCGGACGGCTGCGGCGCAAGCTCTGCCCGCGCGGATCGCAGGAGCTGATCTACACGCGGCGCGGCCACGGCTACCTGATGGCGGCGCCTCCTTGAGATCGATCCGCACTCGAATCACGTTGGCGGTCGTCGGCTGCACGGCGCTCACCGTCGCGATCGCCGCGACGGTCGTCGCACTGGGCGGCCGCAAGCTGCTGTTCGACGCGCTCGATGAGCGGCTCACCTCGCGCGCACGCTGGTTCAGCATGGTGCCGCGCATGATCGAGACGCCGCGCGCGACCGACGACGCGGCCGCGGCCAGCGGCGACGACGCCAGTCGCCGCGGCAGCCGCGAAGGCCGCGGCTTCGGGCCGATGCCGTTCTCGCGCGGCGACGGCAGCTCGGCGCCCACGTTCTGGTCCCTGACGCACGACGCCACCGACCACAGCGAGGTCAGCCGCTACGGCGAGCTGCCCGATGGCCTCTCGCTGGCGACGCTGGGAGTGAAGGCCGGCGCACCGCCGAGCGACGTCGAACTGGAAGATGGCCGGATCCTGCGCGTCGTCTCCATCGCAACCAGCTGGTTCGCCTTCAACCGCAACCGCCTGCCCGAATCGGCGCCGCCCGGATCCGATGCGATCGCTCGCGACGATCGCCATCCGGCGATCACCTGGCTTGCGCTCGACGGCACCGAGGTCCACCGTGAGGCGAGCCGGCTGGTCTGGCTGCTCGCCACCGCGTGGGCCGCCGCGACGCTCCTTGCGTGGCTCGCGTCGTGGGGCGTCGCGCGCGCCGTGCTCCGACCCGTGGCCGGCCTGTCGCAGACCATCGAGTCGCTGTCGCCCGAGAACCTCGCCGCCCGCGTGCCGATGGAAGAGGTGCCGGCCGAGCTTTCCGCGGTCGGCACGCGCCTGAACGCGCTGCTGCAGCGGGTGCAGTCGGCCTTCGAGCGTGAGCGCGCCACCATCGCCAACATGGCGCACGAGCTGCGCACGCCGATCTCGGCGCTGCGCACCGAACTCGAGTTCGCCCAGTTCCGCGCCGACGGCCGCCCCGCCGACCAGCGCACCATCGCCGCGAGCCTCGCGTTGGCGCTGCGCATGCAGTCGCTCGTGAACGCGCTGCTGACCATGTCGCGCATCGAATCGGGCCAGGAGGTCCTGGCGCGCAGCGAGATCGACCTGGTGCGCACCGTGCGCGATGCGTGGGGCACGGTGGCGGCACGTGCCAAGGAGCGGGGACTCGCGCTGCGCTACAGCGGTCCCGAGGAACTGCGCCTGCTGGCGAGCGGCGACCACCTGAACATGGTGGCCGCGAACCTGCTCGACAACGCGGTGTCGCATGGCTCGTCCGGCGACGTCGAAGTCGCCGTGAAGCGAACGGCCGACGCCATCGAGTTCACCGTCGCCAATCGCTGCGAGGGCGACGCCAGCGCGGCGGGCAACCTCTTCGAGCCGTTCTGGCGCCAGGATCCCGCGCGCAGCGACGCTCGCCATTTCGGCCTCGGTCTCGCACTGTGCGATCGCGTCGTGCGCCTGCTTGGCGGCACCATCGAAGCCAAGCAGGACGGCGGCCGTTTCTGCGTCAAGGTGACCCTGCCAAACGCCGGGTGACGGGCGCGCGTCTCACCCCTTCCTGCCGGCCTGCTCCGCCTTCCAGGCCGCGATGAGCTCGGCCTCCTTCGCGGCGCCCGGTCCCGTGCGCAGCAGCTCCGGATCGGGCAGTTGCGGCGCCGGCTGCCCCTTCGCCGCAGCATCCGCCACCAGCTGTGCGCCGACACGGCGACGCCGCTCCACTTCGGTGGGCCACCACGCGAGGGTCGCCTTCAGCGTGTCGTCGAGCGGCCGGAAGCGCAGCCCCGCCTTCTCCGCGCGATCGTTGCTCCAGGTGTGGAAGCCGAGTTCGTTGCCGACCGGCGGCGACCAGATCGGGAAGGTCCCTTCGGGGATCCCCGCCTTCGCCAGGAAGTCGGCCGGGATCCAGGCGACGTCGCACGAACCCTTGGGCGTGAGCTGCATGCAGCTCGCGACCACGTCGCCGAAGCGCGCGAGATCGGCCGGACCGCACGCGTTGAAAACGCCGGTCGTCGCGTTCTCCACCAGCGTCACCAGGAAGTCGGCGAGGTCGCGCGCATCGATCCACTGCATCGGATCGCTCGGCGATCCAGGAACCGCGATGGCGCCACCCTTCGAGATGCGGACCGGCCAGTAGGTGAAGCGGTCGGTCGGATCGCCAGGACCGACGATGTAGCCCGGACGCACCACCGTGCACTTGCCAGGAAACGCCGCCTGCGCCGCCTGCTCGCACAGCGTCTTCAACCCGCCGTAGAACTCGCCCCCATTGCCCATCGTCTCCACCGTCGGATCGGCGAGCTGCGCCAGCGGCCGATCCTCGTCGCCGTTCTCGACGCTGTTGTCGGCGTAGGCGGAGATGCTCGAAATGAAGATGTAGTGGCTGCAGCTCTTCGCGAGCAGTTCAGCCGACGCCTTCACCATGCGCGGGTAGTAGCCCGAGTTGTCGATGACGACGTCCCACGACTTGCCACTGAGCTGCTCGAGCCCCTTGGGCGACGCGTCGGGCGTCAGCAGCTTGCCGTCCGGGCCGCGCGTGTCGTCGGCCGGCAGGTTCGGATCGCGGTTGCCATAGAGATGGGTGACGCCTTCGAAGCCGAACGGGATGCGCTTCTCGGTGCGTCCGCGGTTGAACACGGTCACTTCGTGGCCACGCGCCAGCGCCGCCTCGACCGTCTTCGGGCCGATGAATCCGGTCCCGCCGAGGATCAAGATCTTCTTCTTCGCGCCGGGGACCGCTCGCGCCGGTTCGCGCGCGAAGAGCGGCTGCATGCCAAGACCGCCGAGCAGCCCCGCCGCCACCGCGGCCGAACCGACGAGCGACTGGCCGAGGAACGTGCGCCGAGTCGATCGTGACATCGAGGGACGGGTCGAAGCGAACGAGGGCTGGGTCACGGCGAAGCTCCGAGCAGTGGAAGTGGACGGCTCGATTCGAGTCGTTGCGGCGACCCACGGTACGACGTCGGCGCGATCGAGTTGCATCGCACGCGGCATTACGATCGGGACCCTCCCACCTCGGACACCGGAGCTGCCCATGTCCCGCTCGCTCTACGGCCTGATGAAGCGTCGTCGCATGCCGCGCGTCGATCCCGCGAGTCGCCGCGACTGGCTGAAGCACGTCGCCGCCGCGGGTGCCGCCCTCCTCTGGAGCGGGAGCTTGAGCGGCTGCGCGGGGCTCGGCGCGCGCCGCGACGGCAAGCGCGTGGTCGTGGTGGGCGGCGGATTCGCCGGCCTCACCGCCGCGAGCCAGCTGCTCGCGATGGGCTACGACGTGACGCTGCTCGAGGCGCGCTCGCGCGTCGGCGGACGAGTCGTGACCTTCTCCGACTTCGTGACCGGCCGCACCGTCGAGGGCGGCGGCGAGCTGATCGGCAGCAACCACCCGACCTGGCTCGCGTACGCCGAGCGCTTCGGCCTCGAACTCACCGAGATCGTGGAGCCCGAGGAAGCGGAGTTCCCGGTCGTGCTCGATGGCCAGCGACTGACCGCGGAAGAGTCGGCCGCGCTCTACGAAGAGCTCGATGCCGCGGTGACCACGATCAACGACGATGCGCGCGCCATCGATGCCGACGCGCCGTGGACGAGCGCGAACGCCGCCGCCCTCGACGCGCGCTCGACCGCCGACTGGATGACGGCGCTCGAAGTCTCGCCGCGCTGCAAGGATGCGCTGCGCGCGCAGTTCGAGGCTGACAACGGCGCGCCGCTCGAGCGCCAGAGCTACCTCGCCAACCTCGCGCAGGTGAAAGGCGGCGGCGTCGAAACCTACTGGACCGACAGCGAGACGCATCGCTGCGCCGGTGGCAATCAGCGCCTCGCGCAGGAGCTGGCGAAGACGCTGCAGGTCGACGGGAAGAGCCGCGTCCGACTCAACGCCGCCGTCGCCCGCATCGACCACGCCGGTGCGGTGGTCAAGGTGACGCTCTCCGATGGCAGCGTGCTCGAAGCGGACGATGTCGTCCTCGCGCTGCCGCCTTCGTTGTGGGGCACGATCGCGTTCGACGTCGCCCTTCCAGCCGAGCTGACGGTGCAGATGGGCGTCAACGTGAAGTACCTCGCCGCGGTGAAGAGCCGCTATTGGGAAGCGGCGGGGCTCGCGGCCGACGCGCTCTCCGATGCGACCGTCGGCTGGACGTGGGACGCGACCCACCGCCAGGTCGGCCCCGGCGACTGTGTGTTGACGGCGTTCTCCGGCGGGCCCGGCGCCGAGCAGGCGCGCGCCTTCCCTGCCGCGCAGCGCGACGAGCGCTACGCCGCCGAGCTCGACGTGCTGCTGCCGGGCTTCCGCGCGAACTTCGTGCAGTCGCGTTTCATGGATTGGCCGAGCGATCCGCTGACGCGCGCCAGCTACTCGATTCCGACGCCCGGCCAGCTCATGCGGTTCGGCCCGCTGCTGAAGGCCGGACTCGGGAAGCTCCACTTCGCGGGCGAACACTGCAGCCACGCCTTCGTCGGCTACATGGAAGGCGCGCTCCAATCGGGCGTCGCCGTGGCGCGGCGGCTCGCGAGCCGCGACGGGCAGCTGCGCTGACGCGACTCCGTCGGCTCGCGCGGATCACCGCGGCTTGCGCGCGACACGCAAGTGCAGCGGCCAACGCACGGCTCGCACCTGCGCCGGATCGCCCCACGATCGCGCCAATCGCGGCGCGAGCGCCGCCAGCGGATCGACGCGCGTGCGCCGTCGCTGCTGCTGCACGGCCGACCAGGTCGACAGGTAGCCGAGCACCCCCGCGAAGCTCAGCTCCTGCTCGATCGCGAATCGCGGCAGCTGCTCGGTGCTGACGTCGGTCGCCAGGACGCGCGCGCGGCGAGTGGCGCGAAGAGCGCCGCGGGGTAGCGCGGACGAAACTGCGCGTACCCGGCCGCATGGCCGGCGAAGAGCGAGCGGTAGTCAGGAGGGGTCGGCGCCATCACGTGACTACTCCTCGAACTCCACCACCCCGCGCCGCCACTCGGGGGGCAGCGCCTCGTGCAACGGCACGATCCAGCTTGCCGGCGCGAGGTTGCGCTCGACCGCGGCAAGGTCGACGTCCGGATCGATCAGCGCCTGCGGATCGCGGCCGTTCAGCGAGCAGTCGACGATCGCGCGCACCTGCGGGCGGCGCGCGGCGCCGGTGGCGGGATCGACGACGGTGAAACGATCGGCAAGGTGATGCGCGTACTGCAGCACCATGTCGGGGCGATCGGCCATCTTCTGCGCCTGCCAGTCGGTGAGTTCAGCGCGCGGGTCGATGAGCTGGCGGGCGCCGCTCGCCGGGTCGGTGACGACGAAGGTCGCGAGCGAGCTCTTGCTGCGCAGCTTCATGTGCCAGCTGAAGAGGTGCCCCTCCTCGGTCCAGCTCACCGGTCCGGGATAGAGCAGATGGCGCAACGGGAAGAGGAGCTGGTAGGCCAACCAGAGCCCCGCCAGTGCGAGCGTCACGCGAGCGACGGCGGGAGCGCGCCGCGGCGCCGAAACGGCCGCCTTCGCGCCAACGGCGGTTGCGGGTGCATCGCTCCGCTCGAGCGCCGCGAAGACGCCTGAGTCGTAGCCGAAGAGTGCGCGCCCCGCCGCCCGCTCCTCTCGTCGCCAACCGCCGCGCAGCCGACCGATCAGTCGCGCGGGCCAATCGGGCGCGAAGAAGAGGGTCGTCGCCGCGATGGCGAGCCACGGAAAGATGCCGATGTCGAAGAGGGCGGCATTGGCGAGGTGGAACGCGGTCAGCGCCAGGAACATCGCCAACCGCGTGCGCCGCCAGCAGAGCAGCGGCACCGCCAGCAGATCGAGCAGCAACCCCGACCAGCTCATCAGCCACGGCGCCAGCGGATGGAGCAGCAGCGAGCCGACGACGGGCAGCTCGCCGCGGCTCTTCAGCCATTGGCGCAGCGGCTCGCCCTGCAGCCAATCGCTGTTGCACTTCGCCAACGCGGCGTAGCCGTAGACGATCGCCATCTGCGTCCGCAACAGCAGCAGCGTGAGACGGGACGCGGGCCGCGAGCCGTGGCGCATCGCGCGCAACGACCACGCCCCATCGGTCGGCAGCCAGGCGAGCAGCAGCGCGAGGAGCAGCACCAGATAGAGGTGGTTCAGGTAGCGCGCCTGCTCGAGCAGGAAGACGTAGCCGAACCCCGCGAAGAAGAGCAGCGCCGCCCACCGCGTCCACCAACCGATGGCGATCAGCGCTCCGCAAGCCGCGAGTCCAGCGAACAGTGCCTGCAGCCACGGTAGCGGAAGACGCTCGACCCACCCGAAGCCGAAGTAGTCGAAGTGAAACGGGGGCGCGACGTAGTGCGACTCGATCCAGCCCGCGGTGAAGAAGCGCACCACTTCCCACACCATCAACCCGCCGAAGGCGATGCGGAAGAAGGCGAGCGAGTGCGCCGGGATGGGTGCGGCGAGGCGCTCGCGCAGCCGTTCCATGAGGCGCCCCCTCAGCGGATCTTCGTGAGGTTCTGCACCTCGACCAGCTTGCCGTGGAGGTCGAGCACGAAGGTCACCACCGCGCCCGGGACGATGCGCGCGACACCGTCGTCGCCCGGACGCTCCTGCACCCAGCGCGCGAGGATGAAGTGCTGCTCGTGCTGGATCGTGTCGAAGCGCAGCGCACCGACGCCGTCGGGCAGCGCGAAGAGCGACGGATTCTTGTCGAGCAGCTGCTGCGTGAAGAGGCGAATCTGCGGATCGCCGAAGACGCCGGGGCCAAGCTTGCTCGACAGCGAGAAGCCCTTGATGGCGATCAAGCCGGCGATCGGCGCCGCGTCGGGATCGTGCGACTCGATCTGCTGGAACTCGCGCAGGGTCCAGTCGACCGGCTGCCCATGGCGGCGGTCGCCGGCGGCGGCGAAGAAGCCGTCGTCATCGTCGTCGCAATCGTCGTCGTCATCGTCGAAGCCGTCATCGTCGTCGTCGAAGAAGTCATCATCGTCGCCATCGCAACCGCTGCGCACGCTGCAGCTCGCGCCGCCTAGCGCACCGGCCGCAAGCACCAGCACGGCGACCCTCCCGACCGTGCCGAACATCGCGCGCGCCGCGCTCATGAGTCCGCTGCTGCCACGTTCCACGACTCGCTCCTCGCCTGCGCCTGCGCGCGAACGCCTCGCGAACGCGCGCTGCCCCCGCTCGTGTCGACGGCGATCAGAGCAAGGCGAGGGCCACCCCGTTGCAACCTCCCCGCGTGAGCCGCCCCTGCCGCCACGGGCGGTTGCGATGCAAGATGGCGCGCTCGCAGCGCTCCGCCTGGCGCCGCACCAACGCAAGAGAGGGAAGAAGGATGCGCACCGTCCTCGCGTTCGCGGCCATCGCCGCGTCGTCCGCTTCGCACCTCGCGGCGCAACAGCCGCCGCCGGCCTTCGCGACGCAGCAGCTTTCCGATCAGTTCCTGTGCGAAGGCGCTTCGTTCGGCGACTTCAACCGCGATGGCAAGGGCGACGTCGTATCGGGGCCCTACTGGTACGAGGGACCCGACTTCGCGAAGCGCCACGAGATCGCCGACCCCGTCGCCTACGACCCGCTCGGCTACTCGAAGAACTTCTTCGCCTTCCCGTTCGACTTCGACCGCGACGGCTGGCTCGACCTCTTCTTCGTCGGCTTTCCCGGCGAGCGCGCCTGGTGGGCGCAGAACCCGAAGGGCGAGGAGCGACGCTGGGTCGAGCACGACGTCTTCGCGACCGTCGACAACGAGTCGCCCGCCTTCACCGACGTGACCGGCGACGGCCAGCCCGAGCTCGTCTGCATCAGCGGCGGCCGCTGGGGCTACGCGACGTTCGACGCGAAGGAGCCCGCCAAGCCGTGGACTTTCCACGCGGCGTCGCCCGACCTCGGTCTGCAGCGATTCACGCACGGCCTGGGTCTCGGCGACCTGAATGGCGACGGCAAACCCGACCTGCTCGAGCGCACCGGCTGGTGGGAGCAGCCGAAGTCGCTGGCCGGCGATCCGCTCTGGACCCGGCACGACTTCCTCTTCTCCGCAGGCCACGGCGGCGCGCAGATGCTGGTGGACGACGTCGACGGCGATGGCGATGCCGACGTCATCTCGAGCCTGAACGCCCATGAGTGGGGCCTCTCCTGGTTCGAGCAGGTGAAGGACGCGAACGCGGCGATCACCTTCCTCGAACATCGCTTGATGAACTCGCCGACCGACCCGCATCCGAAGGACGTCTGCTTCTCCGAGCTGCACGCGTTGGCGCAGGCCGACATCGATGGCGATGGCCTGAAGGACTTCGTCACTGGCAAGCGCTTCTGGGCGCACGGCCCGACCGGCTCACCGGGTGCCGGCGATCCGGCGGTCCTCTACTGGTGGCAGCTGGTGCGCACGACGGCGGGCGGATCGGCCGGCCAGAGCGGCGCGGCGACGTTCGAACCGCATCTCATCGATGACGCGAGCGGCGTCGGCGTGCAGGTCGTCGCCGGCGACCTCAATGGCGACGGCAAGTGCGACGTCGTGGTCGGCAACAAGAAGGGGACGTTCGTCCACCTGCAGGTGACGGACTACGTCGATCGGGTCAAGCAGATCCTCGAGGAGAAGCGTCGCGAGCAGGAGAAGGCGCGCGGCGGGATCGTGCCGCAGGCGGCCACGACGCCGCGCCTCCACCCCGGCCGCGACGACGGCACGCTGCCGCTCGGGCTCGACGGCAAACCGCTCAACACCGACTTCGAGACGGGCGACCTGCGCGACTGGATCGCCGAGGGCGACGCCTTCGAAGGGCAGCCGATCCGCGGCGACTCACCCAAGGCACGCAGTCGCGAGTCGAGCCTCCACGACGGCGACTGCTGGATCGGCGGCTACGAGAAGTTCGGTGACGATCGCCAGGGGACGCTGCTCTCGGCGCCGTTTCGCGTGACGCAGCCCTTCGCCAGCTTCCTGATCGGCGGCGGTCCGCACCCGACCACCGTCGCCGAGCTGCTGCGCTGCGACGCCGCAGGCGCGCCGCTCGACGCGCCGCCCTTCTTCCGCTGCTTTGGCGCGGGCTTCGAGTCGCTGCAGCCGATCGTCGTCGACCTTTCGCGCGAGCAAGGCAAGGTGATCCGCATCCGCCTCACCGACGCGCAGGGTGGCCATTGGGGGCACGTCAACTTCGACGACTTCCGCGTGCACGCGAAGCGCCCGGAAGTGAAACGGCCGCCGGGCGTGCCGCTGATCCTCGAGCCTGATCCGCCGATCGCCAATGGACTGGCACCGCAGGACGCGGCGAAGGCGATGAGCGTCGGGAACGGCTTCCACGTCGACCTCGTCGCCGCCGAGCCCGACCTCCATCAGCCGATCGCGCTGTGCGTCGACGCGAAGGGGCGCCTCTGGGTGGTCGAGGCGCACAGCTACCCGCAACGCGAGCCCGAAGGGCAAGGCAAGGACATCGTCCTGGTCTTCGAGGATCGCGACCTCGACGGGCGCTTCGAGACGCGCACCGAGTTCATGCAGGGGCTGAACCTCGTCTCCGGCCTCGAGGTCGGATTCGGCGGCGTCTTCATCGGCGCCTCGCCCTACCTCCTCTTCGTGCCGGACCGCAACGACGACCTCGTGCCTGACGGCGAGCCGGAAGTGCTGCTCGATGGCTGGCACTACGAGGACACGCACGAGACGCTGAATGCCTTCGCGTGGGGCCCTGACGGCTGGCTCTACGGCTGCCACGGCGTGTTCACCCACTCGCGCGTCGGCAAGCCGGGCACACCCGACGCGCAACGCGTGCCGCTGAACGCCGCCGTCTGGCGCTACCACCCCCAGCGCCGCGATTTCGAGATCTTCGCGGAAGGGACCAGCAACCCTTGGGGGCTCGACTGGAACGACCAGGGCGAGGCGTTCATCAGCGCGTGCGTGATCCCGCACCTCTTCCATCTGGTGCCCGGCGGCCGCTACATCCGCCAGGCCGGCGGCCCGTTCAATCCCTACACCTACGTCGAGATCGACACGATCGCCGACCACCCGCACTATCCCGGCAACGATCCGTGGGGTGCCAACGGTCGCAGCCACGCGTTCGGTGGCGGCCACGCCCACTGCGGCGCGCTGATCTACCTCGCCGAGCAGTTCCCCGCCGAGTACCGCAACTCGATCTTCATGGGGAACATCCACGGCAACCGCGTGAATCGCGACCTGCTCGAACCCGACGGCTCCGGTTACGTCGGCCATCACGGCGCCGACTTCCTGCTGGCCAACGACAAGTGGTTCCGCCACATCGCCAGCCGACTCGGCCCCGACGGCTCGATCTACATGATCGACTGGTACGACGCGCAGGCGTGCCACCACACCGACGACAAGATCTGGAATCGAACGAACGGCCGCATGTACCGCGTGAGCTACGCGGCCGAAGGCGCGCCGGCGGCGGAACGACTGCCGGTCAACGTGCCGGCGATGGCCGAGAACGCGCTGCTGCGCGCGCAGGCCGACGCGAACGAGTTCTGGGTGCGCCGCAGCCGAGTCGAGCTGCAGCAACGCGGGCTCACTGCGAGTGGCGTCGCCACCGCCGAGCAGCTCTTCACGCTGCACGCCGATCCCACGCGTCGGCTGCGCGGACTGTGGCTGCTGCACGCGTGCGCGAAACTGCGGGACGAGCTGGCGCTCGCAGAGCTTCAGAAGGACAGCGACGCTCACGTCCGCGGCTGGATCGTCCGACTCCTGGCCGAAGACCACCAGGTGAGCGCGGAGGCGTTGGCGCAGTTCACGAAGCTGGCCAAGGACGATCCCTCGCCGATCGTGCGCCGCGAGATCGCCTCGGCACTGCAACGGCTGCCGCTCGAACAGCGCTGGGCCCCGCTCGCCGCGTTGCTCGCCCACGGCGAGGACAAGGACGACCGCAATCTGCCGGCGCTCTGCTGGTACGCGCTCGAGCCACTGGTGGGTGCCGACCCGGCGCGCGCGTTCGCACTGCTGCCCGGCATCGCGCACGAATCGCTGCACGAGCTGGTGATCCGCCGCGCCGCAGCCGATCCGCGCTGCCACGACGCGCTCATCCTCGCGCTCACGTTCCTGCCGGAGCCCGGCGCGCAGCGCTGGCTGCTCGACACGATGCACGGCGAACTCGAGGAGCAGCGCGGCCTCGCCACGCCAGCGGGCTGGCCGGCCGTCTACGCGAAGCTGAAGGCGCAGCCGGAGACTGCGCGCGCGGCCTTGCAGGTCGCGCTCGACTTCGGCGATCGCTCGGCGGTGCCGGAGCTGCGCGCCGCCGCCGCCGAGAAGGGCGCCGAGATCGAGTGGCGACGGCAGGCGATCGCGGCGCTCGCCCAGCTGAAGGACGGCGAGTCGGTCCGCGGCCTGATCGAGCTGATCGGCGAGCGCGAAGTGCGCCGCGACGCGCTGCGCGCGCTGGCGAGCTTCGACGACGGCACGATTCCGATGCTGGTGCTGCTCGGCTACGAGCAGTTCGACGCCACCGAGCGGCGCGAGGCGATCGACACGCTCACCGCGCGCGTCGAGTGGGCGAGGTTGCTGACCGTCGCCATCGGCGGCGGCAAGGTGGCGCGCGGCGAGTTGCACGCCACCGCGCTGCGCCGCATGCGCGATTTCAAGGACAAGGACCTCGACACGCTGATCGCCGCCAACATCGGCCTCGTCCGCGACACTCCCGAAGAGAAGCAGAAGCGGATCGCCGAGCTGAAAGCGGGACTGACCGCCGATGCGCTCGCCCGCGCCGACCTCGAGCACGGCCGCGCGCTCTTCGCCGCCACCTGCATGAAGTGCCACGCGCTGCTCGGCGTCGGCGGGAAGATCGCCCCCGACCTGACCGGCTCGAATCGCGCCGATCTCGATTACCTGCTGACCAACGTGATCGACCCGAACCAGGTGATCGGCAAGGATTACCTGGTGACCAACGCCTTCCTGAAGGACGGCCGCATCGTCAGCGGCATCGTGCTGCGGGAGAACGACAGCGCCGTCACGTTGCAGGCGGAGAACGACGTCGTGACGGTCGCGCGCGCCGATCTGCAGTCGCTCAAGCCGAGCAAGGTGTCACTGATGCCGGAAGGGCAGCTCGACACCTTCGCGCCCGACGCGATCCGCGACCTCATCGCCTACCTGCAGAGCGGCTCGCAAGTGGCGATGCAGGCAACGGCGGCGACAGCCCCTTACCTCTTCGACGGCAAGAGCCTCGCGTTGTGGCGTGGCGACCTCGCGCTCTTCAGCGTGGAGAGCGGCGAGATCGTCGGTCGCACGACGACCGGCATCGACCACAACGCCTTCCTCCTCTCCGATCTCGTGGTGGGTGACTTCGCGCTCTCGCTCGAGGTTCGCCTCGTCGGCGACGCGGGCAACAGCGGGATCCAGTTCCGCAGCGTGCCGGTCGGCGACGATCCGTTGCGCTTCGAGATGAAGGGCTACCAGGCCGACATCGGGCCGGGCTGGTGGGGCAAGCTCTACGAGGAGCTCGGCCGCGCGATCCTCTCCGAGGTTTCGGGCGAACCGCACGTCGTGAAGGATGGCTGGAACCGCTACGAGATCGTCGCCACCGGCGGTCGCGTGCGCACCCGCATCAACGGCCATGTGACCACCGACCTCGACGATCCGGAGGGTGCGCGGCGCGGGCAGATCGCGCTGCAGATCCATTCGGGCGGACCGACCGAGGTGCGCTTCCGGAAGCTCGAACTGGTGGTCGATCCGCCGGCGCTGCCGGCCGTGGGCGTCGACGCAGGAGCACGGTGAGGCGGCGACCGAAACGGCGCTACACCGGTGCCGCAAGTGCGCTCGGGATAGGCTCCTGCCCTCGTTCCCGACTCGAACCCCCTTCTCGCGAGGCCCACGATGATCGTCCACATGGTGCTGCTCAAGGTGAAGAAGAGCGTCCGCAAGCCGAAGATCGCGGCGGTCATGGACTCGATCGCGGCGCTGAGCGAAGTCGTGAAGGGGATGACGTCGTTCAGCTGGGGTCCCTACTCCTCGCCCGAAGGGCTGAACCAGGGCTTCACGCACGCTTTCTGTTCGACGTTCCGCAACGCCAAGGCGCGCGACGCCTATCTGGTCCATCCGGCCCACGAAGCGGTGAAGGCGGACGTCCTCGCCATCCTCGACGGCGGGCTCGACGCGGTGATCGCCTTCGACTACGAGGAGTGAACGAGGGCGCGAGCCGCCGCGCCGTCACCCACCCGCGACCGTGTTCGGCGTCGCGCCGCCGCCGGTGGCGGGCGCCTGCGGGGTGATCCACTCCGCGACCAAGGCGATGCGACCGGACGCCCCGCCCGCTCCTTCGACGACCCAGCTCGAGCCGCCGCTGCCGCGCTCGAGTTCGAACAGCCGCGTGCAGCGATGGCTGCCGTCGGGCATCACGAGGCAGATGGTCGACGGCGCAGCCGGTGCCAACGTCGGCACGAAGCCAAGCTCCGTCTGCAGCTGCTGCGGGGTCGGGGCGCGCGCGAGCGCGGTGGTCACCAGGTTGCGCAGCGTCGCGAGGTCAGGGTCGCAGCAGTTGGGCCCGAGCGGCAGCGTCAACGCCTCCCAGCGCGTCTGCACCTCGGCGAGGCGCGCGGTCCGGAACGGCGCCAGCAGCTGCTCCTTCACCGCCTGCTGATCGAGCGGCGAGCGCGACTGAAACGGCGGTTGGCCGCTCGTCGGATCGACGGTCAACGAGAACGAGAGGCGGCAGGAAACCGTCGTCGCGGGCATCGCGGGGTCCTCGCGGGCAGGCGGGGTCGTGGACACTGGCGCGAAATCATGGCCGATCGCTGGTCGCGCAGCGAATCGTCGTTTCCATGACCGGTGCCAGCATCGTCAACGATGCCGTGATCGCGAGTCCCATTGAAGCGTCGGGTTGGCGCCGCATGGCCGCGGAAGTGCCCCCCTTCGCAACGCGATGGCTCCAGTCGACATGCCACTCGCCCTCGACGCGCTCGACCGCGATCGACTCGGTCCACTCCTGCGCATTCCCCAGCGCATGCCGCAGCCCGAACTCCGAGATCGCGTTCGCAGCGCAGTCGTCGACGCGCTGCAGGTTGGCGTAGTCGTAGCGGTAGAGCAGGCCGACCGCCTTCGCGTCGACCACCTCCGGAGCCGGTCCGGGCGGCGGGAAGAGCGTCGCAAGCGGCGCCGTCTCGTCGCCCCACGGATAGCGATGGCCCTTGGTCCCACGCGCCGCCTTCTCCCACTCGAACATCGTCGGCAAGCGCTTGCCCGCCCACTCGGCGTAGGCGACCGCCTCCGCGAAGGTGAGTCCAACCACCGGCAGCCGCGCCCATTCGGGATCGAGGCCCCACTGCCAGGAACGGGGCCGTTCGAGCGGCCTGCCCTCCGCAGCGCTGTCGGCGAGGAAGCGCTCGTACTGCTCGCACGAAACCTCGTTCTCGTCGATCCAGAAAGTCGGCTCGTAACGCTCGGGGTCGTAGAAGCGCGCGCCATCGTCGGGAAGCGCGAAAACGAACGGCCCCGCGGCGACGTCGACCATGCCGCGGTGCACGACGGCGACCGGGCGAATCCACGCATGAACGGCCACGTCGCCACGCGCGAAGGCGCGCGTCAGTTCGGCGAAGCCGACCCCCTCCTTCTCGACGACGATGCGCCAAAGTCCCGGTTCGACCTCGACGTCGGCGAGCGGCACCTTGCCGATGGCGATGGCCTGTTCGAATCGACCGGTGACGGGATCGATCTTGCGAAGCGAAACGCGCGCGCCTTGCGCCGCGGCGTTGCCGGTGATGGCGAGGTGCGCCTTCGCAGCCGCGACGACACGCCGCTCGCGCCAAAGGAACAACGCCGCCAGCAACGCGGCACCACCGACCGCCCCGAGCAGCCACTCGCGATGCTGGCGCGTCCAGAACGCCAATCGTCGCGTGAAAGGGGGCGGGCTGGCCTCGATCGCCTCGTAGCTCAGGAAGTGGCGCAGGTCGCGCGCGAGATCGCCGGCGCTGGCGTAGCGGTGCTCCGGTTTGCGTTCGAGCGCGCGCAGGCAGATGGTCTCGAGGTCGCGCGGCACGCGCGACTCGTCGTCGCGAATCGACGCCGGAACGGCCGAGGAGATCGCTTCGAGCACTTTGTCGCGATTGGGTCCGTCGAAGGGACGACGCAGCGCCAGCATCTCGTAGAGGAGAACGCCCAGCGACCAGAGGTCGCTCGCTGGGCCGACGTCGTCGCGCCGGCCGCTGACCTGCTCGGGGCTCATGTAGTGCGGCGTGCCGACGAGGTCGCCGTCCAGCGTGATGGTGTCGTCGGCGCGATCGATGGCGAGCCCGAAGTCGAGGAGCTTCGGCTGCCCGTCGGCATCGAGCAGCACGTTGTGGGGTTTCAGGTCGCGATGGATGACCCCGCGCTGATGAGCGTGGTCGAGCGCGTCCGCGAGTGCCGCAATCAGCTCGGCCACGCGCCGGAACCATCCGCGATCGAGCATCGGTGAGCCGCCGGGACTCGCGCCGTGGCGGTCCTTCTGCTCCTGGATCAGCTCGCCCAGCGTGCGACCGGGAACGAACTCCATCGCGTACCAGCGGAGATCGCCTTCCTGGTGGCTCTCCAGGATCTTCACGATGCCTGGATGGTCGAGCCGCGCGGGCGCGCGCGCCTCACGTTCGAACCGTTCGTTGCGGCCGCGCCGTGACGATCCGGCCTGCGGGAGGACCTTGATGGCGACGTCGCGCGGCAGCGAGATCTGACGCGCGAAGTAGACGCGCCCCATCCCGCCTTCACCAATCATGCGGACGACCTGGAAGTCGCCGAGCCGCTGCCCCACCAGCGCATCGCTGGCCTTGCCGGTCGCGTCGTCCTTCGCCCGCCCCAAAAGCGCGCGCACGTCGAGCAGTTCCTGCAATCCCTGGCGCAGCGCCGGACGGAGGCGCTCGGGTTGGCGCGCGACGAAGGCCTCGAGTCCGACGCTGTTCTCCTCGACCTGCCCGTCGTCGAGGGCGCGGGAGAAGGCCAGCACCAGCGGCTCGATCGCAGGATCGGAAGGCGGCGAGTCGTCGTTGGAGAAGGGCTCGGCCACGTAAGGGGAAGATCCGCGGAACGGGGTGTCACGACCGGCGCAGGCGACGTCTAAGCGCAGCCGGCTGCCGGGCGCAACTTGGAGCTTTACCGCACGCCTGTCACGACCGAGGATCGCGATGACCACCGGAGCGCCGCCCCCGGGCGCCCATCGCCGGAGTGCCCATCGTGAGAAAAAGCGTCTTCCTCTTCGCGACCCTCGACACCAAGGGCCATGAGGCGGCCTTCGTGCGCGACGTCCTGCGCCGCCTGCGACTCTCCGTGAAGCTCGTCGACACCGGCTCGCTCGGCACGCCGACCGTGCGACCCGACGTGAAGCGCGAGGCACTTTTCGCAGCGGCCGGGACGACGCTGGCGGCCGTCGTGGCGCGTGGCGATCGCGGCGAGGCGGTCAACTTCGCGGCCGCCGGCGCGGCGGAGTTGGCGCGACGCGCCTTCGCGAAAGGTGAGCTGGCAGGAGTGATCGCGCTCGGCGGTTCAGCGGGCACGACCATCGGCACGGCCGCGATGCGCACGCTGCCGATCGGAGTGCCGAAGCTGATGGTCAGCACGCTCGCGGGGACACCGCAGGCGGGCGACTACGTGGGCAGCTCCGACGTGCTCATGATGAACTCGGTGGTCGACGTGCTGGGCATCAACCGCATCAGCGCGACGGTCCTGACGCGCGCAGCGCAGGCGATGGCGGGCATGGCGCGCGGCAAGTTGCCGAAGGCGTCGAAGCGCGCGAAGCCGCTGGTCGCCGCGTCGATGTTCGGCGTGACGACTCCATGCGTCGAGCGGGCCAAAGCGCGCCTCGAGGCGGCCGGCTGCGAGGTGCTGGTCTTCCACGCGACCGGCAGCGGCGGCAAGACGCTCGAGCAGCTCGCGCGCGACGGGATGCTGGCGGGGGTGCTCGACGTGACGACGACCGAACTTGCCGACGAGCTCGTCGGCGGAATGCTCACCGCCGGCAAGTCGCGCCTCACCGCGGCCGGCGAACGCGGGATCCCGCAAGTGGTGAGCGTCGGTGCGCTCGACATGGTCAACTTCTTCGCGGCCGAAACCGTCCCCGAGCGCTTCAAGGAGCGCAAGTTCCACCGCCACAACGCCAACGTCACGCTGATGCGCACCACGGCCATGGAGAACGCCGAGCTCGGCGTCGAAGTCGGCCGCAAATGCGCCGCGGCAACCGGCCCATGCGCCATCTTCCTGCCGAAGCTCGGCGTCTCGGCACTCGATCGCGCCGGGCAGCCGTTCGACGATCCAGCCGCTCGCCACGTCCTCTACGACAACATCGAGGCCAACTGCGGCAGCGTCCCGGTCCACGAGCTCGACTGCCACTTGAACGACCCGGCGTTCGCCGACGCGATGGCCGATCAGCTGTTGGCGTTCATGAAGATGGGCGCGAAGTCGGCTGCGAAGCGGGCATCGCCTGCTCGACGCCGGCGCTGACCGCCGCGATCGGAACGGCGCGATCGAGAGCTCGATCACGTTCGTCAGCGAGATCCCCTTCGACGCGCGCGGGTCGAGTGCGCGGCCGATCGAACGGAGCACCCGCAGCGCGTGGTGGCTCTCCCCCTCCGCCGGATCGGGGGCTCGCGCGGCTCATCTCCGCTTGATGGGCGCCGGCGCGACGAACCAGTGGTAGCCGTAGACGTCGCTGAACTAGAGGCGCTCGCAACGCTGCGCGATCCAAGCGCGGAATGCCTCCGCCTCGCGCGGCGCATCGGCGGGCAGGTAACGCTCCATCCGCACTCGAGCGAGGTCGCCGTCGGGCACTTCGTCGGCGAGCGTCCGCTTCAGTGCGACGAGGCCGGGCGCATCGCGCTTCTCGCGGAGCAGCCATTCGATCTGCTCGAAGAGCACCGGCTTGCGGTAACTGACCATCGAACTGCCACATCCAGATCAGCGTGTTGAGGAAGACCTGGCGCGCGCTGTCGGTCATCTGCGTCGGATCGCTGGCGAAGCCCCACATGAACCGGTTGCCGTGGCGGCCCCGCGCGCCCGAGTTGGGCCCCTTCGAGTTGGTGCCGCTGGAGATCACTTCGGCGTCGGGCGTGTCCTCGAAGCCCAGCGGATCGGAGACGAGGCCGTAGTCGACCGTCTTGCCGAGCTCGCCCTCCTGCACCTTCCCTGCGGTCAGCGTCGCGGGCAGATCGCGGCCAGCGTGCCAATCGCGGTAGCCCCCGGGCGTGGCCATCTCGGACGTTTCGATCTTCGGCGCGAGCGGTGCATGAGGATCGGGTGGTCGAGGCGCATCCCGTGCGCCTCATGGCCGAGGCAGAGTCAGAGCCAATCGAGCTTGGTGTGGTGCTGCACGCCGCCCGCCATGGCGCCGAGCATCACGATCGGTTTGCGAAACTCGGGCCCGCGCTTGCAGTCGGCCTGGTCGATCGACGGGTTCTGCGCATCCATCGGGTAGAGGCGCTTGCCATCGCACACCACGACGTCGAACGACGCGGCGGCCGCGACGAGTTGATCGCGCCCGTCGGGGCCGCGGCGGCCCATGCACCGTTCGGGCACGCGACGCGCAACAGCTCGGGGGCTGCGCGATCGAAGAGCTCGGCGAGCGCGGCGGGCGTGCCAGCGCGGCGGAACTCGACGAAGAGCGCTTCGAGCGAACGAGGGAGGGTCGGCTTCGACATTTCGCCCCTCCTTGCCGCCAACGCCGTCAGCGTTACAGCCGGCGCCAACCTGCCACCTGCCGCGTCCGGCCGACTCCGGAGGCCGGCGCCAACAAGTCCTCGGCCGACTCCGGAGGCCGGCGCCACCCATCGGCTGTCGCGACTCGCGCCCTCACTCCGGTGCCGCCGGGCCGCGTCCGGCCGACTCTGGAGGCCGGCGCCACCAGTTCAGTACCCCATCGCGCAGCCGTCCTTGCGGCTCTCGCTCGCGCCATGCCAGATGCCGTTCTTCGCGTCCCAGAGGATCGCCTGATAGCCGCCGAAGCCGCCCGCGTCGTCCTTCAGCACGTGGCCGCGCTTCGCGAGCTCGGCGCCGATCGACTGGCGCAACGCGCTCTCCAAGTGGACGAAGCCGCCCGCTTCCATGCGCGGCGTCTCGTAGTCGGTCGAACCGGAGTGTTGCCAGCGCGCGGCGTCGCCCGCCTCCTGCAGGCCGAGTTCGAAATCGACGAGGTTCGTGACGATCTGCACATGACCCTGCGGCTGCATCGCGCCCCCCATCACGCCGAAGCTCACGTAGGGCGCGCCATCCTTCATCACGAACGCGGGGATGATCGTGTGGAAGGGGCGCTTGCCCGGCGCGTAGACGTTGGCGTGGCCCGGCTGCAGCACGAACATCTCGCCGCGGTCCTGGAACGCGAAGCCGAGCCCCGGAACGCTGATCCCGCTGCCCATGCCGCGATAGTTGCTCTGGATCAACGAGACCATGTTCCCGGCGCTGTCCGCCGTGGTGAGGTAGATGGTGTCGCCCTGCTCGAGCGCCGGTTGCCCCGCGTCGACCGCCGGCGCCGCGTGGTCCATCGCGATCTGCGCGCGCCGCTTGGCGGCGTACTCCTTCGACAAGAGGCCGGCGAGCGGGATCGTCGCGAAGTCGGGATCGGCGTAGTACTGCGCGCGATCGGCGAACGCGAGCTTCTTGGCCTCGATCATCACGTGCACCGCATCCGCGCTGGCGCGCCCCATCGCGCGCAGGTCGAAGCCCTCCAGCACGTTCAGCATCTGCAGCGCCGCGATCCCCTGGCCATTGGGCGGCAGTTCGAAGACGTCGTAGCCGCGATAGTTCACCGACACCGGCTCGACCCAGTTCGAGCGGTGCGCGGCGAGGTCGGCGGCGCGCAGCCACCCGCCGTTCGCGCGCATGAAGGCGTCGATCTGCGCGGCGATCGGCCCGCGGTAGTAGGCGTCGCGCCCCTTCTCGGCCAGCAGCGAATAGGTCGCCGCCAGCGCTGGATTGACGAAGAGCTCACCGCACGCGGGCGCGCGGCCGCCGGGCGCGAAGGTGGCGAGGAAGGCCCCCGGCAGCGCATCCTTCTGCGCCTGCTTCACGCCGATGGCCCAGTAGTGGGCGATCAGCTCGCTGACCGGGAAGCCTTCGGTCGCGTAGCGAATCGCCGGCGCCAACAGCGCGCTCATCGGCAACTTGCCGAACTTCGCGTGCAGCTCGAACCAGCCATCGACGGCGCCGGGCACCGAGATCGGCAGCAGGCCGCGCGGCGGGATCGTGGTCCGTTCGAGCTTCGCGAGCTCCGCCTGCAACTGCTCGAAGCTCAATCCCAGCGGCGAGCGGCCGGAGCCGTTCAGGCCGAAGAGGCGCTTCTCCTTCGCGCTCCAGACGATGGCGAAGAGGTCGCCGCCGATGCCGCAGCCGACCGGCTCCATCAGCCCGAGCGCCGCGTTCGCGGCGATGGCGGCGTCGACGGCGCTGCCGCCCGCCTTCAGCACGTCGACGCCGATCTGCGTCGCCAACGGCTGGCTGGTGCAGACCATGCCGTGGCGCGCGAGGACTTCGGAGCGCGTCGCGAAGGGGCGACCGGTGACGCGGTCGATCTGCGCCATCGCCACCGGGGCTCCGCACGTCAGCGCGAATCCGGCCGCGAGGAGGATCGGGAGCTGGCTCATGCGGCGGACGCTACGGCCGCCGCGTCGCGCCGAGAAGCACCCCCTCGTTCAGCGCGGGGCCGACTGACGCGCGGCAACGTACTCCTTCGCGCGCGCTTCGAATTCCGGCGTCTTCAGCCCGACCGACTTCGCCTCGGCCGTCGCCGCATCGAGCGCGAGGCCGCCATCGAGCGTCCGCCACGCGAGCCAGAGCGCGCCGACGCGGTTGGCGCTGGCGCAGTGGACGAGCGCCGGTCGCTCGATGCCGTTCAACAGCTCGCGCGCGCGATCGAAGACGGCGTCGGTCAGCTCGTCCTTGTTGCTGAAGGGCAGCGTGACGTAGGTGAGGCCGAGCTGCTGCACGACCGCCGCCTCATCGAAGCCGATCGGCTCGCCCGGCTTGCGCAGGTTGAGGACCGTCTTGATGCCGTTGCTCTTCGCCTGCGCGAGGTCGTCGGCCGACGGCTGGCTCGCCAGAAAGAGGCCGTTCCAGGTGTGCAGTCGCTGGATCGTGCCGCAGGTGGCGGGCTCGAGCTTGTCGGTCGTGATGGCGTGGTGCTCGATCGCGGTTGCGGGAGAGGGCGGCGAAGCGGGCGTCGGTGATGGCGACTCGCAGGCGGACAGCAGCAGCGACGCAAACGCTCCGAGGCTGCGAACGGGTGGGCGGCTCATCGGACCGTGCTCCTGGATTCGGGGGCGAGATGGGGAGAGCCGCGCACGCGACTCCTCCCCTCGCCAGGATGAAGCACATTTCGCGCCGGCGTCGCCACCCGCGCCCACCGCTCGCGCGGCTACACTCCCGCCCCTTGCACGCACCTGAAGGAGGGAGAACCCGATGCAGACTCGCGCCTCGTTCCGACCGACCTTTCGCGCGGCCGCCGGCCTGGTGGCGCTGACCGCCACCCTCGCCCTGCCCGGCTGCGGCGACTCGCCCTCGAGCGGCGGCGGCAGTTCGGCCGCCGTCGACACCAAGCCGCTCACCATCTGGTGGTTCGAGTGGGCGCCGCCGAAGGGGCTGCGCGAACTCTCCAAGGAGTTCACCGCGCAGACCGGCATCGCCGTCGACGTGCAGGAGATCCCGCTCAAGAGCTACCAGGACAAGACGTTCCTCGAGTTCGGCAACGCGACGACGAGCCACCCGACGACCTTCGACATCGTCATCGGCGACAGCCAGTGGATCGGCCGCGGCGCCAGCAAGGGGCTCTACGTCGACCTGACCGACTGGCTGCCGACGGTCGTCGACATGAAGACGATCCACGACCGTGCGGCGAAGTACTTGTGCGAGTACCCCGAGGGGAGCGGACGCTGGTTCGCGGCGCCGGCCGAGACCGATGCCATCGGCCTCGCCTACCGCAAGGACTGGTTCGACGATCCGAAGGAGCAGGCCGCGTTCGCGGCGAAGTACGGCCGACCGCTGGCGGTGCCCGACAGCTGGGACGACTTCAAGCAGGTCGCCGAGTTCTTCCAGCGCCCCGATCAGAAGCGCTTCGGATGCACGCTGCTCTCCGGCCGCGGCTACGACGCGCTGACCATGGGGCTGCAGAACCTGCTGTGGGCGTACGGCGGCGCGTGGCATGCCGAAGGCAGCAACGCCGTGAAGGGGACGCTCGACTCGCCCGGCACCGTCGCAGCGATCGAGATGTACCGCGAGCTGTTGAAGCTCGGGCCGAAGGGCGCGGAGAACCTCGACTACGGCGAGTCGATTGCCAACTTCGAGAACGAGTCGACGGCGATCGCGCTCAACTACTTCGCCTTCTTCCCCGGCCTGGCGCAGAAGTTCGGCGACCGCGTCGGATTCGCGGTGGTGCCGAAGGGTCCCAAGGGCCGCGTCGCCAGCCTCGGCGGCCAGGGCTTCAGCATCTCCACCAAGATCGCGGCCGCGCGCCAGGAGCAGGCGAAGAAGTTCATCGCCTGGTTCCTGCAGAAGAGCGTCCAGGAGCAGTGGATCACCAAGCCGGGCGGCTTCACGGCGCACACCGAGATCCTGAAGAGCGACACCTTCCGCAAGGCGACCGCCTACAACGCGCCGTTCGCCGACTCGATCGACTCGATGCGCGACTTCTGGAACGTCCCCTGCTTCAACGAGCTGCTGACGGAGACGCAGAAGTACGTCGGCCAGGCAATCGACGGCGAGATGGACCCGATGGCCGCGATGCAGAAGCTCGCCGAAGAGAAAGAGCGCATCCTCAAAGAGAACGGCCTGCTGAAGTAGCGAGTCAAGCAGGGCGTCCCGCGAGAGGCGACGCCTGGCCCGACCGCTTAAGAGCGCCTAACAGCCCGTTGGAGCACTCCCCGTGTCGCCTGGCGGCGTCTTTCAAGCCGGTACTTCGTCGGAGTCTCTCGACAACTCACCGGGGAGTTGGCTTCGAACCTCCTCCTCGTCCCGACTCGAAATTCGCTCGGCAGACTCGCGGTGACTTCTCCAACGGGCTGCTAACAGAATGTCCGCTGCGTTCGACCGGCTGCGGCCACCCAGGACTTCGTCGACCTCCATCGGCGACTCTTCAGAGTCGCCTGCTTCGGCCTCCTCGTCCTGCGCGGCCTCGCTCGGTCTCGGCGCGACAAGTCCATTCTGTTAGGCGCTCTAAGGAGCGTGGGGCCAGGCGCGTCAACGTGCCGCGGTCGTGATCAGGACTCGATCACGACTCGTCGTCGAGCGTGAAGCCGATCTTCACCGTGACCTGCCAGTGGGCGATCTTGCCGTCCTCGAGAGAGCCGCGCGTCTCGGTGATCTGGAACCAGCGCAGGTTCCGCAGCGTCTTCGCAGCACGCATCACGGCGTTGTTCACGGCATCGTCACTCGACTTGCTCGACGAGCCCACCAGCTCGGCGATCTTGTAGACGTTGGCAGCGCTCTTCTGCGGGTCGTTCTTCTGCTTGCCGTTCTTCATGCGAATCTCCTGGAATAGGCGGTCCCGCACGCAGAAATGCGCGCGCGGACGTTCGCACCCTAGCGACCTAGGACGCAGTCCCGCGCTGCCATCGCAGCGTCGATTCACGCGCAGATCGCGTGGATCGGCGCTCCCTCACTCTTCGCGCGGCGGCACGACGCGACGTCGCTCGCCCGCGACCAGCGTCAATTGCTGGGTCCTCTTGCGGCCATCGTTGTCGATCCACTCGAGCGTGACGGCGCCGGCCGGCACGAACAACTCGACCTCCGACCGAATGACGTTTTTCTTCGGATCCGCGTAGGCGCTCCCGCACTTCGCGAGGCAGACGCCCTCCGCGAGGACCCGCACGCCAACGGCGTGGCTGACACCCGGGTTCTCCTCGCCGTCGAGCACGGCATCCGCGACCGGAGAGGGATCCACTTCAAGGATCGCCGCCTTGCCGACGCGTGCCGCAATCGTCGAGGTGCCGCGCGCCTGTACGACGAAGCCGCGCACCAGCGCGACCTCGCTCTCGCCGGCGAAGACGAGGACGTCGTAGGTGCCGGGTTCGAAACCCACTCGCTGAAGCTCGAGTCCGTTCTCGCGCTGCTCGAACCGCTCCGCGCGATCGAGCTGTGGCACCTGCGAGCCGTCCGGGCGAAAGAAGCGGACCTCGCGAACGGCCCGCTCCGCGCCGGCCTCGTCATGCGCTTGCACCACCACCCGCTGCTGCAGCTCGACACGGACCACCACCTCGCCGGAGCTGACTCGTGCCTTCACCGGTTCCCGTGTCGCCAGCGATTCGTCGAGCGACGTGCCGGCCAGTGTCAGCACCGTGCGATTCGTCGCACCCCGAAAGCGGAAGCGCCCCTCCTTGTCGGTGGCGACGCTGGCCATCCACTCGACCGTTCCATCCTTCTCGATGAAACGCGTTCCGACCGTCCCAACGACCGGAGCGTCGTCAGGCCCGACCAGCCGGCCAACGATCTCGAGGCCGCGCTCGACCACCAATTCGAGCCACGCGGAGCGCGCCCCTTCGCGCACTTCGACCCATCCGCTGGCCGGACCATGGCAGGCGCCCGCCGCAGCGCCGCGCTCCTCGGCATCGGCCGCGAAGATCGCGAATCCGCTGGCGACGTCGGGCCAGACGAAGCGGCCGTCGCCGTCGGTGACGATCCTGGCCCCCGACCAGCGCATCGCCCCGTAGATCGGCTCGGCTTCGCGCGCGGCGCGATCGGCAGCGGCGGCCCCGAGTTCGAGCGGCACGCAGCGGTGCCAATCCACCGCCGTGTCGGGAACCGGCACCCCGTTCGAATCGACCACCCTTCCGCTCACGAGCGGGCCGCCGCGCAGCTTCCAGCGCTTCACGATCCCCTCGCCAGCCGTGAAACGCATCGTCACGACGTCGCAATCGAGCAGCGCAAGCCCTTCGGTCAGTTCGACCTCGAGTTCGCGGTCGGTCGGCACGTCGGCGATCAACGCCTCGCCTCGCGCGTCGGTGGTCGCTTCCACCACGAAGCGCACCGCGCCGATCCGTTCGAGCAGCCGCACCGTGACGCCCGACGCGGGGCGGCCATCCGCCTCCAGGACGGTGGCGCGCAGCCGCGCCGGTCGCGTGAGCTGGATCACGAGCGGTTCGACGTCGGTGCGGCCGAGTTCCTGGCTGGCGACGGCGCGCGGCGCGTAGCCCTCCGCCGCGATCACGAGCCAATCGTCCTCCGCCGCCGCGAGCGCGAAACGCCCGTCGTCGTCGCTGCGCCCTTCGACCCGCATCCGCTGCAGCGACCAGACGTCGCGGCGCAGCATCCCGCCGTTGGCGGACGCCGGCCAGCCGATCGGCGCCTCGGCCAGCGCGATGCCGGTCGCCGCATCCATGACGCGACCGTATCGCTGCGTCGTCACGCGCGTCGCGGTGCGCGCGGCCTCGCTGCTCGCCGGCGTCGCGACTTCGTCCGGCGCCGCGTCGTACACCGGTGCCTGGCGAACGACCGGTTCGAGCGACGGCCTCTCACGCTGCCACCAGGCGACGAACGCAGCGATCCCGGCGGCAGTCACCACCACCGTCACGGCGATCGGCAGCAGTCGCACCGCTCGCATCCTCGCTCCCGTTGCGCCTCGCCCCCGTCGCGCCTCGCTCAGCTCCCGCCATCGCGCAGCGCGCGCGCCGCGGCCGCGACCGTCGCATTGGCGTAGCGCAGGACGAAGTGGCCGTCGCGCCGGTGCTCGGGATCGAGATCGCAGAGCACGACGTCGTAGCCGCAGTACTGCGCCAGCGCGCGGATCGCCTCAGGCGAGCTCCAATCGAAGCAACCCGTGGTCGGATCGCTGTTGGCCGCCAGCACGCGCGGCACGTCGCCGACCAGCTTGCGCAGACCGTTGGCGGACGTGCCGTCGGCGAAAGTGCCGATGAACCAGCCCCCCAATTGCAGCACTTCGGTCGCGCCAAGGAGCAGCGCCGCCAGCTGATGGGCGGTGAGGTGGACCAGCGTGTCGATCGAGAAGAGCGCGTCGACACGACCGCTCCAGCCTTGCTGCGTCGCTGCGCGACTCACCGCGTTGGCATCGCGCTCATCGATCAGCGCGAGCACCACCCGCCCTTGCGTCACTTCCTTCGCGAAGCGCTGCCGGCAGAGCTTCTGGAACTGCTCCGAGACGTCGAGCGCCAGCAGCTCGACGGCGGGCGCGGCGGCCAGCACGCGCGCGGTGTACTTGCCCGCCCCCGGCCCGACTTCGATGGCGTGCTTCCACGTCGCGACGCCGCACGGCTCGAAGAGGCGGCGAAACCACGCCGACCAGAGGCGCTCGTCGCCCCACTCGTCGCCCGGCCAACCACCCGGCGGCGGCTGCGAGCGCGCCGCGTAGTCATCCCACGCTGCGGCGAACTTGCCATCCGTGGCTGCCATCGCGTCCCTCGTCACGGCTCATCGATCACCACTTCCTCGCGGCCACCCGCCACGAGTTCCAGATCGCGCACCACCGTACCCGCGCCGAGGCCTACGCGCAGGCGCACCGGTCCCGCCGGTGCGGTGAAGCGCTGCGTCGAGCCGAGCGCGAGCTCGCCAGCGGCGATGACCACCGCACCGCTCTGCAATGCGACTTGCGCGAGCGTCACCGGGCCGGCGCGGTAGCGCACCTCGACGGTGGCGCCGCGCTGCAACACCACGTCGACCGCACGCGTCTCTCCTTCGGCCAGCGTGACCCCCTCGAGGAAGCCGGCGAAGCCGTCGGTGGTCGTCGCTCCGAGCGTGAAGTTCCCGGCAGGCAGCCCGTCGAAGCGGTCATCGCTGCTCGGCGTCGCACCGCGACCGCCCGTCCACGCGATCGCGTCGCCGCCTTGCTGAACCAGCAGGAAGCTCGCGGCAACCGGTTCGCCGCGCCCGTCGAAGCGCGCCACCATCACCAGCGCCGCGGCATCGGCGACCTCGATGCGCAGATCGCGGCTGCCCGCGCGCGCGTTCAGCGGCGGCGCGGCGGCGTAGCGCAAATCGGACGGCAGGAAGCGCAGCTCGTAGTCGCCTTCGGAGAGCGGCCCGGCGCGGAAGTTCCCTTCGACGTCGGCGTAGCTCGGGACCTCGCCGGCGATCGCGTTCCCGAGCTCGCGGACGCGCAACGTTCCCGGCACCGGCCCACCGCGCCGATCGAGAGCGCGCCCCGTGACGAAGAGGCCGCGCTGCGCCTGCAGTTCCACCTCGCTCGAAACGCTGCCGGCCGGCAACGACAGCGGCTGCGCGAGCGGGACGAGATCGCCGCCGGCATGGCCGAGCCCGATCCGTGACCACGCCGCCGGCCCGATCCAGTAGTCGCCCGCCGCCACCGCGCCCCAATCGAAGCGCCCCTCCTCGTCGGTGAAAGCGCGCGCGACGACGTGCGACTCGTCGCCGGGAGTGAAGAAGGCGCTCTCCGCGTTGCGGTCGAGCTGCGCGCCCTGCGTCGCCAACCAGATCAGCACGTCGGCGAGCGGCGCGCCGGTCTCATCGAGGAGACGTCCGCGCAGCTTGATGCCGCCGCCCAGTTGCCACGTGCGCTCGACCGTCGCGCCCGGTTCCATGCGAAGCGCGGTCGCCTCCACGATCGCCAGCTGGCCCGGCATCGACTCGGGCGGCACCACCGTGAACGAAAGGGCGGAGGAGGCGGGCAGCCCGGCGATCGTCGCGCGGCCGTCGCGATCGGTGGTGGCGGCCAACACGATCGGGGGCCCGCGCAACACCCCTTCTCCTGACCGATCGGTGCCGCGAAGGACGACGTCGAACGCGTCGAGCGCGTGCAGCGAGGCCACGACGTCGGCCCCCTCGATCGGCAGCTCACCCGCGCCCAGCACGCGCGCCTGAAGGCGGCACTCGACGTCGAGTTCGACTGGCGCCGGCAACGCCGCATCGATCGACAGCTCTTCCGTCGTGACCCAACGCAGTCCGAAGCCGGACGCGCGCACGAAGAGGAGCCCTGGATCGGACGCCTGCGCCGGCAGCGTGAAACGGCCATCAGCGTCGCTGATCGCCAGCGGTCGCGCCGCCGGAACGAAAAGCAATACAAACGGAATGCGCCACGGGTCGCCGCGCGGTTCCTCGCCAACGAGCTCCGCCCCCTCGATCGGCGTGCCGTTCGTGGCGGTGACGCGACCGTGCAGCGGCGGCGACGGCGGGTTCGCTCTCGGTGGCCAGGCGCTCGCGTCGTGTGGCTCGTCCGGACCTCGTGCTGGCTTGAGGTCGGAAGCCGTTGCTTGCGACGCTTCCGATCGCGGCGGCGGCACCGCGGAGCGCACCGGCGATGGCAGTGGCGCCGTCGCATCGCTCGCCTCGCGCTCCACTCGACCGTTCTGCACCAGCCGTGGGCCCGCCAAGCCAAGCCACCACCACGCCGCACCCGCGAGCGCCGCGAAGGCGACGAGGAGCGCCACCGCCGCCGCCAACGCGCGGCCGCTCGTCAAGCCTCGTCGCTGCATCGCTTGCCTCCCGTTCGGGCTCGCCAACGTCCCGGCCCGTCGCGCCGCTCGCGCCCTACAATCGCGCCCCCATGAAGATCCGCAAAGCGGTGATCACGGCGGCCGGTCCCGATCAGCGCGAGCTGCCGCTGCAGCGACTCGTCGATCGCGACGGTTCGGCGAAGTCGGCGCTGCGCCTGCTGCTCGACGAGGCGGCGGCCGCCGGCATCGGCGAGGTGGCGATCATCGTCCACCCCGACGATGGCGAGCGCTACGCCGCCGCGACGGGGGCGCCAGGCGGGGCGCCGCGCGTCGCCGATGGCGTCGAGCCCAAGCTCCACTTCGTGCCACAGGCGGCTGCGCGCGGCTATGCCGATGCGCTGTTGCAGGCGCGCGACTTCGTTGGCGACGAGCCCTTCCTCCACTTGGTGGGCGACCATCTCTTCCTGCCGCGCGGCGAGTTGCGCCCCGCCGCTGAACTCGTCGCGGTGGCGCAGCGTGAAGGGGCCGCCGTCTCGGCGGTGCAGTCGACGCGCGAATCGCATCTGCGCGAGTACGGCGTGGTCGGCGGGCCGCGCGTCGCCGGCCGCGAGCGCCTCTTCGCCATCGACGCGGTGCTGGAGAAGCCGACTCCGACCGAAGCGGAGCAGACGCTCTTCGTGCCGGGACTGCGCGCCGGCCACTACCTCTGCTTCTTCGGGATGCACGTGCTGCCGGCCGCGATCTTCGACGCCCTCGCACAGGCGCTGCGCGACGCCGCCGAACCGCGCCGCGTCTCGTTGACGCACGCGCTCGCCACCCTGCCGGGCCGCGCGCGCTGGCTCGCGCTCGAAGTCGCCGCCACCCGCTTCAATCTCGGCGAGAAGTACGGGCTGCTGATCGCGCAGCTCGCGCTGGGACTTTCTGGGCGCGATCGCGACGACGTGCTGGCGCAGGTGACGGAACTCCTGCTCGCTCGCGAAAAGGGTCGCGCCCAAAAATGAGCCGACCGCTGAGCCGACTCGTCGCGATCCTCGAAACCGCGGACGACGCGCTGCGCCACCGTTCGCTGGAGGCCGCGGTCGCCGGGCTCGATGTCGAAGCGCTGCTGCACGAGTGCCGGGCGCTCGACGCGTTCCGCGCGCGCACCGACAACCTCTACCAGCGCGTGCGCGCCCTCTTCTTCCTGCAGGCGATCCACCGCTACCACCTCGCCGCGCGCGCGCAGCGGCTCCCCGCCGCCGGCGGCCGCATCCCGTACGACGGCCAGCAGCTGCTGCTCGACCGCCGTTTCGAGGAGGCGATCGCCTGCTTCCGGCGCACGCTTGACGACGCGGGCGTGAGCGAAGCGCTCTGCTCCGCGCTGGCCGCCGCCTACCGCGGGCTCGCGTTCCAGACGCTCGCCGATCAGGTGCGCCGCAGCGTGCGCAGCGTGCGCGGCAACCAATGGATGTTCCGCTGCGGCCATCCGCTCGATCAGCCGCTGCGGCTGCGTCCCGAACTGCTGGAACGCGATGTTGCCGGCCACTACCCGCTGCTGGTCGAACGCACGCCGGTGCGCATGGACCTCACCCATTGCGGCTGGAGCGACATCTTCTTCCTCGGCATGGACCATCCCGAGGGCGCGCGCGTGCTGAACGTCTCGATCGACCTCGGCGTGCATGGCCGTGATGCGGCACCGGCGCCGCCGGTCGAGTGTTCGCTGCGCGTGATCGACGAGCCGCTGCTGCGCCTCACCAGCGTCGACCTCGGCGCCACCGCCGACGTCGCGGAACTGCCGCTGCTGTTCGACTTCGCGCGCGACTACCTCGGCCTGCTGAAGGCGGCGCTGCTCGCCGCCGGGCTCGTGCCGCCAGGTATCGAAGGATCGGGCACGACGCTGCAGCAGTTGCTGGCGCAGCTGGTCGGTGAAGGACGCGGACTGGAGATCGTGGCGCACGTGCGCGGCATCCCGAAGGGCTCGCGCCTCGCCGTGTCGACCACGCTGCTCGGCTCGCTGATCGCCTTGTGCATGCGCGCGACCGGACAGACGCGCGCGCTGACGGGCACGCTCGAGGAAGCGGAGCGGCGCACCTGCGCGGCGCGCGCGATCCTCGGCGAGTGGCTCGGCGGCTCGGGCGGCGGCTGGCAGGACTCGGGCGGGCTGTGGCCGGGCATCAAGCTGATCGAAGGGGTCGCGACGGCAGCGGGCGACCCGGAACACGGGACGAGCCGTGGCCGCCTGCTGCCGCGCCACACGTTGCTCGGCCGCGAACGCGTTCCCGACTCGACGCGCGCGCAGCTGACGCGCTCGCTCGTGCTGGTGCACGGAGGCATGGCGCAGAACGTCGGCCCCATCCTCGAGATGGTGACCGAGAAGTACCTGCTGCGCAGCGACCTTGAATGGCGGGCGCGCCAGGAGACCGGCGCCATCCTCGAGCAGCTGCTCGTCGCGCTGGCGCACGGCGACATGAAGTCGCTGGCCGAAGCGACCACGCGCAACTTCTTCGGGCCGTTGACCACGATCATTCCGCAGGCGACCAACGCCTTCACCGAGTCGGTGATCGAGCGGGTCAAGCAGCGCTTCGGCGCGCGCTTCCTCGGCTTCTGGATGCTGGGCGGCATGTCGGGCGGCGGGATGGGTTTCCTCTTCGAACCGGAGCCGATCACCGACGCGGCCCCCGACGCGGCCCGCACCGCCGATCCGCTGGCGGCGACCAAGCGCGAGCTGCAGCAGATCCTCTCCTCGGCGAAGCGCGAGCTGCAGGACGCGCTCCCCTTCGCGATGGAGCCGGTCGTCTACGACTTCGCCATCAATGACCACGGCACGCGGGCACAGTGGAGCGCGCCGCGAGTCGCCGTCGCGCCGCACCCCGCCAACGCGACCACGGCCGCGGCGAGCGACGCGCCGCTACCCGAGCTGCTGGCGCGGCTCGGCTTCGATCGCGTCGAGCACGAGCAGATCCGCGTTGATCTGAGGGCCGGCCGCATCGGGCTCGCGCAGAATCGGCTGCCCGCGCACAGCGTGCTGCGCGACGCCGAGCCAGGCGACGTCGCCGACCTGCGCGCCGGTGCTGGTGCCGAGGAGGTCGCGCGCGGCACGGCGGCGCTGCAGCGCGGCGAAGTGGCGGTGCTCACGCTCGCGGCCGGCGCCGGCAGTCGCTGGAGCGGCGGCGCGAACGTCGTGAAGGCGCTCTTCCCGTTCGCCAAGTTCGATGGCCGATTCCGCAGCTTCCTCGACGTGCATCTCGCCAAGAGCCGGCGCGTGGCACGCGCGGCCGGCGTGCCGCTGCCCCACTTCGTCGCCACCAGCTCCTTCACGCATGAAGCGATCGCACGCCAACTCGCGCTGCGCACCGGATCGGAACCGCGCGAGCGCGACGTCGAAGTCGAGCTGTCGCCCGGCCGCGCCGTCGGCCTGCGGCTGATCCCGATGGAGCGCGACCTGCGCTTCGCGTGGGAGGAGACGCGCCACCAGCGGCTCGACGTGCAGGCGCAGAAGGTGCGCGAAAGCCTGCATGCGGCGCTGATCGGGTGGGCGCGCGGTGCGGGCGAAGGCGACGACTACACCGACAACCTCGCGGTGCAGTGCCTCCATCCCGTCGGCCACTTCTACGAGCTGCCCAACCTGCTGAAAAACGGTCGCCTCGCCCGATTGCTGCGCGAGCGGCCGCAACTCTCGACGCTGCTGCTGCACAACATCGACACGCTCGGCGCCGACGTCGACGCGGGCCTGCTCGGCCACCATCTGCGCCAGGTCGAGGATGGCGGCGCGCTCACCTTCGAGGTGATCGGCCGGCAGCTCGAGGATCGCGGCGGTGGTCTCGCGCGGGTCGATGGTCGGCTGCGGCTGGTTGAAGGGTTGGCGCTGCCGCGCGAGGAGCAGGAGCTCGAACTGCGCTGGTACAACACGATGACGACGTGGATCGACATCGACTCGCTGCTGGCGCGCTTCGGCCTCACGCGCGAGCTGCTCCTGCGCAGCGCCGAGCCGGACACCGCCAGCGCCGAAGCGGCCGCTGCCGCGATCGCGACCGCGGTGCGCCGCGTCGCCGCCGAACTGCCCACCTACGTCACGCTGAAGGACGTGAAGAAGCGCTGGGGCCAGGCGCAGGAGGATGTCTTCCCCGTCACCCAGTTCGAGAAGTTGTGGAGCGACCTCACCGCGCTGCCGCAGCTCGACTGCCGCTACGTCGCCGTCCCGCGCGTGCGCGGCCAGCAGTTGAAGGAGCCCGCCCAGCTCGATCCGTGGCTGCGCGACGGCAGCGCCGCCGCCATCGCCGCGCGCTGCGACTTCCACTGACCGCGACGACGCGGCTCGCCCGGTCCGCTCAGTCGAGCGCGCTCCAGCGCGCGTAGAGGCGCTCGATGGTGGCGGTGAGTTCGGCGCGGCGCGCTTGCGCCTTCTCGATGGCGGCGCGTGGTCCCGAATAGAACGCTGGCTCGGCGAACTTCGCGTCGATCGTGGCAGCTTCCTTCTCGGCCGTGGCGATCTGCTCGGGCAGCGCGTCGAACTCCTTCTGCTCCTTGAAGCTGCGCTTGCGGCGCGTCGGCTCCGCCGCGGCAGCCGCCGCCGGCCGCGTCGCCGGCGCCTCGCTCTTTTGCGCGCCCGCCTTGCCGACGGCCTTGCCACCGCCGCTCTTCGCGGCCGCGCGATCGCCGCGACGGGCGGCGGCCTCCTGCTCGACTCGCTCCAGCGCGATGCGCTCCAGCAGGCTCGACATGTCGCCGGCATGCAGGCGCGCCCCTCCCTCGCCATCGAGGTAGAGGATGCGCGTCGCCACGCGGTCGAGGAACCAGCGGTCGTGGCTGACGATCAGCAACGTGCCGGCGAAGGCGATCAACGCCTCCTCCAGCGCGCGCAGCGTCGTGAGGTCGAGGTCGTTGGTCGGCTCGTCCAGCACGACCACGTTGCCGGCCTGGATCAGCAGCTTCGCCAGCAGCACGCGGTTGCGCTCGCCGCCGGACAGGAGCTTCACCGGCATCCGTTTCGACGGGCCGGGGAAGAGGAAGCGATCGAGGAACCCCTCGACGCGCACCATGTTCTCGCCGACCTTCACGTGGCCGCCCTGCTGAGCCGCCACCTCTTCGAGCACGGTCTTCTCGGGATCGAGCGCGGTGCGCTGCTGGTCGATCAGCGCGAACTTCACCGTCTCGCCGATGACGACGCGACCCGCGTCGGGCGCGAGCACACCGGTGGCCAGCGCGAGAAAGGTCGACTTGCCGGCGCCGTTGGGGCCGACGATGCCGAGGCGCTCGCCCGGCAGCAGCGCGAACTCGAGCGGCGGCACGACGAGGCGCGTGCCGAAGCTCTTGGTCGCGTGCTCGATGCGGATGACCTTCTCGCCCAGCCGCGGGCCCGGCGGCAGCGACATCTCCATCGACAGCGGCGGCGCGTCGGGGGCATTCGAGACCAGCGCGCGGTAGCGATCCATGCGCGCCTTCGACTTGGTGGTGCGCGCGGGCGGCCCGCGCCGCGCCCACGCCGTCTCGCGCCGCAGCAGGTTCTGGCGCGAGTTCTCGCCCATCGCCGCCGCGTGCGAGCGTTCCGCCTTCTGCCAGAGATAGACCGTGTAGTTGCCGTCGTAGTTGACCAGCCGCCCGTTCTCGAGTTCGACGATGCGGTCGACCACGCGGTCGAGGAAGTAGCGATCGTGCGTGACCAGCAGCAGCGGCACGCGCGCCTCGATCAGGAAGTCCTCGAGCCAGTCGATGACGATCGCGTCGAGGTGGTTGGTCGGCTCGTCGAGCAGCAGCAGGTCGGGCTTGCCGATCAGCAGGCGCGCCAGCGCGATGCGACGCCGCTCGCCGCCCGACAGCACGCCGCACAGCGCGTCGGGATCGCGCAAACCGAGGTGCAGCAGCATCGTCTCGACGCGATGCTCGATGTCGTGGCCGCCGAGCATCTCGAGGCGCGCTTCCAGCAGCTCCTGCTTCTTCAGCAGCGCTTCGAGCCGCTCCTGCGCGAGGTCGTGCCGCTCGAATTCGCGGTGCAGCGCGTCGATCTCGGCGAGCAGCGTGTCGCGCCCCGCGAGGCCATCGCGCACCGCTTCGCGCGCCGTCCGCTTCGGATCGAGGGTGGGCGCCTGCTCGAGGTAGCCGAGCTTCAGGTCCTTCTTGGTCGCCCGCTCGCCGTCATCGGGCACGTCCTGGCCGGCGATGATCCGCAGCAGCGTCGTCTTGCCCGCGCCGTTGAGACCGAGCAGCCCGACGCGCTCGCCCTCGTTCAACGTCAGGTCGACCCCCTTCAGGATCTCCTTGAAGTCGTAGCTCTTCTTGACGTTGGTGAGTTGCAGGAGCGACATGAACGGATCTCGACCGGCCCGACCAAGCCGCGCGCCGCGCAACAGGAGCAAAGGCGCGGCCGTCGCGATCGCGGCGGCCGAGAAACTGCGGGGTCAGGACCAGCGCGCTGAAGAGTAGCGCTGTCAGGGCCGGCGAGGCGGCTCAGAACCTCACCGACAGCGTCGCGAGCGGGCCGGAGAAGTCGAAGTCGCCGTCGTTGGTCGTCTCGTTGAAGTCCCAGACCATCCAGCGATAGCCCAAGCCGACGCGAATGGCGTCGGAGATGGGGTAGAGCAGCTCGGCGCCCCAGTCGTAGAGGCGGCGGTGGAACGAGTTGGCGGCCAGCGCGCCGTAGAGGTCGAGCGTCGCGCCGCTGCCGAAGTCGGTCGTCCATTGCGCGTGGGCGCCGGGGTAGACGCGGCTGAACTCCCGGTCCTCGTTCGCGCCGCTCGGCGCGGCCGTCACGTGAGTGTCGAGGTTCCACCACCAGGCGCCGAGCCCGACTCGGAATGCGTCCGCGGTGTCCTTCTCCTTCGAGAAGGCGTAGTCCCACTTGAGCGCCCAGGTGGTGAGGTCGAGGTCGCTCGAGACGCGATCCCCCTTGGGGTAGGAAGCGCCGTGGAACTGGTAGCCGCGCGTGATGTCGTTGCTGCCGCTGAAGCCGAGCGGGATGTACTCGATGCCGAAGCGGTGCTCGCCCATGTCGAGCGAGGCGTTCCACAGCAGCTCCCGATCGCTGTCGAGGCCGAGCTGGTCCGAGAGGCCGGCGTGGGTCGACGTCGCGGGCTGCGACCCCGCCTCGATGTCGAGGTGGCCGTCGGGTTTCGCCTGCCAGTACTTCGCGCCGAACTCGAAGCTCGATTCGCTCGGTCGCCCGGCCGGCGCCGGCAGCGGCAACGCGGAGCAGCCGGCCGCGGCGAGGGCCGCCCACAGCGCCGGAACGGACTTCAAGCGCCACGTCGTCATCGTGAACTCCATCGCGGGGAGGAAACGGCGCGCCGCCGCGACATCGATGCCGACGCGCACGGGCGCGGTCGCCGTTTTCAGCTGGCGACAGTACAGCGGCTTGGCGGGGTCGGTGCGACCGCGTATGAACGCGGCCCCATGCAGGAACGCGGAACCACCCGGCTCAAGTGGGCCTTCGTCGGCCCGACGCTGCTCTTTCTGCTGGCGTTCAACCTCTTCCCGCTCGTCTGGAGCATCGTGCTCGGGTTCCGGAACGACGAGCTGGTGGGCGGCGATTCGCGCTTCGTCGGCAGCGCCAACTACGCGCGCGTCTTCGCCGACCCTCGCTTCGCGGAAGCGGTGCGGCTCACTGCGCGCTTCGTCGGGCTCGCCGTCCTGCTCGAGCTGCTGGTCGGCTTCACGCTGGCGCTGGCGCTTCAGCGCGACTTCAAGGGCAAGAGCGCGGTCCTCACCACGCTGCTGATCCCGATGATGCTGTCGCCGGCAGTGGTCGGCCTCTTCTGGAACCTGATCCTGAACGGCAACTACGGGATCCTGAACCAGCTGCTCGCCGCCGTCGGGCTGCCCGCGCCGCAATGGACCACCGATCGCGACTGGAAGTTCACCTCGATCCTGCTGGTCGACCTGTGGATGTGGACGCCGTTCATGCTGCTGATCTCGCTGGCGGCGCTGAACGCCATTCCGAAGTCGCTCTACGAAGCGGCGGAGATCGACCGCGCCGGCACGCTGACCGTGTTCCGCCGCATCACGCTGCCGATGGTCGCGCCCCTGCTCGGGCTCGCCGTGCTGCTGCGCGCGACCGACGCGCTGAAGCAGTTCGACCTCGTCATGGCCATCACCGGTCCCAACGACGCCAAGACGCAGACGCTCTCCACGCTGCTCTATCAGGTCGTCTTTCGCGACGGCAAGGTCGGCCTCGGGGCGAGCTTCGCGTGCGTCGTGCTGGTGGCGGTGATCGCCGTCGCGACGCTCTTCACGCGCTACATGGAACGGCTGCAGGAGCGGCCCTCATGAGGTGGCTCTCCCGGCTCCTGGTGGGCGGCTACCTGCTGCTGGCGACGCTGCCGCTGGTGTGGATGGCGGTGACGTCGTTCAAGGCGAAGCCCGACGCGATCAGCCTCCATCCGCGCTTCGTGCCGATTTTTACGGCGCCGGCCGAAGGCGCCGACGACGCGGAGCGCTCGACCTTCGTGGCCACGCGCGAGGCGTACGCCAAGCTCGGCGAAGTGCAGACCGGTGCGCGCGCGAGCTACTTCGAGCACCTCGGCAACAGCGCGCTGATCGGGCTGCTCTCCACGCTGCTCTCGGTGGCGCTCGGGACGCTGGCGGCCTACGGCTTCAGCCGCTTCGAGATCGCCGGCAGCAAGGACTGGCTCTTCTTCATCCTGTCGACACGCTTCCTGCCGGCGCTGGCCGTCGTCGTGCCGGTGCTGATCATGTACCGCGAGCTCGGACTGCTCGGCACCCACCTCGGCCTGGTGCTGCTCTACACGGCGTTCAACCTGTCGTTGGCGGTGTGGCTGATGAAGGGATTCATCGACGAGATCCCGCGCGCGTTCGAGGAGGCGGCGCTGGTCGACGGCTACTCGCGGCTGCAGGCGTTCTTCCGCGTGATCCTGCCGCAGGCGCGCACCGGGATGGCGGTGACCGCGGTCTTCTGCCTGATCTCGGCGTGGAACGAGTACGGCTTCGCGATGACGCTGAACAGCTCGGGCGCGCTGACCGTGCCGGCCTACTTCGCCGGGCTGCAGGGCAACCTCGAGGGGATGCCGTGGCCGCAGGTCGCGGCCGGCGCGCTGATCTTCGTGGCGCCGATCGTCCTCTTCACCGTGCTGGTGCGCCGCCACCTGCTGCGCGGCATGACCTTCGGGACGATCAAGCAGTGATCTCTCGAGCGGCCCGCCGACTCTTCGACCGCGCCACGCTGGCCACGATGGTCGCCGGCCTCGCGCTGCTGCTGCAGCCGTGGTGGGATGGCGGCTTGCGCGTCGGCTTCTTCGTGACGCTGGCGGGCGTCGTGCTGCAGACCATCGCGGGCCATCTGCGCGACGAGGGCGGCGCATGAGCGCCCACCTCGAGCTCGAGCGGCTCACGAAGACCTACCCCGACGGCACACGCGCCGTGAAGGGGATCGACTTCGCGGCGACGGCCGGCGAGTTCGTCGTGCTGCTCGGCCCGAGCGGCTGCGGCAAGACGACGACGCTGCGCATGACGGCGGGGCTCGAGCTGCCGACCGGCGGCACGATCCGGCTGGCCGGCGTCGACGTCTCGCAGCAGCGCCCATCGCGCCGCGACGTCGGCTTCGTCTTCCAGTTCTATGCGCTCTACCCCCATCTCACCGTCGCGCAGAACCTCGCCTTCCCGCTCGATTGCGTCGGCACGCCGCGCGCCACGCGCGACGCCGCCGTCGCCGACCTCGCGCGCCGCCTCGACCTCGAATCGCTGCTCTCCCGCAAGCCGCGCGAGCTGTCGGGCGGCGATCAGCAGCGGGTGGCGCTCGGCCGCGCGATGATCCGCCGCCCGCAGATCTGGCTGATGGACGAGCCGCTCGGCACGCTCGACGCCGACCGCCGCCTCGCGATGTGCGAGTTCCTGCGCGTGCAACAGCTCGACGCGAAGGTGACGACGCTCTACGTCACGCACGATCAGGAGGAGGCGATGCGGCTCGCCGACCGCATCGTCGTCATGCACGACGGCAAGATCGAGCAGGTCGGCGCGCCGATGGCGGTCTACGCCGAACCCGCCTCGCTCTTCGTCGCCCACTTCGTCGGCAGCCCGGGCATGAACTTCTTCGAGGGGCGGCTCGAACGCGATGCCGGAGGGTGGCGCTTCGTCACGGCGAATGGCGTCGAGCTGCCGCTGCCCGACGCGTTGACCCGCGCGTCGCTACGCGACGGCACGACGACGCTGGGCGTGCGACCCGAGTTCGTCCGCCTCGCCAAGGACGGCCCGTTGCGCGGCAGCGTGGTGCAGGACGAATACCTCGGCGCCAGCCGTTGCCTCCACCTCGACACGCCATGCGGGCCGCTCGTCGCGCGGGTCGCCGCCGATGCCGGCGCCGCGATCGGCGCCACCGTCGCGCTCGACTTCGCGCGCGAGCACGTGCGACTCTTCGATCCGGCCAGCGGAGCGCGACTGCGATGAGTCCCGCCGCGCAAGACGTCCCCGCGCTCCATCTCGACGGGGTCACCAAGCGCTTCGGTCGCGGCCAGCGCGCCGTCGTCGCATTGTCCGACGTCAGCTTCGACGTCGGCGCCAACGAACGAGTGGTGGTGCTTGGCGCGACCGGCGCCGGCAAGACGACGCTGCTGCGCGTCATCGCCGGCCTCGAAACTCCCGACGGCGGCCGCCTCGCGCTCGCAGGCCGCGACGCCGCACCGCTCGAACCGGCGCAGCGCGACGTCGCGCTGGTCTTCCAGAACTTCTCGCTCTACCCGCACTTGAGCGTGCGCGACAACCTCGCCTTCCCGCTTCGCGCTCCGGGTCGCGCGCTGGCCACCAGCGAAGTGACGAAACGCGTCGACGAAGCGGCGGCGCTGCTGCGCATCACGCGGCTGCTCGATCGGCCGGCGAAGAACCTCTCGGGCGGCGAGATGCAGCGCGTCGCCATCGGCCGCGCCATCGTCCGCCGACCGCGCCTCTTCCTGCTCGACGAGCCGCTGACCAACCTCGACGCGAAACTGCGCGAGTCGCTGCGCCTCGAGCTCGTGAAGCTCTTCCGCGAGCTCGCGGTGCCGGTGGTCTACGTGACGCACGATCAGGCCGAAGCGCTGTCGATGGCGGACCGCATCGTCGTGCTGGCGCATGGCCGCGTGCTGCAAAGCGGAACGCCGCGCGAGATCTACCTGGCGCCAGCGACGCCCGCGGTCGCGCGACAGCTCGGCCAGCCAACCATCAACCTGATCGACGTCGAACGGCGTGGCGCGGCGTGGTGCGCGCTCGACGGCACGCCGCTGCTGCGCGCCGATGCGGAGGCGGCGCGCGGCGCGGGCGGGGCGACGCGCGCGCTGCTGGGCGTACGCCCCGAGCAAGGGCGCCTGCATGCCAGCGCCACGCCGGGCACTTTCGCGGGGCGAGTCGAGCTGGTCGAGGAGTGCGGGCCGCATCGCATCGTGGCCGTCCACGCGCTCGGCCAGACGCTGCGCTTCGCGGTCGCCAACGATCGATCGTTCGCGCCGGGCGCACCGCTGCAGATCGAGTTGCCGCCGGAGCAACTGCTGCTCTGGCCCGCCGATCCGTCCGCCCGCTGACGAGCGCGCACCGAGGCCGCGGCGACTCGGGGGATCTCCCCACTCGCGCGCCGGAACCCGGGGCGACTACGATCCGTCGGAGCGCGACTCGCCGGCTCGGGAAATCCGGCGAGCCACCGTTCGCCCGGCGTGTGCCGGCGCGGACCGCTCGATCCAAGGAAGAAGAAGGAGAAGCGCATGGACCGCCGACAGGGTCTTCGTTTGGCGCTCGGGCTGCTGGCCGCCTCCGGGCTGTTCGCATTCGCAGGAGAGGAGCCGGCGCGGCGCAACTACTTGGTGCAGCCCGCGTTCGTCCCGCCGGCCGACGCGCCGGAGTTCGCGCCCGATCGCGTGCTGGTGAAGTGGAAGATCGACATCGATCCGCTGCAGATCGACGCACGGCTCGGGCCACTCGGCGCGCGCTGGATCCATCGCGGCGTCGACGGTGCGTTCGACGTGCTGCAGGTCGCGCCCGGCCGCGTCCTCGAGTGGGTGCGCTACCTCTCGCAGCTCGACGAGATCGAGTACGCCGAGCCCGACTACGTGGCGTGGAAGTCGGGTGCCGCGAACGACACCTACTACAACCCCTACCAGTGGAACTTCTTCAACTGGGGGCAGACCTCGAACGGCGTGGTGTCGAACTACGGCGTGCAGGGTGACGCGGCGTGGAACACGACCAGCGGCACCGGCGTCATCGTCGCGGTGGTCGACACCGGCGTCGCCTACGAGAATTTCGGCGCCTTCGCGCAGGCGCCCGACCTCGCCGGGACGACCTTCGTCGCCGGCTGGGACTACGTGAACGGCGACGCCCACCCGAACGATGACGAGGGGCACGGCACCCACGTCGCCGGCACCATCGCGCAGACCACCAACAACTCGAGTGGCTGCGCCGGCCTCGCTTACGGGGCCAGCATCATGCCGGTGAAGGTGCTCGACAGCGCCGGCTCCGGTTACCACAGCTGGATCGCCGACGGCATTCGCTACGCCGCCAACAACGGCGCCTTCGTCATCAACCTGAGCCTCGGCTCGCGCAGCGGCTCCTCCACGCTGCAGAGCGCGGTCGACTACGCCTGGAGCACCAAGGGCGTGGTCGTCTGCGCGGCGACCGGCAACGGCGGCAAGAACGGCATCGACTATCCGGCGAAGTACACCAACACCATCGCGGTCGGCGCCACCCGATTCGACGGCGCGCGCTGCAGCTATTCGAACTGGGGCACCGGCATCGACATCGTCGCGCCGGGCGGTGACACCGGCGTCGACCAGAACGGCGACGGCTACGGCGACGGCATCCTGCAGCAGACCTTCAGCGGGGGCGTCACCAACTTCGGCTACTACTTCTTCTCCGGCACCTCGATGGCGACGCCGCACGTCGCCGCGACCGCCGCGCTGGTGAAGGCGAACAAGCCGGCGTACACCAACAACCAGGTCCGCAGCGCCATCCAGACCAAGGCGAAGGATCTCGGCTCCTCCGGCTACGACACCAAGTTCGGCAACGGCCTCGTGAGCGCGAAGGATGCGCTGACCTACTGACCGCGATCGACGTCGCATCGTGACGCGCTCCGCCTCGCGGACGGCGGCGAGCGCAGGATGTCCGGGGCGTGCGCAGCGATGCGCACGCCCCGGTTCTTTCGGAGCCGAGGCGCCGCACAGGCCGCCGGCGCCATCGACTACCATCCCGCCTTCGATCGGTACTGAACGCACGGAGCGAACGATGGCCAGCCACTCGCGCATCGAACTCTTCCATCGCCTGCTGGCGAGCGGCCTCCTGCCGACGCTGCCCGCCGAGCGCGCCGAGGAGACGCTGGCCGGTGCGAACGGGCTGCTGGCGGGCGGCGCCGTCGCCGTAGAGCTGCTCGCGCGTGGCGACCACGCCTACGAGACGTTTCGCACCGTGCTCCCGCAGCTTCGCCGCGACCATCCCGACGCGATCGTCGGCGTCGGCTCGATCGTCGACGCGCCGACCGCGGCGCTCTACCTCGCGAGCGGCGCCGACTTCGTGGTGGGCCCCGATTGCAACGAGGCGGTGGCGCGCGTCTGCAATCGACGCAAAGTCGCGTGGATCCCCGGCTGCGGCACCGTGACCGAGATCGGCCGCGCCGAGGAGCTCGGCGCCGAAGTGGTGAAGCTCTTCCCCGCCGCCGCATTCGACGGTCCCGAGTTCGTCCGCTCGCTGCGCGGACCGCAACCGTGGAGCCGCGTGATGGCGACCGGGAATGCGGTGCCGTTCGACGAAGCGGTGATCACGCGCTGGATCGAGGCGGGCGCATGCGCGCTCAGCATGGGCCCGTCGCTCGCCGAGCCGCGCCTGCTGGCGGCACGCGATGCGGATGGAATCGCCGCGCGCACCGTGTCGGTGCTGGCGTGGATCGCGGCGGCGCGCCAACGCGGCACCCGACGCGCCGTCACTTCTCCGAAGGCGGCGGCCGCAGCGCGGCGACCGCCGGCGCGCCGCTCGCGCTGATCTGGTCGAGCAGCATCAGCTTCTGCCAGATCTTGCGTGAGAGGCCGTTGGTGAGGTCCTCGATCTCGTTCACCGCAGCGAGCACGACCTCGTCCTGGAAGCTCGCGACGTCGTAGGCGGCGATCTTGCCGACCAGCGCCAGCAGGTCGCTGCAGTAGTGGAGGTAGCGGCCGAGCTCGAAGGAGTTGAGCACGGTCTGCGGTGACGATTCGGTCGCGGTGTAGTCGACCTGCAGCCGCTCCGGGTCCTTCGCCAGCTGGTGCATGTCGATCACGTGCGCCAGCACGCGCAGTTCCTGCAGCGCGTCCAGCACGCCGCGTCGCTTGCGCCGCGCTTCGAGCGTCATGGCGAACAGCACCGCGACGCCCAGCAGCGCCAGCGCCGAAAGGGTCGATTCGATTCCCTGGACCAGGTCGAGCGCATCGAGCGTGCCGGGTGGCGGCCGTGCGTGGGTGACCGCGAACCAGAGCAGCCAACCCATCGCCGCCAGCAGCAGCGCGCTGACCAGTCGCAACCGCAGCCGCGGCTTGCGGATGGTCGCGCCACGCGCCGCGGCCGCCGCGGCGACGTCGGTGAGCTGCCTGGCGACGTGCAGCAGCCCCGAGTCGGGGAAGCGCTCGCCGATGCGCCGCACCAACGCGCGCAGCGTCTCGACGATCTTCGCGGGATCGAGCACGATCGGATCGGGCATGGGCGGGAGATATACCCACGCGCCATGTTCCGTGTCCTCATCGCCGATCCGATCGAAGCCGAGGGAGTCGCGCTGCTGCAGGCGGCGGGGCTCGAGGTCGTGCAGCGTCGCGGCCTGTCCGAGGCGGAACTGCTCCTCGAGCTGCCCGCCTTCGATGCGCTGCTGGTCCGCAGCAAGACCGTGGTGACGGCGCGCGCGCTGGAAGCGACGCGGCGACTTCGGATCGTGACGCGAGCCGGGATCGGCGTCGACAACGTCGACCTCGCCGCCGCCTCGCGTCGCGGCGTCATCGTGACCAACGTCCCCGATGCGAGCACCACGACCACCGCCGAACACGCCATCGCGCTGCTCCTGTCGCTGGCGCGCCGGATCCCCGCCGCCGATCGCCACCTGCGAGCCGGCGGCTTCGAGCGCGCGAAGTTCGTCGGCAGCGAGATCTGCGGCAAGACGCTCGGCGTGATCGGGCTCGGCCGCATCGGCAAGGTCGTCGCCGACCGCGCGCTCGGGCTGAAGATGCGCGTCGTCGCGCACGACCCGTTCCTGCCAGCGGGCGCCGCGGGCATGGCCGGCGTCACCTGCGTGCCGCTGCCGGAGCTGATGGCGCAGGTGCACGCGCTGACGGTCCACGTGCCGCTCACCGACGCGACCCGCGGAATGATCGGCGCCGCGCAGTTCGCGCAGGCGAAACGGGGTCTCCTGGTCGTGAACGCCGCGCGCGGCGGGATCGTCGATGAAGCGGCGCTGGTCGCGGCGCTTGAAAGCGGCCAGGTCGCCGGCGCCGCGCTCGACGTCTTCGTCGAGGAGCCGCCGCCGGCCGACTCGCCGCTGCGCCGTTTCGAGCAGCTGATCCTGACGCCGCACCTCGGCGCCTCGACGGCCGAAGCGCAGCTGCGCGTCGCGCTCGAAGCGGCGGCGCAGATCGTCGACTTCGCGCGCACCGGCGTCGCCCGCAGCGCCGTCAACTACGCGGCGCTGCCCGAGGATCTGCGCGAGGAGCTCGCGCCGTGCGTCGAGCTCGCGACCCGTCTGGGCCTGCTGGCGGGCGCGGCGTGCGACGGTCGGATGGCTCGCGTTGCGGTGACCTTCCGCGGCGAGCGTTTCGAGGCGGCAGGCGAGCGCGCCACTGCCCCGCTGCGCGCCGCGCTGCTGGCCGGCCTGCTGCAACGGACGCTGGGCGAGGGAGTGAGCGCCGTGAACGCCGCGCTCTTCGCCCGCGATCGGCAGATCGAGATCCTCGAAGCGCGCGCGCCTCGCGATCGCGACTTCGTCCTGCGCATCGTGGTGGAGGTCGAATTCGCGACCCCCGCCGGTCCGCGCACGCTCTGCGTCGAAGGCACCTGCTTCGGGCGGCGACCGCGGTTGATCGCATTCGACGGCGTACCGCTCGACGCGCCGCTCGAAGGGGTGCTGCTGGTGACGCGCCATCGCGACCGACCGGGCCAGGTCGGCCGCATCGGGACGCTGCTCGGACAGCACGGCGTGAACTTGACCAGCGTCGACGTCGGCACGCTCCCAAGCGGTGCGCAGGCGGTCGGCGTGCTGGGCATCGGCGGCGAGCTGCCGACGGCGGCGCTCTCCGAGCTGGCGCAGGTCGAAGGCATCGAGGAGACCTTCGCCGTGCGACTGCCGGCCGCGCCATGACGCTGGCACGCGTCCGGCCACGCTTCGCACGCGTGATCTTCGATGTCGACTCGACGCTGTGCGCGATCGAAGGGATCGACGAGCTGGCGCGCTGGCGCGGCATCGACGTCACCGCGCTCACCGAGCGCGCCATGCGCGGCGAGCTCGCGCTCGAGCAGGTCTACGCGAAGCGACTCGCGCTGGCGCGCCCCGACGCGGCGCTGCTCGCGCGACTCGGCCGCCTCTACGTGCGACGGCTGCTGCCCGGCATGCGCGCGCTGATCGCAGGCCTGCAGCGCGCGCGCATCGAGGTCGTGCTGATCTCCGGCGGACTGCGACCGGCGCTGCTGCCGCTGCTCGATGTGCTGGAACTTCCTGGATCGCACCTCTTCGCCGTCGACGTGCGGCTCGACTCGCGCGGCCGCTATGCCGGATTCGACGAGCGCTCGCCGCTGGTGCGCGCCGACGGCAAGCGCGAAGTCGTCGCGCGCCTCGCGCCACCCCGCGGCGCACGAGTCGGGAAGGTCTTGCTGGTTGGCGACGGATCCACCGACCTCGCCGCGCGCCCGGCCGTCGACGCCTTCTGCGCCTTCACTGGCGTTGCCGTGCGGCCGAAGGTCGTCGCGAAAGCGGACCATGTCGCACACGACGCCGCGGCCTTGCGTACACTGCTCCGCCTTGCGTGAACGGTCGGTCGGCGAACGGTCCGAGATTGGATGCGAACGATGAGCTTTCCTGGTGAATTCCCGCCTCGCATGTGGATCCCCGGGCCGACGTACGTGCGGCCCGAGATCCTCGCCGCATGCGCGCGCCCGACCGTCGGCCATCGCACGTCGATCATGAAGGAGCTCGTCCTCTCGATCGACCCGAAGCTGCGCCGCCTGTTCAACACCAGGCAGCATGCGCTCGTCATCTCCGCGTCGGGCAGCGCCGCGTGGGAAGGGGCGATCCGCTGCGGTGTCGAGAAGCGCTGGGCCTGCATCACCAACGGCAGCTTCTCCGAAGGTTGGGCGCGCACCGGCGAGAGCTGCGGGCGCGACACCGTGAAGGTCACGTTCGAGTGGGGCGACGGGCTCGATCCCGATCGCATCCATGACGAGCTCAAGCGAGCGGGCCCGGTCGAAGCGGTCGGCTTCGTCAGCAATGAGACGTCGACCGGCGCGTTCAGCGACGTGCCGGCCGTCATCGCCGCGATCCGCCGCGCGCAGCCCGACGCGATGCTCTTCGTCGATGCGGTCAGCACGCTCGGCGGCGCCGCCTTCGAGTTCGACCGCTGGGACGTCGACCTCGCGCTCGCCTCGTCGCAGAAGTGCCTCGCGCTGCCGCCCGGCATCGCCGTCGTCGCGCTCTCCGACCGCTTCCTCGCCAAGGCGAAGACGGTGAAGGGGCGCGGCTACTACATGGACTTCGTCCACCTCGCCAGCGACTGGGACATCCACCAGACGCCGGCGACCCCGGCCGTGAACCTCTTCTACGCGCTCGACGATCAGCTCACCGCGATGGAGCGCGAGACCTACGACGCGCGCTTCGCCCGCCACCGCGCCATGGCCGAACGCGTCCATCGCTGGGCCGATGCCAAGGGTTTCCCGAGCTTCGTCGCCGAGAAGTTCCGCTCCCCCACCACCGCCAATCGCGCCGTGAACGGCTTCGACGTCGGCACCTTCATCGCGCGCATGATCGCGCGCGGCCACGAGCTCTCGAACGGCTACGGCAAGCTGAAGGGCCAGGCCTTCCGCATCGGCCACTTCGGCGACCACAGCATGGTCGAGCTCGACAACATGCTGGCGATCGCCGACGACGTGCTGAAGAGCATGGGTCGGTAGCGGAAGGCGGCGGAGTTCGGAGCGCGGCCGTCGCGAGGTCGCGGCGAGGTCGCCGCGACGTCACCCCGCCACCGTCCGCAGCTTCCTGAAGAGCTCGTCGAGCGCGCGCCGCAGCTCCGCGAACTCGCCGGGGGCGAGGTCGTGCTGATCGCTGCCGCCGCGCCGTGGCTGGCGCACGACGTGCGAGTCATCACGGTCGATGGACAGCTCGAAGAGCACCTCGCCGTCTCCGCGCGCATCGAAGCCGTGCGCCTCGCAGAGGAACTCGAAGCGGCCGTCCGAGCAGTTCAGTAGCTGCATCGTGACCACGCCCGCCAGCGGCCCGCCGTTCCAGCCCGGCGCCGAATTCGCGAGCTGCAAGGTGGCGGTCACCTCGATCGACTCGCACTCACGCGTCGATTCCGAAGAGCCGCGCACGACCTTGTCGCTCCACGTGGCGCACGCGATCCGCAGCCGGCTCTCCGGTGCGCCGGGCTCCGGGCCGATCTGGCGTGCGCCCTCGATCCACGGCGCGTTCGCGAGCCCCGTCGCGTCGATCAGCGCGAGCAGCGGGGCGAAGAGCTGCGTCGGATCCTCGGCCACCTGCTCGCCGTCGAGCAGGACCTCGGCAAGGTCGCGCCAGAGGATCGCGTGGACGAGTTCGTTGGCCGCGAAGTGGTCGGCGAGCTGGCGCCGCCGCGGATCGCCCGCGCGCGCCTCATCACGCGCCGCAGCGAGCTCGCCACGCAACCGTTCGATCTCCGTTTGCAGACGGGCGTTCTCCTCCTCGAGCAGCGAGTTCGCGTCGGCTCGACGCGCCGCGGGCGCCGAACCGGAGCGTTCGGGGCGCTCCGCCGCGACGGCCGCATCCCGCTGACGCTCCGCGCGCCATCTCGCTTCGTGAGCGGCACGCAGCTCCTGTTGCGATCGGTTCCTCATGGCGAGGCCGACGACGACGAAAAGCACCACGAGGAGTGCTGCTGCTTTGCTCCCGTTGCTCATTCCAGGCTCCCCGATCCCGCGGCGGCGTCGCTTCGCCGCTACATTGCCGCGCCATGATCTCGCTGCCCACTCCGCACGGCACGCTCGCGCTGCCCGCTTTCCTGCCCGATGCGACGCGCGGCGTGGTGCGGACCGTCGATGGCGCCGACCTGCGCGCCGTCGGCATCGAGGCGCTGTGCGTCAACACGTGGCATCTCGCCAAGGAGCCAGGCCCGCGCGCGATCGAGAAGCTCGGCGGGATCCATCGCTTCATGGGGTTCGACGGGCCGGTCCTCTCCGACTCGGGCGGCTTCCAGGTGTTGTCGTTGCTGGCGAGCGGCGCGCTCGACGGCTCGGCCAGCAACAAAGGGATTCGCTGGAAGGAGAAGGGCGCCGAGGGGGAGCTGCTCACGCCCGAGAAGTGCATCCGCTGGCAGGCGAAGCTCGGCGCCGACCTGCTGGTCTGCCTCGACCACTGCACGCGACCGGAAGAGGCGCCTGAAGCGCAGCGCGCGAGCGTCGACCACACGGTGCGCTGGGCGGAGGAGTGCAAGGCGACGCGCGATCGGATCGCGCAGGAGAGCGGCGTGCGCCGGCCGCTGCTGGCCGTGATCCAGGGCGGCGACGACGTCGCGCTGCGACGCGAGTGCGCGCAGCGGCTCTTCGAGATGGACTTCGACGGCTACGCGTTCGGCGGCTGGCCGGTGCGCAGCGACGGGACGCTGGTGGCGAGCGTCGCGCAAGTGGCCGCGATGGCGCCGCACGATCGGCCGCTGTGGGGGCTGGGCATCGGCAAGCCGGAGAACCTCGTCGCCGCGGCGGCGCTCGGCTACTCGCTCTTCGACTGCGTGCTGCCGACCCGTGACGCGCGCCAAGGCCGGATCTGCATCCGACTCGGCGGGCCGGCGCGCGCCGACAACTCGCCGCGCTGGTGGGACTACCTCTACCTCGCCGACACCAAGCACGCGGTCGACGATGCGCCGCTCGAAGAGGGTTGTCCGTGCCCGACCTGCGCGCGCTGCTCGCGCGGCTACCTCCACCACCTCGCGACCGTGAACGAGTCGCTGGTGCTGCGGCTCGCGACGCTGCACAACCTCTCCTTCTACGCACGGCTGATGCGCGAGCTGCAAGCGGCGCGCGTGGAGCCGACCGCGCGCGAGATCGCGACGCCGTGACGTCGATGCCAGCGCCACCGTCGCTGGTCGCGGCGCTGCGCCAGTCGCGCAAATACAAGGACGTCGCGGAGGCGGTGCTCCAGCGCGTCGCGGCGGAAGCGTGGGCGATCGAGGGGCGCGAGGCGGACGCGGTGAAGCGCGCCAAACGGGCGCTCCACCAGCTCCACTCCGCGTTCGTGCAGGAGCGCGAACTCGACGACGCCGAGGCCGCCGTCGCGGCGCTCGAACACGAACGCGCAGCGGCGCGCGCCGCCGGCAGCGACCTCCCTGCGGAGCGACTCGAGGCGACCTGCCGCACGGTGCTGGCCTGCCACGCGTCGACGCGCGAGCGGCTGACGCAGCTCGCCGCGCTCGGCCGCGAGCTCACGGCACGGATCGGCCCGCCGCAAAGCCTCCTCGATCTCGGCTGCGGTTTGCATCCCTTCGCGCTGCCGTGGATGGCGCTGCCGCGCGAGATGCCCTACCACGCCCGCGAAGCGGACGCGCGGATGGCAGGACTCGTCGGCCGCTTCTTCGCGAGCGTCGGCCAGGCGGGCAGCGCGGCGCCGCTCGATGTCGTGGCCGCCGCCGTCGGAGAGAGCGAGCTGCCGCGTGCCGACGTGGCGTGGCTCTTCAAGCTGCTGCCGACGCTCGAACGGCAACGAGCCGGAACCTCCGCTCGACTGCTGACGCGGCTCGAACGGCTCGACGTGCGCGCGGTCGTCGTCTCGTTCCCGACGCGATCGCTCGGCGCGCGCGCGAAGGGGATGGACGAAGCGTACGGCCGCTTCGCCGACGAACTCTTCGCCGGCACCGCGTGGCGCACGACCCGCTTTGAACTCGGCGACGAGCTCTTCGTCGTCGGCCAACGGGCGCGCAGCGAAGAGAAGACCGCAGACTGATCCGCCGCGACGCGACGGCGCCTAGCGCTCACTCGAAGCGTGCGAGCTCGAGCGTCGTGGTGGCGCCGGCAGGGAGAGCGAGCTCACCCGTGGCGATGCGCTTCGCAGCGGGAAAGCCGCTCGCCGCGGTCCATGTCGCGCGCCAGCGCAGCCGCCCCGCCGGTCGCGTCGACTCGGCGACGACGCTGCCCATGCGATCGGTCGCCACCTCCGTCTCGCGCGCGAGCGGTTCGTCGCCGTTCGCCAGTTCGATCAGAAGCCGGCCCGGCGCGAGCGCCTCGCCGATCCGCCACTCGATCCGCGCCGACGGCTGCAGTTCGAGCGGCAGTTCGCGCCGCTCGCCCGATTGCAGGACCACCGTCGCCGAAGCGTGCTCGCCGTCCCCTTCGACGTAGAGGCAGATCGGCAAGCCGACCGGCAATCGCCCCAACAGGAACCGTCCCTCGTCATCGATGTGCGCGCAACCGTCGGTGACGTCGCTCTGCGGACGTCCGCTCGCATCGATCTGGTGACCACCGTCCTGGGGGTTGTTCGTGTCGGGCCGGACCCACAGGAACCAATGCACCTCGCCACGGACCGGCTGCCCGCCGCGCATCAGCTGGCCGGCGATCTGCGCCGGCTCCCCCACCGTCCAGTCGAGCGCCAGCTGCTGATCGGGCTGCTCGATTCGGAAGCGCAGGACCGCGCGTCGGCCGTCGCTGAAGTCGCCGCGCAGCTCCCAATCGCCAGGAAAGAGCGCGTCAACGACGATCTTCCCGCTCGAGAGCTGCGCACCCGGCCGCGAGTGGACGTAGTTGGAGCGCGGCCAGGCGAACGCGCGCACCGGCGTCAGCGCCGCGCCGCTCGCGCCGTCACGCACCGTGATGACGGCGCGCGCCGTGGTCGCCGGAAGGCGCTGCAGCACCACCACGACGTCGTCGCCGGCGCGCACTCGCTGCGGGAAGGGGGCGATGCAGCCGTCGACCGGTTCTGCGAAGAGCGTGAAGCGCAGGTCGCTCACCCCTTCGACGACGAAGCGCCCCTGCGCGTCGGTCGGCTGCGTCGCGCGCAGCTGGACGTAGTTCTGTTGCTGCGGATCGAGCGCCTCGACGTGGACGACCACCCCCGCCTGCGGCGCCCCGCCGTCGTCGATGACTCGCCCGCGCACCTGCCCCGCGCGCATCAACGTGAAGTCGAGCGGCAGCTCCTCGCGCACGCGCGCCACACCATCGGCGCCGACGACTCCCGATGAGTCCGCGTCGATCGTCGTGATCCGCCCGCGCACCCAGTCGCCGGTCGCACCGAAGTCGCCGGGCGCGAAACCGTCGGCCGTCGCCTTGCCGTCGAGGTCGCCGATCGGCCCCTCGCGATCGCTCGTCGCATAGTGCCCTTCGGCGTCGCTGGTCGTCGGCTCGAATCCCGCGATCGCCACCGTCGCGCCGGCGATCCCGCCGCCGCGCTCGTCGACCACGCGCCCGACCACGCGATGGACGGTCGGCGGCCGCAGCTCGACGATCACCTCGTCCTCGCGGCCGCGTGCGACGCCAAGCGACCGCACGACCGGCCGCCACCCCTCCGCCATGACGTACAGCCGATAGCCTCTCGAACTGCTGGAGAGGTTCTCGAGCAGCGGCTCGTCGCGCCCTTCGATCAGCGAGTCGAAGACGACCGAGCCCGCCTCGTCGGTCACGCCGCGGAAGAGCGCCTTCCACGGCTCGCGCGCGATGGAGGGGAGTGGCGGCTCGTCGTTCCCGAAGTGGCGCTGCCCGAAGGGCGGGAAGGTCGGGTAGGCAACCACTTCGGCGTCGGAAACCGGTTCGCCAGCAGGCGTCACGACGCGCACACGCAACCGCGCCGGCGGCTCGAGCGCGACCTCGACGTCGACCTGCTCTGCCTCGCCGGCAACCCGGAAGAGGGCGTAACCGATGCGACCGGCGCCCAGCGCGAAGAGCACGGCGGCCGAGTGTTCCGTCGTCACCGGTTCGCTCAGCTCGAACCGGCCATCGCCATCGCTGGTGGCGACCGGGCGAGCGCTGTCGGGACCGAAACGATCCGAGCCGACGTAGCTGTTCGCGCGCAGATGGAGCGTCGCTCCCGCCACCGGCGTGCGCTCCGGCAACTGCACGACGCGACCCACGACACGCGCCCCGACCGACAGCTCGATGCGGCCGAGATCGACGATCGGCACGTTGTCACGCTGCGTGGAACGGCGTCCGTCGAGTTCCAGGTGGACCCGCTGCGGCGCATCGACCGAGCCGTCGAACCAGTCGCGCGCCACGCGTTCGAGCGTCGCCGCAACGCGGCCATCCGCTCCGCTCACGAGCTCCGTCACGCGCTGCTCGAGCGTCGCGCCCTCCGCCGCGGAACCGGCGAACCACCGGAGCTCCACCGTCGCATCGCGAAGCGGCGCCCCGCCGCGTGCATCGACCACGACCCCGACCACGGCGATCCGCTCGAAGAGCGCAGCCGCGCCGCGACCCTCCGCACTCGCTTCGCGCCGCTGCGCCTGCGGGGCATCGGCCGGCGCCGGCACCGGTGATGCCGGCATGCCATCGCTAGCGCCGCTCGAAGAGGCGTCGGCTGGGAGCGCGGCGTTCGCCACCGAATCGGCGTTCGGCGACGGCGCCCGCCGCGGCTCGACGACGAAGTGCCAGGTCGCGAGCACTGCGACCAGCACTCCCGCCGCCACTGCGCTCTTGGTTGCCGTCCCCATCGCCGTCGCTCCCATCGCCAACGCAAGCCCGCCCCATTGGTCGCGCGTGCCGTAGCGTGAATCGAGGTCGCCGCGCAACCGCGCGAGCCCGCGCTTCAGCCGCGTGCGCACCGTCTCGACCGGGAGCCCGAGCTGCACCGCGATGGTCCGCGGCGGCTGCCCGTCGAAGTAACGCAGGAGCACGACGCGGCGGTGCGGCTCATCGAGCCGGAGCAGCGCCTCGGCCAGCGCACGCTGCAGCTCGACCTGTGCCACCAGGTGGTCGGCGGCCGGCTGCGCCTCGCGGCGGGCGACGCTGCGCTCGCGAGCGACACGGGCGGCGCGCCGCACGCGACGCCGCGCGGCGAGGTTCTGCGCGATGCGCCGCAACCAGCCACCGGCGCGCGTCGCATCGCCGGGTGGATGGAGCCACGCGGCGAGCTGCGTCTCCTGAACCAGGTCCTCGGCGTCGCCGTCGTCCGCAAGCGAGCGCGCCAACGCCAGCAACTCGCGGCGGTCGCCGAGCAGCTGATCGACGTCGAGAGGTGCATCGGAATCGGGAGGGGTCATCGCCACCACGCTACGGCCGGGATCTGGGGTCGATCCGTCGACGCCCAACCACTCCACGCCGCCGGTGGCGAATCGGGTTCAGCTCGCTACGACGGGAGCGGCGGGCTTCTGCGCAACGGGACGTGCAGACCCGGCGACGCCCCAGCCACCGGACCGAAACGTCGCCAGCCACCAGAACTGGAAGAGGACCACGTGTGAAGCACGGCCAGGTTCGTCGAACTGCCAGAAGCCGAATGCGATCGCGCCCCACATCGCCACCACGAGCAGCAGGCTGATCCGACGCGCCGCAGCGGCCCAGCGCGGCCTCGCCTGCACGCGCGGCAGGAGCCACGCGGAGATCCACCAGATGGAGAGCATGAGCGCCGCGACGATCGCGACCGGGAGCGTGATCCAGCGCACGAGCCGCAACGATCGCGTGAAGAGCGCCGTGAGCAGGAGCCCGATCATGATCGGGACGGAGATCGCGACGCTGATCGCGATGCCGGGATTGCGCTCGAACCAACCGGAGGAACGCGAGCGGCTCATCGCGGCGCCTCCATGCTCTGCCGCAGCCAGCGCCCTTGTCCCGCCGCCCCCACCCAACGCACCTGCTCGACGCGAACTCGATGGAGCGACGTCAACGCGAGGAGATCGACCACGAGGGCGCCCTCGCCGGCGTTCGGCGGCGCGACGAGGCGGCGCGTTCGATGGTCCACGAGCGCCTCGCCGAACTGCGGGACCGTCGCGAGGCCGACATAGAGCGCTAGGCAATAGAGGCCGCCGCGCTGCGCGATCGGCAAGAACCAGGCGTCATCGCCCTCCGGTGGTGGCGCGCGCCAGTGGCGGAGCAGCTGAACGAAGAGCAGCGAAGCGATCGCGCCCGCGACGACGGCAATGATCGGACCACGCGGGAGGAAGAGCGAGTCGATGCCCTCCCAACGCGGCGAGGCGGGATCGATGCAGATCCAGTACGCGAGCCACGGAACCACGGCGATCGCGACGGCCGCGACGGCCCGCGCGGGCAGTCGTCGCCGTCGAGTCGTCGCCGGGGCATTCGGCGCGGAAACGGTTGCATCCATGCCGTCGCAGGATCGCAGTGCCCGCCCGAACTCACAAGCGCTGACGCACCTCGCCGGTAGCGACCTCGCCGGTAGCGACCTCGCCGGTGGCGGGGATCTTTCCACCACCTCGGTGCGCCGATGGCCGGTGCGCAGGTGGCGGGGATCTTTCCACCAGCGATCGATCCCCGTCCATCGGCCGCGCGCTCCTCAGGGCAGCACGACCAGCTTCACGGCGTTGCTGAGCGCGACGCCCTTCGGCTGCGCCGCGTCGAGGATCAGCGCCTGCACGTAGATGTCGACGGGGCCACCACCGCCTTCGAGATCGTCGAGGAGGAGCGAGCCGGAGGCGTCGGTCGCAAACGGCAGGAAGAGCTCGAGGCCCACTGGCACCAGGAAGCCGCCCTTGAACGGCGTCGGCGCGAAGGTCAGCGACGCCGCGATCCAGGCCGGCCGATTGGCGGCGGCGCCGGTGACCAGGAGATCGGCGAAATTGCCGCTGGCGAATGGCTCGCCGCAAATGGTGAGGTGCGCATGGCCGGGCCCGCCGTAGCCGAGATCCTGCTGGCAAACGCGGACGTTGTTCTCGAGCACGGAGATGTCGTCGCTGCCTTCGTTGAAGGTGATCAGCTCGACGTCACCGTCGCCGTCGAGATCGACCGCCAGCATCTCCGGGCACTCGGGATTGCTGCCGACCGGGTACTCGATGCCGCGGTTGAAGATGCCGATGCCGGCGTTGCGCATCACCGAGACATCGTTCGATCCGGCGTTGCAGGTCGCCATGTCGATGATGCCGTCGAGGTCGAAGTCGCCAGAGCAGCAGCCGGTGGTGTCGACCCCCTTGAATGCGCCGTTGATCGGCCCGATCCACGGGTTGCCGCCGTTGTAGCGCAGGTACACCTGCGGCGCCTCGAAGACGCTGCCGCGCGACACGGAATAGAAGTCGAGGAATCCGTCGCGATCCATGTCGGCCATGCCCAGCCCATGCGGCTTGAGCTGCGTGCCGTAACCGAGGTCGATCAGGAACTGGAACGTCCCATCGCCGCGATTCTCGTAGACGCGAACGAGATGGTCGTCGCGCGACGTCGCCGCCAGATCGGGGATGCCGTCGCCCGTGACATCGCCCGCCGTCACATCGCGCGTCTCGGTCCCGATGGCATAGAAATCAGCGGCCAGGAAGCCACCCGCTCCATCGCTGAGGAGCACGGCGACGTCGCCGGCGCCGCGCTCGTTGATGGCGAGGTCGAGCCAACCGTTGCCATCGAAGTCGATGGCGACGACCATGCTCGGCTCGAAGCCGAGCGGGAAGGTCGCACCCGGCGTGAAGGTCCCGTCCCCATTCGCGAGGACGAGCTGCAGCTCTTCGGCGCCGAAGAGGACGACCGCAAGGTCGACGTCGCCGTCATGGTCGAAGTCCCCGATGGTGACGCCTTCGGGATTGCTGTCGCTGGCCAACGCGAGGAGGAGCGGCGGTGCGAAGGTGCCGTCGCCGAGGTTGCGCAGGAAGGCGAGCTCGTCGTCGCCGCGACCGGAAACGATCACATCGAGGAAGCCGTCCTCGTCGTAGTCGAGCGCTGCGCCGCCGGACGGCCGGCTGAGCGCTGGGTAGTGAACGGCCGGCGCGAAGTCGATCTGAGCGGAGGCTGTGGCCGCGAGGCCCAACAGCAGCAACGGCAATCCGGCAACAACACGCTTCATCGAGGATCTCCAGGAATCGAGCAGCAGTGCAGACGCGCGGCGGCGCCGTTCGACAACGGCCGCCGTGCGATCGCGGAGCCGTCGCAACGTCAGTGCCGGGGCCGATTCCCCGTCCGACGCCCCGGAGCCGCTCGCGCCGCTTTGTGCCGAGCGCCCCGTCGCTCCCGCTTCCATCCACGATCTGGACCGTTCTGTCCAAAGCGGCGTGGGATCGGGCTCGCCGTGGTGTCATGGTGCGCGTGGACCTCGAATCGACACTGCTCGCCACGTTTCGCGCGACTCTGCCCGACCTCTACGCCTTCGTGGCGCGACGCGTCGGCGGCGAGCGAGCGTTGGCGGAGGACCTCGTCCAGGAGACGTGGCTGCGCGCCGTCGACACGTGGCGCAAGCGAGGGGCGCCGCGCGAGCCGATCGCGTGGCTCAAAACGACCGCGCGCCACCTCCTGCTGAACCACCTGCGAACGCAGAGTCGCCGGCCGACCGTCGCGCTCGACCGCGATCCGCTGGCCGGCGATCCAACGGGAGCCGCAAACGTCTGGTCGAGCGATGACGCGGCGCGAGTGCAGTGGGGTCTCGCCCGACTCGGCAGCGGCGACGCTGAACTGATCGAAGCGTTCCACCTGGAGGGCCACTCGACGCGCGAACTGGCGCAACAGCGCGGCCTGAGCGAGCGGGCCATCGAAGGACGATTGCATCGAGCGCGCGCCAAGCTGCGGCGCCTGTTGGGCACGAACGGAGCGACGACATGACGACCGACCACACCCCTCTTCCGGTCGACGCATTGCTTCCCGACCCGCGTTTCGCGGAGTTCCTGGAATGGCAGCTGCGGAGCTCGCTGCGACGCGCCACGCGTTTCTCGACGTCGGCGACGACCGCGACGCCGACGAGTGCGCGCTCGCGCTTCGTACGCCTCGCTCTTGCTGCCGCCGCGTTGCTGGTGGCGCTGACGCTTGGCGCCTGCGGCGTGCTGGCGGTGCAGGAGGCGGAGCGGCGTGAGGAAGGGCAGCTCCTCGCCGCGCAATACGACGTGAAGCTCGAGCTGGCGAGGGGCCGCGAGGCGCGGGCCAAGGAGGAGTGTGGCCGGCGCGAGCAACAGCTCCGGGCCGGCTTGCTCCCGAAGGAGGAGTTCGACGAGGCCGGTTCGCGACTCGCGCGGCTGCGGTTCGAGCGGCAGCTCCTCGAGCTCGATGCCGCCGAGGTCGCAGCACGCGGCCGAGAACCAGATCGGCGGCTCGGCGCGGAACGGGTCGGCGGCCGCGACTTCGTCGACGAGCGGCTGGCGTTGGAGCAAGCTGCGGATCGCTTCGAGTCGAGGCTCGTCCTCGAACGGTACCAGCGCGCGGAGCTGCTGCAGGCGCAGGGCCTGGTGCCCGCTGCGCAATTCGAGGAGGCGTCGGTCGCCATGGCCGCGGCGATCGCGCGCCAACACTCGCTCGTCAGTCGTCGCGAAACGCGCCGGCGCTTCCTCGCCGGCGATTTCAGCGCGTTCGACGCCGAGTGGGCTGGACTGCGCGCGATCGCCGAAGCGGAGCGCTCCACTGCCACGGCACTCCTCACCGTGGCCACGATTCAGCGCGACCGCCTCGCGGCGCTGCATCAGGTGGATCGCATCCCCGCTGCGGAACTCTCGGCGGCCGAGCAGGCGCTCGCCGACGCGCAGGCTCGCCTCGACCTCGCCGAGCTCGAGTTGGCGACGATCAAGGCGCGCCGTCGCGAGGCGAAGTGAAGGCAGCCGCTGGCGCGGAGTGTCGTGGAACGCCACCATCCGCGGCGTGCGACTCCACTGGACACGACCGCGCTCGCTGCTGGTCGGCGCGCTGATCACCGCGCTGCCGTTGGCGGTGCGCGCATGCGATCCGCCGCCGCGCCACCACGGCCACGACTACGGTGCCGCGCTCGACGCTGCGGCGCAGGACGGTCGGCTGTTGCTCGTCCATCTGCGTCATCCGCAGCGCGACGCGGGGGGCCGGCTCGACCTCTTCACGCTGCTCGACCATGACGTCGCGGCGCTGATCGAGAAGCGCTTCCATCAGGTGACCGTCGACGTCCTGCGTGAGTCGAAGCTGGCGGAGCGGCTCGCGGGCAGCGGAACCGCGGTCGCGACGCTCGTCCTCGCTGGCGACGGTCGGGTGCTCGCGCGCCAGGACGGCTACGTCGAGGCGACCCCCTTCCGCGCCTGGCTCGAGCGCGTGCTCCGCGAACGGCCGCGCCTCATGGCGCTGGAGCAGCAGCTCGTCGGCGCGCCGCTCGACGTCGACGCTCGGCTCGAGTTCGCCGAATTGCTCCACGCGCTTGGCGCGGACGCTCGCGCGGACTTGCAGCTCGCCGAGGCGCGGTCGGCCCTTGGCGCCGTCGCGCCGGAAGCGATGCGCGTCGCACGCGTCCGGGCCCGCGGCCTCGACGTCGAGCTGCTGCGTGGTCGCGGGCAGGACGAAGCGGCGCAGCAGCTGCAGAAGCTTCCGATCGAGCGCTATCCTCCGCCCCCTTCTGCGGCGGAGGCGGACGTCGAGCGTCCGCGCGAGCCGCGCTGAGTAGTGTCCTGATCCCGAAGTGCGCATCACCATTCGGGGCGCCCTTCGCGCATGGCTTCGTCGGACCTCCTCATCGACTTCCCGCGAAGTCGATGTCGTCGGCCCTCCTTGCCGTGCACGAAGCTCGCCTCCGACTGCTCTCCCGAACTTCGGAATCAGGACACCAGGAGATCGCTCGATGCCACGCCTCTTCGCCACACTCGCGCTCGCCGTCACTTCGATCTCGACTCCCGCACAGGAGAGCCCGATGGTGCTCGGCAGCGGTCGCCACACCTACCAGTGGGTGAAGGATTGGGCGAAGTTGCCGGCCGGCATGGCGGAACTCGGCAGCACGCACGGTGGCATCGTCGTCGACAAGGCCAACCGCATCTACGTCACGACCGACACGGCGAACTCGCTGTGTGTCTTCGAGCAGGATGGTCGCTTCGTCGGAGCGGTCGGGCAGGAGTTGAACGGCGGACTGCATGGCGTCGTGCTACGTGAAGAGAACGGCACCGAGTTCATCTACGCAGCGCACCTCTCTGCGCACGAGGCGGTGAAGCTCAAGCTCGACGGCAGCGTGGTGTGGCGCATCGGCTACCCGAAGGAGTCGGGGATCTACCAGGACGCGGGCGGCTACGCGCCGACCGGTATCGCGGTGCTGCCCGATGGTGCGGTGGTCGTGGCCGATGGCTACGGCACGTCGTGGCTCCACCTCTTCGACAAGGATCAGAAGTACGTCAAGTCGTTCGGCGGGCCGGGCACCGAAGCGGGCAAGTTCCAGACCAGCCACGGGCTGTGCCTCGACACGCGCGGGGAGAAGCCGCTGCTGCTGATCGCCGATCGCGCGAACCACCGGCTCCAGCACTTCGACCTCGAGTGCAACTTCGTGAAGCTCTACGACCAGGAGCTGCGCCTGCCCTGCTTCACGACGATCGCCAACGGCGGCGGCGACGTCGCCGTGCCCGACCTGCAGGGGCGCGTGACGATCTTCGACCGCGAGATGAAGCTGGTCTGCCACCTCGGCGACAACCAGGAAGAGGGGCTGCGCGGCAACTTCGACGTGCGCCACGACCGCCTGAAGGAGGGCCAGTTCACCTCGCCGCACGGCTGCGCGTGGGATCACGACGGCAACCTCTACGTGCAGGATTGGAACGTGCTCGGCCGCGTCACCAAGCTGCTGCGAGTGAAGCCCGCCGCCGGAAAGTGATCGCGCACGGCGGGAACTCGGCGGTGGTGGGCAGCGTACGCTGCGCCTTCCCCTGCCGCCGAGGAGCCGCCGCATGTCCACTCGCGTCCCCCATCGCCCGTTCCGCCCGTTCGTCGCGCTGACCGTCGTCGGCAGCACGCTCGCCTGCGCCGCCGCTGCGGCTCCGCTGGCGCCATCCCCGCTCGCCGCGCCGCGCCCGCCGCCTGCGGCGCAAGCGAGCGAAGGCCTGAGCACGACCGACACGCGCCTGCTCGAGCAGCCGGCGATGAGCGCCACCCACCTCGCATTCGTCTACGCGGGCGATCTGTGGGTGGCGAATCGAGATGGCAGCGGCGCGCGCCGCATGACGTCGCATCCCGGCCAGGAGTCGCGGCCGCGCTTCTCACCCGATGGCCAGTGGCTCGCCTTCTCCGGCGAGTACGACGGCAACGTCGACCTCTTCGTGATGCCGGTCACCGGCGGCGAGCCGCGTCGCCTCACCACCCATCCGGGCGCCGACGTCGTGCAAGGCTTCACCGCCGATGGTCGCGAGCTCCTCTTCACGTCGCAACGCGATGTCCATTCGGGACGCTTCCACCACCTCTTCAAGGTAAGCGTTGAGGGCGGTTGGCCGACGCGCCTGCCGCTACCGAGCTGCAGCAAGGCGACGCTCTCGCCGGACGGGAAGAAGGTCGCCTACCTGCCGCTCTCCGAGCCGTTCCAGCAGTGGAAGAACTACCGCGGCGGTCGCGCGAGCCGGATCTGGATCTGCGACCTCGCCGACCTCTCGGTCGAGCAGGTGCCGCAACCGGCGGGGCGCTGCAACGACACCGACCCGATGTGGCTGGCCGGCCCGCATTCGAATCAGCTCTTCTTCCGCAGCGACCGCGCCGGCGAGTTCAACCTCTTCGCCTATGACTTCGCCAGCAAGGCCGTGCAGCAGAAGACGACGCACGCCGACTTGCCGGTGGTGAACGCTTCCGCGGCTCCGGACGCAATCGTCTACGAGCAGGCCGGTTGGCTGCACCGCTTCGATCCCAAGAGCGGCGTGGCGCAACGGCTCATCGTCGGCGTCGCCGCCGACCTCGTCGAGACGCGGCCGCGTTTCGTGAAGGGCGCGCAGTACCTGCGCAGCGCGAGCCTCTCGCCGAGCGGCACTCGCGTCGCCGTCGGCTTCCGCGGCGAGATCGTGACGCTGCCCGCCGAGAAGGGCGATCCGCGCAACCTGACGCAGTCGCCCGGTGTGAACGAGCGCGACCCGGCCTGGTCGCCCGACGGCAAGACGATCGCCTGGACGTCGGATGAAGGCGGCGCGCACCACCTCGTGCTGGCGCCGCAGGACGGACGCGGCGAACGGCGCACGCTGACGATTCCGGGCGCCGGCTTCTACGAGCCGGCCGGCTGGTCGCCCGACAGCCGCAAGCTGGCGGTCATCGACAACGCGCGCGCGCTCTGGCTCGTCGATGTGGAGAGCGGCGAGTCGAAGCGGATCGATGCGGAACCGGTCTATGGCGTGCTTTCCAGCATCGCGATCGCCTGGTCTCCCGACTCGAAGTGGCTCGCCTACACGCTGGCCGTCCGCACCGGCTTCCGTCGCCTCTACCTGCGCGACGTTGCCGCCGAACGCTCGACCGCCGTGACCGACGGCCTTGCCGACGTCGCCGAACCGGCGTTCGACGCCAGCGGCAAGTACCTCTGGTTCGCGGCGTCCACCGACGCCGGGCCGCTGCTCAACTGGTTCTCGCTGACCAGCAGCGACCTCGCGCAGACCAACGCCCTCTACGTCGTCTGCCTGCAGAAGGGGACGCCGTCCCCGTTCGCGCCCGAAAGCGATGAGGAAGCCGGTGTCGTCGCGGCCGCAGCGAAGCCGGCCGACGCGACGCCTGCCGACGCGACGAAAGCCGATCCCGCTGCCGCCGACGCGGTGGTGACGCCGTCGATCGACCTCGATGGCCTTGCGGAGCGCATGCTGGCGCTGCCGTTGCCAACGGCCGCGTACAGCAACCTCGTCGGTGGCAGCGATGGACAACTTTGGTACGTGAAGTCGGAGCGCGCGCCGTTCTCCGGGCCGGCGCAAAAGCCGACGTTGGCGCGGTTCGACCTCGCGACGCGCAAGGAGAAGGTGATCCAGGAAGGGGTCGACGGCTTCGAGCTGTCGGCCGACAAGAAGAAGCTCCTGATCGGCGGCGGCGACGGGCGCTTCGTGGTCGCGGCTGGCGACGCGCTCGACAAGAGCAAGGGGCGCCTCGCCGTCGATGCCATCGAGGTGCGCATCGAGCCGCGCACCGAGTGGGCGCAGATCCTCGACGAAGTGTGGCGCATCAACCGCGACTGGTTCTACGACCCAGGGATGCACGGCGCCGATTGGCCGGCGATGCGCGCGCGCTACTTCCAGTTCCTCCCCCACCTCGCGACGCGCGGCGACCTGAATCGCGTGATCCAGTGGCTCTGCTCGGAACTGGCCGTCGGCCACAGCTACTCGGGCGGCGGCGACACACTGATCAGCGGCAAGCCGATCGCTGGCGGACTGCTCGGCGCCGACTACGAAGTCGTCGATGGACGCTATCGCTTCGCCAAGGTCTTCGGGGGCCAGCCGTTCGCACCGGAACTGCGCGCTCCGCTCGCGGCACCCGGCGTCGCGGTGCAGGCGGGCGAGTTCCTGCTCGCGGTCGACGGCGTGCCGCTGCTGGCCAGCGAAGAACTCTTCGCGCGATTCGAAGGCAGAGCGGGCAAGCAGGTCGAGCTGACCGTCGGGCCGAACGCGGACGGCAGCGGCTCGCGCACGGTGAAGGTGGTGCCCGTCGAGAACGAGGCGGCATTGCGCAACCGCGACTGGGTCGAAGGCAACTTGCGCCGTGTCACTGAGGCGACGGCTGGCCGAGTCGGCTACGTCTACGTGCCGAACACGTCGGATGCCGGCTTCACCTACTTCAAGCGCTGGTTCTTCCCGCAGACCGATCGCGAGGCGTTGATCGTCGACGAGCGGATGAACGGCGGCGGCTCGTTCGCCGACTACGTCATCGACCTGCTGCGCCGACCCTACACCGCTCATTGGGCAACGCGCTACGGCGAGAGCTTCATCACGCCGCAAGGCGCGCTGTTCGGACCGACCGCGATGTTGATCGACGAGACGGCCGGCTCGGGCGGCGATCTGCTGCCGTGGATGTTCCGCAAGTTCGGACTCGGCAAGTTGATCGGCCGGCCGACCTGGGGCGGACTGGTCGGCATCCTCGGCTTCCCGGAACTGATGGATGGCGGCAGCGTGACGGCGCCCAACCTCGCGATCTGGACCGAAGCGGATGGCTTCTGCGTCGAGAACGTCGGGGTCCCTCCCGACCTCGAGGTGGAGATGGCGCCAGCCGACTGCGTCGGTGGCCGCGATCCGCAGCTCGAGCGGGCCATCGCGGAACTGCTTGCGGAGCTCGACAAGAACCCGCGGCGTCCGGCGGTCCAGCCGCCCTTCCCCGTGCGCGCGCGGCGCTGACCGAAGGCGCGCCGGCGCCGAGTACGAATTCCCGATTGCAGGAAGATCACCCCTGCGCAGCGACCCTGCGCGGGGGCGATCGCGCGATTCCTCCCGGGGTCGCGGGGCGCGCGGCCAGCGGCAGCGCCGTTGCGTCCTCCCCGGCATGGCGACGACTCCCTCGCAACGTCTCGGACTCCTGCGCGTCCTGCTGCCGCGTCCTCATCGCTACCGCGCGTGGCGCAGCAAGATCGCGCTGCTGTCGCTGATCGTCGTCGCCGCGCCGCCGTTGTCGGGGCTTGGTCGCATCGACTTGTGGCGCGGCCACCATTTGCTGCTGGGCGAGCCGGTCGGCTTCGGCAAGGCGCTCTTCGGTGGACTCCTGTTCGGGACCGCGAGCTACCTCATCACCTTCGTGGTGAACGCCTTCGGGGGTCGGCTCTTCTGCGGCTTCGGCTGCCCGCTGTCGCAAGCCAATCGCCTGGTCGAGGAGGTCGACACCCAGCGCGGCAAGCCGGGCCGCGCGGCCGCGATCGCGCGCAGCTGGCTCTTCGCCGTCGCCTTCGCCGCCGCGATCCTCCACTGGTGGATCAATCCGCGGCTGTGGCTCGAGGGAAGCATCGGCGCGCGCGCCGCCGCACTCGGTGCGCTGGCGATCGGCGCCGCGCTGATCCAGGGCCACGCGCGCTGGTGGCATTGGGCCTTCTGTCGCGGATGGTGCCCGGTCGGCCTCTACTACTCGGTGGTGTCGCCGAGCACCGCACTCGGCATCCACTTCGACGCCGCCACCTGCGTCAACTGCAACGCGTGCGATCGCGTCTGCCCGGTCGGCCTCGCGCCGCGCAACCTGCCCGGCGAGATCGAGCGCGACGAAGGGCTCGCCATCGCCAGCACGACCGGCGTCCACCACTGCTTGAGCTGCGGCGACTGCGTCGAAGCGTGCGAGTACATCTTGGAGAAGCGCGGCGTGACGCCCATCGCGTTGACGCTGACCGCGCATCCGTTCCGCCCGAAGACGCCGGCGTGACCGCGCAAAGCGACGGGCGCGGCGGAGTCTGGCTGACGGCCTACGTCGCGCTGGCGCTGTTGCCGATGGCAGCGGCGGGGGTCGCGCGCGCCGACAGCGAGCCGCTGCGATTCGCGTCCGAGCTGGCCGTCACGACCGGCTTCGTCGCGTTCGCGTTGCTGATGCTCGAGCTGCCGCCGATCTCTCGACTGCGCCACCTCTCCGACCGCTTCGGCATCGACCGGCTGATGCGCTTCCATCGTGCGATGGGAGTGGTGGCGCTGGTGTTCGTCGCCGCGCACATCTGGCTCGCGGGCGGGCGATGGACGCGCAGCGGCGCGATCGCCTTCGGGAGCACGCTGCTGCTGGTGGCGACTTCGATCGGTCGGCGGACCTTGCACCTGCCCTACGAAGCGTGGCACCTGCTTCACGTGCTGCTTTCACTGACGCTGGTGCCGGCGCTGCTGGTCCACCTCTTCACGGCGCGCGGAACGCCTCCGCCACGAGCGCTCGCGCTCGTGATCGGCGCGTACGGAGTCGCCTTCGTGCTGCTGATGGTGCGCGATCGCATCGCGCGACCGCTGTGGCTCGCGCGCCGACCGTGGGAGGTCGTCGCGAACCGCGCGGAAGGGGGCGACACGCAGACGCTGGTGGTGCGGCCGCTCGGCCATCGCGGCTTCGACTTCGGGCCGGGACAGTTCGCATGGGTGCTGACCGGCCGCCATCCGCTCCTCGCCGAGCAGCACCCGATCACCTTCTCCTCCTCCGCCGAACGTCCGCCGGACGGCTCGATCGAACTTGCGATCAAGGCGCTCGGCGACTGGAGCGGCACCATCGTCCCGGCGCTCCGCCCCGGCGCGCGCCTCTGGCTCGATGGACCTTACGGCTCGCTCACGACCGATCGCATCGCGGCCCAAGGCTTCGTGCTGATCGCCGGTGGAATCGGCATCACGCCAATGCTCTCGATCCTGCGAACGATGCGTGATCGCGGCGATCGCCGGCGGGTGGTGCTGTTCCATGCCGCGCGCAACCGTCAGCGGATGGTCTTCGCAGCGGAGCTCGCCGCGCTGCGCCGCACGCTCGACCTGCGCATCGTCGAGCTCTTCGAAGAGGCGCAGGCCGGCGCCGAGGAGGGGTTCATTCGCGCCGAGCTGCTGCGACGCCACTTGCCGCCGGACGTGCGCCACGATGCGTTCCTCGCGTGCGGCCCGGCGCCGATGCTCGACGCCGTCGGGCGAGCGCTGGCCGATGTCGGCGTCTCACCCCATCAGCTCCACACCGAACGGTTCGACCTGATGTCATGAACTTCCTGCGCGACCCCATCGACCGACTCGCGATCGCGCTCGGGCTGCTGCTCGCGGCCGCGGCGAGCGCAGCGGCATGGCGTGCCAGCGTCCCCCACCCGGCCGCGCTCGCGCCGCCGACGGCGGCACAGCTCTGGCAACGCCACTGCGCACACTGTCACGAGCGAGCCGAGTTGCTGTCGACGCTGCGTTCCAGTGTCGCCTTCGACCAGGCCGAGAAGCTCACGGAGTTCCTCGCAACGCACGGTCGCGCCAACGCCATCGAAGATCGCATCATCGCCGAGGAGCTATCCCTCGAGATTCACCGCTGACCGTGTCCGCTCCTACGATCCAGAACCTCCTTGGAGCCTCGAACCCCACATGGGCACCCAGTACCGACCCCCGAAGTCCCCCGAACAGCGCGACCGCAATCGTGCCGTTGCGGTACGTGTCGACGACCTGATGGTGGACCACGTGATGACCGCGACCCCGCATCAGTCGGTCGAGCACGTCCGTGCGCTGATGGCGCAGCACCGCATCCATGCGCTGCCGGTCATCGACGCCGAGGGCCATCCGATCGGGATCGTCACCTCGAGCGACCTGATCGAGGAGCTGCCCGCCGCGAAGCCGATCGGCCAGCTCATGACGCGCGCGGTCTACAGCGTGCCGCGCTACGAGGACCCCTCGATCGCGGCGCGCATCATGCGCAACCATCGCATCCACCACGTGGTCGTGACGCACGAGGGACGCATCGCCGGGATCTTGAGCTCGCTCGATCTGCTGGCGCTCGTCGAAGAACGCCGCTACGTCTCGAAGCAACGTCCCGACACCACCCAGCGCGGCGTCGGTGACCGCAAGAAAGGCGAAGGCAAGGGCAAGAAGCCGTAGCAGCCCGTTGGAGAAGTCACCGCGAGTCCGGCGAGCGGATTTCGAGTCGGGACGAGGAGGAGGTTCGAAGCCAATTCCCCGGTGAGTTGTCGAGAACGTCCGACGAAGTACCGGCTTGAAAGACGCCGCCGGGCGACACGGGGAGTTGTCCAACGGGCTGGTAGCGCTCGTCTACAAGTCGGCGCGCGCCGCGAAGAGATGCTCGGCATCGAGGCGCGGCGCGTTGTGCAGGAGCGTGGTCAGCCGCCGCTGCGGCTGCGTCGCGAACTTCGAGTCGCCGTCGACCGTGATCACGACCAGGGCATCGAGGTCGACGAGGCGCGGATCGAGATGGACCGCGAGCCCCTTCGCGCCCTGCGCGCCGGTGATCTCGATGCGATCGCGCGCCACGACCTCGGCCGTGATCGTCGCGCCGAACGGCACCTCGTCGCAGTGGAGCCAATAGAGGTCGCGCTTGGCGGGACGCGACGGCTGCCAGATCACCTTCTTCGGGCACGGCTCGCGCGCGAAGTTCATCGCCCACGCGACGCCCGGCCCCGGCCCCGCTTCAGGGAAGTCGTGTCCGCGCCCTTCGACGCGCTCCCATCGGTGGTGCCAGCCGGCGCCGTTGCACCCCTTCGCCAGCGCATCGAGCTCGGCCACCGCGAAGTCGTTCGGTGCCGGCGGCACGTTGGGGTCGTCGCCGCTCTGGTAGACCGAGATCGGGAGGTTGTAGAGGCACGGCAACACTCCCTCTTCGATGCCGATCACCTTGGTGCGCTCGGTCTTGGAGAAGTAGGGCGTCGGCGCGCCGGCGAACGCGGCGAGCCCGCCGAAGAGGTCGGCGTGGCGCGAGCCGAGCGTCCACGTCCCGAAGCCGCCCATCGAGTGGCCGGTGAGGTAGATGCGATTGGGGTCGATCGGATGGGTGCGTTTGGCGGCGGCGATCAGGTCGAAGACGAACGCCTCGGTGTCCGTTTCGGTCCACCCCTTCTCCGTCTTGTGCAGCACCTCGGGATAGATGACGACCGTGTTCTTCAACTTGCCGAGCGCCGCCCCGAAGCCGCTGACCGCGCCCTCCGCTTCACCTGACCCGGCACCGCCACCGTGCAGGCAGACGATCAGCTGCTTCGCCTTGCGATCGCCTTGCACGATGTACTTGCCGACCTTCTCCTTCTGGTCGATCCAGTAGTTGGTGCCGCCGCTCTCGAGCTTCTTCCCCTTCCGTGCCAGCTCGAGCAACGTCGGCGCCCACTTCTTCACATCGGCCGCGGTCAGGACGTCGATGGGTGCCAGCGTCGTCTCGATCTCGAGACGGCGCGAAGCTGGCGCGGTGAACCACTCGGTGACCAGCTCCTTCTGCCGGGTCGGCGAGAGCTTGATCGGCGGCGCAACCTGCGCGCCCGCAATGGCGACGACGGAAACCGCCAGACAGGCGCACCTGACGGCCGCGCCGAACGCGCGCTCGATGCCGTACCTCATTTCACCCCCTTGCTGCACTTGAACCTCGGGCAGGGCGCCTCGATCATTCCCTGCCATGCCCCATCACCGCAAGCTCGCCCGTGCCGTCGCCTGGCTTTGTTGGATTGCGCCGCTCGCCTGCGGCGAGTTGCATGCGCAAGCGAAGCTCTCGCTTCCGCGCGCCAAGGTCGCGGAGATCGAGAAGCTCGCCGATGCGTGGTTCGCCGCGCGGCCGCCATCGCGGTTCGTCGAGTGGGATGGGCCGACGCGCGCCACTCTCGAAACGCAGGCGCGCGCCATCGGCGAGGTCGGCGAGGGCGATCTTGCGCCGCTCGTCGAGCTGCTGTGGAAAGCGGCGCGCAATCACGCGCCCGACTGGAAGAAGGGCGAGCTGCCGACGCCGTACGGTCCGGCGACCTACCTCGAGAAGGGCAAGGGCGGCCGCAAACAGGGCTTCGCACTGGCGCTGCACGGTGGCGGCGAAGGAGCCGGCGATGCCGCGGAAGCGGCCGGCAATTGGAACCCGCCGGGTTGCGTCATCGCGGCACCGCAGGGCATCCGCCTCGTGCACGACACCTGGAACACCGTGCATGGCGAGCGCTTCGCGCTCTCGCTGATCGAGTGGGCGAAGTGGCATCACGACGTCGACCCCGATCGCGTCTACACCATGGGCTTCAGCATGGGCGGCACCGGCTCGTTCTTCCTCGCCGGCCGCCATCCCGACCTCTTCGCGGGCGCGATTCCTGCGCACGGTGTGCTGATGGCGGAACCGAAGAGCCAGGTCGCGACGAAGGAGGAGGTCGTGCAGGTGCAGCACGGGCTGCTGCCCAACCTCCGTAACCTCGCGATGTACTGGTACACCGGAAGCGTCGACCAGAACTGCAAGCCCGGCACCTACCTCTTCGCGTGGGATCGCCTGCTCGAACTGAAAGCGGCCGATCCGGGCGGCTACGCGAAGCTCTCCTTCTACTGCCAGCCGAACCTCGCCCACTCCTTCCCGACGGGCGAGCCGCAGAAGGGTTTCGACGTCGTCCTGAAGGAGCGCCGCGACACCTTCCCGACGAAAGTGGTTTGGGAGCACGCGAGCAGTCCCTTCCCGCAACCCGACGACGACGAGCCGTTGCCACGCTTCGTCCCGACCTGGCACTACTGGCTGCACTGCCTCGCGCCGCAGGATCGGATGCGCGTCGTCGCCGAGCGCCACGGCAACACGTTCGAAGTGAAGACGAGAGGCGTGGCCGCCGACCAACTCGAACTGCTGCTCCAGCCCGCGCTCTACGATCCGAAGCAGCCGCTGGTGGTGACCGTCGACGGGCGCAAGGTGGTCGACGGCGTCGTGCTGCCCGACTTCTGGACCGTGCTCGAGACGCTCGACGCACGCATGGACCGGACGCTCGTCTTCGACCGCCGCGTGCGCCTGTCGGCGTCGCGCTGAGGCACGCTACTCACGATCCAGGCGAGCGCGCCCGCCAGCGCGCCGACGGCGTGGGCAAGCGGCACGCTCGCGAAACCGGCCGCCGCGTCGTCGACGAACCAGCGTGCATCGAAGGCAAGCTCGCCGACCAGCTTCGCCGCGAAGAGCACCAGCGCCAGCGCGACGAGGGCGCGTCCGACGCGATCCCGGCGGCTGCGCCACGTGCCAAGCAGCGCGACCGTGAACCATGCCGAAGCGAGGCCGGAAGCGCCGCGGTAGGAGTGGAGCTCGGGCGCGAAGATCGCGATCGCCAGCGGGATCAGCGGGAGCGCCAACAGCGTCGCCAGCCGCAGCGCGCGCCGATCGACCCGTTCGGCCACGAGGCCGGTCAACAGCAACGCCAGTGCGTTCCACGCCGCATGCGCGACTCCGTAGTGGACGAAGTGGCAGGTGAGCCGCGCGAGCGGCCGCGGGTCCCCGCGCGACCACTCGCCCCACTCGGCGCCGCCGGCGACCGCGCTGATCGCCGCCGCCAACACCACCGCGACCAGCGCTGCTCCGGTGAGCCAGGGCTGCTCGCCGTCGCGTCGAGTTCGTTCCATCGCGAAGTCCATGCTGGAGGTCCGTGCAGGAGATCTGGGTCGAAGGTCCGGGCACGACGCGGTCGATCCGGCCGGCGCCGCCGTGTGCGACGCCGGCCGCGACTCCCTCAGCGCGCGGCCGATTCGCGCCGCCGCGCGGGTCGAAGCGCCAGTGCCGCAAGCAGGCCGGCCAGCGTCACGACGCTCCAGTCCATCGCGCCGCCGCCCTTGCCGTTGTTGCCACCCGTCGACGGCGCCGTGGTCGGGAACGCCGGCTGCGCCTCATCGACGCGGTAGCTCTTCACCGGCTGCGCGGCGCGAACCTGCTGCGCCTGCTGTTCGTTCGCGACGCGATCGCGGTTGTTGCGCGCGATGCCGTGCCGCTCGAACGCGGCGTCCTCGGCGACGACCATCGAGGTCTCGTCGGTGACCAGCTGGCACAGCAGCCCGAGCTCACCGACGCGCTTCGCCGCCGCGGCGCCATCGACCGCACCGCGATCGCGCTGCAGCTCGACCTCCTCGATCTGGTTCATCGCCCACAGCCGTTCGAGTTCGGGGTGGTCACGATCGACGGCGGGCAGAAGCGCCTTCGTGGAGTAGCGCTGATCCTGGCCGGTGAGGTGCGCGTCGAGCGTCACCTCGACCTCGCCCGGCTGGTCGTAGCGTCCGAACATCACCAGCTGCTGGCCGTGGAACACCTTGCCCAGCAGTTCGCGCGACGTGTCGTGGATCCCCTTGCCACGCACCGACAGCTTCGCCGCGTGCAGGCACTCGTGGGTCACCTTCGACTTCGCCAACTCGATCTGGCCCAGCAAGTCGTCGCTGTTCGAAACGCCGGCGTAGAAGCCGCCCGACGCATCGCAGATCGTGCGCATCAGCGGCCAGTTGCCGCTGTTGCCCAGCAGGAAGCCGAACAGCCGCAGGTCGTACTGCGCGAGCAGCTTGGCGAACTGCTCGGGGCGCACTTCGCCCTGGTTGGCCACGGCATCGGTCACCAGCACGACGCTGGTGGCGCGATCCGCGTCGAGATCGCGCAGGCCAAGCGCGATCCCTTCGTAGAGGTTCGTGCTGCCGCCGGAATGGAGCGCCTTCAACGTCGCAAGGGCCGATTCGACGTTCTGCTTCGTCGCCGATTGCCAGCCCGACGTGAGGTCCCGCGCCGAGTCGTTGAAGGTGGCGATGCGGAAGCGATCGTGGTCCCGCAGCTCGCCGAGCGCGCGCGAGACGCCGTCGACCAGCGCCGCCATCTTTTGCTCCATGCTGCCGGAGACATCGAGCACGAAGCTGTAGTCGGCGCCATGCAGCAGCGGTTGCAGATCGATGCCGGGCGTGACGACGACCATGAAGGTGCCGGTCCCCTCCGCGTCCGCGCGGAACGGCACCACGTCGATCCGGCCGGGCAAGCCATCGACGAGGCGCCAGTAGAGGACGAGGTCCTTCGCCAGCTTGGTGCGACCGCCGTCGAGCCGCACGTCGTAGTCGCCGCCCGCGATCGGCGTGACCACGGCTTCCTTCTCGAAGCCGGGCAGCCGCACGCGCTCGATCGGCGCGGCCGAACGGACGAGTGCATGGAACGAGAACGACCGCTCGGCGACGACCTCACCCGACCAGAAGGAGCGTGCGGCATCGTCGGTGCCGCCGGCCTCGATCGGATAGAGGTAACGACCGACGCCGGTGTCGATCTCGAGCGGCTCGTAGTAGGCGAACTGGCACTTCGTCTCGGCATTGGCGGGCACGCGCGCGACGCGGAAGCGATAGGTGAAGAACGCGTTCTTCTCCGCGAGGCCGGCGTCGCGCCCCTGACTCTTCTCCTCCTCAAAGACCTGCTGAGCCTGCGCCTTGCCGACCACCTCGCCCTGCAGCACCGTCTCGCCGGCGAAGATCGTCATCTCGCCGAGCGCGCCATCGCGCGGCACCGGGAACTCGTACCACGCTTCGCAATCGGCGCTGTTCGGGTTGAACCAGGTCTGCGTCACTTCGGTGCGCGCGAAGCCATCCTGGATCACGACCTCGACGTGGTGGTCGCGCAGCTCGACGGTGCGATCGACCTTGCCGATCGGCTCGAGCCCGTCCGCCGCGAAGGCGGGTGAGTGATGCATGAAGGTCGCAAGGAACGCGAAGGAAGCGGCGAACAAGCTGCGCATGGCACTTCTCCATCCGAGGGAATGGAGCAGCCAACTGCGCATCGCGTGCCGAAGCGCGCGCACGGGGGCGAGCGACGGGAACGGCGCACCGTGCGAAGAGAGGTACGCGGTGCGGGGTGCCTCATCTAGCCGAAGCGTTCAGCCCTCTAGCATCGAGAACGATCAGGAAGCGAGGCGTCTTCATCGCGAATTCACCCGCCTCCGGATTGCTCGCCCATTCCGGACGGCCACCAGAAGCCAGCACGAGCCAGTCGGCGGGATCTCCCTCTTCGCTTCGGAGGCCGGCGTCGCCTCCCAGCGCACCTCGCCTCGCGCCATCCGCTCGGCCCAGCGCATCAGGTCACCCAGATGCGACAGCAGCTCCATCGGCGTCCTCGTGGTCGGTGCCGCGCGCACCGTCCCGAAGGGCGCCGGAAAGTCGCGCAACACCTTGCCCGCGCGATAGCAGCCCGTTGGAGAAGTCACCGCGAGTCCGGCGAGCGGATCTCGAGTCGGGACGAGGAGGAGGTTCGAAGCCAACTCCCCAGTGAGTTGTCGAGAGCCTCCGACGAAGTACCGGCTTGAAAGACGCCGCCGGGCGACACGGGGAGTTCTCCAACGGGCTGATAGGCGAGCGTCGCCAACGTGTGGCGCAACTGCAGTCGTGGGTCATGTGCCGTCATCGGGAACATCGCCTCCATCACGCGGTCAAAGCGCGCCAGCACTCGCCGCATCATCAACCGTCGGCGCGCAGCACCTCGACGATTGGCGAGCATGCCACGGCCAACGTCAGCGGCAGATCGCCGGGCTGCGGATCGTCGCGGTAGCGCAGCGCCGCCGCCAACAGTCCGTCAGCGCCGGCTTCGAACTCGGCCAGCTCCTCGGCGGGGAGAATGACCTCTGCGCTGCCCGACGCGCCGACCACGCCGGCGAAGTCGGCTCGCTGCAGCGAGGCGAGGGGATGTTGGCGCAGGACGAGGAGGGGAATCGCGGCTCCGACGAGGCGGGTCTGCTGACCCGCTGAGGAAGGAACGCGGTTTTCCGACGATGTCATGCGTCGACCGACCGAGCCGCAGCAGGGACTCGTGAATGAGGCGGGCTAGTGTCGTGATCCGATCGGCGCCGATCGCGGGCGCGAACGTCGACCCGATCAGCCCCAGCAGCGCGCGGCGGCCCCAGATCGTGCGGCGGGGATCAGCGCGCGCGGTTCAGCGGCCTCGACCCGCATCGCTGACCACGCGCTCGACCAGCGTCGCGACGAGTTGCCCGAGCGGGCCGGCCAGCACGGCGTCGCGCGGATCGTCGAGCGAGCCATCGACCGCGGCGAAATCGACGAGCTGGCGAGCGGGCAGCTCGGTCGGCGCTTCGAAGGTGTCGCGCGTCGCGCGTTCGACGGCGAGATCGGCGTCAGAGGCCTGGCCCGGCTCGCCCACCCGAAGAAGGAGTCGCCGCTCGATCGTCGCGTCGTCGACACGACAGTGCACCACGACGAACGGCACGCCGAGTCGCTCCGCCGCCGCCGCCGCCGCCGCCCGGCGCGCCGCCGTGCTGTAGGTCGCGTCGAGCACGACCGGTCGACCGGCCGCCAACAGAGCCTGCGCCCGCTCGAGCAACACGTCGTAGATCCGCTGGATCGCTGCGGGCTCGTAGAGCTCGGCGCGCCGCTGCGGTGGCGACGGTTGATCGACGGGCAACCCCGCGAGTTCCTTGCGCACGACGTCGGCCGCCACGACGGTCGCGCCGAGCCGCGGCGCCAGCGCACGCGCCAGCCGGCTCTTGCCGGAACCGGGTCGTCCGCACATCACGATCAGAGGAACGGTCCAGCCGTACGTCGCCGCGAGGGCGAACGCTGCGCGCGACTCGTTCGCGGCGGCGAGCTGAGCGGCGCCACTCGTCTGCGCCGCACGCAACGCGGCGACGTTGCCTCGAATCGTGGCACGCTGCGCTTCGTAGTACGGCAGCAGGCGAGCGAGCTCGCCGTCGCCCGATGCGGCCACGTAGGCCGCGGCGAGCGTCGCCGCTCCCTCGAACGCGCCGCGGCGACGCAGGTCCATCAGCAGGAAGGCAAGGTCGTTCGCGACGTCGCCGAGACGGAACTCCGGGTTGAACTCGATGGCGTCGAACGGGATCGGATCGCCGTCGACCACACAGAGGTTGGCGCAATGCAGGTCACCGTGGCCGTCGACGATGGCGCCGGTGGCGAGGCGTCGCTCGAACCAGTCGGAATGGTCGCGCAGGAACGTCGAACTGGCGCGAGCCAGCTCCGCCGCGATTGCCGGCGACAGCACGCTCGGCGTGATCTCCTGCCGATCGAGCGCATCGGCGGCCGCATCGGCCTCGGCCAGGACGCTCTTGTGGCGCCGCTTCAGGTCCGACGGCGCTCCACCGCTGGCACGAGCGCGCGCCCCATCGACGCGCACCGCGCGATGGAACGTCACCAGCTTCTGCGCCAGCGTCTCGGCCAGCGTGCGATGAAACTCGCCGCGCGCCACGACCGCGTCCAGCATCCCTTCGGCCGGCAGGCGCGCCATCACCACGCACCAGTCGACGATCGGCGCGTCGCGCTCCGGCGGCCCGGGCCACGGCGAAGCCTCGACGCACGCGGTCGCGCGCGGCGCCGCCAGCTCTGCGCCCAGCGGATCGAGCGGGCCGAGCGCGAGCCGTCCGTCACGGCCTCGATGCAGCGGCGCGACGCCGAGATAGATCGACGGCGCGAGGCGACGATTGACGCGCACTTCCTCGCGACAGAACTTCGCGCGCAGCGCCAGGGTCGAGAAGTCGAGGAAATCGAAGCGCACCGCCTTCTTGCGCTTCCACGCGAACTCCCCGTCCACGACGACGTCGGAGATGTGCGTCTCGAAGTGTTGCACGGTGGCCATCGTTTCGTCGCGTCCGCGCGGCGCTCTCACCAGCCCTTGTTCTTGCGCAACGTCGTGACATGCGCCACGTGGTGATGGCCGTGCCACGCGTAGGTGGCGACCAGGTCATCGAGCGTGAGCTTGCCCTTCTCGCTGTGGAGGCAGGTGCGCGCGAAGGCGGCTGCCGGCGCCGCGTTCAACGCCGCGACGAGGCGCAGGTGGAGCGGTTCGAGCAGCACCAGGCTCGGCTCGATCGGCAGCTTCACATCGGCCAGCTTCGCCCATGCATTCTCGTCGTAGCCCTTCACCGGCGGGTTCTCTTCGGTCAGCGTGAGCTTGCAGCGGACGTAGGCGTTGACGTGGCTGTCGGCGACGTGGTGGACGACCTGCCGCACGGTCCAGCCGCCTTCGCGATAGGGCGTGTCGAGCTGCACCGCGGAGAGTCCGCGCACCGCCGCGCGCATGGCGCCTGGCACGGCCGCGATCCGGTCGATCAACCGCTTCCGCTCCTCCGCCGGGAGCGGCCCCTTCAGCTCGAGCTTGCCGATCGGATAGCGCAGGTCGATCACGAGCAACTCCTTCGTTTCACGGCAGGAAGAACGCTTCGCGCCATGGCGGGCGCGCCGGCGCGCGCTGCTTCGCCAGCAGGCGCTCGCACACGCTACGCACCGCGCGCCACGCGGCGCCATCGGGCGCGGTCGTCTGGACGCTCGCCGCCAGCGTCGTGACGGCCGCGCGCTCGGTAGGCGTGAGCGCCTCGGGCGTCGTGGTGCCGAGGAGCTGCCACAGCAGGAAGAGCTCCTCGGCCGCCGGCTCCGTCGCCGCAGCGAGGCGCTTTGCCAGCGACGCGTGGTCGAGCGCAGCGGCGTCGGTGAAGCGGAAGTCGATCCGCTCGGCAGCAGGGCGCCGCGGCGAACTCGAGAAACTCGGCGAACTCGGCAAAGAGCTCGAAGGTGCTCCCCTCTCGAAGAGATCGCCGACGCCTTGCAGCCGCCGCGCCGCGCTCTCCACTTGCGCGGTGAAGACCGGCGCCGGGTCGGTGGTGAAGCACTTCAACGTCAACCAGACCAGCTCCGCGATCGTCGGGTCCTCGACGACCGCCCTCACGTTCGAGAGCGGCTGGCGCTGCAACGCGTCCCACCACAAGACGACGTACCAGCGCTGCTTCTGCGAATAGCTCGCCTCGTGGTCGCGCCAGCGAGAGAGGAGCTGCGCGTCGGCTCCGCCCGCGCGCGGCGGCTCCACGAACAGCGGCGAGTCGCCAGCGAGGTAGTGGCGCACCAGCTCGCTGCAGAGCGCGAAGGAGTCGAGCGGCGGCAGCCCCTTCACGCGGCGACGCGCCCGCTCCCAACCCTGCGCGTCGAGGTCGACCGCAAGGCCGTGGTGCGCCGACTTCGCCAGCACGTGGTAGTCGAGCAGCAGCACAGCGAACGCCTCGCTGACCAGGTGCTGCTCGACGAAGAAATCACGCTCGCACCAGCGCGCCGCGCCGAAGGTGAGCGTGGCGACGTCGTACCAGATCACGTGCGCCAGGTCGTGCAGCAACCACAACTCGTCGACGGTGAGGTCGTCGAACTCGACCCCTCCCGCGGCCACCGCTTCGCGACGCGGAAAGTGCGCGGGCTCGCCAGCGAAACGGCGCACGACGCGGCGCTGCGGCGCGAAGCCGCGCAGATCGGGCAAGCCAAGCGCACCCCACCCGTGATGGCGCGGAACGACCTCGAAGCGCACGCCGGTCGCCTCGGCATAGCGAAGCCACCGCGTCAGCGTCGACGCCTGCGCCTGCTGTTCGCCCGCTCCCGCCACCCTTCGTCCTCGCGTCGCTCGCCGCGTCTCGCCACTGCTTGCTCTTGTTGCGCGAGCGTAGCGCACGCTCCACGACCGTTCGCCGCCGTCAGCGTTTGACCCACGCCAACGCCACCGTCGCCAGCACGATCCACAGCGCGACGCCGAGGCCGAGGTGGCGCGGCCGCATCGTGCGCAGCGTGGCGCGATCGATCGAGAGCCCGACGGCGAAGAGCGCCAGCACCAGCCCGCGCCGGCCGCCCTCGGCGGCGAGGCGACCGAGCGGCGCCAACGACGGCCACAGCGCCACCAGCGCCGCCGCCGCCACGAAGGCGACCACGAAGAGCGGCGGCCGCAGCCAGACGCGCCGCGGCGCCGTGGTCGACGCGGCCAACGCGGGCTGACCGAAGGCGAGCGCCAGGCAGACCGGCACGATCCAGAGCGAGCGGCCAAGCTTCATCGCGGTGGCCAGTTCGAGCGCCTCTCTGCCGCGCGACGGCGCGGCGCCCACCACGGAACTGGTGTCGTGGATCGCCAGCGCGCACCACTCGCCAAACTGCGCCGGCGACAGGCCGAGTCGATCCCCGAGCCACGGGAAGAGCAGGAGCGCGACGGCGTTCAGCAGGAAGACGACACCGACGGCGAGCCCCACCGCGGCCGGCTTGGCGCGCAGCACCGGCGCCGCGGCGGCGATCGCGCTGCCACCGCAGATCGCGGTGCCCACCGTGATCAACCACGCCGAATCGCGCTCGATCTTGAACCACCGCGAGAGCCATGCGCCCGCCAGCAGCGCCACTCCCAGCGTCAGCGCAGCACCGCTGATGCCGGCGCTTCCGGCGCGCACCACCAGCGTCAGGTCGAGGCCGGCACCGAGCGCCACCACCGAGCCCTTCAGCAGCCACTGCCCCGCGGCATGGCTCGAGCGCGGGGCGGCACCCAGCGCGGCGAGCGCGACGCCCGCGAGCAGCGCGGCGAAACCGGGCACGCGCCACGCCACGCAGGCGACCGCGATCAGGACCACGACCGCACTCTTCCAGGCGCGACTCATGGTCAGGAGCATCGTGCCGAACCATCCATCCGGAAAGCCGTATCCTCCGATCTCCCATCAGCTTCACGGATGGAGCTTCCGCCGCGAGGGTCGCCTGCCATGCGCCAGCCGCTCGATGCCGATCTGCTCGCCACCTTCCTCTCCGTCGTCGAGCACGGCCGCATCTCCGCAGCGGCGCGCGCGATCCATCTCTCGCAGCCCGCCGTCACCGCCCGCATCCGCCGCCTCGAACACTCGGTGGGTGCGCCGCTGCTGGTCCGCTCGGTCCGCGGCGTCGAGCCGACCGCAGCCGGCCAGCGCCTGGCCGCGCGCGCGCGCGAAGTGCAGCGACTGCTCGAAGCGGCGCTCGACGACTTCGGCGACGAAGAGCACGCGCTCGGAGCGTTGTCGCTGGCGGTCAGCACCACCATCGCCGCCCATGTGCTGCCGAGCGTCCTGGCCCGTTTCCGCGCGCGTCACGCCGACGTCCCCGTGACGCTGGAGGTCGCCAACACCGAGGAGGTGGTCGAAGCCGTGCGCGCCGGCCGCCAGCCGCTCGGCCTGGTCGAAGGGACGGCGCGCGCCGCCGGCGTGCGGCTCGAGAAGTGGCTCGACGACGAGCTGGTGCCAGTGATGGCCGCCGACGCGCCGTTCCTAGTGCGCCGCGATGCCGATCTGCTGGCGACCCCGATCCTGTGGCGAGAGCCGGGCTCGGGGACGCGCGCCGTCATCGCCGCCGCGCTGCGCAAGGCGGGCGTTCGGCAGCGGCCGGCGCCGCTCGATCCGGTGCTTGGCACCAGCAGCGCCATCGCCAGTGCCGCCGCCGCAGGGCTCGGCGTCGCGTTCCTTTCGCGGTGGGCGCTGACGCCCTACCTCGTCACCGGCCGGCTGCGCACCATTCCCGGTCTCTCGTTCACGATCCGCCGCACGTTCCAGTGGGCGCTCCCGGCAGGAGCGCTGACCGGCAGCGCTGCGCGCTTCCACCAGCTCGCCACGCAACACCCGCCGGTCCCGACCTGAGCCGCGCAGCGCCGCGTTGCAGCGAGAAGCGCCGCGACTCGCGCGTCATTTCCGGCCGGTCTTCGTGCAGCCGACCATCACTTGCCCGCTTCCCAGCAACGCGCTGTCGCCGTTGGTGGCATCGAGCAGCTGCCGCTCGCGGCGCCGCTTGCCGCCGAGCCAGGTGAAGCCGCGGATCAGCAGGAGCCACGGCGCGAAGCAGAGGCGCTGATGCCAGGCGTAGAGACGCTTGTGACGCAGCACGAAGTGCTCGCAGCCTTCCCAGAAGAGGACCGTCTTCAGGATCGGGAACGGGATGGCGTTGATGTGGGGCGCGTAGCCGCGCAGGTAGAAGGCGCGATCCTCGCGGCTGTCGATCTTCAAGCGCTGGAAGTTGCCGGTCAGCAGGTAGCGCAGGCGGTACTTCAGGTTCCAGTAGTTGGGGATCGTGAGGTAGAGGTGGCCGCCCTTCTTCAGGACGCGGACCAGGTCGCGCAGCACCAGGAACGGCGCGCGCAGGTGTTCGAGCACATCGGTCGAGACCACCACGTCGAACTCGGCGTCCGCGAATGGCAGGCGCGGGTCGTCGAGGTGGTGGACGACGGCGCAGATGCGCGCGTCGGCCGGCCGCGCTTCGAGATCGAGCACGGTCACCTTGGCGCCCGCCTCCGCGAGCTGCGCCGAGAGCCAGCCGGTCCCGGCGCCGACGTCGAGCACGCTCTTGCCGCGCAGATCGCCGAGCGCGCCGATCTCCTTCAGCACGACCTGCTGGATCGAGCCTTCCGGCTTGAGCGCGACGCGGTTCTGCGTGCCGTCCACTTCATTCCTCCCGCGGCTCGCACGCTCGCCACATCTTGGGCGGCGCTTCGCCGCGCATCTCGTACAGGAAACGCGAGGGCATCGACTCGCCCCGATGGCCACCGCGTGCGCGGCTCTTCACGCAACTCACGGTGAGGTGGCGCTGCGCGCGCGTGATGCCGACGTACATGAGTCGACGCTCCTCCTCGACCGTCTTCTCGCCCACCGCGCGAATGTGAGGCAGCAGCCCCTCCTCGACGCCCACGAGATAGACGCGCGTGAACTCAAGCCCCTTGGCGGAATGGAGCGTCATCAACGTGACCTGATCGCGGGCGCTCTCCTTCTCCTCCTCGTCGTCGGTGTCCGACATGACCAGCGCTTCGAGGAAGCTCGAAAGCGTCGGGGCTCCGACCCGGCGCACGTGGTTCTCCGCGAAGTTCACCAGCTCGAGCACGCCTTGCCAGCGCTCTTCGCGCGTCGCCGCGTCCGGGTAGGCGCGATCCACCTCGGCCCGATAGTCGAACTCGGCCAGCACCCGGCGAATCCACGCCACGAGGTCGCGCCCCGGATCGGCGCTGCCGAGCGCCGCCACCTTGCGCAGGAACGCCTGCATCGACTCGACCGCGGGTGGCGGCAGGCCGACGATCGCGTTCGCCTCGCGGAACGCGCGCGCGACCGGGATGCCCTCGGCCGTCGCGTAGGCCAGCGCCTTGTCGATGGTGACCTTCCCGATGCCGCGCGGCGGGCAGTTGATGATGCGCAGCAGCGAGACCTCGTCGTCGGGGTTCGCCGCGAGGCGCAGGTACGCGAGCACGTCGCGCACTTCCTTGCGATCGAAGAACGACATGCCACCGACCAGGCGATAGGGCACCTGCTTGGCGCGCAACGCCGCTTCGAACGCGCGCGCCTGCGTCGCCGCGCGGAACAACACCGCGAAGTCCTTCGGTCGCGCCCGCCCCTCGCGCATCAGGTCGGTGATCTCGCGCACGGCGAAGTCCGCCTCCGCCGTCTCGTCCTCGACGCGCTTCACGACGACCGGTTCGCCCGGCCCCAGCGCCGAGCGCAGCGTCTTGCCGTGGCGTGCCGGGTTGCAGGCGATGACGCGGTTCGCCGCCTCGAGGATCGGCTCGACGGAGCGGTAGTTGGTCTCGAGTCGGACCACCGCCGCGCCCTCGAAGTCGCGTTCGAAGCCGAGGATCTTCTTCACGTCGGCGCCGCGCCACCCGTAGATCGACTGGTCGTCATCGCCGACCACGCAGAGGTTGCGATGGCCGCCCGCGATCAGCCGCAGCAGCTCGTACTGCGGCGCGTTGGTGTCCTGGTACTCGTCGACCATCACGTAGCGGTAGCGGGTCGCAAGCGCTTCCTTGTCCACCGAGCTCTCGCGCAGCAGCCGCACCGCGAAGAGCAGCAGGTCGTCGAAATCGACGCTGCGCGCGCGGCGCAGGTGCTCGTCGTACTTCGCGTACGCCTTGGCGATCAGCAGCTCGTGGCGATCCTGCGCCTGGCGGTGCGCCTCGATCGGCGTCACCAGCCGGCTCTTCATCAGCGAGATCTTCGACTGAAGCACGTTGGGCGCGATCTTCGTCTCGGCGATGCGCAGCTCGCGCAGGGCCCCCTTCAGCGCGGAGAGCTGGTCGGCGCTGTCGCAAATGGCGAAGCGGCCGGGCAGCCCGATGGCGTGGCCGCGCTCGCGCAGCAGGCGCACGCAGAAGGCGTGGAACGTGCCGATCGTGACCGCCTTCGCCCGCTCGCCGCCGACGACGCCGGCGACCCGCTCGCGCATCTCGTTGGCGGCGCGATTGGTGAACGTCATCGCCAGCAGCTGCTCGGGCGCGACGCCGTGCGCCAGCAGCCACGCGATGCGCACGGTGATGACGCGCGTCTTGCCGGAACCGGCGCCGGCCAGCACCAGCAGCGGCCCCTCGGTGGTGGTGACTGCCGCCCGTTGCTCGGGGTTCAAGCCGGACAGCAACGCGTCGCGAGAGGCGGTGGTGGAGGCGGCGGCGGAACGGGCCATCGAGGATCCTGCGCGGCGCGGACAGGTCGGGATGAAGCGGGGCGCTCTTACTTGGCGCCGGCGACGGGCGCAATCGGGCAGGGATATGCTCCCGCCGACTCGAATCGCCTGGAGGATCTTCGATGCTGCGTGCCGCCTTCGCTGCCCTCTCCATGACACTGCTCGCTTCGGCGCCCGATCCGATGCGCGACGATGCGCCGATCGCGCCGGTCAGCTCCATCGTCGAGCTCGTTCCGGAGCCGAGCGCCACCGCCACCGAAGCAGCGTTCGGGTGGCTCAAGTTCATGGCTGCGGGCTACCGCAACAGCGCCGATCTGCTGGGGCAGGGCAGCGCCGCCGACGCGGAGCTCGTCGTCGGCGAGGCGATCGAGAAGGCGGTGCGACCGCTGCTCGACGCGCAGGTCGGCAAGAAGGGCAAGGTCAAGTTGAACGACGCCGCCGACGGACCGATCACGAAGGTCGACGACAGCGGCGTCAGCGTCACCGTCAACAAGACCGAGACGTTGGTCGCGTGGGCTGACCTCGACCCCAAGCAGATCGGGCTGCTGCTCAGCAAGGGCAAGCCGACCGCGGAGGCCGACATCGTGGCCGCCGCGGCGCTGAAGCTGCTGGGCAACGACGGGGCCGACGCCAAGCAGCGCGCGGCGAAGCTCACGGGCGAGGTCGGCAAGAAACTCGGCGAGCTGCTGGCCGATTTCAAGGAGGTCGGCCCCGAGCTGAAGGCGGCGCGCGCGCTCGACGCGGCTCTGCGGGATGGCGATGCGGGCAAGGCCGTCGAGCGCATGAAGGCGGCGTGGCCCGAGGCGAAGGCGACCAAGCTCGGCGAGGACGTGAAAACGGCGCTGCGCGAGCAGTTCGTGCAGCGTGGTGAGTCGGCGTTCCGCGGACCGCAGGCGCTCTCCGCCGCGATCCACGGCAAGGTCACGACCAACCCCTCGAAGCTCCATCCCGACGCCGGCGAGGGCGGCATGGGGATCGCCATCGAGTACGACTTCGAGAAGAACCTGGAAGGCGGCGACTTCGACCCGGCCACGCTGCCGAAGTCCGCCCTGCAGATGGTGAAGTCGAGCGACGGGCGCGCCGTCAGCAGCGTCAACGCGCTTCAGGTCGCGCAGAGCCGATTGCTGCCCAACGACGTTTCGGGTGGCGCGTTGCCCATCGAGTTCTGCGCCGATGTCGAGGTCGAGCTGCAGGGTGGCTTCGCCGAGACCTGGCGTGGCGAACCGGTTGGTTTCTATCTCTTCGGCCTCACGACCGCCGATGGCAGCGATCGCATCGTGCTCAACAACTTCTGCGTGCTGGAGAGCGTCGTCGGCGGCAAGAACGGCGCGTCCTCCGAGAAGAAGATCGAGAAGCCCAACCCTGGCGTCCAGGTCTTCACCCAGTTCTCGATGGCCGGCGGAAAGATGGTGATGAAGCTGAACGGTGACCCGACGCCACAGCTCAACTTCGCGCCGAGCGGCCCGCTTCGCCCGTTCCTGATGGCGGGAGGCCCGCCCACCTGGTTCCTCGAGCGCTTCGTCATCAAAGGCACGGCCACCGGGGCGAGCCTCGGCATGTTGGCGCGCCTGGTCGCCGCGCGCGAGGCGAAGGCGCTGTTTGGTGAGTGATCCTCGCGACGCGAAGGCCGCGGGGAACGACGCCATCGCCACGTCGAAGGTCGATGTCGCCGCGAAGCTCGCGCTGATCCACGAGCACTGGCGGCCGAAAGTGGTCGCCGAGCTGAACGGCCAGGAAGTGAAGCTCGCCAAGTTCCAGGGCGACTTCGTGTGGCATCGCCACGAACATGAAGATGAGCTCTTCCTCGGCGTCGCCGGCTCCTTCCGCGTGGAGTTCCGCGACCGGATCGAGACGATCCACCCCGGCCAGCTCATCGTCGTGCCGCGCGGCGTCGAGCACCGCACGGTCGCCGACGCCGAAGCGGCCGCGCTGATCTTCGAGCCCGCCGCGACGCGCAACACCGGCGATGTCGTCGACACGCGCCTCACCGCACCCAACGGCGTGAAGCTCTGAGCGACCGCGCGCGCCGTTGCCGCTACGCCTTCACCTTCACGTACTCGCCGAGCGAGACCGGCTTCGGAGCGGGAGTGCCATCTTCCTCGAGTCCATCGAGGTGCATACGGATCGCCGTCGCGAGGCGCTTCTTGGTCAGCTCGGCCGTCTTGCCGGTGGCGATGCAGCCCGGCAGGTCAGGCACGTAGCCCGACCAGTTGCGCTCCGCCGGCTCGATCACGACGAGGTACTTCATCGAGGCTCTCCCTCCTCCGTTCCTGCCGTCGCTCCTGGATCCTTCGGATCGCGCGCCGGCACGAGGCCGGCCTGGCGCAGCGCGCTTCTCTCGGTCTTCGGGCACAGATGCTCCTTGCGATGGCCCGCCACCGTGACTCGCCCCGGCTTCCACGGGTGGCGAAACTGCCGATGGCTCCCACGTTGACCCGAGAGGAACCAACCATCATCGAGAAGTCTTCGAATTAGCTCGTGCACCGTCATCGCGCCACCCCCCGAGCGACGTCGATGAACGCGCCACTCGATCTGCCGCCGACGCCGCGCGAAGGACGTCGCTCGCCGTGGAGGGTGACAGCGACGTGAGGAGCGGCACAAATGGCCGCGACGGCAGCGAGCACGCCCGACGCTGCGCTCGCGCTAGAGAAGTCACCGCGAGTCCGGCGAGCGAATTTCGAGTCGGGACGAGGAGAAGGTTCGAAGCCAATTCCCTAGTGAGGTGTCGAGAGCCGACGACGACGCGCTGGCTTGGAAGACGCCTCCAGGCGACACGGGACTTCTCCAATGGGCTGATAGATTCCGCCGCCATGAGCGACGAGATCGACCCGATCGCCGATCCCTATGCCTCGCTGCAGGCGCGGCTCGCCGAGCAGGTGGTGTGGCCTTCGGTCTACACCTTCAAGTTCATCATGAAGACCGAGCTCGTCGGCGAGTTCAGCCTGATCCTGGCCGGTCACGCCTTCACCACCCGAGCATCGGGGGCCGGGCGCCACACTTCGATCACGGCCGAGCTCTTCATGGAATCGAGCGAAGAGGTGATCGCGCTCTATCGCCGCGCCGCGGAGTTTCCCGGCGTGATCTCGCTGTAGTCAGCGGGCGCGACGACGCTCTTCAGCGCGACGCCGGTGACGCCGATCGCCTTGCCACCCGTCTCATCCCAGCGCACGCCGCACGCGTGGCGCACGAAGCCGACATGCAGCTCGCCTGGATTGCCGGCGTCGCTACTTCCAGCGCGTCATGCCGTCGGCGCGACCGTCCTCGCGGTCGATCTGCTCCATCGTCTGCGCGAACTCGGCGGACGTGCACAGCCCCTTCTGCACGGCAAGGCGCTGCACGGTCTTGACCGCCAACGCGAGTTCGCCGATGGCGCGTTCGAGATCGGCCGAGCCGCCCCCCACCGCGCCACCGCCCGCGCCACTCAGCGCGAAAGCGTCCGCTCGCGCCGAACTCGCCTGTCGATGGAGGTCCTCGATGCGCGACTGCTGATAGAGGTCGAACACCCAGTTGATCAAGCCCATGCAATCTCTCCTGATCGCGGCGTCAGAAGCGCCGCCTTAGAGCGCCTAACAGAATGTCCGCTGCGTTCGACCGGCTGCGGCCACCCATGACTTCGTCGACCTCCATCGGCGACTCTTCAGAGTCGCCTGCTTCGGTCTCCTCGCCCTGGGCGGCCTCGCTCGGTCTCGGCGCGACGCGTCCATTCTGTT
>JANNXA010000025.1:0-23617 GCA_031409275.1 Planctomycetota bacterium
CGCTACGCGCAGGACTGCTCCATCCGCTGCGCCCAAGAGAGGCTGCGCCTCTCCTGGGTCCCCGCAGCGCTCAAACGGAGGCGACAACTACGCTGGCACCTGGGGGGACCGTGGTGGGCATTCCAATTCGCAACGTCGGGATCGAGGATCACCGTCGGCGGCGTACTGGTCGTCGACGGCAGGATCCCGGACGAGATCCCGAGCGACGTCAGCACGGAATTGAGGTCGCGCAGATCGAGCGCGGAGCGCTGCATCAAAGCGCGGAAGCTCGAAGGATGGCCGGTCCCGCCCGCGTTGTAGTTGCGCGCGAAGTAGTGGCCGCCGGTAGCCATCGCTTCGGAGTAGCGCTGGAAGGGGACGAAACCGCCGGTGTCGGTGGCGAACTCGCCGGGTGCGAAATCAGGGGCGTTGTTGCGGCCGTCGTTCACGAAGTAGGAGGTGATGTTGGTCGGTGCCTGCGCTGCCGCAGCACCGCCGCCGGTGACGACCGTGAGCAGGGCGAGGCCCAGCCGACGAGCGCGCCATCCTGCCGTCCTTGCGGAGGCTCGCCTTCGAGAGTGCCCCCCCGCACGTTTCCGTCGGCTCGCGGCGCGGCGACCGCCGGACGATCAGCGATCCCATTGCGACTTCGTCCATCTTCGCCCCCTCCCCAGATCGCGACGGCGCGCGTGCCTGCTCAGCGCGGTACGGCGCCGTCGCGCCCCTTGCGTCGGTCACACGAGTAGCGCGTGCCGGAGCGCTGTCAACCGCGGCAATGGCTGAGGGAAAACCCTGGCCCGCCTGCGTCGCCCGCACGCCGCGACCGCTGCGTCAGCGCAGCAGGCCGAGTTCCGCGGCGTGGGGCTTCAGGGCTTCGATCACGAAGTCGATGTGGGCGGGCAGCTCGGCGCCCAGCAGCTTCACGCCGGCGTCGATCTCGTCGCGTTCGACTTTGGCGGCGAACGCCTTGTCCTTCAGCTTCTTCAGCACGCTCCTGGTTTCGAGCGTCGTGATGCCACCCGGTCGCACCAGGCTGCACGCGCCGACGAAGCCGGTCAGCTCGTCGCAGGCGAGCAGCGCCTTGTCGAGCACGCTCTCGTACGGGATGCCCCACTTGGTGTAGTGCGCGCTGATGGCATGGGCGAGCGGCTCCTCGCCGCGCTCGCGCAGCCAGGCGACGATCCGCTTGGGATGCTCGTCGGGCCACTGCTCGTAATCGGCGTCGTGCAGCATCCCGGCCAGGCCGAAGCGCTCGACGTCCGTGGCGCCGGCGCCGTAGCGAAGCGCCGCCGCGCGCATCACCAGCTCCACGGCGCGCGCGTGGTTGCGCAACGCGGCGCCCGGAGTCCACTCGCACAGGAGCTGCCAGCCGTCCTCTCGCGTCAGCGCCATCGCGACGTCCCTCGTGCCGTCAGTGCGCCGGCAGGAGCGTCGGCCCCTGCATCGCTTCCAGCATGCGCACGACGATGCGGACGACGCGCGCGATCTTGTCGCAGTCGATCTTCTCGGGGTCGTCGGTGACGCGGTGGTAGTCGTCGTGGATGTCGGCGAAGAGGAAGGTCACCGGGATGCCCAGTCGCGCGAACATCGCATGGTCGGAGCGCGTGTAGTACTCGTCCGCGCTGCCAAGATTCGGGAAGCCCTCTTCCGGCGCAAGCCGCTCGGCGAGCCGGACCATCCCGTTGTAGGCGGCGTGTTTCGAGGTCGGCGTGATCAGCAGCGAGTCGGGCTTGTTGCGGCCGATCATGTCGATGTTGATGTCGGCGACCGCCTTGGCGGTGCCCGGCAGCCACGGCGCGGCGCTCCACGCCTGCGAGCCCCACAGCCCCTTCTCCTCACCCGAAACCCAGATCAGCATCACCGAGCGGCTCATCGGTCCATACGCGACCAGCGCCTCGGCCAGCGCGAGCAGCCCGCAGGTCCCCGAGCCGTTGTCGTCGGCGCCATTGAACACGCGGCCGTCGGGTGCCACGCCAAGGTGGTCGTAGTGCGCCGAGACGAGGATCGTCTCGTCCGCCAGCGACGGATCGCTGCCAGGCCAGAAGGCGCAGACGTCCTCGCATTGGACCTTGCCGTCGCCTTGCAGCGCCACGGTGAGCCCGAAGGTTGCATCGAGCTCCTGGCCGACGCGCGGCGGGGCGCTGCCGAAGGCCGCCATCAGCATCTGTCCGGTGCTCTTTGGCAGCAAGACGCGCGGCAGGCTCTTCGCCTCATCGGCGCTCGGCCACGACGGCGATCCGCGTCGCATCGAGTCGAGCTGCTGCGGGAAGATCTCTTCGTAGGCGGGACCGCGCGCATCGTCGGCGCGCACCATCACGGCTCCGACGGCACCCGCGGCGATCAGCGCCTCGTCGAGTCGGCGGCCGAAGTCGCCGCGATCCACCACCACCGCGAACTTGCCGCGCAGCGCGAGCGTCTGCGCGAGCTCCTCTTTGCTGCCGCCGCCGCAGAAGAGGAGGCCGGCCGAGAGGTCGGCCGTGGCGAGGCTGCGAGCGGAGAGGAAGAAGTCGGTCGCGAAGGCGAGCTCGTGGCGCTCGCTGCCCATCTGCAGCCACGCCTTCGTCTCGGGCTCCTTCACGCGCTTGAAGTCGAGCGGATAGTTGAAGAAGTAGCCCTCCTTCGCGCCGGGTTTGAGGCCGAGCCGCTGGACGCGGTTGCGAAGGAAGCGTGCGGCGAGGCGCTGTTCGCGGCTCGGCGTGTCACGGCCCGCCATGTCGTCGCACGCGATGTAGTCGATGTCGGCCTTGATCAGCTCGGGACGCACGGCGTCGAGCGCGGCGTCGAGGGTGAGATCGCGCGAGGTGCGCGCCGCCGCGTCGCCGGGCTCGTTGCCTGCGGTCGCATGGCTCGCGATCGCGGCCACTAGCAGCGTTGCGGCTGCGATCCATCGAGTCGTCGTGCTCACGCGAGGCTCTCCTTCCGGTTTCTTCGGCCGGTTCTTTCGATCGGTCCGTCGGTCCGTCGCTCGGTCCGCTTCAGCGCCCGCCACCGTTGCCGCCGGGCGGCGGCGTCGCCGGCTTCTCGTCGGGCTTGGCGCCGTCTTTGGGCTTCTCGGGCTGCTTGGGGTCGTCCTTCTTCTTCGGGTCCTTCTTCTTGCCGAACGGGTTCAAGTCGCGCAGCCCTTCCGCCGCCTTCTTCGCGTCTTCGGCGACGTTCTTGCCCGCCTCCTTGCCGTCCTGCGCCGTCTCTTTGCCGCCGCCCTTCAGTCCGTCGAGCAGCTCCTTGCCGGAGCCCTCGAGTCCATCCTTCAGCCCATCCTTGAGAGCGTCCTTGCCGGCACCATCGAGCGCGTCTTGCAGCGCCTTCGCCGCCTGCTCCTGCACGGCATCGGTGGCTTTCTCGGTCAGCGCCTCGCCCTTCTCCACCGCCTGCGCCTTGAGTCGCTCCGCCTCGGCGACCGCGCCTGCCTTCAACGCGTCGGCGCGCCGCAGCGCTTCGTCCTTCACCTTCTGCCCGAACTGCGCGAAGCCGCCCTTCAGCAACGAGTCGGCGAGACCGTCGAGCTCGACCCGCACGCGCGGGTTGTCCAACGCTCCACGCACGACCAGCGGGATCGCGAGTTCCTTCACCGCCGTCGCGCCGAGCTGGCCGAGGTTCAGCGTCGAGTCCTTCACGGTCACCGCGAAGGCCTGGTTGAACGTCGGCTCATGCAGCGCATCCCAGCCCAGCCGGAAGCCGGTCTGCAGGGTGCCTCCCTCGAGCGGCTTGACCCCCGTTCGCGCGGCGAGCGGCGCGGTGATCAGCTCGGTGGGCAGATTGGCGATCTGCACGTCGAGGAAGCTCTGTCCCGGCACGCGCGCTTCGCCGGCGAGGCTCGCGTCGAAGGAGTAGCGGCCGTCGCGCGTCTTCAGCGTCACGCGCGGCGCGCCGTCGACGAGGCTCGGATTGCTGGAGAGGTTCTCGATGTGGAGGTCGATCAGCGTCCCGAGCGAGTCGCTGACGATCCCCTCGACCACGAGTTCGCCGATCTGGACCAGCGGCGCGCCGGTGATGAGGTGGTTGGCGGCGACGTTGCCCCAGCCCTTCTCGCGCGCTTCGCGCTCGAGCCGCTCGCGCAGCGTCTCCTTGTCCTCGGCGGAGGCGGGGCGCTTGATCTTCGCCAGCCACTCCTTGGCCTGCTTCAGCCGTTTCTCCCACACTTCCCCCTGCTCGAGCCACTGGTCGATCGTCTTGTCGGCAGCGGGGTCTGTCGTCGGTTCCGGCGGCGACGGTTCGACCGGCGGCGCGGTGCGAGTCGCGGGCGTCGCGCGCAGCGCGCCATGGCGCGCCTCGCTGACCACGAGGCGGTCGATCTTCAAGCGGCGCGAGAGCAGCTCGCTGCCGGAGAGGTCGCCTTCGAGGTGCGCGGCGCGGAAGAGGTCCTGCGTCAGCTCCTCGGAGTCGGCGATCGCGAGGTCATGCAGCGCGATGCGGTTGTTGTCGAGGTCGAGTTCGAGCCGGCCGAGGTCGACGGTTGCGCCGTTGGCCGATTCGAGACCGCCGCGGAGCGACTCGCGCAGCATCGGACCGCTGAACTTGCCGGCGCCGTACCAGATGCCGGCGATCACGGCGACGGCGACCACGATGCCGGCGATGCGCACCGGGTTGCCGAACCGCTTGCCGATCAGCTTCTGGTAGCTGTCCCACTGGTGGCGCGGGCCGAACAGCACCCAGAACAGGAAGCGCACCAGCGGGTTGCCCTTGTTGCGCTGATAGAAGCTCGACTTCTCTTCGACGCGCGTCATGGTCGCGCGGAAGCGTTGCATCGGGAGGCTCACGGCGAAGCCGGAGACGATGCCGAACAGCAGTCCGAGCACGAGGCCGCCGCTGCAGGCGTACCACTCCAAGCCGCAGTAGGCGAAGACCGGGGCGTTGATGAGGTCGCGGAAGAAGGCGCTCGGCGGTCCGTCGAGCAGCCAGCGGCCGACGCCGAACGACACGCCCATCAGCGCCAGCGAGGCGAGCTTCGCCGCCAGACCGATCAGGCCGGCGACGGCGAGATTCGCGTTGAAGATGAACAGCAGCAGCGTCAGGCCGATCACCGTGGCTGGCGCGCGCGTGAAGCTCGGCACGAAGCCGAGCATGGCGCCGAACAGGCAGGCGAGGTGGATCTGGAACGGAGTGGCGGCGCCGCGAAGCACCTTGCCGATCTTGCGGAGCAGGAACATTCGTGGGTTCCAGTAAGAAGCGGCTGTCGCCGCGGAGCGCCACGAGCAAGCCGCCTGCGGCGCTTCCGGTCAAGAGGGAGTTGCCGCGCCGACGGCGGGCGATGGCATGCTGTGCCGCTCGCCGCGGTCGTCGAGGTGTGCCGACGGTGCGGCCAACGGGCAGGGCGGCGTTCGATGATCCACAAGTTGCCGTGGTGGGTGGGGGTTGGCGGCGCGGTGCTGGCGTTCATTGCCGGGATCGTGAACGCGGTCGGCTTCGAGAGCTTCAGCCATCAGGCGGTCACCCACCTGACCGGCACCACGACGCAGCTCGGGATCGCGCTCGCGCACTCGCAACACGCGGTCCTCCCGCACCTGCTGCTGATGATCGGCTCCTTCTTCTCAGGGGCGGTGGTGAGCGGCGTGGTGATCCACGCGCAGACGTTGAAGCTCGGCCGACGCTATGGCGCGGTGCTCGCCTTCGAGTCGCTGCTGCTGCTGATCTCGGTGGCGTTGCTGCGGCGCGGTTCGCTCGCGGGCGAGTACGTCGCGTCGGGCGCGTGCGGTCTGCAGAACGCGATGGCCAGCATGTACAGCGGCGCGATCCTGCGGACGACGCATGTCTCCGGCATCATCACCGACCTCGGAGTGTTGGTGGGCCACAAGCTGCGCGGCGACCGGGTGGAGTGGCGGCGCGTCTACTTGCTGGGGCTCCTGCTGCTCGGTTTCTTCGTCGGCGCGATCAGCGGTGCGCTGCTGTTCGGCCGCTACGACTACGGAGCGCTCTACGTGCCGGCGGCGCTGACCGGCTTGATGGGCCTCGTCAATCTCGTCATGCGCTACGTCGCGCTCGCGCGTTTGCGGGCCGCTCGGGATCGCTTGTCGCAGGAGCGTTCCGCGCCGTGATCCACCACGAAGGGACGCTCTATCGCCCGCCGTCGGAAGCGGACTCCCTGATCCTGCAGGCGACGATCGGCTGCTCCTACAACGAGTGCACCTTCTGCGGGATGTATCGCGACAAGCGCTTCCGCGTGCGGCCGCTGGCGGAGCTGGTCGCGGAGATCGAATGGGCGCGCCTCCATGCGGGGCCGGTCCGCAAGGTCTTCCTTGCCGATGGCGACGCCCTGGTCGCACGGGCGGCGTTCCTGGGCGAGGTGTTGCGCGCGCTGCGGAGCGCCTTCCCCGACCTCGCGCGCGTGAGCTGCTACGCCTCGCCGCAAGCACTGCAAGTGAGAACCGTCGCCGAGATGGCCGAGCTGCGTGAGCTCGGCTTGACGACGTACTACGTCGGCCTCGAGAGCGGCCACGACGAGGTGCTGGCGCGCCTGAAGAAGGGAGTCGACGCGGCCGAGCTCGCGCGCGTCTGCGGCAAGGCGTCTGCGGCCGGCGTGAAGCTCTCCACGATGATCCTGCTCGGCGCGGGCGGGCGCGAGCGCGCGGGCGACGGCAAGCCCGGCTCGCTGGCCCATGCGCGCGCGAGCGCGGCGTTGGTCAACGCGATCGCACCACGTTTCGTGAGCACGCTGGTGATGACGCCAGTCGAAGCGACGCCGCTGTGGGACGAGGCGGTTCGCGGCGAGGTCGAGGAGCTCACGCCGATCGAGCTGGCGCGCGAGCTGCGCGAGTTCCTCGCCGCATTGGCGGTCGACGGCTGCGTCTTTCGCAGCAACCACGCCAGCAACTGGCTGGCGCTGGCGGGCACCCTGCAGAAGGATCAGGCGCGGCTGGTCGCGCAGCTCGACACCGTGCTGGCCGATCCGACGCGCGCGCGCTTTCGTCCGGAGTGGTTGCGCGGGCTGTGACGTCGCACGCGAAGATCGCGGCCCGCGCTACTGCTTGACGGGCGGTGTCGTCCAGCGGCCGTCGACCTTCACGTGGCCGAGCAGTTCGTGCGCCTTCGCGTGCTGCGGATCGAGCGCGAGCGCCGCCTCCGCATGCTGGCGGGCGCGGTCGCTGAGGCCGTTGGCCCTGCACCACGCGGCGAGCGCCGCCTGCGCGTCCGCGCTGCCCGCCTCGAGCTTCTTCTTGCGCCCGAGGTAGTCGATCTGCGGATCGTCGACGTGCCGGCTGCGCAGCGAATCGCCGCCGCCGAAGTTCTGGGTGAAGAGGCTGCCGGGAAAAAGGCCGGCGCGTCCGACGCCGAACTGCTGATGGCCGCCGAGGAAGTTGCGGTGGTGGCCCGATGAGGTGTACCAGCCCTGGAAGGCGCCGACGCCATCGCCTGCGCCGGCGATGTTCTCGCCGCTCGCGCTGTGGTAGCCCTCGTGCGCGCAGCGAGCGCCGAAGCTCGCGTTCGCCGCGACCGGCGAGGTGTGGTCGAAGTAGCGGAGCGCCTCCATCTCTTCGCTGTGCTTGCGCGCCGCGCGGACCAGCCGCTCGTCGATCTCCAGGAGCGCGCGGCCCATCATCAAACGGTAGGCGTTGGTCGCGTCCATGCAGGCACGTTCCGACTCGTCGGCCGAAGTGAGCATCTCGTCGGCATGCCACGCGGCGACGGCGACGTTCCAGTCGTGCTGCGTGCCGTTGATCCCCATCGACTCGCGCTCGAAGCGCGGCGTGAAGGTGTCGAGCCATGCGTTCACATCGGCGAGCGCCGAAGGCGGCGCGGCGCCGCACGCCTCGGTGTAGACCACCGCCTCTTCCATGGCGGCAGCGAGCTGCTCGACCTCCGGCTCAAGTTCGCGCAGGAAGACGGCGGGGCGCTCCCACACCGCGCGCACCGCGGCGACGAGGCGATCGACTTCGGGCTGCCCGACCGCGCCGTGGTTCTCGTCGGGGTAGCGCACCGGATCGAAGATGCAGGCGAGCGCCGCGGCGCGCCGCTCGCCGAGCGCCTCCTCGACCTTGCGGCGCGCGCGCGCGAGCTCGCTCCCCTTCAAGCGCTCTTCGAGGCTCTTCTGATCGCGAGCGAGCTTCGCGAGGAGGATCGGCTTCAGCGTTGCTGCGCCCGGTTCGCCGAGCGCCACAAGCCCTTCCCACGCTGCGAGCCGCCGCTTGTCCTGCGAGTCCTTGGCGTCGCGGGCGAGCAGCTTGAGGCGCGTGGCGAGCGGAACCTCGGGCACGGCGGCGGGCGGCCTGGTCTGCGTCGGAAGAGCCGCGAGCAGCAGCGGCGTTCCGGTGAGCCAGGCGAAGGCGACGAAGGTGAGGGAGGCAAGGAGGCGACGTGGCATCGGCTCTGGTTCTAACCGTCGATGCAGCCGCCGCGCGCGCGCGGCGGCGCTCTCGGGACGGGCTCTCAGTCGAAGTGAACGGTGAACCCGTCGCCGCCGCAAGCGCCGTTCTGCGACGACAGCCAGATCCAGCCCACGAACAGCGCCGCGTCGAGCGCGACCGTGACCGGGGTCAGCGCGACCGCGGCGACGGTGCCGCCGTCTCTCCAATCGAGGTCGCCGTCGCGGTGGTGATCGGGCAGCTCCTTCCACATGCTGACCGTGACGCAGCTGCTCGCGGCGAGCGGGGTGCAGCACGCCGTGACGAGCGCGACCCTGCAACCGATCCGGGCGAACGACGTTCGACGGCTGGCCATGACTGCGCTGCGCTCCCGACGGCCACGGACATGACATGCCCTTCGAAGAGGAGCCATGGCAAGTGCGGGGCCGTCGATGGGCGCCGGGGAATCACGACGCTGGCGCGTAGGTCGCTACGCGCCAGCGGATCTCGCTCGATGCCGAAGGCGGCCGACCGGCCGCCGCGCGTCTCATCACGTGCCGCAGGAAGCGCAGATCAGGAGAAGCGGCAGCGCCCCGAAGAGGAGGCGGAAGGCGAAGCGGCGCATCGGCTGGGTCATGGGTCCACTCCTTGTGGGAATGCACCTGAAGTCGGTAGGCGCCAGGTCGATCTGCAGCAGTCGCCGCGCGTCGCGCTCGCGAATCCGCTTCCGATCGACGAGTCCGGCCTCGCGCCCCTGGCGCGGGCGCGTCGGTCGGAGGGGCGCGCTTCGTACCCTCCGACCGACACGACTCCGATTCGTCTCAGCTGCGTTGCACGGCCGTGATCACCGACCGAGGACGAGCTTCAGTCCCGCGCTCGCGGACTGCTTCTTCGCCGCGCCCGGATCGGCCACGAGGGTCTGCACGTAGAGCTCGAACGCGCAGAGCGAAGGATCGCTGTCGATGTCCTCGTCGATCGTCAACCCGCTCGGCGGGAGCGAGAGGGAGAGCGAGAGCAGCGGAAGGACGAGGAGGTCGCCGCCCTTCGCCATCGGCACCGAAATCTGGCTCAAGCCGACGAGGAGGACCGCGAGCGTCGTGTTGCTTGCCGAGCTGCCGACGTCGACATGGAGAGTCGTGCCGAGGATCGGCGGCGCCTGGACCGTCAGCGTCGGAATGCCGTTCGCGCCGGGGAAGCCGGTGCCGTAGTTCGACCATGAGGCGACGGTCGAGCAGAGATCGCGGACGAACACGTCGGAGAGTCCGTTCCCGTCCCCCGCGACCAGGTTGGTGGCGAGGCTGGTGAACGCCACCAGCAGCCCATCGGCCGAGATCGAGGCGGAGTAGCTGTCGGGATTGCTGTCGCCGCTCTGCTGGTCGCCCTCGGTCCCCGCGGTGTCGACGCTCACGCGATCGGTCAGCCCGGTGCGCAGGTCATGGACGAAGACGTCGGCGACGCCGTTGCCGTCGCCGGCGACGAGGTTGGTCGCGAAGCTGGTGAAGACGACGCTGTTCCCGTCGGATGCGATCGCGGCGCCCGGGTAGCTGTCGCTGTCTCCTTCGATTCCGGAGGAGTCGACGCTCACTCGATCGGTGAGCCCCGTGGATCGGTCATGGACGAAGATGTCCCACGTCTTGTTCGAATCGTTCGCGACCAGATTGTCCGCGGCGCTTGGAAACACCACCTTCGTTGCGTCCCCCGAGATGGAGGGGAAGTAGCTCTCTCGGTTCGCCTCCATGCCCGAGGAATCGATGCTGACGCGCTCGGTGATCTTGGTGGCGCGGTCGTGCACGAAGATGTCCGCGACGTTGTTGCCGTCGCCAGTGACCAGGTTCGGCGCGAAGCTCGTGAACGCCACGACCATTCCATCCGCCGAGAGCGACGGGGAGTAGTTGTGGTCCTTGGACTGCTGGCCTGAGGAGTCGACGCTCACCCGCGTGGTGACGGCCGTCGTTCGGTCATGGACGAAGATGTCGAACATCCCGTTGGTGTCATTGGACACCAGGTTGCTCGCCGTACTCATGAACGCCACGGTCTGCCCGTCCGAGGAGATCGAGGTGTTGAAGCTCCCGCCATTTCCACCGGACCCCGACGAACTCTTGCTGACGCGCGTCGTCTTCTTGGTCGAGCGATCGTGAACGAAGACGTCGGTGACTCCATTGTTGTCGACGGCAATGAGGTTCGAGGCATCGCTGGTGAAGGCGACGAACTGGCCATCGCTCGAGATGGACGACTCGTAGTGGCTGGTTTTGAACTCACCGCTCGGAGCGTTGCCCTCTGCTCCGCTCGAGGAGACGCTCACTCGTTCGGTGATTCCGGTCGAACGGTCATGGACGAAGATGTCCGCGAAGCCGTTGGTGTCGCCGCTGACGAGGTTCGACGCGGTGCTGGTGAACACCACGAATCGGCCGTCCGCCGACATGCTTTGCGCGAGGCATGCGTCCTTGGCTTCCGCTCCGGCGGAGTCGACGCTGACCCGTGTGGTGACTTGAGCGTTGGCGACGGCCGTCGCGATCGCGAGACCGACCGTCGTTCGCAGGAAACTCAACGGCCACCGAATGGCTGCCATGCGCGGCTCCTTCACTGCCGTCGGCGTCCCGATGGATGACGGCAGTCACCCCTTGGATCAACCTCGAATCGAGGTCGCCGCCATCATCAGTCGACCTCCCGCGAGCACAAGGGGTCGAACCAGGCGTCGCCGTCAGCCAGCCGATCGAGAGGCAGGAGCCTCCGTGAGAAGCTCTCCGGCGCTCCAGGTGCGTGCATTACTGCGTTCGTGTCGAACGGGTCGTTTCACAGGAGCGCGTCCGTTCCGACCAGGAGCTGCGCGCGCTGCCAGTAGCTACGCCTGCTGCTCGGCACGAGCGCGCTGGCGCACGTGATCGCCGAGCGCAGGAGTGGCCGGTCGACGGTTCACTCGAACGTGAGCGCCTGATCGGGACTCTGCACGAGGCCGCCGCTCCAGCCGGTTGCGTGACCACGCAGCGTCCAGATCGTGCCGCTCAAGCCGGGCGGAACGACACCGCACGCGAACCACTCGCGTTGCGCGTCGAAGACACCGGCGTCGAGCGTGATGGAAACGGGGACGCCGTCGATGGCGACGAGTTCCAGTACGGCCGCGTTGCCAGTCGGTGCGCCGCGCAGGTAGGCGAAGACGGTGTCGTTTGGCTTCGCTTGCGCCGGATCGAGCTGCAGCATCAGGTCGTCGAGCACGAGGAGCCACACGCTCCCGAGTCCGTCGAGCGCCTGGTCGTCGACGACGAAGAGGTCGCGGATCGCGTTGCCGTCGGGCGAACCCGACTGCCAGGCGGCCGTCGTGGAGAGGCGGCGCGGCGTCCGGGTCGCATCGCCCTCGAAGCGCGCCAGCAACGCGCCGTCGGAGCCGGAGCGCACCTCGATGCGCGGCGGGACCGAGCCGATCGCAGCCCAGTCGCAGCGACCATCGCCATCGAGGTCGCCCATGGCGACGAGCGACTGCCCGAAGCGATCGCCTGCCGTCAAGCCTGGCGCGGCGAAGAGCAATGTGAGGCCCGCGCCCGAGTAGGCCCGCACGGCACCGCTGGATGCGCTGGCGCCCGGCGCCGCGGCGGCGAAATCGGGAACGTCATCGCCATCCACATCTCCGAGCGCCGCGATCGCGGAGCCGAACTCCTCGGAGGCGGCGCCGCCGAACTGCTCGTCGAGTTGGGCGCCCGCGACACCGCTGAGGATCGCGACGCGGCCGGCTTGGGGCGCGATCAGGCTGTTGTACGGGGCTCCCATCGCCCAATCGCTGACGCCGTCCCCGTCGACATCGCCGAGGAACGCGATGGCGCGGCCGAGCTGCTCCTTCTTCCGGACGCCATGGACCTCGAGGAGGAGCGCGCCCGTCGCGAGGTCGACCACCACGACGCGTCCCGCCTCGTTGACCGGAGGGTTGCCGGGGTAGCCAGAGATGTGCTCCGCGATGGCGAGCTCCGCCGAGCCGGTGGCGGGCTGCACGCCAACGGCGAGCACCGCTCCGAAGTTCGACCACTCGTTGCCGAGGTGGTAGCTGGCGAGCTTGGCGCTCGTCGAGCTAGACAGAACTTCGACCCAGGGGTTCGCTCCCGGAACGATGGTGGTCGCGAGATCCTCTCTCCCATCTCCATCGAGGTCAGGCACGGCCGCGAGCGTGGTGATGCCGAAGTTCCACGTGGTGAGGCCGCCGATCTGGCGGCCGCTCGTTCCGGAATAGAGTCGCAACGGGCGCTGCGAGCCGGCGTACTCCCCGTTCGCGCCCAGGAAGGAGACGGCGAGGTCGCGACGTCCATCGCCGTCCTGGTCGTCGACAGTGGCGATCGCGCCGTCCATCTGCCACCGCTGTGCCTCGCCGACGGCGTTGACGATCGTCGCCCCGTCGCTCCAACGGCGCCCGGTGATCGCGCCCGCGATGGTGTAGGAGGCCTCGCGGTCGGGGTCGGCGATGACGATGTCCTCGACCGCATCGCCATCGAGATCGCCGCCTGCGAGGAACGTCGGGAACGCGGCCGAGGAGTAGGGGAGGTCCAACGCCGTCGCGTGCACCTGCTGGCCATCGCGCGTTTGAAGCAGGATGAGATCGAGGCGGCTCGGCGCGGGGTGGTACGGCAGGCTTGGCGACCCCGCGGTCATCTCTCGGGGGATCCATGGCCCGCCCCACCAGTCGGACCCCGGCAAGGTTGCGAAGTAGCCGACGGCGATCTCGTCGATCCCATCGCCATCGAAGTCTCCGGCGCCGCCGGCGACGACGACCGCCGAGGCGCTCACGCCGAGCAGCGCGCTCCACCGCTCGACGCCGCTTCGCAACGAGAGCGCCCGAACGGAAGCGCGGGCGCCGCCGCCCCTCGACTTCACGCCCAGCACGACGTCGCGCTCCCCATCGCCGTCCAGGTCCCCGGTCGCGGCGAGGGTGGAGACGCTCCACGCGCGATCGGAGGGACGATCGAAGCGCACCACCTGCAGCTCGTTGCCGCTGCGGCTCGACACCAGTCGCACGACATCGGCGAGCCAGCCCCCGACATCTTCGCGATCGAGCAGCGCGAAGTCGCGGCAGCCGTCGCCGTCGATGTCGTCGACCAACGCGATGCGCCCGCGCCCGCCGAGCTCTGCCCCTTCGGCGCTGCCGACGATGCGCAACAGGAGCGAGCCGTTGACGCTCGAGAAGACTCGCGCGATGCCGCCGGCGAGCACGAGAGTCTCCTCGGGCGCGCCGATCACCACCTCCTGGCGGCCATCGCCGTCGAGGTCGTCGGAGGCGAAGAGCGCGCTGCCGAAGCTCGCCGAATAGGTGCGATGGAGTTCGCGCAGCTTCGCTCCGGTCGCGCTCGAGACGAGTTCGGCGCGACCGGTGGCGCCGACCCAGAGGTCGTCGCGGCCGTCGCCGTCCTGATCGCCGACCGCGACGAGCGCTCGCCCGAAGTTGGCGTCGGGTGGCGTCGTCGGCCGCTCAAGCAGCTCGGTGAAGGTCGCTCCGGAGAGGAGGCGGATCGTCCCGCTCGCGCCGAGATCCGCGGGAGCGCCGGCGACCAGCTCCGCGATGCCGTCGCCATCGGCATCGGGCAGCCAGCAGAGGGCGGCGCCGAAGTGGGAGAGCGACCGCTCGCCGTCGATCCGCCACGCCTCCTGCTGCGCGGCGGCGCGGCCGGCGATCAGCAACGCGAGCGCGATCGGGACCGCGGCGCTGCGCAGCGGAATGCAGGACGAGACGCGGCACGTGGCGCGAGACGGACGACGCGGGCAGGACATCGTCGACTCCTTGTTCACTTGGAGGTAGGCCGGAGCGACTGCGCAAAGCAGCGCCTCGACCGGCAGTGCTTCTGCTCGGCGCGTCACTCGAGCTTCACGCTCACCTCGGCGTAGCCGCCCTTCTCCGCGTCGTAGCTCACCTTTGCGAAGCCGCGGCCGCGGAGGATGTAGCGCAGTTTCAGCTCGCCGCGACCCGCGATGCCCGATTCGATGCGCAGCTGGCCGGGCGTCTTGTCGTCGACCAGCGCATCGCGTTCGCGGCGGAAGCGGTCGGTCAGGTAGGCGGCCGAGACGACCTGAACGTCGTCGCCGCTGATGGTGAGCAGGTCGGGGCGGCCGATCTTCTTCTGCGCGGCGAGTCCGCTGCGGGTCGGGATCAGTTTCGGGTTGCCCACCACGACTTCGAGCGCGTAGACGTCGCCGCCGAGCTTCTCCACCTTCGCGCTGCGCAGCTCGACCTTCGGCAGCGAGTCGGCGTGGTACCAGCAGAACGCCGCGTTGCGATGCAGCATCTCCTCGATCATGAAGCTCGGCGGGACGCGGCCCGTCATCTTCTTGTCGCCGCCGATCTCGATGTCGCCGTAGAGCGGGTGCTTCGCGGCGCGCCACGGCGAGAAGGCATCGCCGAGCATCAGCTTGTCGTTGAAGAAGCGCTCGCCCGCGTCGCCTTCCGGCGCGCCTTCGACCTTCTGGAAGTACTGGCCCGAATTCCACAGCTCGTTGGTGAAGCTGAAGATGCCGAGCCCTTCGTACGTCCAGTTCACGAAGCCGCCCCAGACCGTGTAGAGGTCCTTCCAGATCACCATGTACTTGTAGAACGGGAGCATCTTCTCGCCGTCCTTGCCGATCTCGTCGTAGACCGCGACGTCGCCGCGCGGGTACTCGCCGTACGCTTCGGCACCTGGCCCGCGCAGGATCATCCCGCCGGCGTTGTGGAACGACTGGACGCCCGCGATGTGCGGACGCGCCAGGATGAAGTCGGCGACGGCGCGGCACTCGGGGAAGCAGAGCGGCCACTCGCCGGCGCCGAACTGGATGAAGTTGGGCATCCAGCTCGAGGGCCAGTTGCGGTTCATGTCGTAACCGCCCTTGTCGTCTTCGTTGATGCGGCCGTCGCCGTCGTTGTCGATTCCCTCTTCGCCGAGCAGGATCCAGTCGCCCTTCTTGCCTGGCGGCGGACGGATCAGCACGCGCGGATCGTCCGGATCGAGGCGCCAATCGCCCTCGCCCGGCATGTACTTGCGCATCGACTCGATCGAGCCGTCGCCGTCGAGGTCGTCGGCCGGATCCTCATCCACGAGGCCGTCGCCGTCGTTGTCGGTGGGGCGTACGCCGCTGCGCGAGCTCGACGAGTCGTTCGCCGCGTCGAACCAATGGGCGCGTCCGTCGGGATTCTGCGTCGGCAGCACATAGAAGACGCGTTCATCGAGGAGGCGCGTCGCCTGCTCGATCTCGCCGTACCCTTCGAGCAGGTACCAGATGGCGTAGAGCGCGGCCTCGCCGCCCTGCACTTCGTTGCCGTGCACGTTGCCGTCGATCCACATCGCCGACTTGCGCGCCGCGGCGCCGCTCTTCGGGTTGTGGACGATCAGCAGCGGCAGTTCGCGCCCCTCGATGCTCTTGCCGATGAACTCGAGCTTCACGAAATCGGGGAAGCCCTTCTCGAGCCGGCGACACAGTTCGACGAGCTCGGGGTAGTCGTAGAAGCGGTTCCATGCGATCTCGACCTTGTGGGTCGAGCGCGTCTGTGCGGCGGCCGGGGCGGCGAGCAGGGAGGCGGCGGCCACGGGCGCGAGGGCGAGCAAGGCGAGGCGGGCGAGCTTCATCGAAGGGCTCCGGGTGGTGGCGAGGGAGGAGTGGGGCGCGCTCATCGCAGCTCGACGACGCGTTCGTCGTCTCCCGCTTTCTCCGACCACAACCGCAACATCACTTCGCTGCCGCTCTCCGCCTGCAGCATCCACGTCACCTCGCGACGTCCGAGGCCTTCGATGCGCATCCACGTCTGCCGCGCCTGACCTTGAAGGAGCTTCACCGAGCCGAGGTCGAGATCGAGGCGCGTCGACTTCGGGCGGCGATTGCGCTCCGCCATGCTGCACATCGAAGGCAGCCAGCCATCGTTGACGACGGTCGCGGTCACGCGGAACAGGTCGCCGCCGAGGTTCTCGACCTTGACGTCGCCGACGCGCAACTGCGCGAAGAGCCCGCCGACGGCGATCAGGTAGTCGCTGTGCTTGCGCGCCAGCTCGCCGACTTCGGCCAGCGGCGGGTTGCTGCGCAGGTAGGGCTTCCAGCCGCCGACTTCGACATCACCAAGCGTCGGGTGGCGCACCGCGGCCCACGGAACGAAAGCGACACCGCTCATCGCGTGGTCATTCCACAAGAACAGCTTGCTCTCGTCCGCGTCGGGCTTGCTGCCGCCGCCTTCGGCACCCGCGCCAGGGGCCGCGCCACCGCCACCGCCACCGCCTCCGCGGCGACCGCCGCCTCTTGCCGGAACCGGGTCGACCGCTTCCGGCTTGGGCGCGTCGCTCGGCTCTTTCACCGCGTCCGGTTTGGCGGCGTCCGGCTTCTCGTTCTCCGACTTCTCCGCCGCGGGCGCCTTGACGTCGAGCGGTGGTGACCAGAGGTGGATCGCCAGCGTCGGGATCCCGAACTGGAAGTAGGCGAACGGCACGAAGGCGCCGTCGTCCGCTTCCATCAGCGGTTTGCTGCTGACGCCCGTCGCGGTGCGGTAGCGCGTGGCGAGCTCGCCGTAGAAGCCCTGATCGTCGCGCACGATTCCCGCCGGCATCGAGCGATTCATGCGGAAGGCGCCGAAGCCGCCGCCGCCTGCCGGAGGCGCATCGCCACCGCTGTCGGCCTTGGCGTCGATCGCGACGTTGTCGTGGACGCCGTAGACGATGGCCACCGCGATCGCTGGATGGTCGATCAGGAACTGGCCGAGCGCGCGGCTCTCCGGCTCGTCCATCGGGACGCGACCCGCGGCCGGGTCGAACTCCTGCCAGCGCTGCGGGAAGTTGCGGTTCGGGACGACGTCGCCGATGCCGTCTTCGCCGCATTCGCCATCGCCGTCGCGATCGATCCCTTCGACCGCGACCTTGTAGACCCCGCGCTCCCCCTTCAGCGGATCGGCCGGGCGCAACAGCCGAGCGTCGGCGGGATCGGCGATGAAGGTGCCCGCCGGGTCCTTCCAGCGCATCTGGGTGATGAAGCCGTCGCCGTTCAAGTCGTCGGGCGCGTCCTCGTCGATGGCGCCGTCACGGTCGTCGTCGATCGGTCGCAAGTTGCCGCGCACTTCGCGCTTCACCGTCGCGAAGGCCGCTTGCGCGCCGTCGGGGTTGGCGCGCGGCACCAGGTAGATCAGATGCTCGTCGAGCAGCTTGGTGACGGCGGCATCGCTGCCGTAGCTGGTGAGCAACCGGCGCAGGTGGTCGAGCACCACTTCGGTTCCGACGAGGTGGTGGCCGTCGAGGCCCGCGACCACGAGGAGCGCGGGCAACCGATCGCGCTGCGGGTGGTCGATCATCCCGAGCTCGACGCACCAGAGCGGCCGGCCGGCGCGCGACTTTCCGTACGTGGTGATGCGGGCCAGTTCGCGGTGGCCCGCCGTGAGCGCTTCGATCTCGCGTTCGAGCGCGGCCGCGTCCTTCCATTCCGTCACGGCGACGGCGGGAGCCGCCACGACCGGTGGCGCGGAGTCGACGCCGGGCGCGGGTGGCGGCGCCGGCTGCTGCGCGAAGAGCGGCGGTGCCGAGCCGATCGCGAGCGTTGCCGCCACCCACCCGCTTCGCCATGCGGCCTGCGCCGCGACGCGTCGTCGCTCCATTCCCTGCTCCTTCTTCCGATCGACTAGCGGCCGTGATCTGCGCCCCGAATGGAGGCGGTGGGGGGGCGAGTACGGTAGCCGAGGCGCGAAGTTCCCAGTGACGCTCCGCGATCGCGAGCTTCCTTCCCGGCATCTCCTTCCTGCGGATCGCCGTGGTCGGCGGTCGATAGCTCACCGCGGTCGCGAGGCCTGCTCGCGACGACCGGAGGCGGCGATGAGCAGCGACAGCGGCAAGCCAGCACAGCGACCGAAGGCGTTCGTGCCGCTGCGGGTGGTGATCGTGGGCGGCGGCTTCGCCGGCACCAGTGCCGCGCTGGCCGTCGCGCGCGAGCTGCGTGGCGAGAGTGGCGTCGAGCTCCACCTCGTCAGCGACGAGAACTACACCGTCTTCCAGCCGATGCTGCCCGAGGTGGTCGCCGGCGGCATCGAGCCGACCCACATCGTGAATCCGCTGCGCCAGCTCTGCAGCGGGCTGCGCTTTCACTGCGCCCGCGTCGTCGCGATCGACTGGGAGCGTCGCGTGCTGACGCTCGCCGAAGCCGATGGGGCCGGCGACGGCGCACGGCGCCACGAGCTGCCGTTCGACCAGCTCGTCCTCGCGCCGGGCCAGGTGGTCGACCTCTCGCGCTTGCCGGGCATGGCGCAGCACGCGCTGCCGATCAAGACGCTCGGCGACGCGTTCCACCTGCGCAACCACGTGCTCTCGCGGCTCGAGCAGGCGGAACTCGAGGACGACGAGGCGCGGCGCCGCTGGCTGCTGACGTTCGTCACCATCGGTGGCGGCTTCTCCGGAGTGGAGACGGCGGCCGAGGTGCACGACCTCGTGCGTCGCGCGCTGCCGAGCTATCCGCGCGCCCGCGCGACTGGCCATCGCATGGTGCTGGTCCATTCGCGCGAACTGATCCTGAATGAACTCGATCCCAAGCTCGGCGCCTTCGCGCAGCAGACAATGGCGGCGCGCGGGGTGGAGTTCCGGATGGGGCGCCGCTCGCTGGAGGCGACGCCGGAGGGCGTTCGTCTCGACGATGGGTCGTTCCTCGCCGCGGGCACGCTGATCTGCACGATCGGCAACGCGCCGCATCCGCTGCTGACCCGCAGCCCGCTGCCGCAGGAGGGCGGGCGCGTCGTCACCGACGAGTTCCTGCGCGTGCCCGGTTTCGCGGGCGTCTTCGCGCTCGGCGATGCGGCGGCGGTCCCCGACGTGCGGCGCGGCGGCAGCTGCCCGCCGACGGCGCAGTACGCCGTGCGGCAGGGTCGGACGCTCGGCAAGAACCTGATCGCTTCGCTGCGCCACGAGCCGTTGCAGCCCTTCTCCTTCGGCGGGCTGGGGCAACTCGCGGTCGTCGGACACCATTGCGGCGTCGCGCAGCTCTTCGGCTTCAAGCTCTCGGGGACGCTCGCGTGGGTGCTGTGGCGTTCGGTCTATTGGGCGAAGCTGCCAAGCTGGGTCAGTCGCGTGCGGGTCGGCCTCGATTGGCTGCTCGATGTCGTCTTCCCGCGCGACCTCACCAAGTTCGAGACGCGGCGCACCGAAGCGCTGGCGGTGTCGCATTACCGCGCCGGCGACTGCCTCGTGCGCGAAGGCGAGCGTGGCGACACCTTCTTCGTGATGCAGAAGGGGCGGGTCGAGATCGTGCGGGCCGACGCCGATGCCGAGCAAGGCGAGTGCAAGCTCGCCGAGAAGGGGCCCGGCGAGTCGTTCGGCGAGACCGCGCTACTGACCGATGCGCCGCGCAATGCGACGGTGCGCGCGCTGACGGCGGTCGATGTGCTCACCTTCCGTCGCGGCGACTTCCAGAAGCTGGTCGCAAGCTACGGCGTGCTGCGCGAGCAGATGGAGCGCGACCTCGAGCGTCACGCGGTGGTTCCGCAGGCCGCCCGTCCCGCGCGCGAGCCCTGCTTGCCGCCTGCGGTGATCTCGGAGCGCTGACGACGCAACGCGGACGTTCGGCGTTCCTTTGCGCTCGCAGTAGATTCGCGTCCGCTCCACGTCCTTCGGGAGAACGCGATGCGCACCCTGCTGCTGCTTGCGGCGCTCGCTTTCGTCGATCAGCGCTACGTCGACGACTTCAAGTTCCTGGCCGATACGGTCAAGCGCGACTACGCCGGCTTCGCGTGCAAGCGCGACGTCGAGTGGGAGCCGATCGTCAAGCGCTTCGAGCCGCGCTTCGCCGGCTGCAAGAGCGATCGCGACCACGTGCAGAACGTGATGGAGCTGCTCGCCACGCTGCGCGACAGCCACACCGGCGTGATCGAGACGAAAGTCGAATGGAAGGAGCTGCCGAGCAAGTTCGATGGCCTCTACGGCGCCGGTCTGTGCGTCGGTTTCGAGGAGGGCAAGTGGATGGTGCGCGGTGCGATGCCGGCCCACTCGCTCGCCGCGACGCTGCCGGCCGGCGCTCGGCTGCTCGACGTGGATGGCCTGCCGGCATGGTTCGCGATGGGGCGCGAAGAGAAGCGCGTGGCGCGCTTCCAGGGGCTTTCGAGCGATCGCAGCTTCTGGGCCTCGCTCGCCAACAAAGCCTTCCCGTTCGGCGAGGCCAGGCAGATCGCCGCGCGCTTCCTGATGCCCGATGGCAAGCCGCGCAAGTTCGATCTGCCGCGCTGGGGGCCCGACGGCAAGTCGTTCGACTTCGTCGGCCTCTACCTGCCCGCGGGTGTGGCGCGCGCCGACGGGGCGGTGGCGACGAAGCTGGCGCTGCCGTGGTCGAAGCAGGTCGGTTTCCTGAAGATCACCGGCTCGATGGACGCCGCCACCGTGACGGCGTTCCACGCCGCGTTCGATTCGCTGAAGGGGATCGACGCGCTGCTGCTCGATTGCCGTTCGATGGGGGGCGGCGGAGATGACTGTGCGTGGGAGATGTGCGGTCGCCTCTTCAGCAAGGGCGTCGACAATGGCCGCTACGGCAAGCTCGCGGCGAGCGGCACCTGGCAGTTCGACGGTCCGGTGGTGATGTTGCAGGACGAGTCGGAAGTGTCGTCGGCCGAGACCTTCGCGTGGACGTTGTGCGAGACGAAGCGCGTGGTCTGCGTCGGCCGCGCGACGGGCGGTTGGGGGATCATCCCGAAGTCGTACGCACTGCCTTCGGGCCTCGCGAAGTTCCGCCTCGGCGTCAACTGGCGCAAGACGCCGATCACCGGCGCGTCGACCGAGGAGGTCGGCTGGCCGTGCGATGTCATGGTGCCGCTTGGGCCGAGGATGCTGGCGTGGAGCAGCGACGACGACGACGTCACGCCGGACCCGACGATGGAGCTCGCTCGGATCGTGCTGCGGACGCTACATGCCGGTGTCACGCTCGATGAGGCGCGCGCCGGATTCGCGGCGCTGGCCGAGGGCGACCTCGCGAAGTGGAGCGCGTTCGAGAAAAAGGCCTCGGCGAAGGACACGGAACTCGCGGGCGAGAAGCTCGCGAAGCGTTTCGGCGAGGACCTCGAAGCCGAGCTCGAGCAGGAGCTTGTGGCGCTGAAGGATGCGGAGCTGCCGCCCGATTGGGTCGGCGTCGCGCGACGGCTGCCGCGACTGCTGACGCGCGCCAAGGGAATGGGGCTCGCCGCCAAGACTGCGCCGCTCGAGAAGCTCGTCAAGGGCGCGGCGAAGGAGGCGGCGGCGCAGCAAGCGCTGCTCGACCTCGACGCGCTTCCCGACTCGAAAGCGCCCGACGATCCGGCGCGCCGCAAGGAGTGGCTCGCCAAGCATGGCGCGACCAGGACCGGAGCGTGGGTGAAGGCGACGCTCTGGAAGTAAGAGCGCCTAACAGAATGTCCGCTGCGTTCGACCGGCTGCGGCCACCCATGACTTCGTCGACCTCCATCGGCGACTCTTCAGAGTCGCCTGCTTCGGTCTCCTCGTCCTGGGTGGCCTCGCTCGGTCTCGGCGCGACGCGTCCTTTCTGTCAGGCGCTCTAAGAGCGCCGAACAGAATGTCCGCTGCGTTCGACCGGCTCGGGGGGCACTGGTTCGAGTCCAGCATCGCCACCATCGCAAACCCAAGTCGATGCGCATTTTGCCGCATCGACGCGTCGTCCTCGACGGCAAGCAAACCGGCGAACTCGCCAACTGCCGCGACGCTTTCAAGCTGCTGCTCGAACGCGCCAGCGAAGTGGCGATCGAAGACGTTTCGCCCAATCGCTTCAGGACGTGCGCGATGTGATGGTCGAGCGCGGCTGGGGTAACACCCTCCGACCGTCTCGGGCGCGAGACTCGATCGATCGCCCACGCCGAGTGTGTCAGGGACGCGGTACACTGCCGCGATCGCGAGCCAGGCGCATCGACAGGGGTTGGCGACGCGGAGACCGGCTTCATCCTCCATTGTGACCTGTCCGGGAGTGAGTTGATGCGCATCCTCATCGCCAGCGTTGCGTGCTGTCTGCTCGGTACGCGGTTGCCTGCGCAGTCGGACGTTTCGGCGACCGCGGCCGCAAGCGACCCGGTGCCCGACGGGCTCGCAGTCGACGACTGGACGAGCATCCGCGCTGCGTACGAGGCGGGCCGCCATCAGGCGTTCGCGGTGGAAGGCGGCTACAGCGCACGCAACCCGGGCCAGCAGTGGACGACGCTCTTCGATGGCCGAGGTTTCTGCACGACGCCTGACGCGGGCGGTTGGAGCTTCGGTCTCGAGCTGGTGCACTACGGTTGGATCGGCGTCGAGAACGGCGTCGACAACTCCGCCGAGGACACCGTCGGGCAATCCCGTGCCGTGACGACCGCTGGCGGCCGCGTTTCCTACCAGTGGGACGATCAGCTCACCGAGTGGTACGTGAACGACTCACGCGGCCTCGAGCACGGCTACACCGTGCAGGCGCGACCGGCCGAAGCGAGCGGCCCGCTCTCGCTCACGCTCGCGATCCGCGGCGGTCTCGTCCCGGAAGTCGTGGCGAACGGGCGCGACGTCCGCTTCGTCGACGCGACCGGCGCGGTCGTGCTGAACTACGCCGGACTCGCGGTGCTCGACGCGGATGGCCGTGAGATTGCGGCGCGCTTCGAGACCTGCGCCGGCGGGTTGCAGCTCACGGTCAACGACGGCGGTGCCTGCTATCCGCTGACGATCGATCCCGTCGTGCAGCAGGCGTACCTGAAGGCCTCGAACACGGACGCGAACGACGGCTTTGGTGGCTCGGTTGCGGTCTCCGGCGACACGGTCGTCGTGGGGGCCTGGGGTGAGGCCAGCAACGCGACCGGCGTGAACGGCAACCAGAGCGACAACAGCTTGTCCTACGCCGGCGCGGCCTATGTCTTCGTGCGCAGCGGGACGACCTGGAGCCAGCAGGCGTACTTGAAGGCCTCGAACACCGACGCGAGCGACTACTTCGGCATCTCGGTCGCGGTCTCCGGCGACACGGTCGTCGTGGGCGCCTTCGGTGAAGACAGCAACGCGACCGGCGTGAACGGCAACCAGAGCGACAACAGCTTGTTCGGCGCACACTACCAAGCCCGCCCCGTGACGGTCGTGTACGGCAACCAGAGCGACAACAGCGTGTGCCCCGCCGGCGCGGCCTATGTCTTCGTGCGCAGTGGGACGACCTGGAGCCAGCAGGCGTACTTGAAGGCCTCGAACACGGACACGAACGACGTCTTCGGCGGCTCGGTCGCGGTCTCCGGCGACACGGTCGTCGTGGCGGCGTCGTTTGAAGCCAGCAACGCTACCGGCGTGGACGGCAACCAAAGCGACGTCTGCTTGTCCTACGCTGGCGCGGCCTATGTCTTCGTGCGCTTCGGGTCGACCTGGAGCCAGCAGGCGTTCTTGAAGGCCTCGAACACGGACACGAACGACGTCTTCGGCGGCTCGGTCGCG
>JANNXA010000026.1:0-6404 GCA_031409275.1 Planctomycetota bacterium
AACCCTGGAGCGTCGCGCGCTCCTCGGGCGTCAGCTTCAGGTCAGCGCGGGGGCGTCCTCGTGGCATCGTCGGCTCCTTGTAGAGGAGTACGACGCCTCCGTGACATTGTTCAACGAACTTCTACCTCATGACACTAGACGTCGCTGGTCGCCCGTAGACTCGCCACGACGAACGCGGCCGACGAAAGCTCGCGCGCCTGCGATTGCGCCCACTGCGCCGGCCATCGACGGGAAACGGATGACCATGGCGGGAGATCAGGCGGTGGCACCACACGAGAACCCACGGCACGACAATGCGACGTTCCGCCTCGCAGTCGAGAGCCTTGTCGCAAAACTGACCAACTCGCGATCGTCACTTGAGATCGCTCCGGCGTACCGCGAGAAGCCCGACGCCCCCTACTGGAAAGAGCTTCATTACGAACTCCAGCACTTTCGCGTATCGCGGAGTGACTACGACGAGCTGCTCAAGGCCCATCGAAGGCTCATCGCCGGTTACCCGTCTCGAACTCAGAACATTCATATCGGCGCCGCAGAATATGCCTTCGACGGTGAGACATTCATCGAGGTGCTCGCCGACTACATCGACATGCTCATGCGCTGCCTCGACGTGCTGGGGCGGAACATCCGAGCCAACTGGCAAGGCATCGTGATGCGTTTCAACCACATCCCGAAGAACGACTTCCGGCGACTAATGCGAGGTGTCAGCAATGATCTCGATCGGCTTGACGCTCTTAACAACAACACATCGCCTGAAGCAGCGGCAGTCCTCGCGAAGCGAAAGAACAAGGTTGGACCTCATCATCAGCGAGTTCTGTGTGCGCTTCATCAATTGACTGCCTCTAACCCTATGACGACGATCGGAGGGCAACAGCTCTCAGTACGCATGGGCGGCAAGGGTCGCATTGCCGGCGGGCTCGGCAGGACTCTCAAGGACCTTCGTGAATGGAACTACGTCGAAACTGAACGCGGCGCGAACGGTGGGTATCGGTTGACGGCTCGAGGTCGTCAGATCGCGAGCAGTCTGAAGACGAATCATGCCTAGGCATGATTAGGCATCTATAGGCACAATTGAACCGCCACGACGCACCGTAAGACCACGAGCTACAGGAACAACCAGCACTCGGCTGGCGATCCCTGCGCTCGGAGGTGAATGGTGCGACAGATCGATCGTGACGCGCTCGCGGCCGCACCAGCGGCCCTTCTCGACATCCGCCAGGTTGCAGCCCTGCTTGGTTGCTCCGTCCGAACGGTGCAGCGCCTGAGCGAACGCGGCGGGATGCCCCATCCAATCAAGCTCTCCGCGCTCGTTCGTTGGCGTCGTGACGAACTGCACGAGTGGATCGTCGCCGGGTGTCCATCGAATACGGCCGGATGTCGCACGTGACCGGCTTCGCTCTCGATCCCACGACCTGCGCCGTCGATCCGGTGCAATTCGCATCGCCTGACGGCACAAGTCGTGACGCCTACGGTCGCGAGGCCACTGTCGGACTTCGACTGCGTCGCGGTTTCGCGGCGCTAGCGACGGAACCCGCGCCATGAGCCGGCGCATCGAGGATTTCGAGCCGGTCGAGTTCAAGCGCGGCGAGTGGAAGTCGTTCGAGACCTACGCGACTGACTTCTTGACGAACACCGCCGCGCTGCCGCTCGCAGCCGTCGGCGCGTATGCGCGCGCTCGTGCTGCCCTGTGGGCCTACGGCAATGGCTGGTCCCTCAAGACGACCGCGCAGGCGTGGGCAACTCACGCCGGCGCTCAAGATGCCGCCGAACTCGAGGCCGTGCTGCGTGACCTGGAGCAGCGCGGCATCGTCTTCCTCGTCCGCGACGGATCGGGCCTGACGATGATCGATCCGGCCATGCACGCCGACATGGCGAGGAAGGAGAAGCGTCGTAACCGCAAGAAGACCCATCGCGAGAGATCGCGTGAGACGTCTCACGGCGCATCGCGTGAGACAAGGCGTGCAAAAGTTCGTGAGACGTCACGCGGGACGTCGGTACTTCCTCCTTCCTCTGTCCTCCTTCCAGATTCCTCCTGCTCTCCGACCTCCACCGTGCCGACCGACGTCGGAACTGCATCTCCTAGCGTCGATGCTTGTCCCGCTAATGCGGGACCTCGGTTGGCCCCGGCCGAAATCGACGCCATCTTCGCGCACTACCGGAGCTACCACCCGCAGTCGCGCCCCGGCAAGAAGGAGCGCGTCCTGGTCTCGGCGCGACTCAAAGAGGGCTATTCGGCAGCCGACCTCTGCGAAGCGATCGACGGCTGCCATCGCTCGCCGTTCCACTGCGGGCTGAACGACCGCAGTACGAAGTTCCAGTCACTCGAACTGATTGTCCGCGACTCGAAGCACGTCGCTGAGTTCATCGAACTCGCGCGGGCGCCGACGTCAACCGGCCCGATCACCCATCGCCAGTCGGCCGAAGACGCCGCCGAGGCGCGGCTCCTCGCGCGCGCCGGGCTGCCGCCAAAGGAGGATTCTCGCAATGGAACGCGCTGACCTCACTGTGCTTTTTGCGGAGCTCCGCAAGCTCTGCTCCATCTTCGGCCGCACGTTCGACGAGACGCTCGGTATGTCCTTCGCCGAGACGCTGGCGGACGTCCCGATCGACATCATCGTGGCGAACGCGCGGGCGGCTCGTTTGGGCGACCGGTTCCCGTTGCCGAAGGACCTCATGGCCTCGGCCGACGCCGAGTCGCCCGAGGTCGCGGCGGCGAGAGCTTGGGAGCAAACCCGACCGCACTTCGCTCGCCACACCGAGCCGGATGACCCGATCGCGCGTGAGGTCGTCCGCTTGCTTGGCGGGTCGGCCTCCATCGGCGGCAAGGACTCGGACGAGATCGCGACCTGGGTCCGCAAGGAGTTCCTCCGGCATTACGTCGACCGCATGCAGGACGTGAAGCGCCACGAGACCGTCCGGCGGAGCCTTAGCCAAGGTGAAGCGCGGAGCATTGGAGAGAACGATCCAGCCAAACTGGACGCCGGTGACTTTCGTTCGGCGTTGATCGAGACACGAGCCCAAGGCGACGGCGCTTCAGTTCGTCGAGCCGTGCCGGAACGCACGAGATGGCTCGCTCCCGGTCACCAAGTGAAGGACCAACGTGGCGCGGTCGTCACGACGGTGGGTGAGTTCGGCGGCTACGTCCAGAGTCTTGCCGAGGCGACGATCGTCGTTGAGTTCACCAAGGCCAACGAAAATGACGTCCGCGAGATCTATCGAAAGCCGAACCATGGCAAGCGGGTTTCGCAATGACGCCGCCCATCGTCATTAGCGACCTCCGCTTCACCGCGTCCGACGCCGCGAGCGCAGCGACCGGCCGGATCTACCTCTCCCTCAGCCGCTCCCGCCGCAGCAATCGCGAGAGTTGCACGCACTTCGCGTTTCGCCCGACGAGCGACGATTCCCGCCTCGCGCTCGAGATCGCGATCTTCGCGGTTCTTCGGCCGCGGCCGGAGACGGCGGCGTCATGAGCCTACGCAAACACCACCGTCAGCCGACGGCCGGTCCTCAATTAGGAGCCACTGACATGTTTAGAGGTTGGGCCGCAGCTCTCATCCACGACAAGACGTGGTCGCACGCAGCGGAGTGTGTCACGCTCGGCGAGTCCACACGCCTCGTTCGCGCCGACTACGGAGGCATCGGGGACGCCTATCGCGCGCTGCGCCGAAAGGGCGGGGTTCACGAGGTCTACCACTGGGACGCCGAAGTCGCCGCCTTGGTCGTTCCGAGCGGCAGCGGGACCCCGCCCGACCAGAACATCTGGGACCCGCTCCAGGACCTCCCGCTGCTCTGCAACCTAGTCACGATCGCGACCGGCAATCCGAGCGGGAACATCATCGTCCTGTGGTCATCGAACGAGTTCGCCACGGCCGAGAAGACCGCGCCCCTCTCCGAGCCCGGAGTGGCATTCGAGTTGTTGCAGGGGGACCTCGATCGACCACTCGATGACGAAGCGATCCGTGTGCTCCAGAAGATGTGGTCGACCATGGCTCTCCGCCGCGCCCCCGAGCATCCGTTCGGGCGTGCTGTGGTCGCCTACTTCAACACCTGGCGCTCGCAGTACCTCGCGGAGATGTGCCTCCACCTTGGCGTCGCTCTCAACGCGCTCGGGCTCGATATGGGTCGCGTGTGGCTGCCGCCGACTCACCCCGACGCCGGCGAGTTCGAGCGTGGCTTGCTCGAGAAGGGTCCGTTTGGCGCTGTCCTCCCCACTTTCTTCGAGCACTGGTCGGCGGTGTGTCGCGGACGGGCGGTGGACCAAATCGCACTCGCTGAGATCGTGCCGAAGGTCTTCACCCTCGTCACCGACCTCCTCCGATGGGCGCTCACCGATGACTGCATCGTGCACGCGTACGACCAGGGGAGCCCCGCCGCCGACCTCATCTTGAGGCGCTTCCATGCGTAGGCGACTCCATGCCACGGCGCACGGTCGGATGCTGGTGTACGGACATCGCCCTCCCAGGTCGACGCGTGCCCTCGAAGTCAAGGCGGGAGCCGCGTTGCCGTGATGCGCGCGCTCGTCGACGCTGCATGTCGCTCCCCACTCGCCCATCCCGATGGCGACGAGGCCGAGGAGCTGCGCCTCCGCGTGCAGGCCGTGCCGGTCGCCGTGAACGACAACATGCTCGGGGACGCCTTCCAGCTTCTCGCGGGACTTCTCCTTGATCTCCACGCGACCCCGCGACTCACGCCACCCTGCGGCGACCAGCCTCCTCCAATGGGCGCCCAGGAATGGCCTGATCGCGTGCATGCGAAGGGACGGGCCCTTCGGCGAGTTCAGGGAGTCGCGGGATGACCCAACCGACCAAGGCGGCCGCGTACATCAGACGCTCGACGAAAGACCAAGCGCAGAGCCTGGAACGCCAGCGCCACGAGATCGAACGGTTCGCCGCCGCGAACGCCTTCGTGATCGTCCGCTGGTACGAGGACGACGGGATCTCGGGCACCGAGGACGCGTTGCGGCCGGGCTTCCAGCGGATGGTGGTCGACGCCGAGCGGCTGCACGACTTCACCACGATCCTCGTCCACGAGATCAGCCGCTTCGGCCGCTTCGACGCGCACCAGTCGGGGAGTTGGCTGCATCGCTTGAAGGCGGCGCGCGTGCGGGTGCAGGCGATCGAGGGGACGGTGAAGGACCCGTACTCGATCCAGGGCAAGCTAATGCTCGCGCTCGAGCAAGACCGCCAGGAGAGCGTGAAGCTGTCGATGCGGACGCTTTCGGGCCAGCGCGAGACGGCGACGAAGGGCTTTCGAGCGGGAGGCAAGGTGCCGTACGGCTACACGCGAACGCGCCGGCGCGCCGACGGGTCGGTCGAAACCGTCGGGCGCATCGGCCGCGCGAAGCGCGATCGCTCGGAGGTGATCGAGTTGGTGCCGGGTGACCCGATCGAGGTCGAGGCGGTGCGCTCGATCTTCACTTGGGCACTCGAAGGCTGCGGCTACCGGACAATCGCGGCGCGGCTGAACGACCGCGGCATCCCCTCGCCCGACGTCGCGCGCAAGACCATCGCGACGACGCCAGGCCGCTGGGTCGCGACGACGGTCCGGGCGCTCCTGCTCAACCCCGCGTACGTCGGCGACGCGATCTGGAACGTCCGCTCGATGCCGAAGTTCCACCGGCTGGAAGGCGACCAGATTGTGGCGCTCGATGACTTCGACGGCGACCAGCACTGGCGCAAGAACGCGCGCATCGACTGGGTGGTCAAGCGGGACGCTCATCCTCCACTGATCGAACGGCGGGTGTTCGAGGCGGTCCACCAGCGGCTACGCGCCCGCCCCGCCATGCCCCGCGGTCATCGCCACGACTACCTGCTGACCGGATCAATGTCCTGCTCCTGCGGCGACGTGATGACCGGCATGACGCGCATCCGCCGGAAGGTCGTCGACGGCAAGCCGAAGGTCTACGAGGACCCGATCTACGTCTGCGCTGGCGGCCTGCGGGCGAAGGGGATCTGCCGTCAGATCGGGCTGCCGTGCGCCGGGATGGAGCGCGCCGTCCTGAAGATCCTCGACGAGGAGGTCTTCTCGCCGGAAGGGTTGGCGCTGCTCGAACAGGCGATCCGCCGCGAGATGGCGCAACGCGGGGTGTCGCCGCGCCCGAACGCCGTGGCGGCGCTGGAGAAGCGCGAGCGGGAACTCGCACAGAAGGTCACGGACGGCGCGCGGCGGCTCCTCCAGGTCGACGATGAGGTGGTGGCCGAAGTCCGCGCTGCGCTCGGCGACCTCAAGGGCGAGTTGGAGCGAGTCCGCAGGGCGCTCGCCGAGGAACGACGGACGGCCCACATCCCGAAGGATCCCGACGATGTGGTCGAGGCAACCCTTGGTCCGATCCGCTCGATGGCGACGCTGCTGCGCGACCCGGCGACCTCGCTCGATCGGCGGCGTGAGATCCTGCGGCGACTGCTGCC
>JANNXA010000027.1:0-178145 GCA_031409275.1 Planctomycetota bacterium
AAGCTCACCATCCGCAGCAACTGCCCCCGCTACCACGTTGGTCACCTTCGCTGACGCGAAGGTTCCGGCCACGTTGGTCACCTTCGCGGCCCGAATCGTCAGGTGCCGCACCGTCGCGCGGCGCATCGCCCGCCTCCAGCCGCGCCCCGAGTTCAGGTCGAACTCCACCTGGATCGGCCGCTCGCCATTGGGTCCCGCTGGCAGAAGTCGCCGCAGGATCTCACGCCGCCGATCGAGTGCCGTCGTCGGGTCGCGCAGCAGCGTCGCCGTGCTCCTCACCACGACATTCCGTTCTTTTCTGTCGAGATCTCGACAGTCCGGGGACGGAGCGGTCCGCTGTGCTCGGCGTCGGCGTCGGCGTCGGCGTGGGCGCGGTGGTCACGGCGTGGTACTCGCGCCGAGTGGAAGTGCTCCTTGGGAATCACGGGCGGCCGGCTCGTGCCGGCGCGCTGGACGGTCGGTGAAGCCTGATCTCCCTAGGTCACGCGCAGACGGCGCATCGCCCCGCGCGGTTCGCGGCTAGGCGTGCAACGCGAGCGGCCCGTCGCGCTTCGGCGAGCTCGTCAGGGACAGCGTCACCCGTCCCGAAGTACATCTCGTCCGGCGTCTGACCGCGAAACGCTGAGTGGGGGACGCGCGAGTTGTGCTCGGCGTCGTAGAACGCGACAAGCGAGCGGACCTTGGGCATCGAGTCAAGCGGGTGCAGGTACAGCCATTGGTGCTTCAGGCGGCGTCACCACGCTTCGATCATGGAGTTCGAGAAGCGGATCTCGGTCTGCGCGAGGACTCGCCTCAAGAGCCCGAACGCGATGAGCGCATCGACGGAGCCGTTCTTGTTCTCGACGCCGGTGTCGACGAGTACGGTCGGCACGAGCTCGGAACTATGGATCGCTTGTCCGGCCTCGACGAGGACGGCGACTGCGTTGGCAGGATCGAAGCGGCCGAGCAGTTGCCACGCGAGGATGCGGCGCGAGAAGTTGTCGATGACGGCGTGGAGATAGGCGCGGCTGTGGTCGAGCAGTCGGACTAGCGTCGTATCAATGTGCCAGATCTCGTTCGGCCGCGCGGCGCGAATCCCTACGCGGGGCCGCCCGGGATGGACGCGAAGGCGCGGCCGACGCCAATCGCGCCGGACGACGAGTTGCAACCACATCGTCGGGGACGCCAACACGGCGCCGATGCGTTGCGCGAGCACGGCAAGTCGGCTGGTCGGTACGTGGCGTTAGTCAACCGAGATCACCAGCGCGTCGATCGTCGCCACCTCGATCGGCGTCGACCGCCGCGGCGAGGAGTTCGGGCAGGAGGACTGGTCCGCGAGTTGGCAGACGACTGCCGCGTTTCTCCAGGCGTGGAGCCGAGCGGCGGACAAGCCGAGCTCGGCGAGGACGCGCTGAAGGCCGAGCACCGATCCGGTGCGCTCGATCGCCTGCAGTAGCCGTGCTTTGTCGATCGCTGGAATGCGGAGTCGGGAGCGGTCCGGAGCGAGCGTGCGCAGCAGGACGAAGCGCACGCGAAGGACAGCGGTCGTTTCGTTCTGCGAGTCGGGCAACGCGACGGCGCAACTCTGCGAGTGGCGCGTCGCCTTCCGCCGCCGTGGATCGGGGTACGCCGAGCCGGACCGCGATGGTCGGGTCCCCTTTCTCCTGGACGAGTTGAAAGAGGCGATGGTCGTAGCTCCGGAGGTGGCGCTTGAGCTTGATCCCGTCAAAGCCTGCCAGGGAGTGGGCGGAGCGAAGACAGGGCGTGCCGGCCCGGGTCAACTGACGGCGTCGAGTGCTCGACGGAAAACAACAGAATGTCGTGGTGCGTAGCAGCGGTGCGAATGTTCGGGGGCGGCCGTTCGGTTGCACCCTACGCGCGCAGCCGCGTTGCGCTCATGGCGTCGTATGTGGCTGCCAGCTGGTGTCGATCGGAGTGCGCAGCACCAGGCTTGCGTGGACGCCGGCTGCGGTCGCGAGCGCGCGTTGCTTCGCGGCGGGAAGGACTTCGCCGTAGCCCTGCAGGACCGCGATCAGCGAGTCGCCTGCGATGGGCGCGCCCTGCGCCGCAGCGCGATCCCGCAGATGGCGCAGCGCGAACTCGATCCAGCCGCCGGGTTCCTCGTAGCGCTCGAGATCGCGGTCGAACTCGCGGTAGGGGAGCAGGATCGCGGTGGTCTGCGCCGTCCCGCGCACGGCGCGCCACTGCTCGTCGAAGGCGCGCCAACAGATGCCGTGGTAGCAGCCCACGCCGCAGCAGGCGCCATCGATGCGGGTGTCCGATTCTTCACACTCGGTCACCCAGACAGGGATCACCTCGCTTCGCGGCAACACGCTCTGCACCTCGCCGCAGAAGCGCGCCGCGGCGTCGGGGCCGATCAGCGTTGCCGTGCGGGTCGGCGGCTTGCCGCCCAGCGAGTAATCGGTCGCCCAGCGGCACAACACGTTGCCGCAGCCGCACGCGGAGGGGGAGCCTTGCAGGTCGTTCAAGAACACGACAGACGGCTCGGGCAGGTCTGCCAACTGCTTGCGCACCCGCTTCAGATGCGCGGCGAAAGCCTCGACGTAGGCGACCGGCAACCAAGGCCAGCTCTTCACCACCGCGCCGTCGTTCGGGGCGGGCGTTCCCGGGAAGTGACGTCGCCATTGCGCGTGTCCATGCATGCTCGCCAACCACTCGGGGTGCGCGTCCGCGAGCGCTTCGCAGCGACCGACCTCGAGCCAGTAACCGAGGCGCAGCCCGGCGGCGCACACGGCGTCGGCGGCCGCGCGGTCAGCGGCCGTCGGTACGCGGTCGTGCAGGGCGAGCACGATCGTGTCGACCCCTGCGTCGCGCGCCGCCGCCAGCTTGCTCGAGTCGAGGTTGGCCGGCGCCCACACCTCGCCTCGCAACGGTGCGGCCGATCGGCACGCCGTCAGCGGAAGCGCGAGCACGGCCAGCCATCCGAGTCGCGCCAGCGTCGTTCCGCTCACTTCCCGGGTTCCGTCGTATTGGGCGTCTGGTGGATGGCGCTGTCGGGGTGTTCAGCCGACCACGCGAACCACTTGCACTGCACGCTGTCGACCCACGCCAATTCGTGGCCGCGCAGGAGGCCATCGATGCCGCGCCCGGCGATCGACCAGCGCGTGCCGGTGTTGGTGTCGCGGAACGGCGCGACTTCGGGCGCGATCGCTTCCGGCTGCAACGTCAGCAGCGCGCCGTCTTTCACCGCGCGAAACGCCGTCGCCGAACGGCTCGCGCCGAGCCACAGCACGGCAATCGTCCAGTCGCCGACCTTGTCCTGCAGCACGGCGCGCTCCGGCAAGCCGTCGAGCGGGAACGCCATGTGGACCGCGCCGACCTTGACGCCCAGCACCCAGGCGTTCGCAGGCAGTCGCGAGTCGAACTCGCCGCGGCTCTGCACGCTGCGCGGATCATCGGCAGTAGGCAACTCGACGACGGGGTAGCGCTCGCCGTCGAACAGGTCGTAAGCGGTCGACTCGGGGTGCATCCGATACCACGATGCCCACTCCGTCGTCATGCTCGGCACACGGACGAGACGTTGGCCGCGGCGCGGCCCTTCGAACGCTTCGCCAGTCAGCGCCGAGAAGAGCGTGCCATCGTCGTGGCGCACGACCATGACCCCGTTGCGCCAGCCGTGCAGCGAATAGCCGTAGTCCTTCTCGTAGGCGGCGACGTAGCCGCCTTCGGGGTCATAGAAAAAGAGGCCGTAGGTGTCGTTGACGACGCGCGGCCCGGCGAGGAAGTGGCGCAGCGGCGCGCAACCGCCGTTGTGCTTGCCGCGCAACCAAGCGATCACCCGGTCGTCGTCGCGCACCATCGACTTCGTCGCCTGCACGGACATGTACGAGCAGGGCGGCTCGTTCAGCGCCTTGCACTCCGGCGCGCGCACCACCGGCGGAGCGATCGGCGGCGAATCTTGACCGCCGGCAAGGAGGATCAGCAAGAGCGTCCGCACGATCGGGGCTCCATCACCGCGAAGGATCGAGTTCAGGTTCGCAACGTACCGTCCACCGCCGGTCGAGGCGACGTCTCGTTACGGTGCCGCTTCAACGAGTTGCTCGCGAGCGACCGGATCGTGGTGTCATTTCAGCGGGCAACCATCCACCGGCCGTCCTCGGTCCGGCGCTGCGCGACGTCGACCTTCACGTGCGGCGATAGAGATCCCAGCGCCCTCGCGGGTCGCCTTCCACGCGAACGATCGCGCCGATCGAATCGATCCCCCATGAACCCGCGAGCTTCTTCGAGAGCTCTCGGTTCTTCTGCGGATCGGTCATGCGGTCTTTTGAGTCGTGAAGCGAGTCGTCGGGCGACCCGAGCGTTGCAGCGGCGTTCGCCAGTTCCTGTTCAGTCGCCATGTTCAGCCCCCCAGCTTCGTCCGGACCAACGCGACAAGTTCCGCCACCGCCGGCTCCAGGTTGACTCGCTTGGCGAGCTCCTCCTGCAACGCGCGCGAGCGATCGCGGACGTTCCACAGATTGCGGTCGCGCGCGATCTGCTCGGTGATCGGGAGGATCGTGCGGTTTTCTTCCTGGATCGCGCCCGAGTAGACCGCGCTGCCCTTTTGCGGCAAACAGGCCGAGAGCTTGACGACGGTGTCTCGCAGCTGCGAGTAGTACGACAGAAGCGCGCCGAAGTCGGTCACGTTCTTGACCTCTGCGCCGCCTCGGACCGTTCGGAGGAGGCATGGCGCCGGCGCGTCCGGGACGCTTCCGGAGCCGTACTGATCGACCTCGTAGGTCCTCGGCGCGAATGCGATCAAGGCATCCAGCCGCCGTGCGAGCGCTGAGTATCCGAGGTTCTCGAGGTCACCGTAGTAGAGGTTCAGGACCGCGAGGTCGGTCTCAGTGAGCGCCCCGAGCGAGATCGCGCTAGCGGCGTTCTGCGCCTGCTTTGGGGTGAGATTGCGCGCCGCGGCGCCCGTGATGAAGACGGAGCGGATGTTGATCGTGTCGTTGAAGAGGCGATCGACCCCTTTGTCCTCGTACTTGCGGAAGTCGAACGAGGTGATGACCGAGGCTGCTTCACCCGCCCGCAACCGCCAGCCGTCATCGACCGTGGTCGGCGCGCCGAGGTGGCGAGGTTTCGTGCCTTCGGCAGGCGACAGGCCGGCGCCCGCGTCGCCCGTCGGGGCGATCAGCACCACGCGCTCCTTCAGTCCGAAGCTGAGCGACACCGGTTCGGCGGAGTCGACCTTCTCTTCGAGCGTCAAGGAGATCTTGTCGGTCTCGTAGAACATCACCGCGTTCGAGCAGCTCGAGCAGACGGTGATGACGAAGGGCGCAATCCAACACCTGTTCATCGCAGGACTCCTTCCGGATGCGGGGTCAATTTCGTTCACCATTCACCATTCACCGTTCACCGTTCGGCGTTTCGGTGCTGCCACCGGCTGATCGCGCCGGTTCCCGGTCGAACGCCGGGTCGACGACCGAGCGGCGCAACTGCTCGAGCACCGCCGCGTCCTTCGCGATCTCCTGCGCCGGAGCGCCGGTCGCGATGACGTGGTGGAACTCGATGTCGTCGACCCCCGAGGTGTGCACTCGGCTGAAGGCCGCGACGGAAGCGGCCTCGATCGAGCCGGTCGACTTGCCGGATGCGTCCGGTTGTGTCGGCTCGTCGAAACAAGGGACGATCGCGTAGACCTGACGATCGAATCCGAACGTGAAGCGCGCGCTGCCTTCCGCTGCGGGAGCCAGATCGAGCCCGAGTACGGTGTCGTGCACGTAGACGACGTGGGTCGCCTGGCACGCCATCGTCATGAGCGCCAGCGTCACGCTGGCCGACATTGCGGCCACCGCTCGTCGTTCTCGTGTGCATTTCATCTCTTCGTCTCCCAAACCCCATAGGCGCTTGTGCCGGGGGCGTCCGTGTCGAGGTCAATCAAGGTCACGCCATCGAAGTCGAGCGGGATCGCGAGCTCGATCCGGCGGCGGTAGCCCACGCTCACGCCGAAGCGCCGCGGGCTGGTCGTCAGCGAGACGCCGATGGTCGTGTGGCCGTAGGCGATTGGTCCGCCTTCGCGCGACGTCGGCGAGGCGGCGGTCTCGTCGATCGGCAGGAGCTTGCCCCGCGCGAGCCATTCTTCGACGTCGCCGCTGGGATCCCCGCGGCGCGCGGCTCCGCCGAGCACGAACGGGTCGGCACCGGCGATCGGGTAGCAAACCAGCAGGTCGGACCAACCGATCACACACCCCTCGACTCCCGCTTCCGTGATCAGGTGGACGCCGAAGGTGCGCATCCGCTTGGCGCAGCCCTGCTCGCCCTCGAACCAGTCGACCCAGGCGAGTCCGTGGCCGTTCACGGCGCAGCCGGGCAGCAGCGTGCAAGCCGCGATCGCGACGGACATCAGCACCCCCGCGTGCATGGCGACTCCTGGACGGTCGCGCACCGTTCCGGCACGCGAAAACCCTCCGACCGTTCAGCGCAGCTGCCGTCGGGCCGTCACCGTGCATGATGCCGCGGCCGGGGTCGCGCCGAGCGGCGCGATCCGCGTTCACCGCTCGGCGAGGCGCGCGTCGCTCCACGGCTGATTGGCTCGGTAGGCCGCAAGACGCTGCTCGATCGCCGTTACGAGCGTCGCGTCCTGCCGATCGCGCGCCAGCTGCAGCGCCTTCTCGGCGCTGGCAACGGCAGCGGGGAAACGGCCCGAAGCGGCTTGCGCCGCGGCGAGGATGTCGAGCGCGTGCGCGCGCGACTCGTCGGTGGCCATCGAGGAGAGGTTGCGCGCCCATCGCAATGCATCGGCTGGATCGCGTCGCGCAGCATCGGGATGAGTCGCCAGGATCCACGCCAGACGCTCGGCCGATGGCGGGTCCTTCTTCTGCGCGAGCACGCGCCGGAAGTGCGCGCATGCTTCGCCGGCGCGGTGGGTCATCTCGAGCGCAAGCCCGAGGTCGAACTCGACGTCGAGCCAGCTCGGTTCGAGTTCGAGCGCGCGGCGCAGCGGCTTCTCCGCCGCGCTCCATCGGCCGAGCTGCACGAGCGCTCCGCCAAGGCCTCGCTGCGCGCTGGCGTGGGTCGGGTCGAGTTCGGCCGCGCGCTGGAACGACGCGGCCGCTCGTTCGAGTTCGCCGCGATCGCGCAGCACCAGGCCGAGGCTGTTGTGGGCATTCGCGTTCTGCGGGTCGCACGCAACGGCCGCCTCGAAGTGGCGCAACGCTTCGTCGACCTGGCCGACACGCACCAGCGTGATGCCGAGGTTGTTGTGCGCCGAGGACATCTTCGGATCGAGTTCGAGCGCGCGGCGCAACGACGCGATCGCGGGCTCGTCCTGGCCAGCGAGGTAGAGCGCGAGCCCGAGATCGTGATGCGCGATGGCGCTTTGCGGATCCTCGCGAACGGCGAGTTCGAGGCTTGCGAGGTGCTGCTTGTAGTCGCGCCGCAGGAAGTCGCGTTCGAGCAGCGGTCGCTGCGCGGCGTCCTTCGGCAGCACCTGGATCCAGAGATCGGCCATCTCGTCGGTGGAGCGCGCGCCGGCGGTGACGCGGACGGGCGGGCTGGTTGGATTGCGCGGATTGCCCGAGGAGTTGTCGAACACGTAGCGCATCGACAGCTGGGTGCCGGCAGGCAGCGCGATCGGCTGCGCGTACTGGTACTCGTCCTGCCAGTTGAAGTCCCAGTCGCGGATCGTCAGCAACCGTTGGCGCGCACCGTCGGGAAGGAGCGCTTCGCCGCTCATCTGGCGCGCGAGGTAATGGGCGTGCGGGTAGATGCCGAGCACGTCGACGTCGATCGGAAGCGTGTAGTGATCTTCGACGACGTACGACGCCTCGCCGGCCGGGATCTCCATCGTCTGCGAGCCGATGCGCAGCAGGAACGGCCGCTGCGTCGGCGGCGCCTTGCTGAAGTAGAGGCCGATCTGCGGCGAGATCGGCTCCGGCTTGCCGCTCGGAAGCAGGTGCAACTGCAGCAGCAGGTCCGCTCCCGCCGGCAGCTCCCAGGCGCGTTCCTCGCAGCGCGCGAGCGGAACGCGGCCCGGCGTCCAGCCGACGAAGTGTCCGTCGGGGCTTTGCGCCTCGCCGAGGTCCATGCCGCCGAATCCCGGCTCCGGATCGGCGGCGTCCTTCACGCGCGCGCGGCGATTCTTGTCGACGAAGAGCACGGCGTGGTGGACGACTTTGGGATTGCCCGGTCGCAGCTCGACCGCGCAAACGAATCGCGACTCGGTCAACGGAACCTTGACCACGAGGTTGCGGAAGACATCGGTGCCGTCGGCGGCGAGCGTGTAGGGCTCGTCGAGCGTGAGCACGAGATCGGGCTCGCCGAGGTGCCAGCCGAGCGCGAAGACGGGCGGTGCGGGTCGCAGGGTCGGATCGCCCTCCAACGCGCCCTCCTCGGCCCAGCGCTTCAGCGTTTCGAGCTCGGCCGTCGTCAGACGGCGTTCGTGCGCGAACCCCAAACCGGGCTCGGGCAGCCACGGCGGCATGAAGCCGCTCGCCGTCACCTTCACGATCTGTCGGGCGCGCGTCTTTGCGCTTTCGAAGTCCGCCAGCGAGAACGGCGCCGATTGCTCCGGCCGATGGCACAACACGCAATGGCGGTCGAGGATCGCGGCGACATCGCCGGCGTAGGTGACGGCTTCGCCGCCGGCCCGACTTCCGACCATCGGCAGCGCGACCACTGCGACCGTCGCGAGGCAGAGCGTGATCATTCGCGAGCCTCCGGCGATGGGGAGGACGTGCCGGGAACCGGCGCCGCCGGCGCCAGATCGGCGATCAGGCAGCCGATCGCGGGGGCGCTGCTCGACGGGAAGTCGCGTCCCTCGAGGAGCGCTTCGACGGCGTCGCGCAGTTCATGGGTGGTCGCCTTCGCGCGCGCCACGCCGAAGTCGACGAAGCGATCGTCGATCCGGCCGCTGTAGCGCAAGCGGCCGGTGCGATCGAACAGCGCAGCCTGCGGCGTCACCTGCGCGTCCGCGCGCGCGACCAGCCGATGCGTCGGATCGAGGAGCGCTCCGCAGGGAAGGGCGTACTCCTGCAGATGAGCGCGCACCTCCTCGCAGCTCGAGCGCGGGTCGGGATCGACCAGCCAGAAGTCGATTCCGCGCGGCCGCAGCGATCGCACCAGTTCCTGGATCGTCGGTGCGTAGCGGTTCGAGATCGGGCAGTCGTTGCGGATGAAGATCAGCACCAGGCCGGGACCGTTCATGGTCGCGAACGGGTCGCGCGGCGCTCCGGTTTCATCGAGGAATGCGACCGCGACGTCGGTTCCTTCGGTCGCGCGGCTGCTCGCGGGTGCGGCAGAAGGCGTGTTCGGGGTCGTCGGCAGCTCGCCGCTCGAACGGCAACCGCCGAGGCACGCGGCCATCGCGAGACCAAGCGCGCGCGCGCGCCGACGGTCGGTCGACTTGATCGCGCTCTCGAGGGCGTCGTTGCGGTCGATGCGTTCGCTCCATCAGGAACCAAGGCTCGCCGTCGCACGCGCCGGTACGGTAGCGCGAGGCGGGCGAGCTTCGTCAGTGGCCAGGCGGCGGCGTCCGCTCCGGCTCGCGGAGCACGTGGAGCCTTCGCGCCGCCTTGGCGCCGAACGTCGTCTCCTGTCCGGAGGGCCAGCGCACGCGCACCTCTTCGACCTGCGCGCGCTGGTCGAGCCCGAAGCGCACGACGAGCTCCTGCCATGCGCCGTAGCTGCTCGACCCGCGCACCTCTTCCATCAGCGTGCTCGTCGCGCCGCCGCTGCCCGCCAAGGTCACCGTGACGCGCGCGCCCATCGCGAAGCGATCGGCACCGCGCCCTTCGAGCCGGAAGGCGATCCAGCTGCGATCCTGGCCCACGAGGTTCTCGAGCAGGCACGGCGCGCCGTTGTTCACTGCCGCGACGGCGTCGAGGTCACCGTCGCCGTCGAGGTCGCCGACGGCGAGGCCACGCGCCACGCGCCGTTGCGAGAAGTAGGGACCGGCGCGCGCCGGTTCGACGACGCGGAAGCGCCCGCCGCCGTCGTTCTCCATCAACAGCGGCGGCTGCTCGAACGTGTGCAGCGGGTTGGAGAGCGCCGCGTCATCGATCACGTGGCCGTTCACGACCATCGCGTCGTCGTCGCCGTCGTCGTCCCAGTCGAACAGCTCGCAGCCGAATCCGACGTAGAGCATCGAGGGCGGCCCGATGCCGCTCTCCACGCTCCAGTCGTCGAAGCTGCCGCGGCCGTCGTTGCGATAGCAGGTGGTGCCTTCTCCGGTGAAGTTGGTGATCACCAGATCGAAGTCGCCGTCGCGATCGACGTCGCCCCAGTCGGCGCCCATGCACGCTTCGCTCAGGCCGGCGCTGTTCACGGCGACGCCCACGGCAACCGCCACTTCGGTGAACTGCATGCCGCCGTCGTTTCGCCACAAGTAGTTGGGCAGCCCGTCGTTGCTGACGAAGAGGTCGACGTCGCCGTCGTTGTCGTAGTCGCCGGGCACCACCGCGAGCCCGCTCCCGAGCGTCTCGCCGTGCAGCGACTCGCGCGTCACGTCGACGAAGAAGCCGCCGTCATTGCGCAGCAGCAGATCGGGCGCGGGGGGGTAGGCGGCGGGCCGGCAATAGGAACGGACGCTCGCGCCGCCGCGATCGGCGCCGCACCGTTTCAGCGCGCGCGCTTGCAGCAGGTAGTTGCACAGGTAGCAGTCGAGGTCGCCATCGCGATCGAGGTCGACGAAGGCCGCCGACGCGGTCAGCAGATCGCAGTCGAGCGCGCCCGCTGCCGCGGTCACGTCGGTGAAGCGGCCGCCGTCGTTGCGCAGCAGGGTGTTGCGGCCGTCATTGCACAGGTAGAGGTCCTGGTCGCCATCGCCGTCGATGTCGGGAGCCATCGCCGCGTAGGTGTAGCCCGCGTCGCTCGCGCCCGTCTCGTCGGTGACGTCGACGAAACGGAAGTTGCCGTCGTTGCGGTAGAGGCGGTCGCGCAGGTCGATGCCCTGCGCCTCGAAGCGCGGCAGCGCGGCGCCCTGGCAACAGAAGAGGTCCTGGTCGCCGTCGCCGTCGTAGTCGAGCAGCGACACGCCGCCGCACGTGATCTCGACGATCAGTTTGTCGCCCGCGCCGCAGTTGCGGTGGATGAAGTCGATTCCTGATCCGGCGGTGCGATCGCGGAAGATCGCGGCCTCGCGCGGAGCCTCACCGCAGCCGCCAAGCCCCAGCCCCGCGAGCGCCGCGAAGCTCGCCGCGAGCCGCCTGCTGCCTGGCGTCATGACCGGTTCCATCGCTGCAGCGTGCTCTCGATGGCGCTGTCGTCGACCGAGGGCACGCCACGGCGCCACTCCTCGAGGATCACTCGATCGAGGGAGCGCGGGATCTTCGGATCGAGCTTCTGCATCAGCGCGCGCGCCTTCTCGGCTCCCGGCAGATCGCCGAGCCCGGCGCGCGCGCGGGCGAGCAGGAAGGCGAGTTCGGGCGTCGGCGGCTCGCGCTTCGAGAGCTGCACGATCTCGCGGGTGGCGTCGTCGTAGCGCCGCGCCACCAGCAGCGCGCGCAACCAGTTCGAGCGGAACAGGCGGCACTCCGGCTCGAGCTTCAGCAGTTCGGCGCGCAGGTCAGCGCGGCGATCGGCGTCGATCGGCTCGGCGCGCGGGTCGCTGCCGAGGATCCGGTCGAGCAGGCCGTGGATGCGCAGCTGCAGCGCCGACTCCTCGGCGCGGTCGAGCTTGGCCAGCAACCGGCCCAGCTGATAGCGCGCCTTGGTGTGCTCGGGGTCGACGGCGATCGCCTCGCGCAGCCGCTTCTCGCCGTCCGCGAGCATGGCGCGACCGACATAGAGCTCGCCGAGCTCGACGAGCGGTTCGGCGCGGGCGCTGGCGACCGGCTCGAGTGCCAGCGTGCGCTCGAAGCCGGCGACCGCCTGCTCGAAGCGGCCGTCGTCAGCGTCGAGCCGCGCGAGCGCATGCACGATCTTCGCGAGACGGGCGGGGCGCGTCGCGAAATCGGGAGCCGTTTGCGCCGCTTCGAGCAGCGGCCGCGCGCCCATCGAATCGCCGCTGGCCGCGCGTGCGATTCCCTCGCCGGCGGCGGCACTCGGGTGGGTCGGTTCGAGCGACGCGAGGTCGAGGAAGCAGACGAGTGCCGCGCCGGGGTCCTGGCCGACGGCGGCATCGAGCAGGAACCAGCCGAGCTCCTCGAGCGCGGGCGTGCAGGCGGGATCGGCGGCGAGTGCCTCGTCGAACTCCCGTTTCGCCGTCGTTCGGTCGAACGCCTGCAGCGCGGCCCGCGCTTTCTCCAGATGCAGCAGTCCGAGCGCGCGATCGCCGGGCTTCGGCGCGGGGCTCGAAAGCGCCGGCGCCGCCGTGGCGCTGGCCGGTGGCGGTGCGGCGGGTGGGTTGCTCTCGTGCGTGCAAGCGGCGTGCGTCACGACGCAGGCGAGCAGCGGGAGGGTGCGCGTCGCAAGAGGTGCATTCTTCCGCATGGGCGGACGATAACGCCGCCGCACGGAGGCGGCCATGCACGCCTCGGCGCGGCGTTGCACCGCCATATTGCGGCTCGCGCTCCGGCTCCTCTACACTTCGGTCATGAGCATCTGGCGCGCATGTCTGTGGTTGGTGTTCTCGCAGAGCATCGCTGGTGCGGCGCAGGTGGAGCCGCCCCCTTCGCCGCCGCTGCCAGCATCGAACGTACGCAAAGCCGCGCTGCTCGAACGGCTGGGCCGATCGCTCGAGAGTTCGACCGCCCCCTTCTCGGGCCGCGGCACGCTCGTCGAGATTCGCGGCAAGCTCGCCGCGCTCCCTCCCGGTGCCGTGCAGAAGAGCTGCATGTTGCGCGCCTCGCTCGGCGACGCGCTCCTCGGCTTCGGCCAGATCGAGGAGGCGATCGAGGAGTACGGGCGTTGCGTCGAGGATGCCATCGCCACCCGCGCGCCGCGCGCCATCGCGGCCGCGAATCGCAAGCTCGCGCTCGGCTGGCTGCGGCTCGGCGAACGGAACAACTGCGTCACTCGCCACAACCAGGACAGCTGCCTCTTTCCGTTGAAGGACGGGGCGCTGCACGTCGATCGAACGGGCAGCGAGAAGGGCATCGAGTTCCTGATGAAGGCGTTGGCGGCGGACAGCAACGATCTCGCCTCGGTGTGGCTGCTGAACGTCGCCCATATGACGCTCGGCAGCTGGCCCGACGCGGTGCCTGAACCGTGGCGCATCCCGCGCCGCGCCGTCGAATCGGAGCGCGCCATGCCGCGCATGTTCGACGTGGCGCCGACGTTGGGGCTCCACGCACCTGCTCGCGCGGGTGGATCGGTGGTCGACGACTTCGACGGGGATGGGCAGCTCGAGGTCGTGATGACGTCGGTCGATTTCGACAAGCCGATGCGCTTCTTCCGGCGGCAGGCGAGCGGGGAGTGGCTCGACGTCGCCGAGTCGCTCGGGATCGCGAAGCAGGTCGGCGCGCTCAACCTGGTGCAGTTCGACGCGAACAACGACGGGCGACTCGACCTGCTGTTGCAACGAGGCGCGTGGCTAGGCGACTTCGGCCGTTTGCCCAATTCGCTCCTGGTGCAGCAACCCGACGGCACGTTCGTCGACCGAACGCAGGAAGCGGGCATGGAGTTCACGGCGCCGAGCCAGGTCGTCGCGGTCGCCGACATCGAACTCGACGGCGACATGGACATCTTCCTCGGCTACGAGAACGTCGGCGGCGAGCGCGCGATCCGCTATCCGTGCCGTCTGCTGCGCAATCGCGGCGACGGGACGTTCGAAGAGATCCAGCAGCAGGCTGGCGTGTCGAACGGCCGCTTCACCAAAGGGGCAGCGTTCGGCGACTACGACGGCGACGGGTTGCCCGATCTCTACGTCTCGAACCTCGGCGGTCCCAATCGGCTCTACCACAACGAAGGCGGCGGTCGCTTCAAGGACGTCGCCGCGGAGCTCGGCGTCGAGCAGCCGCGCGACGGGTTCTCCTGCTGGTTCTTCGACTACAACAACGACGGCTGGCTCGACCTCTTCGTCGGGTGCTACGACGCCGGCGATCGCAGCGCGCAGCTTGCGGCCTACTACCGGGATGGCACCGTCCCGAGCCAGACGCAGAAGCTCTACGAGAACGATGGCCACGGCCGCTTTCGCGACGTCACCGTGGAGCGCCGGCTCGACCGCGTCGCCTTTCCGATGGGGTCGAATTTCGGGGACATCGACAACGATGGCTTCCTCGACATCTACCTGGCGACGGGCGATCCCGAGCTCTCGTCGCTGTGGCCCAACGTCCTCCATCGAAACGACGGCGGCCGACGCTTCGAGGAGGTGACGGTGGCCACTGGCACCGGCCACCTGCAGAAGGGGCACGGCGTCTCCTTCGGCGACCTCGACGGTGACGGTGACCAGGACCTGTTCGTCAAGCTCGGCGGTGCCGCGGCCGACGACGGCTTCGCGAGCGCGTTGTTCGAGAACCCGACGCAGGGCGCGCACTGGCTCACGGTGCGGCTGATCGGCCGGACATCGAACCGCTTCGCCGTCGGCACGCGCCTCAAGGTGACCCTCGAGGAAGGGGGCAAGCAGCGCGATGTGTTCCACTTCGTCGGAGCCAACTCGAGCTTCGGCGGCAACAGCTTGCAGGCGGAGATCGGGCTCGGCGCCGCCGCGCGAATCGTGGCGCTCGAGGCGTCGTGGCCGCAGACCAGACAGGTGCAGCGATTCGTCGACGTCCCGCTCGATCGAGTCGTGGTCCTGGACGAAGGGCGCGCCGATCTCGAAGTGCTGCCCGTGGCACCCGTGCGTTCGTTCACGCCGCCGGTGCCGCCCGCGTCGGACTCGGGGCACTGAGTCGAAGCGCGTTCCGGGTCGCCGCGCCGCGCGACCGGTCACACCGCGCGTGAATTCCACCTGCCGGCTAGTGTCCTCTCGCCATGTTCCTGCTGAAGAGCATCGACCTCATCGCGCTGATCAGCCTGTTCGTCCAGACCTTCGTGGCCTGGGTGTTCGTCGCGATCTTCGCGTCGATTCGCCGGCGCGAGCGCTCGACGACCGCCTTCGACCGGTTCCTCATCAGCTTCACGGCGCTCGCCTGTGCGCTCACCTTCGTCAGCGTCCGTTTCTTCCGAACGCATGATCGCGGGCCGCCGTCGGCCTACTGGGCCGACGGAAACTGGCCGGCAACGGTCTGCTACATCGGCTACCTCGGGTGCAAGGCGGTCTTCGCGCTGTTCCTGTTGCGTGGCTGCAACGATCTCGCCAGCGCGCCCGCGTCGCGCTGGCTGCGGCGGCTGGGATGGCCTCTCGTTGCGGCTCTCGCGCTGGCTCCGCTGTTCGTGCCCGACGTGAACTCGCTGCTGGTCTTGCAGGCACCGCTGCTTGCCGGCTGCGCCCTGATCGCCCTGCGTGCGCTGGTGCCGTTGCGCACCGAGGGATCGGGTCTTCGCCTGGTGCGCATCTCGCTGGGCGCGCTGGCCGGAACGTGGGGCATCCACGTCGTCGCGGTCCTGCTGCTGCCGTTGGTGCCGGCGTTCCGGTACTTGCTGGCGATGAACTCGATGCTCGACCTCGCGGTCCAACTCGCGCTCGGTACCGGCCTCATCATCGGCGTGCTGCAGGAGTCGCAGCGGCGCATGAGTGCCGCCGAGGCCGAGCGCGAGCAGTTGCAGCGCGCGCTCGATCGCGATGCCAAGCTGCGCGCGCTCGGGACGCTCGTTTCCGGCGTCGCCCACGAGCTCAACAACCCGCTCACGGTGATCCTCGGCTACGCCGATCTGGTCGGCGATCCGGCGCAGGAGGCCACCGCCGGGCAGATCATCCGCGAGCAGGCGGAACGCTGCCGCGGCATCGTGCGCAACCTCTCGGCCCTCGCCGGGCAGTCGGTCCATCCGCGCGAGGACCTCGCCGTCGAAGCGCTTTTCGAGCGGGTCGTTCGCGGCATCTCGCCCGCGTTGACGTCGGACGGACGCCACCTTCGTTGCACGGCGCCGGCTGGAATGCGCCTGCGGGCCGACCGGATCGGGATCGAGCAGGTCCTGACCAATCTCGTCGTCAACGCGTTGCAGGCGAGTCCTCGCGGCGGCACCGTGACGTTGGAGGCGACGCTCGACGGTTCCCGCGTCATCCTCAGCGTCACGGACGAAGGTCCCGGCATCGCGGAGTCGGTGCGGACGCGCCTGTTCGAGCCGTTCTTCACCACCAAGGCGCCGGGCGAGGGGACCGGGCTTGGCCTGTCGATCGCCCATGCGATCGTGCGCGCTCATCGCGGGACGATCTCGGTCGACACCGTGCCGCGCGGCAGGGGGGCTCATTTCCGGGTCATGCTGCCGCAACTCGATGACGTCGAGCCGCCGGTCGCGGCGGGCGCGTCACCGAAAGGCAGGCGTCTGCTGGTGATCGACGACGACCCTGGCGTGAGAGCGGTGGTGCGGCGCCACGCCGAGCAGCGCGGCTGGGTGGTCGCCGAGGCGGAGTCGGCCGAGGCGGCGCTCGACAGTGCGACGCGTCTTTCGAGCTTCGACGCGACGTTGTGCGACCTGCGGATGCCCGGGATCGGCGGGGTCGGATTGCACGACCGACTCGTCCGCGAAGATCCGGTCGCGTTGCAGCGGACGATCTTCGTGACGGGCGACCTCACCGCGCCCGACCTGCTCGCTTTCGCGCGCCGCTGTCAGCGACCATTGATGCAGAAGCCCTTCGATTTCTCGGAACTTTTCGCGGCGGTCGATTCGAGTCAGGAGCAGGCGCGAACCTCATGAGCCCAACGAAGCGAATCATCATCCTGGTGGCCGTGCTCGGCGGCGGCTACGTGGCCGCCACGTCCGGCGTGCGCTGGTGGGTCGATCGCCGCATCGAATCGGTCGATGGCCGCGTGCTCGACTTCGCGCTGCTCGACACGCAAGGCCAGCTTTGGCGCGCGTCGGAGCTGCGCGGCAAGACCGTGATCCTCAACTTCTTTCGCTCGCAGTGCGAGGGGTGTCTGGCGGAGCGAGATGCGGTGCGCGCGCTCGCGGAACGACTCGATCCCGAGCGGGCCGTCCTGCTCGGCGTCTGCATGGACCGCGTCGAGGAGTACCCGGTCGAGATGACCACGGCGACTCTGACGCTCATGGACTACCGCCATCCAGTCCTGTTCGCCGACACCGCGTTCGTCGATACGTTCCACGGTGCCGGTTGGGCGCACGTGACCCCGATCACCTACGTCGCCGGTCCGGACGGAAAGGTCACCGGCCATCGTCGCGGCCACCAGAACATCGAGGGACTGCTCGCGGCGCTTCCCGCGGGGGTGCTGCGCGGGGGGTGACTCTCGGAACGAATTGGATGGTTCTGCTGGGGGGGGTCGAGGGCCGTGGCGTCATCCCGACGAAGCTGCGGCGCCACCCCAGGACAGAGCCTCCGATGTGGATCGCCGCCGCCGCGCTCTTCCGCGCCGCTCGAACGCCGCCCGCAGGCCACGCGGATCCGACTGCAGCGCCACCCCGCGCTGGCGCGGTGGCGGTCGCGGAGTCTGGGTTTGAGATCGGCCGCAACCTCGCCTTCTTCAAGCTCTTCAACCGCATCCAACGCCGTGCAATCGCGATGACCGCGCCGATCGAGATGCGACTGGATGCAGCCGCCGACGATCCGCGAACGCTCGGCGCGGATGGGGCGGTGGCGCTGGTCGACGACGCGCCGCTCAACATCCTCTCGATCGGCATCTTGGGCGACGACTCGGCGGCGCGTGGAGCGAGGCGCAGAAGCTGCGCGAAGAGCTGACGAAGCTCACCGGTTCGCGCGCGGTCGGTTCGCCGCGAGCGCGGTACGACAACGGTCCCGATGCCCGCGACGAGGAGCGCTGGGCCGAGGTGCAACTCGTCGTCGAGCGCCTGCCGGACGAGCGCAAGGCCGATCCCGCCCCGGTGAAGAAGAAGCGTCGGGTGATCTGTGCGACCGATCGCCGGGACGCATCGCCCGATCGAGTCACCTTTCCGCCGCTGGCGCGAACCTCGCGGCCTCGGCAAAGTCGCGCCATGGACAACACCGCGCCTCCCGCGACCGGCCGTGCCCCGCGTCTTCCGAGCCTCGGCGAATGCTGGCTCTTCGTGCTGATCGCCGTCGCGCTGATGTTCTCGATGTTGACCGAGTTCGGGCTCAACCTGAACGCGAAGGCGGATCACCTCGGGTCGACCGTGCCCCTGTTCGTGCTGCTCTGCATCACGGCGTTGATGACCAAGCGGCTGGGGTACAGCTTCGCCGATCTCGAGACGGCGATCCGCAACGGCATCCAGCTCGCGCTGCCGGCGGTGCTGATCCTGGTCGTCGTCGGCGGACTGATCGGCGTGTGGATCGGCAGCGGGACGATCTCGACGCTGATCTCCTACGGCCTCGACGTCCTGTCGCCGCGTTGGTTCCTGCCGGCCAGCATGGTCCTCTGTTCCGTCGTCTCGCTGGCCTGCGGCTCGTCGTGGACGACCGCGGCGACCATGGGCATCGCCCTGATCGGCATGGGCAAGGCGCTCGGTTTGAATGAGGCGATGGTCGCCGGAGCGGTGGTCAGCGGCGCCTACTTCGGCGACAAGATGTCCCCGCTTTCCGACACGACGAACCTCGCCCCCGCGATCGCCGGAACCACTCTCTTCGCCCACATCCACGCGATGCTCTTCACCACGATCCCGTCCTATGTGATCGCGCTCGGGCTCTACACCTGGCTTGGGATTTCGGGCACCGCTGCCAACGCCGTGGGCGGCAACGACATCGCGCAGATGCAGGCGACGCTCGCCGGCATGCAGCACATCTCGCCGTGGCTCCTGATGCCGCCGGTGGTGGTGCTCGTCCTGGCGGTCTGCAAGCAGCCGGCGCTGCCGTCGCTGGTGCTCGGCGCGCTCGTCGCCGCGGTGATGACCTTCTTCCTGCAGAAGACGCCGCTCGACCAGATCTGCCTGCAGTTCCTCCAGGGCTTCAAGGCCGAGTCGGGCAACGGCGCGGTCGACAAGCTGCTCTCGAAGGGCGGCATGGAGTCGATGCTCTACACGATCCTGCTGATCGTGATCGCGACCGGCATGGGCGGAATCCTCGAGAAGGGGCGCTACCTCGAAGTGCTGATGGCGGCGCTCGAGCGCCACGTGAAGCGGCCGGCCGGCCTGATCACCGCGACGATCGTCTCGTCGGTCGGTGCCAATGTCCTGCTCTCCGATCAGTACCTCGCCATCGTGCTGCCGGGTCGCCTCTTCAAGGAGGCCTACCCGCGCTTCGGTCTCGACCCGCGCATGCTGTCGCGCTCGCTCGAAGATGCCGGCACGCTGACGTCGCCGCTGGTGCCGTGGAATTCGTGCGGCGCCTACATGCACAGCGCGCTTGGCGTCGCGACCGTCGCCTATCTGCCGTACGCCTTCCTCAATCTGATCAATCCGCTGATCGCGATCCTCTTCGCCTGGCTGGGTTGGTTCATCTTCAAGACTCCGCCGACCGCCGCCACCGCACCCGCCCGATCGACTCTTTGACCCTCGCGAGGCTGCACCGAATGCCGCTCCACACGCTCGCGTCGCTGATCTCACTGGCCGTCATCGCGTCGCCGCGCATCGGCGATGCGCCACCGACCATCCGCTACGACCGCGACATCCGTCCGCTGCTCTCCGATCGCTGCTTCACCTGCCACGGCCCCGACGACAAGAAGCGGCGCGCGAAGCTGCGCCTCGACGTGGCCGACAGCGCCTTCGCGCCGCGCGAGAGCGGCTTCGCGATCGTGCCCGGCGATCCCGATGCGAGCGAGCTCTACGGCCGGATCACGAGCGACTCGCCCAAGCACGTGATGCCGCCGCCGAACAGCAACAAGAAACCGCTCGATGCCGCGGAGCAGGAGCTGTTGCGGCGCTGGATCGAGCAAGGCGCCGTCTACGAATCGCATTGGTCGTTCACGGCTCCGAAGCGTCCGCGCCTGCCAGCGGTCGCGCGCGGCGATGCGATCGTCAATCCGATCGACACGTTCGTCGTCGCCAGGCTGGAGGCGGAGGGCGTGGCACCCGGGCCGCGCGCCGATCGATCGGCGCAGTTGCGCCGCCTGTTCCTGGAGCTGACCGGGTTGCCGCCGACGCTCGAAGAGCAGGACGCCTTCCTCGCCGATGTCCGCCCCGATGCCTACGAGCGGCAGGTCGATCGCCTCTTCGCGCAGGAACCGTGGAAGAGCCGCTGCGCCGAGCGCCTGGCGACGCCGTGGCTCGACGCCGCTCGTTACGCCGACACCAGCGGCATCCACACCGACGCCGGCCGCCAGATCTGGCCGTGGCGCGATTGGCTGCTCACGGCGCTGCGCGACAACCTGCCCTTCGATCAGTTCCTCACCGAACAGCTCGCCGGTGACCTGCTGCCCGATGCGACGCTCGACCAGCGTGTCGCGAGCGGGTTCCACCGCAATCACGTGACCACCGACGAGGGGGGCGCGATCGCCGAGGAGTACCTCGTCGAGTACGCGGTCGATCGCACGGCGACCACGGGCAGCGTCTTCCTCGCGCTGACGCTCGGCTGCGCGCGTTGCCACGACCACAAGTTCGATCCGATCACGCAGCGCGACTTCTACGGCCTCTACGCCTACTTCAACTCGATCGAGGAGCCGGGCCTCTATTCGCAGGAGTCCAATCCCAATCGCGCCTTCGAGCCCGCGATCTCGGTGCCGCGCGCGCCTGAGCTCGGGCAGATCGCTGCGCTCGATCGCGACCTCGAGCAGGCCAGCGCCGACCTCGACCGCGTCGATCCGCAGGAGCAGGCGCAAGAGGCGCAGTTCCTGGCCGATCTGCGCCAACGCTCCGAACTGCGGTGGGTCGACAGTCCGGTGGTGAACGCGCAAGCCGACGGCGGCGTCACGTTCACGGCGCAGGACGACGGTTCGTGGCGCGCCGGCGGGGCGAACCCGGCCACCACCGATTATCGATTCACGGTGCGCACCGACGCGGAGGGGTTGAACCTCCTTCGGCTCGACGTCCTCGCCGATCCCGCGGACGGGGATCGGATCGGCCGCGCGCCGAACGGCAACGCCGTGCTGAGCGGCGTTTCGCTCGAGGCGGTTTCGCGTCGCGACCCGACGCAGCGCGTACCGGTGCGATTCACGTGGGCCTGGGCGGACGTCGAGCAGTCGAACGGCGACTATCGCGTGGTGAACGCGCTCGACGAGGATGCGCTCGGTTGGGCGCTCGGCGGCCATGAGCAGGCCGGTTCTCGCGTCGCGTTGCTGCACGCGGACCACTCCTTCGGATTCGCGGGCGGCAGCGATCTCGAGGTGACGCTGCAGTTCCGCTCGATCTATGCGCAGCACACGATCAAGCGCGTACGCCTCTCCTTTGGATCGATCGGCGCTGCCGGCCTGGGGCTGCTTCCGACGGCGGTCAGCGGCTGGTATCGCGCCGGACCGTTCGTCGGCGTCGGCACCGACGCGCTCTACGACAAGGCGTTCGGCCCCGAATCGGCGACTGCCGTCGATTTCACCCAGCCGGCGACCCCGGGAGGACCCGCGTGGGCCTTCGACGTGGAGGCGCTCGACGGACGGGTGAACGACCTGCCGGGCGGTACCGGAGCCACCTACGTCGCGCGTCGACTGTTCGTGCCGAGCGACCGCTCGCTCGAGGCAAGCCTCGGCAGTGACGACTCGTTCCGCCTCTTCGTCGATGGTGCCGAGGTGGCGGGTCGCAACGTCGATCGCGGCGCCGCGCCCGATCAGGATCGAGCGACGCTCGCGCTGCGCGCGGGCATGCGCACCGTGATGATGAAGGTCGGCAACACCGGCGGCCCGGGCTCCTTCTATTGGCGCTCGTTGCCGCGCGAAGGCGAGCTTTCGGGCGACCTCGTCGCAGCGCTGCTGCCCGAGTCGTCGCGCCCGCCGGCGCTCGCCGCTCGGTTGCACGACGGCTGGAAGCGAGCCTTCGCGCCGGGCTTCCGCGAGCGCACTGAGCGGGTCGCGGCGCTGCGTCGTCAACGCGACGAACTCGTCGCGCGCGTGCCGCAGACGATGGTGATGAGCGAGCTGCCGATGCCGCGGCCCACCTACGTGCTGATGCGCGGCGAGTACGACAAGCCCGATCGCGACCAACCGATCACGCGCGCGATCCCTGCCGCGCTCGGTGCGCTGCCGGCGGGAGCGCCCAACAACCGGCTCGGGCTGGCGAAGTGGCTGGTCAGCCCCGATCAGCCGTTGGTGGCGCGCGTCGCCGTCAATCGTTGGTGGGAGCTGCTCTTCGGAACCGGAATCGTCGCCACTAGCGAGGACTTCGGCTTCCAGGGCGAGTGGCCGAGCCACCCGGAACTGCTCGACTGGCTTGCGGTCGAGCTGCGCGAAAGCGGCTGGAACGTCCAGCACCTGCTGAAGCTGATGGTGAACAGCGCGACCTTCCGCCAATCGGCGCAGGCGCGACCGGAAGTGCGCGAACGCGATCCCGGCAACCGCTGGCTGGCATGGTTCCCGCGACGACGCCTCGGCGCCGAACAGCTGCGCGACCAGGCGCTCGCGGTCTCCGGCCTCCTCGTCGAGCAGTTCGGCGGGCCGTCCGTCAAACCCTACCAGCCGGACGGGCTGTGGAACGAAGTCGCGATGCCCGCCTCCAACACGCGCACGTTCGTGCAAGACACGGGCGATGCGTTGTGGCGTCGCAGCCTCTACACGTTCTGGAAGCGCGCCTGCCCGCCGCCGGCGCTCCAGACCTTCGATGCGCCGACTCGCGAGTTCTGCACGATCCGACGCACGTCGACCAGCACCCCGCTGCAGGCGTTGGTGCTCTGGAACGACGAGCAGTTCGTCGAAGCGGCGCGCGTGCTGGCACAGCGGACGTTGAGCGAGGCGCGTGACGACCACGAGCGGGTGGCGCGGCTGCACCGCCGTTGTGTCGGCCGTCCACCGGACGAGCGCGAGCGAGACCTGCTGCTCGCGGCGCTGGCGCAGTTCCGCGCGCGCTATCAAGCCGCTCCTGGCGATGCCGAGCAGCTCGTCGGGGTCGGAATGGCGCCGCGCGACGCGACGATCGCCGTGCCGGAGCTTGCCGCGTGGACGCTGCTCGCGAGCGCGGTCCTGCAACTCGATGCCACGATCGTGGGGAGCTGAAGCGATGGATCCGATGCACGATCGCAACCTCTTCCTCACGCGCCGCCGCTTCTTCGCGCGCAGCGCCAAGACGCTTGGCGGAGCGCTCGGGGCCACTGCGCTCGCGCAGCTCCTCGGGGGACGGGCTGCCGCCGCCACCGGCGAGCGCGTGGGCCGCGGCCTGCCGCACTTTGCGCCCAAGGCGAAGCGGGTGATCTACCTGCACATGGAGGGAGCGCCGAGCCAGCTCGACCTGTTCGACTACAAGCCGGGGCTCGTCGATCGGTTCGATCAGGACCTGCCCGACTCGATCCGCATGGGACAGCGCCTCACTGGCATGACCAGCGGGCAGACGCGTTTCCCGGTCGCGCCGTCGATGTTCCAGTTCACGCGCTACCCCAACCGCGCCGACGGGGCGTGGATCAGCGAGCTGATGCCTCATCTCGGCACCGTGGCCGATCGCCTCTGCTTCATCCACTCGATGCGCACTGATGCCATCAACCACGAGCCGGCGATCACCTTCTTCCAGACGGGCCACCAGCAGCCGGGACGACCGAGTTTCGGTGCGTGGAGCAGCTACGGGCTCGGCTCCATGAACGACAACCTGCCGACCTTCGTGGTCCTCATCACGCAGGGCTTCGGGAACATGCAGGCGCTGTCGGCGCGTTTCTGGGGCAGCGGCTTCCTGCCGAGCGAACACCAGGGTTGCAAGTTGCGCAGCGGCGGCGACCCGGTGCTCTACCTCGGCGATCCGCCCGGCGTCTCACGCCGCGATCGTCGCGAAGTGCTCGATCTGGTGGGGGAGCTCAACGCCGGCGAGGCGGCGCGCACCTTCGATCCCGAGATCGAGACGCGCATCGTGCAGGCGGAGATGGCCTATCGAATGCAGATGTCGGTGCCGGAGCTCGTCGACCTCTCTGGCGAGGATGCCGCCACGCTCGAGCTCTACGGACCCGAGGTTGGAAAGCCCGGGACGTTCGCGGCCAACTGCCTCCTCGCGCGCCGACTCGCCGAGCGAGGCGTGCGTTTCATCCAGCTCTACATGCGCGGATGGGACCAGCACGGCAACCTGCCGGGCGAGATTCGCCTGCAGGCGAAGGCGGTCGATCAGCCGATCGCCGCGCTGCTGAAGGACCTCGAGCGGCGCGGGCTGCTCGACGAGACGTTGGTGATGTGGGCCGGCGAGTTCGGCCGCACGGTCTACAGCCAGGGGACCTTGGCGCGCGACAACTACGGCCGCGACCACCACCCACGCTGCTTCACCATCTGGCTCGCCGGCGGCGGCATTGCGCCCGGCATCACCTACGGCAAGACCGACGACTTCTCCTACAACATCCTCGAGAACCCAGTCGAGGTGAACGACCTCCACGCCACGCTGCTGCACCTGCTCGGCCTCGACCACGAGCGCCTGACCTACCGGCACCAGGGGCGTGACTTCCGCCTCACCGACGTCGCCGGCCACGTCCTGCGCCCCTTGCTCGCCTGACGGGTGGCGGGGATCTTTCCACCACCGTTTCCGCACCTCGTTTGCGAACAGGTGGCGGGGATCTTTCGCCCACGCCGGCGGTGGCGCGGTGGCGTCGGCGTGAGGTGAGTGGGTTTCGAGTCTGAACCAAGGTTCGCCGGCGCTTGGTGCGTGCCGCCTCGTTCAGCCGACGTGGCGATCCGCGTGCGTGACGGCGCGGTCGACTCGGTTCAGCTCGTGATCCAGCGCCGCCATCGCGGCCCGGGCGATCGATGCCACCGCTGCGGCGTAGCTCTCATCGACCCTCAGTCGGGCGCGGTGACGATTCGCCGCTCGATGCGCGCTCGTTGGAGGGATGGAAACGAGCTCGGCGATCGCCTTCCAACGGAGCGCGCATAGCTCCCGAAGGAGTCCGCAGCGGAGCTCGATCGCGGTTCTGTGATCCTTCGTGGCGGCAAGGCGATGTCGGAGGTTCGAGCGCGCTGCGACGTCGAGCGCTCGCTCGAGTGCTCGCGGCGTCGTCGCTGGCAGTAGGGGCGTCGAGCCGTCGGCGATCCGTGCTCGGCGTCGCATCCAGGCGGCGAGCGCCGGCGCCGATGCCGCCGCCAGTTCGCGCCACGGGTCGATGCCGCTCCTTGCCGAGCGATTCGCGCGCTGCTCGACCATCCATCTGGCGTCGTGGAGCTCGGCCGCGGAAGGCGCTCGAAAGGCGTGCGGCGGGCTCGCGAGCCATCGGCAGGCGCGTCGACGGGATCTCACGTGCGAGCTGCACCAAGGGTGGTCGACCGGACGTGCGACCATCCCCGCGGCGACGGCGTTGTCGGCGATGTAGAGGCGAACCGCCCGCTCGTACTCGGGGTGATCGACGCGCCGCGAAGTGAACCGCCCGCGAAACAGCGATCCGTCGCGATCCCTGCTGCGGTTGAACCACCGAACGTAGGCGTGCTCGATCCGGCCAATGGTCCTCGACAAGTCACCGCGCACGCTGCGCACCAGCAAGTGGAAGTGCGTCGACAGCAATGTGAACTCGTGCAGTTCGATCGCGCCACGGCGCACCGCGCGGGCGACGAGTGCGAGGAAGCAGCGCTTGTCGTGCGCCGATTCGAACACGGTGCGCCGCGCCAAGCCACGGTTGATGACGTGGTGTAGCGCCCCGAAGTCGTCACGCCGCTCGGCTCGTGGCAAGGCACACCTCCGGTCGAGAGGACGCTCGGCGCTGCGTCGCGGTGACAGCCGCGTGCGGAAGTCGTGGGAGAAAGATCCCCGCCACCTGATGTGCAGCCGGGACGACGCTGGCGTCGGGCTCGGCGGTGGAAAGATCCCCGCCACCGCGTTCGCCACCGCGTTCGCGCCGCCACGTTGGCGCCGCGGTTTCAGCGGAGCGCGCGGGCGACGGCGGTCGTTTCGCGGGCGAGCTGCGCGAACTCGGCTGGCAGGAGTGCCTGGTGGCCGTCGCAGAGGGCCTCTTCGGGCTTGATGTGCACTTCGACGAGGAGACCGTCAGCGCCGGCGGCGATGGCGGCGAGCGCGAGCGGCGCGACGTAGCGACGATGACCGGTGGAGTGGCTGGGGTCGAAGAGGATCGGCAGGTGGGAGAGGTGCTTCACGACCGGAATGGCGGCGAGGTCGGGCGTGTTGCGCGTGGCGGTCTCGAAGGTGCGAATGCCTCGCTCGCAGAGGACGACACGTTCGTTGCCGCGTGCGAGGATGTACTCCGCGGCCAGCAGCAGCTCTTCGATGGTCGCCATCATCCCGCGCTTCAGCAGCACGGGCTTGCCCGCGCGCCCGACTTCATCGAGCAGCGGGAAGTTCTGCATGTTGCGCGCGCCGATCTGCAGCACGTCGGCGTACTGGACGAAGAGGTCGAGATCGCCGGGCGCGAGGATCTCGGTCACGACCGGCAGTCCGGTGCGATCGCTGACGTCGCGCAGCATCTTGAGCCCCTCCGCCCCGAGCCCGCGGAAGGCGTAGGGTGAGGTGCGCGGCTTGAACGCGCCGCCGCGCAGAAGGTGGGCGCCGCCCGCCTTGACGGCCACGGCGATGGCCATCAGCTGGGCGTGCGACTCGACGGCGCAGGGGCCGGCGATCAGCACTGGAGCCGGGCCGCCGATGGCGACCCCGCCGACCTCCACCACGGTCGAGGTGCGGCGGAATTCGCGGCTCGCGAGCGCGTAAGGCGGCGCGACATCGACCACGCGCTCGATGCCGGGCAGCGCGATCAGTGCATCCTTCAGGCGTGCGGCATCGCGACCGATCACGCCGAGGACGGCACGGCCGTCGTCGCGCGATTCGTGCACTTCGAGACCGGCCGCCTCGGCACGCGCGACCACTTCGGCGATTTCGGCGCGATTCGCGCCTGGCTGCATCACCACGATCATGGGGTGGCAGAGGTTAGCGATGCGCCCTCGAGCGCGTCTCGTCGCTCGCGCCGGCGCCCGGTTCAAATCCGGAACGTGCCGACGAGCTCTTCGAGTTCGCCCGCCATGTGCGTCAGGGCTTCGGCCGCTTGCAAGGTGTCGCCGGCGTCGGTCGTGGTCGTGCCGGCCGCCTTGGCCACGGTCGCGATGCTCTCGGTGATGGCCTCGGTGCTCTCGGCCGCCTGGGTCGCGCTGCGCGCGATCTCCTTGGTGGTCGCCGACTGCTCCTCGACCGCTCCGGCGATGGACTGCTGCAGCTCGTGGATGCGGCGGATCACTCCCGTGATCTGCTCGATCTCGCGGACGGAGCTTTGCACTCCTGCCTGGATCGTCTCGATCCGGTGAGCGATGTCGTTCGTGGCCTGGCCAGTGGCTTTGGCGAGCTGCTTCACCTCGTGCGCCACGACCGCGAACCCCTTGCCGGCGGAACCGGCACGCGCCGCTTCGATGGTGGCGTTCAGCGCCAGCAGGTTGGTCTGTTCTGCGATGGAGGAGATCAAGGTGACCACCTGGCCGATCGCAACGCTGCCCGCGGAGAGCCGGGCGATGGTGGCGTTGATGGCGTCGGCGTTGCGGACGGCCTCGGCCGCGATCTGCGCCGCCTCAGCGGCATTGCGCGAGATCTCATGCACCGAGGCGCGCATCTGGTCGGAGCTGGTCGCCATGCTCTGCACGTTCTGGTTCACCGTCGTCGACGCATGCTGAGCCTGGTCGGCTTGCGTCGAGGTCTCCTTCGAGGCGCTGCCGAGACGGCGGCTCACCGTTCGCAGCTGCTCCGCGGCGGCGGCGACCCCCTGCGACGTCCGGGCGATCGAGCCGACGCTGACGCGCAGGTCTCGCAGCAAGCGTGACAGCCCGCTACCGACCTGCGCGATGGCGTCGCCCCCTTCGAGCGCGATCGACTGCGTGAGGTCGCCCTTCGCGGCCGAATCGACCACGGCGACGATCTGCTCGACCTTGCGTTGCAGCTCGCGGGCCTGTTCGCGTTCGCGTGTCGCGCTCTGCGCGACGCGCCGTTCGTTCTCGACCCGGTCGGTGACCAGGTCGAAGCTCACCATGCGGCCTTGCGGGCGGCCGTGGTGATCCTGGATTGGGCTCACGGTCACCGCGAGGTGCTGGTCCGCGAGCTCCATCTGCAGCGTGCGCGGCAGTTCCGCCACTGGCGCGGTGGCCGCTGCGCGGAACTCGGGATGGCCTCCGAAGAGCCGTTCGACGGGTGCGCCGACCTGCGCCTCCGGCGCCGTCGGCAGCGCTCCTGCGACGATTCGCAGCATGCGTTGCGCGGCCGGATTGAGGTAGCCGATGGCGCCCTCGTGGTCGGCGTAGATCATCCCGAGGGTCGCGTTGCTGGTCATCGCCATCACGCGCGCCATCTTCTGCTCGGCCAGGCGCTTCTCCGTCACGATCTCGAAGCTCACCATGCGGCCGAGCAGGACACCATCGCGGCGGCGGATCGCGCTGACGGTCACCTCCGCCGCTTCGGGGCCGATCTCGATCGCTGCGCGCGTCGGCAACTGCGCGGGGTTGGTGGCAAGCGCGGCGGCGAACGCGGGTGCTTCGCCGAACATCGTGGCGACCGATTGACCCATCATCCGTTCGCGGCTCGGCAGGTAGCGTTCGAGGCGGCGTAGTGCCGTGCCGGCCGCGGGGTTCATCGCGCGCACGTGCCCTTCGACATCGACGTAGACCATCGCCGCCGGTGCGCTGGCCGTCATCGCGGTCAAGCGTTCGACCTCCTCGCGCTGGCGCGCCACGACGACCCAGTCGACGTGGTCGGCGAGGAACGCGTTGCGCATGCCGGCGAGCGCGAGGTCGAGGGCGCTTGCCATGCGGCGGAGCTCCTCGTCGATCGCCGCCGCGTACGCAAGGTCGGGTGCCGATAGCCTCCCCTGAGCGACGGCCTCGAGCGCGTGCATGGACGCCTCGATCGGGCGCACGATCGCGTCCGCGCTTCGCCGCGCGTACCGCCACAAGGAGGTCGTTCCGGCGATGACGAGGAGGCAAAGCAGCCACGAGGCGGAGGCGAACGCGCCGCGCGCGACTTCCGACTGCGCCTCGGCGAGCGCCTCGATTCGTTCGCCGCACGCGCCGTTGGATTCTGCCAGCGCACGAAAGGCGACCTCGAACGTGGGCAGCTGGGCGCGAGCGACGTCACGATCGGCCACCGCGAGGTCGCCGATCGACGCGCAGCGATCGAGGTAGGCCTCGAGGGCGGGCTTCACCAGCGCGAGCGCCGCCTCGATCTCCGCGCCGAGCGGGCGGGCGGCCACTTCGCCGAAATGGGCGCGCAGTTCGGCGGCGTCCTCGTCGATCGCGCGGCGCGTTTCGCGGCGTTGCGCGGCATCTTCGCAGACGATCAAGGCGAGGACGTCGGCTCGCAACGTGCCGTGGTACATGTCCATCAACGCGTGGTGGCGCGATGCCGAGCCGACGTCGATGGCGCGATCGAGCGCTCGATGGTTGCGGTCGAGGGCGACGATGCCGGCGGCTCCGCATGCGAGCGCGAGCGCGATGCCGATCAGGCTCATTCGGTTCAGGCGGCTGCGGACGGTCCACTTTCCGGGCACGGCGATCCTCCGACGGCGCCGCTCGGCGGACGAGCGCGCGTTACGTTGGATCGGCTGGCCGCGAGGTGGGGATCGACCTCATCCGCTCAGGAGATTCCCGCAGGCGTCCCTGCTGCGTGCGGTGTTCGCGGTGGGCTCGCGCGACGCACGTAGGCCTCGGAGAGGCGCTTGCGCCGCAGCTTTCGCACCAGGACCTGCATCCCGCCGATGTCGATCGTCTCGCCACCGTTGGGCGCGCGGCCGAGCGTGCGTTGCACCCAGTCCGCGAATTGCAGCGGCCGTTCGCCGGCGACGCTCTCGGTGGCGGGGGCTGGCGCGAGGCCGAGTCGTTGGCGCAGCGTCTCGAGGGTCACGCCGCCGCCCGCGATCCAGCCCTCGCCGGTCGCGAGCAGGTGGTTGGGCAGGCGGTCGAACTCATCCTCGATGTCGCCGACGAGCTCCTCGATGATGTCCTCGAGCGCCACCAGTCCGGTGATGCGCTGCTGCTCGTCGGTCACCAGCGCGATGTGCGTGCGGCTGTGGACCATCTCGTCGAGCGCAGAGGAGATCGAGCGCGAGCCGGGGATGCGCTGCAGCGGACGCGTGATCGAGCGCAGTCCCGGGCTGCCATCCGCCATCTTGAGCATCGCCACCAGGTCCTTGAACGTGACGTAGCCTTCGATCGTCTGCGGATCGCGCTCGTCGCGAGCGACGGGGAAGCGCGTGTGCATGTCGAGGTGCGCTCGCACCAGCGCCTCTTCCAGCGTCGTCTCGATCGGCAGCATCGAGATGTCGGCGGCGGGCAACTCGATCTCTTTGAGATGGCGGCTCGAGAGCTGCGCTGCCGCCGTGACGATGCGCTCTTCGCGGGCGCCGATCAGCTTGGCGGTGCGCGCCAGCGCAGCGGCCGCGGCCAGCTCATGCAGCGAGGACGCGTCCTTCAGCTGCGGGCCGCGCTGCCCGCGAAGTCGCGTGAGCGTCGCGAGCACCAGCTTCACCGCCCCCTCGAGCACGGTCACGGCTGGAGCGGCGACCCAGGCGAACGCCGCCATGGCCGGCGACAGCGCGCAGGCGACGCGCTCCTTGTAACGGATCGCCAGCACCTTGGGCGCCAGCTCGGCGAAGACGATGGTCAATGCCGCAAGCGGCAGCACCGCCGCCGCCAACGCGAGCAGATGGGACGCCCGTGCGGACATGCCGAACGCCGCCTCGAGGCGTGGAGCCAGCTCGCTGCCGACGGACGCACCGCCGTAGGCGCCGGTGATCGCGCCCATCAACGTGATGCCCAGTTGCACCACGGCGAGGCTGCGCTCGATGTTGCCCTTCATGGCCAGCGCCTTGGCGGCGCCGCGGGTGCCGAGCTTCGCCAACGAGACGAGGCGAGCCGTCGACACCGCCGAGAGCGCCATCTCGTACGCGGCGAAGAGCGCGTTCAGCGACAGGAGGACAGCGACGACGAGGAGATCGGTCAGGGTCGGCATGAGGGGCGGGGATTATGCCCGGCGGAACGCCAGGAGGTGCTCGGCGCGGGATCGCCGGGAGAGCGCGGTGGGGGAGCGGGAGGTGCTGGCGGGCGATTCGCGCGTTTGCGCGGCGGCTGCGACGAAGTGGAGCGGCAGCCCGGCGAACGCTTCGGCGACGAGCGCTGCCGCGTCGAACTCGCGCCCGGCCGCTTCCGAGTCGCCCACCACCAGCACGACGAGTCCGCCGGGTCGCACCACCCGCGCCAGCTCGCTGCCGCTCGCTCGCAACGCCGCGACATAGTCGGCGGCGGCGCGCGTCGGATTGGCGTTCGCCTGCGATCGACGGCCGATCTCGTGCGCCGCCGCGGCGCGCAACGGGATCGCGAGCAGCCGGGCGCGCAGCTCCTGAATGGCGTCGTAGTCGTAGGTGCCGAGGTAGGGCGGCGAACTCAGCGCGAACTGCGCGCTGCCGGTGCGCCACGGCAACGCGCGGGCATCGGCCAGCACGACCCGCGCCGCCGGGGTCTGGTGAGCGAGCGTCGCCAGCTCCGCGAGGCCGGAGCAGAGCTCCTCCGTGCGTTGCGCAAAGGCCTTCGCGGTGAAGCCCGGCGCGATGCGCTTCGCCGAGACGCCGTCGCTGGTTTCGGCCGCGCGCCGCGACACCTTGGTCAGCAGCGACGAGAAGACCAGCAGCAGCGCGTCGTGGACTTCGCGATCCGGCAACTCCTGCAGCGCGCAGCCCAGCGTGTCGAGCTCCTGCAGCACGTGCGGCTCGTACCAGCGCGCCAGATCGGGCGGGATCCCTTCCACCGTAATCGCTTCGTCGCGGCTCGAACGCTCGTGCCAGGCGCGGCGCGCGAGTCGATCGCCTGCGGCGAGGAGGCGCTGGCGTCCGGCAGGCGTCGTCGCGGCGGACTTCTGGCGCGCCAGCAGCAGCGCCAACGCGTTCACGTCGCAGCCCAGCGCCCTCCGGCCCGCGGCGCGCGCCTCGACCAGCACGGTGCCGCTGCCGCAGAACGGATCGATCACCACGTCACCGGGTTTCGACCACGCCGCGATCAGGGTCCGCGCCAGCTGCGGATGGAGCCGCGCGGGATAGGGATGGAAGCCGTGGGTCAGTTCGCGACCGTCGCTGGTGGCCGCGCGCCATGCGGCGGCGAGCGTCGCGGCGTGATTCGAATCGCCGCGCAACGCCAGCGTGCCGTGGTACTGGGCGAGGCTCGTTCGACGCCGCTCAACCACGCGCGGCTCCATCGGTACGACGGCGCCAGATCACGAAGAGGGCGACCAGCAAGGCCATGACGCCGAGGAAGATCAGCGCCAGTCGCAGCGCGTGGCGCGGGTCGCTCACGATGGCGGCACCCGCATGGCTGTAGACCAGGGTTGCTGGGAGCTGTCCGAGGCCGGTGGCGAGCAGGAACGGCAGCGCGCGCATCTTGGTGAGACCGCCGGCGTAGCTCACCACGTCGAAGCTCACGAACGGGATCAGTCGCAGCACCAGCACCGCCAGCAGCCCGTCGCGCGCGAAGAAGCGATCGGTCCGCTCGAGCAGCGCCGCGCGAAACAGCCGCTGCACGAAGGGGCGTCCGAAGGCGCGGGCCAGCCAGAAGCAAAGCGCGGCCGCCAGCTCGGCGGAGCTCCAGGAGATCAGGGCGCCAAGCCATGGCCCGTAGATCAGCGCATTCACCAGCGTGAGCGGCACCGCTGGAATCGGTGCGGCGAGCGACTGCAGGATCATCAGCAGCGAGGTGACGATCCACGCGCGGTCGCCGTAGGGGGCGAGGAAGTCGCGCAGGTCGCCCACGCCTTTGGAGACATCGGGCTGCAGCAGGAGCCGGCACGCAGTGGCGACGAAGGCGCGCGCGGCGGGCGACAGAGCGAAGAAGAGCGCAGTGGCCACCAGCGCCAGCAGCGCGATGCGGCGCGGCCAGGGCGGTGGCGCGTCCGCCGCGGGTCGTGCGGCAGCGTCGGGCGCGCGATCGTCGCTTCGGTCGTTCATCGAACCTCGAGCGGAGCGGGTGGTCTTGCGGCGTCGATCCACGCAAGCGCTGCGGCGGGCGCGATCGAATCGGCGAAGTGCTCGCCGTAGTGGAGCGCGACGATCTTGCCATCGCCGCCGATCAGGAAGTCGGCCGGACTGCCGCCGATGCCGTCGCGCAACGCATCGCGCCAGCGCGGTGCGATGCCGTGGGCACGCGCCTCGCGGATGCGGGCGAGCGCGCGCGGTGCGAAGAGCGCCAGCAGGCTGCCGCGGATGCCGTACTCGCGGTACACCCGCTTCTGCGGATCGGCCAGCACCGGGAAGGGCAGCGCGTGCGGCCCGAACGCGTGGTCGCGCAGCGCTTCCGCCGGCGAATGGAAGATGCGCACGACGTTGACGTCGCGCCGCACGAACTCGGCATGGCGAGCGGCAAACTGCCGCGTCGAGAGCACGCAAGTCGGTCAGGTGGCGTAGCGATGGAAGCTCAGCAGCCACATGCGTCCGAGCAGGGCGCGCGAGTCGAAGGTCGCCCCCGCGGCGCTCGGCAGCACGAAGGGCGGTGCGACACTGCCGACCGAGAGCTTGGCCATCTCAGGACTCCGCGGTGCGCAGCTTGCGCGCGCCAATCGAGACGAGGAAGAGCGCGAGCGCCACCAGCGCGGTCGCGGCGATGCCGTTCAGCAGTGGGACGCTGCGGGATGGCGAGCCGGCGCTCGATTGCGCCACCTGCGCGAAGCTGCTCCAGGCGATGCGCATCAGTGCTGCGAGCGTCGTTGCGAGCACGAACAGCAGCGGGGCCAACGCGAAAGCGAAGCGCTTCTTGCTGCGCTTCAGCCACACGGCGAAGGTCAGCAGCGCCAGCGCGGCGAGCAGCTGGTTCGAGGCGCCAAAGAGCGTCCAGTAGCGCTTGTAGTCGTCGCGCCCGCCGGCCAGCAGCAGCGCGAGCGGAGCGGCGAGCGTGAGCAGCGTCGCGCCGCTGGCGCCGATCGTGCCGCGCCATCCCAGCAGCTCCTGCACGATGTAGCGGCCGAGGCGCGTGCAGACATCGAGCGTGTCGAAGACGAAGGTGGAGAAGGCCATCGCGCCGAAGGTCGTCGCGAACGCGAGGTGCTGCTCGCCGACCACCAGCGTCACGAAGCGACCGATGCCGTCGCCGTAGATCCGTCCCGGCGAGACGCCCGCGCTTGCCGACGGCTTCACGATCATGATCGTGGCCAGCGCGACCAGCGCGACGAACGCCTCCGCCAGCATCGCGCCGTAGCCGACCGGCCGCGCGTGGCTTTCGCGGTCGAGCTGCTTGCTGGTGGTGCCCGAGCAGACCAGGCCATGGAAGCCGGAGCAGGCGCCGCACGCGATGGTCACGAAGAGGAAGGGCCACGCCGCGCCGGTGGCGCCGCCCGCATCGAAGCCCTTCCAGGCCGGCTGCTCGATCGTGTAGCCGCCGCAGAAGAGGCCGATGGTTCCGGCGGCGAGCGCGCTGTAGAGGACGAAGCCTCCGAGGTAGCCGCGCGGCTGCAGGAGCAGCGAAACCGGCATCACCGACGCCACGCCGCAGTAGGCGAGGATCAGCAGCGTCCAGGTGCGATGGTCCAGCACGAAGTGGTCGGCCAGCAGCGTTCCGCTCCAGGTGGCGAGGAACGTCGCCGGCACGAAGACGACGGTCAGGAGCCACAGCGGCAGGCGCGGCAGGAAGCGTTGCACCAAGCCCAGCAGCAGCGCGAGCAGCAGGTAGAGCACGCTGGCCGCGGCGACGGCGCCGCCCTTGTGGAAGCCCTTCGCGGCGGCGAGCTCTTCGCTGCCGTCGACGAAGGTTCCCGCCGTCAGATCCGCGAAGGCGACGATCACGTACACCAGCGCGATCGCGATGAAGGCGAGCAGCGCGCGGCCGGCCGGCGCGCCGAGCTGCTCGCGCGTGATCTCCGCGAGGCTCCGGCCACTGTGGCGCACGGAGGCGGCCAGCGCCAGGAAGTCGTGGACCGCGCCGATCAGCACGACGCCGACGGCGATCCAGACCAGGCAAGGCAACCACCCCCACGCCTGCGCGGCGACGATCGGCCCGGCGATCGGACCGGCCGCGGCGATCGCCGAGAAGTGCTGGCCGAACAGATAGAAGGGGCGCGTCGCGACGAAATCGTTGCCGTCGGCGTGCACATGCGCCGGCGTCGCGCGCGCGTCGTCGAGCGCGAGCTGGCGCGCGACGTAGCGGCCGTGCAGTCGGTAGCCGACGACGAGGAGGGCGAGGAACGCGAGCGCGATCAGTGGCAGAGCCATGGAGCGGCGATGGTAGCGCCGCTTCCGGCCCCGATCCGCGCCGCGTTCAGGCGGTGACGGCGGCGCTCGCGGCGACCTGCTGCTCGAGCTCGCCTGCCAGCGAGTCGAGGCTGTCGGCCGCGTTCTGCGTCTCGGTGAAGCCCTGCGCGGTCGACTCGGCCGTCCCGGCGACGGTGGTCACTCCGTCGACGATCTCGCTGACTGCGCGCTGCACGTCGGTCTGGATCGCGACGATGCTCGCCTCGATGGTGGCGTTCAGCGCCGGCAGGTTGGTCTGCTCGGCGACGTCGTGGATGACCTTGATCACGCGGTCGATCCGGGCGCTGCGCTCGTACAGCCGCCCGACCGTCTCGTTGGTGCTCTTCGCCGCGGCAACCGCCTGCGGCGCGATCGGTCGCGGACATCGCCACCAGCTTCTCGGCGGCGGCGACGTCCGTCGCGATGGCCGCCACGGTGTCGGGACTCTCCGCGACGAGCGCCGCCAGCACGTCGGCTGGCAGCGCGTCGTGCATCATGTCCCTGTTGGGCAGGTCGACGACTGCGTCGCTCACGAGCCGCTCGCGATCCAGCGTGGCGCCAGCGTTCTGCAGCGATTAGTAGCCCTCCGTGCCGACCAGCGCCGCCGTGACGGCGCCGGCGAGACGGATGGCGGTGAGCTTCTTGCGTAGCGTCCAGATCATGGAGCGGTTCCTGTGTCTCGAGATCGACCCAACGACCGACTCGCCGACGATCCGCTGGAAGCAGTTCGGAACCGGAGTGGAGTGGTCGGAACGGCGCGGGCGAGCTGGATCGTGCTGCCGCCTGCGCACGGAGGCGCCGCGATCGTCCGACCGCTGCTCGAGCGGTTGAAGGCGCAGGTTCGAGTGTGGGCACCGCCGCTGCCGGCCGACTGCACCGCTCCGGTCGACGTGGCCACGGCGCTCGTCGCGGCGCTCGACGCGGCCGGGTCGGAGCGGGCCGGAGTGATCGGGCTGTCGCTCGGCGGGCAATTGGCGCAAGCGCTGGTCGAGCATCACCCCCAGCGCGTCGCGGCGCTGCTGTTGGTGGCTTCCGGCGCTCCCGATCGGGCGCGCGGCCGCGCGTTGGCGCGCAGCGGATGGCTCGCGCGTTGGTTGCCGCGCCGCGTGCTGCTCGCCCGCGCTCGTGCGCAACTGGCGGAGTCGCTGTCCGAAGTCGGAGTCGCGCGCGGCTCCGAACTTCTTGCCGAGATGGCGGAGGCGACTCGTGCCGAACTGGCGGCACCACGCGCACGACTGCAGGCGAGCGATCGGTTGGGCGCGGATGCGCCGGCGGCCTTCGCCGCACGACCCGCTCCGGTGCGGCTGATCGAGCTTGCAGCGGACGGCGTGATCGCCGCGTCGGAGTCGGCGCGCTTGCGCGCGTTGTTCCCGCAGGCCCAGGTCGAGGTGATCCCCGCGCTGCGCCACGCGGCGCTGATCGGCTGGCCGGTGGCGCTGCTCGAGCGCGTCGCCGCCGCGGTGATGGAGCTGTCGGCGCAGGCGGCGCTTGGACCCGTCAGCGCGGCGCCAACAGGTTCTCGCTGAAGCGCCGCTCGCCATCGAACCAGCGCGTCGCGACCTCGAAGCCGGCGTTCGCCGCGAGCGCGTCGAGCTCCTCGGGCGCGTACTTCCACGAGTCCTCGGTGTGGATCGACTCGCCCGCGGCGAAGTCGAAGCGTGCGCCGAGGAGGTCGAGGTGCACTTCCTGTGCGCGCAGGCTTTCCAGGCGCATCTCGACGCGTCCGTCGTTGGCGTGCCAGCAGGCTCGATGGCGGAACGCGGTGAGGTCGAAGTCGCCGTCGAGTTCCCGATTGAGGCGCGCCAGCAGGTTGAGGTTGAAGCTTGCGGTGACGCCGGCCGCGTCGTCGTACGCCGCTTCGAGCGTGGCCGCGTCCTTGCGCAGGTCGGCTCCCAGCAGCAGTCGATCGTCGCGCGCGAGGCGAGCGCGCACGCCGGCCAGGAACTTCGCGGCGGCGTCGCGCGTGAAGTTCCCGACGTTGCTCCCGAGCCACAGCACGAGCTTCCGGCCCGGTGCCACCGCGTCGAGCTGCGCGATGCCATCGCCGTACTCGGCCGCGATGGCGACCACCTCGAGCGTCGCGAAGCGCTCGCGCAGCGTCGCTGCACTCTGCGCGAGCGCTGTCGGCGAGATGTCGATCATCACGTAGCGCAGCGTCGCGCGCTGATCGAGCAGCGCGGCGAGCAGGCGCTGCGTCTTCGCGGCGCTGCCGCTGCCGAGCTCGACGATGGTCGCGTCGGCCGGAGTCGCCGCCGCGATCGCGTGAGCGTGGCTCGCCAGCAACTCGTCCTCGGCGCGCGTGACGTAGTACTCGGGCGTCGCGCCGATCTCCTCGAACAGGCGTGAGCCGACGTCGTCGTAGAACCAGCGGCACGGCAGCGACTTCGCTTTCGCCGAGAGTCCCGCCACCGCATCCTCGGCCAGGCGCACGAAGGGCGGGCCGCCCATGCCTTCCCGCCAACCCGAAGCGGCGAGGCGCGCCGCGTAGCGCTGCAGGCGGTCCGCGAGCGCGCGATCGCCGTCGACGCGGCCGCGCGCGAGCGCGAGCGTGCCGGCGTCGTCCGCCTCGAACCAACCGGGGAAGGCGCTGCCCATCACCGCCAGGGTGGCAGGCGTGCGCGCGACCAGCACGGGGCGACCGCTCGCGAGTGCCGGCACCAGCTCGGCGACGTTGCGAGCGATGGCGACCGACGACGCCACGGAAGCGCGATGCGTTGCGGCCTGCGGCGCGGTGGCGTCGGCCGTGTTCGGAACCAGTTCGACTTCGACGGTGGCGACTGCAGCGCGCGCGCGCGCGAACGCGGCGCGGCTCGAGTTCGCGTCGCTGGCGAGCACCCACGCGAGATGGGGGAACGTCTCGGGATGGGGCGGCGCGTGCATCACGTCGCCCGGCTCGACGCAAAGTCCCGCCGTGAGCGCCGGCATCGTCGCGATCGCGGCGATGCGCGCGGCCGCGGCGGCGACGCCGTGCACGGTGTGTTCGCCGAAATGGCAGCGGTAGGCGAGCGCGTGGCGTCGCTCGTGCGGACCGCCCTCGAGGCGGCGGTAGTCGGGCGACTCGCCCAACGCGACCGCGATGGCGAGCTCGAACGGGTCGCGACCTGCCGCCTGCGCGAAGAGCTGCCAGAGGCCGTGGTCCTCGCCGAGCCGTCCGTTCACCTCGATCACCTGCGGTCCGTGCGGCGTCGCCCGCAGCTCGACGGAGAACCCGGCGTGATCGAGTCCGAGCGCCGTCACGGCGCGCTCGCCGGTCGTGCAGAGCGCGCGGCCGCGGTCGAAATCGAGATCGGCGGGGAGCAGGTAGCCCTCGAAATAGAGATGCGGCGGCGGAGTCTGCACCTGTTCGAGCGCCCCGAAGCAGCGCGCCTTGCCGTTCCCGACGAAGCCATCGATCTCCATGGGCAGCCCGGCGGCGAAGCTCTCGCACAGGAAATGGCGGGTTGGATCGGGACCGAGTTCGAGGCCGGCGGCGCGCGCGAACTCGACGAGGCGGGCGACGTCGAGCGAATGGGGAAGCGCCGCCTGCAGCCGCTCGACCGCGGCGTCGAGCTCCTGCGCGTCGTCGACCTTCACGACGAGACGCGCCATGGTCGACGCGAACGGCTTCAAGATCACCGGAAATCCATGCGCGGCGGCGAAGGCACGTGCTTCGCCGCGTCCGCTGCAAAGGGCGAACGCCGGTTGTCCGACGTTCGTCGCCGCGAGCGCTTCGCGTGTGCGCGCCTTGCTGATCGTGCGCAGGACCGCGGCAGGCGACGGCGCGGGCCATCCGCGCGGCGCGGCGAACAGCGATCCGCTCGGCAGCGAGGCTTCGGTCTGCAGCAGGATCCCATCGAGCCGCGCCAGCGCCGGCGCCTTCGCGAGCGCCACCACCACGTCCGCGACCCGTTCCGCCGGCGGCAGGAGCACCGCATCGGCGTAGAGCGAGCGATCGGCCGGCGCGATCCAGTCGTCGCCGAGGATCAGCTCGATCTGGTGCGCGGCGAGCCAGGCGCGGTGGCGCCCCAGCAGTTCGCGACGCACGCGCCCTTCGCCCGGGTAGAGATGGAGCAGCCGTCGCATCGAGGCCTCACGTCGCATGGGAGAGCTGCGAGGGCGCGATCTTCGGCGAGCGGTCGCTCCACTGCTAGTGTTCCGTTCCTCATGTGGCACCCTACTCCCGCGATTCGCCACCCGCTGCCGCCGGCGAACTGGCCAACGGCGGAGGAGGCGGCGCGCAGTCGCTGGTTCCAGCCGGTGCGCATCGCCGGCGTGACGCTGGCGCAGCGAACCTGGGTTCCGGCGATGGTGCCGTGGCGCGCCAGCGACGACGGGATGGTGACGGACGACGTCGTCGATTGGTACGCCCGCTTCGCCGCGGGTCGTCCCGGCGCGATCGTGGTCGAGGCGACCGGCATCCGCGACGTGCCGAGCGGCCCGCTGCTGCGCATCGGCGACGATCGTTTCGTGCCGGGACTGCGCCGCCTCGTCGAGGCGGTCCGGGACGCGAGCGGTGGCGCGACGCGGCTGTTCGTGCAGTTGATCGACTTCCTCGCGGTCAAGCGGCGGCCGAGCAAGGAGAAGTACTTCGGCCGTCACCTCGAATTGACGGCGCGCCATCGTTCTGCGCTGGCCGCGGCCACGGCCGACGATTCCTGGCTCGTCGCGCCGGAACCGCAGCTGCGCGACTTCCTCGCCCGCGCCGACCTGTCGCTGCTCGAATCGCTGCTCGACGCGCGCGAACTCGAGGCCTACCGCTTCGGCTACCGCGAGCGGGTCACCGACACGCACCTAAATCACGTGCGCGACTTGCCGACGACGTTGCCGCCGCTCTTCGCCACGGCGGCGAGTCGTGCGCGTCGCGCCGGCTTCGATGGCGTCGAGCTCCACTACGCGCACGCCTACACCATGGCGTCGTTCCTCTCGCGGCTGAACACGCGCAAGGACGGCTACGGCGGTTCGCGTCCGGAGCGCGTCCGTCTTGCGCTCGAGGTGGCGCGCGCGGTCCGTCGCGCCGTCGGCAGCGACTACGCGATGGGGGTGCGCTTCCTCGGCGACGAGGGGATCGAGGGAGGCAGCCGGATCGACGATGCGACGTGGTTCGCGCTCGAGTTCGCGCGCGCCGGCTTCGACTTCCTCTCGATCAGCAAGGGCGGCCGCTTCGAGGACGCCAAGCAGCCGGCGGTCGGCGTCGCGGTCTATCCCTACACCGGTCCGAGCGGCTACGAGTGCATGCCCACCGTGCTCTCCGACGCGCAGGGGCCGTTCGGCCGCAACGTGCCGCTCGCGGGCGCGATCCGTCGCCGACTGCGTGAAGTCGGCTACGACACGCCGGTGGTCACGGCGGGGGGCATCGCCACCTTCGAGCAGGCCGAGCAGATCCTCGCCCACGGCGACGCGGACATCGTCGCCGCCGCTCGCCAGTCGCTCGCCGATCCCGACTGGTTCCTGAAGATCCGCCTCGGCCATGGCGCCGCGGTCCGTCGCTGCGAGTTCACCAACTACTGCGAGGGGCTCGACCAGATGCACAAGCAGGTCACCTGCAAGTTGTGGGATCGGATCGACCGCGACGGTGCCGACGTCAAGCGGAGCCTCGATGGCCGCCGCCTCATCGCGCCGGCGTGGGTGCCACCGCCCGAATTGGCGCGTCCGACGAACTGAGCCGGTCGCTCAGCTCGACTCGTCGGTGGGCGCCAGCGCTTCCTGCGCCGACTTCCACCACGCGCGCCAGCGGGCGACCGCCTCCTTGCGCAGCCGCTCAGCGGCGTTGGCGTCGAACGCCTGGCTGCGTCCGGCGAGTGCGACCAGGAGCTCGTCGGCCCACGCGCGCGCCTGCGCCTCTTCCAGTTCGAGGCAGACCAGCAGCAGCGGCACCAAGGCGCGGCGACCGTTCTCGCGCAGCGCGGCGAGGACGGCGGCGTAGCGCTCCGGCTCGCTCGCCTTCGCCGCGGCGATCCGTGCCGGCAGCGCATGGGCATCGAGGAGGCGCAGCCCTTCGCGAACATCCGCCCGTCGCGCCGGCTCGGTGGAGAGGAAGCCCGCCTCGTCGAGCAGCATGTCGATGGCGCTGCGGTTCGACAGCGCGCGCATCGCCCGGGCGATCTCCTCCTTCACGCCGCCGTCCGGCTCGATCGTCTGGCGCGCGATCAGTGGAGCGAGAGCGGCGATGCTGCCGAGCTGGCCGAGCGTGCGTGCGGCGAAGCGGCGCACGTGGACGCGCTCGTCGGCGAGGCGGTGGGCGAGATCGGGGATGCAATCGGGGTGAGCCGCGCGGCCGACGGCACGGAAGAGGCGCTCCTGCACCGTGGCATCCGGTTCGTCGAGCAGGCCGAGCAGGTCGGTGAGGATCGACGAGGTGGCCACGTGGGCGAGGACCTCTGCGGCGTCCTGACGCGCGACGAGGTCGCCGCTGCTCCGGAGCAGCTGCATCAGCGGCGCCTGCGCGGAGGTGCCGAGCTCCTCTTCGATGCGGCGCATCGCCACCGCGCGCTCGACTTCGCTGCCACCACCGCCGAACTTGGCGAGGAGCGGCTTGGCGAGGTCCGCGAGCGAGCCGGTGACCGAGAGACTGCGCACGTCGGGGAACTTGTCGTAGCGGTAGTTGACCTCGAGCATCAACGCGCTCATCGCGGTCGCGTAGACGCGGCCGCCGTACTCCTGGTGGGCTCCTTGCGAGTCGAATGAGCCGCGCTTGCAGCCCTCGTTCTGCTTGTGGATCCGCTGCAGCAACGCCGGCACCAGCGCGTCGTTCCAGCGCTGCCACGAGTCGCCTCCGATCTGGAAGAGCGCCAACGTCGCGTAGTAGGCGAAGTAGAGGTCGGTGTACTCGGCGCGTGGCAGCTGCCGCAGGCACCACTCCTTGCCGACGGTGAGAGCGGGGTGGTTGCTCGGTGTGCCCAGCGCCTGGCGGCAGACCATGCCGACGGCGGTGAGGCGCGGCTCCTGCGTCGCGAAGTCGAGCGGCTGCTGGTAGCCGACCCGGTAGTAGGCCGGTTCCGTGACGCGCTCGATCCACTCGCGCGCCCCGCGGAAGCCGGCGACCTTGAGGCGGGCGTCGTGCGCAGCGACCAGCGCGAGCACCACCCAGCCGGTGACCGAGGTGTCGGCGTCGGTGCGCGCCTCGTAGCGCCAGCCGCCGAGGTCGGGATGCTGCGCGAAGATGAGGAAGTCGACGGCGCGCTGCGCGGCCTGCTTCAGGAACGGGTCGCCGCTGGTGCCGTAGCCCTCGGCCAGCGCCTGCGTGGCGAGCGCGTGCTGGTACATGTACCAGCCGCTGGTCGTGGTGAACTTGCCGTGGTCCTGCAGTCGCGAGACCAGGAAGTCGAGCCCTCGTTTCACTGCGTCCTGGTGCGGACCGAGTTCGATGGTGCTGCCGCCATGGATCAACGCCAGCAGCGACATGCCGGTCAACCCGACGTCGAAGTCGTAGGCGCCGGCGCCGCTGCACGCTTCGCCGCGGCAACGGGTCGCGAAGCCCTGCGCGCCGAAGCTCCCGTTGGCGGATTGATGGCGGACGAGCCAGTCGAGCGCCTGGGCGACGGCCGCCTCGGTCTGGCGACTGCCCCCCAGCCGTCGCGCCAGTGCGAAGCGCTCCTCGGGCGAGAAGACCTTGATCGGCGCATCTGGCGACTGGCGCTTCTTGCCGCTGGCGAGCGGAGAGGCGGCGTCGAACGCCTCGATCTCTTCTGGCTTCGTTTCGAGGCGCGGGGTGAACTCCTCGCGCGCCCCTTTCCACCAGTCGCGCCACCGCTTGACGGCTGCCGCGCGCGCGGGCGACTCGAGGTTGGCGCCAAAGCCGAAGCTCTTCGCGGTGACGTGCAGCAGCGCGAGGTTCGCCTCGCCGCGCACCACGCTCGAGGAATCCTCGAGCAACTCCAGCAGCGTTTCGACGGCAAGGTCGCTCGCCTGCGGGATCCCCTCCGTGACCGCCGAAACCGCCAACGCGCGCGCGAGCCGCGTCGCGTAGCCGCGCTTCTCGGCGGCGACGTCGGTGCGTGCCGTCGTGAGCGCGCGACTGATGGCCGGCAACGCCTTGCTGCCGAGCTCGAGCAACGCTTCGAGTTCGTCGCGGCAAGTGTCGTGCTTCGTGCGTGCCAGCTTCGCCAGCGCGGTCTCGATCGCCTGCTGCTGCTCGAACGTCAACGTCGGGAACCAGCGGCGCCACCCCCAATCGGTGCCGGCGAAGTTCTGCGTCCAGAGTCCGTGCGTCGTGTCCGCACCGACACCGAGGTGCGGCCCTGCCGAGACCATGCCGCGATGGTGGCCGGGGCTGTGGTACCACGCTTCGAACGCGCCGCGTCCGCCGCCTCCGCCCGCGTAGCAGTTCTCGCCGGCGCCGCCGCCGTAGCCGGCGACGCGCACCCGATCGGAGGGGGTGCGCAGCTTGTCGGTCGGTGAATCGTGGCCGAAGTATTGGAGGTCCTTCATCTCCTGCGAGTGGCCGCGCGCTGCGACCACGAGGCGCTCGTCGAGTTCGAAGGGGGCGAGCAGCAGCGTGCGGCGGTACTCGTTGGTCGCGACGTAGTTGGCGTACTCCTCCGGATCGGCGCTCGTCAGCGCGCGCGCGTTGTAGAGGTCGAGCGCGTCCCACTCGAAGTCGCGCAGCACGATCCGCTCCCACGGCGAGAGGTCGGCGCGCAGCAGTTCTTCGGCGCGCTGCAGGAACGACAGCACGCGGCCCGCTTTCCAGTGAACCAGCGCGAAGAGCACCTCTTCGAGGCCGGCGCCCGTGCGTCCGGGCAGCACGTGCACCTTCGCGCCTTGCGGCGAGACGGCAGGGAACGGATCGGCCACCTCGCCGTGCCAGGCGCGCCGGTAGTCGAGCAGTGCCGCCAGCGCCGGTTCGAGCCGCTCGAAGCGAGCGAGCAGCGCCTCGGCGGCGCGCGGATCGAGGCGCGCGAAGGCGATCTCGTCGTTCTTTCGCAGCTGGGCGTAGAGCTTCGCCTTCTCGGCCAGCTGCTTCCTGAACTCGTCGACCTGCGGCTGTTGCGGCTTGTCGTACTTGGAGATCAGGTCGAGCGCTGCGGTCGCGATCGGCTGCCAGGCGTCGATCTGGAACAGTCGCTGGCGACGCAGGCTGCTGCTTTGCCGGTAGGACTGGAGCCAATCGCGCGGCTCCTCGTAGAGCTGCGCGAGCTCGACGACGACGCGGTCGGTCGCCGTCGCGAGGCGCGGTGCGAAGGCGTCGATGGCACCCGCGGGCGCCGCGATCACCTCGTCGAGCCGCAGCGGAGCGCCGTCGGCGAGCGCCTGTTCGAGGCGCACCGCCAACGCTTCGAGCGCGCGCCGACGATTGACTTCGGCGGCCGGCAGGAAGGCGGTGCGATGCCATTCGTAGCCACCGTTGGGAGTCGCTTCGCCGCGCTCCTTCGCCAGCAGCGCGTCGATCCGCTCCTTCTGCGCCGGGTCGGCCATGAGCGCGACGTGGAGCTGCTCGATGGCGGCGGGGTCGAGGTCGCGCCAGAACGCGAAGCGCGCCAGCTCGACGCGTTCGCCGGGTGCGAGCGGCAGGGTGACGAGGAACGGGAACGTGAGCGATGGCGGGAAGCTCGCCCACGGTTTCTTCGCGACGACGCCTTCGCGCGTGAGCGTGACGCCGTCGAGGTCGGCGCCGCTCACCACCAGGTCACCGTCGGGCCATCGCAGCGGCTGACCCTGGTGGGCGGCGTCCTCGATGCGTGCGACGAGCTGCGAGAAGAGGCTCGCCTCGGCGAGGAAGTCGGCGGCATCGCTCGCCAGCTGGCGCGCGAGCGCTTCATCGGTGATCCGCGCGACGAGTGTCGCGAGCTCCGCCTTCGCCGGCGCGAAGGCCAGCGCACGCCGCGCCTCCTGCAGACGGAGCTGCAGCGCCGCGGTCTCTTCGGGGGTGACGGGTGCCGTGGCGGCGACCGGCGCTGCGACCGGCGGCGCGGGGGCCGCTGCCTCCTGAATCGCCAGGACGACGAGGCTGAAGATCAGTTCGAACATGGGCCCTGAGTTAGCGCATTTCCTTCGTTTCGTCACGCGCGCGACGCCATCGACCCGCGCATCGGCGATCGCGGGCTAGCCCGGCTTGTTCATGATCCCCGTCGCGAGACGACGGGATGTCGGCGCTGGACGAGGAGGGGACGTGCGACTTCGACGATGCGGGTTTGCTGACCCGCTGAGGAAGAAGCGCGCGTTCTCGACGAAGTACGGAGTCGGCAGACCGAGCCGCAGCAGGGGTTTCATGAAAAAGACGGGCTAGAGTCTTTGCCCGTTCTGAACTCGGTGGGGCGCGCGACGTGAAACGAGACTGGCCGTTGTTGCTGGCGTTGACCATGACCGGGCTGGCCGCGTTGGCGCTCGAGGTGCTGTGGTCGCGAGCGATGATCCCGTGGGTCGGCGGCACCGCGTTGTCGCAGATCACCACCGTCGGGATCTACATGGCCGGCCTCTTCGTCGGCTCGGCCTGCGCGGTGCCCCGCCTGGCCAAGGTCGCCGATCCGCGGGCGACCTTCTTCCGGACCGAGCTGGCCGCCGCGCTGCTGTCGCTGCTCGCGGTGCTGTGCATGCCGCTCGCCGACCCGCTCTTCGCCCTCTTCTCGCGCGGCGAGCTGCTCGGCAGCGCGACCGGTTCGGTGCTGCGCGGGCTGGTGGGCGCCGGGTTGATGATCCCGGCCACCATCTTGATGGGCTACTCGTTCCCGCTCGCCATCGCCGCCTTCGAGAAGAGCCAGGGCGGTCGCGGCAATGCGGCGCTCGCCTATGGCGTGAACACGGTGGGCGCGACGCTCGGCACGTTGATCGGCGGCTTCCTGCTGGTGCCCAAGCTCGGCGTCGTGAACGGCGCGCTCGCCGTCGTGATCGCCGATGTCGTCGCGCTGGTGGTGTTGATGCGCCTGCCGCCGCCACCACCGGTCGACGAGCGACTCGCGCGGCGCGACGATCCGCAGCGCCGCGAAGCGATGCCGGCGAGATCGGGCGCGGCCGGGCCCGCTCCCGCTGCGGCGACCAACGATTGGCCGATGCTGCTCTCGATCTTCATCGGCGGCATGGTGTCGCTCGGATTGCAGGCCGTGCTGTTCCGCGTGCTCGGGTTGCTGCTCGGCCCCACGGCCCGCGCCTTCACCGTCGTGCTCGCGGTCTACGTGGGCGGGCTTGGTCTTGGGTCGCTGCTGGCCAAGCGCTTCGTCGAGCGCGGCACGCGCAGCGCGAGCGCGCTCTACCTCGCCTGCTGGTGGATCGTCGGCCTGTGGGGAATGCTGGTCCTGATGCGCGTCGAGGCGCTGACCGGGATCGTCTCCGATCGCCGCGGCGCGGGCACCTTCTCGCTGTCCGATCAGCTCCAGCTGCGCGCGCTGATCGCCACCGTGGTCCTGCTGCCGATCACGGCGGCCTTCGGTGCGTCGTACTCGGCGGCCGTCGCTGCCGCACCCTCCGGCGATGCGCGCCGCGCGAGCCGCCTCTACGCGGCGCTCACGCTCGGCAACATCGTCGGGCTCGGGATCGTGGCGTGGGGCGTGCTCCCGAACTTCCGGCTCGATCGCGCGCTGCTGCTGGTGCTGGCCGTGGCGTTGGTGACACCGCTGCCGGCGCTGGTCCGATTGCCGCTCGCGCGCGCCACGCGCGTCGCGGCCGCGGTGGCGGGCGTCGCGATGGCGCTCGCCGCGTGGCTCGCGCTGCCGGGTTGGCCGCTCAAGGTGATGCACACGGCGGCCTACATCCCGGGCTATGCCGAAGGCGCGCCGCGCCAGACCAAGGAAGTGGTCCGCTTCCATCGCTCGGCGTTCGAGACCTCGGTCACCGTCGTGCAGGTGGGGGAGGACCGTTTCCTGCAGCTCGACGGCAAGACCACCGGATCGACCGACGTGGACGACCAGTCGACGCAAGGGCTGCTCGGCGCATTGCCGACGGCGCTCCATCCCGACCCCAAGCGCGCCTTCGTCATCGGACTCGGCACCGGCCACACGCCGGCGGAGGTGCTGCGGTACGCCGCAGTGGAGCACGTCGATTGCGCCGAGATCAGCCCGGAAGTCGTCGACACCATGTCGCTGTTCGCCGCCGTGAACCGCCGCTGCGACCGCGATCCGCGCTTCCGGATGCTCGAAGCGGATGGCCGGACGGTCCTGCGTTACGGCGGTGATCGCTACGACCTCGTCATCTCCGAGCCGAGCAACGTCTGGATCCCGGGAGTCGCCCACCTCTTCACGCTCGAGTCGTTCAGCGACGTGCGTGGCTGCCTCGATCCCGAGGACGGCCTGTGCCTGCAGTGGGTGCAGGGCTACGGCATGCAGATCGACACGCTGCGCACCATCGTGCGCACCTTCCTGACCGTCTTCCCGCACGCGTCGCTGTGGTTCTCGTCGTTCGGGCAGCCCGACATCTTCCTGCTCGGGTCGATGGCGCCCTTCGCGATCGACTTCGACGCGCTCGAGAAGCGGTTGGCGGCGGCGCAGGTGCCCGACGCCATCGCGGGCGGCCGACCGCTCGACGCGATCGAGCTGCTGCGCCATTTCGTGGCCGGCCCGGCGACCTTGCGCGCGTTCGCCGGCGATGGCCCGCTCACGACCGATGCGCGGCCGAGTCTCGAGTACGCAGCGGAAGAGGCGCTGATGGGCAACGGCGAATCGCCCGGCACCAACCTCATCGCGAACCTCGCCAAGCCGCCCTTCGAGCTGCTCGCCGACGGCGGCGCGTCGTTGCCGGCGGCGACGCGGGCGACGATCGAGCGGCGCGCGGCGGCCAATCGCGAGATCGTGCTGCGTCTCGCCGACACCTCGCGGGCTGCGGCGTTGCTGTCGTCGCGCGGGCTTGCCGAGTGCGAGGCGCTGCTGGCCCGTTTCCCCGACGATCGTGCGGCGCGCTACGCGATGGTCGGGGCGCTGATGTACGGCTTGTCGCTGCAGTTGCAGCAGGGCGAGAGCGCGGAGCTGCTTGGCCTGATGAGCCGCGCGGCGAAGCTCGATCCGGACCATCCCGAGTCGCTCAAGTTCGAGGCGATCCGCCGGCTGCCGGAGCGCGACGCCGCGCCGGTGCTCGCGTTGATGGACCGCCATGCGGCGGCGCTCGAGCCGTGGCGGCAGATGGCGCAAGTCGATCGCGCGCGCTGCCTCGTCCAGCTCGGCCAGATTCCGACCGCCATTGTGCAGCTCGAGGAAGTGGTGGCGCGCGACCCGTGGTTCATGTCGGCGTGGCGCGAGCTCGAGAACGCCGCGACGCAGGCCGGTCGTCTGGCGCTCGCCGCGAAGGCACGCGCCCGCCTCGACGAGCTCGGCGACGAAGGCCGCAGCCGAGCCAGCCAGGAACGGTTGGAGGCGGAGATGGCGGAACTCGCGGCCGCGGAGTCCCATCCAGCCGAGCGTTGACTTGCGTAGCGACCGCTCCGATCGTTCGCCGCATCGACCTCCAGGAGAACTTGGGTTCCATGACCGCCGAATCGATCGATGCTGCGAGCGACGCCCGGCGCGAGGCCGTGCGCGACGTCTACGCCCAGGCCGCGCTCGAGCCCGACACGAGCCTCTGCTGCGTCGATGGCGGCACGTGGACGCTGCCCGACCTCGTCTTCCCGCCGCGCATGCTGGAGATGAACTACGGCTGCGGCTCGACCGTGAACCCCTCCGATCTTTCCGGGACGCGGCCGATCCTCTACGTCGGCGTCGGCGGCGGCCTCGAGGCGCTGCAGTTCGCCTACTTCCGTCGCCAGCGCGGCGGCGTCATCGCCGTCGACCCGGTCGGCGAGATGCGCGCGGCCGCGCGCGCCAACCTGCTCGAAGCGGAACGGCTCAATCCGTGGTTCAAGAGCGAGTTCGTCGACGTGGTCGATTGTCGCGCCGAGGAGCTGCCGGTCGCCGACCACACCGTCGACGTGGTGGCGCAGAACTGCCTCTTCAACGTCTTCGTCGACGGCGATCTCGCCAAGGCGCTCGCCGAGGTCGCGCGCGTGCTGCGCGTCGGCGGTCGTTTCTCCACCAGCGATCCCGTCACTCCGCGCCCGATCCCGCAGGCGCTTCGCGATGACCACACGCTACGGGCGCGCTGCGTGTCCGGCTGCGTGCTCTACGACGAATACCTCGCGGCGATCCATGCCGCCGGCTTCCAGCAGATCGTGGTGCGGGCGCGGCGGCCGTATCGACTCCTGACGCCGGCCGAGTTCCCCGCGCTGCGCGAGGAGCTGCTGCTCGAGAGCCTTGAAGTGCTGGCCATCAAGGGGCCGCGCCTCGAGGCGAAGCCCGACCTCTACACCGGTCGCTGCGCCACCTTCGTCGGCGCGGGCACCTGGTATCGCGACGACAAGTTCCCGTTCCCATCCGGGACGCCGATGCAGGTCTCCGATCGAGTCGCGCTCGAGCTCGGCGCGCGCGCCGACTTCCGCGTCACTCCGCCGACGTTCCACGCGCGCGGGCCGGGGTGCTGCTGATGGCCGGCGACCCGAAGCGAGTGCGTTTTCACGTCATCGGCGGCTTCCTCGGCGCCGGCAAGACGACCGCGCTGCTGCGCCTCGCCGCGGAGTTCCAGGCGCAGGGGCTGAAGGTCGGCCTCATCACCAACGACCAGGCCGCGAACCTCGTCGACACGGGGGCGGCGCGCGCGGGGGGCTTTCGCGTCGAGGAGGTCGCCGGCGCCTGCTTCTGCTGCAAGTTCGATGACCTCGCGCGCCTTGCCGAGAAGCTGCGTGTCGAAGATCGCCCCGACGTGCTGATCGGCGAGCCGGTCGGCAGCTGCACCGATCTCGCGGCGACCGTCGTGAAGCCGTTGCAGCGCCTCTACGGCGACCGCTACTCGCTCGCGCCCTACTCGGTCCTCGTCGATCCGACGCGCGCGCGGCAGATCGTGCTCGATCGCGGATTCGGCGGCTTTTCCGCCAAGGTGGCGTACGTCTTCCAGAAGCAGCTCGAGGAGGCCGACCTGATCGGCCTCAACAAGATCGACCTGCTCACGGCTGCGCAGCGCGACGAACTGCAGGGCGCGCTCGCTCGCGAGTTCCCGAAGGCGCGCGTGCTGCCGCTTTCCGGCCTCACCGGCGCCGGCTTCGCGGAGTGGCGCGCTGCGCTCGCCGAGCCGGTCGCGTCCGGCGGCAACGCGGCCGAAGTCGACTACGACCTCTACGCGGAAGGCGAAGCGGAACTCGGTTGGTTGAACCTCGCGTTCGATCTCGCGGCCGCGCGGCCGTTCGCGGCCGAGGTCCTGGTGCGCGATGCCGTGACCGCGTTGCAGCGGGATCTGCAGGGCCGCGGCGAAGTCGCGCACGCGAAGGTGCTGTTCGAATCGAACGGCGCGACGGTGATCGCCAACCACGTGGGCGGCGGGACGAGCGTGCGCGTGTCGCGGCCAGGTGCCTTGCTGGCGAGCACGGGGCGATTGGTGGTGAACGCTCGTGTCCACCTTGCGCCCGAGCTCCTGCGCGCCGCAGCGGACCGCGCGCTCGCCGAGGTCCTCGCGGCGCACGGTGCCGTCGCCACCTTGATCGAGGCCGCGCAATTTCGGCCGGGGCGGCCGGTTCCGACCCACCGCGACCTGCCGGTCGAGGGATGACTCCGTAGAGTCGCGCGCGAGGCCAGCCCCGAGTTCGGGAGTCGACGCGCGTGGTGGATCCGGATCGACCTGCGAGCGACAGCGAAGGTGCGGCCGCGCTGCGCGATCTCGTCGCCGAGTGCGTCAAGCGCTACGAGGCGGAGGGCGATCGGGCGCTCGAACTGCTGTGCGCCGCGCACCCCGCGCACGCCACGTCGCTGCGCCGCCGCGTCGACCGGTTGCGACTCCTCGGCCTCCTCGGCCGTGGACCGAAGAAGCCGGAGTTGCCGACGCAGCTCGGGGACTTCCGGCTGCTCGAGCGGATCGGCGAAGGCGGGATGGGAGTGGTCCACCTCGCCGAGCAGCAATCGTTGCAGCGGCGCGTCGCGCTCAAGCTGATCCGACCCGAGCTGCTCCATTTCGGTCACACGCGCGAGCGCTTCCGTCGCGAGATCGAGTCGATCGCGCGACTCCACCATCCCGGCATCATCACCATCCATGCGGTCGGCGAGGATGCCGGCCTGCCGTGGTACGCGATGGAGCATGTCGCCGGCGCCACGCTCTCGGCGGCGCTCCTGGCGCTGCGCGGACGTGATCCGGCAACGCTCGCCGGCTCCGACCTCGCCGCCGTGGTGGCCCAGCGCGCGCACGCCACGATGCCGGCCGCCGGCCGCGAAGAGACCGACGGTGACGCGAGCTGGCTCTTCGAGGGCAGCTACGCCGAGTGCTGCCTGCGCATCGCGCGCCAGGTCGCCGATGCGCTCGACCACGCGCATCGGCGCGGCGTGCTGCACCGTGACGTCAAGCCGTCGAACGTGATGCTGACTCCCACCGGCCGCGTGCTGCTGCTCGATTTCGGGCTCGCCGTCGGCAGCGGCTCGGAACGGCTCACCCGCTCGCAGAGCTGGCTCGGCTCGCTCTCCTATTCGGCGCCGGAGCAACTGCGCGGTGATGGGGCGGCGATCGACGCCAGGAGCGACGTCTATGCGCTCGGCATCACCCTCTACGAACTGCTGACGCTGTCGTTGCCGCACGTCGGCAAGAGCGTCGAGGAGCTGGCGCGCGCCATCGAGGCGGGGCGGCCGCCTTCGCCGCGCCAGCGCCATCGCGGGCTGTCGTGGGAGGCGGAGACGGTCTGTCTCGCCGCGATGGAGCTCGACCCGGCGCGGCGCTACGCCAGCGCCGCCGACTTCGCGCGCGATCTGGGCAACGTGCTGCAGCACCGACCGATCGAGGCGCGCCGTCCGGGGCTGATGCTGCGCGCCCGGCGCCTCGCGCAACGCCATCCCGCGCGTGCCGCGGCCGCGATCTTCGGGACGCTGCTGCTCCTGGTGGCGCCGATCACGTGGGCGCTGGCGGAGCAGGAGAAGCGGCGCGAACTGACTGCGGCGTTCGTTCGCGAGTCGGCGGCGCACAACCAGTCCGATCGCGAACGGCGTCGCGGCGACGGGCTGCGCCTCGCGGCGCTCGCGCAGAGCCTCGCCAGCAGCGATCCGACGTTGGCGCTGCTGCTGGCCATCGAAGCGGCGCAACGCACTCCCGGCGCGCTCGCCAATGACGCGCTGCTGGCCACGCTGGCGACCTGCCACGAGGAAGCGGCGCTGATCGACCGCGAGAGCGACTGCCTCGACGTCGCCTTCAGCCCCGACGGCACGCTGCTCGCCACTGCCGGATCGAAGGGGTTGGTGCGCCTCTGGTCGGTCGAGTCACGGCGCATCGTCTTCACCCTCTCGGGTCACGACGATGCCGTGCGGTCGCTCGCGTTCTCGCCCGACGGCAGTGCCATCGCGACCGCCGGCGATGACCGGGTCGTGCGCCTGTGGAGCGTGGCCGATGGCGTCCTGCGTGGCCGCGTCGAGGGGTTCGCCGGCGCGGTGCGTGGAGTGGTCTGGCTCGATGCGCAGCGCGTCGTGGCGTGGGGCGCGGAGCCGCTGCTCTTCGTCGCCAGCGCGGCCGACGGGGCGCTCGAACGCACCATCGACCTGGCCGTCGACGGCGCTCCCGCCCAGCCACTGGCGGTGCGCTTCCATCCTCGCCAGCCACTCGCCGCCATCGCCACCGACAGGGGAGCGGCGCTGGTCGTCGACCTCGCGCGCGCGGCCACCGCGGCGCCGCGACGATTCGGGCGGCATGAGGGTTCGCTCAGTGCGGCGGAGTTCCATCCGTTGCAGCCGCTGCTGCTGACGGCTGGCCGCGACGGTCGCGCGGAACTGCACGACCTCGAGAGCGCAGCGTTGGTGAGCGAACTGCAGAGCAGCGGCGTCGACCTGCTCGCCGCGCAGTTCGCGCCCGATGGCAGCGGGATCGCGACCATGTCCCTCGACCATCGCTTGCGCCTCTACGGCATGGCTCGCGCGGAACCGCGCGTCGAGCTGGTGGCGTCCTGGAAGTCGGCCGCGAAGATGGCGTGGTCCCCCGACAGCCTTCAACTTGCCGTCGGTGGCACCGACGAGTCGACGCGCCTGGTGCGGGCCGAGGATGGCGCCGTCGTCGCGACCTTGACCGTCCACGAGCGCGACGTGCAGGCGGTGCGATTCAGCGCCGATGGCCGGCGGCTGGCGACCGCGACGCGCGATGCGCATCTCTGGAGCACGCCCGCTCTGGCGGTGCGCCCGGAGATCGAGGGGCATCGCGATCACGTGGTCTGGGGCACGCTGATCGCCGACGGGCAGCGCTTCGTCACCGTGTCGACCGACAGCGCCGCGATCGCTTGGGATGCCGCGACGCGGCGCAGCGTCGCGCGCTTCCATCACGACAAGGGCTACCCCAGTCGCGTCGCCGAGAGCCGCGACGGGACGCTGCTGGCGACCAGCGGCAAGGATGGCGCGGTGCGGGTCTTCGCCGCGCGCAGCGGCCTCCTGCTGAACCGTTTCGAGCCCGGTGGCAACGTGCGCATCATCGAGTTCGCCCCCGATGGCGATCACGTCGTCATCGACGATCCGACCCACGTGCCCCGCCTCCTGGAGTGGAAGAGTGGTCGCCTCGCGGCGATGCCGGCGAAGGGAGTGCGAGGCCATGACGCGTCGATCATGCAGTTCGTCTTCGATCCGAGCGGGCAGCGGCTGCTGAGCGTGGCGCGCGATCACATGCCGATCGTCTGGAGCGTGCCCGGCTTCGAGCGGCAGTTCGTCCTTGGCGGTCCCGGCAACGCACCGGACGAAGATCGCGGTCACACCGACCAGGTGCACTGCGGAGCGTGGAGTCACGACGGCAAGCTCCTCGCGACCGGCAGCTTCGACACCACGGTGCGACTCTGGGACGCCGCCACCGGTGCGGCCCGTGCCGTCATCAACGCGCACGACTTCGCCCTCACGTCGCTCGCCTTCTCGCCCGACGACACGCTGCTCGCCTCCACGGGCCAGGACGGCGTGGGGAAGCTCTGGCGTGTCGCCAGCGGCGAGCGGCGGATGACCTTCTCGGGGTTCGACGAGCTGGTCTGGTCGACGTGCTTCACCCCCGATGGGGCGACCGTCGTCGTCGCTGCCGCAGACGGCAAGGTGCGCCGCTTCCCGATCGATCCGCTCGCGCAGGCGCAGCGCCGCCGACCGCGCGACTTCACCGCCGCGGAGCGGCAGGCGTGGGAGCTCGACGGTGCCGCCGACTGGATCGCCGCCGCCTCGCTGGTGGAGCGCCTCGCCGCCACCCACGTGCGTGCGCAAGAGGTCGCGGTCGCGCTCGCCGCCGACACCTCGCTCTCCGCGGCTGTTTCCGCCGCGGCGCTGACGCTCTGCGCGGAGCTCGCCGATTCGCCGCGGGATCTGTCGCGCCGCGCCTGGGCCGTCTTTCGCGCGCCGGGTGCAGCCGCGGATCCGCTGAACCTGCAGCGGGCGGAACTCGCAGTCGCGCTGGCGCCCGACGCGACCGACCATGTCCGCAGCCTTGCCGTCGCCAGGCTTCGCTGCGGCGATCCCGCCGGCGCGCAATTGCTGCTCGAGCGCAAGGATGTGCTCGACGCGCGCGGCGACCTGCTCGAGGCGCTGACGAGTCGCGCGTTCCTCGCGCTCGCGTTGTGGCAACAGGGCGCCCGGCCCGCCGCGCGCGAGCGTCTCGCCGAAGCGCTTGCGCTGCGCGCCCAGATCGCGGCCCAGAGCTCGCTGCGTTGGGCCGACTACTTCCTGGAAGAGCCGCTGGCCACGGTCACCGAGTGAGGCCGCTGCCCTTCGGCGCGTCGATCGGCAATTCGAGACTCAGGTAGCCCACGAGCATCTCGTCGAACGTCTGCTCGCCGAAGCGCACCCTCGCGCTGGGGTCGGGGTTGCTCGGGTTGGCGGCCGAGTTGTCGAACACCGCCGTCACGCGCACCGTGTCCCCGGCGTCGAGTTCGATGGGGTGCTCGAACTGGTAGGTGTGCTGCCACTCGAAGTCGTAGCGCGGCACGTCGAGCAGGATGCGCGCGACGCCGGCGCGTTCGAGCTCGACACGGAACGACTTGCCGCGCACATGCAGATGCGGCATCAACGACAGGAGGCGTGTCGGCGCGCGGAACGTCGAGCTGGCGGAGAACTCGGCCGCCTCCGCATGCGGCGGAATGACGAAGCTCATGTTCATCACGGCGCGCGCCGCGACTTCGTGAGTCGGCGTCTGGCGCGCGAAACGGAGCGCCATGCGCGTGCGATCGCGAGTCGCCTTGCCGTTGGGCGTGTAGTGGAGCTGGAACAGGAAGCGAGCGCCAGCCGGGACTCGCTTGGCGCGACCGTCGGTGAGTTCGATGGCGCGACCGCCCGGCACGAGCTGCGCGAAGTGGTTCGTGCCCGACTGCGCTTCAGGGCCCGCCAGCGCCTGCTGGGCGGTCTGGCCCGGGCCGATCAGGAAGACCATCACGTGGTGGGTCACCGCCGGCGCGGTCGGTTGGATCTCGACGCCATCGACCCAATGCTCCTGCGTGAAGCCCGGATCGACGACCACGTAGCGATAGGGGAGGACGCCGGTCGCGGCGATCTCCTGCGGCTCGGGAAGCTCGACCACCGCGTCGGGCGCGCCGATCGCCCAGGTCGCATCGGCGAAGGTCGGCTCCCGCGGCGCGTCGGCCCGATCGCCGAGTTTCGCGCCGCTCGCCGCCCACAGCTCGAGCGTGCGAATCTCGGTCTCGGTGAGGCGTCGTTCGTTGCGGAAGTGGCCGAAGCGCGGGTTCGCGTGCCATGGCGGCATGCGGCCCTCGCCGGTCACCTCGGCGATCATCGGCGCGAAGCCCGCTGCCGTCTCGGCATCGAGCAGGCTCATCGGGCCCGCCTGGCCGGGGCGGTGGCATTCGCCGCAGTTCGTCCAGAGGATCGGCGCCACGTCGCGGAAGAAGGTGACGTCGGCCTGCTCCGGTTTGCGGTTCACCCGGCCGACGAGGCAGCCTGGCGCCTCGGTGCGGACCGGATCGATCGTCTCGCCCGCCAGCGCCGCTTCGAGCGCGTCGATCAGGAAGTCGTTCAGCGGTTGCGGGCGCGACGCGCCGACGGAGTACTGGTCGTCGACGGCGCCGCGGTAGAGCAGGCGGAACTCCGCGTCGAGTACGAAGACTTCGGTGGTGCGCTCGACGCCGAGGCGATCGGTCACCACCTGCTGCGGATCGAGCAGGATCGGGAAGTCGATCTGCGCGTCGCGCGCGAACTGCGTGACCTCGTCGGCGTCATCCTGCAGGTTCGGGTCGATGCCGAGGAAGCGCACGCCGCGGTCGCGGTAGTCGCGCTCGAGGCGGCCGAGTCGCGGCGCGAGCTTGCGCGTGATCGGGCACTCGACGCCGGTGAACGCGAGCACGGTGAGCGTGCGCCCCTCCTGCTCGACGACCAGCGAGCGGCGGGAACCATCCGCGGCGTCGAGGAGGAAGTCGTCGAGCGGGATGGGAGAGGCCATGACCTCGAGATCTTCGGGAAGCGCCTCCATTCGGCACGGGCGGTCACCGAGGGGCGCCACCTCCTGAACCGGCGGCAGCGCCAGCAGCAGCGCGAGCGCGGCGGCGGTCATTGGCTCACTCCTGCGCGCCCGCCGGCGGCGGCGCGGTCGGGTCGTACCAGTCGAAGTAGCCGATCATCATCTCTTCGAACGACTGGTCGCCCCAGGTGACCGTCTTGCTCGGATCGGGGTTGTGGGGGTTCTCCTTCGAATTGTCGTAGATCGCGGTCAGGTGGATCTTGTCGCCACGCTTGAGTTTGATCGGGACGAGCGGCTCGTAGGAGATCTGCCAGTTGAAGTCGTAGCGCGGCACGTCGAGCAGGATGCGCCGCTCGCCGTCGCGCTCGAGTTCGTAGCGCATCGACTTGCCGCGCACGTGCATGTGGGGCGTCATCTCGAGCAGCAGCCCGTCCTGCTCAACCTTGCGGATCGCGGTGAAGGTCGCCTCCCCGTCATGCGGCTTGATCCGGAAGTCGAACTTCATGACGGCGTCGTTCTTCAACTCGGTCGTCACCGGCACGCGCGTGCGCCGGAACGCGACGCGAGTGCGATCGGTGGCGGCGGTGCCGTTGGGGTTGTAGTGCAGCTCGAAGAGGAGCGTCGACCCCTTGGCGATGCGGATCGCCTGGCCGTCGGGGAGGTTGAGCGGGTCGGTGCCGGGCGCCCAGCCGGCCAGCGCGCCGAGCGAGAGGACGCCGATCGGGTTGCTCAGCACCTCGCTCGCCTTCTTGCCGGGCGGCAGCACGTAGGCGATCACGTGGTGAGTCTGCTTGCGGGCGGTCGGGGCGCAGTCGGAAGCCTGGATCCACTGATCTTCGGTGAAGCCCGGGTCGACCTCGGCGTAGCGGTACTGCACCACGCCCTCGGCCGGGATCGGCTGCGGCTCGGGCAGCTCGACGACGACGTCGGGCGACTCGATGCGCCACTCCGGATCGGCGAAGGTCGGTGGTGCGGGCGCCTTGGCGAGGTCGCCCTTGGGCGCACCCTGCGCCGCGAAAAGTTCGAGCGTCTTCTTCTCCGTTTCGGTCAGGCGGCGCTCGTTCTTCCAGTGGCCGTGGCGCGGGTCGGCGAACCACGGCGGCATCCGGGTCGACGCCGTCACCTCGGCGATCATGGGCGCCCAGCTGGCCGCGTCGTCGTAGTCGAGCAGTTCCATCGGCGCCGGCTGCCCCGGCCGATGGCACTCGGCGCAATGGCGGTGGAGCAGCGGCGCGACGTGCTCGGCGAAGTTGACCGCGCGCGGCTTGGCGCTGGCCCAGAGGTCGGCGCCGTTCTCCGCCACTCCGGCGGGATCGATCTCCTCGCCGGCGAGGAAGGCGTCCAGCGCGTTGCCGAGGTAGTCGTTGTTCGCCGTCGCGGCGAGGCGCTTGCCATCGAAGCGGTCGTTCGCCGGGCCGCGGTAGACGACCGTGAAGTCACTGTCGAGCAGCAGGAGCGTGCCCGCCTGCTTCACGCCCGCATCCATGGCGACCACGAGATCGGGATCGAGCAACACCGGCACCTGCGCTTTGGCGAGTTCGGCGAAGAGCGGCTCGCTGCCGCCCCGCGCGCTGAGCGCGAGCCAGGTGATCTCGCCGCTGCCCCGTTCGACGGCGGCGGCCGCCAGTGCTTCGATCGCGGCGCGCGACGCGGGATCGTCCGGCTCGATGAAGGCGAGCACCGTCGCAAGGCGCCCAGCGCGTTCGGAGTAGAGGCTGTGGCGCGCGCCGTTGCCGTCGGCGAGCAGGAACTCGGCGAGCGTGCGGCCTGCCGGCGCGGCGTCATCGCCGGCAGAGGAGGAGAGCGTCGCGAGCGTGAACGCGTGGAACAGGAAACTCATCTCAGCGCTCCTCGATGTAGTCGATGTAGCCGATCATCATTTCCTCGTACGTCTGGTCGCCCCAGCTCACCGCGGTGTCGGGATTGGGATTGAAGGGGTTGCTCTTCGAGTTGTTGTAGGCGGCGGTGCAGAAGATCGTCTCGCCAGCGGCGAAGCGGACCGTCTCCTTCGGCAGATAGAAGTTCTGCCAGTTGAAGTCGTAGACGGGGACATCGCACAGGACGGTGCGAACTTCGTCCTCGCCCTTGGCCGAGAGGCGTTCGAACTTGAAGGCGGTCCCGCGCGTGTGCATGTGCGGGAACATCGAGATCAGACGCGTCGCCTTCGGGAAGGTGAACTGCGCGGTCGTCTCGTAGCGCGGGGTATTCGCCGGGATGCGCAGCTTGTAGGAGAAGACGCCGCGCGTCTTCACCTCGTCCTTCGGGGGGCTCTTGCAGAACTTGAGCCCGAGCATGGTCTGGTCGCTGGTCGCCTTGCCGTTGGGCGTGTAGTGCAGCTGGAAGAGGAACTTCGCCCCCTTCTCGATCTTCTTGCCGGCCCCCTCGGGATAGAGGTTGGGTCGGCAGCCTGGCACCTGCACCGCGAAGTAGCCGGCGCCAATGATCGAGCCATCCTGCAATCCGGTCAGCGCCGACATCGGCGTCTTGCCGGGCGGGATGTAGAGCGCGAGCACGTGGTGGGTGGCGTCGCGCGCGGTCGGACGGATCTCGCAGGCCTGGACCCAGCGATCTTCGGTGAAGTGCGGATCGACGAGTTCGTAGCGATAGTCGAGGTAGCCGTCTGCCGGGATCGACTGCGGCTTGTCGAGCTGCACGATCAGGTCGGGCGTGCCCATCGCCCAGCCGTCGTCGGCGAAGGTCGGAGGCGCCGCCTTCCTGGTGGCGTCGCCCGCGGGCGCCCCTTCCGCCGCCCATCGGGTGAGCAGCGCCTTCTCGGTGTCGGTCAGGCGCCGCTCGTTCTCGAAGTGGCCGTAGCGGGGATCGGCGTGCCAAGGCGGCATGCGGCCGCTTCCGACCACCTCGGAGATCTGCGGTGCCCATCCCTGCGCGTCGTCGAAGTCGAGCAGCGCCATCGGTCCGACCTGGCCGGGCCGGTGGCACTCTGCGCATTGCGTGTGCAGGATCGGCGCGACTTCGCCGTGGAAGGTCACCTTGCGCTTGCTGCCGGCGAGCGGCTGGCCGGGCGCCGGCGTCGTCGCCGTGGCAGGCGCCTCTTCGATCAGCAGCGCTTCGAGCGCATCGGCCACCCATTCGTGGCTGGCGTGCGCCGCGCTGCCGCTCGCCGTGTGGCGATCGTCGATTGCTCCGCGATAGACCGGCACGAGGTGGCGATCGATCACGACGGCGGCCGCTCCGCGGTCGAGCTCGAAGCGCGGGGCGACCACGTTCTGCGGATCGAGCAGCAGTGGCTGCGGCAGCCCGAGGCGCTTGCCGAAGGTAGTAGCGGACGCTCGGTCGCAATCGGCGGTCGCGTCGATGAAGAGGAAGGTGAAGCCCTGGTCGACGTAGTCGGCGGCGAGCTTCGCGAGGGTGGGACCGTACTTCGCGCTCACCGCGCAGCGCTCATCGAGGAACGCGACGACGGTGCCGACGCGACCCGGGCGCTCGGCCCAGAGCGAGACGTGCTCGCCGGCCGACGACTCGAGCACGAATTCGGGCGCGATGGCGGGCGGCTCCGCTTCGTTGGCCACCTCTCCGACGCTGGCGACGCGCGCGAAGGCGGTTGCTGCAAAGCCGCAGAGCGCGAATGGGGCGACGAGGCGGGTGCGAAGGGCCATCGAGCGATCCTCAGAAGTCGGCGGCGAACCGGGATCGCGGCGTTCTAGCACACCGCGAACCGCAGTCGGAGTCAGCTCGACGCGTCTGCGCTGGCGGAGTCGTCCGACGCGGAGAGGGTTGGAATCGGCTCTTTCGGTGCGGGTCGCTGCCAGCGGCCGAGCCGCCGGTCGCGCATCGCCTTGGCGAAGCGCTGCTCGGCGTGGCAGGCGACTGTCGCAACGCGCCCGCACCAGCCCGGCCAACGGGAACTCGCCCGAAGCAACAGCTTGCCGCGCGTGCGAAACCAGCGGATCACTGGATGGTGGCGCCCGATCAATGCGACGCCGCATGGGATCACGATCACCGCCGGATTGAGCGGCATCACGATGCCGAGCAGGCCGACCCCCAGCACGATCCAGCCGGCGATTGCGCGCAGTTGCGCCAACACGGTGCGCCGCGCGTTCGCATGGACGCGCAGCCGAGGCGGCAGCGAGCGCGGGTGGCCGCCGGTCAGAAGACGCGGCAGCGAGGCGCGCCGATGGCAACGCGGCGCGGCCCTCATGTTCCGAGCACTTCAAGTGGCGGGGACGTTGCCGCCACGACGCCCGCGCTTCGCAACGCCGTAGCGAAACGGTGGAGCGCGTCGGCGCCGCGTGCGCCGAGCGTGTGGGTGAGTTCGTTCACGTAGAGATCGACGTGTTGCCAGATCGCCGCCGGCGCGAGTTCCTGCGCGTGACGCTGCATGGTCGCGAACGCGGCGTCTCGATCGGCGTGCGCCGCCGCGAGCGACGCGCGCAACGCTCGCGTGAGGCGCGCGTGCACGTCGGCTCCCAGATCGCGGCGCGCCAGCAGTCCGCCCAGCGGCTGCGGCGCGCGCCACTGCTCCTCGTAGCGCGCACCGAGGTCCGCTCGACAATGAAGTCCGCGCTCGCGATAGGTGAAGCGCCCTTCATGGATCACGACTCCGGCGTCCGCCTCGCCGCGCAACAGCGCCGGCATGATCTGCGCGAAGTGGACGTGACGCACGTGGGTCACTTCTGGCAGCAGCAGGCGCAGCAGTGCGTTCGCCGTGGTGCCGCCACCGGGAGTCAACACCTTCGCGTCGGCAGCGGGGGGCGGGCCTGGCGTGCGCGCCACCACCAGCGGCCCGACTCCGAGTCCGATCGCCGCGCCCACCGGCAGCACTCCGAAGAGGTGCGCCAGATGGAACGCCTGCGCGAAGCTCGCCTTGCCGACCGCCAGCGCGCCGCTGGCGAGCTGCAAGTTCAACTCCTCGATGTCGAGCAGTACGAACTCGAGGTCGAGGCCGGCGCGATCGCTGGTTCCGGAAAGGAGGCCATGGAACGCGAAGGTGTCGTTGGGGCAGGTCGAGAGGCCGACGCGCAGCTTCATTGCGGCAGCGCCTCGATCCAGGCGTCGAGCGCGCGCCGGCAGGCTGCGAGCGCCGGCTCCATGCGCCAGCCGGAATGGTCGCGATCGCCCGCCTCATTGCTGGCGCCGCGCAGGATGGTCAGCGGCACGCGCGCGACGCGAGCGGCCAGCGCGACGGCGTAGCCCTCCATCTCTTCGGCGAGCGCTTGGGGATGGCGGCGTCGGCGCGCCTGCGCTTGCGAGCGCGAGCCGGCGGCCGCAGCAACCGAAAGCAGGGCGCCGTGCACGAGATCGCGTCGCGTCGGCGTCGTCAGCGCGATGGGCGCGAGCGATCCATCCCCAGCCAACGCCACCGGCAGCGGCGGCTCGGCGAGCGGCGCGAAGCTTTCGCCGTCGCCGGCGCCGATCCCGTCGCAGGCGACGCTCTCCGCCACCATCACGCGGCCGATCGGGAACGCTTCGGGGTCGAGCGTGCCGGCACTGCCGACCAGGAGCGCCGCGTCGGGCGCCAGCTTCGCGAACCAGCGGCCGCAGGTCGCGCCGGCGGCGGCGAGTCCGCAGCCGCTCAGCGCCACGCGCACGCTGCGGCCGGCGAGGGTGGCGAGTCGCGGTGCCCCGAGTCCTTGGCCGAGGTTGCCCAGCAGCAGCTCCGCTTCGCGAAGCGTCGGCACCAGCACCAGCAATCGCGAACGGCGTGCGCTCACAGCGGCTGGAAGTCGTAGCGCGCCGCATGCGCCAACGGCGGCGCCGCGCCGCGCGGCACCAGCAGGCGGCGCACCTTCCAGAGGTCGTCGAACACGCGGTACTGCAGCGCCGTCGTGTCGAGGTAGTGCACGCCGTCGGAGCCGCCTGTTCCGACCCGCCGGCCGATCATCCGCTCGACCATGCGCGCGTGGCGCTGGCGGAAGATCAGGAAGGCCTGCTCGAGCTGGATCACCAGGTCGAGCACCTCGCGCGGCCAGGAGAGCAGCGGCAGCTCCCGATAGCTCTCGATGAAGAGGGCCGCCGCTCGCACGCGGCGGCGCAGCGGATCGGTGCGCACGTCGTCGCCGGACTTCAGGAACTTCGCGGCAGCCTCCTTCTCGGCGGCGAAGAGCGCGGCCACCTGCGCGTCGGCGATGCCGCTCGATTGCGCCTGCGCGAGCGCGGCGTCGATTTCGCGCCGATGGCTGGCGAGGTAGGCGTCGAGGAAGGCGTCGACGCGCGCGGTGTCATCGGGCGTCGCCGGCGTCGAGCCGTCGATCGGCGTGCGCGCCAGCCACTTCTCGAGCGCCTGCTTCAGCGTCGGTCGCGAATCGTGGGTGCGGGTCGCGACTTTCTGCTCGGCCCATCCCGCGATGCCGGCCTTGGGCTTGAACGCGTCCATGACGTCCTGTCCGCCGAGCTTCACGCGGCCCGCCGCTTCGAGGCCGAGCAACATCTCCACTTCGCGGAACTGCGGCGACTGGAAGCCGCTGGCCGGCGCGAGCTTGTTGCGGAACTCGAGGAAGTCGCGCGGCGACATCGTCTCGATCAGCGCGAAATGCGCCGCCGCGAGCTCGAAGGTCTTCACCACTCGGCGCAGGCCGGAGGCGGCCGGGGCGATCTCCTGCTCGTCGACGAGGTCGCGTGCGAAGACGTCGCGCACCCGTTCGAGCTCGTGCAGCGCGAGCTTGAACCACAGCTCGTCGATCTGGTGCACGACGATGAACAGCAGCTCGGCGGGAGCCAGCGTGCGCTCGTCGCCATCGAGCCCGCCCTGCAGCTCGAGCAGCCGCTCGAGGCGGAGGTAGTCGGAGTAGTTCGTCGCCACGCGCTCTCCTTCGCGTCAGGCGCGCGGCGCCAGGAACTTCGCTCGGTAGTGCTTGAGCTCGATCAGCGAGGCGCGGATGTCATCGAGCGCGCGGTGGGTCTCGGGCTTCTGCGGGGCCGAGCTCGCGATCTCCGGTCGCCAGCGCCGCGCGAGCTCCTTCAGCGTGCTGACGTCGATGCAGCGGTGGTGGAGGAAGCGGTCGACGGCGCCCATCTGGCGATTCAGGAAGAGGCGATCCATCCAGATGGAGTTGCCGCACAGCGGTGCGGTGCGCTCCTTCAAGTGCTGCTGGAAGAAGCGCAGCGTCTCGAACTCCGCCTGCGATGGGCCGACGGTCGCGACGCGGCAGCGTTCCGTCAGGCCGTTCTTCGCATGCATGTCGCGCACGATCGGCTGCATCGAGTCGAGCACCTCGGCCGACCGCGCGATGGCGTGGCAGGGGCCCTCGGCGACGATCTCGAGCGAGTTGTCGGTGATCAGCGTGGCGATCTCGAGGATCACGTCCTTTCCGGGGTCGAGCCCGGTCATCTCGAGGTCCATCCAGACCAGCAGATCGTCGCGCGGTGGTGCCATGGCGCGGGATTGTAGCCCGCGCGCGACCTTAGCTCGCGGACGCTTCGTCGCGGCTGACCTGCCAGCGCGCGGGCAGCCAGCTCGCGAGCAGCGCCGCCGCCGGCACGACGTAGAGCGCCGCGTCGGCGTCGCGAAAGCGGATCGAGCCGTAGAAGAGCAGCGCGGTGAGCAGCGTCGACGCCACCGGCGCGAGCACGACGACCAGCGCCGCTCGCCGACGCCACCAGCACCAGAGCAGCCCCAGCAGTGCCAGCGGCCCGACCACTAGCCAGCTCGCCGCGAAGCTCCAATAGACCGCGCGATTGGTGGTAGTCCGAAACGCCGAGAAATGGCGCACGACCTTCATCGCCAGCAACCGCGGCAAGTCGCCTTGGTGCTGCTTCAAGTAGTCGACGCCGTAGCGCCAGCACGCGGCGTCGTTCTCGAGTTCGGTGCCATCGAGCGGATGGTCGGCGTCGATCAGCGGTTCGATCGGCATCCATGAGCCGACGAGCTCGGGATCGGCCGCCAGCAGCGCGTTGTTCGCGCCCCAGAAGGTGAAGCCGCCGATGGTGGAGAGCGTCGCCTTGCCCAGCTGCTGCTGGTTGCGCACGACCCACGGAACGAGCAGCAACGTCGATGCGAGGCCGACCACGACCACCGCGCGCAGGCGCGCCATTCGGCGTACTTGCGGCGACAGCAGCGCTCCGACGAGGACGACGAGCCCGGCGAAAGCGACTTGCGGTCGCGTCAGCAGCGCCGCGCCAAAGCACAGTCCGGTCGCGAGCGACGCCGCGACCCACGGTCGCTTGTCGTCCACGCGTCGCAGCAGACGGATGCCGAACCAGCAGGTCAGCGCGATGAAGAACCCATAGGGCACTTCGGAGAGGAAGTGCATCGAGTAGTAGAAATGGCCCGGCAGCAGCGCCACCGCCAAGGCGGCCAGCAAGGCAGCGATGGCGCCGAAGAGCTCGAACGCGATGAGCCCAGAGAGCAGGCAGCTGCCGGCCGAGATCGCGGCGAACCAGACGCGCGCAGCGGCGTAGTCGCGGCCGAACAGCGCGTAGATCGGCAGGAGCGTCATCGACGTTCCAGGCGGGCGGCGCGCGGTGGGGGTGCCGTCGCTGAGCGTGTAGCCCTCTCCGCATGCGAGGCGCCACGCGAAGAGCTCGTAGTCGAGCTGGTCGGGGTTGCTCTCGGCATCGGGCGGGGCGGAGAGGCCCTGAAATTTCGCGGCGACACCGATTCGCAGCGCGAATGCCGCCGCCGCGATCGCGAGCAGCAGCCAGCGCCAATGGGCGATGAAGAAGGGACGCGGTTCGCGAGCGGTCACGGGCGCGGACGATAGCGCCCGATCGCTCACCTCGATCGCAGGTCGAGGTGCCGCACGCGAGGCCACATCGACAATCGCTGATGGCGCGTCAGCGGCCGGCGCAACGCATCGACCGGCGCGCGCCACTCCACCTTCACGTTCGCCGCCCGGAGCGCCAGGACGCACTCCTCGAGCTCGAAGCGCGAACAGGCGTCGGTCAGGAAGAGCGCCTCGGGCTGCCCTTGCGAGAGCAGGCCGAAGCGCGGTTCGGCGCGCACCGAATCGAGCGGGCGGCGCAGCAGCATTTCGAAGCTCGGCGGGGCGTCGCGCGTCACGACGCTCTCGATCTGCTCCGGTGCACGCGTTGCGGCCAGCAGCACGACGACACCCCACGCTCCTTCGCCGAAGAGGCGGCACTTTCCTGCCGCACCGTCGCGGCCGCGGCGCGTGATCAGCTCGACCAGCGTGGCGACCGCGGCATCGAGCGAGTCGATCGCGCCGCCGCAGCCGATCAGAACGGCTTGCGGGTCGAGTCTTTCGAACTCCGCGCGGCCCGCGAAGAGCGCGGCGCGCGGGCCGAAGTCGGAGGCGCAGATCAGGTCGGCTCGAAGCGCCCCAGCGGCGACGGTTCGCGGAAGCTCGGTGACCGTCCCGGCGCGCGATTCGAGCAGCGTGAGAGGTCGCGCGCCCGGCGTCGGTTGGAGCGCGCCCATCCGCTCCAGCAGCGGCCGCTGCCGATCGGGCAGGGCCACATGTTCGCGCCGAGCCAGCGCCATCCGCAGCAGGTCGGAGTCGAAGCGCGCTCGCAAGTACTCCTCGCCGAAGACGGCGGCGTCGGCGAGCGTCACGCTGGCAGGACGAGGAGCGGCGGGGCCGGTGCCGATGGAATCGCCATCGACCGCAACGCCGGCGCCGAGTGCGAGCGCGGCCACGTCGTCGAGCACGACCCGAATCGAGCACCCGGTTGATTCCGGGCGCGTCGCCATCCACGCGCTGATCTGCGCGAGTTCGTCGAGGGCAACTTCGGCCGGCGAACTTCCGACGAGGCGCAGCTCCGGATCGTCGCAGCCATCGAAGCTCGCGTTCACGCGCCGCTCGCCGCCTCCGAGGAAGTCGAACGTCGCGACGCATTCGCCATTCGCCAACCACCCGGCGCATGCGGCGAGCAGCTCGGGATCGGCTTTTCCGAGCGGCCGGCCACATGCGAGCAGGGTGACGCGCGCCGGCGCGGCGCTGCGGTTCGCCACGACCGCCGGACGCGCGATCAGCGTCGCCACTTCGACGTCGGGGCGCACTTCGAGGATCAGTCGCTCGATCGTCCCTTCGGGCGCAGTCACCGTGTCGATCGGTCGCACGGCGTAGAGCGGCGGCACGCCGCGTGGCGAAAGCTCGACCCCGAAGCAGGGGACGCGCGCGAGTGCGGTCGGAGTCGGCGGCGCGCGGGGCTGCGGTGGCGTCGCGGTGGCGGTGGCGGAGAGTCGAGCGAGCGCTGCCGCGAGATCGGCGTCGCCCACGTTCAAGAGTTCCCCCACCGTGAGGTCGTGCAGCGCGCCGCTCGATCGCACGGTCGCCATCCGTGGTCCGGGCCCAGGCAGCGTCGAGACCAGCAGCACGGCGCCCTCCGGCGTGGCCACCGTGAGTCCACCGCCGGCGTGGAAGGTGAACTGCAGCGCGTAGCGCAGCCCTTGCGGCTCGGCGAAGTGGGTCAGCGGCGCCGCGGTGGTGCTGCGGCCCGCCGCGTCGAAGGCGCGGTCGTCGGTCGCGGCGGCGTCGCGCACCGTCCAGTGCCAGCGCGCCCCTTCGAAGGGCTCGAACTGCAGGTCGAGCCGCTCGATGGTCGAGTCGCTGGCGGGCGGCGCGGTCGTTGGAGTGGCGGTGGAGCGCAGTTCGACCGAAAGGTCGCAGCGTCCCTCTTCGCCAAGCACGAACGACAGTTCGAATCGCTGCGGCCGCGAACTCGCGTCGAGCGCGATCTGGCGATCGTCAGGAGCGCGTGCGGCGCAGAGCAGCGAAGCGAAGCAGCCCACGCGGGCGATCGACCCAAGCGACATCACGATCCTCCGCGCGCGAGCGACGCTCACGCCTCGGCGGCGCCGCGCTCCTTGTCCTCGTACTTGCCCTTGCGCGCGAAGCGCAGCACGATTCCGAGCAGCGTGCCGAGCACGAAAGCCGTGGCCACCACGCCCCAAACCGGGAAGCCGTCGATCCAATCGGTCAGCGCCTTCAACGAATGTCTCCTTGCCGCGGTTCGTCGCGACTCGCCTTCGAGTTCAGCGTCCGGCCCCGGCGGCCTTCGCGCCCTGCTTCTTCGCTGCGACAGCGGCGCGTGCGAAGGCGGCGCCGTGGAAGGCGAGCGACTCGTGCACGTATTCGCTGAAGTAGTCCTTCCCGTGGCCGCCGCTGCGCAAGAACCACTGATGGGAGACCTTGCGCTTCTCGAGGATCTGGTGCAGTTCCTCGTTGGTCTTGTTGAAGCCGTAGCGGTCGCTGTCACCGCAGTCGAAATAGAGGTCGAGCTGCGTGAGCGATTCGACCGGCAGCGTGGCGGCGAGTTCGAGCGGGTTCCACTGCTTCCAATGGTCGACGTCGATCGGCCAGCCGTAGATCGGCTTCCACTGCGGCGCGAACTGCTTGATGCGCTCGGGCAGGCTGGCGGGATCGACGGGGTAGATCGCGGCGCTGTGGGCGCTGACGGAGCCGAAGACGTCGGGGTGCTTGAAGGCGACGTTCAACGCCCCGTAGCCGCCCATCGAGTCGCCGTTGATCCCGCGCGACTCGCGCGCGGCGAGCGTCCGGAACTTCGCGTCGATGGTCTCGACGAGTTCGGTGGCGAGGAAGTCGCCCCAAGGCGCCTTCGACTCGAGCGCGTTGACGTACATCGAGTTCTGCCCATCGGGGCAGACGACGATCATCGGCGGCACGGTGCGCGCTTCGATGAGCTGGTCGAGCTTGGCCGGCGTCCCACGCTCGGCCCACTTGCCGGCGCTGCCCCACAAGCCGTGCAGGAAATAGAGGACCGGGTAGCGCTCGCCGCTCTCGTCGTAGCCGGGCGGCAAGTAGATGCCGACATTCAGCGTGGTGTCGAGCAGCTTCGACTCGTGGGTCACGTACTCCATGCGGCTGTCGCTCAGCGCCGGCGCGGCCGGAACCGCGGTTCGCACGGGAGCGGGAGTCTCCTGCGCCGGCCCCGTGAGGAGCGCGGCGAAGAGGCCAGCGGCAGCGGCGGCGTGCGACATCGATCGACCTCCCTGGACGCGCCTGGCGTGGTTCGAGCGCGGCGTTCTATCCGTGGCGCGCGGCTACGGCCACCGCCCGTTCGCGCGCCGCGTGCGGCAGGACGCCTTCGAGCGTCAGCAACTGGACCTTCTTGTCGAGCCCGCCGCCGTAGCCGACGAGCTTGGCGTCGGCGCCAATCACGCGGTGGCAGGGGATCACGATCGCGATCGGATTCTCGTGGTTGGCGCGACCAATGGCGCGTGCCGCGGTCGGGGTTCCGATGGCGCGCGCGATGGCGCCGTAGCTGGCCGTTGCGCCGTACGGAATCTGCTGGAGCGCCGCCCACACGCGTTCCTGGAACGGCGTTCCGCGCGCGGCGAGCGGTGCGCTGAAGGTGCGGCGCTGGCCGGCGAAGTACTCGGAGAGCTCGCGTTCGAGGCGGTCGATCAGTCGCACCGCCGCGCGCGGGGCGACCGGCGCCATCGCCCGCGACAGCGGTCGCTCGGAACCGGCTTCGACGAAACGCAGCGCGCGGACGGCAAAGCGATCGGCGATCAGACGGAGCGTCCCGACCGGAGAGTCGATCCAGCGTTGCGCGAGAAGGGCGTTGTCGAGTTCCATCGGCGGCTCCGGGCTCCGACCGCAGGCTTCGCCGGTCGCAGCGCAAGGACTCTACGGCCCGCCGCCGCCGCCGTTCCCGTCGGTTCCGTGGCGCAGGGATATGCTCTCGCCCGTCATGCGACTGCTCACCCTCCACCGCATCCTGATCGCGACGATGATCCTCTTCCTCGGCTATTTCGGCTGGTACCAGGCGCGCGCCTGGCAGGCGAGCGGCTCCGGCGTCGCGTTGGGGATGACGGTGGGCTGCGCCCTGATCGCCGTTGCGCTCACCTGGTACCTGACCAACCTGAAGCGTTACGTCCACCTCGACGATTCGGTGAAGAGTGGTGTGCCGCCCGCCTCCCCTCCGTCGGAGAAACCGCAGTGAGCGATCGCGCAACCGGCTTGCTCGAACCGCCGCCAACGGCTCCGCGCGACGGGGACGGCAAGGGCCCGACGCATCGCGGCGGCGGCGGCGGTGGCGGCAATGACGGCGGGGCGCAGAGCGGCGCCGGCCTGCCGGTCTCGAACTCGCGCCTGCTGCTGCTGTTGGCGCTGATGGCGTCGACGATGCTCTTCTCCGGCTTGATCGGCGCCTTCATCGTGTTGCGCAACGCGGCGCCGACGTGGCCGCCCGCGGGATCACCGCCGCTCCCCGACTGGTTGACCTGGAATACGGCGCTGATCGTTGCCAGCAGCTTCGTGCTCGGCGGCGCGCACGTCGCGCAGCGGCGCGGCCATGCCGCGACGATGAAGGCCGGGCTCCTGGTCGCCACGCTGCTCGCGCTCGCGTTCCTCGGCGTGCAGTGGGTGGGCTGGCAGCAGTTGCGAGCGGATGGCTTCCTCCCGAGCAGCAACAACTACGGCGGCAACTTCTGGCTGCTGACGACGCTCCACTTCGCGCACGCCTCGGTCGGCACGCTGCTGCTCGTTCGGGCAAGCGTCCTGGCATTGCGCGGGTACTTGCCGGTGCGGCTCGCGACTTCGGTCGAAGTGGCGTCCGTTTCGTGGCACTTCATCGACGTGGCCTGGCTGGTCATCTACTTCGTCCTCCATGCCTGAGAGCCTCGCGGCGCGCGCGCGGCGAAGGGCCGCGGTTGGGCGCATCGGAGGTGGGCGATGGTGGAACCGTTGCGGTCCGGGCGCTCCTCGCTGCGCCGCGTGCTGCTGTTCTGGTCGATCCTGTGGCTGGCACCGATCGCCTTGGCACGCGGCGACGAATTCACGCCGCTCGATCGACAAGTGATGGCGACGCTCACCGTCACCACCGAATCGCCGCGCGCGACGTTCCACCACGAGCCGGGCGCGCTCGCTCCCGCCGAGCTCGAAGCGGCGGTGGCGGCGAACGTCGCGGCGCTGCAGTCGCTCGAGAAGACGCTCGCGATGAAGTACCGCGGCAAGGTCCACTTCTTCCTCTACCGCTCGGTCGCCGAGATGGCGGTGCGCACCGGCGCGGCGGATGGCACGGTCGCCTTCTCGACTGGCACGGTCAGCGTCCATCAGGCGCATGACTTCCGCGGCTGCCACGAACTCGTCCACATCTTCGCGCTGCAGTTCCCGCCGTGCGCGGACGGCGCCGGGGCCGACGGATTCGTGGTCGAGGGGCTCGCCACCGCGCTTGCCGAGAGCGACGAAGGCGTGCCGATCGCCGCTTGGGGCCGCGCCTACGCGGAACTCGGCCTGCTGCCCGATTCGCTGCAGGAGTTCCGTCGTCATTGGCCGCAAGGCGCGAAGAACGGCGTGCACCCCTACCACGTCGCGGGCAGCTTCGTCGGTTGGCTGGTCGAGAAGCACGGCATCGCGAAGGTGAAGCAGTGGTACGTCGACGCCACCGAAGCGCACCGCTGGTTGGGAAAGAGCTTCGGACAGCTCGAGCGCGAGTGGCGCGAAGAGACGGCGAAGCGACCGATCGCGAAGGAGCATCTCGCTCACGTGCGCCGCAAGCTCGGACTCGAGCTCGACCCGCTGCCCGCGGCGTACGCGAACGCGAAGGGGACGCCGCTCTTCGTGGGTGGCGCTGGCGGCGGCGGGCTGCGCAGCGACCTCGCGGCCGAGCGACCCGACTGCTGGACCGTAGAGGGGGGCGCGCTGGTCGGACGGAACGAGCTGGCGTGGACTCACCTCGCGACGACGGCGGCCCACCCCGCGCGCGTCGGCGTGCGCGTCAAGTTGCGACTCGTGCGCGGCGACGCCGTGAAGCTGCGCGTGAATGGCGATCGCGAGGTGGTCCTGGCGAACTGGTCGAGCTACCTCTCGGCCGGCGGCGCCTTCGTCGGCAACGAGCGACAGAAGCTGATCGTCGGCCAATGGCACGAGGTGGTGCTGGTGAACGATGGCGGCCGCGCTCGCGTCTGGCTCGACGGTGCCGGCCTCTTCGACCTGCCGGGCGGCTGGGCCGACGCCGGCGCCGGGACGCTCGGCATCGCCGTCGAGAAGGGCGAGATCGAAGTGGAGCGGTGGGAGCGGTTCGAGTTGCCGCGCTAGCGCGCTTCATCCCGGTCCGCATCCGCGAGTCACACCGCCACGTCGAACTCGCGCAGCGCCTGGTTCAAGCTCGTCTTCAGGTCGGTGGAGGCCTTCCTCTCGCCGATCAGCAGCGCGCACGGCGTCCCGAACTCGCCGCCCGGGAACTTCTTCGGGAGCGTGCCAGGGATCACCACCGCGCGCGGCGGGATGCGGCCGCGCGTGATGGTGGCGGGCACCGCGTTCACGTCGATGATCGGCGTCGAGGCGGTCAGCACGACACCGGCACCGAGCACGGCCTGCTCCTCGACTAGCACCCCTTCGACGACGATCGCGCGGCTGCCGATGAAGCAGCCATCTTCGATGATGACCGGCTGCGCTTGCGGCGGTTCGAGGACGCCGCCGATGCCCACGCCACCCGACAGGTGGACGTCGCGACCGACTTGCGCGCAGCTGCCGACCGTCGCCCAGGTGTCGACCATCGTGCCGCTGCCGACCCGCGCGCCGATGTTCACGTAGCTCGGCATCATCACGACGCCGCGCTCGAGGAACGCCCCGTAGCGGCAGATTCCGTGCGGAACGATGCGTACGCCGGCGGCGGCGAGGTTTCGCTTGAGCGGCACCTTGTCGTGGAACTCGAAGGGCCCGACGGTCACCGTCTCGAGGCCGCGCAGCCGGAAGTAGAGGAGGATCGCCTGCTTGATCCAGCCATGCGTCGTCCACGTCGCGCGCCCATCGGGACCGGCGAGCTTCTCCGCGACCCGCAGCGTCCCGTCATCGAGGCGGGCGATGGTCGCCTCGACCGCGGCGAGGAGCGCCGCTCGCTCGGCGGTGAGGTCGCCGGTGGCGAAGGCGCGTTCGATGATGGCGACGTTCAAGCGGTGAGTCCTTCGAGTCGCGCGACCGCTGCGCGGCAGTCCGCTTCGGTGGCGACCAGCGCAAATCGCACGTGCTGCTCGCCGCCGACGCCAAGCCAGGAGCCCGGCGTCACCAGCAGCCCGAGCTCGAGCAGCTTCTCCGCGAGCTGGACGGAGTCCTTGAAGCCGGCCGGCACGCGCCACCAGAGGTAGAAGGTCGCGGCACCGCCGTCATGGTGCCACCCCTTCTTGCGGAAGAGCGCGAGGAAGAGCTCGCGACGGCGTCGGTAGGTGTCGATCACGCCGGTCACGTGAGCGTCGTCGTTCCACGCGGCGGTGGCCGCCGCCTGCACGAAATCGGGGGTCGCCACGCCGACGGCTGGCCGGAAGCGGGCGAGCGCCGCGATCAGCCGCGGATCGCCGGCGACGAAACCGCTGCGATAGCCGGTCATCGAGCTGCGCTTGCTGCAGCTGTGGAACGCCAGCACGTTCGCGAACTTCGGTGCATCGGCCGCGACCAGCACGCTCGCGGAGGGCTGCTCGAAATAGAGGTCGGCGTAGCACTCATCCGACCCGAGCACGAAGTCGTGCTTGCGAGCCAGCGCGACGAGGCGCGCGTAGAGCTTTGCATCGGCCTCGGCACCCGTCGGGTTGTGCGGGTAGTTGACCCACATCAACGCGGTGCGATCGAGCAGCTGCGGCGAGAGCGCGGCAAGGTCGGGACGGAAGCCATGCGCGCGATCGAGCTTGACCGCGTGGTGGGTCGCTCCGGCGTAGGCGGCGCCCTGCTCGTAGACCGGGTACGCGGGCTCGAAGGTGACCACCGTCTTCTTGCTCGATGCCGGATCGATCAGCGCGAGGTGGGTCGTGAAGATCCCCTCCTTCGTGCCGTTCACCGGAAGCACGTGCGTCTCCGGATCGAGCGGCACGCCGAAGCGTCGCGCCACGTAGCTGCAGATGGCGCCGCGCAGCTTCGCGCTCCCCTTCACGCTCGGGTACGACGAGATCTCGGGCACCGCCGCCTTCATCGCGTCGCGCAGGAAGGCGGGCGTCGGCTCGCGCGGATCGCCCATCGAGAAGTCGAGCATGCGCTGGCCCGCGGCCTCGCGCTGCCGCTTGATCTCCATCAGCTTCGCGAAGGGGTACTCGCGCGCCGCTTCGAGGATCGGATTCAATTTCACGGGACGCCCTTCATGACGGGTCGGCGGCGAGGCCGAGGAAGGAACGGAAGAGCGCCAGCGAAGCGACCATCTTCGCGATCGAAGCGTGCTCCGCCTGCTGGTGCGCGAGCTCGGGCGCGCCTGGACCGCAGCTGACCGCATCGAGTCCCATGGCCGTGAAGCGCCCCACGTCGGTCCACGCCTGCTTGGCGCGCGCCACACCGGAGAGTTGCACCAGCCGATCGCACCAGCGGTTGCCCTGCGCGACGCGGCCCGCGGGCGCGAGGTCCTTGAAGGCGACTTCGGCGAGGCCGTCGGCGAGCTGCGTCACCTGCGCGCGCGCGTCGTCCGGCGTGCGATCGGGCGCGAAGCGGAAGTTCAGGTTCATCACGCAGTCGTCGGGAATGACGTTCTTCGCCTTGCCGCCGCGGATGCCGGTGATCGACATCACCTCGCGATACTCGATGTCGGGGCGGCCGGGCGGCGACCAGCGCCGCTCGGCGCGCTCCGCCACCTGGTGCAGCAGCGGCAGCGCGGCGTGGATCGCGTTCTTGCCGAGCCACGGTCGCGCCGCGTGGGCCGCCTTGCCGCGCACGGTCAGCTCCGCGTGCAGCGTCCCGAGGCAGCCGAGCTCGACCGCGTTGCTGGTCGGCTCGACGCAGATCGCGAACTGCGCCTCGCTCAACGCCGGCCAGTCGCGCGCCACCTCGATCAGCCCCGACTCGGCGAAGGCGATCTCCTCGCGCGCGTAGAAGACGAAGGCGGGCGAGCAGGGCAGCCGCGTCGCCGCCGCCGGATCGCGCGCGAGCCACTCCGAAAGTTGATCGAGCAGCTTCCAGAGCACCGCGATCCCGCTCTTCAGGTCGCTCGTGCCGAGCCCGTGGATCAGGTCGCCTTCGCGCCGCGGCGGCAGGTTGCCGTTGACCGGCACGGTGTCGAGATGGCCGCAGAAGACGACGAGCGGCTTGCCGGCGAGCGTCGGCAGCGTGACGACGAGGTTGTCGCCCGTGCGGAGCACGAAGCGGCCGGGCACGGCGCGCAGCCGCGTCTCGAGCCAGTCGCACAGCGCCTTTTCGTCGCGACTCACCGACGGGATCGAGGCGAGCTCGAGCAGCCGGCGCGCAAGCTCCTCGCCGAGCGCTGCGCTGCCGCCGTTCGCCGTTCCCGCGCTGTCGATCGCTGCCACCACGGCCTCGCTTCGGGTCTCGCTCGCTGTCGCGTGATCTCTCGCGACGAAGTGTGGGAGCATAGCGGTGCGTCATCTCCCGCCCGATCGGAGGAGCTCGCCATGCCGTCGCCGTTCATCGCCGATCCCAAGTCACTCGCCGCCTGGAACGCCGCCAGGATGGGCAAGGCGACGCTCTTTGCTGGATCCCATCTCATGGCGGGTTGGAACGCCTTCGAGCCGGGGCAGGAACACGCGAGCCACGCGCACGCCGGCACCGACAAGCTCTACGTCGTGGTCGAGGGCGAAGGCGAGTTCGAAGTCGCTGGCGTACGGCAACGCCTCGCCGCCGGCGCGCACGTCTTCGCACCAGCCGGCGTCTCGCATGGGGTGAAGAACGTCGGGACTGGCCGGCTGTTGGTGCTCGCGGTGATGGCGCCGCCGCCGAGATCGAGCGGGTGAACGGCGCGACCGCCGCGGAGGCGCCATAGCAGGTGGCGCGGCGGCGTCGCGAGCGGCGCTATCGTTCGCCGCCCTGATTCCGGTCGGATCCCTCGCGGAACGCTCCCCTCGCCATGTTCTTCGTCTTCCTCGGCATCGCGCTCGCGGACCTGCTCTTCCTCGCGACCTGGCTCGTGCTCGGCTTCCAGGTCGACGGTGAGGCCGCGCGCGCGCAGTACCACCAGATCGGCGGCCTCATGGTCGCGATCCTCACGGTCTTCGCGCACAGCGTGACCTTCGTCTACTTCCTCGGCACCGGGCTCGCCGTGAAAGAGGCGCGCAAGAACTGGGGGATCGACACCGACTTCATCCGCCAGACGCGGCGCTTCAAGCTGCAGGCCTACCCGATCTCGATGGTGGCGATCGGCTTCACGTGTGCCACCGGCATCCTCGGCGGCGCGGTACGCAGCGGGGACGCGCCGATCCTGGTGCACCGCCTGCTCGCGTTCGCGGCGACGCTGACGACGCTCGCCTCGTTCGTCGTCTCGCTGCGGCTCATGCTGCGCAACGGCTACATGATGGCGGTGATCCGCGGTGAGGTCGTGCAGATCAAGGCGGCGGCCGCGCGCGGCGAAGCGGTGCTGGGCATCGGCGGCGGCAAGCCGGAGCTGCTCAAGCGTCCCGACGAAGTGAAGCAGGCGCCATCGGGCTTCCTCGCGTCGCGTGCCTGCCTCTTCCTCGCGATCAGCACGTGGGGGCTCTACGCCTTCCTGTGGGCGCAGCACCGCGCGCACGGCAAGTGGGCCGACTTCGGAACCGTCGGCTGGATCCCGTTCGCGGCCGTGTCGCTGCCGCTGCTGGTGGGGGCGGTGTGGTTGAAGGGGAGGTATCCGCTACCACGCGACGTCGACTTCTAGGCGGCTTGCGGCGGCGGGTCATCTGCGTCGTCGGGGCGCCCATCGCAGTGTCCTGCGGACACAGCTTCGGGACGCCCCTCCTCGCATCTGACCCACCGGCGCGGCGCCGCCGGCGCAAGCGGGGCGAGCGGTGGTTGCGCGAGCGGCTGCGGGTACGCAGCGCTCGGCGTCGGTGACGGGGCGAGCGGCTGCGGGTACGCAGCGCTCGGCGACGGTGACGGGGCGAGCGGCTGCGAGGACGCAGCGCTCGGCGATGGTGACGGGGCGAGCGGCTGCGAGGACGCAGCGCTCGGCGATGGTGACGGCGCTAGGGAGGGTGGCGATGTTGCTTGGGGCGCATGTGTCGGTGGCGGGCGGGTTGGTGAATGGGGCGGTCGAGGGGCGGGCGATTGGCGCGGAGGTGATTCAGGTCTTTACGCGCAATCAACGGCAGTGGGCGGCGAAGCCGGTTACCGATGAAGAGGCGGTCGGGTTTCGCGACAGTCTCGGAGCGCAGCGGATCGGCGCGGTGATGTCGCACGCTTCGTATCTGCTGAACCTGTGCGCCCCCAATCTCGAGGCGCGGCGCAAGTCGGCGGCGGCCTTCATCGCGGAGATCGAGCGCTGCGCGAAGCTCGGCGTGACGCTGCTCAACTTCCATCCGGGCGCGCATCTGGGTTCGGGCGAGTCGGCGGCGATCGAGGCAGCGGCGCAGATCCTGCGCGAGGCGATCGAAGAGACGCCCGATGCGACGCAGGTGCGTCTGGTGATCGAGAACACGGCCGGACAAGGCTCCTGCATCGGCCATCGCTTCGAGCACCTCGCCGAGCTGCTCGAGAAGGTCGGAGACGAGAAGCGCACCGGGATCTGTCTCGATACGCAACACGCCTACGCCGCGGGTTACGACGTGAAGAGTGCGACCGGATTCGAAGGGGTGATCGCGGACTTGGAGCGGACCGTCGGCCTGAAGCGGCTGCACGCCTTCCACCTGAACGACTCGAAGGTCGCGCTCGGCGGAAAAGTCGATCGTCATCAGTGCCTCGGCGACGGCACCATCGGCTGGGAGCTCTTCGAGCGGCTCGCCGTCGACCCGCGCTTCGCCACGACCCCGGGGTTCCTCGAGACGCCGGCCGGGCCGTCAGGGTGGCAGAAGGAGATCGCCCATCTGCGCGCGGTCAGCGCAGCTCCGCAAGCTGCGTCAACTGCTGGCGCGCCGTCGCGGCGTGAGCGCTCGTCCCCGAAGCGAGCACGCTGAGCTCGCGCGTCGCTTCGTCGGCGCGCGACAGTTCGAGCAGCAGCTGGACCAGCGCGAAACGGGCATCGTCCTGCAGCGGAGGCGCTGCGAGCTGCACGGCATCTTGCAGGCTCGCGAGTCCTTGGGCGGGGTGGCGATCCTGCAGGCAGGCGAGTCCGTGCAGGTAGCGGATGCCGGCGTGCGCCAGCGTCGGCTCGACGCGCTCGAGCGCGACGGCGAGCGTCGCGAAGTGGCCGGCAGCGAGGTGGCCAAGCAGCTCGTCGCGCAGCTTTGCCGGCAGCGCGTCGCCGAGCAGCGCGCTCGCCTGCGCTGCGTCGGGCAGCGCCAGCGGAAGCGCCAGCGCGGCGACGGCGCGCGCCTGCGGCGGGAAGAAGCGGTCGCGAAACGGCCCGACCACCAACGCAACCGGCACACAGACGGCGACGGCGAGGAAGAGGAGCAGGCGGCGGTTGCTGGTGGGGTGCGACATCGGGCGCCCGTCATAATGCGTCGCGTCGCGAAACGTGCCGGAGTTGCAAAGCCGCCTTGATCCCGATCGTCTCCGGCAACCTCGGCGTCGACCTGCTGCTCCACCGGCAGACGGGCGCGGCGGCCCCATTGGCGGCCGCCACCGTTGCAGCGATCGAGCGGATGGCGGCGCTCGGGGCCGGTGCGGTCGAGGAGTACCTGGCGTGGGCGCTCGTCGAGCCGGAGCGCGGCCGCTTCGAGTGGGGCCGCGCGCGTGCGACGGCGGCGGCGGCCCACGCTCGCGGGTTGCGCTACGTGGTCTACCCGTGGCTGCACGTCGTGCCCACGTGGTTCCTGCGCGACGCGGAGTTCGTTCCCTACCGCTGCCTCGAGCACGACCAGAGTTGCGGCTGGCCTTCACCGTTCGCGCCGACCACGCGCGCCGCGTTCGCCCGCTTCTTCGCCGCGCTTCGCGACGGACTCGGAACCGAGATCGATGCGCTGTGCGTCGCCTTTCCGGCCGACTACGGCGAGGCGGGCTTTCCGACTGGAATGGCGACCTGGGTCAATCCGCTGGCGCCGCCGCACGATCATGTCCACGCCGGATTCTGGTGCGGCGATCGGCACGCGCGGGCGGCATGGGAGCGCTTCGCCACGCGGCACGGCGCGCCGCTCGATCCGGCGCTCGCATTCGCGGCGCCGGAGGGGCGCGCCACGCTCGCTCGCTTCCTGGCCGAGGCGATGGCGGACTTCGCCGACGCGATCCTCGCCGCGGCGCGTGCGGCGTTTCCGGCGCTGCCGATCTGGATCAAGGTGGGGCACGGCGGTGAGCTCGCCGAGTACGGCGTCGACGCGACCCTGTTGGTGCGTGCCGCGGCGCGCCACGGCGCTGGCGTGCGCACCACGCAAGCGACGCTGCCGTGGCTGCATCAGCAGCGACTCGCGACGCCGTGCCACTGGTTCGCGGTCCCATTCGCGAGCGAGCCGCCCGCCGACGTCGGGCGTGAGGCGGTGGCGGCTCGCTTGTTCGATGACGCCGCGACTGGAGTGGTCGAGGCGTTCGACTATCCGGAGTACCTCGAAGGGGCGTGCGACCTGCTCGCGCGAGATGGCGCGCTGCGTTGCGGAGCGCTGCCGCGGGTCGACGTCGCGCTCCACTTCGCCAGCGATGCGCTGCACGCGCAGGAGGCGATGGCGATGCCGCCGCGGCTCCATCGCCTTGCGGAAGCGCTGCGTGACCGTTTCGACTTCGCGGTGGTCGATCGGACGCTGATCGCGGCGGGTGTGCTCAGCGGGCAGCGGGTCGTGGCGCTGCTCGAAGGGTGCTTCGACGACGTCGACGAGCAGCGGGCGCTCCTGCAGTTCGTCGCGACGGGAGGCACGCTCCTGTGCGGCGCTGGCGTGCGCTGCGCCGAGGGCCCTTTGTCGCATGCGCTGGCTCGCGCGCCGGATGCCAGTGGCGCCGTGCTCCTCCACGCGAAACCGTCGGCCTCGCATGTCGTGCGTTTCGGAACGCCGGGCGAAGAGCAGTGGCTCTTTGGCGAATGGCATGCGGCGGAGGAGGCGTGCCAGTTCGTCGGCGGGCCGCCGCGGGGCGAACGGGCGCGCTGGAGCGGCGCGGGCGCCGGGCTGTTGCTGGCGCGGCCGGCGGGGCGGCGCGCGCTGCTCGAAATTGAGTGCTGGAGCCATCCGCTCTTCGTCGGGCAGAAGCGCGTCGTCGAGCTCGACGGGGTCGTGCTGGGCGAACTCGATCGCGCGGGGCTGCAGCGTTTCGCGGCGTGGATGCCGGCCCCATGCGACGACTGCGCCTCGCGCCTCACGTTCGGTGGCGACCTCGTCGTGCCGTCGCAGCGCGGGATGAGCCGCGACCCGCGCGCGCTCGGCGTCGCGATGTTGTGGCTGCGCGTGACGGCGGAGGGCGAGGCCGCGGCAGCGGTCGCGAGTGCGCCGCCGCCTCGCTACGACGCGACGGTCGATGGCGAGCACCTCGCCACCGAGGAGCTTGAAGGCGGCCGCGGCGTCCTGCTGCGTCTCGCCGATGGCCCGGAGCTGCGCTTCGTGGCGCTGCTCGAGTGGCTGGTGCGCGCGCGATCGGCGTGGGGCCGGGCGGCGCCGTCGGCACCGCCGGGCGTGCGGCTCGCTCGCTTCGCGGACCACTGGCTGGCATGGAATCGGACCTCGAATCGAGTGAAGCTCGCGGCGACGCCCACCACTGCCGCAGTGGAACTCGGCGCCGGCGCACTCGCCCGGCTGCCGTTGCTCGAAGAGGAGCGCTCGTGATTTCGCAGAAGCTCGTCCCGTTCGGCACGACCATCTTGAGCGAGATGACGGCGCTCGCGCAGCAGCACGGCGCGATCAACCTCGCCCAGGGCTTCCCCGACTTCGAGGGACCGCGCGCGATCGTCGAGGCGGCGCAGCGCGCGCTGGGCGCGGGCGAGAACCAGTACGCCCGCTCGCTCGGCCATCCGGCGCTGGTGAAGGCGCTGGCGGCCAAGTACCGCCGTCGGCAGGGACTCGAGTTCGATCCGCAGAGCGAAGTGGTCATCTTCTGCGGCGCCACCGAAGGAATCGCGAGCTCGCTGCTCGGCCTGCTCGATCCCGGCGACGAGGTGATCCTCTTCGAGCCGTACTACGACAGCTATCCGGTCGCGGTGGCGTTGGCGGGCGCGAAGCCGCGCTTCTGCACGCTCCGCTTCCCCGACTTCCGCATCGACGAAGCGGCGCTCGCGGCCTGCTTCACGGCGCGCACCAAGGTCCTCCTCCTCAACACTCCGCACAACCCGACCGGCAAGGTCTTCACGCGCGCGGAGCTCGAGGTCATCGCGCGGCTCTGCCATCAGCACGACGTCGTGGTGGTGGCCGACGAGGTCTACGAGCACCTCACCTACGACGGCGCCGAGGCGATCTCGATCGCCACCTTGCCCGGCATGCGCGAGCGGACGCTCACGCTGTCGTCGAGCGGCAAGTGCTTTTCGCTGACGGGCTGGAAGATCGGCTGGGGCGTCGGACCGCGCGCCCTGGTGGCGGCGGCGCAGGCGGCCCATCAGTACGTGACGTTCTCGGTGGCGACGCCGCTGCAGGTCGCCATCGCGGAGGCGATCGAACAGTTCCAGGACGACTACTTCGCGCAGTTGCAGCGCGACTACACCGCGCGGCGCGACTTCCTGGTGGGCGTGCTGCGCGAAGTCGGATTCGAGGTCGCGCTGCCGCGCGGCGCCTACTTCGTGCTGGCCGACTTCACGCGCCGTTTCCCGCGCGAGCGCCATGGCGACGATCGCGCGGTGGCGCGAATGCTGGTCGAGCAGTTCGGCGTCGCCGCCATTCCGCCGAGCGTCTTCTATGCGCAGGACGACGACGGCAAACGGCTGCTGCGTTTCGCCTTCTGCAAGCGCATGGAGACGCTGGAGGCCGCGGCGAAGCGGCTGCGCGCGATGGGAGCTCCACGATGATCGTCGCCGGATTGCAGCTCGATCTGGCGTGGGAGGATCCCGACGAGAACTTCCGCCGCGCGCAGTCGGCGGCGCAGCGAGCGGTCGCGGCTGGTGCGCGCTTGCTGGTGCTGCCCGAGATGTTCAACACCGGCTTCTCGATGGACGCCGCGCGTTGTGCCGCGGCGGCGGATCGGACCCGCGCCTGGCTCGTGGCGCTCGCGCGCTCGCTCCAGTGCTACGTGGGGGGCGGCTTCGCGGAGCCGGCGCCGACGAGTGGCAGCGGTGCGGCGGGGCGACCGCGCAACGCCTTCGCGCTGTTCGCGCCCGATGGCCGCGAGCTGCTCCACTACCAGAAGGTGCACCCCTTCGCGCTCGCGGGCGAGGCGGACCACTACGCGGCCGGCGCGACGTTGCCGAGCGCGACCATCGAAGGCGTTCGCGTGACGGCGGTCATCTGCTACGACCTGCGCTTCCCCGAGCTCTTCAGAGTGGCGGCCGAGCGCACCGATCTCTTCCTCGTGCCCGCGAACTGGCCGGCGAAGCGCCGTCATGCGTGGCAGACGCTGCTGGCGGCGCGCGCCATCGAGAACCAGTGCTTCGTGCTGGGCGTCAATCGGGTCGGCGAGGCGAGCGGCGAGCCGCACAGCGGCGACAGCGCGCTGCTCGATCCCTTCGGCGTGGCGCGCGCGAGCGCCAGCGAGCAGCCGGCCTTGGTGGTCGGCGACGTGGACGCCGCCGAGGTTGCGCGCGTGCGAGCGCGCTTCCCTTTCCTGCGCGATCGGCGGGCCGACCTCTACCCGAAGCTGTGACTCGCGCGCAGGATCAGACGCGCCAGCGCCCTTCGAGCACGAGGGCGCGAGCCGGCGCGGCGTGATCGAAGAGATGCGCCTGGATGCCCTCCGCCCGCGCGCCGTCGATGTTGTCGCGGCGGTCGTCGAAGAAGACGGTCTGCTTGGGGTCGAGTGCGAACTGGCTCAAGAGGTGGCGGTAGATCGCGGCGTCCGGCTTCACCAATCGCACCTGCGCGGAGATGACGATGCCCGCGAATCGCGACCAGAAGTCATGGCGCGGCCGCAGGTAGTCCCAGGTGTCGTGCGACATGTTCGAGAGGCAGTAGAGCGCGACGCCGGCGCGATGGAGCTCCTCGAGGAACGCCAGGCTCTCGGGCATCGGCGTGAGCGAGGTCTTCGACGCATGCACCAGCCGCGTCAGCAGATCGAGCGGGGCCCCGGTGCGTTCGCGGAATCGCAGCAAGGCGTCCGCCTCGTCGAGCGTGCCGCGATCGAGGTCGACCCAGTCGGAGTGGTCGAAGATCGAGCGACGGAAGTGGTCGGCGTCGCTGCCGGTCGGCAGGTGATCGCGCACCAACGCGCCCGGATTCCACGACAACAGCACGTTGCCGACGTCGAAGACGACGTTTCGCGGGAGCTTGGCAGCCATCCTCGTCCCTCCCGCCTCGCCTCGCGCGAGCCGCGGTCGCCGCCCAGCGGCGACCGCCACGTTTCAGATCCCCATCGCGTGGAAGCCGGCGTCGACGAAGAGCACCTCGCCGGTGATCCCGCGCGCCATCTCCGAGAGGAGGAAGACGCTCGCATCGGCGACCTCTTCCGTGGTGACGTTCTTGCGCAGGGGGGCGCGCTCGGGCATCTGGTCGAGCAGCGTCGAGAAGCTGCTGACCCCCGCAGCGGAGAGCGTCTTGATCGGGCCGGCCGAGACGGCGTTGACGCGGATGCCGTTGGGGCCAAGGTCCGCGGCGAGGTAGCGCACCGAAGCCTCGAGCGCCGCCTTGGCGACGCCCATCACGTTGTAGTTCGGGACGACGCGCTGCCCGCCGAGGTAGGTGAGGGTGAGCACGCTGGTGGTGCGCCCCTCCGTGTTCCCGTCGGTGCGCGCCATCATCGGCCGCAGCGCGCGGCACAGCGCCGTCAGCGAGAAGCTCGAGATGTCCTGCGCGAGGTGATAGCCCTCGCGGCTGGTGTCGACGAAGCCGCCAGCGAGCTCCTCCTTCTTGGCGAAGGCGACGGCGTGGACCAGGAAGTCGAGGGTGCCAAACGTCGCCTTCAGCTGCGCGGCCAGCTGGGCGATTTCCTCGTCGCGGCCGACATCGCACGGGAAGTAGTGCTTCACGCCGAGCGTGTTGCCGAGATCGACGACGCCTTCCTTGAAGCGATCGTTGGCGTAGGTCAGCGCGATCTCGGCGCCGTGCTCATGGGCCGCCTTGGCGATCGCCCACGCGATGCTGCGTTTGTTGGCGATGCCGAGGATGACGCCTTTGCGGCCCTTCAGGAGCATGGAGGTCCCTTTCGTGCGCGTGCACTGGAGGCGTCACGCGAAGCGCGGCACGTTACTGGCCTTGCACGCGAGGCTCAACCGGCACGACGCTCTGCGGCGGCGGACCATCGTGCAGGAGGAGGGTCGTGACGCGCCTGGCGGCGGCGGGAGTCGCCGGGCGCGCTGGCGCCATCGGGAGCGCGCGCGGCGGCGTGATCGGCAGCGAATCGAGCGTGTCGACGAGGTGCGCGGCGACCAGCAGCGTCGCGCCCGTGTCGAACGCTCCGACCAGCTCGAAGGCGACCGTTACCGGCTCGCGCGTTTCGGCGATCTGCCACTCGAAACGCCCTTCGCTCGCCGGATGAGCGGGGCCCGGCACCACCGCGTCGGCAGGCGCGACGACCTGCGCTTCGATGGTGAACGGCGTCGCCGGCGGTGGTTCCACCGCGACGCGCAGCCGCAGCTCCTCTGCGCGGAAGCGCGGCGTCGCGAAGAGCACCTCGATGCGCACGCCGCGCGCGGTTCGCTCGAGCGCTCGCAGCGTCGCTGCAAACGGCGTCGCGGCCGTTCGTCGTTGGAACGCCGGTGCGCTGCCGAGCCGAGCGCTGGCGAGGATGCGCCGTTCACGGCGGTCGAACCAGTCGAAGGAGTGCGTGGTCCCTTGCGCGAGCAGCAGCGTGGCCGACTTTCCATCGGAGCCGAAGGCGAAGCGGCCGGGACGCGGCAGCAGCTCGTAGCTGCTGGCGGATGGGTCCACTGCGCCGAGCGGCACGAAGAGCGCTGTCTCGCCCGCGGCCATCTCGACCGCCAGCGGTGCGTCGCCGCGCGGTTCGAGCCACTCGCACCACGGGTAGAGCCGCAGCCAGCCGTGCGCGCGTGCCGGCAGCTCGAACGGTTGCGGTCGCCAGCCGGCGTTCTCGCGCAGCCACGGCACGAAGTCGCCTTGCGCCGGAGCCTCACGCCAGAAGGAGAGTCCGGCCGCGGCGATCGCGAGGCGTTCCGAGCGATCGCCGTCGGGGTGGTCGGTGAGCGCGGGCGGCAACGCGATCAGCGGCTCTTGCGCCATGGCGCCGGCCGCGAAGCGTGCCGCGACGGCGTCGATCTCGCCGTCGATGGGCAGCGGCCGCGGCGGCTCCATCACCACGTCGACGAAGCGGCGCCAGAACGGCGACAGCGTCGTCCCCGCTGGTGCTTGCAGCGCGACCACCACGTCGCGGCAGAGCTTGCGCTCGGTCTGGAACAGCTCGATCCAGCCGGCCGCGAGCTGCGCCTGCTGCGTCGCATCCTGCGGCCAGCGGGCGGGCCATTCGTGGATGAGCCAGCGCGGCGCGTGCAGCTGCCCGCTCGATTGCAGCAGGGCGACCAGCGCCTTCTTCGCCGTGCGCTGCTCGGCGCTGCTGGCGATGGGCAAGGGCGCTCCCTCGGCGTCAGCGAGCGGCACCGTGAGCGCGAGCGGCGTCGCGCTGCTCTTCAACGCGGCGAGCGCCGCGCCGATGGCGCCAGGCGGAAGGTCGGCAGCGGGTGCGAACCAGGAGCTGCGCGCCAGCGCGGCGACGTCGAGCAACGCGATGGTCGGCGTATTCGCGGGGCCGAGTCTGGCGGCGACGACGCCGCGCGGTGCGAAGGTCGTCGCGAGCTCGCTGGCGGGGCCTTTCAACTCCTGTGCAGCGATGGGCACCATCGGTTGCGCGCTGCGCGGCGGCGCCAACCCGGCGAGCCACCGGAAGGCGACTGCACCGCTGCGATCGAGGCCGACGGTCGCGGTCGACGACCATGGCCAGACGAAGTCGCCGCTCTCCGTCGCGGCGGCGCTGCGCAGCGGTCGCTCGCGCAGGACGACGGCCGCGCCGTCGACGACGCACTCGGCCAACGGATGGTCGAGCGCCGCGAAGAGCCCGGAATCGCTGCGCACGATGGTGCCGCTCCCGCTGCCCGTGAAGCGTCCGCTCTGGAAGGTGAAACGCTCGACCTCGACTTCCGTCAGCAACACGGTCGCCTGGTGCGCGTCGCGGGTGGAGAGTTGCACTCGTTTTGTCAGCCACGGCTCCTCGCCGCCGGCGCCATAGGCCACGGTCACCGCGAACGGGCTGGAGGCAGCTTCGAAGCGCAGCGTGACGCCGCGCCCACCGAACTCGGCGGGCAGGGCGGCGATGCGCGTGAGCGGCAGTTCCGCTGGGGTGATCTCGCGGCCATCGGCCAGCACGAATCGGAACTCCTGGCTGGTCAGCGCAAGCACGGCGCCGCCGAACTCGAAGCGAGTGGTGGTCGCGCTGCGAGCGTCGCTCCCGAGCTTGAAGCAGCGCCGCGCGGCTCCGTTGTCCACGGCGAGTTCGGGGCGCCCGGCAGTGGCGGCGAGCGGTGGTGCGAACAGCCCGGCCGCGAGCAGTGCGGCACCGCAACCCTTGCGGAATCTCATTGGAAGAGGTGACGATGAGCGCATGGCGGTCATATTGCCGACCGCCGTGGCGATCGCGAGGAGGCCCGTTGCATGCGTTATCCCGCCGCTTGGTTCGTTGCGCTCGGAGCGATCGCGGGCGGGGTGGTTGGCGGTGGGCTCGCAACCTGGCTGCTCGATCCGCCGCGTTCCGCTGGCATCGGTGCCGCAGCGACCGCCGCTCCTTCGGTCGCGGCGCTCGAAGCGAGGATCGATCAGCTCGAGCAGCAGCTCGCGACGCGAGAAGTGCCATCGGCCGTCCGAGTGGAGGCGACGACGCTGCCGCGGTTGCCGGTGGTGGCCGTCGCGCCGCGCTCAGGCGCCGCGACGGTCGCCGAGGCGGCGCTCGATCCGCGACGACTGCTCGCCGAGTACGTCGCCTCCTTCGAGGGCGGTGGCACCGGCTCCGACTTCTTCCGGATGGCGGTCGCGGCCTATGCATGGCCGCTGCGCCGCGACCTGCACGCGATCGTGGCCGATCGCCTCGCGCCCGATCCGCTGCGGTTGCAGGTGCTGGCGATGTTGAGTGGCGGCAGCTTCCGCGGCGACGCGGAGACGATCGACACGCTGCTGGCGCTGCTGCGCGAGGGGGGCTTCGAGGCCGCAGAATTGCAGGCGCTTGCACTCCTGGCGCAGCTTGGCGATCGCCGCACCGCCGACTTGATCGAGGCGCTCGCGCCGGCGCTCTCGCCACTGCGCGTGCGCGCCGCTGCGTGGGACGCGCTGGTCGCGCTGTGCGAGCGCGACGCCGAGAGCGTGCTGCTGCGACTGCTCGAACGCGAGGGGGATCCGCAGGCGCAGGAGCAGCTGCTGCGCCGTTTCCACGGCAGCGATCCGCTGGCGACGCGGCGTGCGCTCGAGCTCGCGTCACGTTTCGCCGACCGCTCGCCGAGGCTGCGCGGCGCCACGCTGATCGGCACCCAGCGTGAACCGGAGTTCGTCGCGCTTGCGCAGGAGTGGCATGGGCGGGAGCCCGACGACGAAGTGCGCGCCCGCCTCGCCGCCTCGCTCGATCAGCAGAAGTCGATTCCAGGCTGGCACGAGCTGCAGGCGACCGGCGCGCCGAACGCTGCGGTCGGCAACGACGACCAGCATGCGTGGGCTTGCGCGAGCGCGGATGGCGGCCGTGAGTGGATCGAACTCGACTACCCCCAACCGCAGCGCGCCGACCGCGTCACGGTCCATCAGACTTGCGTGCCGGGATGCATCGTCGAGGTGGCCGTCGCGACTCGCGCGGGCGGCTGGCAGATCGTCTGGAGCGGTCGCGGAGGGCCCGCCGTGGCGGGACCGTTCGTCGTGCGTTTCGACGCGGTCGAGGACGCGGCGCGCGTGCGAGTCGTGCTCGACACTTCGTTGCAGAACGGCTGGAACGAGATCGACGCGGTCGAACTCGCCGGTCCCGAGGGCGCCACATGGGCCAGCGGCGCGCGTGCGAGCAGCCGCTACGGCCAAGGGAGCAGTTGGAGCGAGTTCGACACGAGCCTCACCCGCTTCTCCTTCGGCGATCTCGGCGTGTCGAAGGAGCGCTGAGCGCCTGAGAGGAAATCCCTCCCGTCGCCCGACAGGCGGCGCACCCCGCCCGGCGGCGTTGCGCCTCCTCGCCGTATCTCTCCGTGGATACGCCTCGTCGGCGCGCCTTGCCATGCGGGCGCGGCGCTTCGTCGCGCTCGGTCCGGGATTCCATCTCAGGCTCTGAGCGGCCGTTGTCGTGGTGCTCGGTGTAGCTTGGTTCCGCCGGGTCGTTGACGGAACCGGCCGACTCCATCTGGTTCGAAGGTTGCAGTCATGTGGTCACTCGTAGTTTCGGTCGCCGCGATCGCGCTGACGATGGCGCGTCCGCAGGCGAGCCCGGACGACGCCTCGCGGTCGTCGGTCGATCCGCGCGGGCCAGGGACGATCGCGATGGCCAAGCGGCTCGCGGAGATCGCCGCGCGCCAGGACCCCGATCGCATTCGCTGGCTGTCGCGCGAGCGCGTGGCCTTGAAGCGCGCGGCGGTGCGGCAGGCGGGGTCGGCCAAGGAGGCCAACAACCGCCTCGAACTGGCGATCGAGCTGTTGCAGTCCAACGAGCCGGAGGAGGCGCTCGCCGAGATCGAGCGCGCCGGCGCCGCGGCGCAGCCTGGCGGCGCCCCTTCGCCCGAATTCGCGCGCTCGCTGCGAAGCTGGCGCGCGATCTCATGGCTCCGACTCGGCGAGGTCGAGAACTGCCTCGCGCGCCACGTCTGCGAGTCGTGCATCCTGCCGATCGCGCACGGTGCGCACCACCTCGAGCGGCGCGGTTCCGAGAACGCGATCCGCGAGTACGAGGCGCTGCTGGCCGACGATCCCGAGGATCGCGAGTCGCGCTGGTTGCTGAACGTGGCGCATATGACGCTCGGCAGTTGGCCCGACGGCGTGCCGGAGCGCTTCCGGCTGCCGGCCACGGCGTTCGCCTCCGATCGCGACTTCCCGCGCTTCCGCGACGTCTCCGGCGGGTGCGGCGTCGACCTCTGCGTGCTGTCGGGCGGCATCGTCACCGAGGATCTCGATGGCGATGCGCGGCTCGACCTCGTGATGACCTCGATGGGGCCGCTCGATCGCATGTGGGTCTATCGCAACCGCGGCGATGGCACCTTCGAGGAGCGCGCGATGGCCGCTGGCCTCGAGGGGATCACCGGCGGATTGAACCTCATCCACGGCGACTACGACAACGACGGCGATGCCGACCTCTTCGTGCTGCGCGGCGGCTGGTTCGGCGAGGAGGGGGCGATCCCCAACTCGCTGCTGCGCAACCGCGGCGACGGCAACTTCGACGATGTCACGGTCGAGGCTGGTGTGCTCAGCCTTCATCCGACGCAGACGGGCGTCTTCACCGACATCGATCTCGATGGCTGGCTCGACCTGGTGATCGGCAACGAGTCGATCCCCGAGGCAGGCATGCGCGACCGCTGCGAGCTCTTCCTCAACCAGCGCGACGGCACCTTCCGCGACGTGGCAGACGCGGTCGGCGCGGCGATTGACGACTACGTGAAGGGGGTGGCGGCGGGCGACTTCGACAACGACGGCCGCATCGACCTCTTCTACTCGTGCCGCGGCGGCGTCAACCGGCTGCTGAAGAACGAGAAGAGCGCGAACGCGCCCGGCTTCCGCTTCCGCAACGTCGCCGACGTGGCGCGCGTCGAGCTGCCGCGGATGAGCTTCCCGGCGTGGTTCTTCGACTACGACAACGACGGCTGGCAAGACCTCTACGTCGGCGTGAATCCCGCCTTCGGCGGCGATCGCACCGAGGAGGTCTGGCACATGTACGCGGGTGAGAAGCGCATCGCCGAGACGCCGCGCCTCTACCACAACGAGAAGGGGAAGTTCCGCGACGTCACCAGCGAGACCGGTATGTCACGGGCCGGCTTCGTGATGGGCTGCAACTACGGCGATCTCGACAACGACGGCTGGCTCGATTTCTACCTCGGCACCGGCGCTCCCGACTTCCGAGCGCTGCTGCCCAACAAGATGTTTCGCAACGCCGGCGGCGTGAGGTTCGAGGACGTCACCACGGCCGGCGGCTTCGGCCATCTGCAGAAGGGCCACGGCATCGCCTTCGCCGACCTCGACGACGACGGCGACCAGGACGTCGTGGCGCGGATGGGCGGCGGCTACACCGGCGACATCTACCGCACCTCTCTCTACGAGAACCCCGGTTTCGAGGGGGCGCGCTTCGTCACGCTCCGGCTGCGCGGCACGCGCTGCAATCGCAGCGCGGTCGGGGCGAGGATCGCCGTGACGGTGGCGGACGACGCGGGCATCCGCACGATCCATGTCACCGTCGGCACCGGTGCGAGTTTTGGAAGCAGCTCGCTGCAGCAGGAAATCGGGCTCGGTCAGGCGTTCGAGATCGTCTCGATCGAGGTGCGCTGGCCCGGCGATCCGAAGCCGCAGCAATTCACCGCCGTGCCGCTCGACTCGATCGTCGAGCTGGAGCAGGATCGCGCGGAGTGGAAGAAGCTCGACGCGAAGCCGTTCCGGCTCGGCCGCGCGCCAGCACCGGCGAAGTCGCACGAGTAGCGCGTCGCCGCCATCGGCGACCGCTACATTTCAGCGCGTCGCCGCCATCGGCGACCGCCGCGTCTCAGCGCGTTCCGCCGCCGAGCTTCACCGGCTTGCGCACGACCGTCTCGAACTTGTCGGCCCCCTCGATCAGGCGGTAGCTGCCGTCGAGCGGCGGGCCGGGCAGCGTCTGCTGGGTGCCGGAACCGGGCCAGCGCACGTGGATCGCGGTGATGGCTGTGGCGTTGCCGAGCCCGATCTCCTGCTGCAGCGAACTGCTGCCGAAGCTGCCGCCCGTGTTGACCGCGACGTGGATCGAGCGCGCGCCGTCGGGGGTGGTGACATCGACGCGGATGCGGGCGCCGATGGCGCTGCGGTTCGCCTTCACGCCTTGCAGGCGCAGCGTGATCGAGTGGTTGCCGTTGCCGGGATTCTCGAAGAGGACCTTCGGATAGACGTCGCCGGGGAAGAACCCGCCGACGGCGAGGAAGAGATCCTGGTCTCCATCGTCGTCGAGGTCGGCGAAGGCGACGCCGTGGCCCTTCTGCAGGTGGCCCATACCGACGGCGGCGGTGACGTCCTGGAAGCCGTTGCCGGCGTCGTTGCGAAACGCCCGGTTGGGCAGCAGCGCCGCGAAGTCGGGCGCTCCGTTGCCGAGGTAGAAGTCGAGCCAGCCGTCATTGTCGAAGTCGCCAAAGTTCGATCCCATGGAGAGGATCGAGCGGTCGACCCGCTGTTCGCGCGAAACGTCCTTGAAGCGCCCGTCGCCCTCGTTGTGGTAGAGGCGCGGCATCTCGGTCCGCGCTTCGACGCGGCCCGCCATGAACTTCCCGACCTCCTCGTTCATGCCAGGCGTGAAGCCGGAGTTCGAGCCGACGAAGAGGTCCTGGCGCCCGTCGTTGTCGTAGTCGAAGAACCAGCACGGGAAGCTCATCTTCGGGTTCTCGACGCGCGCCTTCTGGGTGGCGTCGACGAAGCGGAAGCCGGCCGAGCCGGGGGTCGGGTCGGGGACGTTGCGCAGCAGCAGGTTCGTGTTGGCGCGACGCGAGACGAAGAGGTCGGGGCGGCCGTCGTCGTCGACGTCGCCAGCGATGACCCCTTTGACGAAAGCGGAGACGACGAAACCGACCTTCGTCGCCACCGATTCGAAGGTGCCGTCACGCCGATTGAGCCAGAGCTCGCTCGGGTGATCGGGACCGCCGGGCGAAGTTTCGTTGCCGACGGCGAGGTCGAGCCAGCCGTCGCCGTCGAAGTCGCTCCACGTCGCGGTCTGGGTCGGATGAAACGACAGCAGCCCGGCCGCGACGGTGACGTCCTCGAACGTCCCGTCGCCGCGGTTGCGCAGCAGCGAGTTCGGGATGCATCCGTCCTCTTGCAGCCACGCGCCGCGCAGCACGAAGACGTCCTCCCAGCCGTCGTTGTCGAAGTCGGCGTGGACGAGGTTCAACCCGCCGCACAGCCCATCGAGCTGAGCTGCATGCGAGGCGTCGCGAAAGGTGCCGTCGCCGTTCGCGAGGAACAGGCGAAGCGGATCGGCGAACCCGATCGAACTCGTCATGACATCGAGGTGACCGTCATGGTTGAAGTCCTCGATGGCGACGCCGCCGGAGATCGTGGCGTTGTCGATGCCCGCCGCGACGGCGACGTCGGCGAAGCGCGGCATCGGATGCTCGCTGGTGTAGTACGCCGGCGTCATGCGAAACGCCTCCGGGACCCCGTCGGGCCAGGTGCCGAGCGTGCTGTGGGCGAGGTTCAGGAGCCAGCGCGCCTCGTCGTCCTTCGGGTCGCGGGCCAGGATCTGCTCGAGAACGGCGATTGCGCCGAGCGATCCACGCGTCTCCGCGTGCTGAGCGTCCAGGGCGAACGGGGCGATGCAGGAGGCGCAGCAGTGGCGCGCGAGGCAGTTCTCGACTTCGCCGAGGCGCAGCCAGGAGACGCCACGCGTCCGTTCGATCGCCGTGCGCACGGGGGCTGCCTTGTCAGGCGGGATGGTCGCGAGCGCCGCCTCGGCACGGCCGAGCTCCTCGATCGCGGCGAGTGGGTCGCCACTCTGCAGCATTTCGACGGCGAGCTTCTGGCGCAGGTCGGCTTCGCGTGGCGTTCCTTGGTTGCGAGACACCTTGTCGCGAAAGAGCTTGACGCGTTCGATGCTCAGGAAGCGACAGCGCTCGGGGTCGACCTGCTTGGCGCATTCGAGGAGCTGCGCGGCCATCGCCACGTTCGAGGGATAGCAAGCGGTTGGAGCGGGCGCGGCGACGTCCTGGGCGACGCACACCGTGCTTCCCAACGCGGCGAGAAGAAGTCCCCGAGAAATGGCGACGAGGGACGGACGAACGACCGGACGAAGAGCGGGGAAGGGCATGGGCTGCACCACGGCGGGGCTGGCGACATCCCGCGTGAGATCGCGGCGGTCGGGAACCCGGCGCGGCGCCGATTATGCACTCCGCGTGCCAGAGCGGCGGCCCTCGCCGCCCACCCCGGCACGCCGTGATGGAAGCCGATCAAGCCTCACTGCTTTCGCGGGGCCGCTTCTGGCGCGGCCGGAGGCGCGATTGCCTGCTTCACTTCCGCGGCGAGTTCAGTGATGCCAGCGAGCAGCGCGGTGCGCGCCGCTGGGTTGGGACCCGCCGCCTCGAAGCCTTGAGCGCGCGCGACCTCGCCGGCGGTCGCGAGTTTCGCGATGCCGGCCGCAAGTCCGGCGCTCAGGCGGCCGAGACGCGCGAGCTCTGCCTGCTGCTCGGCCACCAACTTCTCGAGCGCTTCGACGCGGCTCTCGGTCGTCGGCGGCGCCGGCACCACGGGCGTCTCCTGGTGGCGCTGCCCGAACGCCAGCAGCGTCGCGCCCGTGAAGGCGAGGGCGACGAAGGCGAAGGTGCGGCTTAGCGGCGAAGGAACCATTCGATCTCCTCCCTCTTCCGACCGGCGGTGGACAGCCGATACTCTGCGTCCATGCATCGACCAATTTTTGCCCTGGCTTGCGGATTCCTGGTGGTGACGGCGGCGTGCTGCGGTCCTGTAGCTGCGCCGGCGCCCGAGGTCGTCGCCGCCGTCGCTCCCGACACGAAGTGGCACTTCGTCCCGGAGAAGAGCGAGAACCTCGACCTGCGCGTGGGCGAGCGCCAGACCTTCCTGATCGAAGTGGTGGGTGAGGGCGAGATCGACTGGAAGAGCGTGCGTCTCAGCACGACCTGCGAGTGTCTCTCCGCCGAGTTCATCGGCAAGGCGAACGGCAACCGGGCGACGGTCCGCGTCACCCTCCACGGGTTGGAGGAAGAAGACATCGATGGCGGCGTGGTGCTCGAAGGGGCCGACCACGTGCGCCTCGCCGAGCACCTCGCGCGCATCGCCATTCGCCGCGGGCCGTTCACCGATCCGCGCGAAGTCGACATCGCTCCCACGCCGGAGGGGCGCTTCGAGTTGACCGTGGGGCAGTCCTTCAAGCTCGACGCAAAGCTTCCCGATTCGATCCTGGTCGATCTCTCGATCGACGCGCTCGACGCCACCAAGATCGAATTGCTCGAGATGGAGGACGGCAAGGCGAACTGGCCGACGCAGGCGCCGAAGAGCGTCGTCCTGACGACCAGGCTCTCGTTCGTGGTCGTCGCGCAGGACAAGAGCCTGCCGTTCGAAACGACGATCCCCGTCGAGTTCGGCGAGCCCGCCGTGAAGCGGGTCGTGAAGGTCCGCTGGCCAGGTCTCCCGAAGGCCGGCCATTGATTCGCCTCCCCGTGCGCGTACCCTTTCACCGTCTTGCTTCCGTTCGCATCGGGTCTAGCGCTCCGCTTTCGCGGTGCGCGTCTTTGCTGGTTCGACGAGCGACTCGGCCCTGCCGTGGCGCATTCGATCGACGCTCCGGCGCCCCCTTGTCCGCGGGTGCCGGCGTTCTGCCGCGTGCCCTTCCGGCCACGCTGGCGCTTTCGGACCGCACCCGATGCGGACCGTCTTTTTGAGGTTCCTCCTGCTTGAACGACACTCCTGAACTTCCGGCTCCCGCTGTTCCCCCCGCGGTCGAGCCGCCCGCGCTGGCCACCGACTTCCCGTCGCTTGGCCTCTCGGCGCCGATCCTCGCCGACCTCGCCGAGCTCAAATTCGTCACTCCGACGCCGATCCAGGCCGCGGCGATCCCGGTCGCGCTGACTGGCAAGGATGTGATCGGCATCGCGCAAACGGGCACCGGCAAGACCGCTGCCTTCTGCCTTCCGATCATCGAACGACTGCCGGCCGACGGCGGTCTGCGGGCGCTCGTGCTGTCACCGACGCGCGAGCTGACGCTGCAGACGTTCCAGTGCGTGCAGCAGATGGGCAAGAGCAAGGGGTTCCGCGCCGCCGCGATCATCGGTGGCGAAGGCTTCGCCGAGCAGAACCGCGCGCTCGCCAGCAATCCGGCCATGGTGGTCGGCACGCCGGGCCGCGTCCTCGATCAGATGGAGCGCGGCAACCTCGATCCGCGCCACGTCGAGGTGCTCGTCCTCGACGAGGCCGACCGGCTGCTCGACATGGGCTTCGCCGAGCAGATCGAGTCGATCATCCGCCGCATCCCGAACGACCGCCAGACGATGGTCTTCACCGCGACCATGCCCTCAGGCATCCAGGCGATCGCGCGCATCTACATGCGGGAGCCGGTCGAGGTCTCGGTCGGCGCGCGCATGACCGTCGTCGATCGCTGCAAGCAGGAGCTCTACTCGTGCACGCCGCGCGAGAAGGTCATCCTGCTCAAGTGGCTGCTGCGTGACGAGGATGGGCAGGTCATCATCTTCACGCGCACCAAGCGCGGTGCCGACCAGCTCGAGCGCGAGCTTCAGCGCGGCACGCGCAAGATCGCGGCGCTCCACGCCGACCGCTCGCAGGAGGAGCGCACCTCCGCGATGAGGCGCTTCCGCGAAGGCGACGTGCAGATCCTCGTCGCCACCGACCTTGCCTCGCGCGGCCTCGACGTCGATGGCATCGCGCGCGTGGTCAACTACGACGTCCCGCCGACGGGCGAGGACTACCTCCATCGCATCGGCCGCACCGCGCGCGCTCATCGTGAAGGCGTCGCGTCCACCTTCGCGACCATCGAAGACCTCTCCTCGCTGCGCTCGATCGAAGCGGTCATCAAGCAGCGCATCACGTCGGTCTACGTGAAACGCGACGAGCTCATGGCCTTCGCTGCCGAAGAGTCGGCGCGTGAGGCGGAGCTCGCGCGCACGCGTCCGGCGCCGCGCCCGATGGAGCCGCGGCGTGAGATGGGCGGCTCGCGTGGCGGAGATCGCCACGGTCGCGGTGGCGGTCGCGGTGGCGGTGGCGGTGGCGGTGGCGGTGGCGGTGGCGGCGGCGGCGGGCGGTTCGGCGGCGGTGGTGGCGGTCGCGGCGGAGATCGAGGCGGCGAGCGTTCGCACGGCGCTCCGCGCTACGACGACGGACCGCGTCCGCCTCCTTCGGCGCCGCGCGAAATGCCGCGCGCACCCGCGCCTCCTCCGCCTCCTCCGCCGCGCGCGCCGGCTCCACCGCGTCCGGCCGCGCCCCCGCGCGACGGGATGGAAGAGCTGATCCGGCGGCGGCGCGAACGGCGACGCAGCGGCGGCGACGACGTCAAAACCGGAGGTTGAGCCCGGCGACGGCGCCGGAGAGAGTCACGTCGCCGTTGAACGTCTGTCCGCTCGAGACGCCATCGAACTGGATCATCAGGTAGCGCCAGCCGGCGAACACGCCGAAGGCGCCGAAGCGCCAGCGCAACAGTGCTTCGACGTCGAGGATGGTGCCGTCGATGTCGGCGAACGTCGCCTTCATCCCGGCGGCCGCCAACTCGAACGACAGCGGCACGAGGCCGAGCGCGCCAAGGTCGAGGGCGGCACGCGCCGCCAGCAGCGGCACCGCCTGCTGCACGTCGATCGACTCGTCGAGCCCGAAGACGACCTCATGGACATCGAGCTGCACATCGACCCATTCGGCGGCGAGGCCGACCCCGACTTCGAGCGCCGGAGTGTCGAGGAAGTCGCACAGCAGGCGCAGCTGTCCGAGCTTGAGGTCGAGATCGCTGACGACTTCGGAGCCGGCCGTGATGTCGCCGAAGTCCGCGCTCGCGGTCCCGCGGCCGCTGGCCTTGGTCGCGAAGCCCCACGCACCGATGTCGAGCATCCCGAAGTCGAGTTCCGCGCGCGGCATGACGGCGAGGTCGGCGTCGTCCAGCGAGAGCTCGCTCGACAGGTCGATCGCGTCGAGGTCGGTCAGCGTCGAACTCGCCAGCCCGAGCGACCCGTCGAGCTTCGGCGCGTGGACGCCGACATCGAAGGTGAACGCGGCGTTGTCGCCGATGCAGCCGCTGCCAAGCAGCGTGGCGAGGGCGGCGGCGAAACGCGCCAATCGCCGGCCAGCGGCTGGACGGAGGGTGGGGCGGGCGCGATCGTGCATCGACATCCGGAGCTCCTGGTGGGGCTCCTCATCGGCCGCGGTGAGGGGGGAAGTCGAGCGCGAGCGGCGCGGGCGGTTTCCCGAGGTTGCATCGCGCGGCGTCGTTCCCTTTCCTTGCGCCCCGGTGGTGGAACCAGGCTCTCGAGGTCGCACGAGTGAAGCAGCCGGTCGGTCGATCGCACGCCGCGGCCTGGGGAGGCGGGGCACTCGTCGTGGCGGGCCTCGGCGCGCTCGCCCTCGCGGCGACCGCGCCCTATGCGCGGCCGCGCGTTGCCCCGCGCGATGAGGTCGTCCTCACCTGCAGCGACACGACCGTCGCGGCCCGCCTGCTGCAGGCGCCGCCGATGGCGGGACGCGCTCGCGCCGAAGGGATCGACCTGCAGCTCCTCACCGTGCCGATGGCGGTTTCGATCGAGCTCTTCCTCGCGGCCGAGCCCGACCTCGTTCCGCGCGCCATCCGCTTCGAGCCGCTCGTCGAAGTCGAGCCCGCGCCGCGTTCGCGCCACCTGACGCGTGGCCGCTTCGCGCTCGACGGCGAGGCGAGCGCTCCACTCGTGCTGCCGCCCGCTGCAGCGATCGAGCTGGCGCTGGAGGGACTAGCGCCGGGAACGGCCTATCGCTGGCGCTGCACGGTGACCGAAGCGGCCGTCGGCGAGCGCCAGGGCGCCGCCCAGCGCAGCGCCGAGGCGAGCGGTCGCTTCGTCACCGTGCGTCCGCGCGGCGTCCCGTTCCGCTTCGCGCTCTTCTCCGACACGCACGTCTTCCCCGCGACGCTCGAACCGGAACTGCCGCTCGAAGTGGCGCAGGATCAGGGCTTCCTCGATGTCGTGATGGACAGCCTCTTCTGGTACCGAACCGCGCGCGAGCGCGTCGCGGCCGAGTACGCCGCGGTCTTCGCGCGGCTGGGGGCCGATCGTCCCGACTTCGCGATCAGCCTCGGGGACGTCTTCGACCTCCACGGCCGCGGTTTCAACTGGGCCTTCGATCGGCAGGAGGTCGCCGACGCGGCCCACCTCGAGGCGCGCCGCGCGCTCTCGCTGCTGAACGGTGCCGGCACGATCTTCCAGGTGCTGGGCAACTGGGAGGGCGAATCGGGGTGCCACCCGGCAGCGCAGCGAGCGTTCGCGCGTTGCGCGCGGCAGCGTCACAGCGTCAATCCGCGGCCCGACACTTCGCGTTTCGGCGGCAGCTCCGACGAGGACTACTTCGCGTTCGAGTGGGGCGATCTCTTCGGCGTCGCGCTGAACGTGCGCGGCTACACGCCGACGGTTCACCACCTCGATCCGGCGGAGCCCGGCGTCGGCAAGCCGGAGGACTTCACGCTCGGGGTCGCGCAGAAGAGCTACCTCGAGACGGCGCTCGCGCAGTCGGACCATCCCTACCGCGCCCTCTTCCTCCATCACGTGGTCGGCGGCAACGGCGGCAATCCCGCCGATTCCGCCTACGGCCGCGGCGGCGGGCGCGCGGCACGGATCGGCGAGCAGGCGTGGGTCCACGAACTGTGCCAGCGCTACGGAGTGCAGGTGATCTTCTACGGCCACGACCACGTCTTCACCGACCTCGAGGTCGATGGCATCCACTACACGCTGCCAGGCACCACGAGCGCGCCATGGCGTTTCACCGCCGCCGAGACCGGCTACGACCGCTCCTGGCCCGACAGCGGCTACGCGCGCGTGGACGTCGCGCCGTCGCGGATGCAGGTCGAGTTCGTGAACCTCGACGGCGCGGTGCTCTACTCCTACGCCGTGGCGCCGCGCGGCAAGTGAGGCCGCGCCCGCGTCATCGGCTCGGCGGCCCGCTCGTCGTCGCCGGCACCGGATGCGGGAAGTGGATCGCCGCGAGCAGCGCCTGCAGCACGTCGTCGCGCGCCGCACCGACGCGATCCTTGGTGGCGAGCTCGAGGGTGATGGTCGGCACGTCGCGATCGCGGCCGAGGTAGCTGCCAAGCGAACCGGGCGTCGGGTAGCCGATGGTGGGCGTCGTCGGCAGGCCGCAAGCTCGGCTCATGCTCTCCGCGAGCGCTTCGGCCGGGCCATCGAAGTTGACGCAAGCGGCCGCGGCATGAGTCGCGACGACGCGCACCGGTGCGTAGATCTGCAGCAGCGTCAGCACGAAGCGCGTCTCCGGCTCGGAGCCGGGCTGGAAGCCGGGACCATGGTCCCCGCCTTCAGCGCTCCAGTTCTGCGCCGGGAAGTTGCGATTGAGGTCGACGTCGCGCGCGTTCCGACGCGTTCCGGCGGCATTGCCGTCGGGATTCACTTCTGGCGCGATCACCACCTTGCACTCGCCGAGGTCGGCGGGATGGTCGCAGCACCACTCGATCAGGTCGTAGGCGACTTCGGTCGAGGAGGTCTCGTCGCCATGCATCCCGCCGAGGATGAGGACCGTCTCGGTCCCGCTGCCGAAGACCCAGTAGCGCAGTTCGCGTCCGGCGATCGACCGTCCCGGATGGACGATCGGCTCGCTGGTGATCGCGTGGCCGAACGTGGATCGAAAACGGATCGGGGCCGCGACGACCGGACGCGGACGTGAGACGTAGGGCGCAGGCGACGGCCCCTGTTCGGCGATCGTCTGCGCGAGGCGCGTGCCCGGCTGGCGATCGGGCGGTGGGCCACCGACGGGAACGTCGGGCGCCACGCAGCCGGAACCGGCCACAGCGGCGATCATCGCGGCGACTGCTGCGCCCGCGCGGTGCATCGATCGAATCATCGAACATTCCCCTTCCGCCGCCTCGGCGTGACGCGTCAGCGCTCGAAGCGCAGGCGCTCGATCAACCAGGTCAGGTCCTCGGCCGCAGTCTGCTGCGCGAGCGGCGAGCCCGCGATGGTGAGGCGCCAGGTGTCGCCGCGGTGGAGCACGAAGAGCTCGCGCAGTCCGAGCGTCCGGCTCGCGTCGTCCGGATCAGGCCACGCCAACTCGTACTCCCAGGCGTGTTCGCCGTCGACCTCGTGGTCGCTGCGTTCGAACGCGCGCACCCGTTCCGCGCGCGGATGGAGGTCCTGCTGTTCGTCGGCGCGCGCGCGGCCGAGCGTCGCGCCGCCGCCGCCCGAGCTGTAAACCAGCCGCGGGTCGCGTCCGAACCAGTACTTGAGCTTCTGGTCGTAGCGGTAGATCTCGATCGCCAGCGGCGGATCGGCGCAGCGCAGCGTGAAGACGAGGCCGTCGGTGCGACGAAACGGCGCCGCTTCGCCGCTGAATCCCGGTTGCAACGGCAAGGTCACGGTGGCGCTGCCGTCGGCGGCCGACAACTTCGCGGCCGCCACCAGCGTCGCGAGCGGCTCGCGCGTCAGGAGGGCCGCGCGTCGCAGTCCGACCCGCTGCAGCAGCGTGAGGAGCGGCGCCGGCCATTCCGCGGCGTCCGGCGGCTTGCTGCCGAGCGACTCGCGCAGCAGTTCGAGCGCGCGGCCGGGATCGTCCGCTTCGAGCAGGCGGGGGGCCTGCTCGACGGCGAGGCGCTGTCCTTCGCTGAGCGGCGCCCGGCCGGTGGCGCGGACCGCCGTCTCGGCGACCGGCTCGCGCTCGATCGTCAACTCCTCGAAGCGTGGCTGCGACTGGAGCGACAGCAGGGCGAAGCCGTCGAACGGGCCGGCCGATCCGCTGCGCACCACGGTGAACGACTCGTCGTCGCCGACGCGGACCTTCAGGCGATCGAGCTCCCATTCGACCTGCAGCGCGAGCGCGCGGCCCGGCTTCGATTCGAAGGAGCGTTGCGCGAGCGGCGCGCCGTCGGCTTCGATCGCGACCTGGCCGGCACCGCGATCGAGCACGACTTGCGTCTCCTGCGCGCCGGCGCGCAGGAGCAGCGCGACGCGACCGACGCCCAGCAGGCGCGCGGTCACTCTTCCGCGGGGAGTCAGCGCGCGCCGCCAGCGCAGCTCTTCGCGTGCCCCTTTGCTGGTGCACCAGAGGCTGCCGGCCGAAAGGCTCCAGCTGCCGGACAACGGCTCGAAGTCGGCCAGATCGCGCTCGGCATCGAAGCGGTAGAGCAGCGATTCGAACGCCGGCCGCTGCGGAGCGGCCGGAGCCGGAGCCGGATCGGCCTCCTGCGCGCGAGCGTCGGCTGCGGCGAGGCCGGCGGCTGCGACGCCGGCGAGCCACGCGGCAGTACGCAGCATCCGGTGCTTCAAGGTGGGCAGGCGCGACATCGCAGGCTCCGCGTACGATCGGCGAGGTGGCGATCATACGGAGAGGAACGATGCTCGACTCCTTGCTCGAAGCGCGGCAGCTCCTCATCAAGCAGGTGAAGGAGTGGTCGGAGATCCTGCTCGGTTACGAAGCGCGCAACCGCTACGAGGTCCGCGACGAGGGCGGGCGCGTGGTGGCGATGGTGGCGGAAGAGGGCAGCGGCATCGGTCGCTGGCTCGGTCGCCAGTTCTTGGGCAAGTGCCGGCGCGCGACGTTGCACGTCCTCGATGCCGGCGGGAAGGAACTGGCTCGGATCGAGAAGCCGTTCCGGTGGTACTTCCACTCGGTCGAGCTGTTCGAGTCGGGTCGGCCTGCGGGCACGATCGTGCGCCGTTTCAGCTTCTTTCGCGACCACTTCTCCCTGCTCGCATCGGACGGCCGGGAACTGCTCTCGATCGAGCGCGGCTTCCTCGATCACTTCCGCTTCCGCGGCACCTTCCGCGTGACGATGGGCGGGCTCGAGGTGGCGCTCATCCGCAAGGAGTGGCGCGGTCTCCTCGCGGAGTGGTTCACCGACGCGGACCTCTTCGGCGTCGAGTTCACGGCGGCGGATCTCGACGCGGCCGTGAAGAAGCTCTTGTTCGCCGCGACGTTCCTGATCGACTTCACCTGCTTCGAGAACAACCAGAAGCGCAGTGGGTTGACCTTCTTCGGCGGCGACTGAGAGGGATTCCGTGAGCGAACGATTTCGACTGACCAAGATCTACACGCGCACCGGCGACGGCGGCGAGACCGGACTCGTCACCGGCGAGCGCGTCTCCAAGGCGCATCTGCGGATCGCCTCCTACGGCGATGTCGACGAGCTCAACTCCGCGCTCGGCCTCGCGCGTGCCACCAATCGCGCGCGCCCCGCCGGCGCGCCAGCGCGCGACACGCTCGATCGCTGGCTGAAGGACGTGCAGAACGAGCTCTTCCTGGTGGGCTCCGACCTTGCGTGCGTGCTTGCCTCGCGGCCGCCGCAGATGAAGGTGGTGACCGACGCCGAGTCGACGCGGCTGGAAGAGCGGATCGACGAGATGAACGCGACGCTTGGCCCGCTCACCGAGTTCATCCTGCCCGGCGGCGGTCGTCTCGGCGCCGAGCTCCACCTCGCGCGCACCATCTGCCGGCGCGCCGAGCGGGTCGCCGTCGCGCTCGCCGCGACCGAGCCGGTCGACGCCGCGACCATTCGCTACCTCAATCGGCTGAGCGATTTCTTGTTCGTCGCGGCCCGCTACGCCGCCCGGCAGTGCGGCGAGCCGGAGGAACTCTGGCAGCGCTGACCACCGCGCTGACCGGCGGCGGGCCGACCGCTCGACACTCACGGTCGGGAATCTCGGCGATCGTTCGGGGGATCACGATGTCATGGAACTGGAAGCACTCGTGGCGGATCGCCGTCGGCGTGCTGATCGGCTGGCTGGTGGTCCGCGAATTCGGAGTGCTCGATTTCCAGCTCGCCGACGTGGACCTGCAGTGGGTCAGCAGTGCGAACACGAAACGGCGCGATGAGCCGGGGATCCGCAATCGGATCGATCGCGCCGAACCGATGCGCGGCATGGATCCAGTGTTCGGCCTCGCATCGCACGGTTCACCCGACGATCGCGACTTCGCGCGCCGATTGCAGGCCTCGATCGAGTCGCAGCTGCGCTCGCGCTTTGCCGACGATCCGCGCCTCGGTGACGCGTCGATCGAGGTCGAGGTCGTCCTTGCGGCGCAGAGCGGCGTGGCGTGGCTGCCGCTCTGGAAGGAACTCTCGGCGGAAGTCGCCATCGAGATCGCGGTGGCACCCGTCTCGCCGCCCGGACCGGTCGTGGACTTCATCTCGCAGGCGCGCTTCCGCGTGACGACCCGCGGCAGTTGCACGGCGCGAAGAGCGCGCGAGAACCGCGTGGAGCGGATTGCGACGTCGCTCGGCGAGCTGGCGGCGACGTCGATTCGGAAACAGCTCGAGTCGCGCTGACCCGACCCGGTCCGGCGCGCGGCTTGCACTGCGTGGAAGCGCCGTGACTGCGGCGCGTGCGCGGCATTGCAGCTCTGCGGCGCCGGAAGCGGTCGCAGTCGCCACGGACGCGGTTCGTTGCGATCGATGACGCTCGAGCGCGAGCGAGTCGCGCGTGCATGAACTGCGTTGAACCGAGTTGCCAGAAGTGCATTCACGCTTCGCATCGCGAAGTACGGAGTCGCTGTGACCGTTCGGGCGACAGAGCCTCTGGCGACGCCGGCGACGAAAACGCCGCGTGCGGAGATCGTCGATCCGATTCCGTTGGCGCGCGAGCTTCCTCCACACGAGCGCCGCCATCTCCCCGTGCTCGACGGGCTGCGCGCGATCGCCGTGCTCCTCGTGCTGTGGGACCACGCGCCCGGCGCGATCGTCCCGAACTGGATGACCGCGCTGGCGAAGTGGCGCAATCCCGGCAACTTCGGCGTCGACCTCTTCTTTGCGCTGAGCGGATTCCTCATCACGCGCATCCTCCTGGCGGAGCGTGCGGACGGCGTTCCGGTGCGCTACTTCCTGCTGCGGCGTGCCTTCCGAATCTTCCCGGTCTACTACCTGCTCCTGCTGGTGATGGCGATCGCGCGGCCGCATCCCGAGATCGGTTGGTGCGCGGTCTACCTCTCGAATTTCCACTCGGTCGTCCGCGACGCGCATTCGAGCTGGCTGCAGCACACGTGGTCGCTTTGCGTCGAGGAGCACTTCTACGCCGTCTGGCCGCTGCTGGTGGGCTTGCTGCCGCGTCGCGCGAGCCATTTCGTGGTCGCGGCGATCGTCGTGCCCGGGGCCGTGCTCGCGGGCGTCTTCTTCGTGGCGTTGCCGGCGATCGAGCCGATCTGGCGCGCGATCGAGGCGCAGATCGCCGCGGGCACCATCGACCGATTCGACCGCCTTGGACTGGTGCTATTCGGGACGCCCTGTCGCGTGCTCTCGCTCGCGCTTGGGTCGCTGCTTGCCTACCACGAGTCGGCGCTCTGCCGGCGCTGGCAACGAAGCGTGGCGATCGCGGCGATCGGGCTCGCATCGGCGACCGCCCTGTCGATCGGGACGCCCGCGCTCTGCGCGGCGATCGGTCGGCACTTCCGGTTGCCGTTCCCCGCCACCGACGCCCGGCTCCTGATCGGTGTCGTCTCCACTTCGATCGCCACCAGTTCGACGCTGCTGCTGGTGCTCGCCGTGTCGAGCGGGCGCAGCAAGGCGGCGGCGCTCGTGACGGCGCTCCTCGCCGCCGCGCCGCTGCAGGCGATCGGCCGCATCAGCTACGGCCTCTACCTCCTGCACCTGCCGCTCTTTCGCGCCTTCGATGTCCATCGCCACGCCCGCGAGGGGGCGACGTGGTCGGTGTGGGGCGTGATCGCCGGCCTGTTCGCGCTGGCGACGCTCTCCTACGTCACCGTGGAACGACCGATCCTGCGCTTCGCGATGCGCTTCCGACGGGCGCCGTCGCGCGCGCCTCTCACCGGCCGCACGATCGACTGATTCGGATCACGCGCGAGCCGTCGCTCGCTTGCGGGTCGCTCAGCGGAAGCTTGCGAGGTACTTGTCGAACGATTCCTTCGCCGGCCGGCAATCCGCTTCGTTCATCTCGGCCATGGTCTTCGGGTTGTTGACCTTCATCGCGGTGTTGAAGTCGGGCTCCTTCTCCGCGATGTAGATCAGGCCGGTGAGGATCTCGCCCTTCTTGCGCGACTCCTCCAGCACCTGCAGCGCGCCGAGCTTGTCGTGCGGATCGTGGTGGTTGCCGACGCCGCGCACGACGAGGTGGCTGCCGTCGGGCATCGGGATCTCGACCGCCTCGCCCGGCTTCACCTCGGCCGCCGGCTGCTCCCACGGCGACACGAAACCGAGCTCGTTCAGGCGGATGTCGTGCTCCATCACGTAGTGGATCGACTTGGTCGAGCCTTCGTGGTTGTTGAACGTGACGCAGGGCGACACGACGTCGAGCATCGCCGTCCCGCGGTGGGCGACCGCTGCCTTGACCAGCGCCAGCATCTGCTTGGCGTCGTTGGAGAAGCCGCGCGCGACGAAGGTGCCGCCGAGCGTGATGGAGAGCGCGCACAGGTCGATGTCGGCGAGATAGTTCTCCTCGCCGACCTTGCTCTTGGCGCCACGCTCGGAGGTCGCCGAGAACTGCCCCTTGGTGAGGCCGTACACGCCGTTGTTCTCGATGACGTAGACCATGTCGACGTTGCGGCGGATCATGTGGCAGAACTGGCCCATGCCGATCGAGGCGGAGTCGCCGTCGCCCGACACGCCGATCACCTGCAGGTGGTGATTGGCGAGCTTCGCGCCGATCGACACCGACGGCATGCGGCCGTGCACCGAGTTCAGGCCGTAGCCGCGGTGGATGAAGTAGGCCGGCGTCTTGCTGCTGCAGCCGATGCCCGACGTCTTGACGACGTTGTGGGGTTCGATCCCGAGTTCGAAGTAGGCCTGGACGATGTTGCGCGTGATGTTGTCGTGGCCGCAGCCCTTGCACAGCGTCGTGGGCAGGCCCTGGTAGTCGCTGAACTTGAAGCCGGAGCGATTGACCTTCTCGTTCGTGGCGGTCGTCATGTGCGTTGCGTCCGTGGCGCGGGGGAGGTGGTTTTGGAGTCGAAGCGCGGGCGGAGCGGGCGCTCGGTCAGCGGCGCTGCTCCTGGGCGAGGATGCCGTCGCTGATCGAGCGGGCATCGACCGGGAAGCCGGTGTAGTGACGCACGTGGCGGATCTTGTCGACCGATCCCGGCGTCGTGACGACGCCGCGGATCATCAGCTCCATCTGGCCGTCGCGGTTCTGCTCGACGACGTAGACACGGTCATGCGTCTTGAGGAACGCATCGATGGCATCGGTCGCGAGCGGCGTCGCGCGCAGGCGCAGGTAGTCCGTCTTGACTCCCGCCGCGGTCAGCTGATCGCGCGCCTCGCGCATCGCGTTGTTGGTCGAGCCGTAGGCGATGATCCCGATCTTCGCGCCCGGCACCGTGTCGAGCACCGGCTGCGGCAGCTTGGCGCGCGAACCTTCGATCTTCTTCTTGATGCGGTCGAGGTTGCGCTTGAAGACCTCGGGGTCCTCGGAGTAGCGCGCCTGTTCGTCGTGGCCCGAGCCGCGCGTGAAGTAGGCCGCATCGGGATGCGGGTTGCCGGCCAGCGTGCGCCACGGGATGCCGTCGCCGTCGACGTCGAGGTAGCGGCCCCACTTCTCGCCCTTCGCCTTCAGCTCGTCGAGCTGCGCAGGCGAGAGGACCTTGCCGCGCTTGAACGGCTCATTCGTGAACTGCGGCGGCTCCGACATCCAGAAGTTCATGCCGAGGTCGAGGTCGAGCAGCACGAAGACCGGCGTCTGGAACTGCTCGGCGTAGTCGAAGGAGATGCGCGCGAACTCGTAGCACTCCTCGGGCGAGCAGGGATGCAGCACGAGGTGCTCGGTGTCGCCGTGCGAGCAGAACGCCGCCGCGGTCACGTCCCCTTGCGCGGTGCGGGTCGGCAGGCCGGTCGAGGGGCCGACGCGCTGCACGTCGAAGATGACGCCGGGAATCTCGGCGTAGTAGCCGAAGCCGACGAACTCCGACATGAGGCTGATGCCCGGTCCGGCCGTGGTCGTCATCGAACGGGCGCCCGCCCAGCCGGCGCCCAGCACCAGCCCGATCGAGGCGAGCTCGTCTTCGCACTGCACGTCCGCGAAGCGGATGGTGCCGGTGGTGCCGTCGACCCGGTGCTTCTTCGCCAGCGCGATCAGCGCCTCGGCGAGCGAGCTGCTCGGCGTGATCGGGTACCAGCCCATCACCGTCGCGCCGCCCATCAGGCAGCCGAGCGCGGCAATCGTGTTGCCCTCGATCAGGATCTTGTTGCCGTTCGCGTTCATCGTCTCGACGCGATAGGGATCCTGTTTGCTCAGGTTCGCCTTCGCGTAATCGATGCCTGCGCGCAGGCACTGGACGTTGATGTCGATCGCCTTCTGCTTGCTCTTGAAGTTGTCGGCGATGACCTTCAGCACCACGGTCTCGTCGAGGCCAAGCAGTTGCGTGGCGGCGCCGACGTACACCATGTTGACCAGCATCTTGCGCAGCTTCGCGTCGGCCGCGAGGTTCTTGATGCAGTCGTTCATCGGGATCGGATAGGCGACGAGGTCACCGCGCGCCGTGACCGGAGCGTCGGCGAGTTCGTTGCTGTTCCACATGACGACGGCGAGGGGACGCAGCGCGGCGACATCCTTCTCCCACGTCGCTGCGTTCATCCCGATCAGCCAGTCGAGCTCCTTCTTGCGCGCCGTGTAGCCGTCCTTGTTCACTCGAATCGTGAACCAGGTCGGCAACCCCTGGATGTTGGAGGGGAAGAGGTTCTTGGCGCTGATCGGGATGCCCATCCGGAACAGCGATTTGGCCAGGATGTTGTTGGCCGACTGGCTGCCGGTGCCGTTGACGGTGGCGACCTCGATCGAGAGGTCGTTCACGACCACTCGGGCGGGGGTTTGGGGCTTCGTGGGGGTGAGCGTTTCCGGGGGAGGATTCATGGCCGGCGTCTCTTCGGCTCCGATGCGGCGCGGGCGCCGCGGTATGCGGCCCCGAAAGGGCGAGGGAAGCTAAAGGATGCGGCACCGACGTGCCAGCGTGCCCCCTGGGCGACGGGCGGCGAGGCGTGGCGCCTGGGGCCAGCCGCCTCGCCGTCATTCTTCGATCATTCGGCGCCGCGGGCAGTACGACCCGCATCCGGCGTCGTAGGAGGGTTTGCGGCGCGCGGTGCCAGTCGAGACGCGCCGGGAGGGGGAACTCGCCGATGGTTCTTCATCGATCGTGGGGATCGGGCCGGCGCCTGGCGCGCGGCTCTCGTTTGCTGGCCATGGCGGTCGGGTGCGCCGTGCTCGCCTGGGCGGCGCCGTGCGCATCGGCGCGCGCTGCGAGCGCATGGCTTGCCGATGCCGACTACACGGAAGCAGCGACTCGCTTTCGGGCGACCCACTCGCTGGAGGCGCTGCCGGCCGACGCCACGGCGCTGACGCAGGCGCTCGACCGCATGTTCGTCGCGCTCGACGTCGGTGCCTTCGAGCTGCGCTATCCGGCCGCACAGCTGGCCGACCCCAAACGCGGCGACGAGTTCCGTGAACTTGCGCTGGCGCTGCTCGACCTGCAGATCGAATGGCGCGGCTGGCTCGATCCGACGCATGCCGACGCGCCGCCGCCGGCCGCCGCCGCCGCCGTCCGCAGCTGGATCAAGGGGTGGCGCGGGGACGCGCTCAAGAAGGCGATGGCGGCGCGCGGAGCGGAGGCTCCATTCGCGGTCGCCGCTGGCGCCAACGCGGCGCAGCAAGCGGCGCTGAAGAGCTGCGCGGAGAGTTTCCGCAGCGGCAGCGCGCTCGACGTCGCGTTGATTGGCACCTCGACGCGCCTGGTGCTGGCACCGTCGCGCGACGACTTCATCGGCCTCGTCGCCTTCATCGGGACGCTGCAGGCGGATTGGAAGCCGCTGGCCTGGAGCGCGAACCTCGCTCAGCGCAGCGCCTTCCAGCTGAACGAATTGCTGGTGCTGGCGCTGGTTCATCCCGCTCCGGATGGAAATCCGGCCGGCATCGGGATGAACGTTCGTGAGCCGACCGGTCTCCTGCAGCACGTGACGCAGTACGCCGCCGATCGTCTCGTGAAGCAGACGTTCGGAGCCGCGCTCGATCCCGGTCTGCAATCGGGGCTCTCGGTGAATCTCGTGATCGCGCGCTTCGGCGAGAACAACGCTCGGCTCTTCAACGCGGGCGAAGGCAAGACGATCCCGGCGCGCGAGCGCTTCGTGCCGGGCGGCCGCAGCGAAGGGGGCAAGCTCTCCGCTCGCAGCGCCGACTGCCGCTGGCGTCTCGAAAAGGGGCGCGATTGGTTCCTGAAGCAGCTGAAGCTGGGACAGGCGGAGGGGGGCAAGCTGGCGATCGAATTCGGCGAGGGAGCGCCTTCGCCGCTCGCCCACTTCGTGCTCGACGCGAACGACAAACCGAGCATGCACGACATCGCGACCGCGCCGCTGCTCGGCGCCTACGCGGCGGCGCAGGAGGTGCCGGCGAACTTCTCTTCCGACTATCAGGAGTGCCTGCGCGCCTACCGGTCGTGCTTCTTGAATTGGCTGGCCAAGGAAGCCAAGCCGCTCTCGGGCTCGAAGCGCGGTCTCGCGCTGCTGCTGCGCGCGCGCCTCGCTAGGCCGACCGAGTCGCTCGACGCGCTGGTGACCGAACTCTATGGCGTCGCGCTGACGGCGCCCGAACCGGCGAGCAAGGCACTGGAATGGCAGTTCCTCGCCTGGTTGAACCGGGTGCGCGCCTGACAGCGACCGTTGCCTGATCGCGGAGGTTGCGCTGCTCGCGGCGCATCCCGTTGGCAGCGGATGAGCCGCGCGCGCCGCGCGCCGACGTATAAATCGGCGCCATGATTCGACGCGGATTCCTGACGACCGTCGCCGTGCTGCTTGGCACCGCCATCACGGGTGGTCTCGGGCTGCTCGCCTCCCTCTTCGCGCGCGCGACCTCGCGCTGGCCGCTGCGCCACGCCCGCAAGTGGACGGCGCTGTGCAAGGTCGCCGACCTCGGCGCCGATGCGCCGCTCGAGACGAGCTTCACCTTCGAGCGCTTCGAAGGCTGGTATCGCGAGAAGGTCGCGCGTCAGGTCTACGTGACGCGCGATGAGACGGGGGCACCGGTCGTCTTCTCGCGCACCTGCACCCACCTCGGCTGTCCGGTGAAGTGGAAGGCGCAGAGCAAGACGTTTCGCTGCGCCTGTCACGGCGGTGTCTTCGACGCGCAGGGGGCGGTGCTCGATGGCCCGCCGCCGCGCCCGCTCGTTCGGTTGCCGTGCCGCATCGCCGGCGAGCTGATCGAAGTGGAGGAGGCGTGAGCACGCCGGACGGGACGGCTCCGCGCGGCGGCCTGCGCGCGATGCTCGGCGAGTGGGTCTTCTCGAAGCAGGTCCCGGCGGGCATCGGTTTCCTGCGAGCCCTCGGCACCGCGCTGGCCGTGGTCCTGCTGACGCAAGCGGTCACCGGGATGTTGCTGGCGCTGTGCTACGTGCCGTCGCCCGACCACGCGTACGACTCGATTCGCTACATCGACGAAGAGGTGCGCGCGACGCTGCTCGGCCACGAGCTCGCGGTCGGCAAGTTCCTGCGCGGGCTCCACCATTGGGGAGCGAGCGCCGTGATCGTGCTGGCGGCGATGCACCTGCTGCGCGTCTTCTTCACCGGCGCCTACAAGCGGCCGCGGGCGCTCCTGTGGGTGCTCGGCGTCGCGATCCTCGGCGTACTGCTGGGATTCGGGTTCACCGGCTACCTGCTGCCGTGGGACATGAAGGCGTTCTTCGCCACCGACGTCGGCCTCAACATCGTGGCGCAGCTGCCGAAGATCGGCCCCGACCTGGCCGACCTGCTGCGCGGCGGGCCGGAGCTCGGCGCCCCGACCCTCACGCGCATGTTCGCGGCGCATGTCCTCTTCCTGCCGGCGCTGCTGCTGCCGTTGGCCGGCCTGCATCTGCTGCTCGTCCATCAGCTCGGCATCACGCCACCCGGCGCGCGGGTTGGCGAGCCGGAGGTGAAGAGCGCGCCCTTCTTCCCCGACCATGTCGTGCGCGAGCTCCTGGTGGCGACGCTCGCTCTCGGCGTGATCGCGCTCCTGGCCCGGCAGCTCGGTCCGCCGCTCGAAGGGCCGGCCAATCGTGACGCCCACGGCTACGAGCCGCGGCCCGAGTGGTACTTCCTCGCGCTGTTCCAGCTGCTCAAGCTGTTCGAGGGTGGCTCGATCCTGATCCCGACCGTGATCCTGCCGGGCGGCCTCGCGACGGTGCTGCTGCTGCTGCCTTGGATCGATCGCAATCGCGAGCGCGCGCCGTCGAAGCGCCCGTTCGCGATCGCGTGCGGATTGCTCGTGGTTGGCAGCGTGGCGGGTCTCACCGTCTGGGGGCTGCAGACGCCGGCTGGCGAGGAGTCGAAGCCGCCGCCCTACGTGCACGTCGGCGACTTGAGCTACACGCCGCCTTCCAGCCCGCCGTTCTCGCCGCCGCGCGACGCCGCCAGCGCCGCGGCGGCGGGGACGACAGGTGTCGCTGCGGCCTCTCCGATCGCGGCGAAGGGCGAAGCGCTCGTGGCGCAGTACGAGTGCACGGCGTGCCATCTGCTGCACGGCGTCGGCGACACCAGCGGTGCTGGAGCGCCCGAGTTCATCGGCATCCCCGGCGCGCACGATGCGGCGTGGTACGCCAACTTCCTGATCGATCCCAAGCAGGTCCGCCCCGAGATCGACATGCCGAGCGCCGCCGACCTCGAACTCACCGACGCCGATCGACTGGCGCTCGCCGATTGGCTCGCCAGCGTCACTGCACGCTGAACTCGCGCACGAAGCGGACGACGCTGCCGCGGGCGAGATCGACTTCGCCGGCGACGAGTTCGATCACTCGGAAGTCCTGGGCCACCACGCGCCAGCGGCTGCGCAGTCCCAGCGGCTCGGCGGGCACGAAGCCGCAGTGGCCGTAGAAGCCGCCCGGTCCGATCACCACGACGAGGCCCGCTCCGTGAGCGCGGCACGCCGCGAGCCCGGCCGCGACGAGCGACTGGCCGATGCCGCGCCCCTGCCGTGCCGGCGCCACCGCCATCAGGCCGAGGGCGAGCGGCGGCCGGCGGCAGCGCGCGCCGACGAGGTCGACGGGCGTGAAGATCGCATGCGCGACGACGACCTCGTCTTCGAGTGCGACGTGCTCTAGCACGTCACCGCGCGCGCGCAGCAAATCCACCTGCGTGGCGTCCGAGCGCCGCCCGAAGGCGGCGGCGACGACGGTCGCGATGGTTGCGTGGTCGGCGGGAACCGCAGGGCGCAGTGTCATTCAGCGGGCCGCGAAGGCGCGGGCGTAACGTTCGTCCATCACGGCGCAGTGGTGGCGCAGGTGGCCGGCCATGACCCACGCCAGCGCGCGCACGCTGATCGCCCTGCCGTTGGCCTGACCGCGCGCCTCGAACGCGGCGCCATCGAGTCGCTGCAGCAGGCAGAGGTTCGCCTCGCGCAGCAGCGTGAACTCGCGGACGTGGTCGGCGAGTGTCACCGCGGCGGACGGCGCGCGCTCGACGTAGGCGTTCTCATCGAACCCCGGCAGCGGCGTCGAGTCGTGGCGGCTGAAGCAGAAGGCACGAAAGCCGAAGACGCGCTCCGCATCGACGAGGTGGCCGAACAGCTGGCGCAACGTCCATTTGCCAGGAGCGTAGGCGTACGCCTCGTTCGCGACCGCGACGCGGCCGATCCTGGCCGCAAGCTCTGCGGGCTGCGCGGCAAGGACCTTCGCGATCTCCGTCTCGGGCACTCGCTCGACGTAGCCGGCATAGAACGGCGCGTACTCGTCCGCGTTGGGGCGACCCGGACTCACGGCAAACACGACGGCCGACATGCTCGATCTCCTGCGCGCCGTGCAGTGGCGGCGCGCCGCGGACGATAGCGCGCGCGGTCGCTCACTCCTCGATGAAGGAGAGTTCGAGCGATTCCGGGAAACGCACGCGATAGCCCCATTCGAGCGTCGCGACGCCGTTGCGCGGCAGCGCCAGCTCCCAAGTCAGGATCCCCGCCTCGTCGCGGCGGCGCTTCGCTTCGGCACCATTCGACGGCGCCGGCTTGGGAGGCTCGAGCGTGACCTCGATCCGTTCGTCGCGGGCGCGCGGCAGCGCCTCTTCGACCGTCACCTGGATGCGGCCATCGCTGCGATTCGCGGGGGCGCCGTGGTCGCGCAGTTCGAGCCGCCAAGCGCGGCGTCGGGTGCCCGCGGACGAGAAGGTGGAGCTCGCGAAGTCATCGGCGGTCGCGACCCGCTCGACAGCGATCCACGGATCGGCGCCGAGGTGGAGTTCGACCTCGGCCTGCTTTGGAGCGAGCGCGAGAGTTCCGCGGCCGAGGTAGTCGCGGCCGAGGTGAACGGCGGTCGGGCCAGGCAGCAGCGTCCAAACGCTCGTGTTCGTCGCCTTGCCGGTGAGCCAGACCGTGGCATCGATCGCGGGGACGCAGCGCCGCTCGATGGTGAGCGGCAACGCCGCGCGGCCGATCAGCAGGAGCTGACCGTCTCGATTCGGAGCGACGTGCTGGCGGCCCGGCAGCTCGAAGCGCTCCGAGATGCCCTGGTCGGCGACCTTTGCGACCGGGGCCGCACGGCCGGGCTTGAAGCCCGCCATGCCCGACACGTCGAACGCGTCATCGTACGCCGCTTCGGCAGAGGCGGTCGGAGGTGCCGCGTCGGCCGCGCCCAGGAAGTGGCGCTCCTCTCGGCGCAGCGAGAGTCGCTCGACCTGCGGGTCGGGGCCGGCGGCGCCACGTTGCGGAGCCGCGGTCGAGAGCGCGAGCGCGACATCGTTCCACGCTTCCGGCGTCGCTTGCCAGACGCGCGCGCGGTAGGTGAGGTCGACGTGATCGAGCTCCTTGGCGGCGCGCACGTCGTACTCGGGACTCCATCCCGCTTCGGCGACGAGGTAGCTCAAAGTGCAAGCAAGCGGCCCTTCCTGACGCGCGAAGGCGTCGATCAGCACGTCGCGCACGCGAGTGGCGGCGGCGCCATCGCCGGCGAGGTCACGCGCCGCAGCGGCCACTTCTCGATTCTTCGCAGCGATGGCGCGCGCGTTGGACCGGCGCGCCTCCTGCTGCGCAGCAAGTTCCGATTCGAGGAAGGCCGCTTCCTTGCTCCACGCCTCGAAGTTCGGGCGCGCGCCGTCGCTGTTCGCGGTGGGCAGCTGCGGGATCATCCGTTGGCGCAGGTGCTGACCCAACTCTTCGAGCGTGACGCGCTCGTCGTTCAGAACCGCGAGCTCGCGTTCGAGTCCCTGATGGCGCGCACGCAGCGCCGCGAGCTGCGCGTCGGGCAGGGTCGCTTGCTGGCGCTCGCGCAGCTCGAGGCTCACGATCTCGCCGCCTTCGAGGCGGAGCCGGATCGAAGTCGGATCGGCGCTGATCGGGAGGTCGCGCAGCACGAAGGTGCCGGCGCCGGGAAGCGTCGCGTGCCGCTCGACGAGCGCGCCCGCGCCGTACACGGTGACCCGCTCGATCCGGCTGTCGATCACCTGCTGCGCCGTCGCAACGGTCGGGCTCGCGGCGAGCGCGGCCAACAGCAGCGCGGTCGCCGGAAGCGCCTGGTGGCGGCGGTGGCGGCGCGCGCGGTAGGCGGCGAGGCCTGCGATCAACGCGACGACGGCGCCCGCCAGCGAGCGCCGCAACCACGGCGGGTCGTTGCCGCCGAACGATCCGACGCCGCCGGCGCCGCGCAGCAACTCGGCGTCATCGGGCCAGGTCACGGTCTGTTTCCACTCGACGGTCCCGACGGCGCCTCGCGCGAGCGAAACCTCCCAAGTGAGGATCCCCTTCTCGCTGCGGTCGCGATCGAAGCGCGGGCTGCGGGCGAGCGGCGGCACGACGTCGTCGAGCTCGACGTCGATGCGGTCGTCCTGCGCCAGGGGCAGCGTCTCGCGCACTTGCACCACGACCCGTCCGTCGGCACTCGACGCGAGGCCGGCCTGGTTCTCGATGCGGACGCGCCAACGGTCGATCTTCCGGCTCTTCGAGCCGAAGAGACCGGCGCTCCCTTGCTGATCCTCGACGTGGTGGCGGGTGACGACGAAGCCGGGATCGCGGCCGAGGTGAAGCGTGAACTCCTGGCCCGGACGCACCAGCTCGAGCGCCGCCGGACCGACGAAGTCGTCGCCGAAGAAGACGGCAGCCGGGCCGGGCAGCAGCACGAACGGGCTGTCGTTCTTCGTGCGTGCCCGAATCCAGACGTCGAGATCCCGTGCCGGCGTGCAGACGCGCTCGCCCTCGACGGCGAGGGTCGCCTGCGTCACCAGGACCGTGGTCGCGCTCGCCCGCGACTCGATCGTCTCCTTGCGCGGCAGTTGGTAGCGCAGCGAGAGCCCTTCCTGCTCCGGTTGCGCGCTCCACTGCTCGTCGTTGTCCGCATCGTGCTTCGCCTTGTCGTGGAACTCCATTTTTGCGTATCCGGCCGTCGCGAATCCGGATCTGCCCACGTCTCGCGGGCGCGCCAGGTCGATCCAGGTCGCCCGTGCGATCGGGCCGACGACGCCGCGGCGCGGCTCGGCGGTCGACAGGAACAGCGCGACGTCGCGCCAATCCTCGCCCGTCTGCTGCGTCACCTCGGCCCGATAGGTGAGCGCGACCTTGGCCAGCGTCGCGTCGGCGCGCAGGTCGTATCGCGGCATCCAGTGGGCGTTGCCGACCTCGTAGTCGAGCTCGAGGGAGAGCGCGCCGTCGTCGAGTGCGACGACGCTGAAGGAGAGGTCGAAGCGATTCGTCGGTCCGCCCGACCGAAGCGTGGCACGTTCGTCACGCGCGGCCGACAACGCCGCTTCGGCGGCCTGCCGCGCCTCGGTCGCCGCGCGCTCGCCGCTGCGCGCGCTGCGGAGTTGCTCGCCGAGATAGCGGTAGTTGGGGTTCCAGGCGTCCGCCTCGGGGCGGCCGCGAGCCATCTCCTGCGCATGCGCCGTCGCCTCCTGCGCGAGCAGCGCCTCGACTCGCTCGCGCAACGCCACTCGCAGCGCGAGCGCGTCGGCGGCGCGGTCCAGCTGCTCGGCCAGCGATTCGATCCGCTGTTCGATCGCGGCGATCCGTTCGGGCGCGACCACGTCGGGGGCGGCGGCACGGACCGTGAGGTCGTTGGCTTCCGCGCCGACGAGGCGCAACTGCACGCTGTCGGGAACCAGCGTCGGCGGCAGTCCCGGGATCACGTAGCGACCATCGCCGCTTGGAAGCGCGGCACGCCGCTTCACCAGCGCGCTGTCGCGATGGACCGAGACTTCGGTGATGGTCGTGGCGAGCGGAGTTTCGCGGTCGACGCGAGCGCCGACGGACGTCAACGCCAACGGCAGCACGAAGAGCGGGAACGAGGCGAGCATCACGGATCCTCCGTCGGCAGGGGCGGTGTGGTGGCCGGCGCGCTCGGCGCCGGGCCAGCGTCGGTCGAGAGGGTCGGACCGCGAGCGGGCTCGGCAGTTCCCGATGGCGCGGGTACCGGCGGTGTTCGCCGCTCGCGCGCGACGGCTCGGGTGAGCAGGCGGTCGAGCGTCGCGGCAAAGGCCTGCAGATCGCGCGTCCCGTAGGGGCGCGGACCGCCGGTGGAGACGCCGGCCCCGCGCAGGAAATCCATGAAGTTGCGCACCGAGAGGCGGCTTTGGGCGTCGTCTTCGGTGTACTCGCTTCCGCGCGGATCGATCACGGCGACCTGCTTCGCCACGAGCTGAGCCGCGAGCGCGATGTCCGCGGTGATCACGACGTCGCCCGCGATCGCTTCCTGGACGATCCGGCGATCCGCGGCGTCGGCGCTCCCATCGACGACGATGACCCGCGCATTCGGATAGGCGGCGGGAATCGGCGGCGATTGGTTCGCGACGAGGATCGTCTCGATCGCGAGGCGCTTGCCGGCGCGAAAGATGATGTCCTTCATCTCGCGCGGCGCGGCGTCGGCATCGATCCAGAGTCTCATCGAGGCGACACTACCGATCGAAGACCGCGGCGTCGGATCTCGTCGCGCGTGCTCCGCGAGGAGAGGCGATCCCGTCGACTCGTGCGGGAGATCTCGCATCAGCCGGGTGGGGCGAGGGGCGGCCGCTGGAGGCTGCCCGAAGTGGGGGCGCCGTAGAGACGGTCGATGGGGCTGCGGACACCGGCGGGGCCGCGGTTCAGGACGTGGGTGTAGATCATGGTGGTCGAGACATCCTCGTGGCCGAGCAGTTGCTGCACCGTGCGAATGTCGTAGCCATCCTCGAGCAGATGGGTCGCGAAGGAATGGCGAAAGGTGTGGCAAGTGGCGTGCTTCACGATGCCGGCGCGCGCGACGGCCAGGTGAACGGAGCGTTGCAGCACCGTCTCATGCAAGTGGTGGCGGCGCAGGGTTTGAGTGTCGGCGCAGTAGTGGAGCCGGGCGGCCGGAAAGACCCACTGCCATGGCCAGCTCGCGGCCGCCTGGGTGTACTTGCGCGCGAGATCCGCCGGCAGTTCGACTTCGCCAGCGCCGTGCGCAAGATCGCGTTGATGGAGCCGTCGGGTCAGGCGGAGGTGGTCGCGCAGCGGCTCGATCAGCACGTGGGGCAACGGCGCTGCACGGTCCTTGCCGCCCTTACCGCGACGCACGAGGAGCTGTCGCGCCGAGAAGTCGACGTCCTTCACTCGTAGCTGCAGCGCTTCCATCAGGCGCAGTCCCGCTCCGTACAGCAGATGAGCCGCCAACGCCGGCGCGCCCGTCAACTGCGAGAGCACCGCGTGCACCTCCTCGCGCGTCATCACCACGGGCAGGCGCTTGGGCGCCTTCGCGCGCACCAGCGGCTCGAGGCTCTCGAGTTCGCGCTGCAGCACGTCACGAAAGAGGACCAAGAGAGCCGCGAGCGCCTGATTCTGGGTCGAGGCCGATACCTGATGGGTGGTGGCGAGGTCGGAGAGGAAGTCGCGGATCTGCGGAGCGCCCATCGCGTCCGGATGCTGCATGCCGTGGAAGCGGACGAAACGGACGACCCACTGGACGTAGGCCTGCTCGGTACGAGGGCTCAGGTGGCGCGCGCGAATCACCGAACGCACGCGCTCGATCAGGCGCGGTGTCGCCGGGTCTGCGGCCGGCGTTGCCTTGCGCGGTCGATCGTCGGAGGCGGGTGTGCCGAACGGCCAGCGGACCATGGAGCGCTCGCTCGCGGCGGCGCCGAACATCGACGCGGCACCCGATTGCACGCGCCTGACGTCGACCTTCGTCGCGATGCGAGGACGATGCGACGGCGCCGCGGTGACGAATGCGAAGCGCGCTTCAGCTCGAACTCGCGAGCTCCTGCGTGGCTCGGGTGAGCCGTTGCGCCGGCACTTCGTGCGTCAGAGCGGCAAGGGCGGCGGCCAGTTGCGAGCGGGTCGCACCCAGGCGGCGCGCGCCCCGAAGATGGCTCTTGAGCTGCGCGGGGCAATCGAGCGCCGCGAGCGCGGCGACGGCCAGCAGTTCGCGCTCGCGCCCCTCGAGGCCGGCGCGCGTCAGCACGCGACCGTAGGCGTCCTCGAGCACCCAGTTCGAGTAATCGGCGGCGACGGCGTCGAGCCGCACGATCACCGCATCGCTCGCCGCGCCGTAGATCTTCCGGAAGAGCGCTCGGCCACGCGCTCGATCCGCCACCCGCGTTCGTGAAGCGACGCGAGCAGGGGCCTTCGGCGGGATCGAGCGCCGCGAGCTTGCGATCTCGGCGAGCGCCGTCTCGAGCTGGCGCAATCCCTGGATGGCACGCGGGAAACCGCAGAAGAGGTGCGCCATCCGGGCGACTTCGAGGAGCCGCACGCGCGACTCTCCCGTCGCGAGCGCCGCCGAGTAGTGGCGACGGGTCGCCGGCTCGCGACCGTCGACGGTCGCCACGAAGGCGCGGATCGCGTGGGCGAAACCGGCGCCGAGCGGTGCGGTGCTCGCGGCGCGACGGCGCGCTGCGGTCGATCGGTCAGGTCGTTGGGGTTGCGAACGCTTTGCCACTCTGCCTCGCTCCTCGCCACGGTCGCCGCGCATCTTTCGCCGTCCGCCGGCGCTCCACAAGTGGCATTGCGCGCGGTCTGGCGGGACCGTCACCGCGCCTGCTGGGTGACGTCCAACGATCGTTGCACGGGCGCCGCGCCGCTCGTCGTGCGAGCCGTCGCCCGTGTCACAGGTCGGGGGGATCTCGACGGTGGGTTGCGGATGGCGGCGCAGACGGCAAGCTCGCGGCGCTGCGGCACGCTCGCACCCTGCATGGTGCGAGCCGCTCGTCGCCCTGGGAGAGTTCGGCATGGGCTTTGGATTCATCGACCCGCGATCACGTGCGCTGCTCGTTGCGCTGCTCGTTCCGCTCGCCGCCGCAGCGGCGCAGCCGCTTCCGCAGGAGGGGACACCGCCGAAGCAGGACGCGCCGCCGGCCGCGGCGCCAAAGCCCCAGGCGCGCACCAATCGAGCTGCCGTCGCCAACCTGCCGATCGCCGACGTCACGAACTACCGTGGCGGCCTCACCGCTGCGGTCACTTCAGCGAGCGCCCACTTCGACGTCGATCTGCGCGGCGTCGACCTCACCGCCGATCCGCTCCTGATCGTGAATGGGTCGCCGATTTCACAGGCCGACCTCTCGCGCCAGATCGCGTTTTCGTTCGGTGCCAACGAGATCGAACAGTTCCTCACCGGCGTGATGCTGCGGCGGGTGAAGGCGGAGCTCGCTGCGGCCGGCCATCCGGTGCCGCCGAGCACCATCACCGAAGACGAGATCAAGAAGAAGTTCGAGGAGGACAAGAAGGTCATCCCGCAGATGCGTGGCATGACGCCGGAGCAGTACGAGAAGGCGATCCTCGAGGGGATCGGCTGGCCGCGCTACGTCGAGTTCCAGCGCCAGCAGATGGAGTTCGAGCGCTTCTTCCTGCCCGATCCGCCGGAGGAATGGGCGAAGCACCAGCGCGAGCTCACCAAGGAGCTCGACGACGCGGAGACCAAGAAGGAAGAGGAGCGCAAGGCGAAGGAGGCCGCGGAGGCGGCCGCTTCAGGCGGCGCGAAAGAGGCCGGGAAAGATGACGGGAAAGAGGCCGCGAAGCCCAATCCGCAGATGCCCCCCGCGCCACCTGCCGACCTTTCCTTCATCCCCGCCAAGACGTGGGAGCTCCTCGACGAGCGCACCGCGGCGACGCTCAAGCTGAACTACGCGCGCGGCAACAGCCTGCATCCGCTGATGCGCGGCGGGCTGATCGGCAGCTTCCGCAAGAAGCTCCTGGCGACGGTCGAGGTGCGCGCCGGTCGTCCCGACGAGCCCGACGTTGCCATCGTCTGCGGCGACGAGAAGTTCGCGATGAAGGAGCTGCTCGCATTGGTTGGCGGGCGCCTCGAGGACGATGCGCGGCGGATCGCGTTGCGCGAGCTCCTGAACCTGCGCGCGGTCGATGCACGCCTCGCCAAAGAGGGTGTCCTCCTGCCCGAAGCCGAAGGCGACGCGCGGATGCGCGAGTGGCGCAAGAAGTACGACGGCTCGCTGATCCAGGCCGAGCAGATCGTCGCGGCGTACGGCTACAACAGCGTGTGGCACTTCCGCGAGGTGTTCCGCCGCAAGCAGTCGTATCGGCAGCTCGTCGAAGTCGGACTCACCGAAGAGAAGGTGAAGAACCACTACGACAACGCCGGTCGCGTCTTCTTCGAGGGCGGCACCGTGATCGGGCAGCTGCTCTTCATTCCGGGCCCCGACAAGGAGGCGTCGCGGGCGCAGATCGACGCGCTGCTCGCCGAGGTCGGCGCGGGAACGCGCAGCTTCGCGGCCGTCGCGCGCGAAGCGGGCAAGTACCCGGACGGCGCCGAGATCCACTCGGGCGCGCTGTCGCCGTTGGTTCGCAACAAGCTGCGTTCGGCGCTGAACGAGGCGGAGTACACCAACTTCCTCACGGGCTACTCCTTCGCGGACGAGGCGTTCTACGCGGCCAAGGAGGGCTCGATCATCGGTCCGATCTGGCGCGACCTCGTGCCCGAGAAGACGGGTTGGTACGCCTTCCACATCGACCGCTTCTTCACGACCGGCTCGCGACCGGCGCTGCTCGACCCGAAGGTGCGTGATCGGGCGATCGACGACCTCGTCGACGTCACCTTCCCGCGCTACGTGAACGAGGCGCTCTCGCGCAGCTCGATCGAGCTCCCGCCGAAGAAGTGAGCGGCGCGGCCGATGCCGTCGGAGGCTGTCGTTCCCGCCCTCCGGCGGAATCGCGTCGACGCGTGCGTCTGCTGATGGGAGGGGCCGCGGCCCCGGCCTTCAACCTCGCGCTCGATGAGGCGCTGCTGCACGGTGAAGGTGCCGTCGTGCGCCTGTACGAATGGGAGCCGCCCGGACTGTCGCTCGGCTACTTCCAGAAGTTCGCCGAACTCGATCTCGCACCGATCGAGCGCCGCGGTTTCGTCGTCGTTCGCCGGCCGACCGGCGGCGGCGCGATCGCGCACATCGACGAGCTGACGTTCTGCATCGCGGACGACGTCGGCGGCGGCTTCTTCGATGCGGACGTGCGCGCGGGTTACCGGCGCATCCATCGCGCCTTCGCCGCCGCGCTGCTGCAGCTCGGCGCCAGCACCAAGGAGCGCGGTGAGGCGCCGCTCGTCAGCGACGAGCCGAGCGCGGAGTGGCTCTGCTTCTACAAATCGAGCAGCGTCGACCTCGAGGCGCGCGGCCGCAAGCTGCTCGGTTCGGCGCAGCGGCGAGTCGGCCGGAGAGTCATGCATCACGGCTCGTTGCCGTTGCGCCCCAATCCGGTGACCCCCGGCGCGGCGAACGTGGCCGGAGAACTCGGGCGCGCCGTGGCGGCGGGGGAGGTCGCTGCCGCGCTCGTCGATGCGTTCGAAGCGGAGTTCGATTGCCAACTCGTGGCCGACTCGCCGACGCGGGACGAGCTCGATCGCGCCGCGCTCCTCGTGGCCGAGAAGTACGGTCAGGCGATCTGGACGAGAGCCCGCTGACGGACGCGGCCGCAGCGGCGCCGCTCGTGCCGCCGCTATCGTTCGCCGCGCCACTCGACCGGGTGGCGTGGTCCTGCGGGGAGACATCGCGATATCGATCGATCGGGCAGCACTCGCACGCGGGCTGGGGCAGAGCCTCTGGTACGACAACATCTCGCGAGCGCTGCTGCGCGACGGCACCATCGAGCGGCTCGTGGCGGGCGGCGTGATCACGGGCATCACCACCAATCCGGCGATCTTCCAGAAGGCGCTCGAAGGGGGCGGCGATTACGACCGCGAGATCGCCGTGCTCGCCGCGCAGGGGCTTGCCGCGGAGGCGATCTACGACCGCCTCACGATCGCCGACGTGCAGTCTGCCGCCGATCTGCTGAAGCCCGTATGGGAGCGCTCGCAGGGCAAGGACGGCTACGTCTCGCTCGAAGTGCTCCCGCGCTTCGCCGCCGACGCCGCGGCGACCGTCGCCGAGGGCAAACGGCTGTTCAAGGAGTGCTCGCGCCAGAACGTGATGATCAAGGTGCCGGGCACCGCCGCGGGCGTCGAGGCGTTCCGATTGCTGACCGAGGCGGGCGTCCACGTGAACGTGACGCTGCTCTTCTCGCTCGAGCAGTACGAGGCGATCGCGCAGGCCTGGATCGCCGCGCTGCGCCACCGCATGAAGAAGGGCTTCGCGATCCACACGCTCGCCTCGGTGGCGAGCTTCTTCGTGAGCCGCGTCGACAACGCCATCGATCCGCAGCTCGATCAGAAGGCCGCCGCCGATCCGGGCGCGCGCGCCGAGCTGCTCGCCCTGCGCGGCAAGGCGGCAGTGGCCAATTGCAAGGCGGCCTACGCCCGCTTCCGCGAGCTGTTCGGCAAGGAGTTCGACGACTGCCGCGCGAAGGGCGGACGCGTGCAGCGCATGCTGTGGGCGTCGACCAGCACGAAGAACCCCGCTTACGACGACCTGCTCTACGTCGAGAACCTCTTCGGCCCCGACACCGTCAACACGCTGCCGCCGGCGACGCTCGACGCGTTCCTGCACCATGGCGCGGCGCGCTCCGCCACCGTGCTCGAGAAGCAGGGCGACGCGCTCGAGACGCTGAAGGCGCTCGCCCATCACGACGTCGACCTCGACGCCGTCTGCCGCAAGCTTCAGGACGACGGCGTCGCCGCCTTCGCGAAGAGCTTCGACACGCTGATCGCGGCCATCGAGAAGAAGCGCAAGGCCTGAACGGGCCGCGCGGGCCGCTCAACGCCCCGCTTCGAACGCCTCCGGGACCCAGCAGCAGACGAGGTTGCGGTCGCCGAAGACGTTGTCGACGCGACCGACGTGCGGCCAGAACTTGTGCTCCTTGGTCCACGGCGCCGGGAAGGCGGCCTGCTCGCGCGTGTAGGGGCGGTCCCACGTGCTGCTGATCACGGCGGCCATGGTGTGCGGCGCGTTCTTCAGCGGGTTGTTCTTCCGATCGAGCTTGCCCTGCTCGATCGCGCGGATCTCGGTGCGGATCGAGATGAGGGCGTCGCAGAGGCGATCGATCTCGGCGAGGTTCTCGCTCTCGGTTGGCTCGATCATCAACGTGCCGGCGACCGGGAACGACAACGTCGGCGCGTGGAAGCCGTAGTCCATCAGCCGCTTGGCGACGTCCTCGGCGGTGACGCCCGACGCGTCGGTCACCGGGCGCAGGTCGAGGATGCACTCGTGCGCGACCTGACCATGCGTGCCGCGGTAGAGCACCGGGAAGTGGGGCTGCAGGCGGTGCGCGATGTAGTTGGCGTTCAGGATCGCGACCTTGGTGGCGGTGGCGAGCCCCTCGCCGCCCATCATCGCGATGTAGGCGTAGGGGATCGGCAGGATGCCGGCGCTGCCGTAGGGCGCTGCCGAGACGGCGCCGGTCGCCTGCTTGCCGCCGGTCGCGAGCACCGGATGGCCCGGCAGGAAGGGGGCGAGGTGCGCCGCGACGCAGATCGGTCCCATGCCGGGGCCGCCGCCGCCGTGCGGAATGCAGAAGGTCTTGTGCAGGTTCAGGTGGCAGACGTCGGCGCCGATGTCGCCGGGGCGCGCGAGCCCGACCATCGCGTTCATGTTGGCGCCATCGAGGTAGACCTGTCCGCCGTGCTGGTGCACGATCGCGCAGACCTCCTTGATCGACTCCTCGAACACGCCGTGCGTCGACGGATAGGTGACCATCAGCGCCGCGAGCTGCGCGCGGTGCTCGCTCGCCTTCGCGCGCAACTCGGCGAGATCGATGTTGCCCTGCTCGTCGCAGCTGACCGGGACGATCTCCATTCCGGCGAGCGCGGCGCTGGCGGGATTGGTGCCGTGCGCCGAGACCGGGATGAGGCAGATGTTGCGGTGCGTGTCGCCGCGTGAGAGGTGCCAGGCGCGAATGACCAGCAGGCCGGCGTACTCGCCCTGCGAGCCGGCGTTGGGCTGCAGCGAGGTGGCGGCGAAGCCGGTGATCTCGGCGAGCCAGCGCTCGAGTCGCGTGAAGAGCTCGTGGTAGCCGGCCTGGTCCTCGATCGGCTGGAACGGATGGATCGACGCGAAGCCGGGATCGCTGATCGGGTACATCTCGGCCGCGGCGTTCAGCTTCATCGTGCACGAGCCGAGCGGGATCATCGAGGTCGTCAGCGACAGGTCGCGCGATTCGAGCCGCTTGATGAAGCGCAGCAGCTCCGTCTCGGTGCGGTGCTGGTGGAACACGGGCGCGGTGAGGAACGGCGACTTGCGCGCCAGCGTCGCCGGCAGCGCTGCCGGCGTGTGGCTCGCGAGCGTCTCGAAGTCCGCTTCGCCCGGCCTGCCGCCGAAGCACTCGAACAGGTCGGCGAGGTCGCGCGCGGTCACCGTCTCGTCGAGCGCGATGCCGACGTCGCCTTCGTCGTAGGTGCGCAGCGCGATGCGTCGCGCACGCGCCGCCTCGTGGACGAGCTTCGCGGGTCGTCGCGATGGCGTGACGCGCAGCGTGTCGAAGAAGGAGTCGCCGGCGAGCTTGCAGCCGATCTGGCGCAGCGCGGCGGCCAACGCGACGGTTGCGCGATGGACGCGCTGCGCGATGCGGGTGAGCCCTTCCGGGCCGTGGTAGATCGCGTACATCGCCGCCGTCACCGACAGGAGCACCTGCGCCGTGCAGATGTTGCTGGTGGCGCGGTCGCGGCGGATGTGCTGCTCGCGGGTCTGCAGCGCGAGGCGCAGCGCCGGGTTGCCAGCGTTGTCTTTCGACACGCCGACCAGTCGCCCCGGCAGCTTGCGCTGCAGCTCGGTGCGCGTCGACATGAACGCGGCATGGGGGCCGCCGCCGAAGAGCGGCACGCCGAAGCGCTGGCTGTTGCCGACGGCGACGTCGGCGCCGAGCGCCCCGGGGGCCTCGAGCAGGGTCAGCGCCAGCAGGTCCGTGGCGACGACGACCAGCGCGCCCGCGTCATGGGCGCGCTGCGCGAAGCCGCGGAAGTCGCGGATGACGCCGTCCGTGGCCGGGTACTGCACCAGCGCGGCGAAGACCTCCTTGGTGAAGGCGAAGGTCGCGGCGTCGCCGACCACGACGTTCAGTCGCAGCGGTTCGGCTCGCGTCCTCACCACTTCGATGGTCTGCGGGTGGCAGCGTGCGTCGACGAAGAAGGTGTCGCCGCTCTCACGCCCCTCGAACGAGCGCTTGCACAACGTCATCGCCTCGGCGGCGGCAGTCGCCTCGTCGAGCAGCGAGCTGTTGGCGATGGGCAGGCCGGTCAGGTCGCAGACCATGGTCTGGAAGTGGAGCAGCGCCTCGAGACGCCCTTGCGAGATCTCGGCCTGGTAGGGCGTGTACTGCGTGTACCAGCCCGGATTCTCGAGGATGTTGCGCAGGATCACCGCCGGCGTGACGCAACCGTGGTAGCCGAGCCCGATCAGCGCGCGGCCGGCGCAGTTCTTCGCCGCGAGCGCCCCGAGGTCGGCCATCACCTCGCGCTCGGTCAGCGCGGGCGGCAGGTCGAGCGCTCGACGCAGACGGATGCCGCTCGGGACCGCCTGCTCGATCAGCGCATCGAGGGACGGCTGGCCTAGCGCGGCGAGCATCTGCCGTTGCTCCTCGGCGTCGGGGCCGAGGTGGCGGTCGAGGAAGAGGTCGGTGGGGGCGAACGGCGATCGACGAGCGGTGGACGGCGACATCGAGGTTCCCGCAACAGGTGTCATGGCGATCCGCAGCAGCGCGTGGCCCGGCTCAGTGCTCGTCGGCGCACTTCTTCTCGTAGGCGGCCGCGTCGAGCAGGCTGTTCCACTCGGCGTCGCTGGCGACCTTGAACTTGAGCATCCAGCCCTTGTTCCACGGATCGGCGGTGAGGCTCGCGATGTCATCGACGAGCGCCTGGTTCACCGCGCTCACCTCGCCGCCGATCGGCGCGAAGAGCTCGGAGACGGCCTTGACCGACTCGATCTCGCCGAAGCGGTCACCCTTCTTCAGCTTGGCGCCGACCGCGGGAAGCGACAGGAAGGTGAGGTCGGAGAGGTGCTCGACCGCGAACGCGGTGATGCCGACGGTCACGACGTTGCCGTCTTTCTTGGCCCATTCGTGCGATTCGAGGTAGCGGCGATCGCTGGGAACCATGGGTGCCTGTCGACTCCAGGTTGGAGGCAGGCGCGCAGCAGCGGAGATCGCGGCGGCGAGCCGACCCGGCGGAAAAGGGCCGGGATGATAACGGCTCCTGCCAACCTCAGCGTCACGCCTCGCGGGTGAGCTCGCGTGCCAGAGCGTCCCAATCGATCGCGCGGAGCGCGTGGCGCTCGATCGGCGGCAGCGCGGCGAAGTGGTCGCACTCGGCCGGGTCGCGGAAGTCGCCATAGGGGAGGTGGCTGCTGCGGACCATGCGCTCGCTCTCCCCGAGGTTCGGAGCGAGCAGCGCCGCGATGGAGCCCGGGGCGACCAGGAAGATGTCGCGGGGAACCGGCGGGACGACGGCCGGGCGGGACGCGGCAGGACGACGGCGCCAGAGCGCTCGCCAGAGCCGAACGAGTCGGATGCACCAGTGACTGAAAGGGCTCGCCGTCATCGTGGGGCGCGACCGTACCACCGGCTCCCCAGCGCCACAAGCACCCGGTGAAGCTCGCGCCGGCGAGAAAGGATTGCCGACCGTCGCCACCTGCGACTTCGGGAGCGGCGTCGATCCAAGTTGCAAGCCCGCCCGCGCCGATGACGGGGCGATGGAATCGTGCCGGCGTTGTGCCGGCAGCGTCTTCTCGTGCGCGAGCTCCATGGCACTCACCGGCGACCTCGGATCGATCGACCTCGTCAACGTCTTCCAGATGCTCTTGCTGAGCCAGAAGACGGGAACGCTGGTGATCCGTTCGCGCGGGAGCCGCAGCGAGGTCTATCTCGACTCCGACAGCGTCCTCGTGCCGTTCGATCGCGACGCCTACCCGACGCGGGTCGTCAAGGCGCTCGAGCGCGCGGGCAAGCTCACCGCCGAGCAGGTGGCGCGCGCGCAGGCGAGCCTCGGAGTGGTCCAGCGCGACCTCTTCACCATCCTGCTGCAGATGCGGGCCGTCACCTCCGAGGACTTCTCGGCCGCGTGGCGCGCCGAGATGGAAGAGGAGATCTACGAGCTGTTCGTCGATCGCGCGGCGACCTTCGAGTTCCGCGAGGGCGAAGCGCCGAGCCTGCCCGGCAAGGTGGTCGACGAACGCTACCGCCTCTCCGGAAGCGGACTGCTGATGGAGGCCGCCCGTCGAATCGACGAGTGGGGGTTCATCCGGGAACGCGTCGCGACCGACCGCTGCATCTTCGAGGTCAGCAATGGCGCGCAGGCGCTGCCGGAGTCGGAGCGCGACAGCGACATGATGGCGGTGGTGCGCGAGCTCGACGGCACGCGCCCGGTGACCGCCGTCGTTGCCCGAACCGGCGTCAAGCGCTTCACCGTCTGCAAGAAGCTGGCGCTGCTGGTCGAGCTGCACGCCGCCTACGAAGTCGGGCGCGATGCGCTGGTCGAACGCGCGCGCCGTTGCCTGCGCGAGCAGCGCGGTGAAGAAGGGTTGGCGCTGCTCGAGCGGGCGCTCGAACTCGGCTCCGACGATCCGCAGGCGCACGAGATGGCCGCGCTCGCCCATCAGTCGCTCGGTCGGATCGGCGAAGCGTGTCGACACCTCGCGCTGGTGGCCGAAGCGCTGGAACGGGCGGGCCAGCGGCGTCAGGCGGCGGAAGTGCACCTGCGCGTCCGTGACCTGCTGCCGACCGAGGTTCGCAGCCGCGAGCGGCTCGTGCACCATTGGCTCGACGATCCCGAGTTCTTCAAGGGCACGCGCTACCGCGCCGAGGACGAGGCGGTGGAGCTCGCGGCGATCCTGCGAGAACTCGGCCGTGCCGAACAGGCGCGCGCTCTGCTCCTCGAGCTGGCGACACCCTTCGCGAAGGACTCGCGCCTGACCGGCAAGCTCGCCGACCTCGCCGTCGAGAGCGGCGAGCCGAAGCTCGCCGTCCAGCTTCTGGTCGATGGCAGCGACGCGCTGATGAAGGCGAAGCAGCCGGCGGCCGCGGCGCGCCTGCTGCGACGCGTGCGCATGATCGAGCCGAACCACGAAGGGCTCGACTCGCGACTCGCCTCGTGCGAGCGGCATGCCGCGCTCGCGCCGCTGCGCGGTGGCCGGTTGCTGCGCATCGGCTTCGGGCTCGTGATGCTGATCGGTGGCGCCGCGGGTGTCCTGCTCTACAACCGCGAGGCGCTCGCTTCCTTCGCGCAGCTGCCGATCGAGGAGCGGGCGGTCGCCGGCGACTTCGACGGGGCCTTGCAGGAACTCGAGCGTTTCCGCGAGGACTATCGAGGCGCCCTCACCGGATGGCTGATCGACGAACGCGTCGAGGTGCTGCGCTCGCGGCGCAACAGCGCGTCGACGGCGGCCGTCGAGCGCAAGGCGCTGCTCGCCACCGAGCAGGTTCGGCGCCAGAAGGTGGCCGAACGCAGCTACGGCGAGGCGCTCGACCATCTGCGACTCGGTGATCGCGTCGCGGCGCTCGCGGCTTTCGACCGGTCGGCCGAGCATGCGACCGATCCTCGATTCATCGCCGAACGCGCACCGGCGGGCAAGGCGCGCGAGCTGCGCGCGTTGCTCGATTCGGAGCAGCAGGAGCAGATCGCCTACGCGCAGGCGCACGAGCAGCAGTCGTGGGAGCGCATGCGCGAACTCGGGATGCGGCTGTTGGCGCGCCGTGATCCGCGCAGCGAGGAGGCGCCGATCCTGCTGCCGCTGCGCCTCGTCGTCGATCCGCCCGAAGCGCAGATCACGCTGACGCCGCCGCCGCTCGATGGCCAGGTCGCCAGGAGCCCGGCGCTGCTGCTGCTGCCGGCCGGAAGCGAGACGAAGGTCGTCGTGCGCTGTGCGGGACGCTGCGAGGTCGAGCTTTCGATCGCGCCGGAGCGAGGGTTCGAGCAGATCGTGCGCCTCGACTATCTGCCGGATCCTGCGTTCGAACTGCCGCATCGCGCCGCTTTCCCGGCGCTCGTCGTCGGCGATCTCGTCGTCGTCGCCTGCGAGGACGGGCGCGTGATCGCCGTCGATTCGCGCACGTTCGAGGAGCGCTGGCACCAGCAGCTTCCCGAGCTCGATGACGCCGCGGGTCCGCCGACCCTGGACGACGTGGGCATCCGCATCCCGACCCGCAAAGGGGCGGTGGTCTGGCTCGATGCCACGGCGGGCGCGCGCGTGCAGTTTCAATCCACCGGGGGGACGGCCCAGGCCGCCGCGGGCAGCAACCAGGTGCGGCTGGCGGGCGGCATGAGCCTGGGCGCCGATGACACGCGTGTCACGTTGCGTGACAAGGCAGGCGTCTCGTTGGCGGTCTGGCGAACGCCTGGCCCGTCCGACTGGGGAGTCGCCGTCCCGGGGGGCGCGCTCTTCTGCTGCGGCGATCGCCTGGTGCGAATCGTTCCCGATCGGGTGCTCGCCTCCAAGTCGGCCGGGGAGAACGGTCGATGACTGGTCCGATGGACGTCCCGCCCAGCGGAACGTCGCTTCCGCATTCCTGATTCTGGAGCGCATGGCGTCGTGGGATTCCTGGCACGATCGCGTGATCGACTGCTGCTGTCGCGCCGGCTGGCGCGCTGGCGCGACGCGCCATCGCCGGCCGCATTGACCGAAGCGGTGCATACGCTGCTGCGCCTTGGCGAAGTCGAACGCGCCTGGACGCTCGCTCGCCAGGGCTACGCGAAGTTCAAGGACGACGACCTCGTTCGCGAGCTCTATCGAATCGTCGGTCGCGCCCACGCCGAGCACGGTCTCGTCGCCGCGCAGGACGAGGTGAAGAGCCGTCCGACCGCTGCGGCATTCGTCCGCCTCGCGCGCTTCGCGGTGCTGCTGCGCGACGTCGAAGGCGCATTCGTCGCGCTCGAGGAGTGCTTGCGCCGATTCCCCGCTTCCGCAGCGGCGCATGCCGCGCTCGGCGAGTTGCACGAGCAGCGCTGGCTGCGCGATCTCGCCGCGGCCGATGGCTGCGTCGTCCTCACGCATCTGCGCAAGGCGTGGCGGCTCGACGGCGCCGAGCCCACGCGTCCGCTGCGTCTCGCCGCGTTCCTGGCGCGCGTCGGCGCGGTGCGAGCGGCGCTGAACGTCGCCAACGAAGTACTGCACCTCCACGAGGAGCACGCCGATGCGATCGCCTTGCGCGACAGCCTCGCGCGTGTCGTCGCAGCGGGCGTGCAGGCGGGAACGATCGCCGCGGAAGGCGAGGAGGATGTCGAATCGCTCCTGCGCCAGATCGAGGAGAGCGGTCGCGTCGTCGGCGATCCGGGCGATGCGACGCGGGTGGCTCGCGAGAGCGAGCGCCTGCGCGCGTTCCTGCCGGCGTTGCGCGAGCGAACCGGTTGCGAGAAGGCGTTGGTGGTCGAGCCCAAGGGCCACGCGCAGGACGAGCGCGGCGCGCTCGGCGCTTCGCCGCTCGTCAATCTTGCGGCCAACCTCTCCCGTTCAGGGCAGTTCACCGTGCGGCGGCTCGATCTCGGGCCGCTCCAGTCGGTGACGATGGTGACGACGGGCGGCTCGCTGCTGCTCCAGCGCGCGCAACGATGCCTGGTCGGCGTGCTGCTCGATCAACCCGACGCCGTCGAGCGCGGCAAGGCCGGCCTCGAGGATCTGGTGGCGGGTCGACTTCGCGCCACTCCGCTGGTCGCGTCGCGCCCGGTCGCCGCGCGCGTCGCCAAGGACCCCACATGAAAGAGATCCTTCAGCGGCTGGAAGGGGTGCCAGGCGTGGTCGGCGCGCTGGTGATGACGCTCGACGGCGTCGTCATCGCGTCCGTGCCGCAGGGGGTCGACCTCGATCGGACCGCCGCGTTCCTGTCGGCGGTCCTGCTCAGTGTCGAGAAGAGCGCCGAACAGCTCGGACTGGTGCCGCTGCAGCGACTCACGCTGGCGGCGACGCGCGGCCGACTGCTGCTCGTCCCGGTCGGCGAGCTGGCGCTCGCCGTCGTCGCCGACGGCACCACCGACCTCGGGCCGGCGCTGAACGAGGTGGCGGGGCTCACGAGGCGCCTGCTCCGGCAAAGCAAGATCAACGTGGCGGATTAGCGATCGGCGCGCAGCGGTCGATGACGACGAACGATTCACCGAGGAAGGTGCAAACGCGATGGTGCAGATCAACTTCGCCCGCAAAGAGATCAACTGCAAGATCGTCTATTACGGGCCTGGCCTGTCGGGAAAGACGACGAGCCTCGAGGTCGTGCATCAACGCACGCCGCAAGGCCACAAAGGGGAGCTGACGTCGATCTCCACCGATGGCGATCGGACGCTCTTCTTCGACTTCATGCCGCTCGACCTCGGGACGATCGCCGGGATGAAGGTGAAGTTCCACCTCTACACCGTGCCCGGACAGGTCTACTACAACTCCACGCGCAAGCTCGTGCTGCTCGGCGCCGACGGAATCATCTTCGTCGCCGACTCGACGCCGGGCCGCATGGAGGACAACCAGCAGTCGATGGACAACCTCGCCGAGAACCTCACCGAGATGGGGCGCGAGGTGAACCGGCTGCCGCTGGTGATCCAATGGAACAAGCGGGACCTGCCCAATCCGGTGCCGCTCGCCGAGCTCGAGGCGAAGCTCAACCCGAACAAGGTGCCGACCTTCGAGACGTCGGCGAAGACGGGTGATGGCGTGTTCCAGGCCCTGAAGTCGATCTCCGCGCTGGTCCTGGAGGACATCAACTCGAGCGACCGCAAGCAGGCGGGCGGCATCCAGAACAACGCGAAGCGCGCCGGGGCACCGGCCGTCCAGAGCAAGGCGACGGCGAGCGAGCCGGCCGGCGCTTCGAGCGGCTCGATGCCCGATCGCGATGCCGGCAAGGTGTTGCGCCCGGTTCCGACTCCGGCGCGCACGGCCGCAGCGGCCGCCGCGACGAGCGGTGCGACCGCGACCGCGACGGCCCAGGGTGGCGCCTCGGCGAAGGCGGTCGCCGCGACCAAGCCGGCCGCGGCGCCGGCGGCTGGGCCGGCACCACGCACGGCGGAACCTGTCGCTGCGACGGAGCCGCGAGCGGCGTCGCGCGCACCGATGACGGAGTCGAAGGCGGCGCTGAAGAACGAGATGCAGCAGATGGCGCAGAAGCGGGCCGAGAAGCCCGCGGCGTCAGGGGCCGCGACGCACGCGTCTTCGGGCAACTCGAAGATGTTCGCCTTCATGGCGCTCGGGATCCTGGCCGGCGCCGTCGCCGCTGTGGTCGCCGCCAAGTTGCTGCTCGGGTTCTGAACGGTTCCGCGATCCGACTTGTCGCGTCCGTCGCTCGGACGCATGCACGGAGCATGAAATGTCGAAGGACCAGCAGTTGCGCGACGATCGCTTGGTCTTCTATCGGAACGACCTCGGCCGCATCGACCGCGTGCTCGAGGAGTTCCTGCGTCTCGCCGGCGCGTCGACCGTGCTGCTGATCGACAAAGAGGGGCACATGATCACGCAAGCCGGCAAGGTGCCGAGCTTCAACATGGACACGATCAGTGCGCTGGTCGCCGGCTCTTTCAGCGCGACGCGAGAGATGGCTCGCCTGCTCGGCGAGAAGGAGTTCTCGGCGCTCTATCACCAGGGCGAACGCGACAACATCCAGCTGTCGCTGGTGGGCGATCGGACCATCCTCACGGTGCTCTTCGACGACTCGACCACGCTCGGCATGGTGCGCCTCTACGTCACCGAAGCGGTGCGCAAGCTCGAGGACCTCTTCGTCGAGATCTGCCGAGGTCGCAGCGACCCCAACGCCCAGGGGCGCGCCGACATGGACGATCTCGCGAACATCAAGAACTCGGCGAAGGACACGCTCGACGCGCTCTTCGACGGCAACTGACCGGTCGCGTCAGGCTCCGCGCGCGGCGGTGTCACTACCGCTTCAGTCGCGCGAGGTTGTTGGTCGCGTCCGTCTTCGCGGATTGCGCCATCTCGCGCGTGACCTGCGACGTGAGCGGGTCGGCGATCAGCGCGTCGGCGGCGGCGATCGCGCGCTCGTACAGCGAGCCGGCCAGAGCGAGGTCCTTCTTCAGGTAGTCCTGCAGGATCAGCGCCGCGTCGTTCAGGAAGCGCGGCTGCTCCGGGGCGAGCTCGATCAGGTGGGAGTAGGCCTCCCATGACGGCTCGTACTGGCCGGTCTCCCGGCACAGGAAGGCGTAGTTGTTGCAGACGTTCTGGTCCTCAGGCGCCAACAGCCAGGCGATCCCGAACAGGTCGCGCGCCGAGTCGGCCGCCTTCTTCTTCACTTCCTGATCGGCGAGGAACTGCAGCGCCGCGGCGACGGTCGCTTGGGTGCCGAGGTGGAGCAGCAGCGCGCGGCCGCCCTCGCGATCGGCGGCGAACGCGGTCTTCCACTCGCGCGCGGCGTCGTCGAACTTCTGCGTGCGGAACGCCGCCTCGGCCATCCCGAGCGCGCACGGCAGCACCAGCGATTCGTCGAGCGCGCGCGCCTTCTTGAACAGCGTCGCCGCCGGCTCCCACTCGCGCGCGAAGAGGCGCGCCTGGCCGACACAGAAGAGCGCGTAACCAGGACGCGGGTCGTTTCCGCTGACGCGCTTCTCGGCGGCCGTGAGCGCGGCTTCGAGCGTCGCGCGCGCGGCCTGCGCGAGATCGGGCACCTTGAGGTAGGCCAGGACGAGATCGAGCGTCGGCCGATCGAACGGTTCGATCTCGAAGGCGCCCTTCCACGCCGCGAGCGCTTCCGTCCAGTGCTCGAACGCGTGATGGAGGTCGCCGAGCCGCAGCCGCAGCTCGGCCGATTTCGGGTCGTCGCGGATCAGCGTTTCGAGCGCGTTCTTGGCCTCTTCGTAGTCGGCGTCGGCGCCCGCCTCGACCTGCTGGCGTGCGACGTGATAGGCGATCTGGCCACTCAGCGTGCGCTGCCCGGCCCGATCGAGCCCGCGCTGTTCCGCCTGCGCCTTCGCGGCGCGCGCTCCCTCGAAGTCGCGCAGTTCGAGCAGCGCCTCGGCGGCGACGACCCATGGCTGCGGATCGGTCGGCGCCAGCGCGGCGGCACGCTCCGCCTGGTTCTGCGCGTCGAGCAGGAAGTAGCGCGTCTCCTCTTCTTCGCCGCGCCCGATCGCGACGCGCGAGCGCGCACGGCGCAAGAAGGTGCGCGCGAGGCCGAGGCGCAGATCGGCGTCGTTGGCGCCGCGGGCGATCGCGTCGAGGAGCGCGCTGCAGGCGGCGTCGTCGTTCCCGAGCGCGAGTTCAGCGAGGCCGAGCCCTCCCTGCGCGCGAACGTCGCCCGGCGCCCGTTTCATCTGGTTCTTGAACGCCGTCCGCGCGAACGCGGGCTTGCCTTGCTTCAGGTAGTCGAAGCCATCGCCGCGCGCACCGACCTGAGGCGTGGTCAGCAGGGCGATCAGCAGCACCGCTGCGGTCATTCCGCGTCGCCGCCTTCGCCCTCGCTGTCGGCGTCCGCCTCCTCCTCGGAGCTTCCCGCCTCGGCATCGGCGGCGGCCTTCTCCTTCGCCGCCTTCTCTTCAGCGGCCTTGTCCTGCTCCGCTTGCCACTCGTCCGGGAGCAGCGTCTTCTTCCAGTGGGAGACTTCGCTGCGCTTCGGGAGTTTCTGCTCGAGTTCGCGCAGGCGCGCGATCGCGAGCTCCTTGCGGCCATCCTGCGAGTACATGTTGATCAGGTTGCCGTAGGCGTCACCGAGGGTGAGTTGGTCATCGGCGCGCTCGCTCGTGGTGCGCCCTTCGGCGTGCAGGCCGCGGTCCGCAAGCTCGATGGCGCGGACGAGCCACTCCTCGGCGCGGTCCATGTCGCGCCCGAGGTGGTACATCAGGATCAGCGCGCCATCGTTCAGGTAGCGCGGGTTCTCCGGTTCGAGCGCGAGGGCTCGGCGATAGGCCTGGAAGCTCTCCTCGTACTTCTTGCACTCGCGCGCGAAGAAGCCCCAGTTGTTCCAGTTGTCCGCCTTCTCCGGTTCGACCATCGCGCGCTTGCTGGCGAAGGCGCGGATCTCCTCCCACTGCTCCGGCTTCATCGCTTCGCCGCCGAACTTCTTCCACATCGCATCCTGCAGAACCTGCAGGCAGTCGTGGGCGTCGGCGTGGGTGGAGTCGAGGTCGAGCGCGCTGAAGATCGCCGCCTCGGCATCGCCGAATTTCTCGGCCAGCGTCAGCGCGCGACCGCGAAACGCACGCAGCGTGGGGAGGTACGCCTGGACCGCCTGCGCGAGCGCCGGGTCGCTCTTGGCGGCGGCGCGGAAGTCGGTCTCCGCATGGAGGTAGTCCTCGGCGGCGGCAACGAAGTCCTTGGTCTTGTTGAAGGCGACGTGGCCCTTGAGCTCGTGCACTCGCGAGCGATACCAGCGGCTGATCGCCGGCTCGTCGACGAGGCCCGTCAGGAAGTCGCTCGCCTCGTCGAAGAGCAGCGTCTGCGCGATCACCTTCAGGTGCGCCTCGTGGAGCGCGGTGTCGGCGGGGTGCATCTGAAGCGCCTTGCGGTACGCGCGCGCGGCGAGGCGAGGCTCATCCTTCGCAGCGTGGATCTCCGCCTGGCGCCGGAAGACGTCGACTTGCGCATCCGCGAGACCGCTCGCCCGTTCGAGCGCCGCCTCGGCGTCGGCGAGTCGCGCCTTCGCGCCGCCTTCATCCTCGTTCTCGAGCGCGAACTCCCGCGCCATCAGGAGCGCATCGGAGAGGTCGAGCAGCAGTTCCGGCGTCGGTGCGCCGAGCTTCTCGGCGTGATAGAGCGTGTCGATCGCTTCGCTGAACTTCCCGGCGACCACCAGCACGTGGCCGAGGGTCGCCCAGGCGCCGCTGCCGTGCGGGTCGAGTTCCACCGCGTTGCGGGCCGCCTCCTCTGCGCGCTCGATCGTCGTTTGTGCGCGTTCGCTTCCATCTTCCTCGCCCGACCGCGCCTGCTGTTGCGCGGTGAGGCAGCGCGCGCGCGCGAGCAGGATCCAGCCACGCGCCTCCTTCGGCTGCTCCTTCAGCGCCTCTTCGAAGAGCGCCGTCGCTTCGTCGACGCGGCCGGAATGCAGCGCTTCGCGGCCTTTTGCGAGCGCGCGCTCGACGTCGGCGGCCGGAGCCGGGGAGGCCAGTCCGGACAGCAGCAGGGCGCTGAAAGGGGCGAGGAAAGTGAGGCGCACACGAGGCTCCTATCAAGCGGTCGAGCGGGTCGAGGTGCTACGGGCGCGTAACGGATGCGGTGTCGTGCCAGGCGGCGCGCCGGAGGCGATCGCTCGCCGCTCGAATCGTCGCAAACGCAACGCCGCATCGTTGCGGGCAGGGGGACGTGGACTCTAGCCTGCCACACCATCCGACGGGGAGAGATGGTTGGACGGTGCGGCGAAGGGCGACGCTTCGGCGGCGGCGGCGGGGGCGGCCCTGGTCGCGGCCGGTCCACGCCTCGACCTTGCGGCGGCACTGGTGCTCTGGCGAGCGGCGGCGAAGCAGGCGGAGATCACCGCGATCGACCTGGCCGCCGTCTCGAGCTTCACGGGCGGCGGGGCCGCGACGTTGGTGGCACTGGCGCGCGACCGCGGCCTGCGTTTCCTGCACGCGCCCGCCGACCTCAAGCGCTACCTCGCCGAGCTGCCGATCGCCGACTTCCTCGCGGCCGACGCGCTCGCGGAGGAGGAGGTCGAGGAAGAGGAACTGCTCGAAACCGCGGGTGGAGGGCTGCTCGAATTCGTCGCGGCGGCCCGTTGGTTCCTGGCGCTCGCGCTCGAGTTCTTCTACTGGGTCTTCGTGGCGCCATGGCGCGGAGTGCGGCTGCGACTTGGCAAGGCGGTGACGGAGCTGAACCGGATCGGCGTCGAGGCGATCCCGATCGTGGCGCTGATCGCGGCGCTCATGGGCGTGATCCTCGCACTGAACGCGGCCGGCCAGCTGCGCGCCTACGGGGCGGAGAAGTACACCGCGAACCTGGTCGGCATCGCGTTGACGCGCGAACTCGGCCCGGTCATCACGGCGATCCTCGTCGCCGGTCGGTCGGGCTCGGCCATTGCGGCCGAGATCGCGACCATGCAGGTCAGCGAGGAGATCGATGCGCTGCGCGTGATGGGCATCAATCCGCGTGCGTTCCTCCTGGTACCGAAGCTCCTCGCCACGACGATCGCCCTGCCGGTGCTGGTCATCCTCGCCTCGCTGGTCGGCATCGCCGGCGGCTTCGTCATCGCCGTCTTCGGGCTCGGGTTGCCGTTTTCGGTCTATTGGGAGCAGTCGGTGGCCGCGCTGCACATGCGCGACCTGCTGCTCGGGATGCTGAAGGCGGTGGTCTTCGGCGCGCTGATCGGGCTCACGGGCTGCACGCTCGGGATGCGGGTCAAGGGTGGTGCGACGGGCGTCGGCCGCGTCACGACCAGCGCGGTGGTCGTCTCCTACGTCCTGGTGATCGTCGCCAACGCCTTCTTCACGCTGCTCTTCTTCCTGGCGGGCTGGTGATGGACGACGCGACGATCATCACCGCGCAGGCGCTCTCGTTCGGCTTCGGTGAGCGCACGCTCCTGCACGACATCACGTTCAACGTGCGACGTGGCGAGATCCTCACGATCATGGGGCCGAGCGGTTGCGGCAAGACGACGCTCCTGCGGCTGCTGGTGGGGCTGGAGAAGCCGCGCTCCGGCGAGCTGCACGTGTTGGGCGAGACGATCTCCTCGCTCGACGAGGATCGCGCCGACCGCTTCCGGCGCCGCATCGGCATGTGCTTCCAGTTCGGCGCGCTGCTCAACTCGCTGACCATCGCGGACAACCTGGCGCTGCCGTTGCGCGAAGGACGCGGCGTGCCGGAACCGGTCGTCTCGATGATCGTGCGCTCGCGCCTCGCGCAGGTCGGGCTCCTTGGCAACGAGTCGAAGCTGCCGAGCGAACTTTCGGGTGGCATGAAGAAGCGTGCCGGTCTCGCGCGCGCTTTGATGCTCGATCCGGAACTGCTCTTCTTCGATGAGCCGACCTCAGGGCTCGACCCGGTGACGGCGGCGAGTCTCGATCGGACCATCCTCGACGTGCGCCGGCGCACCGGCACGACCATGGTGGTGGTGACCCACGACCTGGCGTCGGCCTTCGCGATCTCCGATCGCCTCCTCGTGCTGCTCGACGGCACGCTGCGGGCGCAGGGGAGCGTGGCCGAGATCCGAGAGTGCCGCGATCCCGACGTCGCGGCGTTCGTCGGGCGGCAGGCGGCGGCGGTCACTACCGGCGGCGGCGATCCATTCGTCGCGCGCCACTTCGATTGATCGGGAGGCGCGATGGCGAGCCGCAAAGAGAAGGTGAACGCTGGGTTGTTCGTGCTGATCGGCGTGCTGTTGCTGGCGGCGACGCTCGGGATCGTCGCGGGCCTGACGCTCGAGCGCGCGGGCGACTCCTACCTGATCAAGATCCCGAAGTCGGTCGGCGCGCTGCGCGAGGGCTCGGCGGTGAAGTACCTCGGCGTGATGGTCGGGCGGGTGAAGGAGGTCGATTTCCCTTCGGATGACCTCGAGTCGGTGCGAGTCCTCGTCGAGATCACGCGTCCTTCGACGCCGATGCGCGAGAGCACCTTCGCGACGCTCTCCAGCAACTTCCTCACCGGGGAGACGTCGATCGAGCTGCAGGGCGGCGCCAACGACGACAAGCGCCTGATGCCCGGCTCGATCCTGGCGTGGCGACCGACGACGTTGATGCGCCTCGAGGATTCGCTGCCGAGCGTGCTCGACGAGCTGAAGCGTGCGGTGGCCAACTTGAACGAGCTGCTCGGGCCGAAGAACCAGGAGCGCGTCGCGCAACTCGTCGACGACACGGGGGCGCTGGCCCGCGAGGCGCGCGCGTCGCTCGAACCGTTGGTGAACGAGGCGCACGCGATCCGCGTGGCGCTGGCTACTGCGAGCGAGCGGATCGCCGATTCGACGGCAGGGCTGCGCACCGAAGTGACGGCGAGCGTGCGCAGCGGCGTGGCCGACCTGAAGGATGCGGCGAAGTCGATCGACGCGGTGGCGAAGCGGCTCGAGGCGATCGTCGCGTCGCTCGGTCCGGCGGCGGAAGAGGTGCCGGAGACGATGACGGCGTTGCGCGAGACGTCGCAGCGGATGGCGGCGCTGGTCGCGGCCGTCGATGGGTTGGTGGCGGACAATCGTGAGGGGACGCGCGCCGCCGTCACTGCAATCGCGCAAGCGGCCGCGGCGCTCGCGTCGTTGCTCGAGCAGCTCGACGAGAATCCCTCGGAGCTGATCTTCTCCGACCCGCCAGACGAACACGTGCGCGGCGCGGGCGGCGGCGGCAAGCCAGGGCAGGGAGCGAAGTGATGAAACGGATCGGTTCGTTCACGCGGGCACGGGCGCTGGCGCTGGTCGCGTGCCTGACGGGTTGCCGCAACTCCGCGCCGCCGGTCGAGGAGTTCATGCTCGCGCCGCTGCCGATGGCGTCGCCGCGGATGGCGCCCGCTTCCGCCGAGGCGTTGCGATTGCCGCTCTTGCGCGTGCGGCCGCTGGTGGCGCGCGGTTTCCTCGATCGGCGCGAACTGGCGTGGCGAGAAGGGGAGGTGCGCGCCGGTCCCTATCACTATCGACGCTGGAGCGAGCCCCCCGCGGAGGCGGTGACGCGGGCGCTGATCGACGCGCTGCGTGCACGCGGGTGCTTCGAACAGGTCGATGGCAGTGCGCTCGGTGGCGAGCCCTTTGTCCTCAGCGGTGAACTGATCGGATTGCACGAGTCGAGCGATGCCGACGGGAGCCATCCGCGCGGCGTCGCGGCGCTCGAGTTGCGTCTCGAAGGGACGACGAAGGACGGCGTGCGCCCGATCTTCACGGCGACGCGGCAGGTGGCCGCCGCGGACGGCTCGATGGAGGCGCTAGTCGTCGCGATCAGCGCCGCGCTCGCCGAGGTCTTGGCCGAACTCGTGCCTCAGATCGAGGCGGCCGTGCAGGCGCGCGCGTAGCCGCCCGGCACGCCACAGTCGAACAGTTCGCCGTCGCGCAGCACGACGCCGCCGAGTCGCCCTTCGGTCGCGAGCGCCATCAGGATCGGCGTGTCATCGAGCTCGCCGGCGGTCACGGTGGCGCGCAGCGCGGCGATGCGCGCGAACAGGTCGCTCGACCAGAGCACCAACGGGAAGCCCTTGAGGAAGGTCGGGCCGGCCGGCGGCGGCGCCGCGCCCTTCGCGAAGACGCGTTCGATGGAGATCGGGGCAGCGGGTCGGTCGCTGCGCGGAGCTCGCCACTCGATGAAGCCGGCGGCGCCGACGAGCCGCGGGTCGAACCGCGCGGTCGCATGCTCGACCAACGCCGCGAGCGTTCGCGTGGGCTCCGTCGCGTGGCCGGCGAGCAGCTGCTCCGTCGCGGATCGTCTGCCGAGCCAGAGGTTGTCAGGGAGCCAGCACAAGAGCGGCGCATTCGCTGCGAACGGCTCGGCCAGCGCGAGCGCGTCGGCGAGGCCGCGTGGCTCCGGCTGGACGGCGTATTCGAGTCTGATGCCAGCGCAGCTCGAGCCGAGCGTCGCCGCGATCTCCGGCTTCCCGGGACTCACGATCAGCAGCGCCTCTTCGATTCCGCCGGCGGCGAGGTCGGCCAGCGCATGCGCGAGCAGCGATCGCCCGCCGACGGGCAGTAGCTCCTTCGGGCGGGCGCCAGCGATGGTCCGCATGCGAGTCCCGCGGCCTGCGGCGGGGATCACCGCCCGCCGGATCGGTACCGCCGAATCGCGGGAAGCTTCCTCCACGCCGTCCCTCCAAGAAGCCACGTTGCATCGCCGGGCTGTTCGCTGGCGTTGCCGCGCGTGCGTGATGCCGATACGATCGGCGCGCTCAACTTCAAGCAGGATAAGGACTTTCGTTCGATGGCCCAGCGCTTGAAACGGCCTTGGAACCTGCTGCTCGTCGCGGCGGTCGCCGGCGCCCTGATGCTTCCAGCCTGCTGGAACTCCGACGGGTTGGGCCCGCTCTTCGGCGCGCCCGATGGCGGCGGCGACGGCGGCTTCGACCCCGGCGTCGGCGGCGGGCTGCAGCTGCGCGATCTTTTCGTCAATGCGCGCCTGCTGCGCGACGCGCCGACGGTCGTGCGATCGGCGCCTGCCGACAAGGCGACCGGCGTTTCGCTGAAGACCGCCGTCGTCGTCGAGTTCTCGGAGAGCATGACCGAGAACACGGTTCGAACCGGCCTCAGCCTGTTCCAGTCGGGCTCATCGACGGCGACCGCGGTCACGACGACGCTGTTCCAGGGCGATTCGGTCGCCGTGATGGTGCCGCAAAGCGACCTCTTGCCGAATACCGACTACGAGATCGTGGTCGCCGGACCAGTGTCCGACCTCCAGGGTGACGCGATCGAACGCGGCGGCGGCGCCGCCGACTCCCGGTTCCGTTTCAAGACGATCCAGGCCAACGGCGACCCGGACTTCGAGGTGATCTACTCCTCGCCGCAGCCGCAGGCCGGCGAGGTGCCGCGCGGGTCCGAGGCTCTGCTCGTCTTCTCCGAACCGGTCAACGTCACGTCGACGGGCGGCGGGCTGAACGGCACCAACAACCTGATCACGCGTCGAGACGGCTCGACGCTCGTGCTCGGGATCGACTACACCCTCACCACGTTCCCGACCGCCAATCCGCGCGGCGCTCTGGTGACCTACACCCAGCGAGCTCCGGCCGGGTCGGAGGTCGAGGTCATCGTCGACAAGGATGTGCAGAGCGCGGATGGCCAGGAGTCGCTGAAGGGCGGCGATGGCTTCAACCTGAAGTTCACGACGCAGGACACGGCGGTTCCGTCGATCGTGACGTTCCCGCAGTCGCCGATCGTCCCGGGCGCCGACGGAGCGATCAGCTCGGTCACGTTGAACAGCTTCGAGGCGCAGCTCGAGCTGACGGCCGACGGCCAGCTTCCCGACAAGGCGACGATCGTCTACTTCGACGCCGACGCCCAGAACGGGCTGCTTTTCTCGAAGTCGGCCTCGGCGCCGACCCTGTTCGTCAATGACCTGCAGCCGCAGGCCACGCCGGCGCTCCAGGACGGCGAAGTGATCGTCGGCGTCTACGTCGAACGCCGCGGTTTCCGGTCTGAAGTGACGGTCCTCTCGACGCTCGAGAAGGACACGGTCGGCCCGCGTCTCGTCGAAATGGGCGACCCGAACCTCAATCCGTCGACGTTGATCACGCAGGTCAACGATCCGGTGCTGCATGGCCGGATGACCGAAGCGTGCGCCGGATTCCAGGTCGACTTCGACGGCGCCGGCGCCCCCGACTTCAACTCCATCGAGTTCATCAGCGGGCAGTCGACGATCCGCCAGGACCTCTTCGTCAGCAGCGCCAGCGAGGACGCCGCGTTGCCCGCTCAGCTCGAGCCGAAAGTCGCGTTCAGCGTCATCACCTCGGACATCTTCGGGAACGCATCGATCAACGCCGACGTGGTCGCACACCAGACCGTCGGAATGGTCGGCGCGAGCCTCGCGTCGCCCGACACGGTGAACGCGTTGCACGTGGCCGCGTTCTCCGGCGACCTGTTCCAGCCGTTCACGCTGGGGGCGGTCCTGATCGACGCCTTTCCGCCGAGTGCGAGCGGTGCCGGCCAGATCGCGCGCGGCCTGTCGAGCGGCAACGGAGTGGCGCGCTTCAGCCAGGCGGAGATCGCGGCGATCCCGACCGCGCAGATCACGGTCACGATCCTCGCGAAGCGCAACAACGGCTCGACCAACGTGTTGTTCGGCCCGATCACCTTCGGCGGCGTCGACAAGCCGACCAACGCCGCGCCGCGCGCCATCATCGCGTTGCTGACGCCTGAGCCCGTGATCAAGCTCACCAACGACGTGCAGTGCGACGTGCTCGGCGAGAGCCAGAACTCGCCGTTCGAGACCGGCAGCGCATTCGTCGACGACCTCGTTGCGTCGACGCTCGAGCAGGAGAAGCAGGTGTCGCTGATCGCGTCGCCGGGGTTGACCGACAACCTCTTCGACCTGCCGCTGCAGCGCCTGCACTGCTTCAGCGCTGTCGAGCGCGTCTCGGCCGGCAGCGCCAGCTTGTTCCGGTTCTCGAGTTCCGAGCCGTTCCTCGCCAGCGACGACAGCGGACAGGTCGGTTTCTCGAAGTCGCGCGCCGTCGATTACACCGGCCAGGCGACCACCTACTCCGACACGTCCCATCCGCAGCTCGTCCATCAATTGACGTTCGTCGATGCCGACGTCAGCACCGGCGGCAGCGTCGGCCTGCGGGGCACCGAAGGCGCGTCCGACCAGCTGCGCGAGATGCGACTGCTCTGCCGCGTGCCGGGCTTCCTCAGCAACGTCTCGGTCGGCGCCACCAGCCAGTTCGTCACGAGCGGCGGGCAGCGCACCGGGGCGGTCCTGCTGCCGTTGCCGTTCCTGAACAACGACTCGACGGGCACGACCGGCATCGCCGATTCGCCCCTCGAACTCCTGCTGCAGCCCGACCTGATCGATGACGCATCGAGCGTCGACCCGACTCGGCTGCGACGCAACCTGCGGCTCGAGCTGGTGATCGGCGAGAAGCAGAGCCTGCTCGGCAGCGGGGCGAGCACGCGCGAGCGCTTCCTGATCGATCCGGTTGCCGCGACCGCCGACAACGCCGCTCCGCAGGCGATCCCGGTGTTGACGCTCACCGACAACAACCACGCTCCTGAGCTGCAGTGGACCGAGACGACCTCCGGCGAGGGGATGCACTGCCTGTCGCTGATCAGCCTGTTGAACGTGCAGACCTGGCGCGTCTACGTGCCGGCGGTCGCCGGAGCGACGGTGACGATGCGCATGCCGCAGTTGCCGCTCGTGCTTCCCGACAACGTCGGCACCACCGACTTCACGCTGCCGTCGACGTTCCGCTGCTTCGTCGAGTCGTACGACTTCGATCCGAACGGAGCGTTCGCGCCCGGTTCGACCGAGCAGTACCACTTCGACGCGCAGCGCTGGTGGCAGAGCGACCTCGAGCGGGAGTTCCTGCGCGCGTCGCGCTCCGACCCGCAGCGAACGATCACGACGCAGTGAGCGGCGCGCACGATCCGAAGCCCGCGGGGGCGTCGGCCCCGCGCGCCATCGCCCTCCTTTCGGGCGGGCTCGACTCGACCGTTGCGCTGGCGCTCGCGCAGGAGCGCGGACCGATCGCGCTGGCGCTGACCTTCGACTACGGGCAGCGCGCGGCCGCCCGCGAAGTCGAGCGATCGGCGCGCCTTGCCCGCTTCTTCGGGGTTCCCCATCAGGTCGTGCCGCTGCCTTTTTTCGCGGCGCTGCCAGGTGGCGGGGCGCTGCTCGATCGGGGCCAGGAGCTGCCGCGTCCGAACCTCGAGGCGCTCGATCGTGGCGGCGCGGCGGTCGTCGCGAGCGCCGCTTGCGTCTGGGTGCCGAATCGCAACGGGGTCTTCGTCGAGGTGGCGGCGGCCTTCGCGGAGGCGCTCGGCGCCGATCGCGTCGTGGTCGGGTTCAATCGCGAAGAGGCGGCGACCTTCCCCGACAACTCGCTCGACTACCTGCGCGCGCTCGACGGCGCGCTGGCGTACTCCACCCGCGGGCATGTGCGCGTCGAGGCGCCCACCGGAGCGCTCGACAAGGTGGCGATCGTGGCGGCCGCCGCCTCACGGCGCCTCCCGCTCGACCTGATGTGGCCCTGCTACGAGGGGGGGGCTGCCCCCTGCGCCACCTGCGAGTCCTGCCAGCGCTTCCTGCGGGCTTGCAGCCGCGCCGGGGTGGCGTCTCCCTTCGGGGCGAGCGCCAGTTGACCGAGCCTCCGCCGGTCGAGATCGGGCGTCGAGGGAACAGGAGGGTTTACTGGCCGCGCCAGCGCTGCTAGCTTCCCCGCCCTTCAGAAATGAAAAGCACCGGGTCGTGGTGCGAGGCCGCCGAGGATACGGCGCGACGCAGCGACCCCCTCCGCAAGGTACGGGCGCACGCGCGCTCGGAAGACGTGAATGAGCACTCCCGCTGAACTGAAGACGAAGCTGATCCAGGACTACCGCCAGTCGGAGGGCGACACCGGTTCGCCCGAGGTCCAGATCGCGCTGCTCAGTGATCGAATCAAGGGCCTGACTGAGCACTTCAAGACCCACAAGAAGGACTACGCGTCCCGGCGCGGTCTCTTGATGATGGTCGGCCGTCGTAGCACGCTGCTCAAGTTCCTGAAGAACAAGAGCCGGCAGCGCTTCGAACAGGTGGTCAAGCGTCTCGGCCTGCGCGCGAGCTGAAACGCGCGTGGAACACCGCGCCAGCCGCTGGTCGAGACTTCGATCTCGTCCAGCGCGGCGCGGCCGCGCTGTTTCGATGACTCGTCGCGTATCCGCTCTCTCCGTCTCCGCCCCGAGGGGAATCTCGGGCAGGCGCTGCCTCGTCGCAGCGCTCGCGTCGCATCTCTTGCGCTCGCAAACAGAAGGAATGCAGTAACCCATGGCTTCAACCCCCGATCCGCGCTCCGCCGCCGAAACGCAGCACGGCCAGGCCTATCTCGACACCGCGATCACCGTCGAGCGGCAGCTTGGGCGCGAAACGCTGCGCCTCTCGACCGGACTTCTGGCCCGCCAGGCCGACGGATCGGTGATGGTGAGCTACCGCGATTCGCACGTGCTCGTGGCCGTCTCCTCCGCCAAGCCGTGGCGCGAGCAGGACTTCTTCCCGCTCACCGTCGACTACCGCGAGCGCACCTCGGCCGCGGGCAAGTTCCCGGGCGGCTTCATCAAGCGTGAAACGCGTCCGACGCAGAAGGAAGTCCTCACTTCGCGCCTGATGGATCGTCCGATCCGCCCGCTCTTCGCGGACGGCTACAAGGACGAAGTCGAGATCATGGCCACCGTGATCTCCGCCGACCCGGACTTCGATCCGGACGTGCTCGGCGTCATCGGCGCGATGGCGTGCCTCCACATCTCGAAGATCCCGTACCTCGGCCCCGGCGGCGCGGTGCGCGTCGCGCTGAAGAACGGTCAGCCGATCCTGATGCCGACCGACGCCGAGCGCAAAGAGGGCGAGCTCGACCTCGTCGTCGCCGGCCATCGCAGCGCGGTCTCGATGGTCGAAGCCGGCGCCAAGGGCATCAGCGAAGAAGCGATGCACGGCGCCATCGAGTTCGGCTGGAAGGCGATCCAGACCATCTGCGACGCGCTCGACGAGCTGCGCCAGAAGGCGGGCAAGCCGAAGCTCACGGTCGTCGCTCCGGTCCGCGACGAGGCGACCTACGCGAAGATGAAGTCCGAGGCGTGGAACGATCTGCGCACCGCGATCCTGACGCCTGGGAAGCACGCGCAGAAGGTCGCGATCAAGGAGTTCGGCAGCAAGCTCGTCGAGCGTCACGCCGCCGGACTCGCCGCGGGCACGCCCGAGCGTGACAAGCGCGAGAAGGAGCTGAAGAGCCTCTACGGCGACCTCGTCTCCGAGCGCACTCGCGAGCTGATCCTCGCCGAGGATCTGCGCGCCGACGGTCGCGACCTGCGCACCGTTCGCCCGATCCGCATCGCGCTCGGCGTCCTGCCGCGCGTCCACGGCACGGCGATCTTCACGCGCGGCGAAACGCAGTCGCTCACCCAAGTCACGCTCGGCACCCAGGACGACGAGCAGCGCGTCGACGGCCTGCGCGAGCCGATCCGCAAGCGCTTCTATCTCGACTACAACTTCCCGCCGTTCAGCGTCAACGAGGTCAAGCCGATCCGCGGCCCGGGCCGGCGCGAAATCGGCCACGGCATGCTCGCCGAGCGTGCGCTGGCGGCGGTGGTCCCGTCGGACGAGGTCTTCCCCTACACCATCCGTGTCATCTCCGACATCCTCGAGAGCAACGGCAGTTCGTCGATGGCGACGGTTTGCGCCGGATCGCTGGCAATGATGGATGCCGGCGTGCCGTTGACCGCTCCGGTGGCCGGCATCGCGATGGGGCTCGTGACCGACGGCAAGCGCACCAAGATCCTCTCCGACATCCTCGGCGGCGAAGATCACGACGGCGACATGGACTTCAAGGTGGCGGGCACGACGGCCGGCATCACCGCCATGCAGATGGACGTCAAGATCAAGGGGCTCGACCTCGCGATCATGAAGCAGGCGCTCGCGCAGGCGCGCGAGGGCCGTCTGCACATCCTGAGCGTCATGGGCTCGGTGATCTCCGCCGGGCGTGCGACGGTTTCTCAGCACGCGCCGCGCGTCCTGCGCCGCGTGATCCCGATCGAGAAGATCGGCGCGCTCATCGGGCCGGGCGGCAAGAACATCCGGATGATCCAGGAGCGCACTGGCACCGACGTCGAGGTCGACGACACCGGCAAGGTCATCATCTCGGGCAAGAGCCTCGAGGCGATCGAAGAGGCCGGTCGCTTCGTCGATGCCTTCACCAAGGAGGTCAACCTCGGCGATCAGTTCGAGGCGACCGTCATCGAGATCAAGGAGTTCGGCGCCTTCGTCGAGCTCGTGCCAGGCCAGGAGGCGCTGCTGCACGTGTCGGAGATGGCCGACACCTTCGTCAACAATCCGCACGACGTCGTTCAGATCGGCATGAAGCTCAAGGTCAAGGTGATCTTCGTCGACCCGAGCGGCAAGGTGAAGGTCAGCGCGCGAACCAACCCCGGCACTCCGGGTGGTGGTGGTCGGCGCGACGACGGCCCGCGTCCGCCGCGCCGAGATGACGGCGGCGGCCGTGGCGGCCCGCCGCGCGGCGGCGGGGGCTACGGCGGTGGTGGTGGCGGTGGTGGATACGGCGGGGGCGGTGGCGGTGGCCCGCCGCGCGGCGACGGAGGCGGGTTCGGCGGCGGTGGTGGTGGTCACGGCGGCGGTGGTGGTCACGGCGGCGGTGGCAATCGCCCCGACGACCGCGGACCCGCGCCGCAAATGGCGCCCGAGCAGCCGCAGCAGCCGCAGCAGCCCCAGCCCGCGTTCGACGATTTCGATCCGATGAGCGGGCCCGGCGACGGCAACGACGCAGGGCAAGGAGACGGTGGTGGCGGCGGAGACGGCGGTGGCCGTCGGCGCCGGCGCCGGCGCTGATTGTGCCGCAGGGGGCGGAAAGCGGCCGTTCAGTGCGTTGACCGTATTCGACCCGAGGCGAGCTGGCATCCGCGCCGGCCCAGTCAGGAGACGTTCGTAGCAGCAAGCGAACGATGAGAGACGCCGGCGTCGTGTTCAGGGCGCCGGTCGACCGCGTGAGGGACGTGCCGCTTGGTTACCGCGGTCCCGCGGACACGAAGCCACGACGGTCCAAGTTCAAGCGAGCAACGGCAGAGATGCCGGCACCCATGGGACCTGCGACAGTGCCAGGAGTTCGAGTCCATGCCGCAAGGGAAGATCAAGTGGTTCGACAACAAGAAGGGGTACGGCTTCATCTCCATCGAGGGGATGGAAGACATCTTCGTCCACTATTCGCAGATCGACGGCGAGGGGTTCAAGACGCTTCGCGACGGTGAGTCGGTCGAATGCGACGTGGTCCAGGGCACCAAGGGGCTCTACGCCGAGAAGGTCAAGCGGCTCGAGCCGGTGACCTGAACTCGCGCCCGCGTCGAGCGGGCAATCGTCGATCTTCGCGGCCCGGCTGGACTCAGGTTCAGCCGGGCCGCTCTCGTTGCGCTCGAAGCGCGGTGCGCCGTTGCAAAGTCGCTTCGAGCCCCGAAAGAGACGAGCCCCAAGCTCCGCTCGCGCGGGGCATGGGGCTCGTCGGAAGATCGGCGTTTGCGCCAGAGAGGTCCGGCTCAGAACTCGGCGCGCACCTGGATGCTCTCGACCGCCGGCAGCCGCGTGTGGATCGACAACTGGCTGTTGTCGGCCGTCGTGTCGAACGTGATGCGCCAACGCAGGAACTGTCGGCCGTTGGCGATCGCGACGTTCGACGACCATGCGGTCAGGCTGGCAGGGTCGACTTCTTTCGAGCCGTCGACGATCGAGTCCGCGCCTTGGAACTCCACCTTGATGGTGGCGTTCAGCGGAATGAAGTCGGCGCGCGGCTCCTCGCCCTTCAGGTAGGTCTTGCTGCCTGGATCGATCTGGCCGAGGTACCCGCAGACGATGTCCGTCGTCGAGGGCGAGAGGACGTTGCCCGCCGAGTCGGTCGCGACGAAGCCGCTTCCGTTCAGTCCGCTGAAGGAGAAGACCGGGTTGGTATTGGAGGGCGCGCGCTTGATGACGCGGCCGAAGTCGGCCCAGGTCGAGATCGCGACGCTGATCGGCGTGAACTCGACCGGGGCGAGCGTGTTGGTCGGGTCGATCCAGGAACTCGGCGGGCGGATGCTGCCGTTGGTGTCCGTGGTGCCTGGGAACGTCACCGTGGCGATGTTGCCCGACGGCACCTGCAACTGGATCAGTCCGTTGCCGCCATCGCCGCCGTCGCCAGCGGTGCCACTGCCCGAGTTCCCGCAGTCGAGGTAGTCGTTGTCCGGCGAAGCGTCATCGCCGAAGCCGCGACGCACGTCGATCACGGCGTTCTGCTTGACCGTGACGCTGGTGGACGACTGGAGGATCACCATGCCGCCGGCTCCGCCGCCGCCACCGCCGCCACAGTACGAGCAGGCGATGCCCTCGCCGCCTCCGCCGTTGCCGCCCACGGCGTCGATGAGTGCCGTCGCTTCCAGCGTGATCGCCCCGAGCGCTTGCAGCAGGAAGGCGCCGCCACCGCCGCCGCCACCGCCGCCGCGCGAGTCGCCGACGGACGCGGCGCGGGTGTTGTTGTTGACGAATCCGTCGAAGGGACCGCAGCAGTTGTCGTTGGTCGTGTCGGAGTCGAGTTCGCACCATTTACCGCAGTAGTAGGCGTCGGCCAACGTGCCGCCACCGCCGCCGCCCTGGCCACCGATCAGTCGCTTCAACTGGCCGAGCTTGCCGAAATAGTCGTTGGTCGTGGTGCCGTCGTCAGCGAATGGATGAGCGCCCGGCGTTCCGGCAAGGCACGTGGTGTCCGTGCGGATGATCCACTTGCCCGTGCCGTCCGGCAGCACGTTGGCGATGCCGTTCATCACGTTGCCGCTGGTGTCCTTGGGGGTCAGCCCCTCGCGGAAGTGCGAGCCGCCGCCGCCGCCGGCGATCTTGCAGTTCGAGTTCCCGCTTCGGAACTCGTCGCACGTTCCCCATTCGTGGTCGGTCGCGTATTTGCCAGAGACCGGCACATCGAGGATGCCGCTCTGGGCGCCCGTGCCGCCAATCCGCTTCATGACCCCGTCCACCGGGTCGATCCCGAAACCGGTCTCTGCCCACTGCGGCGTCACCAGCGTCAGGTAGTTGATGGTGTCCGCGGGGAAGAACGCGACTGGGTGGGCATCCCCGCCGCGCCCGCCGCCCGCGACGGAGGCGCCGCCCGGGATCGAGGTGATTGCGGAGTCGTAGGCGAACTCGCTCGAGCCGTTGTCCCCTCGAACGACGATGTCGCCCGCGATGCGCACCGATCCGGTGGCCGTGATGACCAGCGGATTGCTGCCGGCCGGCTGCAGGCTGACCCCGTCAGGAATGTCGATGTCGGTGAAGTTGAAGACGCCGCCGATGACCACGGTGTTGGGCTTCGCGTCGGGAGTCGAGCCGTCGAGCAACGGGAACGTCTGCGACGTGGTGTCGAGGATGACCACGTTGGTTTGCCCGCTGGCCGGTTGAGCCGGCAGGAAGCGCCCGAGTGCGCCGTCACCATCGAATTCGAGCGCGGCCTGCAGGATGGAAGAGTGGTTCACGTTCCAGTCGGCGGGCAGGTTGCCGGCGCCGATCTGGTCGATGTCGCCCTCTTCGCGCGAGTTGTCGTCGAAGTCCTCGACGAACGCGTCCGCGATGGTCCCCGATGGAGCGGTCGCGACAGTGAAGGTCGTGGCCACGACCGGGCCGCCGGCCGGCGTGCCCGACTGCGCGAGTCCTTGCAACTCGGCGTCGTACTGAAGCGCCAGCATGTGACCGAACGGCAAGATGCCCGAAGGCGTGATCTCGACCAACGCACGATCCGTCTCATTCTCCAGCAGCCGGAGGTCGATTCCGAGCGGCAGGCCGTTGTCGTCGAGATCAACCAGCTGGAAAACGGTGTCGTTCAGGTTGGTAGTCGCAGGGTTGAGCGGGCCATCGAACGACAGCTGGAAGCGCTGCGGCGCCGGGAACAGCTGGTCGGGATCACTGAAAAGGTTGGGTGAGATCCCGGAAGAACCGTCGACCGGATCGACGTCGACGAGCTGCGGAGTGGTCGCCGCGACGCCGCGGAAAGCGTCGGCGGTTGGCGTCGGCAGCGTTCGAAAGCGGATGAAGATGCCGCCACTATCGAGGGCGTCGGGGAAACTTGCGCGCAGAGTCGGCGCGACGCTTCGAACGAAGGAAAACGAGGCCGGTCCCAATCGGATCGTGTAGCCCTGGTTGAAGAGCAACCCGGCGCCGCCGTTGTCGAGCTGGCCGTTGACCGTCGTCCCGACCGGCCGCACCGGCAGAGAGGGAGTGAACGTGACGACCGAACCGGCGACTTCGAACGTGCCGGATACCGGCAAGTTGGAGGCATCGAGGATCGGAATCACCGTCGCGTTGATGCGGTTGGGGTCGGGGTTTCCGCTGAACGTGAACTCGACCGACTGCACCAACGACGCGGTCTGCGGCGGAGACGTCTCCGGCTCGGAGTTGACGTCGTTGGGATCGGGGAAACGGACGGCGAGGAGCGTGGCCGACGACTCGTAGGAGCTAGCACCGGTCGTGCTCTTGCCACCGGAGCCGCAGCCAAACAGCAAGGCGGTCAGTAGCGCGGTTCCAGCGACGCGGACGAACTGGCACCGACCGTCGGCCGGTGCCAAATGGGCGTACGGAATCAACATCCCCGAGATCTCCTGTTCTGCGACCGCGGCCTTCTCCGAGTTCCACGTAGCTGGAACTTCCGGATATGGCAACGACCTCGCCTCGGACCGCCCCTCTGCGAGAAGTGGCCCTGGCAAGCGTGGTGGTTTCTTCTGCGGCGACGCTTTAACTATCGCTCGTTCGCCTCGGCCGCAACGCTCGGGTTGCAACGATCGCGTGGCGGTGGAGCGCGGAGACCCGGGGCACAGCGGCCCGACGTCACGAGACTTCATGCGCGTCGTCGTCTTTCAATTCCTCGCGTCGTTGGCGTGCGCTCCGCCTGCCCTCGCGGCGGAGACGCCGGCGGCGCTTCCGTGCCCGGCGGCGCGAAACGCCATCACTGTCGACGGCGACCTCAAGGAGTGGGGACTCGTCGAGGGCGATTGGCACGTCCTGACCGGGCGAGGTTCGGAACTAGCCCAGAAAGACCTGAGCGCGACCGCCGTCCTTCGTTACGACGCGGACGCCCTCTATCTCGCGCTCCGATTGCAGGACGAGAAGCGCATCGTCGACACCCCCAATTTCTGGGACGCCGACGGAATCGACCTCTACTTCGAGGGTGGCGAGTCCGATTCGCAGTCGCCCGGCGGCACCAGCCGCACGCGGCTGGTCTTGCTCCCTTTCAACGCCGGGCGCCGATTTGGCGTCATCACGTGGCGTGGAAAGCAGGTCCTCGGCGCCGGCGGCCTGACCGGGGTCGAAGTTGCGGCTCACGAACTGGCGGTCGGAAGTGGAGCTTTCGTCGTCGAGGCGCGGGTCCCGTGGCGACCGCTGCGACTTGACCCCAACGGTACGACCCCGATCGGCTTCGACCTGGCTTTGCGCGACCGCGACAGCGGCGACCGCGCGGAGGGCGACGCGCCGCTCGCGCGCGCGACGCTGTCGCTCAGCGGGCAGATCGACCGCACGCGTCTCGACGAACCGCTCCCACTTCTGGAGCTGAGCGGCGAGCCCCCTTCGAGGCGCTCGAGCGGTCGCTTCACGTCGAGCGGCATCGGACTCGCCGTGGCGCTCGCGATCCTGGTGGTGTCCTGGGGAGTCGGCAAGTCGGCCAAGCGAGCCCAGCGCGTCCTTCAGATCCGCATTCCCCGTTGGCGGGTGGTGGGCCCGGTCGTCTTCGGCATCGGCGCGCTCCTTCTGGTGTTTGGCGTCGATGCCGCTGATCTGTTGGCGACATGGCGAGCGGAGGCGCGCCTACGCGAGCGTGGCGAACAGGTCGCCGCAGCGTTCGCCGAGCTCGAACTCACGGAGGTGGCGGCGCGGTTGCGCGGCGCCGACGAGACGACGCTGCGGGAGCTGCTCGAAGGGCGGGAGCTGGCGATCCCCGAATCGAATCGCTTCGAGCAGATCGCGCTGCTCGGCGAAGACGAGCGCGGGCCAGGCGACTACCGCTCGCTCGATCCCATCGCGGGCGTGCCGTTCTCCGAGTACGGCGTTCGCCTTGGCGGCACCCGTGGCGCTCCCGACAGCGCCGACCTGCTGGACGTGGTGCTCGACGTGCCGATGGCGGTTCGTCGCGTCCATCTGGCGATGGCGGCGCTGTTGCCGGAGAGCGCGCGCAAGGCCGGAGGCCAGATCGTCGACGCGGTCGAGTTGCAGCTGCGCTCCGCGCAACGGTCGCGCGAGACGGCGCAGATCCAGCGTTTCACCATCGATGACGCGCGCAGCGAGCCGATCGGCCATCAGGAGCGGGCGTGGGGCCGGGCGCGGCTGCGCGCCGGGCCGCGCGAGGAACCGTGGCTCGCCGCCGAACTCGCCGGACAGGAACTTCGCCACGTCGACCATTTCGTCGTCGAAGTCGTGCCGCCGGCAGCGGCCGGTGAAGGTGATCCGCTGTTGGCCCGCTTGACGCTGTTGCCGACGCGCGCGGCGGCAGGAGCGACGCTGTGGGTTTCCGGCATCACGCTCGAACTCGCTGGAGCGACGCCGCGCTACGTTCCGCTGCTCCTTGGCAGCAACGATCGCAATGGCTTCCCGATGCCGATGCGCGCGGGGCGGCCGGCGCCGCGCGAGCTGCGGCTGCTCCCGAAAGGCGGCGCTGAGGCGACCCGATCGCTGCTCTATGGCCGGACCGGCCAGCCACCGCTCGAACTCAAGCGGCTGCGTCTCTACTACCGCGCCGAAGGGCCCGTCCTGCGGGCGTTCTCCGACGCGGCGACCCTTCGCGTGCGAGCGTGGGTGCTGGTCAGCGTCGAAGGCGAAGCGGAGCCGCGGCGATTCCCGTTGCGGGCCGGACTCGAGATCGACGACGCGCAGCTCTACGAACCGCAGCATCCCGCCTCGATGACGAGCTTCCTGGCGGCGACGTTCGAGACGCGCCAAGGGTTGCTGCATTACGACGGGTTCGAGCTGCCGCTCGCTCCGTCCGATCCCGCGGCGTCCTTGCGCGTGACCAAGGTCGAGATCGAGCAACCGCCCGAGACGCGCGGTGCGCTCGTCGTGGCCGGAATGAGCGCGTTGGTGCGAGACGAACCGCCGCCTCCGCCTCGCCTCGCGGCACTCGTGCTGGCGGGCGGCAAGCTCGCGTTCGCGCCGAAGATCCGTGCGGCGCTCGCCGACGAGACGCTGCCGCTCTCCTTCGCGGTGGCCCGCGGAGGAGTCGTGCGCCAGGTGGGCGGCGCGCTTCCTCTCGGGGATGCGCAACGACTGCTTGGCACCGGGCTCGTCGGCAGCGATGCGGCGATCAGCGGCCTCGTCGTGCGTCGCGAACAACGGATCGGCCGTTCGCTGCTGACCCTGCCGTTGACCTGCACCATCGGCGGGATCCGCTACGAAGTGCTGCTGTCGGTTGAACGGCCGGCGCTGACCGAACTGCGCACGGCACGCGCCGCTGCGGCGTGGATCCTCGGCCTGCTGGCGTTGCCGTTCCTGCTCCTGCTGCTGGTCGACGCGTTGGCGCGAATCGCCCGCGTCCGTACCCGCCTCTCGTTCCTGTTCTTGCTGACCTCCTTGGCGCCGCTGATCGTCCTCTTCGCCGTGCTGGCGAACCTCCTCGCCGCCGAGCAGCGCCGTTCCGAGGAGCGTCGATCCGGCGAACTGATCGGGCAGCTGCGCGAGAGGTTGACCCGGCTGTGCGCACTGGCTGACGACCACGCGCAGCGCACGTTGCGTGACCTCGAGTCGAGCGAGATCCTCACCGCTCGGGTGAGCGACGATGAAGTGCGGCGCCGACTGCGGCAGATGGCGCAGGCTTTCCCGGACCCCGATGTGACGGTGGCGATCGTGGTCGAGGCGCCGAGCGAGGCGGGCGCGGCGCGGCGCATCCACTCGGGCGAGATCGTCGCGGCCGATCCTCGATTTGACGCCTCCCACGAAGGACTCGCGTTGTCCTGGGGCGAAGTGGTCTTCTCTGGCTCGGCGGACAACCACCGACGCGGCTTGAAGGTGCGTGTGGCGGGGCGCGTGGACGTCGCCGCGTTGGCGACCGTCCGCGGCAGCGCCGAGCAGGGCGAAGTGGTCGCGCTGCTCTCGCCGCACGTGCGGCGCGAAGGAGTCGACATCGAAGGCGGCGAACCGATCGCGGCGACGGGAGTGTTGCCGCTCGATGGCGGCGCGAAGCGGGCGGCCGCCCGCGATCTCGATGCCGGTCGCGGCGCCTTCTTTGCACCGCTGCCGGCAGGCGGGACTTGCGGCTACGACTTGCTGCGTGGCTCGTCCGGCGATCCGGTAGCGATCATCGCGGCGGCGCTCGATGCGCGACCCGTACGTGTTCGCATCGGCGCTCTTGACGTCGACCTTTCATGGTTCGTGCTAGCGCTTGGTGCAGTGATTCTCGCGGCGTCGCACTTCCTCGGGTCGGTGGTCACCGAGGGGATCACCCGGCCGCTCGCGCGAGTGCTGCGTGGCGCGCTCGAACGCATCGAGGGGTCAGGCATCGCGCGTCGCACCACTGGCGTGCCCGGCGACGATGCCGAGGACGAAGTCGCTTCGCTCGAGACGTCGTTCCAGCGTCTGTGGGACGAGCTGGCGCGACGCGGCAGCCAGCAGGCACTCCTGGTCGAGCTGATCGGGGCGATGGCGCAGCCAGGCGAGCTCTCGGATCGCTCGTTGCGCGCGCTGCGTTTCGTTCGACAGCTTCTCGGCGGCGAGTCGCTCGGCTGCTGGCTGCACGATCCGGCGGACGATCGCCTCGTGCTGGTGGCCGAACTCTCCGAGGGCGCGCCACTCGGCTGGCCGCAGCGTCTCGAATTGGACGAAGCGCGCGAATGGCTGCGCGAGCGCAAGGCGTTGTCGATCGCGGCGGATCAGCAATCGCCCGCGATTGCGGCGACGCTCGGCGGTGGAGCGGTGCGATTGCTCGTCCTGCCGCTCGAACTGGGGGCGCGGGCGATCGGGCTGATCGCCGTCCGACATGGCGAGAGCGCTGACCCGCTCGCCGGCCACGATCCGGCGCTGGTCAGCGGCGTACTCGGGCAAGTGGCGGCCGGCATCGAGCGCGCACGGCTCGAGACGCGCTCGATCGAAGACGCCGAAACGGGGCTCTTCGTCCACTCCCATTTCGTCGCGCGACTGAACGAGGAGATCGACCGTGCCGCGCACAGCGATCGGCCGCTCGCAGTGCTTCTGTTGCGGCTCGATCCGGAAAACGGAGCGACGTCACTGCGGCGCGAGGAGCTGCGGCGTCACGCGATCGCATGCGCGCGCGAGCTTCGCCGCGCCTGTCGCGAGCGCGAGATCGTCGGCCGCGCCGCGCCGCTCGAGTTCGAAGTGGTCGCGCCATACGGTGGCCGCACGCGTGCCGAGGAGCTCGCCGCCGATCTCCGCCAGCGCCTCGCGGATCCGCAGGCGCTCGGCGCGGAGCTGGCGGGACGGCTGCGAGTGGCGATCGCCGAGTTTCCCGGCGATGCGCGCAGCGTCGATTTTCTCTACGGGCTGCTCCATCGCCGTCTCGATGCGACTGCAGCAACCGACGTCGCCCCGCCCGCCGCAGAGACGCTCGAGCGCTTCCGTCAGCGCTTTCCCGAGTTTGGTTTCGGTTCTCCGCGCATGGAGCCGGTGCTGCGCCAGCTCGAGAAGGTCGCGGCGAGTGATGCCAGCGTGCTCTTGCTGGGAGAGACCGGCACCGGCAAGGAGGTCGCGGCGCAGCTGTTGCACCGACTCGGCCCACGCGCGTCGGGTCCATTCGTCGCGGTTCATTGCGCCGCGTTGCCGGAGAATCTCCTCGAGTCGGAGCTCTTTGGCCACGAGAAGGGCGCTTTCACGGGCGCGGATCAGCGGCGGCTCGGTCGCTTCGAGCTGGCGCGCGGCGGAACGCTCTTCCTGGATGAAGTCGGAGAGATCCCGCTCACGGTTCAGGTCAAACTCCTGCGAGTCCTGCAGGAGCGAAAGGTGCAGCGACTCGGCGGCAGTGAGGAGATTGCGGTCGACGTTCGGCTGGTGACGGCGACGCATCAGTCGCTCGAACGCGGCGTGGCCCAAGGCACCTTCCGCGAGGATCTTTTCTATCGGTTGAAGGTGGTGACGCTCGAACTGCCGCCTCTGCGCGAGCGTCTCGACGAGATCCCGCAGCTCGTCGACCGCTTCCTGCAGATGCGCCGCCAGGCCGATCCAACTTGTCGAGTTCGGGGCATCGAGCCAGCAGCGCTCGACGTCCTCGCGCGCCACCAATGGCCAGGCAACGTCCGCGAGCTACGCAACGTGATCGAGCGCGCCGTCGTGCTCGGCGACGGCGAGTGGGTTCGTCGCGACGACCTTGAAGTCGCGCAGCCGCCGCAGCCGCCGCAGCAGCTGCGGGCAGTGGAGTCAGGAGCAGCAGTGCCGGCGGCCTCCGCGACTCCCGCCGCGACTCCCGCCGCGGCTCCCGCCGCGGCTCCCGCCGCGGCCCCGCGTCCGGCCGTGGCGGCGCCGGCGGAGGCTCCGCGTGCCGACCGGACGGCGGCCGCTCCTCGTCCCTCGTTGACCCCTCGTCAGGTGCGCATCCTCGCGATTGCTCGAGAACACGGCGGAATCGTCACGTCGCGCCAGTATGGGGAGCTTGAGGGGCTGTCTCAGCGCACAGCTCTTCGTGATCTCAGTGACCTCGTCGCACTCGGCGTCCTGGCTCGAATCGGTACACGTCGCGGCGCGAGCTACCAACTCTTCGAGTCGACGGAATAGGTCTTATTCCGATCTTTGATGCGGCGTCCGCCGGCCGGAATGGCCCTGTTTGTCTGTTAATGGCGGAATGTCTGAATCGATCTTCGGCGAGTCGAGCGTCTCTCGAGGGGCCTGTATTAGATAAATTGTACTTTCCATAAGATGCTTATTCGTAGTGGATTAAGTTCGATCATCGCCCTCGAAGATGGCACCTCGAACTGTCCGATAGGCCTCAAGATTCGGACATGGCACGGAGGTTGTTCGTGTTCTGTCGGAATCAGACCCGGGGTGCGGTTGTACTCGGGGTCTCCTCCTGTGCTCGACTCCGAGGAGAACGCCGTGTCCAAGGCTCCAAACCCGCGCACGATGTTCGTGATCGTCGCCCTGGTGGTCTGCCTCGTCGGGACGGACTCGGCGCTGGCTCACGCGACGAAGCCGCTGCCGAAAGTCTCGATCAGCGGAAAGGTTCTGATCGGCGACGCGAAGTCGTTCCATTCCGTGGCGATCGTCGACCGTCGCCAGGTCTTCGAAGCGATCCCAGCGATTCGGACCCTGCGCGCCGAGAAGACGCCGCGCGACAGCGCCCGCTATCACTTCCTCGTCTACGAAGCCAATCGGGAGTTCCAGCGCGCCATCACGGCGGCCGCGTCTCGCCGTGGGATTGACCTCGTCGTCGAGGCGGGCGGCGTTCAGGCGGCCGGGATCGAAGTTGCCAACCTCAACGAAGACGCGATCGCCTTTTTCAAACCGACGGTGAAGCGGTGATGGCGCTTCGTACTCGCCGGACGATCCTCAGCACGATCCCGGTGCTGCTCGTGACGTCGGGCTGCGTTTCGGAGCCGAGCCACCCGCGCCCGCGGTCGTTCCATCTCGTCGAGGGTGCTGGGACCGATCGCGTGTCACGGACGCGCGGCGCCGAGTTCGCCCGCGGTCCGCGTGCCTTCACGGCGCCCGCCGAGTCCAAAGAGGCTGGCGCCGTCGACGCCGATCGCTCCCAGGACGCGTTGCAGGCGGAGGTCCTGCCCACCGAGGATCAGCCGGCGTCGAGCCCGTTCCACCGCTTCGAGTGGAACCTGATCCGCAATCCTGACGGGACATTGACCAAGCTCTACTACTTCCGCGCGCAGCCCAACGGCCCGGGCGCCAAGAGCTACGTCGAACTGCTGTCGCGCTTCATTCCGGGATTCTCCGGCCTCTCGCCCGATCAGGACTACTGGATCAAGGAGAAGTTCCTGATCGATCCGCGCAAGGAGAGCCACGAAAACTGGCAGAACGCCGGCGGATCGGGACTCGTGCTCGGCAACGGTTCGGTCGCCGATCTTTTCATGGTGACCGGCAGCGAGGACATGCTCCAGCAGATCGACGAGTTCCTCGCCAGCCTGATGGCCGACGTGCCGCAGATCGAGATCGAGACGACGATCGTCGAGATCTCGCTCGACGACGAGCTCGCGACCGGCTCGAAGCTTTCGTTCACGCGCGGGACCCCGACCGATCCGTCGGGAACGCTGATCCAGGACGTCACGGTCAAGCTGGCCGAGAATCTGGTGAACGGCACCTTCGGGACGTTTCACGCGATCCACGACGAGGTCGTGGTCAACGGCCTGCTCGAACTGCTGCAGTCGACCACCGATTCTGAGGTGCTCTCGGCGCCGAAGCTCGCCGTGCTGAACGGCCACCGCGCGATCATCGACACCGGTTCTGAGACGCCATTCTTCACGCCCACCTTCAGCGCGAACGGCGTCTCTTCGATCGTCACTCAGTTCAAGCCGACCGGCATTTCGGTCGTGGTGACGCCCTTCATCCTCACCGCGGGGATGGTGCAGCTCGAGATCTCGGTGGAGGTCTCGGCGGTCACCGGCTTCGTCACCGCCGCGATCAGTTCGACGGCTTCGGTCGAGAACCCGCTCATCTCTCGGCGCAACGCGCACACCGTGGTGAACGTGCCGTCGGGCAAGACCGTGATGATCGGCGGGCTCGTCACGACCGACGACATCGAGTCAGTCGAGAAGGTGCCGTGGCTCGGCGACATCCCGCTGCTCGGCTACCTCTTCAAGCACAAGAAGACGACCTACCGAAAGGCTCAAGTGCTCTTCTTCGTCAAGCCGCGAATCATGCAGACGAAGCTGCGCGAAGCGGAGATCTACGACCCGGCGGAGGAGCTGCGCTGAGCGCAGGCGCCAGGGCCTTTTCGTTACGACACTCACCCGCGGCCAACTTTTTCGGCCGACCGACGACCTGCCGGGATCCCGCGAAACGAACAGTTCGGGATCCCGGCGGGCCGTCACTTTCGCGCGATCGGTCCGCGCGCGCTGCGCAGCCGGTCGCCTGCCGTCACTCGACCGTGATGGAGCCCGTCTTGATGAAGAGGTCCTCGGTCGGCGGTGCCGGATCGCGCATCTTGCCGCACGCCTCGATCTTGCTCAGCGCGTCCTGACCGTCGGTCATCTCGCCGTAGACCGTGTACTGGCCATCGAGCGCCGGCGTCGGGCCAAACGTGAGGAAGAACTGGCTTCCATCCGTGGTCGGGTCCTGGGTGCGCGCGGTGCTCAGCGTTCCCGCTTTGCTGTGCTTCACTTCGGGCTTGATCTCGATGCGCATCTGGTAGCCGGGGTTGCCGGTGCCGGTGCCGAGTGGGCAGCCGCCCTGCGCCATGAAGCCCTTGATCACGCGGTGGAACTTGAGGCCGTCGTAGAAGCCGAGCGTGTTGAGGTAGATGCAGCTCGACACGTGCATCGGGGCGACATCGGGCATCAGCTTGATCTTGATGGTGCCCTTGTTCGTCTCCATGACCCAGAAGTAGCTCTTCTTCGGGTCGAACGTGAGCTGCGGGGGCTTCGGCAGCTTCGACTTCCAACCGTTCTTGGTCGTGTCGATCTTCTGATCGGCGATGAACTTCTTCACGGTCTCGATTGCGTCACCAGCGGCCACGGCCTTCTCCTCAGGCGCCGCGGCAGGTGCCCCTTGGGTGGCCGGCGCCGCGACCCCCGAGGAGGCCGAGGCGGACGCGGGACCGCAGCCGCCGAACAAGCCGCTGATCAGGGACAGGGACGAAAGAAGCGCCATCGTGCGCATCGTGTCGATCCTCGCTTGCGTTTCGGGGTGGGGGCGTTCGCCGACCGCAAATGCGGTGCACGCCCTGACGAGCGCTTCGGCAGGCGAAGAGATTGGCGGCGGCACGCCTCGGCCGCAAGTGGCGCCCGGCGGAAGCTCACTGCTGCTCGAGGTCGGCGCGTCCGCACTCCATGCCGCTTTCATCCTGGGCGGCGACCCGATAGTGGCCCGGCGGCAACAGCAGCACCGGGCACGGTTCGCCGGCCTCCACGACGATGCGATCGACGGGGACCGCGCCCTCCCGCTCGCTCGCGCGCCACGCCTCGATCAGCCTTCGTCCCGCGGACGGTTCGAGCTCCGCCGGGATCTCGGCCGGCTTGCGTCCACCGCTGCGATGGAGCCAGTCGGGACGGCCGTCCACCAACGTGACGGCCGGATGGAAGATCTGCAGATCGACCCGGCCGGCGAAGCCGTCGCCATCGACGACGAACGCGCCGCTGCGATCGCGCAAGCAGACGGCGCGGTCGAGCCAGCCGCGGCGTTGCGCGAAATGGCGCGCCGCGCTTCCGCGATCGGGCTGGCTGGCCGCCATCTGCTCGGTCTGATCGATCGTCAGCGGATCGATGCCGAGCCGCCGCGCGAGGCGCGCCGCCATCCAGGCGAGCTCGCGCCCGTCGGCCTGCTTCTCCCAGTTCTCGGTCGCGTGCGAATAGCCGACGTGGATCAGCGCCTTGGCACCCGGATCGGCGGCGAAGAGGCGCGCCATCAGGTTCTCGCACTGCGCGATCTCGCGTTCGTTGATCGAGTCGGTCACGTCGCCGGTGGGTGCGCCACTCCGTTCGATCTCGTAGTGGATCGGCTGGTAGCCGAGCTTGAGCGCGCTGCGGATGAAGTCGCCAAAGACCGGTTCGCGCGAATAGAAGCCGCTCTCGAGGAGGGGGTAGCCGCGCGCCGCGAGCGCCGTCGCGTCGCCGCTGAATGTCTCGCACGCCAGGTAGTGGAAGCCAAGTGGCCGCAACCGCGCCGCGAGCTCCTGGCTGAACGCTCGATGCTGAGGGACATGATGCGCCTCGTTGATGATGACGACGCGCTGCGTCGCCGCGCGACGCACGATCTCGTCGAGCGCGTCGATCGGCGTGCAGCCTTCCAGCCGCGCTGCAAGCTCGGCCGACGGTGCCGAACCGCGCCTGCCGGCCATTCGCTCCATCGCCTCGAGCGCTCCAAGCGTGTCGCCGACGAACGACCGAACGTATGCCAGACGATCGAGCGCGCGCGGATCGCGCGGACGCACTTCGAGCTCGCGGTCGGTCGCCACCAGCGCGGCGAGGAGCTTGCCCTCGGCGACCAGTCGATCTGCGTTGCCGATCGACCGCTCCTCCGACTGCGGTGGGGCGGCCACGACGGCGGCGAGCAGGGCCGCCGCGAACAGGCAGCGGATCATGATTCCAGCGACTCCCAGGCAGCGGGGAATCGAATCGGTGAGGAGCGGCGCACGGCAAGCGTCGGCAGCAGCGCCACCAGCAGCTCGCTGGCGAGATCGCGACCAGTGGCGAGCTCCAGCGCTTCGAGACCGGGCGATCCGTTCACTTCGAGCAGTTCAGGTTCGCGGCCGCCGATCGCATCGACGGCGCCAAACGGCAGACCGACCGCCGCCACCGCTGCCACGGCGAGTTGGGCCGCGGTGGTGGCGTGGGTGGGTTGCGGTTCGAAACGGCCGCCGCGGTGCGCATTGCTTCGGTACTCGCCGGCCGCGGGGAACGCGCGCGCGGAAGCGAGCACGCGGCCGGCCGCCACGAGGTGGCGTTCCACTGGGCCGAGCGCGCTGCGATCGGCCTGCACCAGGAAGCTCTGGCCGCTCGCCCAGAAGAGGTGGCCGACATGGAGCGCTTCGGTCCGATCCGCGACCCGAATCACGTGCGTGCCCTGGGAGCCGCGGCGACCTTTCAAGAACCAGGGTGCCCGGCCGAGCGCGTCGAGCGCGGCCGGAAGTTCGTGTGCGCGACGGATCAAGAGCGTCGGCGGGACCTTGATCCCCACGCTTCGCGCCGCCGCCAGCGTGAGCCACTGGTCCCCGGCGATCGCGAGCGCGCGCCGCGATTGCAGCGGTGTCGCGCCGCTCTGGACGAGGGAGCGCCACGCGCGAAGCACCGCGGTGCGCGAGAAAGTCCCGGGTCGTGCGATCAACTTCGCGCCGATCAGCCGGTCGTGGCGCGGCAGCGCTGCCGTCGGGAGCAGGAGCGTGACGGTGGCGCCGAGCGCGCGCGCCGACTCCGCGAGGCGGCGCGGCGTGGGCAGCTCGGGGTCGCTGGAAAGGATCAGGATTTCCATGGCTCGATCGGCGGGTGACTCGGCGCGCGGGGTGCTTGTGGTTAGCGTGTCGTGCCTTCCGAAGTTCCGCACGGTGCAAGGACGCCCATGGGTGTCGAAGACAAGTTTCCGGAGGTGGTTACGTCCAAGCTCACCGATCTGGTGGGTTGGGCGCGCAAGAACTCGTTGTGGCCGATGCCGCTCGGGCTCTCTTGCTGCGCCATCGAGATGATGGCGACCGTCGGGCCGCGGTTCGACCTTTCACGCTTCGGCGCGGAGGTCTTCCGCTTCAGCCCGCGCCAGAGCGACGTGATGATCGTCGCCGGCACCCTGACCTGGAAGATGGCGTCCGTCGCGCGCCGGATCTACGACCAGATGCCCGATCCCAAGTGGGTCATCGCCATGGGCGTCTGCGCCTCTTCGGGTGGTCTCTATCGAAACTACGCCGTCGTGCCGGGTGTCGATCGGATCCTTCCGGTCGACGTCTACACGATGGGTTGCCCGCCGCGGCCGGACACGTTGATCCGCGCCGTCATGGAACTCCAGAAGAAGATCTCCGAGCTCGCCATCGATGGCCGACGTCCCCGCGAACCCGTCTTCGTCGACTAGTCCTGCGCCGGCGGCTCCGGCCGTCGCCGCGCCACCACCACCCGATCCGCTGATCGTCGCGATCACGGCGCTCGGGGCGGAGGTGCTGCCGCCAACGCAAGACCAGCTGCTGGCGTTCCGCGTCGAGCGGGACGAGTGGCCGACCGTCGCGCGCGCATTGCGCCGCGAGCCGCAACTCTCCTTCGAGATGCTGATCGACGTGGCCGGCGTCGACTTCCCCAAGCGCCAGCCGCGCTTCGAGGTCGTCTACCACTTGTGGTCGCTCACCTGGAACAAGGTCGTGCGCATCAAGGTCGGAGTGCCCGAGGAGGACCCGCAAGTCGCCAGCGTGGTGGAGCTGTGGCCGACCGCCGACTGGCACGAGCGCGAGGCGTTCGACATGGTCGGCTTGAAGTTCGCCGGCCACCCCGACCTGCGCCGCATCCTGATGCCGGACGACTACCCGTGGCATCCCTTGCGCAAGGACTTCCCCGTCGAAGGGATCGACAACTCGATCTCCTACGTGCGCGCCGGCGGCGTCTTGATGACGCGCGAACTCGACGTCGATCGGCCGGCCGGCCAGGATCGCACTCCGGTCGACCTCTCGCACGGGGATCCCGCCGGCTACAGCGACGGCACCCCGACGCTGCCGGAAGAGGGCCGCGCATGAGCACCCTGACCGAGAAGATCGTCACCGTCAACGACCTGCACGAAGAGCGCATGGAACTCTCCATGGGCCCGCAGCACCCGGCCACGCATGGCGTGCTGCAATGCAAGCTGATCCTCGACGGCGAGAAGGTCGTCTCGATGGATCCAGTGGTCGGCTACCTGCACCGCGGCAAGGAAAAGCACGCGGAGCACATGACGTATCAGCAGTTCTTCACCCTCACCGATCGGCTCGATTATCTGCAGCCGCTCGGAAACGAAGTGGGGTGGGCGCTGACGGTCGAGAAGCTGGCCGGGATCGAGGTTCCGGCACGCGCGCAGGCGATCCGAACGATCATCTGCGAGTTCATGCGACTCTCGGCTCATCTGGTCTGGGCCGGCATCGGTGGCGTCGATACCGGCGCCGTCTCGATGTTCATGTACGCGTTTCGTGACCGCGAGTCGCTGTTCGACCTGATGGACGAGTTGACCGGGCTGCGCACGAATCAGGAGTACCTGCGCATCGGCGGCGTTGGCGCTGATCTGCCGCCCGAGCTCGTCACCAGGATGCAGCAGTGGGTGGCGCAGTTGCACGGCCACATCGACGAGTTCGAGATGTTGCTGACCGGCAACAAGATCTTCCACGACCGCATGCGCGGGGTCGGCCAGGTCAGCGCGCAACAGGCGATCGACCTCGGTCTCACCGGACCGTGCTTGCGTGCCACCGGCGTTGGCGTCGACCTGCGTCGCGCTCGCCCCTACCTGCTCTATCCGCAGCTCGAGTTCGAGGTGCCGGTCGGCACTCGTGGCGACGCCTACGACCGCTACCTCGTCCGCATCGAAGAGATGCGGCAGAGCGCGAAGATGCTGAAGCAGCTGCTCGACGGCTTGCCCGCGGGCGACTGGATCGCCAAGGACTTCAAGAACGTGCTGCCTCCCAAGGGGCGGGTCTACACGTCGATGGAGGAGATGATCCACCAGTTCAAGACGGTGACCGAGTGGTGCCCGCCGAAGGGCGAGGTCTATCAGGCCACCGAGGCGGCGAACGGCGAGCTCGGTTTCTACGTGCTGAGCGCCGGCGCGTCGCATCCCTACCGCGTCAAGATCCGCTCGCCTTCGTTCATCAACCTGCAGGCGTTGAAGCCGATGAGTGTGGGCTCGTACTTCAGCGACATCGTGGCGATCATCGCGTCGCTGCACTTCATCATGGGGGAGTGCGACCGATGAGCGCGAACGTCGATTCCGCCACCGGCGCGCCGGCGCTCGCGCCGCCGACCGCCTTGCCGCGTTTCGCGGCCGCCGTCGCGCACCCGAAGGTGATGCAGCGCACCCTCACGCTGAACGAGCGGCTCTTCATCGGTCCGTTCCTGAAGGCGCTCAAGTTCACCTTCATGCGGATGTTCCAGAAGGACATCACGCGCCGCTACCCCGAGCAGAAGATGGAGATCAAGCCCACTCTGCACGGCGTGCCGGTACTTGTGATGAAGGCCGATGGCTCGCCGCGTTGCGTCGCGTGCGGGCTGTGCGAGTTCGTCTGCCCGCCGCGCGCCATCGACATCACGCCCGGCGAGACCGACCGCCCGATCGAGCGCGAACCGAAGGCGTTCGTGATCGACATGCTGCGCTGCATCGAGTGCAGCTACTGCGAAGAGGTCTGCCCGGAAGAGGCGATCGTGATGTCGAGCGACTACGAAGTGGTCGGGCGGCGCCGCGAGGACTTCGTCTGGAACCTGAAGAAGCTGCTCAAGCCGGTCGCGCAGTTGCAGTCGCGCATCGATTGGATCCGCAAGACCTACAAGCGCTGGGATGCGGGAGCCGACGCGAGCGCGCCGCCGGAGGGCGGGGTCTATCGCGATCCGCGCTGGGCGGGGAAGAGCAAGCCGGTCGATCACCACTGAGCGCGGGGCAGTTCGAACCGTTCATCGTGGGGCGCGTTCTTTCGGGGCATCTCGTATCCCCCGAAGGAGCTTGCGATGGCAAAGCGCGACGAAGAGCGCGGGGCGGCGATGCCGGCGCTCGACATGACGCCGATGATCGACTGCACGTTCAACCTGCTGATCTTCTTCCTCTGCAACATCAACTTCCGCGCGCTCGAGGGGAAGCTGCCGGCGTTCCTGCCGAGGGACGTTGGCGTGAACAGCGTGAAGCCCCATTCGGAGTTGGAGCCGCTCGAGATCCGCGTCGACCGCACGCACCCCGCTGCGGTCCGTGATCCGCAGTGGAGCTGGCGCTTCGACCAGATCGTGGTGCGCGTCCAGGGCAAGCGCGTCGAGTCGCCGGAGGAGCTCGCGCGGGTGCTGGAGACGGTGCGACGCGCCGAACCGGGTGGACGCGCCGTCCTGCGGATGGGGCGCGGCTCGCTCTACATCGACGCTGTCAAAGTGCTCGACGAGTGCCTGCGCGCGCGGTTGCTCGACGTCGCATTCGCGGGCGTGTCCCTCGACGCATGAGGTCCCGCACGCCGTCGTAAGTGGTAGCGGGGACCGGAGTTGAACCGGTTACCTGCGGGTTATGAATCCGCCGCTCTAACCAAATGAGCTACCCCGCCGCGAAAGAGGGCGAGCTTTATACCGATGGCGGGCGCCTCTCGAAATCGCCCGCTTTTCGGACGGGGCGCCGACGGAGCCGCGGGCGTCGAAGCGGCTCGGCGACGGGCATTCCCCTGGGGCTCGAACGCGTCCGTGAGGTTGTTAGTTATTAGTTTGCATGAACCGGGCTGCTTGGTTGCGACCCCGTTCACCGCCGTCTAAGACTCCGAGGTCGATTCGGGGTCAGCGAAGGCGGTGCAAAGTGCTGCGCCTGGCGCTCCGCAGCGATCGAAAACGTCAACAAAGAGTCATCCGGCCAGGGTTGTGTGCAAGCACGTAAAACCTCCAATCATTCCTTCTTCTTCCCCTTTTCCCGAGAAGCCTTGACCGGGTGATTTTGATGACTCGCCGCCCGCCTCCCCCGGCGGGCGGTTTTGTTTGCGCTCGCCGTGTTCCGGCACGCGGAGGGACGCTCGCAGGCGACGAGTGTCCTGACTGGACTCAGCGCCGCCGCCGCGCGCGCCATCGGGCGACCGCCGCCGCCGCGTCCACGTTCGACGATGCGGCGCGAGGAGCGCCTCGCGCAGGGCGCTTCCGTTCGACGGTCGGCGCCATCGCGGCCGCGACTCGTTCGTTGCGTCGGATCAGTTCCTGCCCGGCGAGATGGCACCAGGCGACGGCGACTGCATCGCTTTGGTCGAGCCAGTCCAACTCGGCGAGCGAGGTCATGCCCGGCAGCAGCGCCTGCAGCGCGCGAGCCACCTGTTCCTTGCTCGCGTTGCCGTTCCCGGTGACCGATTTCTTGACCCGCGCGGGCGCGTAGTCGAACGCGGGAAGTCCACGACTGCCCGCCAATGCGAGCGCACAGCCGCGCGCCTCCCCGAGTCGCAGCATCGAAAGTGCGTTCTTGCCGAAGAATGACGACTCCACGGCCACGCACTCGGGCGCCGTGCGGTCGACCACCTTCGCGAGCGCGCAGAACAGCCGTCCGAGCCGCACCGCGGGCGGTTCGCTCGCCGGAGCCGTCAGCACGCCGCTTTCGATGAGCCGCGGGGCGGTCGGTCCGCCCTCGATGATGGCGAATCCCATTCGCAGCGTCCCGGGGTCGATGCCCAGGACTCGTCCCGTTCGCGCCGCTTCCATGGTCGCGGATTGTAAGAAGGGGCGATGACGATGATGCGACGGGATGTCGGAGTGATCGTGGTCGCCGCCGGCCGCTCGACCCGAATGGGCGCAGCGGTGCCGAAGGTCTGGCTGCCATTGCGTGGCCAGCCGATGCTGGCCCACTCGCTGCGCACGCTCGCACTCTGGGACGCGCTGGCGGCCATCGTATTGGTGGTGCGCCAGGAGGAACTCGCGCGCGCGCGCGAACTGCTCGACGCCCTTCCAGGCGTTTTGCGCGACAGGACGCAGGTGGTCGCTGGCGGCCGCGAACGCAGCGATTCCGTCCGCTGCGGGCTCGCGGCGCTGGCGGCACTCGCGCCCGACATCGTCCTGGTCCACGATGCGGCGCGGCCGAACGCATCGTTGGCCTTGTTCGAGTCCGTTGCCGCTGCCGCGCGTCTGCACGGGGCCGCCGTGCCCGCGCTTCCTGTCGTCGACACGCTGCGCCGCCGCACCGACGATGGCCGCAGCGTCACCATCGATCGCAGCGGCCTCCACGCGGTGCAGACTCCGCAAGGCTTCTCGCGTGAACTGCTCGCACGCGCGCACGCGCGGACGACGGACGCGGCCGCCACCACCGACGACGCCATGCTGGTCGAGGCGCTGGGCGAGCCGATCGCGTGGGTCGCAGGCGAAGCGGCCAACCTGAAAGTGACGCTGCCGGCCGATTTCGAGCTGGCCGCGAACGGAGTGCAGGAGCGTTCGATGGAGGTACGCGTCGGAATCGGCCACGATCTTCATCGTCTGGCCGCGGGCGGACCGCTGCGCCTCGGCGGTCTCGACCTTCCGGGCGAGGTTCATGCGGTGGGCACCAGCGACGGCGATCCGCTGCTGCACGCGCTCACCGATGCGCTGCTGGGCGCCTGCGCGCTCGGCGACATCGGCACGCACTTCCCCGATCGCGCTCCAGAGAACCGCGGCCGCGACTCTGCGGACTTCCTGCGCCATGCGCTGGCCTTGCTGGTCCAACGCGGATACGCGCCGCGACAGCTTGATGCCGTGATCCGGCTCGAGCGGCCGAAGCTCGCACCGCATCGGGATGCGCTGGTCGCACGGCTGGCGGCATTGCTCGATCTGCCGCTCGATGCGGTGTCGATCAAGGCGAAGACGGCCGAGGGGCTCGACGCCGTCGGCGAAGGGCGCGCGATCGCCTGCGAGGTGGTCGTGCAGGTCGGTCGGGTCTAGCCGCGGGTCGCGCGCGTCGCTGCGAAGCCACGCAGCGCGTGCCAGAGATCGACGTGGATCGCAACCACGTCCTCGACTTCGGGCGGGTAGCCGCCGGCTAGCACCGCGGCGACCGCCATGCCACGACGATCCGCTTCCGCGAGCACGAAGCGGTCGCGTTCCCGAAGGCCATCGCGCGTGAGTTTCAGGTCGCCGAGGCGGTCGAGTTGGTACGGGTCGGCACCGGCGACATAGAGCAGCAACGGCGCTGGATGTTCGTCGAGGAAACCGGGCAACGTCCGTTCGAGCGCTTCGAGGTAGGTCGCATCGTCGCTGCCACCCGGAAGGCCGACATCGAGCGTGCTCCTCGCCTTGGGGATCGGATAGAGGTCCTCCTGGTGGATCGAATACGTGGCGATCGCATCGTCGTCGGCGAATGCCGCGGCGGTCCCGTTGCCTTGGTGCAGGTCGACGTCGACCACCACCGCGCGCTGCAACCGTTGCTCGGCGCGCGCGGCCGCCAACGCGACGGCGACGTCGTTGTAGAAGCAGAACCCTTCGCCGCGATCGGGGAAGGCGTGGTGGAAGCCGCCGCCGAGCGAGATCGCCGCGCCGTGCTCGATCGCGGCCAGCACCGCGAGGCGCGTCCCTTCGCAGTGGTGCTCCACCGTCTCGACCACGCTTCGCGACAGCGGGATCTCGAATCGCAACGCGACGCGATGGCGGTCCGCGGTGAGGCGCTCGATCTCGTCGACGTGGCGTCGCGTGTGGACGCGCAGCAGCGCCTCGCGTGCGATGCGGCCAGGCGTCACCACCGCCTCGTCGGTCACGCCGACGGCTCGCAAGGCGTCTCGCACCAACCGGTACTTCGCCGTGGGGAAGACATGCCCGGGCCAGGCCAGCTCGTAAGCGGGCGACCAGACGACCGTCGGTTCGCGCTCGTTCATGCCTCGAGGCGCGGGAACGCGGCGAGCGCTCCCGCCGCATCGGCGTTCGCGCCGCGCTCGACCAGCACGAACGTCTCGGGCGCGATCCGGCGCAGCAGGGCCGCCACTCCGGCGTCCCATTCGACGAACGGCTCGAGCACGAGCAGATCGGGCCGCGCTCGCCGCACCAGAGTCACCAAGTCGAGCACCGCGTCGCGGCTCTTGCGCGGGTCGAAGGCGAGCAGTTCGTCGGCGCGGTGACCGTCCCTTCGCGCCACGGCCAATGCGGCATCGAGCCGACCCGGGCGCACCGCAGCGACGACGCGGGCGGCCACCTTTGCCCGTTCCACCGATCCCGGCAACGCCAGCGCTGCCATGCGGGTCAATGCCCGTGCGTGCTCGGCGACGCATGTTGGGTCGAAGCGCCGCTGCGCCGTGATCGCCGCGCGGGCGCCAGCAGCGGCGAGGCGCGCTCGATCGGCGACCGCGCGGACTTGCTGGGCGAGCGCGCCAGCGTCTTCGTCGACCAGCCATCCGTCGACGTCGTGCTCGATGAGCTCAGGCAGCGGCGCGCGGCGCATGGCGACGACCGGTCGCGCCATCGCCATCCACTCGCGCACGGCGCGACACGACACATCCGTGCCTGGCACCAGGAAGAGTCCGGCGTCGCAGGCGGCGAGCGCGTCGACGTACGCCTCGCCCTCCTGGTAGCCCGGCATGCGGGTCACCGATTGAAGTCCGAGTCGCGCGATCGGCTCGCGTGCCAGCTCGTCCTCGTGCGTCCCGCGACCCAGCAGTACCAGCTGCGGCGCCTGGCCCTGCTCGTGCAGTCGCTGCCATGCGGCCAGCAGCAGCTCGAATCGCCGATGGCGTTGGATGCGAGCGACGATGCCGAACACGACGGCATCGGCGTCGAGGCCGAGGCGCGCGCGCCCGCGTGCACGTCGCTCCTCGTCGTAACGGAATCGGTCGCGCTCGACGCTTGTCTCGAGCACCGCAACCTCGAAGCGCGGCCGTTGCAGCGCGTCCTCGAGCGCGTGCGCGAGCCCGCGGGTCGGCGTCACGAGGAGTTGCGCGCGCCGGAGCAGCCGACGCGTCGTCAACGGATAGGGACCCGACTCGTGGACGCACCGGATCAGCGCGGGGCGTGGTTCGAGGGAATCGGCGACGCGCGCCATGGCGGCGTGGTCGCCATCAAGATGGACCGCGACGGTCACGGGCGCCGCCGCGACGATCAGCGGCTGCAGCGCCGCTGAACTGCGCGGGGTTCGCAGCGGATTCCAGTGCTTGTGCAACTCGGGCACGATGCGGTGGGGGACGCCGCGTGCCGCCGCCTTGAGGGCGATGGGATGCGGGTCGCCGCGCGCCGGTGGCCGGCCGAGCAGCAGAGTGGCCGGCGGCTTGAAGAAGCTCGCGAGCGCCACCGCCGGTTCGGCCGGGCCGGTCCACTTCCAGTTGCCGAACAGATGGAGCGTCGGCAGGGCGACGACATCGAGACGGGGTGCGCGCCCCTGCCGATGCTGTCGTTGCGCGAGGCGGTGCGCGGAGGCGGTGAGCAGCGTTCGCTCCGACGCTGCGTCGCGGTGCAGGGCGCGCAGCAGTTTGCGGACGAATCGCCAGCGTTGCGGGGACGAGTAGAGGGTGCGCGGGACGTCGCCGAGCTGGGCCAGCGCGCGCACGAGCTGACGTTCGCTGAACCTTGTGCCGGGACGGGCGGCGTCGAGGTCGACGAGACGCAGCTCGAAGCCTCCGGCGCGCTCGACCAGCAGCAGGTTCTTCAGCGAGAGGTCGGGGTGGACGAATCGCTGCTCGATCAGCGCGAGGAGCAGCTCGAGCATTCGCTTCGCGACCGCTTCCACGCGCGCTCGTTCCGGCGTCGAGAGCGCAAGGCCCGCGGCGGGCTGTGCTTCGTGCGCCGCGAGATGCAGCGGCCGGGCGCCGTCGATCGCGCGCGCGAGCGCGAAGGCGTGTTCCGTCGAGCGCTCGACCGCTGCGAGCGGCGCAGCCACCGGCAGGTCGCGCGCCTGCGCGGCCACGCCGTTGCCGAACGCGGCCCGCGCGCGCCGCCACGCTCCGCGACCGCGGAACTCCTTCACCACGATCGCGCCGCCGCTGCCGGCAAGGCGTGAAAGCGTGCTGCGCCGGCCGCATCGCAACAGCCGTTCGTCACCCGTCGCGACGGCGGCGGCGTGGTCGGCGAGCAGCGCCTCGATCGCGACGGGCGAAAGGGTGCGGTCGTGGCTGGCGCGGGCGCCGTCGGCCAGCGTCGACTGCGCGAAGCGCGAGCTCTCCACGAAGGCGCGTCCGCTGCGGCTCGTCGCGTGGGCGCGTCGCCGTTGCGCGAGGGCGCGGCGAACGGCTTCCCGCGCCACCGCGAGGTCGTCGCGCGCTTCCGCCAGCTCGTCCTGCTCCTCGGCAGAGCAGCAGTAGCGCAGCGAGTGCAGCAGGTCGCCGATGTCGCGCGCGCGCAGCGACTCGGGCACGCAACCCAGTTCGATCGCGCCGTGCAGGTCGATGCACTCGAGTTGCGCCGCCGGGCCGGCGCCGTCGTGCAGGAGCAGGTTCCCCGCATGGAAGTCGCGGTGCCAGATGCCCGCCTCGTGGATGGCGGTCAACGTGGCCAGCGCGCGGCGCACGAGGGTGAATTTGGTGGGCGAGCGATCGCCGGGCGTGAAGCGCCGCTCGAGCCATTGACCGAGCGTCTGCACGCCGAGCAGCCGCACGCCCACGAACCATGAAGGCACACCCGGCTCATCGCGGGCGGACTCGCGCACGGCGAGCGGACGCGGAGTGGGGATCCCGCGAGCGAGGAAGGTCCGCGCCATCGCCAGTTCCGCGGCGGCACGCAGTCCCAGCTGGTCGCGCGCCCGTCCCAGCGCTCCGCGCCGCGCCGGATAGCGCTTGAGCAGGAGCGGCGGCAGCCCGGGCAGCTCCGCGCCGAAGACCTCGCGCCGCGCCGACCGCTTCAGCGCGAAGAGCGGCGCCACGCGCCGATCGGCGGCGATCAGCTCGGCAAGCGGCGACGTCAGGAGGCCGCGCGCGTCGGCGGCGATTCGCCACCGTCCGCCCGTTGCATCGACCTCCGACTGGAATCCTTCCGCCGCGTCCTGCATCGTCGCCGCCGTTTGCCGCGTCTTCCGGAACGAGGAGCCATCTTGGCGCGCGCCCTCACCGTCTTCCACTTGAACACCGAGCGAACCTGGCGCGGCGGCGAAGGGCAGACCCTCGCGCTGGCCAGCGGATTGGCGCGTCGCGGCGACGTCAGCGTCGTCATCGCGCAGCGCGGCGGCGAGCTCGCGCGCCGCTCCGAGGCCGCCGGTCTGCCCACCGAAGCGATCGCGATGCGGGGCGAGTGGGATCTGCCGGCGGTGCGCACGCTGGCGGCGCTGATGCGAGCGCGGCGGCCCGACATCGTCCACATGCACACGTCGCACGCCCATACGCTGGGCGTGCTGGCGTCGAAATGGACGGCGATCGGGCGTCGGGTGGTCTCGCGGCGCGTCGACTTCAGCATCCATCGCCACCGCTTCTCGCTTTCAGGCCTCAAGTACCGCCACGGCGTCGACGGCTACATCGCGATCTCGGAAGCGGTGCGCGAGCAGCTGGTGCGCGACGGGGTGGCGCGCGAACGCATCGAACTGGTCCACAGCGGCATCGATCCGGCGCGCGTCGTCGGAGGGAACGGCGCCCGCGCACGTGCCGAGCTCGGCGTCCCGGCCGGCGTCCCGCTGATCGGCACCATCGCCCATTTCGGCTGGCACAAGTCGCTCGAGACGCTGATCGGCGCCGCGGAGAGCGTCGTGCGCGAGCTGCCCGACGCGCGCATCGCGCTGATCGGCGATGGCGATCTGCGGCCGCAACTGGAAGCGGTCCGCGCGGCGAGTCCGGCAGCGGCGCGCGTGCTGATGCCCGGGTTTCGCGCCAACGTGGGCGACTACCTCGCCGCGTTCGACCTGTTCGTGATGCCTTCGGTGATGGAAGGGCTGTGCACGTCGATCCTCGACGCCTTCGCGGTGGGAGTGCCGGTCGTCGCCTGCCGGGCCGGCGGCATCCCGGAGCTCGTTCGCGACCGGGACACGGGCCGGCTCGTCGCGCCGCGCGATCCTGCCGCGCTAGCCGCCGCGATCGTCGAGACGTGGCGCGATGCCGCCGCGCGAGCGCGCTACGTCGAGGCCGCGCGCGCGCATCTCGCCTCCGAATTCACCCACGACGCGATGGTCGAAGGCACGCAGCGCGTCTATCGCAAGCTGCTGGCGGCAGCGCCCGCGCGCGGCGAGGGCCGTTAGCGACGCGACGGGCACAGCGGCGCGAGCGCGCACCGCTGGCACTGCGGACGGCGCGCGATGCAGACGGCGCGGCCGTGGTGGATCAGTCGGTGGGAGAACGCGACCCACTCTTCTTGGGGCAGGAGTGTCATCAGGTCGCGCTCGATCTTGACCGGGTCGTTCGCCGTCGTCAGCGCAAGCAGTCTTGCGATCCGCATCACGTGCGTGTCGACGACGACGCCGACGGCGATGCCGAATGCGGTGCCGAGCACGACATTCGCGGTCTTGCGCGCGACTCCGGGCAGCGCCACGAGTTCGGCCATGGTGCGAGGCACTTCACCGCCATGTCGCTCGACGAGCGCGTACCCGCAGCCGCGGAGGTTCTTCGCCTTCGCGTTGAAGAATCCGGTCGAGCGGATCAGCGATTCGAGCGCGCCGGGCGGGCTCTGCGCGTAGTCCTGCGCCGTCCTGCAACGGGCGAAGAGCGCCGGCGTGACGAGGTTGACGCGCGCGTCGGTGCACTGCGCCGACAGGATGGTCGCGACGAGCAGTTCGAGCGGATTGGCGTGGTCGAGCGCGCATTTGGGCACGCCGTACTCGCGGTCGAGCGCGGCGACGATGGCCTGCGCACGCGCATGGCGCGCCACCTTCGATTCGCGAGGGGAGGGGCGCGTCGGGCTCATGCATGCCGATGGTATCCTCCGCGCCACCTTGACCGCCGCTGCGCGCCATCCTCGAAGAAACGATGCTGCGGGACGCGCTGCGCGCGCCGTTGCGCTGCGGATCGCCGTGGTCGGGCTCGGCATCGGCCGCTCGCAAGTGCGAGCGCTGCGAGCGCCGCCGCCGCCAGGCGAGGAACCCGGTGTGCCGCCCCTCGAAGTGGTCGCGTTGTGCGACGACGATCCGCGCCGGCTGCGTCTCGCGGGCGCCGAATTCGGCATCGCCGCGCGCTACGCCGACTTCGCCCGCATGCTCGAGGCGGAGCGTCCCGACGCGGTTCTGCTGGCGACTCCCAACGACCTGCACGCACCCATGGGCATCGCCGCGCTCGAGGCGGGTTGTCATGTGCTGGTCGAGCCGCCGCTCGCCCACACGTTGGCGGCTGCGCGCGAGTTCGCCGCCGCCGCGACGCGGACGCGCCAACGGGTGATGCTCGACCTCTTCGATCGCTTCGGCGCGGCGGCGCGAACGGTGAAGGCGTGGCTGGCGTCGGGTCGCTGCGGGCCGCTCTACCACGCGAACACCTACTTCTGCCGGACGCGCAGCCTGCCGGCCGCGGGCAGCTGGTACACGCAGCGCAAGCGTGCCGGCGGCGGGCCGGTGTTGGACCTCGGCGTCCATCGAATCGACCTCGCGCTGTGGTTCATGGGCGATCCGGCGGTCGAGTCGGTGTCGGCGGTGACGCACGGCGCGCTTGGTCGCGCCCTGTCGCGCCGGCACCGTGGCGCGCGCTTCGACGTCGAGGAGTTTGGCGGTGGCTTGCTGCGTTGCGCCGGCGGGCGCGCCGTCGTCTTCGAGGTCTCCTGGGCCGAGAACAGCGGGCGCCGCCAGATCATGCTGACGCGAGTGCTCGGCGTGCGTGGCGGCGCGATCCACCGCAATCTCGACCACACGGACGAGTTCGTTGCCGAGCTCCACGCGGACCGCAACGGCACGCTGGTGACGCCGTCCGCGGAGCCTTGGCGCAGCGGCGCACGCTCCCCGGTCCGCGAATTCGCTCGCTCGATCGTCGATCCGACCTGCGTCGTCCCCGATCTGGCGACCGGGCTGCGGCTCCAGCGAGTGCTTGCCGCGATCGACCGTTCGGCGCGCGAAGGGCGAGAGGTCGCGCTCGCGGAGATCGACGAGTGAGCGAGACTGCGTCACCGCTCTGCACGGTGGTGGTGCCGACGCTCGATGCCGGTCCCGACTTCGCGGAGACGCTTGCCGCGCTGCGCGGGCAGGCGGACGTCGGCACGGTCGAACTGATCGTGATCGACAGCGAGAGCCGCGATGCAACGCCGCGCCTCGCGAAAGAGGCGGGTGCATGCGTCCGAACGGTCGCCCGCGCGACCTTCAACCACGGCTACACCCGCGACCTCGGCGCGGCGCTGGCCCGCGGTCGCTTCATCGCGTTCCTCACTCAGGACGCGCTGCCGGCGAGCCCGCACTGGCTGGCGACGCTGGTCGACGCGCTCGAGCGCGAGGCCGCGGTGGGAGCCTACAGCCGCGTGCTGCCGCGCCCCGGCTGCTCGCCCCTGGTCGAGCGCAACGTGCGCGGCGATCTGGTCTTCTCGATGCAGCGAATGGTGAAGCGCAAGAGTGCGGAGGAGTTCGCCCGCCTCTCGCCGTTCGAGCGCCGCGTCTTCTGCCACTTCAACAACGTCGCGTCGTGCGTGCGTCGCGACTACTTCGCGCGGTCGCCGTTTCCGGTGTTGCCCTTCGGCGAGGATCTCGCGTGGGGGACGCGGGCGATCGAACAGGGCGAGACGCTCGTCTACGAGCCGCAGTCGGTCGTGATCCACTCGCACGCGAGCGCGCTGCGCGAGGACTTCAGCCGTCATCGCGCCGACGCGTTGCTCATGCGAACGCTCTTCGGGCTGCGCAATCGCGACGGTTGGCGCGACTGCCTCCCCGCCTGGTGGCGCGAAGTCGTCGCCGACGTTCGCGCGTTGGCGAAGAGCGGACGGCCGCTCGCCGAGCAGGCGCGGCTGCTGCTCTACAGCCCTCTGTTGCGGGGCGCACAGCTGGCCGGTCAGCTCGCGGGCAGCCACGGGCCTGCCGTGGCGCCGGCTCGCTGGCTCACCGGACTGCCGTCGCTCGAATCGCGTGCTTGAACGGAAACCGCTTCCGATCGCGCATCGCCGCATGGCGTTTCTCGCCCCCTGAGCTACCTCCTCCATGTTCGCCGAAGGAATCGACTTGAAGCGCCACTTCCTCTCCACCCTCGACTGGTCGCTGCCGGAGCTCGCCGAGCTGCTGCAGCGGGCGCGTCGCATCAAGTCGGGCGCCACGCGTCCCGACTTCCGCGGCAAGACGATGGCGATGCTCTTCTTCAACGCGTCGATGCGCACGCGAGTCTCCTTCGAGGCAGGGCTCGCGCGCTTCGGTGGTCATGCGATCCAGGTGCAGCCCGGCAAGGACGCCTACGTCTTCGAGCATCGCGACGGCGCGGTCATGGACGGCGCGACGCAGGAGCACGTGCGGGAAGTTGCACCGGTGCTGTCGCGCTACGTCGATGTCATCGGCATCCGCAAGTCCGACCTGATCACCACCGGCGCGACGACTGCCGCGGTGACCGGTTCCTGGAACGACCTGCGCGGCGACGACTTCCTGCACGCGTTCGCGCGCCACGCGACGGTTCCGGTCGTGAACCTGGAGTCGAACTTCGAGCATCCGTGCCAGGAGATCGCCGATCGACTCACGTTGGCCGAGAAGCTCGGCGACGCGCGCGGCAAGAAGTACGTGCTCACCTGGGCGTGGCACCCGAAATCGCTGCCGCTGGCGACACCGCACAGCCAGCTGCTCTCCGCGGCGGCGCTCGGCATGGAGGTGGTTCACCTGCGGCCGCCCGGTTACGACCTCGACCCGCAAGTCGTTGCGACCGCGAAGGCGCGCGCCGAAGCGAGCGGCGGCTCGTTGACCGTGACGGACGACATCGATGGCGCCTTCCGCGGTGCTCACGCCGTGTGCGCGAAGTCGTACGGCGCCATCGGCTACTACGGCCGCTTCGACGACGAGCCGCGCGACAAGGCGGCGCTGCGCCAGCGCTGGATCGTCGACAGCGAGAAGATGAGCCGCACGGCGGATGCGATCTTCATGCACTGCTTGCCGGTTCGTCGCAACGTGAAAGTGACCGATCGCGTGATCGACGGCCCGCGCAGCGTGGTCGTCGATCAGGCGGAGAACCGATTGTGGGCCCAGTTGGCGCTCCTCGAGCGCCTCTTCGAGGAGTGGCGGATGCCATGAAGAAGACAAGTTCCGGGACTGGAAGGAGGAGAGCCGCGGCGCCGCCGCGCGCACCTTCCGTGCACCGGGACGGAAGTTCCTCGAACGAGACGCATCGTCGATCGACGCACGGGGCCGGTGCCGCTTTGAAGGCGGCGCCGCTCGTCCTCGAACCACCCATCGAGGTTCGCGTGGCGCGGCCTGCGGACGTCGCCTGGATCGCGCAGATCCAAGGATTGATCCGCGAGGCGCACGAGGCCGGCGCGATCATCGCTCTGCGCGACCACGCCTACCTCACGCAGGCGATCCGTGATCGGCGTGCCGTCGTCGTCCTGCGAGCTGCGGCGTTGGTCGGCTTCGCGACCGCGCATCCGTGGGAGAGCGAGCGCTATGTCAGCCACTCCGCGATGGTGGTCGCTCCCGAGATGCGCGGGCGCGGCCTGGCGCGCAAAATGAAGCGCGCGTTGATCGAGCTGTCGCGAAAGCGCTGGCCCGACGCCGCGATCCTCTCGCTCACCCTGTCGCCGCAGGTCGAGCAGATGAACAAGTCGTTCGGTTTCGAGCCGGTGCCGTACTGCGACCTCACCAAGGACCCCGCATTCTGGAAGGGCTGCGAGAGTTGCATGCACTTCCAGCATCTGAAACGCAACCAGCAGCAGGATTGCCACTGCTGGGCGGGATTGCTGGCGCCGGTGGGCCAGCAACGCGAGAAGGTCGTGCCGCGGGATGCGCACGGCCATCCTTCAGCGAGCAGCAACGCCTGAGCGAGCGATCGAGCGGCCACGGTCGCGGGGGGGCGGGGCACGAACAACGCCCCCCCCCGGGCCAACACACCCC
>JANNXA010000028.1:0-76256 GCA_031409275.1 Planctomycetota bacterium
AGAGCGCTTCAGGAACGCGATCTACTTCCACTTGGGCGGCCTCGACCTCTACCCCAGCGCCGGCTCATGACTCATGCGCAGCCGGACCTCTCCTCCCCAACGATCCAGCCGGGCAGAACCCACACGAAAGTCTGATGCGCCAAGACGCGCAAGCTGCTCACCATCAATCGAACCAGTGGCAAGTCGACGGTCGTGACGACGCTGCCCGCCGCGTACACCGATATCCGCGGGCTCGCGTATCGCGAGAGCGACAGCAAGGTCTACTACTGGGACGAGAGCACCGAATCGCTGATGCGCTACGACACGACGGCGAAGAAGAGCGAGTACGTCGTGGGGTTGATCCTTGGCACCAACGGGATGATCGACGAGATCACCTTCATCAACGGGCATCTCTTCGTGTCGCTGCGCTACTACGACCCGTTGACGACGCTCTGGTCGATGCGGCTCGCCGAGCTCGATCTGGTGACCGCGGCGTTCACGGTGACCGGCCCGGTCATCACCGACTGCTCCGCCCACAGCCTGCTGATCCAGTCGATCCCGGAAGTCATCTCGTGGAAGCAGATCAGCGGGCCTGGCGTCGCCGCGTTCACGAATCCGGCCGATCCGGCGACGACCACGACCTACAGCGTGCCGGGGCAATACGTCCTCGAGCTGTCGGCGACGGCGCTGAACGGGACCGTCATCAGCGACACGGTGACGGTCGACGTCCTCTGATCCGCTGATCCGCTGATCCGCTGATCGCCGCAGGCAACGACCGTCCGCTTCCGACGGTCAGTAGTCGCGCGCCAATCGCAGCGGCCGCAGCATCGCGCGTTTCTTGTGCTGGTGCGACCGCATGCGGCTGAGGATGTCGGCGAGCGCGTCGATGGCCGCAGCGAGATGCGGCCCCTTGTTCAGCATCACGCACTCCGCGCGTTCCGACATCGCGGCATCGGTGATCTCCGCCCGCGATGGACGGCCGCTCTTGGCCAGCGTTTCGAGGACCTGGGTCGCCCAGATGACCGGGACGTGCGCCGCCTCGCAGATCCAGAGGATCTCCTCCTGGACCTCGGCGAGCCGCTCGAAGCCGCACTCCACGGCGAGGTCGCCGCGCGCGATCATCACGCCGTCGCGCGGGCTGCGCATCGTCTCCAGCAGCAGCGCCGGCAAGGCTTCGAATGCTCGGCGCGTCTCGATCTTGAGCACGATGCCGAGGTCGCTGCGGCCGTGGCTGGCGATCAGGCGTTCGAGCTCCTGGATGTCGGCGGGGCGTTGGACGAAGGAGAGGGCGACGATGTCGGCGTGGCGCGCGACGAATGCAAGGTCGTCCCGGTCCTTGGCGGTCAGCGCCGGCAGGTCGAGCCGGCTTTCCGGAAGGTTGATCCCCTTGTCGGCGCGCAAGCGTTCGCCGGTCGGTCCGGCATGGGTGATCTCGAGTTCGAGCGCGTCGGCTTCGGAGCGGCGCACCGTCGCGCCGATGCGGCCGTCGTCGAACCAGACCGGCTCGCCGGTGCGCACGCATTCGAAGATCTGCGGCAGCGTGCAGCCGATTCGCGCCGGGGCCAAGAGGCGGCCGCCACCATCGCGCTCGGCCGGTCGACCGGGTTCGAGCTCACGCGTCAACAGGAGCGTGTCGCCGCGCGCCAGCTCGAGGAGGCCCGCGCGGGCCGGCAGCGCGCCGATGGGAGCCGTTGCGTTCCCTCCGGAGCGCAATTCCGTGCCTGGCACGAAGTAGGCCGTCTTCTCGAGGTCGCACCAGGCGCCGCCGTCGTGCACGCTGATCACGCGCAGTTCACGCTTCGCCCCTCGCGCGTCGACGAAGTCGATCGCGGTGTCGGCCGCGAGCGTCGAGATGAACTCGGCCGGCACCGGCAACATCGCATCCGCCGCGGCGGGGGGCTTGGTTGCGCCGGCGAGCCAGAGGCGCGCCGCACGGATCGCCCGGCCGAACGGATCGCGGTTCGGGCGCACCTTGACAACGGCCGGCCCTTCGAGGATCGGCCCGGTTCGCAGCTTGGGACCGGCGAGGTCCATCATGATCTGGCAGGGCCGTTGAGTCGCGTCCGCCGTTCGGCGCACGTTCTCGACCATCCGCTCCCAGGTCGCCGGCCCGTCATGGGCGCAGTTGATCCGCGCGCAGTCCATGCCGCGCTCGAGCCAGTCGCGCAGCAGCGCTGCATCGCTCGCCGCCTCGGTCGGCAACGTCACCATGATGCGGACGGCGCGTTCCGGTCGTGGCGGCCCGAAGAGCTCTTGCGTGTGTCGATCGAGCAGCGCCGGGCCGTCCCGGAAGCCGGGCGCGCTGACCGACGGCGCGGTCTCGATCGGCGCGCGGCCGGCGAGACCGCGCAGCGCCGCGAGCACGGCGTCGAGCCCGGCGAGGACGTGCGCTTCGAGGCGACCGAGGGAGGAGAGCCCGAGTTCCGTCAGCGCGCGCTGCAACGGGCGGACGTCGTGGCTGCGCAGCGCCAGGTAGTGAACCAGGTTGCGCGCGCTGCGGGCGTAGCTCGGCGTGACGGCGGCGAGCGCGGCGGCGCGATCGGACTCGGCGGTCACGAGCGCCTGTCGCAAGGTGGTCACCGTTTCGATCAGCGCGTCGATCTTCTCCATGCGGATCGGATGCTAGTTGGGCACCATCTGCGCGCTTTGTGAAGCCTCGGCAAAGGCAAGGCGGCACTCGACGCTCCTCAGCGCAGCGGCGGCTTTCCGTGCGCGGTACGTCGAGTGTTGAGCTCGGCCAGTGCGGCCGGCTCGCGCGAGAGGAACTTGACGAGTTGCGAGGTCGTGAGGCCGAGCGTGCGTGCGGTGGCCGGGACATCGTCGTCGAGGTGGGCCAGCGCGTCGAGCGCTTCGGCCAGCAGCGCGGGGAAGTCGGCGTGGTCGACGCTGGCGGGGAGCTTGGTGCCGCGCATGCGCGAGCGCCACAACTCGCTTGGGACGTAGGTCGGGATGGCGGCGTCAGAGTCGGCCGCGGCGCTGGGGGTGGGAATGCCCGGCAACGGCAGCCGGTGGCGCAGCGCGAGGTTCAAGCGCAGGCGGTGGATCGCCGCGGTTCGATTGACGTCGAGGCTGCGCCGCTCGCCGGCCTGCGCGTGGATGCCGGTCGGGCGATGGGTGAGGCGCGCCATCGTCTCCGTCTTGTTGCGGTGCTGCCCGCCGGGTCCCGGCCCGCGCGACTTGTGGTACTCGACGTCACGCAGCAGGACGTCGACGGGGAGCGCGGCGGGGTGCATGCGGCGGGATGGTAGCGCTCGCGGCGAAGGGGGCCGACAATGGCGCCGCCCCGAACAGCGGACGAAGACGACGAGCGGAGCATGGCGTGGTGGAACGAGCAACGAGCCGCACCGGCGGATGGGTCGCGGCGATCGGCGCGCTGGTGGCGATTGGCGCAGTACTGCCGACCGGCTCGCCGGCGGCGCCGCAAGCAACCTCGATCGCTCCCGCCGTCGCGCCGCAGAATCTGCTGCTGATCACGCTCGACACATTTCGCGCCGATCGCATCGCGCCATGGGGCGCCGGCGGCCTCGCTCCGACGCTCGATGCGTTGGCGGCGGAGAGCCTGGTCGCGCGCAACGCCTACGCGGTCGCGCCGCTGACCTTCCCCTCGCACTCGTCGATGCTGACTGGCCTCTACCCTTTCGCTCACGGCGTGCGCGACAACGACCTTTACCGCCTCGATCCGTCCGCCCCGTCCGTTGCGCGCGAGCTGCACGACGCGGGCTATCGCACGGAGGCGATCGTGGCGGCGTCGGTGCTGCGCTCGGGCACCGGGCTCGACCTCGGCTTCGAGCGCTACAGCGACGTCGAGTTCACCCGTGGCCGCAACCTCGCCATCGAATCGGAACGTCGCGCCGCCGCCGTCAGCGACGAACTGCTGACGCGCCTCGCGATCGCCGACCCGCGGCCGTGGTTCCTTTGGGCGCACTACTTCGACACCCACGCGCCGTACGCCGCGCCCGAGGGGCCGCCGCGCAGCGCGACGCTGATCGAGCAGTACGACGCCGAGGTGCGCTACCTCGACGGCCAGCTCGCGCGAGTGATCGCGGCGTTGCGCGAGTCGCAGGCGTTGGCGCGCACGTGGATCGTCGTCTGCGCGGACCACGGCGAAGGACTCGGGATCCAGCAGGAGATGGCGCATGCCTATCTGTGCGAAGAGGGAACGATGCACGTGCCCCTCTTCGTGCGCCGGCCCGACGGCGGGCTGCGCGGCGAACTGGCGACGCTGACGAGCGGCGTCGATGTCGCGGCGACGTTGTTGTCGGCGGGTGGAGTCGCGTCCGCGGCACAGCGGCATGGCCAGGACCTCGTCGCGGCCTTCGCGCAACAGCAGGCCGGCGGTCCCGCCGCCGACGCGCTGGCGGAGCGCGCGGTCTGGTTCGAGTCGTGGGCCGGATGGCATCAGTTCAAGTGGGCGCGCGTGGAGGGAATCGTCGCGGGCCGCTTCAAGTACGTGAAGAGCCTGGGTGACGAGCTCTTCGACCTGACCGAGCTGCCGCTCGAAGGACGCAACGTGGCGAGCGAGCGCGGCGACGTGTTGCGCGCGATGAAGCAGCGCTTCGCCGCACTGATCGAGGAGCCGGTGACGCGCCTCGATTCGGCGACCGACAGCCTGCCCCCCGAAGAGGTCGCGCGGCTGCGCGAGCTCGGCTACCTCGCCCGCATGGTCGGCGACGACGAGGCGAACGCGGAGTCGACGCTCGACCCGCGCGTCCACTACAAGAGCTGCCTCGAGCTCGAGTTCGCGCTCGAGGCCGCGCAGCGCGGCGAGTTCGACGTGGCGGTGCGGTCGCTCGACGGCCTGTCGCGCGCCTATCCGCAGAACCCGTTGTTCCGCGAGTTCCACGGCAAGGTGCTGCTCAAGGCGGGTCGCAAGGAGCAGGCGGCGCAGGTGTTCGCGGCGGCGCTGCAGATCGACCCCGATCTCGTCTCGTCGGGCTTCTATCTCGGCACGCTGATGCGCGAGGCGGGACGCATCCCCGAGGCGCGCCGCCTGCTGGAGCATGTGGTGGCGCTGTCGCCGGTGCATCTGGAGGCGTGGATGCAGCTGCGCGCGGTGCACGACGCGGACAAGCGCTACGACCTCGTGCTGCTCGACACCATCGAGGTGGTTCGCCTCGCGGCAGCGCTTCGCAGCGACGACGGCGACGCGCTGGCGAAGAACTCGCTCGATCAGTGGCTCCCGAACGTGCTGGCCAAGCGACTGAAGGGCGATCCGCGCCTGCCGGAGCTTTTGGTCCAAGCGCGCGTGCGGCTCGGCGACGGCGAATTGCCCGCGCTGGCGAAGGCGCGCGCGCTGCTCGACGCCGCGAACTGACGCGCGACGATCTCGCCGATGGACGCCTGCCACCTACGGGGCCTCGAGCGCGCGCGCCGCTGCACCGCTCGCACGCTGCGCGGGCCAGCCCATGACGGCGCGTTCGACCGCGTCTTCCGGGCGTCGCTCACGGCCGCGGGGCGGATAGCCGAGACGTGGCGCCTCAGAGAGGAGCTCGATGCCATCGCCGGGACCGCTCCCGCTGGACCATGACGTTGCCGATCTGTTGCACGAGTGGTGCGCCGCGCAGTCGTGCCTGGCCGACGCGCGCCCTCGCGAAGTGCGGGGCGATCGATGTGCCGGTCATCGGACGCGTCGGTTGATCCGCAACAAGGCGGTGACGGCGTGCCCGCGGCAAGGGGCGCACGGAGGAGTGCGAGGAGATCGCCGTCGGACGCATGAACATGATCGAGCTCGATGGCACGGTCCGCTTGTCGATCTCGAACCGTTCGCACTTCCCCGGCGGCTGTTGCCAGAGGATCGCGAACGCGCGGCCCGACCGCCGCAGCGTCGCCGGGATGCGCTTCGTCGACGACGCCGGCACCGAGAACGGCGGCCTCATCCAGCACCGCAAGTTGAATGCGAGCGTCGCCACGCGCACCGGCGTCATCGTCAACGATCGCCCCGACCCGCAGCGCTTCTCGATCCACGACCTGAAGGTGGCGATCGCGCAGACCGAGTCGCTGCCCGTTGCAGAGCGCGAGGCGCGCTTCGCCGCGTTGCGCGATGAAGGCAAGGTCGGCGAGCCGCGCGTCTACCTCGGCACGACCCGCCATCGTGGCTTCGCGCTCATGCTGTCCGACGCGAAGGGCCGCGCGCGCCTCCTGCTCCTCGTGCCCGCGCAGGGCGAGCCGGTGCTGCAGCTGCTCGCGGAGCATTCACTCCGAGTAGTGACAACTTGCCTGTGGCCCCCTTGACGCCCTACCGCTTCGCGCTACTCCTTTCCCGCGTTCGACCGACCGCGAGGAGAGCCTGCCTGCTCTCGATCAGGACGGGCGCAGGCTCTCTGGGGTACGCGCGGCGCCTAGGCGCCGTGGAGGAGGGCGAGTCGATGAAGGCGATCGAAGTAGCGGGACGCGCGGGACGTTCGCGACGAAGAGAGGCGGTGCGGAAAATGAACACGGGGGGGGGGTGCAAGTCATTGGATCGCAAGCGCGCTCCTGATCGCCGCTTTCGCTGACCCCGCGGCAACGCAGGTTCCCGGGCCCATCGCGACCACTCCCGTTAACGAAGGCGTCAATGGCGTGCATGACGTCTCGCGCGGCGAGTTCGCGCGCGATCTCGGGGGCTCCATTCCGTGGACGCGCTACGCCGACCCCGCGCACCCATTCGCGGCGGCTTGGTCAAGTCTCGCATCACCTCCCAACCCGACGTTTGCCGACTTCTTTGCAGCGGCAGCTGTCGACTTTGGTTACCTCGACTCGGTCACGTCGCAGCTCGGCATCGCCGGAATGTCGGTGATCCCACGACTTGGAGTCAACGCTTTCGAGGATCCTGCGGCAATCGCGCCACCACCTGGTGGCGGCCCGGCACCGACGTTGCCGCTGTCGCGCAAGAAGTGGTGGATCGGCGCGAGCGGGTCGGACGAGATCCTGTTCTGGCCTTACGTTGTGAATGGCGCACCGGTGATGGTCTGCGCGGCCGGCAACGGTAGTGGCGTGCCGCTCTTCGCGTCGCAGCCACCGCCGGCTCATGTCTCGATGATGGTCCACAACTACTACTTCCACCCGAGCCAGTGGGGCAGCAACAAGAGCCGCTTCTCGACGTCGAGTGGCGACCAAGATGGCTACCGGCAGGAGTTCTCCGTCCTCAAAGGCGGTGGGGGAGCACACTGCGAAGCGTGGTGGGACGGTGGCGCCACTGGGCCATGGCTTGGTCCGAAGGAGCAGGCGATCGACGCGGGGGACATCGTCGTCTTGGTGCAGGAGAACTTCGGGATGAGCATCCCCGTGGCGATCCAGCGCAACCAGGAGGCGGTCGCCTTCGTCAAGCGCGAGTGGGCGAACGGGAAGATCGCCGGCCTTTCGCCCTCCTTCGTGCTGGGCATCGACGGGGCCTACCTCCACGGGACGTCGTATGGCCAGGGAATGTCGATGATCCTCGGCCTGCTGATGCCGACGACGTTCAACGGATCCACCGAGTGGATCACCGACGACGTCGCGTTCTGGAACGGCGACAGTTGGGAACTGCAGTACGACTTCGACGCGGCGATGAACCGCGGGGGATTCGCAGCCTCGACGAACACCTACTTCCCCGATCTGTGGGCGCTGGTCGATCAGCTCGGCTGTCGATTCGACGAGGCGAAGCCGGGCGTGCAGCCGTGGGACCTCGCGATCCTCAGCATGAACCAGCGCGCTGCTGAAGTGCAGATCCCGTTGATCGGCCACGTCGGCGACCATGAGGTGCAGTTCTCGGCGGGCTGGCCGTCGGACACGCCGTCGCTCAATCCCGGGAAGATCGAGCTGACGCTGTACCGCAATCGCGCGCACACGGAGCACTTCGGCGTCATCCCGGGCGTGAACGAGTTCGGGATCTACGACGGCGGTGAGTGGGGTCGCATCAAGGGGACGCCCGGCAGCACCACGCGCAACCGACTCGTCCCGAACACCGCGCCGCCGAGCGGCTACCCGCGCATCCCCGATCCCTACTCGCCCACGTTGCGCAAGACCCAAGTCCCGCCGCTCGCGACGATGCCCAGCGTGTTGGCCACGCTCGATCTGCGCGAAGGGATGAAGGACTCGTGGCTTGGCTGGCCGCCGCCCTCAGGACCGCCGCCGAAGTGGTGCAACTACCGCCACCCGAGCGTCGACCCGATCGCGCACAACCTCCGCGCGATCGGCCAAGGGATCTGGCCGGGCTACCGCGACCAGATGCGCGTCGCGGACCTCGACGGCGATGGGCGGATGGAGGTCGTCTTCGGCAACCTCGACGGCTACGTGCACATCCTCGAGTTCGCCGGGAGCAACGATCCGGGCGACCCCTATCGGTTGGTCGACGAGTGGCGCAGCCCCTTCCTTGGGCGCGCGATCTTCGCCTGCGACGCGCTCTTCGCAGGCGGACGCGCAACGCTCTTCTTCGCGAACGGACGCGGGGAGATCGTGAAGTTCCAGGCGACGGCGGCGAACCAGTACTCGACCCCCGTGGTCATCGCCTCGCCCGACCCGGCGACGACACCACCGACTCCCAAGTACCTCTACGACGGTTCCACGCCGCTGCTGCTGGTCGGCAACATCGACGGGGGCGCGGGGTCATCGGGGGCCGAGGTCCTGGTGATGAACCGCTACTTCGACTGGTCGCTCTTCACGACCAGCGGCACGAAGATCAGCAATGGACGGCTGCCGCGTCACGGACGCGCGGTCGGGCCAGCGGATGTGTATTTGAGCGAGGCTGGAGCTGTTGGCGCCTTTGGCGCCGATCCTGAGAAGGAAGTCATCGTCGCTGCGGCGGACTCGATGGTGTGGATGCTGGATCGTAAGCCAGATCCCACTACATTCGTGTGGCAGTGGACGCAGCCGATCCAGCGAATCACCCCCTTCACCGGCCTCGTGCTCGGCAAGGCGGTTCCCTGCCACTTCAACGGCAACAGCCAGCCACCGACCCAACTGCTCCTCTTCGGTTCGAACTCCGATCGTGACGATGGTGGTTCCGGTCATAGCCCGTCCGTCATCCAGCTTTGGCAACCAGCGCTGAACGGCAATCCGGCGGTGCTCCTTGCTGAGATCGACTCGCCCGACATCGGCTTCGACGAGACGATGTCCTTCGCCTGGATCATCAAGCCGAGTCCGGCGACGCAGGGCCAGGCGGTCAAGTTCGCCGTGGCGTCTGAAACTCACGTTGCGACCTACACTGCGGGGCCCGGCGGGACGCTCGCCATGAGTTCCCAGGTCGTGACGCTTGCGGACGAAGCCGACGACACCGTTTCGAATGTCGACGTGATTACGTCGCTCGAGTGCGCCTCTCTCGACAATGGCAGCGGCCCGTCGGCCTACAACAAGCACCTGATCTACGCCACCAGCAAGGGGCGGATCTACGTCTGCGACGCGGAGACTCTGGCGCCTTTGCGCAGTTCGAGCAAAGAGGTGGACCCGCTCCTCTGGGGCGGCCTGCCCGGAGCGGGTTTCAACCCGGCTTGGCCGTCGAACCGAACTCTGGCGCAGACGCCAGCATCCACGCTGGTGACGGGCAACAATGGCAGTGCGGAGTTCTACTTCGCGGAGACGGCGCTCAACTTCCGGGAGAACAGCACGGGCGGGAACATGCGCTACCGCATCGGCGGCGTCTCGCTCGGCAGCGCGAACCTCAACTCATGGCACGGCTTTACCACGGAAGCCAACGAGCGCGCCGAATGGCGCGATCTGCGTCCGCAGTGGATCCGAACCCTGACCTACGACGATCTCGATCCAGGCGTGGCGGGTAGCGAGTTCAGGATGTTCGCCGAGACCGGCTGCGCGTTCTACGACGCCCGAACGACGTCGCCATTGGTGCGCGAGTTCCAGACGGTGTCGTGGCAGCCTGATTGGATGACGCTCGGCGCCGGGGGAGGCTGGGGGCATTCGGCGTCGAACGACCCTTGGATCTTCGACAGCTTTCAAGGGGGCTACGTCTTCGAGCGCCTGGTTCGTTCGGCCACAGCAGGCAAGACCCTCGGCAGCAAGGGGTACCGCTACCTCGGCGGGTTCACGGCACCCGCCGATCCGACCCACCCGTTCTTCGACCGGACCGGCGGCGCGGGTGGCAATGGTTGGTGGTATCCGAAGCTCGGTTCGAACTACATGACCGGACAAATCGCCAGCACCACCCAGTCGGCTCATCCGCTCAGCCTCGGCAGCTCGATGAAGATGGCCAACCTCTGGTCGCAAGCAGAGGGAGCCATCGTGCCCCAAATCGTCACCGGGACCTCCGGAGGCTACGTCTACTCGATTCGGCCGTCCGTGACGACCTACAGCAGCGCGGTGAACGGGATGATTCCTGGCGATCTCGTCCACGTCTCGCCCAACCTCGGCAGTGACATCATCGGTCTCGATGTCGGTGACCTCGACCTCGATGGCGACCAGGAGATCGCCTGCGGGAGTTGGCTCGACGACGGCTCGTTCGTCGACTGGACCCAATGGAAAACCACCGGCGGATCAGCTGGCAAGAATCGAGGACACCTCTATCTCCTCGATCCAGTTCATGGCTCGGCCCCATCAACGATGACGAAGATCGATCTGCAAGCGGACGATCTCTTCGGGCCCGGCAACGGCATCGGCTCAGGCGTCTTCGGGGTCAAGATCGACAACGTCGATGGGGTTGGACGCGGCGAGGTCTGGTGTGGCGATGCCGCCGGCTACATCTACCTCTTCGGTTACGACGCCTCACCGGTGGCGGGCTGGCGTTGCGTCTACCGCTCAGAACGACTCTGCCCGTATCCGGGGGCCTACAACAACATCCATCCGATCAAGGGCGCGGAGGGCAAGACGGTGAAGCTGCTCGTGCAGGCGCCTGGGTACCTGATGCTCTTCTCCGTCGACCACGCGGCAGTGCCGCGGCGTTGCAGTGATCGCAACGAGGTGATGCCATGAACATTCGAACTGCGCGATCGATCACGCTGGTGATGTCCATCGGCTTGATCATGATGGGAACCGCCCGAGGACAGCAGCGGATCTGGTTCCTCGATTCAAAGACTCTTGGGGAGTACTTCGGGCCCACGCAAGTCGGTCCCGATGTTGATGGTGACGGACTGCCAGAGCTGCTCATCGGCGCCTCGTATGGCGCGTGCGTCAATTCGGATGATGGCTACGCCGCGATCGTCTCGACCCGGAACGGCGAGTTGCATCGCTGGTGCGGTAGCGGAGGGAAAGCCTTTGGTGGTAGTCGCGCCTGGGTCGGCGATGTCGACGGTGGTGGCATCGACGATGTCGCGATCGGCGAGCCTCTGTACTACGACCCCGTCTTTTGGGGTCGTGACACGGGTCGCATTCAGATCTACTCGACCGAGACGAAGCAGTTGCTCTACGAGATCATTGGGACGCAGATGGACGGGAGGCTAGGGAGCCCGATCGTTTCGATGGACGATGTCGACGGCGATGGCGTTCGTGACCTTCTTGTCGGCGCCAGTTCGTATGGAACGAGCCATCAGGGTCAGATCTGGGTCTACTCGATGAAGAGCGGGAGCCAAGTCTGGACGAGGACTGGAAGCTTTCAGTCTTCCTTTGGCCTTCGTGTAATGGGCATCGGCGATGTCGACGGAGACGGTGTCGGTGACTGTGCGACGGCCACGGATCCGATCGGATCTCCTACTCGCGTTCTCGTGTACTCAGGAACGAACGGCAGTCAACTCCTGCAAGTGGATGGTGCAGCCGGCGGGTACGTCGTCAACCTATCCCTCGCCGCGCCGGCGGATCTCGATGGCGACGGCGTGGACGACTTTGTTTTCGGAGGCACCGATCCGAACGGCGACGGATACCTCGACGCCTACTCCGTCGTGACCGGCGCCCAGATCTGGCGGATCCCCGGCGCAAACGCCGAACTCTTCGGGGCCTACAGCTGCGCGGTCGGCGACATCAATCACGACGGCTTCGACGACTTCCTCGTGACGTCTGCCTACGACGACCATGACGGGAAGGACGTCGGGCGTGTCGATCTTGTTTCCGGCCGCTCGCACCGCTCGCTCTTCCGCTTCTATGCAGGTCTCGCGGGCCTCCAGAAATACGGCACCGTCCTGACCCGTGGGGTCGACTTCAACGGCGACAGCTTCGAAGACTTGATCATCGGCACCGCCTACGGCGGCAAGAACAAGTCGCAGGGCGGCTCGGTGGGCATCTACGCCGGCAATGACGTCTTTCTTCAAGCGGACCCTCGGTTGCCGACAGCGCCGGAAACCGTCACCGTCGATTTCCGCGGTGGTGAGCCGTTCACCCTCGGGCTGATCGCGTTGACCGCGATCGACAGCGTCTCGCTCTTCGCGCCGCTCATGCTGACGTCGTTCGACGCGAACGGCGAGCTTCAACTCCTCGCCGACACCGACCCGAGCGTCAGCGGCCACGACTTCACCATCACGGGTTACGCGGAGAACCCCTCCGGCCGAGGTCCGCTGATGGTCTCGACCACCCAGACCGTCTCGGTGCAGTAGGACGGTCGCCGCAGCTTCCAACACCCTTCCGCCTCTCCTCGATTCCCAAGCCTCTGGAGGATCCGACGATGTCGACCACCACCGCCCTCGAAGCCGTGCCCACGACCGGCCGCGCCCTCCACGCCTCGATGCTCACCGCCTTCGACTACTCCCCCGTCCTCGACACCGCCGTGCAGCACTACGGCCTCTCCCGCGCCGAAGCCTCCTCGCTCTTCGATGGCCTGCTCCAGTGGCTCTCGGCGATCCCCTTCGCGCGTCCGGGTCAGCCGATCCAGATGGTCGAAGCCATCGACCGCCTCTGGCACGCCTTCGTGCTCAACACGAAGCTCTACCGCGCCTTCTGCGACCGGTTCTTTGGCCGCTTCATCGACCACGATCCGCTCGACCGCTACTTCGCCGAACTGTCGAAGAAGCAGTACGCCCGCTTCACGCTCGCGACGCTGACGGAGGAGTTCGGCGACGCGCTCCACCCCGCCTTCCGTGACTTGACCCAGCGCGTCGGCTGCTGCTTCGGGCAGTGCGATGACGGTGGCGACGGCGGGTTGCGCTGAGCGAAGCGCTTCGTCCGACAGCGCGCCGCTACCATCCCGGGCCCGTTCGCAAGGCGGTCGGAGTCCCCGGCCGGTCCGTGCGAACCTTCTCGCCCGGAACGAACTCGATGAGCCTCGCTCGCTTCGCGTCGGCCGCACGTCACGCCGCGCTCGCTCCGTTCCTCTCGGCGCTCCTCGCCGCTCCGCTCCTCGCCGCGCCGCAGACCGCCGCCACCCCGCAGGTCGCGCCCGCCGTCGAGCGGCGCAAATGGGAGCACGAGAGCTCCGACCTTCCGGTGAACGCGCGCATCCACTTCGGCGCGCTGAAGAACGGGCTGCGCTATGCGTGGCTCGACAACAAGGAGCCGGCGCAGCGCGTCTACGTGCGCCTGCATGTCGATGCGGGCAGCCTCGGTGAGAGCGACGCCGAAGCGGGGATGGCCCACTTCCTCGAGCACATGGCGTTCAACGGCTCGAAGAACTTCCCGCCGGGAACGCTGGTCGAGTGGCTGCAGAAGCACGGGCTTGGCTTCGGCGGCGACACCAACGCGATGACCGACTTCAGCCAGACGATCTACCAGCTCGACCTGCCGACGGCGGACGAGGCGATGGTCGCCGACGGCCTGAAGGTGATGCGTGATGTGGTCGACGGACTGTTGCTGCTCGACGAGGAGATCGGCTCCGAGAAGGGGGTGATCGACGGCGAGGAGCGCGAGCGCGAGTCGGCCGACTTCCGCGCCATGCGCAAGTCGCTGGAGACGATGTTCGACGGCACGCTCATCCCGTCGCGCATGCCGATCGGCACGAAGGCTGCGCGCGACGCCTTCGACAGCAAGTCGATGCGTGCCTTCTACGAGCGCTGGTATCGGCCCGACAACTGCACGCTGCTGATCGTCGGAGACCTCGGCGGTCGCGACCCAGTGCCGGCGATCGAAACGGCATTCGGCGACCTCGCGGCGCCCACGACACCGCGCACGCCGGAGCCCGCGCGCGGCACTCCGAAGCTCGAGAAGCGTGCGTTCGCCGTGTACGAGAAGGAGCTGCCCAACGTCACGCTGCAGGTCCAGCTCGCGCGACCGCATGTCCCGGAACCGGACACGCGCGCCGAGCGCATCGAGGACCTGTCGCTGGCCATCGCGCACACGATGCTGAACTTGCGTTTCGGCGAGCTGGTGAAGAAGGAAGGCACGCCGTTCCTCGGCGCGCAGGTGGGCGAAGGCGGCGGGCTCAACGTGCTCGATGCCGAGGCGCTCTACGTGGTCGCGGCACCGCCGCAGTGGCAGGCCGCGCTGGCGGCCGCGCAGATCGAGCTGCGCCGCGCGTTGCAGCACGGCTTCGCCGACGAGGAGCTCGAAGAGGTGCGCGTCGAGTGGCTGCGCGCCTTCGACGAAGCGCTGAAGAGCGAGTCCACGCGCGATAGCGACGAGTTCGTGAACGAGCTGCTGGCGGCAAGCGAGGACCGCGTGGTTCCGACCGACGCCGCGACCGACAAGGCGCTGTTCGAGCCGGCGTTGCGCGCGCTGACCGTCGAGCAGTGCCAGGCGGCGCTGGCGGAGGCGTGGAGCAAGGGCACGTTGGTGGTCGGCATGGTCGGCGGCCTCGACCTCGGGCCGGACGCGGAGAAGAAGCTGGTCGAAGCGTGGACCGCCGGCAGCAAGGGGGACGTCGCGGCTGGCGTGGAAGAGACCTCTGCGGCCTTCGCCTACGGCTCCGACCCGAAGCAGGTGGGCGCTGTCGCGACGCGCGCGGCCGATGCCGAGTACGGCTTCGAAGAGGTCGTCTTCGCCAACGGCGTGCGGCTGCTGGTGAAGAAGACCGACTTCAAGGAGCGCGAGATCCTGGTGCGAGCGTTGGTCGGCGAAGGTTCGCTCTCGCTCGATCCGAAGGAGAGCCCGCTGCGCCTCTTCGCGCAGCAGACCTTCGCGGCGGGCGGCGTCGGTCGCCATTCGGCCGACGACCTGCGTCGGCTCACGGCCGGCAAGCAGGTGGGGGTCGGCTTCCAGATCAGCGAAGACGCCTTCGTGTTCAGCGGCGGGACGACGCGCGAAGACCTGCTGATGCAGTGCGAGCTCACCTGCGCCTACCTGACCGATCCGGGTCTGCGTGAGGAGGGCGCCACGCCGTTCCGACGCGCGCTGCCGCAGATCTACGAGTCGCAGAAGCACCAGCACGGCGGCGTGCTCGCCACCGAGTTCCTGCCGACGCTCTACGGCAACGATCCGCGCGTCGCGTTCCCGGCGCTCGAGGTCGAGCAGGCGATCACCACCGAGCAGGTCGGCGCTTGGCTCAAGCCCGCGTTCGCTGGCGCGCCGATCACGCTGGCGATCGCCGGCGACCTCGACGTCGACGCGACCATCGCGGCCGTGGCGCAGACCTTCGGCACCCTGACGCCGCGGCGCGCACGACTCGCATGGGACGAGCGGCGCGTCTTCCCGGCGATGAAGGCCGGGCTGCGCACGGAGCTCACCGTCGACACCAACGTCGCCAAGGCGCTGGTGGTGGCGCAGTTCGCGACGACGGATGGCGCCGACTCGGCGACGCGCCGGCAGCTCTCTTTCCTGGTCGACGTCGTGAACGACCGTCTGCGGGTCGAAGTCCGCGAGAAGCTCGGCGCTTCCTACAGCCCGCGCGCAAGCGGCAGCTCGAGCGTCGTCTACCCCGGCAACGGCAACCTCGTGATGCAGGCGCTGACCGAGCCGGACGGTGCCGCGAAGCTTGCGGACGCATTGCTCAGCGTCGCCGACACGCTGGCGCGCGATGGAGTGACCGATGCGGAGGTCGATCGGCTGCGGCCGGAGGTGCTGGCTCGCTTGCGCGACATGCAGCGGATGAACGGCTTCTGGATGGACATGCTGGGCGGGCTTCATTCGGCGCGCCCGGTGCGCAACGACCTGCGCACGCTGATCGAGCATGCAGAGAAGCTGACGGCGGCGCCGCTCACGGCGCTGGCGAAGAAGTACCTGAAGAAGGAGCTCGCTTCGCTGGCGATCCTGCGGCCGAAGTCGGGCTCCTGAGCGACGCCCCCTTCCCTCGCGGCGCAGCGCACTCGATCATGCGCCACGTGAGCAGCTGCGATACGAGCCAGCGATCGACGCGACGCCGCTTTGCGGCGGCGGCGGTGTTGTTCTCCAGCGGCGCGATGCTGGCGATCGCTGGTTGCGGCGACGCGCCGGTGCAGGAGGCGCCGTCCACGAAGCAGGCACCGGCGCCTGCACCAGCACCGGTGACGCCGGCTGCGCCCGTTCTGCCGGCCGCTCCACGTGGCGTCTGGTACGCGGCGCCGCGGTCCGACGATCCGTCGTTTCCGATCGTGCATGGTCGACCGCGCGGCCAAGTGGAGTTGCTGGCCGAGGTGATCGGCAGCGGCGTTGGCCTGATCGACTACGACCGCGACGGCGATCTCGACCTCTTCTTCCCGATGGGGCGAGTCCTCGGCGATGCGGCGGATGCCAGCAGCGATCGGCTGCTGCGCAATCGCGGCGACGGCACGTTCGAGGATGTGACGGCGGCGGCGGGGGTCGGCGACGACGGCTACGGTTTCGGCTGCGCGGTCGGCGACTACGACCGCGACGGGTTCGACGACCTCTTCGTGTGCAACTGGGGATGCGACCGCCTGCTGCGCAATCGCGGGGACGGGACGTTCGAGGATGCGACCGAGCGGGCGGGCGTCGGCGACGATGACTGGTCGACCTGCGCGGCGTTCGGCGACGCGGATGGCGACGGCGACCTCGACCTCTACGTCGCCCGCTACTTCCATCTCGACGCGGCGGCGCCACCCAACGGTGGCCGCCCCTGCCAGTTCGGACCGATCAAGGCGCCGTGCGGCCCGCAGTGGGAACCAGCGGTGCCCGACTTGTTGTGGCGCAACGACGGCGACGGGACCTTCACCGATGTCTCGGTCGAGTCGGGGATCCGCGCCGTGCGGCCGAGCTACGGCTTCGCGCTCACGTTCTGCGACGTCGACGACGACGGGAAGCTCGATCTCTTCGTCGGCAACGACAGCCTGCCGAACTTCCTGTTCCACAATCTCGGCGGCCTTCGCTTCGAGGAGGTCGGCGTCGCGACGGGCGTCTCGGCGAACCTCGATGGCCTCGACCAGGCGTGCATGGGCGTCGACGTCGCCGACTTCAACGATGACGGTCACGAAGACCTGGTCGTGACCAATTTCTCGAACGACTACAACACCGTCTATCGCAACGCCGGCGGCATGGTGTTCGACGACGTCACCCGTGTCATTGGCCTGGGCGAGGCGTCGTGGTGGACGCTCGGTTGGGGGACCAAGTTCTTCGACGCCGACTGCGACGGCGATCTCGATTACTTCGTCGCCAACGGGCATCTCTATCCCGACACCACCGGCGTCGCCTCGCTCGAGCACGAGCAGCTGAATCACCTCTTCTTGCAGTCGAACGGCCGTTTCGAGCTGGTTTCGAGCGTCGCGGGTCCCGGCCTGGCGATGAAGAAGTCGAGCCGCGGCGCGGGCTTTGGCGACCTCGACGGCGATGGTTGGATCGAACTGGTGGTCGTGGAACTCGAAGGCCCGCCTTCGATCCTGCGCGCGACCCCGCAGCCCGGAGTCCATCGCGCCCTGGTGGAGCTGCTGCCCGGCGCTGATCACCGTCCGGTCGACCACGCTCGTGTCACCGTGCGCGCCGGCGGCCGGACGCAGACGCGGCGCATGAACCGCGGCGGCTCGTTCGCATCGTCGAACGATCCGCGCGTGCACTTCGGGCTCGGCGCCGCGGCCACGATCGACGAGCTGGTGGTGCGCTGGCCCGACGGGATCGAAACGCGCTTCGCCGGGTTGCCGGCCGATCGCCGCATCCGCATCGCGCGTGACGGCGCGGCTCCGCAGTTCGAGGTGCTGCGATGAAGGCCCTCGTCGCGGGACTGGTCATGCTCTTCATCGTCGCGGGCGGCGCGGCGGCGCGCGCGCAGGCGCCGCAAGGCAAGGCTGGCAACGAGGCGACCCGCATCGAGCAGTCGCTGAAAGCGCTGCGCCAAGGGCGCGAAGTCGAAGCCAACCTCGCATTCCTGCGCGCATCGATCGATCGTGCGGCGGATCCGAGTGCCGTCGCCCAGCAGATCGGCAGCGCCCTCTTCGTCGACGGGCGCTACGCGTTGGCCGTCGACTTCTTCGCGATGGCGCGCGCGCGCCGGCCCGACGATGGCAGCCTCGCGCTGCTGGTGGGCCGCTCGCACGCGTTGCTCCACCAGTTCGATCCGGCGTTGGCGGCGCTTGCCGATGCCGATCGGCTGCTGCCGCCCGGTCCTCATCCGATCGTGCACCAGTACGCCGCGATCTGCCTGATGGGGTTGCAGCGTTTCGACGAGGCCGAGTCGCGGGCGCTTCGCGCCATCGAGGAGGCGAAGGCGTGGAACGCGGCGCTGCCGGAGGGCCGCGCCCCGCTGGATGTGGTCGACTACGAGCTGACGCTTGCCAACGTGCTGCATGTCGCCGTGCGGTTCGACGAGGCCCTGGCGCTGCTCGATCAGTTGGCGGCGCGCGCGAAGGAGCCGCTCGATCGCTCGAAGGTGGAGCTGCTGCGCGCGAAGATCCTCGACTCCCGCGGCGACGTGGAGGCGGCAGCGCGGGCGTTCGGCGTCGCGCGCGAAGCGACGCCGGATCGAGTGGAGCCGATCTACGAGATGGCGACCTTCTTCGTCCGTCGGCAACGTCACGCCGAGGCGCGACCGCTGCTCGAACGTGTCGTCGAACTCGATCCCGACCACGAAGGCGCCTGGTTCAACCTCGCGCGACTGTTGCCGCGGCTCGGCGATGCGGCGGGGGGCAAGGCGGCGATGGCGCGCTACCGGACGCTGCACGACGCGAGCCTCGCCGAGGACGCCCACCTCACCGAGTTGCGTCGGGCACTCGACGCCCGGAAGTAGGCGGCGCGGCCAGACCCGCGTCGGGGGACCTGAACGCAGACCCCTTGCCAGGTCCGGCCATATAGGTTACTACTTGGTCACATGTCGTCTGCCACCCGTTCCCGCCATCGGAGCGCTCGCCGCCGCTCGTCCGACGCACTGGCGCCGGTGTGGCGTGCATTGGCCGACCCGACGCGGCGCGCGCTGCTCGATCTGCTTCACGATGGTCCGCGCACGACCGGTGCGCTTGCGGCCGCGTTCCCGTCGTCGCGCTTCGCCGTGATGAAGCACCTGCGCGTGCTGGTCGCGGCGCGTCTCGTCGTCGCGCGAAAGCAGGGGCGCGAGCGGTGGAACCATCTCAACGCCGCGCCGCTGGTCGACCTCTACCAGCGCTGGGTCTCGCCGCGCGCCGCGCGTCACGCGACCGCGGCGCTCGCCCTGCGTGCTCATGTCGAAACCGCCATCCCACTACCAGGAGCTGTCGCCGTGCCGAAGTCCACCAATCCGCCCGCGCTGTGCGTCGAACGTGTCGAGGTCGAGGTCGACATCGCTGCGACCCCCGAGCGTGTCTGGAAGGCGATCACTCAGGAGGCGACGAAGTGGTGGCGTCGCGACTTCTGCGTGAACAGCGCCGCCAAGGGGTTCGTGATGGAGGCGAAGGTCGGTGGGCGAGTCTTCGAGGATTGGGGCGATGGCGCCGGTGTCCTCTGGTTCACGATCCTCGCGCTCGATCCCGGTCGCGCGCTCGATCTGGTGGGTCATGTGACCCCGGCCTTCGGAGGCCCGTCGATCGCGCATCTGCGCCTCGAGCTCGAAGCGCGCGGTAAAGCGACGCGCTTGAAGATCTCTGACGCGAGCTGGGGCCACGTGACCGGATCGTGTGACGACAAGGCGGGCGGCTGGAAGCTGCTGTTCGGCGACGGTCTCAAGCCCTGGATCGAGTCAGGTCGCGCGGCCGGGTGAGCACGGCGAGCAGCGTGCCGCCGACGACCCAAGCGAGGAAGACCACGACCTGCTCGATCCACGTCGCGTCCTGCGTGATGAGGAAGCCGAGGAAAGCGGACGCGCCGAGCCCGAGCAGGGGGATCGGCCAGCGGCCGCCGGGCAGATGAAAGCCGACGGCGCCGTCGGGACGATGGGCGCGCAGCTTGATCACGGCGAGGCAAGTGGAGGCGTACTGGACCAGCACGGCGAGGTTCGAGAGGGCAGTGAGCCGCTCGAACGCCGCCGCGCCGCCGAGCGCGTCGATCAGCGAGAAGAGCGTTCCGAACAAGGCCGCGACGGTGGTGACGACGACCGCGGTGACGGGCGTCGCGCGGGTCGGGTGGTGGCGCGCGAAGCTCCTCGGCAGCAACCCGTCCTGGCCGAGGGCGACGAGGAACCGCGGCGCGCAGAACATCGTCACGGCGGCGAAGCCGAGCATCGAGATGCAGGCGCCCGCGGCCATCAGTTTCTCGCCGCCGTGGCCGAGGAAGCCGCTCGCGGCGTGGGCGAGCGGACGGATCGAGCTCGCCTCGATGGTGGCGAGGTCGGGGCAGGTGCCGACGGCCACGACCTGGATCAAGCAGTAGAAGACGGCGCTACCGAGCAGCGCCAGCGTGACGGCGCGCGGCACGTCACGACGCGCGTCCTTCAGTTCGCCGGCGGGCACCGGAACGACCTCGAATCCCTGCAGTGGATAGAAGGCCGCGAAGAGGGCGGCGCCGAGCGCGGTGAAGGTGCCGCTCGTGGCGCCGGTGGTGGCGTTGATCGCGTTCGCCGCGGTGCTTGCGGCGGCCGCCGTCGTCTCGCCGGTGGGCCACCACGAGAGCCGGCTCCAATCGACCGCGAAGAGCCCGAAGCCGACGAAGGCAAGCAGCGGCAACAGCTTGGCGACGGTGAGGAAGGTGGCGGTCCCGGCGGCCGATTTCACGCCGCGGCAGTTGAGCCACCCGAGCAGCAGCACGAGCGCGATGGCGATCGTGGCGCTTGCCGCCTTGCCGTCGGCGCCAGGAAAGAAGACCGCGAGGTAGCCGGGAATGCCGGTGACGGACGCCGCGAGCGCCGCCCACATCGAGATCCACGCGGTCCATGCCACCACGAAGCCGGGCCACTTGCCAAACGCGCGGCGAGCGTAGAGGTAGGGGCCGCCCGCCTCGTCGTGGCGGGTCGACATCGAGGCGAAGCAGAGCGCGACGGTGACCAGCAGCAGACCGTCGAGGGCGAACGCGATCCACGATGCGCCCCCGAGGAGACGGGCGAGCTCGCTTGGCTTGCGGTAGATGCCGGAGCCGACGATGTTGTTGATGCCGATGCACAGCACGGTGAAGAGCCCGAGCTGCCGAACGGCGTGGCGAGTGGCTCCTCGGCCGTCGTCTTCCGCCACCCCCTCGCCCGCCATCGTCGTCCTCCCGGCACCCGCCCCCATTCCGAGGGCCGCGCGACGCAGGACATACCACGCCTCCTCCTAGGTGGCGGGGATCTTTCCCCCGCGCCACCCGCACCCCTTCGGTGGCGGGGATCTTTCATCCGCTGCGTCCGCACACCGAGAGTCACGATTGAACGGACTCCTCTCGGCGGACGATCGGCTCGGGTCCTACCGTTCGCTGAGTCCACGCCTGCTGACGACGCATCGGTGCGGGAACGGCGGATGAAAGATCCCCGCCACAGCGCGTCCACCGACGACGTGCCCCGGGGAAGCCGCCCAACGCGGCGCCGATCGGCTGAGGGTGCGGGAAAGGTGGAGGAAAGATCCCCGCCACCGTGTGGGGGCATCAGTCGTCGGTCACGTAGTCGCTGGCGTGGCCCTGGAGCGCGCCGTTGGCGTCGATCCAGCTGTCGAGGATGACACCGAGGTCGGGGTCGGTGAGCTTCCGGATCAGGGTCGCGCCGAGCGGGCCGGGGCGCTGCGGATCGGCAGCGCCGTCGCGCAGGTTCGGACCGACACCGGGGTTGAGCATCGAGTGGTTGTTGGAGGCGAACGAGAAGCCAGTCTCATCGACGATGCGATCGAGGTCGAGCGCGACTCGCGCCGGGTCGAAGTTCGAGGCCGGCGCGACACCATCGCAACCGAAGCGGTCGTCGTTGTCGTCGAGCGGGTTCACGGGGCAGCCGTTCTCGTCGAACAGGAACATGCCGCTGCCGAGCCCGGCGACCATGTGCACGAAGAAGGGCGAGTTGAGCTGGTTGCCGGGGTTCTGCCCGATCTGCTGCTTCAACAGTTGGAAGTCGAGCGCGCCGTAGCTGCGCGTCGAAAGCGCGGCACGGAAGGCGTCGTATTCAGGGCGCCAGGCCGCGAGCCCGCTGTCGGTCAAGTGGCAGGCCACGCAGTAGCGCGGGCCCTCCTTGTCGGTGGCGACCTTGCCGCGGATCGAGTGTTGCATCAGCGAATTGTGGCCGAGCGAACCGAACGGTTTGTTCGGATCGTTGCCGTCGCTGTTGCGATCGGTGAAGGCGAAGATCTGGGAGAACTGCCCCTGGCGGTCGCGGTACTGATAGAAGACCTTCGTGTTGGTGGCCACCTGTGAGATGCGGTTCTTCGGGTCGACGCCGAGCTGGAACGGCACGACCGACTGGTAGGTGAAGTCGGCGTTGCGCTGGCGATACACGATGCGCTCGCCAGTGATGTTGCTGAAGTTGTTGCCCTCGTTGTACTCGCCCTTCAAGTGGCAGCCGACGCAACTGTTCGACCACGAGGAGTGGCAGGTCGCGCAGCTCATGTTGTCGCCGTGGCTGAAGCCGTTGGCCGGGCGGTTCGATTGCAGCGGACCGATGCCATTGCTCGGGTCGTTGTCGGCGCGACCCATGGCGTAGGAGGCGCGCGCGCTCCACAGCGCCGCACCGCTCACCGGGTGGGTCTTGCCCGAGTCGACCACGGCATCGCGAGTCTGCGGGACGTAGTGGCGCGCGCCGGTCAGCCGGCTGGTGAGCCACACGCTGCCGTCGCCCTCGCGCACGACGTGGTCGAGCGCGCGGCCGTTGCGATCCATCGCGGCATCGACCACGGTGCCGTCCTTCTTCACGTGCGGCGCGACCGCGGCGTAGGTCGCCGCATTGCCGTGGCAGTTCTCGCATTCGATCGCGGTCTGCTGCTCCATGCGACTGGCGATCGCCGTCCCGTTCGGGTCGCTGGCGTCGCCGCCATGGATATCGAAGCTGCCGTGGCAGTCGATGCAGCCCAAGCCCGCGTCGTAGTGGACGTCAGCCGGCGTGTCGTCACGCCCATCGCCGTCGTAGTCCTCGAACAGCAGGTACTGGTTGTGGTTGCGGCCGTTGAAGGTGTGGTTGCCGACGACCGGGTCGAAGAGGCGCGTGTCATCGGCGGTGGTGCGAAACGTCACCGGATCGGCGGGGTACTGGAGGTGGTTGCGCACGTCGGCGTTCTGGTCGAGCCGGATGCCCCAGTACTGCATCACGGTCCGGTTCGAGCCCTGGTGGCAACCGGCGCAGGTGATGTCATCGATGCCCGGCATCATGGCGCCGTTCGCCATCGGCCTCGCCACGCTGCGGATCTGGTGGCTGCGGATGTGCGAGCGCTCGGGCGGATCGATGTCGTCGGGATCGAGCGGCTCGAGTTTGTTGACGTGGGGGTCCTTGCTGCCGCTGCGGCCGCTCGCGCTGTAGGGCATGTGGCAGGCCGTGCAGCCCGACGAGCGGAAATCGCCGTAACGGTTGTTGGCGCCCGCGCTCCCGAGGTGGCAGTCGCCGCAGGTGAACGCCACCTGCTCCATGAAGAGCGCCGCCAGTCGCGAACCGCTGTTCACGCGTCGATTGGCGTCGAGGTCATTGGACAGGCTCGCGGCGGAATAGGCGTTGTTGCGGAACAACTCCATCGGCCCCGTCTTGCCGAAGCCGCTGTTCACCGGCACTTCGAGCAGCGATCCGACCTTGCCGACCTGCGCTGGATCGAAGATCCAGTTGGGATCGGTCACGGCGCGCCACCCGAGGTCGGCGGCGGTGTCGTCGTAGAGCCCTTGATGTTCCGGGATCTCGTTCTGCACGCCCATGAAGTAGGTGGAGCCGGAGAAGAACCCGGCTTCCGTCGCCAGCAGGCTGCGCGAGACGACGTTGGCGTGCGGACCATGGCAGGCGCCGCACGAGCGGTTGCGCGACACCACGCGCAGGTCGCCGGGGTTCACGAACTGCAGGTAGTCGAGCGCGGTGAAGCTCTTCGAGCCGACCGTGTAGTCGGGAAACTTGTCGAGCCCCGACATGGTCAGGCGGTTGAACCAGGCGCGCGCGTTGTTGATCTGGAACGTGTCATCGCCGATCTCGGGCGGCGGCGGGACGTGGCTCGAGTCGCGATCCTTGCCGGTCGAGTCGCCGCCGTGGCACGTCGTGCAGTCGAGGTTGGCGGCGCCGGCGAACGGGTGGGGGTTCTCGAGTCCGGGTCCCGAGTAGTCGACGTGCTGCGCGCCGTTGTGGCAGCTCATGCACGAATTCGACTGCGTGCTGGCCAGCTCGTCGCGCGAGGTGGAGTCGAGGCAGGCCGAAGCCAGCAGCGGCAGCACGGCGGCGAGTCGATGGGCGCCGCGTTTGCCCACGATGGAAGCCATCCAGCGATCTCCTGCGAACTCCCCGCGCGCGCCGTTCGAGCCGCGCACCATCCCGGGCTGTTCATCGGAAGCCGGGATGCCCACTTGAGGGGCGAGCTGCGCGCGCCGCCGGCGCGCCCCGGGGGCGGCGCGTTACTTCGACTCGGCCAGGCGCCAGTCGGTCGGCAGGTGGCAGCGATCGCAGCGGTCGACGAAGCCGAGCGCGAGGTGCGGCGGGTTGTTGGCCCGCGCGAGATCGGCGCGATGGCACGTCACGCACGACGGATCGTTCGGGACGAAGTTGCCGACGAACGCACCGGGATGGCACTGGTGGCAAGCGACCCGCGAATGGGCGCCGCTCAGCGGGAAGCGGCTGCGCGCGTGCGCCTCGAGCTGGCCGCTGGGTTGCCAGGTGTCGGGTTGATGGCAGCGCGCGCAGTCGCTGCCGAGGTCGCCGCCATGGACGTCCTCGTGGCAGCCGCCGCATCCCTTCGCCGCGAAGACGTCGACCGGTCCGCGATCGTTGTGGCAACGCAGGCACTGCGCCTGCGCATGCGCGCCCTCGAGCGCGACGCCCGTCTCCTTCGCATGGTCGAAGTCGAAGTCGGCGCGCATCGTGTTCCAGCCGCTGCCCTCGTGGCAGATCCCACAATCGGCCGGAAAGCTCTCGTGCGGAAGCACCGGCCCGAGCCCGGTCCACCAACGATGGCGCGCGCCGGCGCGCGGATCGGCGCCAACGCAGGCGGCGATGGTGACGGCCGTCGCCGCGAACAGTCCGGCGCGCCATCGGCGACGTAGCGTCGTGCTGCCCATCAGAAGCTCCGTTCCAGCGAGAGTCCGCCCGACCAGGCGTATTCGTCGTCCCACACCTTGAGCTCGAGACGGGCCGCGATGCGCAGCCCGCCGCTGGTGAAGAAGCTCTGGCTCGCGAAGAAGCGGTGCTGGACGATGTCATCGAGTCGGCTCGAGAAGCCTTCCTGGCGGTGATCGGCGAGCTCGTACATGCAGTCCCAGCGCTGGTCGAGCGTGCTGCCCATCGCGCCGACGCGGAAGCCGCTGACCCGCGTGAAGGTGCCGGTGCTGGCGAAACTGGTCACGTCGAGCCGCGCGTCGTCGAACACGGGCAGCGGCACGTCGAATCCGGCTTCGGCCGAGCCGCCGCTGCCGTCCTGGTCGTGGAAGCCGGCGAGCTCGCCGTGCACCGCGAACGCGGCGTCGGGGTCGGTGCGACCGCGCAGCGTCAGTCGGTCGAGGTGCGCTCGATCGAGCGTCGCGGCGTTCAACGGGAGGAACTCGCCGTCGCGCTGCAGCTCGGGGAATGCGACGTGCTGGAACGAGAGGAACAGGTCGCCGCCGTCGTCGAAGCGCCGGCCAAGCGCCGCGATCGCCTGCGTCAACTCGACGTTCTGCTGCTTCACGTCATCGTGACCGTCGTAGAAATCGACCCACGTCGCGACGTGCGCGTCCCAGCCGCTGCTGGGCACCCAACGCATCCTGGTCAGCGCGAGGCGCCGATCGAGCTCGCCGTCGTGCCACGTCTGCTGCAGCGCCACCGTCGCGGTGAGCCGCTCGCTCTCGTCCGCGATCCACTCCCACGCCGCGGCGGCCTGGACGTCGTGGAACGACCGGAAGTCGTCGTCGAGCTGCGGCATGAAGCCGAGGCTCGCGCTGAAGCGATCGCCGTCCGCCGTCCGCGTGCCCCATTCGACGCCGTCAAGGAAGCCGAACTCGGGCACTGCGTGCTGGAGGAAGCGGCCGAACTCGAAGCGTTGCGGCTCGAAGCGCGTGCCGCCGTTGGCGTACGAGAGTCGTCGCGGCAGCAGGTCGAGCGAGTGGCCGTCGTCGAGTTCGGTCTTGTAGTTGAACTCGAGGTCGGCGCGCAGCGTTCCGCCGTCGCCGAACAGGTTCTCGGCGCGCGTGTCGACCCCGGCGCGGGCGACGGTGTCGGACCAGCCGCCGTCGCTCGAACGAGCGAGCTCGCTGCTGCTCCACATCCGAGTCGACCAGCGCGGCTCGCGCTGCTCGGGGCGCGTTGGCGGTACGCGCGACAGCAGCGGCTGCGTCGCGTCGAAGCCTTCGTCGCGATTCGACCAGGCCGGCTTGGCGCTCTCCTTCGCGTCCGCCGCGGGCGCCGTCTTCGGGCCGCTCTTCGGCGCGGTCCGCGCGGACGGCGGGACGGGGGGCTCGACTTCGCGCGGCGTGGCGGGCGGCGGCATCGGTGGCGGCTTCGGCAGGCGCGAGGCGGGCAGCTGTGCGTCGCCGCGCGTGCCGAGCTCGATCACCGCCGAGCGATCGTCGAGCTCGGCAGTCGCCACGCGCTCGCGGACTTCGGCGATGACGCCATCCAACGGGGCGCCCTTGCGCGGCCGGAACTGCACGCGATCACCGATCTTGAGCCCGTCTGCGATCCCGCGATCGACGATGACGCGCCCCGGCGTCGCCGCCATCACGCGCAGCTCGACGCGCACTTGCGGCTCCGACTCCTGTGCCGGCGCCGGCGCGATCAGCGCGGCGGGCATCAGCGAACCGAGGAGCCACGCGGCGGTCATCCACTCTTCCCTCGACGTCGGCGCAGCGGATCCTGCGGTGCGCCATGACAGTCCGCGCATTCGCTCGGCACCGGCCGATAGCGCACGACCTCTTCACCTTCGTGCACGAACACCGGATGGCAGGCCGAGCAACTCGCGGCACGATGGGTTTCGTCGAGTCGGAAGGAGGAATGCAGGTTGTGCTGGAAGAACAGCACGGAAAAGTCGGCCGTCGGCTGATGGCACGGAGTGCAGCGGTTGCCCTCGTCGCGAACGAATTGCCCGGCATGCGGATCTTCATGGCAGTCGCCGCACTCCGATCCGGCGGCAGGCGCGCTGGTGCGTCCGCGTGCGTCGCGTTGCGGCAGGGGGGCGTGGCATTGCGAGCAGCCCGCCGCACCGTGCGCGCCCTCGAGCGCGAATCCGGTCTGAGCCGCGTGGTCGAAGGAATCGGACGCGGCGCGGAACGACACCTCGTCATGACAAGTGGTGCAACCGGTCACGCCGCCACCGGCCCGGTCGCCATCGCCGTCGAAGGCCGCGTCGTGCGGATCGGCGTGGCAGCTCGCGCAGCCGGAGATCGGCCCGAAGTGGTCGCTGGCACGCGCGTAGCTGCGGCCGTCCGGCTCGCGCGCGGGCAGCGCCGGATGGCAGCTCGCGCAATCCGCCTGCAGATGGGCGCCGCGCAGCGTGAATCCGGTCGAGCGTCCATGGTCGAACGGCGCCACGAGCTGATCGAACGCGGTCGTTCCGTGGCAGCGAGCGCAGCTGCCGGCGGCATTCGTCGCCTGGCGACCTCCTCGCGTCTCGAACACGCCGTCGTGCGGGTCGTGGTGGCACTGGTCGCAGCGCGTCTGCGTGCCATGGAAGCGACGCGGCACCGTGGAGGCGTTGCGCGCGGCGAGCGGCACCTCGCCGAGGTCGCCGCTCGGTTGATGGCAGCGCGCGCAGTCGGCGTCGCGATGGGCGCCCGTCAACGGCAGCGGCGTGCGCGCGTGACGGCCGACCGTGAAGGTGTGCGGTGCGAAGAAGCGGAAGTCGTGGCAGCTCACGCAGCCGAGCGGCGCGAGCTTGCTGTCGGCGAACTGGCCGCCGTGCGGATCGGCATGGCAGGCGGCGCAATCTCGCGCGGCGCGGCCGGGGTAGCGAGCGGCGAAGTCGGGCGCCTCGGGAGCGTGGCAGCGCGCGCATTCGAGATCGGCGTGCGGCGCGGCGAGTTCGAGCGATGTCGCCGCGTGCTGCGCCACGCTCACGGTGGCGCGCGGATCACGAAAGGAGTCGTGGTCGGCGGCGTGGCAGATCACGCAGCCTTGTCCCGGCGTCGTCGCCGTCTCGCGCGCGACCTGCGCCGTGAAGTTCGGCGCATGCGGCGAGGCGTGGCAGTCGGCGCAGCTGCGCGCCGGCGCCCGTCGCGTCGCCGTCTGCGCCTCCAACGCGTGGGCACCATCGGCCGCGTGGCAGTCGCGGCAGCTCGCCTTGGCGTGGCCGCCGATCAGCGGCAGGTAGTCGTCGTGCGCGAACGGCAGCGTGCGATCCCAGTCGTTCGTCGAATGGCATTGCGCGCAGGTCGGCGCCATGCGTTCCGCATGCGGATCGGCGTGGCAGGTCGCGCAGTCGACGTGCTGACCGAGGTAGCGCCAACCGCCGGGCGGCAGCTCGCCGACGTCGGCGTTGGCGTGGCACTTCGCGCAGCTCAGCTCCGCGTGCTTGCCATCGAGCGCGTAGCCGACCTGCGCGTGGTCGAACTGCGCGAGGTCGGCGAAGCCGGCCAACGCGAAGCTGCGCGGGTTCACTGGAACGAAGGCGTCGCCGTGGTGCTCGCCGTGGCAGCGCGCACACGCGTCGGCGAGCGTCGGATCGAGCCGCCCATGCAACCCATCGCGCCGCTGCAGCTGCGTCGCCACCTCGCCGTGGCACTCGAGGCACGCTTCGGCCATCGTCTCGCCGATCCCGCCGTGGCAGCTCGAGCAGTCCCACGAGCCGTTCAGCTCCGAGTTGCGACCGTGGACGGCGGACAACGGCCCGGGCGCGACGCGTCGCACGTAGCGCCCGCCCACCAGCCCGGCGAGCGCGACGCACGACAGGACCGCGAGCCACAGGCTCGGCTGGCGCCAACGCGGGATCGCCGAGTTCATTGGCCGCCTCCATAGAGCAGAGCGCAGCCGACGTGGATCGCCACCAGCAGGACCATCAGCGCGGCGAGCCAGCGGTGGAAGAAGCGCCAGGTCGACACGATGGCGCGCAGCTCTTCGAATCGCGCGAGCATCAGCGCCGCGCGATGGGCGCGCCGCGCCAGCGCCAACGCGCGCTTCACGTCCGCCGGAGCGACTCCATCACGAGCCCCTTGCTCGGCCAGGACGCGCAACGCGCGGCGCAGCGAACGTTGGGTCGCCATCAGCGCGCCGATCCGGTGGAGGAAGCTGCCGCGCCACGGCTGCGCTTCGATGAGCTCCAGCACGTTCGCCCGCGCTCGCGCGAAGAAGGGCGGCTCGTTTCCGTTCGCGCTGGCGATCGCGGCGAGCTTCGCGCGCGACTCGGCCAGCGCCAGTTCACGCCCGTTCGCGGCGCGCGGCAGCCAGGCGTAGAGGTAGCGGCCGACCGCGCCCGTCAGCAGCAGCAACCCGATCGCCGCAAAGGCGTGGCCGCCGACGCTGTCGCGCGGGTCGAGCGCGGCATGCAACGCCACCAACAGGAACGCGAGGATGCCCGTGGCGACATGGCTGGTCATCCACGCCCGCAGCGATCCGAGTGCGAAGCGGCCGCGTGCGGCGCGCCGCACCACGTAGAGCAGGTTGATGACGACGAGCGCCGACGCCGCGATGCCGAAGGCGAGCCCAAGACCGGTGCCCGGCCGCAGCCAGCCGTGCTGCGGATGGAGCGGGCGCAGCGTGGCCGACAGCGCGTAGTAGTCGCGATGCCACAGCGCGAAGGCGAAGGCGCCGATCGCCAGCGCGAAGCCGATGGCCAGCGCACGCAGGACACCGCTGCCTTGCTCGACGACCGCGCGTGGCGGCGGGCGCAGTTCCGGATCGAACGAGACCCCGGCGCGTTCGAGCAGCGGGAAGGGCGGCGTGCCGCCGGCCAGGACGATGACTTCGTCGTTCGCGAACTCGAGCGGTTCGACCACTTCTCCGCGGCGCAGCGCGACCTCGACTCGTTCCGGCGTGATTGCGGTGACGTCGCTCGACAGCAGCAGCTTCACGCGGTGGGCGCGCACCTGCGCGTCGAGTCGCGCCTGGCTGTCGGGGCGCAAGCGGAAGAAACCGTCCTGCCGGTACGACAGGGTGACTTCCGTGCCGGTCTGCTCGGCCAGTCCGACCGCGGCTTCGACGGCACTCTCGCCGCCGCCGACCACCAACACTCGACGACGCTCAAAGGCGCGGGCGTCCTGCAGCGCGTAGGCGACCTTGTCGAGCTCTTCGCCGGGCACGCCGAGTCGACGCGGCAGACCGCGGCGCCCGATGGCGAGGCAGGCGAAGCGTGCGCGGACCGCGGTGCGCGACGTCACGAGCTCGAACGTGCCATCGACGCCGCGGTGCACATCGCGCAGTTCATGTCCGTGCTCGATGGGCAGGGCGTGCTGCGCCGCGATCTGCTGCCACAGCAGGACCAGCTCCTCCTTGGCGAACTCGGTGCGCTCGATGCGGCCGTGCAGCGGAAGCTCGATCGGCGCGGTGACGACGAGTTTCTTGCGCGGGTATTTGGCGACCGTGCCGCCCAGCGTCGGCTCGTGCTCCAGCACGACGAAGGTGAGGCCGAGCCGCTTCGCTTCAAGTGCGGCGGCGAGGCCGGCCGGTCCGGCGCCGACGATGGCGAGGTCGAGCGTCGTGGTCGAGTCGGTGCGCGCGCGCGTGTGGGCGTCGGGCGCAAGTCGGCGCGCGACCTCAGCGACGACGCTCGTGCCCTGGGCGATGGCGACATGGATCAGCGCGTGCGCCGTCACTTCGCCCGCGAGGAAGATCCCTGGCATGCCGATCGCTTCGAGCGCTGGCGACAACGCCGGGATGTCGCGCCGCTGGCCCGCATCGGTGAGCGCCACGGTGATCGCTCCGACGGGGCATTCGCGTTCGCACGCGGCGTGGCCGACGCAGCGCGCGCCATTCACGACGGCGGCCTGGCCGTGGACCATCTGCAGCACGCCCTCTTCGGGGCACGCCTCGACGCACTTGCCGCAGCCCAGACAGCGCGACAGGTCGACGAACGGATGCTGCAGCTGCGCGCGCTGGCTGCCGCGGCGTTGCGCATCGCGCCGCTGCGCGACGGTGCGTTCCATCTCGGCGAGCTCGCGGCGTCGCGCCCACGCCGCCAACAGCGCGAAGGCGAGCGCCGCGACGATCGCGGCCAGGAGGAGGTAGGCCCCGTTCAGATGGAGCTCGGCACGCGGAAAGTCGCGGAGGATCAGCCGTTCGAGCGCGGTGGGGTGGCGGTCTTCGGCGTGGTCGCGGGCTTCGCGGCGGGCCTGGTCGCCCCCTTCTTCGCCGGCACCGCAGCCGGCGTCGGCTCCGGCTCAGCCGCGCTCTCCGCGAGCGTCGGCAGCGCGACGGCGGCGACGTATTCCTGCGCCGCCGACTGGCAGGCGAGCAGTTGCGCGTCGAGGTTCTGCGTCGCCGCCGAGATGGTGGCGACGTCCTGGCGCAACGCCGCCGCGGAACCGGCGTTCAGGTCGTGCTTCAGGAACAGCACGCAATCGGCGAGTTGCTGGTGCACGCCGGCGAACGCCGCTTGCGCCGGGTCGACCGTCTCGACGATCGCGTCGTAACGCTGGCGCGTCTTCGCCAGGCGGTTCTGGCTGCGCAGCCGCAGCTCCAGGTTGGTGAAGGCGTCGAGGTCGGCGGCCCAGCGCTTGAACACCGGGTCGGCCAGCGACTTCATCTTCTTCACTTCGAGGTCGAATGCGGCCAGCTGCTTGCCCGAGGCGTCAACGGCCGACGCGGCGGCGGCGTAGGCGCCGACCACGTCGTCACCGAAGTCGAGCGAGACGAGCGAGTGCAGCTCGAGCAGCGCGTTGTGCAGTTTCTCCTGCGCGAGCTCGGAGCCGGTGTGGACGACTTCGATCGCGGTGACCAGCTGGTCGACCTGGACGAGGCTGTCCCCTTTCGACGGCGCCGCACATCCGGCAGCGCCCGCCAGTGCGAGGGCCAGGGAGGCGGAGTGGATCCAACGGAGTTGCAGCACGGTTCGCTCCTCGCGGGAATGCCGGCGCGACCCGCGTGGCCCGCGCTGGCGAGCCCTGCTTCGACCGCGAGTACGCGACGCTTGAGCGCGGCGAATTCGTTTCCCGTCGCCGGAGCGGTCGACGGCGTGATCGACCGGCCGACGATCCGTGGCGCGGCGTGTCGGTGGGCGCAGCCGGTCGAACGCAGCGAGCGCTTTGCCAGTCGCGCCCAGTCGCGCTCAGTCGCGCGGCGCTTCGCCTGCGTGGATGGCCCGCTCGCGCGCGATGCGGCGACGCTCGCGGATCACCTCGATGACCGCCGGCAGGACTGAGAGGAAGATGACGACGAAGATGATCGGGTGCAGGTACTTCTCGACCGTGCCGGCGCCGTACTTCGAGTTGATCGCGGTTGCGCCGTAGTAGCCGAGCAGCAGCATCGAGCTCACCCAGCCGACGCCGCCGACGACGTTGAAGAGCGCGAAACGGCGGTAGTCCATGCCGGCGGCGCCCGCGACGGTCGGCGCGAACGTGCGCACGATCGGGACGAAGCGGGCGATGACGATCGTCTTGCCACCGTAGCGCTCGTAGAACGAGTGCGCCTTCTCGATGTGCTTGCGTTTGAAGAGCAGCGAGTCGTTCTTCTTGAAGAGTGCCGGCCCGAGCTTCGCTCCGATCAGGAAGCCGAGCGCGTCGCCGACCACCGCCGCGACGCAGGTGACGCCCAGCATCGACCAGATGTTGATCTCGTCGGGCTTGCCCACCAGCGAGGCCACCACGATCCCGGCGGTCACCAGCAACGAATCGCCGGGCAGGAAGAAGCCGATCAGAAGGCCCGTCTCAATGAACACGATCGTCGCGATGGCGAACGTGCCGTACTCGTGCACGAGGCGCTGGATCCCCTCGGCGCTGAGGTAGTCGTGGTAGAGCTGTCGCAGCAGGTCGAGCATGGAGGGATGGGTCGCATCGAGAGAGGGTAGGTGAGGCGCCGCGAATGGCACGGCGCGGCATCTTGCCGGCCGCGCGCGAAGGCAGAAGCACATCCCGCTTCGACGCGGTCGCGCCGGCGGGTGAAGCGACCGAGCGATGGACGGTGCCGCTCGGCAAGCGCTTCCGGGTCGAGGTTGCCCGGTCGGCGCGCTCCGCGCCTTTGCAGGCCCTTGCTCAGCTTTGCAACGCAAAGTAAGTTCGAGTCCGTGCCATGGCGGGCTCGAAGCGCGTTCGCTCCGAGTCGATCGGTTTCTCGAGAGGCGCTCGCGACGGACTGCGGTCCGTACCGACGCTTCGTCGGTTGGAGCCTCCATGCCCGCGTCCCACGCCTCGGTCGCGCCGCGCGAGTTGCGCGTCGCGCCGCTGCTCGATCCGCTCGCCACCGTCGCGATGCCGCGAGCTCGCTATGCGCTGCTGATCAACCCGTTCTATGCCAAGGACCCGCACGCGAGCTTCGGCAAGCACGTGCTGACGCCGACGCTCGCGCTGACCAGCATCGCCGCGTCGACGCCGCCCGACTGGAGCGTCGCGCTCTGGGACGAGAACCTGTTGCAGGGCCCCCCGCCGCGCGACCCCTTCCCGCAGATCGTGGGCATCTCGGTCCATCTCACCTTCGCGCGGCGCGCGTTCGAGCTCGCCGCCTGGTACCGCGCGCGTGGCGCCAAGGTGGTGTTGGGCGGCTTGCACGTGCTGTCGTGTCCCGAGGAGTGCGCGCCGCATGCCGACGCGCTGGCGATCGGCGAAGGGGTGCAGCTCTGGGGCACGATCCTGCGCGACGCTGCGGCGGGGAAGCTGCAATCGCGCTACGTCGGCCGTTTTGACAAGCCCTATCGCGACGACCCGCCGCCGCGTCGCGACCTGCTGCCGCGCGACAGCTTCCTCACGACGGCGAGCCTCATCGCGACCCGCGGCTGCCACAACCGCTGCGGCTTCTGCTACCTCGCCACCGATGGACTGCACGTGCCCTACCACATGCGCGACGTCGAGCAGGTCGTCGCCGAGTTCGCCGCGACCGGCCAGCCGTACGGCGTCTTCGTCGACAACAACCTCGGCTCGCGTCCCGACTACTTGAGGGAACTGTGCACCGCGTTGCGCCCGCTGCAGAAGATCTGGAGCGCCGCGATCTCGATCGACGCCACGGATGACCCCTCGCTGGTCCGCGCGATGGCGCTGGCGGGTTGCACGGGCGTCTTCGTCGGCTTCGAGTCGCTCGACGGCACGAACCTCGACGAGGCGCGCAAGAAGACGCCGCGACCCGAGGAGTACGCGCGCCGCGTGGCGATCCTGCACGACCACGGCATCCAGGTGAACGGCAGTTTCGTGCTGGGCTTCGACCACGACCGGCCCGACGTCTTCGCCCGCACCGCGGACTGGATCGAGCGCAATCGCCTCGAATGCGCCACGTTCCACATCCTCACGCCCTATCCCGGCACGCCGCTCTTTCGCCAGATGGAGGCGGAAGGCCGCCTGCTCCATCGCGACTGGTCGCGCTACGACACCGCGCACGTCGTCTACCGGCCGCGCCACATGAGCGAGGAGCAGCTCGCCGACGGCTACGCATGGTGCTACCGACGCCTCTTCTCGGCAGCGTCGATCTGGCGACGCCGCCCGACCGACGCGAGCGCGGTGCTGCCGTACCTCGCGATGTCATGGCTCTACAAGCGCAGCAACCCGCTCTGGCATCTGCTGATTCGCCAGCGCCTGGTCGCACGCGTGTGGCGACCGCTGGTGGAGATCACGCGCCGCCGCCACCTGCGCTTCCGCGCGCGACTCGAGCGGCGCCCGCTGCCGTGCCCGCACGAACTCGGCGCCGCAGCGCCCCTCGTCGGATGGCGCGCCGCGAGCGTCGTGAGCGCCGGGGTGTGAGCGCAGCCGCGTGCGCGCCGCCGCGGCCTGCGACCTTCCAGCGTTCTTGTAGAACACGCCCGCGACGAGCGCCTCGGGAGCGGGCGTTCCGCGTTCGTGAACGGGCCAACGAAGGGCGAGCCGGATGAGCTACGACCACACGCAACAGGGCGTTCTGCATCGCTGGTTTACGGCGATCGGGGCGCTGGAAGTGGTGGCCGCGGCGGTGGTGGGGTCGGTGGTGGCGGGCGGGGAGGGGCGCGCCATTGCGTTGATCCTGGCAGCGAGCGGCCTCTTCTTCGTGCTGGTCAGCGGCACCCTCTCCTGGTTGCGCGTCCATGACGATGGCGATGCGTTACGCATCGCGTTCGGGCCGATCGCCCTCTTCCGTCGCCGCGTTCCCTACGCATCGATGCGTGGCGCGAAGTCGATCGCCACCGACTGGCACCACGGCATTGGGATCCACTCTGCGCCCGGCGGCGGATGGACATGGAACATCCGCGGCCGCGAGGCGGTCGAGGTGACGTTGGAGCGCGGCCGCCTCCTGATCGGCACTGACGACCCGCAGGGACTCGTCGACTTCCTGAAGAAGCGCGCCCGGCTCCCGAACGGTTGAGCCGCCTGTTCCCGGACGGCCCGTGTAGGGTGCGCGCGTCGCGACGATCGCGACGACGAGGTCGTCCAGATCTGGAGCAGGCGCGATGACCGACGGGACGGCGGTGGATTCGGATCGCCTGAACGCGAGCGCCGCCGATCGTGCAGCGGGCGGGCTGCTATGCAGCGCTTCGCTGCTGTCGGTGGTGCTGATGATGTTCCACCCGATGATCCGCTCGCACGGCATCGCCGACGTGCTGGCCGAGATCGCCCGCAAGGCGCTGCGCGATCGCGTCGTTCATGGCGGCCTGATGGCGTTGACGCTGCTCCTGGCGTGCGGCTGGTGGCGGCTGCTCGAGCGACTCGAACTGCGCCGCACCACGGTGAAGCTCGCCGCGATCGCGCTGGTCGTCGGAACGCTCGGCTACCTCGGCGCGGCGCTGGTGAACGGATTCGTGCTGCCCGGTCTCGCGGATCGCTACCTCGGACGGCCCGCCGAGGAGATGGCCGGCGCGGTCGATCTGCTGCGGCTATGCGGTGAGTTCAACCAGGCGCTCGCGAAGCTCGGCGTCGTCGGGTTTGCCGCGGCGTTGCTGTTCGCCTCCGCAGCGATGGTGCAGGGCGGGCGCGCACTCACGCTCGGTCGCGCGGGCCTCGGGCTCGGCGCGCTCCTTGCCGTCGCCATCGTCAGCGGCCTGTTGCCGCTCCACGTGCATGGGATGCTCGCCGTCGTCTTGGTTCAGTCGATCTGGAACGGCACCGCTGGCTGGAAGTTGCGCGCCGGCGCGCTCGAGCCAGCGCGCTGAAACGAACCGCGGCGGGAGGGCTTCTTCAGCCGCTCCCGCCGCGCATGAGTTCAAGGCTTCTGCGCCGCAGCGGGCGGCGCGGCTGCTCCGCTCAGCTTCCGGACTCGGGCTTGGAACTGCCGAGCAGCTCGCCGACCAGCGCGTTGGCGTCGTAGACCTGCTTCAGCGCCAGCAGGATGCCGGCGCTGTGGACCGAGACGGACCGCGCGACGCGCTCGTCGTAGATGAAGTTGCCCGGCAGGCTCTCGATGTTGCCGTCGAAGATGATCCCGACCAGGCGACCGTCACGGCCGACCACCGGACTGCCGGAGTTGCCGCCGATGATGTCGTTGGTGGAGACGAAGTTGTACGGCGTCGAGAGGTCGAGCTTGTCGCGCCGGTCGAGCCAGCGCGGGTCGAGGTCGAAGGGAACCTTGCCGTCGAAGGCGGCGTGGCGCTCGAACAGGCCCCAGAAGGTCGTCTTCCACGGGACGAGCGTCCCGCCCGCCTCGTAGCCCTTCACCGTGCCGTAGCTCAGTCGCAGCGTGAAGGTGGCATCCGGGGGCAGCGACTTGCCGAAGGCGAGGAAGCGGGCGCGCGCCAGCGTTTCGCCGTTGGCCGCCTCGACGCTGCTGACCTCGTCCTCGAAGCGCTTGGTCAGCTCGCGCAGGATCGGGTCGATGCGCTTGGCCAGCGCGATCAGCGGATCGGTCGACGCGTCGAGCGCCGCCTTGCCGCCCTCGAACAGCTTCTTGCGCGCTTCCGGGTCGACCAGCGTCGTGCCGGTGATGGCGGCCTTCGCGGCTTCGGCGGGCGACTTGCCTTGCAGCGCGGCGACGATGAACGGGTCCGCGGCGCCAAGCTCGCGCGCCGCCGCAGTCAACGTCGCGGCCAGCAGCGCTTCATCCAGATCGAGGTAGACCGGCGCCTTCGAGAAGAGGCGCAGCTTCAACGCTGGCAGCGAGGCGTCGGTGAAGCCGGCGAGCCGCTCGCCATTGGGCTTGGTGAGCTCGGTCGCGGCGCGCACCAGCGTCAGCGCCTGCGCGGGCGCGTCGCCGTTGATGCGCGACCAGTACTGCCGATTCGTGAAGGCGGCAAGTTTCGTGTAGGCGGCGTCGATCGCGGCCGTCGCGGCGTTGAAGTCGGCGAGCGCCTTCGCGTTGCCTTCGAGCTTGCTGCGCAGGAGCGTTTCCTCGGCACGCTTGCGGCCCATCAACGCCGGATCGTTCAGGCCACCCAACTGTCCGAAGCGCGCCTTGTAGGAGTTCTCCAGGCTGAAGAGGGTCGCCTCGGCGCGACGGCGCTGCTCTTCACCGCGCTTGCCGAACGCGTTCAACCCATCGATCAGCTCATGCAGGAAGGCGAGCGTGCGCGGGATCGCGACCGCGCGCTGGAACTCCATCTGCGTTGCGGTCAGCAGGCGGCTGGTGCTGCCGGGGTGGCCCGAAACGAAGACGAGGTCGCCGTCCTGGCAGCCATCCGCGTCCCACTCGAGCCAGTGCTTGGGCTGGTAGGGCTTGCCATCGACGTAGACCCGGAAGAAGGAGACGTCGAGGTCGAAGCGCGGGAAGGTGAAGTTGTCCGGGTCGCCGCCGTAGAAGGCCGCCTGCTTCTCGGGGCAGAAGACCAGCCGGATGTCGGTGAAGCGGTCGTAGGAATAGAGCCAGTACTCGCCGCCGCGGTAGAGCGTCACGACGTCGCAGCGCTTGCCGCTCGCCTCGCCCGACTCCTTCTCCAGCTTGGCGATCGCCGCCTTGCGCAGCGTGTTGGCCTCCGTCGAGTCCTTGGCGGCCGCGGCCGCGGCGACGATGCGCGCCGTGACGTCCTCCATCGCGACCAGGACGTTCAGCTCGAGGTCGGGGCAGGCGAGCTCGCCGGCGCGGTCGGCCGCGGCGAAACCGTGCTTCAGCAGGTCGCGTTCGGCGCTGGAGAGCTTGGCGATCGACTCGGAGCCGACGTGGTGATTGGTCATCACCAGCCCGTCCTTCGAGACGAAGGAGCCCGAGCCCCCCGACATGAAGCGCACCGAGGAGAGGCGCAAGTGGTCGATCCACTCGCGGCTCGGCTCGAAGCCGTAGCGCTCCTTCAGCTGGGCGAGCGGCGGGTTGTCGTAGGTCCACATGCCTTCGTCCGCGCGCGCCGTCGGGGCGAACGCGAGGGCGATGGCGGCGAGCGGCAGGCGCAGGTGCATGACGAGTCCTCGTCCATGGGCGCGCGGGGCGGCGCACCGGAAAAAAATCGGGGCGCGCACTGTACCTCTGCGCCCAATCCAGCCGAATTCACGAAAGCTTCATCCCGCGCCACGACACGACTGAGCTGGCCGTGGCGATCGTACGCCGCGAAAGGAGTCCACCATGGACGCCCATGCAGAGCGAATCGACAGTGCGCTGCGGCTCGAAGCGAAGGTCAGTGCGAAGCGGCGCTGGTCGTGGGACGGTTGGGTCCTGCGCGTGACGCGCTGGGTCAGCCGCCCGCACAGCTGGCTCGCCTGAACGCGGAAGCTCTTACGTCGCCGGGCGAAAAGAGTTCCGCGTCCGGAGCCTGGCTCGGGACCGCTCGCTTCGCCGCCGCGATCCGATAGGAGCTTCGCGCGACGAGGCGGCGATCGTTCCCTCCGCCGCGCGCGGAGGTCGCCATGCATCGCCCGCCTTTCGGTCCGCGAGCCGCACTGCTGCTGGTCGTGGCGGGCGTCGCGAGCGCGTGCCAGTCACCGTGTCGCGAGCCCGGTCGCGCTGCGTCGGACCGCCCGGTCGTGAGCGCGACGCTGGCGTCGTCGCCCGACTTCGCGGCGCTGGAGGCGCGTGCCAACGTCGTCACCCCGCCCGGCTTCGATGCGTTCGTCCTCCTCGCGGGGAATGAACTGACGCTCGAGCTGTGGACCCTGCCCACTTCCGACCCGACCACGCCTTCCCGCCGCGTCACCAGCGACCGCTACGACATCGACCGCAGCCTCTTCTATTTCCATGGCGACGTCACGATCACCGGCGCTCTGGCGCCCGCCGCTCCGCCGATGTTGACGATCGTGGCGACGAACGACATCCGCTGCGAAGTGGACGGCGACGAACCGATCGCTGCGACGCTCCTCTCCGTGCACGGCCGGGTCGAACGCATCGTCGCGCAGTGATCGCGTCGCGCTGCTCCGCAGCACGCACGTGCCCGTATAGTCCCGCGCCATGAATCCAGCGCGCGACTCCTGGTACGTCACCACGCCGATCTACTACGTCAACGATCGGCCCCACATCGGCCACTGCTTCACGACGCTGGTCGCCGACGCCTTCGCGCGCTTCGAGCGGCTCGTGCGCGGGGTCGCGACCCCGACGGCCCCATCCCGCGACGGCGTGCCCGCCTCCGTCTTCTTCCTGACCGGCACCGACGAGCACGCCGACAAGGTCGTGACCTCGGCGCAGGCGCATCAGACGACGCCGCAGGCGTGGGCCGACAAGAACGCGATCGAGTTCGAGAAGGCGTTCGCGGCGATGGGCATCGCCAACGACGACTTCATCCGCACGACCGAGGCGCGCCACAAGGAGAAGGTGCCGCGCTACATCGAGAAGATGATCGAGCGCGGCGACGTCTACCGCGGCGAGTACACCGGCTGGTACGACGTCGGCCAGGAGGAATACGTCACCGAGACCGCGGCGAAGGAGCACGCCTTCAAGAGCGCGGTGAACGGCAAGCCGCTCGAGAAGCGGACCGAGCCGTGCTGGTTCTTCCGTCTCTCGAAGTTCGCGCAGCCGCTGCAGCAGCACCTCGAAGCCAACCCGCGCTTCGTGCAGCCCGACGCACGCCGCGCCGAAGTCTTGGGCCGCATCAAGCTCGGCCTGAACGACGTGCCGATCAGCCGTCCGGTCGGCGATGACCCGGCGACACAGTGGGGCGTTCGCATGCCGGGCGACCCGAAGAGCCGCGTCTACGTCTGGATCGACGCGCTGTTCAACTACCTCACCGCGGTCGACACGCCGCAGCGCCGCCACTTGTGGCCGCCGGCCGTGCAACTGCTCGGCAAGGACATCCTCTGGTTCCACGCGGTGATCTGGCCGGCGCTGCTGCTCAGCATCGGCGAGCCGCTGCCCGGCTCGATCTGGAGCCACGGCTGGTGGCTCTCCGAAGGCCAGAAGATGAGCAAGTCGCTTGGCAACTTCATCGCCATCGAGCAGCTCGCGGCCTACGCCAGTCGCTACTCGCTCGACGCGCTGCGCTGGTACCTGCTGACGCAGGGGCCGCTTGGCGCCAACGACGCCGACTTCGTCCACGCCAAGTTCGTCGAGGTCTTCAACGCCGACCTCGCCAACGGCATCGGCAACTGCACCAGTCGCGTCGGCAACATGATCAGCAAGTACTTCGACGGCAAGCTGCCGATCGACGCGTCCGCTGCGGCGAAGCAGGGGCCCGCCGTGGCGGGTTACGACTGGCCGCAGATCGTCGCGGCGGCCGTCGCGAAGGCGACCACCGCGCATGCGGCGCTCGACCTTCCGGGCGCGCTGGCACCGGCCGGCGAGCTGGTGAAAGCGGTCGATGGCTACATCAACGTCACGCAGCCCTTCAAGGTCGCCAAGCTCGCGCCCACCGATCCGGCCAAGCGCGCGGAGCTTGCGGTGATCCTCGCCAACTGCGCCGAAGCGCTGCGCGTCGCGGTCTTGCTGCTGTCGCCCGCGATGCCCGGCAAGGCGGCGCAAGTGCTGAGAGAGTGGTCGTGCGCGCCGAGCGCGGGCGTGCCGCTCGCGGAGCTTGCGCGTCTGGATGGACCGCACTCGCTGCGCGCAGGAACGGCGATCGCGAAAGGCGAGATCCTGTTCCAGCGCGTCGATCCGGCGGAAGCGGCGCCGCTCGCGACGGCCTGACCGCAGCGACTGTCACTTGCGCTTCATGCTCCGTCGCGCGACGAAGGAACCGCTGCACAGGTTCCATCGATTCGTGCCACGGTTTCGTCCGCACTGCTGACAGCCGACGCGCGCGAGCGCGAGCGGTAGCGATCGCTCCCGGAGCGCGCGTCGCGTCGCCGCGACCATTGGTTACCGATGTGGCGAGCCCCCGTACGCTTTCGTTGCGAGGGCGTGTCATCCGCGTCGCAATGACGACACGCTCGCGCGGGGTGGCTCTTCGTGGTGAGCCGTACTGGCGGCCGCGTGACTTTGGTTGCTTGGTGCAGCTGAAGGCGTGGTACTCGGACATCACGGCGGGCAAACCGGCGCGAGCGTGTCGCCGCTGCGACGGACGACGCAACCGCGAACATCGCGATCGAGACGGGGCGCGCCACACCGCCGTCTCGAGTCTGCTTGCGGGGACTGAGCTGGCCGCCGAGTGCCGCGCGGCCAGCTCGGTCTTTTTCCATGGTCGTCAGCTGCCAATGGTCATCTCGGCGCCGTTGCTGAGCGCGAGCTTCTGCAGCGCGGCAGGGTCGGCGATCACGGCCTGGAAGTCGACGATCACGCCGACCAGTGCCGGATCGGCTGGCAGCGTGTCGGTCACCACGACGTCACCATCGCCGCTCGCGCCGGGCGTTCCGTCCAGCACCAGCGGAACGATGACCCACGGCGTCGCCACCAGCAGTTGCCCGCCGACGAAGGGCGTGCTGGCGCGCGCGAAGCCGAGGATCAGCAGCGCGGCCGCGCCGCCGCGGCCGTTCCCGATCGTCAGCGTCACGTCGTCGTCGAGGTTCGGCGAGCCGCTCAGCGTCGCGGTCGGCACCAGGCCGCCGGTGCCGGCGGTGCCGCTGCCATAGGTCGTGAAGCCGCCGATCGCCGGCGGATCGAGGTTGCCGCTCGCGACCATCGCGTACGACTGCGCCGAGCTCGACGCGATGTTGTTGGCGCGCACGGTGACGGCGTACCAGCCAAGCGGCGGCGTTTGCAGGCGCACGCGCTCGACGTTGTTCAGCGGATCGGTGCTGCCGCCGGTGGTGGAGAAGCCGCCGCTGAAGACGTTGCCGCGATAGAGCGTGCCGTTGGGCGTCACGACTTCGAGGTCGAGGTCGTTCACCACCGGGCTGCTCGAGTTCAGCGTGCCGGGGGCGTCAGGGAAGACGAGGCAGAGGTTCAGCTCCGAGGTGTTGGCGTAGACGTTGATCCACTCGGTGCGCTCGTCGCCGGAACTCGAGAACGCGCCGGCGCTGCCTGGATCGGTGACCCACAGCTTGCGCGCGTCGCCTGCGAAGTAGAGCGAGTGGTCGAGCAGCAGGCGTCCCCAGCCTTCGATGTTCGTCGGGTAGCCCGATTCGCCCGCCATGTCGCGACCGGAGTTGATCAGCACCGCCTTCAGCAGCGAGCCGGACGGTGCGAAGGCGTCGACCGCGTTCGCTGCGCCGCTCGGCCAGTAACCCGCCTCGAAGTAGCTCTTGGTCAACGCGGCGGCGCCCGCGATCGCGGGGCACGCCATGCTCGTCCCGCTCATCGAGGTGGTCGAGCAGCTGCGACCGTCATTCACCGATTGGATGTTGCAGCCGGGCGCGAAGAGTTCCGGCTTGCGTCGACCATCGGCCGTCGGGCCCGCGCCCGCGGTGCAGTGGCGTCCCTCGTTGGGGGACTGCTCGGTGGCGCCGACCGCCAGCACGTTTTTGGCGTTCTCCGGGTTCTTCAGCAACGAGCCGTTGCTGACCGCGAAGCAGATCAGCGTCTCCTGGTGTTCCCACATCATCGCGTCGATGTCGACGCACCACGCGTTGTAGGCGGTCGTGAAGTCGTCGCCCCACGAGTTGGTGAAGATGGTCGCGCCGTCGCTGTAGAGCTCTTCGAGCTTCGACTTGAAGTTGCTGCTGTTGACGAGGCTGTCGTTGGTGTGGGCGAGGCGCGCGTGGTACGCCGTCCCGTTTCCGCCGAGCACGCCGTTGATCGGCTCCTGGTCGCCGGCCGCGCTGCCCGCGGTGTGGGTGCCGTGGCTGTCGGAGTTCGTGTAGCTGCCGTGGTGCGAGACGACCTTTCGGTGCGTCGGATCGGGCGCGCTGACCGCGGGATCGTTGAACCAGCAGGCCGCGAGATCGAGCGCGCCATCGATGTGTCCGATGATCACGCCATCGCCCAGCACGCCATTCGCCCACACGGGCGTGCTGCCGCTGACATCGCTCTGGATCACCCAGGTCGTCGTGTCGTTGGGGAGCGGGGCGAGCGGAGCCGCCATGCCCGCTGCGGTGGATGCGAGCGGCACCGCGCCGCGCCGCACCAGTTGCGAGAGCGGCGCGATCCACTGCACGTCGCGCACATGCGCCAGCGCCGTCAAGCGGTTGGCCGGCAGTCGCGCCAGCAGGCGCGTGCGAAACCCGGCGTCGGGCTCGTCGAGCTCGACCCCCAGCTCGACCAGCTCGCGCGTCGCGGTCGCCGAGTCGCAGCCGCGGAAGAGCTCGATCAACACCTCGAGCGGTGCGTCGCCGGCCGATGCGGCACCGGCCAGCAGATCGAGGTCGATGCGGTAGGCCGGCTGAAACGGCACGAGCGCGCGCACTCGTGGCCAACTCGCGAATGCCGGCAGCGCCGCGGCTGGCGTGCGCACGAGGTAGGCGTTGTTCGGGACGTAGGCGATCGCCTCGACCCCGAGCTCCGCGAGCGTCGCGCGATCGGCCGGCGTGACGCGGTCGATGAACTGCACCACGAAGTAGTCGGAGTAGAGACCGTTGGCGGAGTCGACGGCCGCCGCCCGCTGCTCCTCGCGGCTCCAGGTCAGCGCCTCGGGCAGTGTCGGCACTTCGACTCGCGGATCGAACTCGGCCGCGTGCAGCAGGAGCAATCGCGGGTCGCGCAGCTTCGTCGCCATGTCCGACTGCGGAGCCGCCCAGGGCAGCAACGCCGCCATGGTGGCCAGCAGGCGATTCGTGGGTGGTGAAGCGAGTCGCATGCGATTCTCCGGTGTGACGTCACGACTCAGCAGACCGCGCCAGCCGCGAAGCGCAAGGAGTCGCTGGATCGGCGTCGTCGCGCGCGGTAGTCCCTTCGCCATGAGTACCACCGTCGCACTCCTCGTCGCGGTCGCAGCTTTCGCGCAGCAGCGGATCCCGCTGAACGGCCCATGGGAGATCGCGCCCGAGCCGGCTGCGGCCGCCACTGCAACCGCCGGCACCAGGAGCGCACCACCGCCTCGCTACGACCAGACCGTGACAGTGCCGAGCGCCTTCGAGACCGCGCTCGGCGTCGACTTCGATGGCGTCGCGTGGTTGCGCCGGACGTTGCCGTTGACGGAAGAGCAGCGGGGCGCGCGGGTGCGGGTCGAGTTCGCGGCGGCGGCGACGGCGGCGCGCGTGCTCGTCAACGGCGTCGAAGTCGGGCGACACCTCGGCGGCTGGACACCCTTTGCCTTCGAGCTCACGGCGGCGCGCGCGGCGGATGGTTCGCCTGCGCTGCGCTTCGACGGCAGCGACGTGCTGGAGGTCGAGCTCGACGAGAAGGTCGGCCACAACACGCAAGGCTTCCTGCCGATCATCCAGCCGCACTTCGGCGGGATCTGGCAGGACGTGACGATGTGTGTCGATCGCGGGCCGACCATCGATCGCGCGGAACTGTGGAGCTTCGGCAAGTACGACCCGACGAGCGGCGGTGGTGAGCTGACCGTGCGCGTGCCGTGGCGTGCGGGGCGCGCGACGGAGGGCGAGCGGGCACCGGCGTCGATTGCGGTCGAGCTGTTCGACGACCAGAAGCCGTTGGCGAAAGAGGTCGTGATCGTCAGCGAGGGCGGCTCGCGCGAGCGGCTCCGCTCCGGCAGCGGTCTCGTCGCGCCCGACGGCAGCGTCGAGATTCGGCTGCCGCTCGCCAGGGTGGGACCGTGGAGGCCGGGGCTCGCGACGCTCTATCGGCTGCGCGCGCAGCTGCTCGATGCGAAGGGCACGGTGCTCGACCAGGCGGAGCGCAACGTGGGCTTCCGGTCGCTCGCCGTCGACGGCACGACGATCCTCTGGAACGGTGCGCCGCTGCAGGTGCGCGGGCTGCTGCACTGGGGCTACTCGCCGCCACACCTCGCGCCGCCGACCGAACGCGCGTACTGGCGCGAGCAGCTCGAAGCGCTCCGCGCGATGGGCTTCAACACGCTCAAGTGCTGCCTCTGGGTGCCGCCGAGCTGCGTCTACGAGCTGTGCGACGAGATGGGGATCCTGGTCTGGCAGGAGTACCCGACCTGGCACCCGCAGATGGACGAGGCGCATCGTGCGGAGCTGCGGCGCGAGTACGAGGAGTTCTTCGCGCACGACGGCCGCCACGCGTGCGTCGCGTTCCGCTCCATCACTTGCGAGACCGGCCAGAGCGCCGAGCTCGCGGTCGTGAAGGAGCTCTTCGAGGCATGCAAGGCGGCGGTGCCCGACACGCTGGTGGTCGACGATTCGAGCTGGATCGGCTGGCAGCGCATCACCGACTTCTGGGACGAGCACCCGTATGGCAACCACCGCTGGTGGCCGCAGCGCCTCGCCGACTTCGCGCAACACCAGATCGAGAAAGGGAAGAAGCCGCTGCTGCTCGGCGAATGCATGGCGGGAGACACGTGGGCCGATCGCGCGGCGTGGGATGCGCGATGGGGCGCCGAGGAGCAGGCGACCGGGAAGAAATGGTGGCGCCCCGACTGCTACGAAGCGCAGGCCAACTTCGAAGAGTGGCTGACGGAGGAGTGCGGTGCCGAGACGGTCGCGTCGCTGCTGCCGACATCGCTCGAGACGGCCCTCGAGGCACGCAAGTACCAGATCGAGACGCTGCGCGCGACGCTGCCCGATGCGGGCTACGTGGTGTCGGTGGCGCGCGACTTCGCGAAGGCGCGGATGGGGCTGTGGGATGACCTGGGGCGGCCGAAGTGGCCGTTGTCGAAGAACTCCGGTGTCGGTGACGCATGGAGTTGGCACGGCGACACCATGCTGTCGTTGCGCACTCACGGGGAGCGGCGGGGGTTCGTCGACCGGATCGAACTGCCGGTGGTTGCGACCATCTTTCGGCCCGCGTTCCAGCCCGACCTCCCGCAACGGGACGCGCACAAGTGGAACCGGTGGGATCTGCGAGTCTCCGCACGACTGGACGGAGGACGCATGGAGTCGGCGAACTGGGCCAAGGGAGTGATCGAGTACGACCCGCCGACGGCCGCGCCTCCGGTCACGCTCGGCATTGCACCGTCGACCAGCACGACACCCCGCGTCTGGGTCGTCGAGGCATCGCTGTCTCATCGTGTGTCAGACGAATTCAAGGCGATGTTCGGTCGGCGTTACAGGTCAGTGAACGACCAGAACTCCTGGCGCCTCTGGCAGCTCCCGCCCTTCCCCTCCACCCTCCCGCCTTCCGTCCGCGAAGTCGACCATCTCGACGCCGCCACCCTCGACTTCCTCGAACAAGGAGGCCGCGTGCTGCTCAAGGTCGCCGGCGCCAAGCACACGCTGAAGAGCGACGGCATGTGGTGGCTGCGCGGCGCGCCGTTCACGCCACCGCATCCGGTCCACGCCACCGTCCCCGCCGACATGCTGCGCGAGCTGCAGCCGTTCGACCTCGACGGCGAGCGGGTGATGCCGTGGACGGTGCTGCGCGGCCAGGTCGATCCGATCCTCGCCTTCTGGGAGACGCACGACATCGCCGAGGTGCGAGCTCACCTCTTCGCCTTCGACACGCGCGTCGGCAAGGGCCGGCTGCTGGCGAGCTGCCTCGACACGACCAGCGACGCCGGCCGCTACGTCCGCAGCGCCTTCGCTCGCCACCTCGCCGACGGTCCGGCGCCCAAGCGCGAGCTCGCCCCCGCGACGATCGCCGCGCTGCGTGGCCTCTTCGCCGAGCAGCGGCTCGACCTGCCGACCTGGCGTTTCACCATGGACCCTGACGATCAGGGGCTTGCCGCCGGCTACGCACAGCCGAGCTTCGATGTCGCGAAGTGGCGCGACATGCAGGCCGGCTCGCACTGGGAGAACCACGGCGACGACGTGAAGCATTACACCGGCATCGCGTGGTACCGCGTCGACTTCGAGCTCGGCGCAGCGTGGGCTGGCCAGCCGGCGCGCGCCGTCTTCGAGGGGATCGACGACAGCGCGATCGTCTGGCTCGATGGTCGTGAAGTGGGGCGCTTTGGCGATCCCGCAACGAACACGACGATCTGGCTGCAAGCGCAGCAGGCCGAGCTTGGCGCGCTCGCTCCCGGCAACCACACGCTCACGCTGCGCGTCGTCGACCACGCCGGTGCTGGCGGCCTCTGGAAGCCCGTCTACCTCACGAGTGGCCCGGTCGGCGAGGTGCGCACGCTGCTCGAGTGACGCAGACAGCAATCGCTGGACGATCACTCCCGTTGCGTGGATCATCGCTCGTTGCTCGCTGTTAGGCGCTCTGAACCCCGTTCTCCGCTGGAGTGAACCATGCACAAGCCGATCGCCCTCGTCGTCGCGTTGGTCCTTGCGCCAATCGTCGGCGCCTTCCTTCTCGTCAACCACTCCTCGGGCTCGGCTCACGCCGCCGCGAGCAGCGCGCCCGCCATCGGGGGCGACTCGCCGCCCTGGTACGCGCAGGTCCGCGCCGAGTACGTCGTCCTCTATGGCAACCGCGACCAATCGTTCACGACCTTCACGATCATGAACCGCAGTCTCACGAAGTCGCTCTTCCTCGGCGACGTCTGGGCGATGGGTCCGGACGGTCTCGCCGAGGTCTTGAGCGTCCACACCGGCTTGAACGGCATCGAGCTGCCCCCGCTCGGCAGCGTCGACGTCGCCGTCGATTCGACGAGCTTCCCGGGGCTGCAGCCGGAGCTCGAGATTGGCGATCGCGGCCTCGAGAGCATCGCGGTGAGCTGGATCGGGCCGAAGGATGCGTTGCGCCTCTCGGCGGGGATCCTGCGCAACCAGCCGGGCACGCTCGACAACCGCGTGATGACCTGGATCGAAGGACACGTCGTCACGAAGTGAATGTGAGGGCCGGCGGCGTCGCGGGCGCCTGATGCGCCGCGGCGCGCGCCGGATTCCCCATCTCACCCCGCTTCGCACGCTCCCCGGAGCCCCGCATGTCCCCGAAGATGTCGAAAGCCAAGGACGCCGAGTCGCTGCTCGCCGAGCTTCCGTCGTCGCTGCGCGCGGTGACGAAGCGGCTGCGTGCGTTCGTCCACGAGCACGCGCCGAAGCTCGTCGAGCAGGTGAAGTGGGGGAGCCTCTGCTTCGTCGGTCGCGGCGTCGTCTGCTACACCCACGCGCTTGCCGAGCACGTCGACTTCGGCTTCTTCCAGGGCGCGTTGCTCGACGATCCGTCGAAGGTCCTGCAGGGGAAGGGGAAGTTCCTCCGCCACGTGAAGGTGCGCAAGCCGGCTGACGTGAAGGAGAAGCAGCTCGCCCCGTTCTTGAAGCAGGCGCTCGCGCTCGACGCGAAGCGAAGCTGACGAGGCGTCCCGCCGCCGGGCAACTCCAGGCCGGCGACGCCAGCGCCTCGCGGCACCGCTTGTTCCAGGCGATGCGCGCGCCTCTTCCCGTGGAGTGAGAAGCACGACCCATCCACTCGCGTCGCGATCGTCGCCGCTGCATCGCGACCGTCCGAGCCGGGCTCGTTTGCCCGCGGCCTCGCGTTTGCCAAGGCTCCTCTCATCCCACCGTCACGAGGAGAAGCCGATGCACATGTCCGATCTGATGACCCGCAATGTCTTCAAAGTGCGAAGCAGCGTCGACGCCGAGAGCGCCTTCACTCTGATGCGCTCGAAGGGGATCCACCACCTTGCCGTGCAGGATGGCGACCGCGTCGTGGGCGTCCTGACCGAGCGCGATCTCGGCGGTTCGCGCGGGGTGGCCCTGCGTCGCGGCAAGTTCGTCTCCGAGCTGATGGCGCGCGAAGTCGTGACGGTGTCGCCCGGCACCACGGTGCGTGAGGCGGCCACCAAGATGCGCGCGCGCTCGATCGGCTCGGTCCTGGTGACCGAAGGTGCCACGGTCTGCGGCATCGTCACCGTCTCCGATCTGCTCGGCCTGCTGGCGAGCGACGGCCGACCGGCACCGGTGAAAAAGAGGTTCGCCGACGGCAGGCCACGTCCGGCGAAGACGCTCGGCTACAAGCGCTGAACCCGGCTCGCCGGGCCGTCCACCGACGCCTGTCGCGCCCCGCCCTTTTGGCATCGAGCGGCTGGGCTACCCTTGTCCCATCGCCCCAAGGGAGCCGCTCGATGCCGTCCATTTCGCCGTTCGGTGGCGCTTTGCTTGGCGCTGCGCTCCTCCTCGTGCCACACGCTGCGCCGCAATCCGCGACGAAGGCTGCGACGCAAGCGGCGTCGCCCGCCGCCGACGCGAAGGGCTACGAGGCACTGGTTGGCACGTGGCTCTACTCCGGCGACATGACGCCCGACCGCCCGGTCGCGGAGCGCTCGCCCAACTACGGCTCGGTCTTCACCTTCCGCGTCGAGGAGAAGGCGATCGTGCTGGAGCGCCCGCTCTCGACGGACGTCGCGCCGCGGCGTTTCGCCATCGACGGCGGCGAGCGCACCGAGACCGTGAACGACCGCACGACCACGCTCATCGGTCGCTGGCGCGACGGGGCCTTGCACGCCTCGGTGCGGATCGATGCCCCCGAGAACGGGAAGCGCGTGGTCACGGAAATGAGCTACATCTTCACGCCCGTCGCCGACGGACTGCGCGTCGCCATGAAATTCGTCGAGCCGGGCGCGATGGAGAGGATCTGCATCTATCGCCAGCGCGAGCAGATCGAGCCGCGCGAGCCGGTCGCGGCGAAGGCGGAGGAACTCGCGTGGCTGGCCGGGAATTGGCGCGGCGAGCGCCGGAAGGCGTCGATCGAAGAGCGCTGGAGCGTGCCGGCGGGCGGCGCCCTGCTCGGGACGTCGCGCACGGTGAGCGGCGCGAAGATGACCGCCTTCGAGTACCTGCGGATCGTCGAGGCGGGAGGCCGCCTCGTCTACGTCGCGCAGCCCGGCGGCAAGCCGCCGACCGAGTTCACGCTGGTCGAGCTCGACGAGTCGCGCGCGGTCTTCGAAAACCCGTTCCACGACTTCCCGCAGCGGATCAGCTACGAACGCGTCGACGACCAGCTCACGGCCGAGATCAGCCGCATCGACGGCGGCGGCCCGCAGCGCTTCGACTTCAGTCTCTCGGAGTGATCGCGGCGCGGGGGACCTCCCGGTCGCGCGTCGCTGGCGCGCGACGTGCCGATCACCGATCGCGCGGCGTGGCGAGTTCGAGGAGGACTTCGCGCGGTGCGCCCCGTGCCAGCGTCACCGTCGCTTCGGCGCGAGCGCCATCGGCGGCGGTCACTTCGAGCGTCCACTCGCCGGGCGCGAGGCAGCGTTCGATCGTGATGGCCGGGTCGGCTGGCAGCGGGCGCAACTCTTCGTCGAGCGATTCACCGGCGCTGTCGGTGGCGACGAGCCGCAGCGTGGCGCCCAACCCAGCACCGTCCGCGCGCAACAGCGCCAGCTTCACCTTCACTCCCGTCTCGAGGTCGAGCGCGACCTCGGTGGCGCGCCCCGCCTCGCAATGGACTGGCACGCGCTGCCACGCGAGGCCGTCGCCCACCACTTCGATGGTGTAGTCACCGGGCGCCACTTCTTCGCGGCGCAGCGTGTCGCCGTCGACGGTGAACGCGCTGCTGGCTTGGCCGCCGCTGCGCAGCTCGAGGTCGGCCGGTTTCGTTCGCACGCCGTCATCGCGCCGCGCGCGGACGATCAGCGTCGCAGCTCGTTCAAGCGCGAGATCGCCGAGGTCGCGCACCTCGCCCGGTTGCAGCGCGGACACGGTGGCTGATCGACTCGCGAGCCCGTCCGCGTTGGCGATCAGCCAGTAATTCCCCGCCGGCAGCGGTCCGAGTTCGAAGCGGCCGTCGGCCATGACCGGCACCGCCAGCACGCTGTGGCCGCCCTCCTCGGCGAACTGGAGGCTCGGTGTCGCAAGTGGCTGGCTGTCGGCGGCGACGATGCGGCCGCGGATCGACGCTGCTGCACGCTGATCCGCGCCGATCACCACGACCTGCTCGTCGCCGCCAGGGCGCAAGACGACGCCGCGACGTGCCGCGAAGAGCGCCGACAAGCCATCGTTGTGGAAGAAGGAGGCTTCGTACGGCAAGTCGCCGCAGTCGTCCTGGGCGAAGCGGCCTTCCGCGTCCGTCGTCAGCGGCAACGGCGTCGTCGCCGCGTTGAGGTCGCTGGGCACCAGCTCGACGCGGATGCCCGCGCAGCCGACGCCGGCGTCGTCGACGACGCGACCCCGCAGCGTCAGCGACGGCTGTAGCACGAGCTGCTCGTTGCGCGCGCTGCCATCGAGCTGCAGGAGTCGCTTCGCCGCGGTCCGGCCCGCAACGCGCGCCGACAGGAGACCGGGAGTCGTCGGAATGTGGTCGAAGCTCACGCGGCCGCTTGCCGGCGTTGTCGCCGTTCGCAGCACGCGGCGCACCTGGAACGGGCCGACCAGCAACTGCAACTGAACGGTCGCACCTTCGATGCCGACGCCGCGACCATCGACCGCCTGCACGTCGAGCGTGCCGCCCGCTTCGAGCGTGAAGTCGCGCACGATCTCGGCGGCGGCGACCTCGAGCTCGGTCGATTGCATCGCGAAGCGCGGCTCGTCGATCAGCAGGTCGATCGTCCCGAACGGAACCGCGGACAAGGTGAAGGTGCCGTCGGCGGCGCTGCGCGCGATGGACGGCGGCGGATTGCCGAGGATGCGTCCATCGCTCGTGATCCGCGAACCGCGCGAGTCGTCGACTGCCAGCACCATCGCACCCGCAATCGGAGCACCATCGACACGCTGGATGCGGCCGCGGATCGTCGCCCCCGGCCGATCGAGCTGCAGCTCGACCGGTTCGCTGCGGCCTGATCGGTTGCAGTCGACCGTCACCACTTCCGACCAGCCAAACCCGTTCGCGCGCGCCGCGGCGTAGTGCGAGGGGCCGACGGCGGCCACTTCGAACTCGCCCCGCTCATCGCTCGTTGCCACGAAATCACCAGGACACCAGGTTTGCGGCCGATCGCTGACCCAGATCTGCGCGCCGGCGATCGGACGATGGCCGCCATCGACGATGATGCCGCGCACCGATGCTCCCACCGGCAGGGTCAGCGTCGCCTCGGCGATCGCATCGGCCACCAGCGTGACCGGCAGGACTCCCGATTCAGCGGCGTCGCCCAACGCGGTCTCGTCGGCTCGAGCGGCGAATCCTGCGGCCGCCACGAGGACGTCGCCCGGTTCGAGGTCGTCGAGGAAGAGCTCGCCGGCGTCGTTCGTTGCGTCGCGTCGCAACGCATCGAGGTCGTCGCTCGTCGCGCCGGTGTCGTGCGGTTCGATGCGAAGGCGCACGTGCGGTGCGACGCGGCCGTCGAGCCAGACCGACTTGACGCGCAGTGCCGCTCGGCCCGGCAGCGGATGCGGTGCGTTGAACGGAGCATCCGGGGCGTTGGCGAGCGCCCGCTCGGCGTGGATGGGAGTTGCGGCGGCCGGGGCGTCGGCGAATGCGGGCTCGGCCGTGAGGACACGATCGTGGTCGGGCGCTTCGACCCGCGGTGCACGATCGCCAAGCCCGCCGCCGGCGAAGAGCCAGACGCTGCCGGCGACGACGGTGGCGACGGCGGCAAGAGCGAGCTTCGAAGTGGTCGACATCGCGAGTGGAACTCCGATCAGCGCGCCGCCCGCCGCGGCGACAGTGGCGGCAGTGGAAGCAGAAGCGGAAGTGGTGCCGGAGGCGGACGCCGAAGTGGGCGCGGTGTCAGGCAGTGGTGCGAGCGGCAGCGGCGTCGGCACGACGAAGGTCGCCAGCGGCAGCAGCGCGGCCAGCAGTTCGCCGCGGCCGCCCATCTCCGCTTCGAGCTGCGTGCGCAGTTGCTCCAGCGCGCGCCGCAATCGTGTGCGCGCCGTCTCGAGCGGAAGCCCCAAGCGCTGCGCTGCCTGCGCGACGGTCAGCCCCTCGAAGTGGTGGAGCAGCACGACGTCGCGATACGCCGGCGTCAGTGCCAGCACGCGGTCGGCGAGGCGCCGGTGCATCTCGACGCGCGCGGCGATCGCGGCAGGAGAGTGGTCGGCGGGGCTCGCGAAGCCGGCGGCCGACGCCACCTCCTGCTCGCGCCGCTCGCGTCGATGTTCACCGCGCCGACGATCGTGCGCGAGGTTGGCGACGACGCGCCCGAGCCACGCGCGCACACTGCGCGGCCGCGCGTGCGGCTCCTCGATCGCCCGCAGGTAGCTCTCCTGCACCACGTCGTCCGCCGTCGCCGCATCACGGACCAGCTGCCTCGCGACGCTTCGCAGGAAGCGCTGCTGCGCGACGATCTCGGTGACTGGAAGCGGGTCAGGAGGAGGAGGCATGCGAAGAAGACGCCGCCGATGGGGCGGGCGGGTTCAGGAAAGGGGGGTGGCGGCGCCAGCCGCCGACTCGTGTGGCGAATCAGCGGGCGCTGCGTCGTCCCACTTACCTCGGCGTCGGCTTGGTCGGCGACACTCCGGCGACGATGCGCCAAAGATAGTTGCGGTCGACCTCGACGCCCGAGGCGCGATCGCCGCGGAGCGCGACGGCGCCGATGGGGCTCTGCGCGGCCGTCACGCGGAAGCGGTGGCCTTTGTCGCAGTTCCAGTTCTGGCCGCCGCGCGGCGGGCCGGTCATCGGCGCTCCGCAGCGGCAGACGAGCACCGGCTCGGTGCCAGCGACCGGGACGACCACCGCCGCCGCAACCGGGATCACCTCTTCCGCCATCGCAAACTCCATCGGTGGCGCGCAGCGCGTGAGGGCGCGGCACCGGTGGCCCCGCGCGCTCGGCCCGGTCGTGACGGTGGCGTCATCATGCAGGTCAAGTTCGCGAAGGCGGCGAACCAACTGTCGGAGTCTTGCACGACGGTTTTCCGAGCACCCGCTGCCCCGCGATGGACCGGATCGGCGCTGCGCGGCATCCCGGGGCGGCGCGGCGACAGCGTTCGATCGGCATACCGGCCGTCGACATCGCCGCGGGAGCGGCGGACGATGCGTGATCGGGAGGAGGCGACCATGGACGATCCGGAACTGCTGCTGAGCCATCGCGACTTCGTCCATGCCGTGGCGGGTGCGCTGGTGCGCGATGCAGCGACCGCCGACGATGTCGCGCAGGAGACGTTCGTCGCCGCATGGCGCGCTCGCGGGGCGACGATCGATTCGCCGCGCGGCTTCCTGGCGACGCTGGCCACCAACTTCGCGCGGCAGTTCCGGCGCGGCGAGCAGCGGCGCGTCTCGCGCGAGCAGCGCGCCGCGATCGCCGAGCGCATCCCTTCCGTGCACGACATCGCCGAGCGCGAGGAGCGACGTCGTGCCGTCGTCGCGGCGGTGCTGTCGCTGGAGGTCACCTACCGCGACGTCGTGCTCCTGCGCTACTACGAAGCGCTCCCGCCGCGGGCGATCGCGCGCCAGCTCGGAATGCCGGTCGAGACGGTCCGGACGCGGCTGAAGCGGGGGCTCGAGCGGATCCGGGCGCGGTTGGTCGCGGTCGAACGCGGCGATCCGCGAGCGCTGCTCGCATGGCTGCTGCCGCTGGCTCGAGTGTCGACGGGATCGGCGTCCCGAGCGAAGGTGGGGCTCCTCGTCGGTGGTGCACTGACGCTCCTGTTAACCGGCGGCGTCGCGCTCGAAGTCGTCCGCCGCTCGGCGCAGGGAGCGGCGTGGCGCGCCGACCCGTCGATCGACCAGCCGGTCGGGGACACCTCGGCGCACGACGAAGCCTCGCAAGAGATCCGCGTCGAGCGCGTCCTCGCCGCTGCGGCCTCCATCGCACCCGATCCGTCGCTCGCGCCGCCACTCGCCGTCGACGGTCCGCAGATCGCCGGATCGGTGGTCGACGCGCGCGGTGCGCCGATCGTCGGTGCCGAGGTGTTCGCGTGGCCCGACATCGTCGAGACGCCGATCGAGCTCGACGACCCGGCGGCGCCAGCCGCTCGACCCCGCGCGCTCAGCGGCGCGGAGGGCCAGTTCACCCTTTCTCTGCCAGCCGGCGCTCCGGACGGCTTCACGCTCTTCGCCCGTCGCGACGGCTTCTCGGCCGGAGTCGTTCGCGGCATCGAGCCCGCACGGGACGATGTCCGCCTGGTGCTCGAGGACGTCGAGAAGCTGTTCGGCCGCGTGGTCGATCGACGCGGCGATCCGATCGTGGGAGCGAGCGTGCGTGCGCTGGCGCTCCACGGTGGCGCGAAGATCCAGCGGCGGGGCCGCACCGACGCGAGCGGCGCCTTCGAGATCGAGGCGCCGTTGGCCGATCGGGCCGCCTGGCAAGGAGACAGCGAAAGCTGGCGCTGGTGGCTCGAAGCGAGCGCCGAAGGCTTCGCGCCGCGCGTGATCGGAAACGACCGCACCCTCGTCGCCGACGGCGCGCTGCGAGTGCCGATCGAGATCGTGTTGGTTGCGGGGGCGCGCTGCAGTGGCCGCGTCGTCACCGCGCAAGGCGGTGGTGCGGTGGCGGGTGCCCGCGTCGTCGCGGTCGCGTTCGAGGAGTTCTTCTGCTACGCGCGCCACGCCGGCGGCGTTTTGCAGAGCCCCTACCACTCCCGGATCCTTGCCGAGACCCGCAGCGATGCGAGCGGTGCGTTCGAGTTCGACCACCTTCCGGCGCGCCGCGGGGCCGTCGGTTCCGCCGACGAGTCGCTTCCCGAACTGATGCAGCTGTTCGTCATCGCGTCTGGCTTCGCGATCGGTTTTGCCGACCTGCGTGCGATCGACGACGGAGGCGACGGCGAACAGACGGTCGAGCTGTGGCGAGCGGCCACCATCACCGGTCGCGTGGTCGACGGCGACGGTGCGCCGATCGCTGGCGTCCGGGTCGCCGTCCTGGGCGAGCGCGGGCTGCCATCGCGCGCGACGCCACCGGAGTGCGTCGCCACCGATTTTGCGTCGGTCGTCCGGACCGACGCGGCGGGGGAGTACCGCTTCGACGGGGTCAGCGCCGACGCGACGCTGCCGATCGAATGGAGCGTGACCGTCGACGACCTCGATTGGACCGATGCGATGGAAGGCGCCAGCGTGAAAGTCGCGGTGCGCGCCGGCGAGACTCGTCGCGCTCCCGACCTCCTGGCAGTGCACGAAAGGGCGGTGGCGATCGAGGTGGTCGATTCGCGTGGCGCTCCGATCTCCGCGGCGCGCGTCACGCTGCTCCCCGGCGGCGCGGAGTCTCGTTTCACGGACATGGAAGGCCGCTTGGCGTGGAGCGCGCCCGACGCATACGAGGTGGATGAACGCGGGACGGCTCGACGAGTCGGGGAGAGCCTGCGCTTTCTCGTCGCGCGCCGTGGCTACGCGTCGGCTCTGACGCCTGCGGTCACTCCCGATCAGGCTGCACCGCCGCGATTGCGCGTCGAGCTGCCGGACGCGCACATCTTGGAGGGCGTTGTCCTCGATCCGCTGCTGCGGCCCTCCCCGAATGCGTCGGTTCGCGTGCTGCGCCACCCGCCATCGAGCGAGGATCTCGAGGCGCTGAGAGGAGGTCGCGTCATCGATCCCACGCGAACGGTCTCTTGGGTCGCCTGCGACGCCGCCGGCCATTTCCGACTCGATGACCTCCCCGCCGGTTCAGCCATCCTGTGGGTCGAGCCGGTGCCGATCGCGACCGGAACTGGACGCGGTCGCGCCACCCTCTTCCTCGAGGTTCCTCTCGATGGCGACCCCTTCACCGCGCGCCTCGACGACGATTGATCGACACCATCGAGGCGGCGAACCAACCCTCACGGCAGATCGAGGAGCTCCGCGATCGCCGCCACCTTGGCGCGGTAGTTCACGTCGCGGCCGAGTGCGGCGTTCCACGGTTGCGGGTCGGGATCGGCGAGCAGGCCGAGCGCGGTGAGCGCGAGGCTTCGGATCAGCGAGGAGGGCTGCGATTCGGCGGCGAAGGCGAGCAGCGGGGCGAAGGCGGCGCGGTCGCGCAGCTCGCCGAGCGCCTGAGCGGCGGCGGTTGACTCGGCCAGCGTCTCGCCGTGTTGCAGCAGGTCGAGCAGCGGAACGACCGCTTCGCGATCGCGCAGCTCGCCCAGCGCGCGCGCGTACTGGAGGCGGGTGCGCGCTTCGACGCCCTTCACCTGCAACTTTGCGCGGATCGGCGCGACGGCCGCATCGGCGCGCAGCAGCGCCAGCGCCTGTGCGACGTAGCCCTTCAGCCCGCCGTCCTTCGTCTCATCGAAGAGCTTCAGCAGCACCGGAAGCGCCGGCTGGAAGTCGATCCAGCCGAGCGCCAGCGCCATCGCGCCCTGGTAGCTCGGATTCGCGGTGCCGACCAACATCTTCAGCAGCTCGCGGCCGACCCGCTCGCGCGTCGCCGCCGGCAGCGTCCGATTCTGGAGGTAGAGGCCCAACCCCAGCGCGGCGTGCGGCTGGTGGGTGATCCGCTTGGGCTGCGTCAGCTCGCGCAGCAGGAACGCCTCCAGCGCCGCGTGTTCGGCCGCGTGCGTCGCGGCGTCCACGTCGCGCGCACCGAGCTCGGCCAGCGCGTAGAGCGCGAAGTGGCGCGTCTGGTCATCGTTCGCGCGCACCACGGCATCGGTCAGCGCCGTGACGACCGCCTCGTCGGTCAGCGTCGCCAGACGTCCCAGCGCCATCGCCAACGATCGGCGCGAGTCCTGATCGGTGCGATCGTCAGTGAACCGCTCGAGGAGCGCGGGAACGTGGCTCCGCACCAGCGCGGCACTCTCGGGCGCCTGCTCCGCGAGGCGCACCAGCGCGGCGGGCACCTGCGCGCGCACGTAGGTGTTGAGCGAGCGATCGTCGAAGCGCGCCAGCAGCGGCTCGATCAGCGCCTCGTGGTCGGTGGTCAGTTCGCCGAGCGCCAGCACGGCGCACGCCGCGACGTCGATCAGCGAATCGCACCAGGTGACCGCCAGCAGCTCCTCGCGCGCCGCATCGGCATGCAGCATCCCGAGCGCCGTTGCCGCGAAGGCGCGCTGCAGCGCATCGCCGTTCGCGCGATCGGCCAGCAGCACGCGCAGCGGCCCGATCGCCTCCGCGCGACCGGTGATGCCGAGCGCCACGGTCGCGGTGCGCCGCACTTGCGCCGAGGAGTGGTGCAGCGCCTCAACGAGCGCCGGCACGACGCGGTCGCCGACGTCGGCGCGGTCTGGCGCGGACGCGCGCGCCAACGCGAGCGCTGCCGCATCGGCCACCTCCGCATCGCCGCATTTCAGCGCGTCGAGCAGGACCGGCAGCAGCTCGCTCTGCATCTCAGCCGGCAGCGGCGTGCGCGCCTGCGGTCGCGCCGCGGCCAGCAACGCCTCCCTGCGGTGCTCCCACCAGAACTCCCAACGCTCGTAGCCTTCGGCGCTGCCGCGTCGCGCGCCGATGCCGCCGGTGGTCAGGCGCATGCCGGCACTGCCCCCAGCGGCCGGGCCCGCGGCGCTCGGTCCACCCGCTGCGCCGTTCGCGGCGTCCTGCGACTTCACGCGGCCCGTGAGGAAGCCGCCGGCGCTGCTCGACACCGGGGCAGGCGAGCCACCCGCGTTCGGCGAAGCGGACGGCACCGTGTCGCTCGGCAGTCGATCGTGCGTGGTGCCATCGTCGGCGGAGCGCCGGCTCGGCGCCGCGTCCGCTGCGGCCAGCGGTAGCTTCGGCTCGACCACCAGGAACGACGTGTAGGGCGTCACCAGCTGATGTTCGAGGCCGAGGCGCTTCACTTCGTCGACCAGCTCCGCGTTGCTGCCACCGATGCGGAGGTCATCCAACAGCCGCTCGACGCGCGCCTTCGCCCAGAGCTGCGAGACGTGCGGTCGAGCCGGCGTCGCGGCGGGCAACTCGATCGGGATCACCAGATCGAGCGGCCCCTCTTCGCCCTGGCCGCGCAGATGGAGGCGCGCCGGGCCGCTGCCCTGGTAGCGGCCGGCGATGACGCACGCGCGATGCTGGCAGAGATCGGGAAGGCGTCGCGGTTCGCGATCGAGGATGGTGATGCCGTCACCCTCGATCTGGAAGCTCGGCTCCAACAGGAGCGGCGTCTTCAGCCGCTCGTAGAGCGCGGCCAGCGGCACTTCGAGGTCGGCGCCCTCTTCGACGTAGCGCGCGGCGCCGCGCCCCTCGCTCGCCAGCTTGCTGAGCAGGAACTCCTTCACGCCGTTGCCGACGCCGAAGGCAAAGAGGCGAGTCGAGCCGCACGCCGCTCGCCATGCGGCAAGGATCCGCTCGGGCTGCAGCTCGCCGACGGTCGGGTCGCCGTCGGTGAGGAAGATCACGGCGGCGAGGCGATCGGGCGTCGGCTCGATTCCCTTCAGCGCCGCCAGCAGCGCGTCCTGGATGTTGGTACCGCCGGTCGCGTCGAGCTCGGCTGCGGCGCGGCGCGCCGCCGTCAGATGATCGCGGTTGACGTCGAGGAGCCGTTGACGACCCAGCTTCCGCGCCAGCGACGTGGCGTCGGTCGAAAAGCTCACGACGTCGAAGCGATCGCCCGGCTTCAACGTGTCGAGACCCGCCAGCAGCGCAGCGCGCGCCTGCTCGAGCTTGATGCCGGCCATCGAGCCAGAGCGGTCGACGACGAAGACGAGGTCGCGGCCGATGCGTGGCGGTGCCGCGAGGCGCGGCACGATGCGCGCAAGGAACCAGCCGTCGCGCGCTCCTTCCGGCCGCTCTGCCAGCAGTGCGACGTCGAACCCATCACGCCGCGGCAGCGCACGCAGCACGAAGGAGCGATCCGGCGTGACGCCATCGCCGCCGTAGCACGCCTCGCCGCAGCCCTCGGCCAGGGCGAGCCGCGCGTCGCGGTGCGAAGGGCAATCGAGTCCGGCGAGGCCGCGCTTCGCCTGCCACGTTGCGTGCACCTTCAAGTCGCCGACCGGGCCGGCGTCGCGCGGCAGCGGGATCTCGAGCGTCTCGAGGCCGAGGTCGTCGCGCACGACATGCGAATAGACGAGCTTCACGCGCACGGTGTCGTGGGCGGGGATCGGGAAGACGTTGACCTTGAAGTCGCGCCAGCCGACCTGCTCGAGCAGCCCCGGGTCCTTCTGCGCGCGCACGATCGCGTCGTAGGTGGCGCGCGCCTGCTGCGCTTCCATCACCTTGCCCTGCTGCTCGCGGCCCGCCATCCACATCGAGAAGGCGCCGATGACGGCGTCCTCGGGCAGCTGGAAGCGAAAGACCCCTTCCTGCACGCGGTCGGTCGCGTTGCGGAAGAGCTCCTCGACTTCGATGCGGGCGATGCCTTCCTCGACGACCGCGACGGCTTGGAACTGCTCGATGCGGACGGCGCCTTCGCGCAACGTCAGGTTCTGCGCGGCGGCGCGAGGTGCGAGTGCGCCGAGCGCAACGACGAGCAACGCGAGCGTGGCGACGAGTGGTCCGGCGCGCATGGAACTTCTCCGGCGCCGCATGCTGCGCAAGAGAGCGCAGGCGCGACGCCGGAGCAAAGCGAACGTCGTTCCAGCGTCGAGCCGCCGGAGGCGCGCGCGCCTCTTCGTGCCGGAACGTGGCGCGCGGGTGACGCTGCCGACGGACTACCAGTCGAGCCCGCCGACGACGCCATCGATGCGCGGCGTGTAGCCGATGCCGCCTTCGACACTGGGCAACGCCAGCAGCACCTGCGCGTAGTAGTGCTTGCCCAACGCGAACAGAGCAGGGTCTTCCGGGATGTCGACCTCGATGCTGCCCGTCACCCCGTTCATCACGAAGGGGCGCACCAGGTAGTCGCTGACGAGCAGGTGGGGCGTCTCGGGTGCCGTCGCATCGCCGAGCCCGACGAGGAGCACGCCGAGGGTCGACGGCTCGAGCGGGCAGGTGACCTGCACGACCGACGTGCAGCCGAGCAGCGGCGGCGCGGTCAGGTCGATGGTCGGCACCAGGGTCGGATCGAGACTGTCGCCGGCCCAGCCGCTTCCGTTGACGGTGAAGCTGGCGTCGACGCCGTCGGCGTCGGAGATGCACCAGACGTGGCCGTGCTCGTAACCAGTGGCCGGGTCGTTGACGTGGGCGGTCCCGACCAGCAGATCGTCGCCATCGTCGGGACGGGTGGCGTTGAGCGTCGACGTGGTGAGTCGACCGTGCGCCGAGATGCGGCCGAGCTTGTCGGCGCGCTCCCGCCCTTCGATCGTCCAGCGCGACAGCCACGCTGCGGTGATCGGGTCGTACTCGAAGCAGGCGATCAGGCCGCGCTTCTCGTTGTGGTGGCGCGCCGCGACGAAGAGCTCGCGCTTCTCACGGGAGCCAGCGGGGTCGCGGAGGTAGTTGCCCGTGTCGAGGAAGGCGCCGAAGAACGAGCCGGGGAGCGCGCCGGCCGTTTCGCCCCGCACGACGACCGGCGCCGAGTCGAGCGCCTCCCCGCGGTACATGGCGACGTAGTTGCCCTGCTCGGCGGTCTCGTAGAGATTGCCGTACGTGCCGGGCGCTCCGACCAGGAGCTCGGGCTTCGCGGTCGGATCGCCGGTCAGGTCGGGCACCACGTTCAGCGAGTAACCGAACCATTCGTGGTGACGGGCGCCATTGATGCGTCGCTTCGCGATCGTGGCCATTCCGGAGTAGATCCAGATCGCGCCGCATTCGGTGATCGGGCCGTTGCTCCATGAGAAGTCGCCGATGACGAGGTCGATCTTCTTGTCGCCATCGATGTCGCGACCGAAGCTCGCGACGGAAGTGGGGTGACCGTCATCGCGGAGACCGGACGGATGGACGTTCCACACCAGCAGCGGGGTGAGGTCGTGCCCCGAGATGAGGAGCGCCCATCGGTAGCGGCCGGCGCCGGCGATCAGCAGGTCCGGGTAGCCGTCGCCGTCCAGGTCGCCGGCGGGCGCGATCGAGGCCCCGAAGTCGCCTTGTGAGCCGTCGGGGCCGTCGACGCGGTCGCGGTCGACCTTGTCCTCGATCTCGCCGATCAGATCGGGCACGTCGGGGTCGCGCAGCGAGCGCCCCGAGTAGATGCGGACGTACGCCCGTTGATAGTCGATGCTGGTGCTCGGAGCTGCGATGGCGAAGTCGTCGATTCCGTCGCGATCGATGTCACCGAGTCTCGCCATCTCGGCGCCGAAGTTGTCGTTGGCGGCAGCGCCGTGCCACGTGCGGAGAGGGGCGCCGAGGTGGGCGCCCGAGAAGACGCGCACGCTTCCGACCTTGTCCTCGTCCGTCTCGATCGTCCCATTGCCGTTGAGGTCGATGTCGTCCTTCGGCGCGCCGACGAGGAAATCGTCGAAGCCGTCGCCATCGACATCGCCGATCCACTCCACGCGCCCGAACCAGTCGCGGTCCTTCTCGGAAGCGAGGTCGAAGACCCGCGTCGCCTGCGCTATCGCCGGAGCCGGTGCGAGCCAGAGCAGCAGCGACGCCGCGGCGCATGCGCAGCGGCGGCTGCGGGTCGCTTGCGACCGCTCCGATTCCAGTCGATGCGGTGACTCTTCCTCTCCGTCGCAGCGATCCATCAACCTCTCCTGGCGAGAGAAGCGACGCGGCAGCGCGTCTGCCGCAAGCAAAGACGGCGGAGAATGTAGAGCGCGGACAGGGAGTGCGCCAGCCGTGACAGCTGTCGCGGTCGCGCTACCAGTCGCCGCCGCCGACCACCCCGTCGATGCGCGGTGTGTAGCCGATGCCTCCCGCGACGTCAGGCAGCGCCAGAAGAATTTGCGCGTAGTAGCGCTTCCCTTCGGTGAAGAGCGCCGGGTCGTCGGGAATCTCGACCTCGACGCGCCCGCTCGCGCCGTTCATCACGAACGTCCGCAGCAAGTAGTCGCTCACCAGCAGGTGGGGCGTTTCGGGGGCCGTCGCATCGCCAAGCCCCACCAGCAGCACGCCAAACGCGAACGGCTCGAGGTCGCAGCGGACTCGGACCTGTGTGGTGGTGCCAAGCGCCGGCGGCACATCGAGGTCGATCGTGGGCACGAGCGATGGATCCGTGTCGTCGCCGGCCCAACCGCTTCCGTTGATGGTGAAGCTGGCGTCGACTCCGTCGGCGTCCGAGAGACACCAGACGTAGCCGCGCTCGCCGCCGGCAGGGTTGTTGACGTGGGCGGTGCCCACCAGCAGTTCGTCGCCGTCATCTGGAAGCGAGGGATCGGTGATCGACGTGGTGAGCCGGCCGCGCGCGGTGACGCGTCCGAGCTTGTCCCCCGGTTCGCGTCCATCGATGTTCCAGCGCGGCGCCCAGGCAAGCGCGAGCTCGTCGAAGGCGAAGCAGCTCACCTTGCCGCGCTTCTCGTCGTGGTGTCGCGCCGCGACGAAGAGCTCGCGGCGCGCCGTACCGCGCCCGGACGGATCGACGAAGTAGTCCCCGGAGTCGAGGAACGCGCCGAAGAACGAGCCCGGCGCAGCGCCGACGTCGTCGCCACGCAGGGTCTGCGCCTGGCGGGAAAGGTCCTCGCCCAACCACATCGCGACGTAGTTGCCGTTCTCCGCGACTCCGTAGTCGTTGCCGAACGTGCCGGGAGCGCCGACGAGCAACTCCGGCTTCGCGGCCGGGTCGCCGCTGACATCGGGCAACACGTGCAGCGCGTAGCCGAACCACTCGTGGTGCTTGTTTCCTCGGTACGTTCGAAACGGGGTCGACGAGAGGCCGGAGTAGACCCAGACCGAGCCGCATTCGATGGCCGTTCCGTCGCTCCATGCGAAGTCGCCGAAGACCAGGTCGATGCGATGGTCGCCGTTCATGTCGCGACCGAAGCTGGCGATGGCGGTCGAATGCGAGCCTTTGCGCATCCCGACCGGGTGGACGTCCCAGCTGAAGAGCGGTCGGAGGGAATTGCCCGAGTAGAGGACGACCCAGTGGTACTCCCCGGCCCCGGCGACGAGTAGATCGGGGTGGCCATCCCGATCGACGTCGCCAGCGGCAGCGATCGCGGCCCCGAAGTCGCCCTGTCCGCCGTCTGGCACCTTGGAGCCGTCGCGATCCGCCGAGTCATCGAGGTCGCCGAGGAACTCCGGCAGGTCGGCGTTCCGGATCGAGCCGCCCGAGATCACGCGGACGTAGGCGCGCTGGCCCGTGAGATTGCTGCTCGGCCCGGCGATGCAGAAATCCTCGACGCCATCGAGGTCGAGGTCACCGGCTCGCGCGAGTTCGGCGCCGAAGTTGTCGTAGGAACGATCGCCGTGCCAGGTGCGCAACGGCGCGCCGACATGGCGGCCCGAGTAGAGGCGCGCGCTCCCGACCGCCACTTCGTCGCTGCCGATCGATCCGCTGCCGTCGAGGTCGACGTCCTCGTTGGGGGAGCCGACCACGAAGTCGTCGAAGCCATCTCCGTCGATGTCGCCGACCCACTCGACGCGACCGAAATAGTCATTGATCGTCGGCGCTGCGATCTGGAAGACGCGCGTCGCCTGCGCCTGCAGTGGCGATGCGAGGAGCGCTACGGCCGCCCCGACGTACCCCATCATTCCTGCCATCGACCGCTCCACCGTTGCGGTCGCTCGCTGCGAGCAGGCAGCGTTCGCGACCAGGGTCGGGTGCGTCAACGCGGTCGATCACCGGCAATGCCGCGCTCGCCGTCGTGCTCCGCCGCGCGAATCGGCGGTGGGAGCGGTCCCCCGAAGACGTCGACCGCCGCGTAGTTCTTCTCGAACGCCTCGCGGGTGATCGGGAAGCACGACATCGGTCGCAGCGGCCGCGCGGAACGCAGCGGGCGCGAGCGGCCCGAGACCGCGCTCCAGCGTCGCGCGCCGCCGCGCTCGATCAGCTCGATGTCTTCCGCCACCGGTGCCGCGTCGAGCTCGATCACCTCCTCGCCGATGCGGCGCGAGTAGCACGCCAGCACCTTCGGCTTGCTCCCGAAGAGCAGCACGATCGGTTCGTCTCCGAGCACGTCGTGAAGCAGCCCGCTTTCAGGGAAGCGGGTCAGGGGATAGGCGCGCTCGAACTCGCCGATGCGCACCATCAGGAGCAGGGAGTCCACCTGCGACGGATCCCAGAGCCGGACGCGTTGGCGATGGGAGAGCTCGGACGTCGGCGCGAGCACGCTGCAGTTGGGGTAGGACTGCAGCCATCCGCCGAGAGTGGTCACCGTCGACGGCACCGTGACGAGCTGGGTGCCTGCGAAGGCCCCGTCGGTCGCGATCCCGCTGATCTGGCTCCAGTGACTCTGAGTCGCGTCATCGACCATCCACATCGAGCCTTCATGCATGGAACCCGCGTTCCCAAGCGCCAGCGTCACGTCGCCGATGGTTCGCTGGTAGACGACCGCGCCCTGGCACTTGACGCACCAGGTGATGGCGATGGCAGCGTCCCCGAGGGTGTCGTTCAGCACCTCGTCGATTGCCACGCGCGCGACGGGATAAGCGCGGACCGAGTCGCCGACGCACACCCCGATCACTGTCTCGTCGGTTCCGATGCCGGCCCGCAGAGCCGCGCGCGGACCGAGGATTTCTTCCCGGCGGACGAAGCGCGCGGCGTGCACGAGGTCGGGTCGCACCCGCCTCGCGGGTCGAACGCCGGATCGGCGCGGTGCCGTGTCGCTCTTCGAATCGGGTGGTACCGGAGCGGGGGGAGCTGGTGGTTCCTGCAGCAACGCGGCGGCGATGATCCAGCAGACGCTCATGGTGTCCCCTGCACGAGCGCGGCTGGCAGAGCCGCGGCTTCGTGCGACGGGGATTGCGGCAGTTCGCGATTTAACCGGCAACTTGCGATCCAGATGGCGACCGTTGTCGACCACGCGGATTCGGTCGATGCAACACAACGCGAATTGCCAAATGCGTGAATCGTCGCCACAGCCGGCAACCGCATCACCGGCGCTTCGTGATCTCTCGTCTGCGCGCGGTACCGGCGCTAGAAGGCGGTTCTGCCATCGACGAGGAAGGGGTCGCCGCGTGTCCTTCAAAGAACAGTTCGAGCAGCTCTATCAGGACATCAAACGCATCGCGTGTACGCGAATGCGCGATGACGGACAGGCGCGCCTGGTGCGACCGACCTCGTTGGTTCACGCCGTCTATCTGCGCTGGCAGAAGGGCAAGAAGGTCGAGGCGGCGAGCCGCGAGGAGTTCCTCGGCATCGCGGCGCACATCATGCGCGAGGTGCTGGTCGATCAGGCGCGCGCGCAGAACGCGATCAAGCGCGGCGGCCGGGCGCGTCGCGTGGTGCTCGAGGACGATCACCTTGTCGAGCACCGTCCGCAGTTCGACGTGCTCGAACTCGACGAGTCGCTTCAGCGCCTCAAGTCGCTCCATGAACGGCAGTACCGCGTCGTGGTGATGACCTTCTTCGCCGGCATGACCCAGCCGGAAGTGGCGCGCGCCATCGGCGTCTCCGAGCGCACCGTGCGCAACGACTGGGTTTCGGCGCAGGCATGGCTGCACGCCGAGATCGAACGCGCGTGAGCCAGGCGCACGACGCCGCGCTCCACCAACGCGCCTGCGAGGTGATGGCGGAGGCGGTGGCATTGCCGGAGGAGCAACGCGCCGACTTCGTGGCGCGCGAGTGCGGCGCGAACGACGAGCTGCGCGCGCGCGTGGAGAAGCTCCTCGACCACCACCGGCGCGCCGTTCCGCTCCAGCCGCTGATCGACTCGAGCGAGGTGATGGTCGGTGCGAAGGATGCGGCCGGCGATCGGCCGTCGCCATCGATTCCCGACTGCATCGGCCCATTCCGCATCGTGCGCGAGCTCGGCCGCGGCAGCCACGGCATCGTCTACGAAGCGCAGCAGGAGCAGCCGCGCCGACGCATCGCGCTCAAGGTGCTGCAGCCGGGTTGGCTGGCGGCGTCGCAGGCCGGTCGTTTCGAGCGCGAGGCGGCCGCGCTGGCCCGCTTCAACCACCCCGCGATCGCCGCGATCTACGAAGCGGGACGCTCCGAAACGTCCGGCGGACTGCTGCCGTGGTTCGCGATGGAGCTGGTCGAAGGGCAGCCGCTCGACGACTGGGTTGCGACCCGCGAGCTGTCGCGCCGCGCTCGGGTCGAGCTGTTGGCGCAGATCGCGGCCGCAGTGCATCACGCGCACGAGCACGGCGTGATCCATCGCGACCTCAAGCCCGCCAACGTGCTGGTGCGTCGCGACGGTCAGGTGAAGGTGGTCGACTTCGGCGTCGCAGCGCTGCTCGACCCCGACACGGCGACGCTGGAGCAGATGACGGCCAGCGGCGCCTTCGTCGGCACGCTCGCCTACGTCAGCCCCGAGCAGACCAGCGGCGAATCGGCCCGCGCCGACGCGCGCTGCGACATCTACTCGCTGGGCGTCATCGCCTACGAGTTGCTGGTCGGGCGCCTCCCCTACGACACGCGCGAATGCACGCTGTCCGCGGCGCTGCGCCTGATCCTCGAGTTCGAGCCGGTGACGTTGCGCCGCATCGATCCGAGCGTGCCGCACGACCTCGAGAACATCGTGCGCAAGGCGATGGAGAAAGAGCCGGCGCGCCGCTACGACTCCGCGGCCGCGCTGGCCAACGATCTGGAGAACTGGCTCGCCGAGCGACCCGTTGCGGCGCGCGCCCCGAGCGCGTTCTACGTCGCCGCCAAGTTCGCGCGTCGTCATCGCGGGTTCGTGGCGGGACTCGTGATCGCGCTGCTGGCGCTGATCGGCGGCTTCATCATGCTCAGCATCGGGCTCAAGCGCGCGACCGATGCGCTGCAGGTCAGCGAGACGCGACGGGTCGGTGCACTGGAGTTGATCTCGAGGCTGATCCAGACGATCCACGAAGTGAAGGAGCTGTCGGGTGGTCGTTCGGTGGTCAAGAAGGTCATCCCGTTCGTGCGGCAGATGGTCGAGCAGTACGACCTGAGGCCGTCCGTCGCCGAGCAGGATCCACGGGTCCTGTCGCCATGGGCCGACCTGCTTGCGGCCGAAGGGGACCTGCTGCAGAGCGATGGTCAGCGCGACGGGGCCGAGCGCAACTTCCGTGACGTCCTGGGGGTTCGCCGGCAATTGTCGGCGATGCCGACGTCCGATGTCGCGCTGACGGTCGCGCGCGCGCGCGCCTTGTCCGTGGCGCAGGTGCGCATCGGCGACGTCGCGAAGGACGGCGGCGAGTACGACGCGGCCGCTCGCTGGTACTCGCCGGCGCTGCAGATCGACGAGGCATTGGTCGCCGAACATCCCGCGACGATCGGCTGCCTCGACGATCTGTGCTACAGCTACGAACGCCACGCGGACTTGGCGCAGCTGCGCGGCGATCCGACCGCCGCGATCGCCTGGGCCGACAAGCACATCGGCGCGGTGGAGCGGTTGGTGGAACTCTGCGACAAGGCGCTCGACCCCGCTCGCGCGATGGAGGCGCGCTTCCACCTCGCTCGGGCGCTGTTCGGCCGCATCGATTTCGGCCCGGTTGGAACCCAGCGCGAAACGTTGATGCGCGCGCATCGACAGGCCAGCGAACTCGCCGCCAACCCGCAGGCCGATCGTCGCACGCGGCTGCTCGAGATCGCAACGTGCTTCCCGCTGGCGCAGCTCGAGGGCGGCGACGGAAACCGTGATCGCGAGTTGGCGCTGCTGACGTACGCGAGCGAACAATCGCGGCGTCTCGAGGCCGAGCACCCCGGCGACGTCGAAGTCTGGGTCAGACGATGGCGCGCGGAGTCGGGGGTCGCGGGCGTGCTGAGCAGCCTCGGTCAGGTGGCGGATGCCGTGACGCGATTCGACGCGGTCATCGCCGCGTTCGAAGCCCGCCGCCGCCGGCTGCCCGAAGCGAGCCTTGAACGAGATGAACTCGAGGAGTCGCTGGTCGCGATTCGAGCGCAGAGCCTCCATGCGATCGACACGTTGCCCGACGACGAGCGGTTGCGCAGCGCGATTCGTGAGACGCTGCTGCTTGCCGATCAGCTGGTCGCGCGCCGCCCGACGCGGGAAGCGGCCGCGTTCGAGGCGCTCTTCCTCTGCTTCTACGACGGCTCGATTCGAATGGGGTTCTTCGAGAACGGACTCGAGCGACTCGACGTCTACTTCGACGCCTACGACGCCAGGCGACGCGACTTCGTCGGGCTGATCCTGGGCATGCTGCACACGCATCACCACGACGACGAAGCGGCGCGAGTGGTGGCTTTTCTGCGGGCGAAGCGTCCGGACTGGCCGCCGTCCATCGAGGCGGCGCTGCGCGTCGTCGAGGAACGGGAACGGGCGCGCGGGCGGTGAAGTTCCGCCACGCGCGCCCCGTGCTTGAACTGCGATCGGCCCGCTGGCGGCCTACTTCTCGAGCGTCACCGGCAGCACGCAGCGCGACTTGCCGAAGGCGATGAGGAGCTCGGCCGTGAAGTCCTTCTCGCCGGCGCGGATGCCCAGGGCGAGGCGCTTCTGGTCGTCCTCGACCGTCTTCAGCGTGAGCGGCAGCGTCACCGTGGCCGCTTCGCCGATCAGCGAAACCTGCCACGTGAACTTCTCGTCGATGGTGAAGGCGACCTTGTAGGTACCCGCGGCCACCTTCGTCTCGCCGATCGCGATGCCGGTCGAGAGCTTCAGCGTGCCGAGCGGCGTCTTCTCGGCCGACTTGTTGATGGCGTCGCGCATGCCGGCGCGCGCGCCCTCGTCCGCGAGCTGCGCGGCCCACTGGCCACCGCCCCAGGTGATGGCGGTGTAGCTGAGCTCGATCGTCTTGTCGCCAAACGCGATGGTCTGGCCGACGGTCGCTGCGAAGCGATTGCTGCTGCCCATGCGCTGCGCGAAGGCGGAGCTGCTGATCACGACGAGGATGGCGGCGGCAGTGAAGAGCCGCTTCAGGGCGAATCGGGACATCGAAACCTCCTTGTTGGAACGGGGCGAAATGGGGCGGCGGAGCATAGCCGCGCCGTCAGCGTCCCCCCGTCGGCGCGGCCTCCGTCTGCGTGAAGAGCGCCGCGACCTGCTCGTAGTAGTCGGCGAAGCCGGCGAGCGACTCGGACGGTTCGAGTCGGGAGAGCTGCGCACGCGCGAACTCGGAAGCGTCGGGGAGGCGCGCGGCAAGTCGGCGTTGGCGCGGGCTCAAAGTGGCGAGCGCATCCGTGCCACTGGCGACCGCGGCGTTGGCGCGCGTCTGCTGCAACGGGGTCATCGGGAGGTGCCACATCGAAGTGGCGCGCAGTGCATGCTTGCGATCGGAAGGCTTGGCGGGCGTCGTCGCGGCGAGCGCGGCGGCGTCGCCGCTCAAGTCGCGATTCGCGCAGGAGAGCGTCTTCCACTTCGTCACCAGAGCGTCGTGCTCGACGACGCGAGCGTCGTAGTCGATCAGCACGCCCTCCTCGATCTTGCCGGTGCCGCTGACGGCCGCGGGCACGTCGACGGCGCGCGTGGCCAATACGCCCTCGAGGGCGCCGAAGGTCGCCTCGCCTTCCCAGAAGCAGTACATCGTGAAGAGCGCCTGCGCGCGCGGCGCGGCGAGCTCGGAGGCGAGGTTCGAGAGGTACGCGGGAACGGGCCGTTTCGCGGCGTCGAGCCCTTCGATCAGTCGCGCGGCGACCTCGGGGGTCGACCAGATTCGGTCGCGGCGCGGTGTGACGTCCTGGCCGCTCGCGTCGAGGAACCGGAGCACCGGGTTGTTCCAGGCCGGTTCTCGGAAGCGCTCGCGCAGACGATCGTCGACCCCGGGCTTGTTGTTGAATACCAGCAGCGGAACGAACTCGTCTTCCAGCGCCTCGACCAGCAACGGCTGCGACATCGGCCCCCGGCCGAAGTCCACGCAGGTGCTTCAGCCAGGCACTTCCTGGAAGAGCACGGCGATCGGCTTGCCAGACGACTTCGATTGCGCCGCCGCGGTGTCCCAGTCACGCAGCCAGTCGACGTTCCCAAGCTCGGGCGAGCGCCGCTCGAGCGGCTGCGCTTCCTGCGCGATGGCGACGCCGGCGATTGCCGCGATCGCGGCGAGTCGAGCATTGGTTTGCAACGACATGGCGCTCTCCGTCGGAGCGCGCCGCGCACGACGGCAGCTCCGACGGAGAGCATGGGTTCACCAGGGTGCGAGGGCTACTGCGAGATCGCCAGGAGGCCGTTCGAGGCGGAGAGGCGCCGCGGTGCCGCCGAATCGGCGATCCAGCACTGGAACCACCACTCCTCGCCCGAGGGCAGCCCATCGGGCCAGACGTCGGTGAGGGACAGCGCGCCGGTCGCATCGGTCAGCGTGAGTGGCAGCACCACGTCGGGCGCTGGCACGAGCGTGCCGCTCATGAATGGCAGGTCGATCCGGCTGGCGCCGACGATCAGCCACGTCATCGCGAGCGGATTCGCCTGCGTGAGCTCGAGCCCGACCGTGTTGCTGCCGGCCGGGTAGCCGGTGCCGCGCAGCCGCGGCAACCCGTTGCTTCCCGCCAGCGCTCCATCGAGCGAGGTCCAGACGCCGGTCTGCACGTAGTGGAAGAGCGTGAAGGTCGACTCGCCGACCGACGCGACGGAGTGGTCCGCCATGCGCACCACGCCGCGTCCGCGCAGCGAGACGTCGTTGGCGGAGTACCAGTCCTCGTTCCCGTCCGGCGAGTAGCGGACCGTCGCCGTCTTCAGGTAGCTCAAGTTGCCCGAGGTCGGGCCAGGGCCGCCCTGACCGGTGATGTAGATCTCGTCATCGGGGCCGATGGTGAGCCCGTAGGGAATCTCGTCGTTGTACTTGTGGCGGTCGTACGTCGCCGACCAGAGCAGCGAGCCATCGGGCGCCAGCTTGTGGGTGATCCAGTCGAAGTAGCCGCCGGTGCTCTGGTAGCCCGTGACCACCACGTTCGCCGCGGAGTCGAACGCGAGGCGAGTGCCGAGCAAGCCGGTGTAGCCGTTCGACCACTGCAGGTTCCCGGCGAGGTCGAAGTGGTAGACCTGCACCTGGTTCGCGCCGCCGGCGCATACGGCCAGCTCGTTCGAAGGGCCGAGCGCGATGTCCCAGCCGCTGCTCGACGCGTTGCTGCTGTAGCTCCAGAGCAGGTTGCCATTCGGGTCGTACGCCTCGGTCAGCATGCCGCCGATGGTGCCGCCAGTGACGTAGACGTTGCCCGCCGCATCGACGACCAGCCCTCCAGGGGAGTCCTGCGACGAGGCGCTGTACCCGGCGGTGCGCGTCCACAGCTTGGTGCCATCGGGCGCGTACTTGATGGTGACCAGATCGTCGGTGAAGAAGCCGCTCGAGTTGCCGAGGTAGGCGCTGCCGAGCACGATCACGTTGCCGGCAGCGTCAGAGGCGATGCGAGCGGTTCGGCCGTGCGTGTAGGAGATGACGTCCGACCACTGCAGGTTGCCGGCGGGGTCGTACTTGAGCGTCACGAAGCCGATCCCCGAAACGCTCGATCCGGTGACGAGGTAGCCGGAAACCAGCGGGTTGCCCGACGGATCGAGCGCGACCCAGCTGCCCTGCTCGCGCGTGCCGGGGTTGTCGTACTCGACCTGCCACAGCAGGTTGCCGGCACCGTCGAGCTTGGCGAGTTCGACGTAGGTGAAGGGATAGGAGCCGACGACGTAGAGATCGTCGGCGGCATCGACCGCGACCATCGCGCCGTAGAGCTGGGACGCGCCGCTCTTCAGCGTCACGTTCCAATCTTCGGACACGGCTTGAAATGCGTGGCCGGCGGGCGCGATTGCCCACGCGGCGATTGCCGCGAGGGCGAGAGTGGGGAATGTCCTGCAGCCGCCGCTGCAACGTGTCGTGAACATGGTGCTTGGTCCTCCTTGTGGGGGAAGGAGGGGCAAGCGACGTGCCGCTCACGGGCACCGGCGGCGTCACGCTTCGCGCCGCGCGTCGCGGCGCTACTTCCAGTCGACGTAGCTGATCTGCGTGATGCCCGGCACCAGGCGACCGAGGTCTTTGCCGTCGCGCGTCATCAGGCGCAGCTCGGTGTAACCGACGCTCTTCTGGTAGGCGATGAAGCGGTGCGTCGGGTCGGCGACCGGCAGCCAGTTGATCCAGCCGTCGTGCAGCACCGTCTTCTCGCCGCTGCCGTCGACGGCGACGTCGACCAGATCCCACGGTGTGAAGCCCGCCTCGACGTCGAGCGTGTACCAGGTGTCCTTCAGGAAGCGCTCGAAGAGCAGATGGCCGCCGGCCGCGACCGGATCGTGATCGGAGACGCCAGCGACGAAGGTGAGCTGCTGAACGTTCTTGCCGTCGGCATCCATGACGGCGAGGCGCACTTGCGGCTGCGCGCTGAAGCGATCGGTCTTGAAGGCGATGCGGCCGTCGACGAGCCAGTCGGGATCGTTGTCGTCCGCTCCGTCGGGGGTCAGCGCGGCGAGCTCGGTGCCGCTCGCGTCCATGCGCACGATGCGGAACGACCCGTTGCGAAACGACGCGTAGGCGATTTCCGAGTCGTCGGGAGACCATGCCGGATGGCCGTCGGTGAGCTGGTTGCTGGTGAGTTGCGCAAGTCCGGTCCCGTCGACGTTCACCGTCCAGATCTCGTAGTCGGCGACCTGGTCGATGGCCGGCGCCGAGTGGAAGGCGATGCGCTTGCGGTCGTGCGACAGCGAGACGTTGTCCTTGTAGGTCGTCGGGTCATTGGTGACGCGAGTGACGACCCGCTGCGCCGGATCGAACGTGTAGATCTCCCCCTTCGCCGACTCGTGGCGCGAGACGAACGCAATCAACCCGGTGAGGTGGCGCGGCAGCTGCGGATGGCGGTGGGGCGTCAGCGGCTGCAGCGGCAGGAGCGGCCAACTGGAAGTGCCGGCGCCGAGGAATGGCCCCGACGCGCCCATCACGGCGATGCTCCCTTCGAGCGTCGCCAGGCGAACGTGGTCGAAGAGCGCGAGCGTGAAGCGCGTGCTCGAGCGCAGCGGTCCATCCTCGCCGCTCGCGTCGTCGCCGAGCGGGATCAGGAACTCGGCCTGGTAGCGCTGCGTCACGCCGTCCCATTCGAGGCAGCCTTGCCCATCCCCGACGGCATCGGTCTCGTCGCCTGATGCGGCGTGCTGGTCGATCGCGAAGCTGCGCACCGACGCCGCGATCACCGTGCGCGCCTCTTCGTTCGCGCCGAAAGTCCCATCCCCGTCGTCGTCGAACGCGAGCTTCAAGCCGTCGAAATCGACCGGCCCGAGGAGTGGATCGAAGTCGTGGTCGAACGTCGGGTCGTCCCACTCGACCGCGACGTAGAGATCGCGATCGTCATTGTCGAACGCGTAGCGAAGGGTCGTGCTCTGCCCGGTCGGTGGGCCGATGCCCAGCCCGTCGATCCACGCCAGCGTCGTCTCGGCGTGAGCGTTCGGCAGCGCCGCGAAGTCGAAGCGCCCGTCGATCGGATGGCGCTGCGCGAGGCCCACGGGCAGCGGCGCCTTCGCACGGCCCGCGCGCGCGACGCCGTCGGCGCGCAGTGGAGTCGCGCCGGTGAAGAGCAGCGCGAACGTCGCTGCCGTCAGAGCGGGCGCGCGAAGAAGCGATCGCATCCGTGGTGACCGGTGTTCCCTTCCGGAGCCGCCAGCGGCATGAAACCGGCGGCGAGGTAGAGCTTGCGCGCGGCGTCCATCCATGAGGTCGTCTCCAGGTAGCAGCGGCGGTAGCCGGCGCCGCGCATCTCGTCGAGCAACCGATCCAGCAACTCGCGCCCCACGCCGCGCCCGCGCGCGATCGGCCGGAAGTACATCTTGCGCAGCTCGCACGTCGCCTCCGCCGCGTCGCTGCCGGCGAGGCGCGCGAAGCCGCCGCCACCCACCACTTCGCCTGCGTGCTCGACGACGAGGTAACGCGATTGCGGCGTCGCGTAGGCGCGGCTCATCGCGGCGACCTCGGCGTCGTGGATCGCGAAGCCGCCGCCGGTGCAGCGGTGCTCCGTCATCACGTCGCGGATCACGGCGCCCATCGACGCGTCATCACCGGCGCGAATCGGGCGCAGGAGGAAGGGGAAGTCGGCGGGGCGCAACACATCGCGGTGGGTGGAATCCATCGCGGAAGCTGAACCGGGGCGCTTGCTCCCGTCCAGTCGTCCGCAGCTCGTCGAACCGGCAGAGCCCGCGCGCCGCGCTCTCGTGAAAACGGAGCGCTCGCGCTACCTTTCCGCGACCATGGCAACCAGCGCTACCACTGTCGCCGCCTACCTCGCCGCCCTTCCCGCCGACCGCCGCGCCGAGCTCGAGAAGTTGCGCGCCGTGATCCTCGCCAACCTCGACCGCGACGGGATCGAGGAGGGAATGCAGTACGGGATGATCGGCTACTACGTGCCGCATCGCCTCTTCGCTGCCGGCTACCACTGCGATCCGAAGCAGCCTCTTCCATTCGCCGGTCTCGCGGCGCAGAAGAGCCACAGCTCGCTCCATCTGATGGGGCTCTACATGGGCCAGCTGCCCGGTAGCCCGGCCCGCGACCTCTACGAGTGGTTCGTCGCGGCGTGGAAGAAGAGTGGCAAGAAGCTCGACATGGGCAAGGCGTGCATCCGCTTCAAGAAAGCGGACGACCTCGCGCTCGACGTCATCGGCGAAGCGTTCCGACGCATGACCGGGCAGCGCTACGTCGCCGCGTACGTCGCCGCTCGCGACTCGCAGGCGAAGAAGGGGCCGACGCCGCGTGCGCAGATCCAGGCCGCCGTGGCCGCACGCAAAAAGACGAAGGCGGCGGGCGCGACGAAGAAGCCCGACGCGAAGAAGCCCGCGACGAAGACACCCGCCGCCAAGCGCGGCAAGAGCTGACGGGCACGCGAAGCGGCGCGGGGCCCGCGGGGGGGGCCCGCCCCGGCGCGCCCCCCCCCAAACCCCCGATCCAGAAAAAACCGTCTGTGGATTTACTCATTTTGATCATACGTTCTTCAAGCGCACGATTTTTGACCATCAAATGATACGTTTTAAGGGGATCAAATCCCAGAGACTTCGCTTTTGCTAACGGAGATTGTTTCATAATCTATTTCATTTTTCTTTTGAGTGTGTGAATGGGAAGGCCAAGGGCATCTTCACAGGCTTCCATGATTGATTCAGAGGTTGTGGGGTGAGGGTGAACGGTCAGGGCAAGATCTTCAACACTTGCACCCATTTCAATCGCCAATGTACCTTCCGCAATCAGGTCCGAAGCATGAGCTCCAATAATATGAACACCCAGCAATAGTCCGTTGGATTTTTTTCCGATGACTTTGACAAATCCGTCCGTTGCTCTTGTTGAAACTGCACGTCCCAAAGCTGCAAAAGGAAACATACCCGTAAAATATTCGATGCCCTGTTTTTTACATTCTTCTTCTGTCAAACCTACAGCTGCAATTTCAGGATCTGTAAAAATTGCGCCTGGCATCGCCTTCACATCGTATTCTGATTCGTGACCGCCAATATGTTCAGCGGCAACAATTCCTTCTTTGGATGCTTTGTGCGCAAGCAACGGCTGTCCCGCAACATCACCAATGGCATAAATGTTGGGCAGGTTGGTTTGCATGTGCTTGTTGATGATCACGCGACCGCGATCCATATTCACACCAATTTTATCCAGGCCG
>JANNXA010000029.1:0-41604 GCA_031409275.1 Planctomycetota bacterium
GGGGGGGCTCATACAAATTTGGCGGGGGGGGTTGTGCGCCCGCGGGGGGGCGCGTCGTGGGGGCCCCCCCCACGGCCCCTTCGCGGCGCACAGCGCCTGCGCGCCAGTCCCACCCAGGCCACGTACCACGGAGTGGAACCATGTCCACCAGAGCAGTGCAGGATGTTTCGATCGATCAAATTGTGTGTCGAAAGCAGATTCGTGAGCGGTTCAGCGAAGAAGAGCTCGCGGGACTTGCTCAGAGCATCGCAGAGCACGGGATTCTGCAGCCTCTCCTCGTCCATCGCGAGGAAGGTGCGTTCGTGCTCGACGACGGCGAACGTCGGTTGCGCGCCGCCAAGATCGCCGGACTCTCGTCGGTGCCGGTGATCGTGGATCCGCGTCAGTTCTCCCGTACCGCGGTGATCGAACGCCAGCTGATCGCGAACTGTCAACGCGCGGACCTCTCTGCAATCGAGAAGGCGCGGGCGATTGACCGACTCGTGCAGGAGACGAAGTGCACCGCATCGGACGTCGCCATCAAGCTGGGTCTCTCTCCCGCAAGCGTGTCTCGTCTCCTCTCCTTGCTCGGGCTACCTGACTCGGTCAAGAAGCGCCTCGAAGCGGGAGAGCTCTCCCCCAGTGCCGCCTACGAGATCACCCGCGCGGGAGATGCATCGGAACAGGAGACGCTCGCGGCCGAGGCCTCTCTGACCGGCATGACCCGCGACGCGCTCACCGCGAGGCGAAAGTCGGCCGCCACCGAGGCAGCAAGCGCCGGCTCTCGGCAGACGCCAGCCCGAGTGACCGCAAAGCTTGGCGCCGGACGCACCGTCACCCTCACTGGCCCAGGCCTTACGTCGCTCGACCAGTTGGTGAACTGGCTTGAAGAGCTCTTGGCAAAGGCGCGCAAGGCACGTCCGCGCGGTGTCGAGCTCGCGACCTTCGTCGCGCTGCTGAAGGACGAAGCGAAGGCCGCGTCCGGCGAACAGCCATGTTGAGGTGGCTCACGGGCCGGAATCGAGCGAAGTTGTCCCGCTCCTGGGACCTCACCGCCCCGCTGCTCAACTGGTCAAAGCTCGACCGTTGGACGATGCGCGACGCCGTTGAAGGCTGCCTGGTCCTCGGCGCGACCGGTAGCGGCAAGTCTTCTGGCAGCGGTCGAACGATCGCTCTCGCGATGCTGAACGCGGGGTTCGGTGGCCTCGTGCTGACCGCGAAGCAAGACGAGCGCGCTCAGTGGGAGGCGTACTGCCACGAAGCCGGGCGATCGAGCGACCTCCTGGTCTTCAGCCCCTCCCAGCCGCACCGGTTCAACTTCCTCAACCATGAGCTGAACCGCGCTGGCGAAGGCGCCGGGCTCACCGAGAACATCGTCAACCTGTTCTCGACAGTGCTTGAGATCGCCGAGCGCAGCGCCGGCAGCGGCGGACGGGAAGACGAGGGGTACTGGCGTCGAGCAAGCCGACAGCTCGTTCGCAACCTCGTCGACCTCCTGGCGCTTGCGACTGGTCGCGTCTCGATCCCCGAGCTCTACCGACTCGTCATCTCGGCTCCGACGTCCTTCGAGCAGGTTCGCTCGGACAAGTGGAAGGCCGAGTCCTTCTGCTACCGCTGCCTGGCTGCCGCGGACCAGAACGCGAAGTCGGCGATGCAGAGCACCGACTTCGAGTTGGTGGCCGACTACTTCCTCCTCGAGTTTCCGGGGCTTAGCGAGAAGACCCGGTCGGTGATCGTGTCGACGTTCACGTCGATGATCGACGTCATCAACCGCGGCGTCCTGCGGCAGCTCTTCTGCGGCGAGACCAACGTCACGCCCCACGTCATCGAGTCCGGGAAGATCGTCCTCATCGACTTGCCAGTTAAGGAGTTCGCAGAAGTCGGGGTCATCGCACAGGTGCTCTGGAAGTACTGCTTCCAGCGGTCGATTGAACGCCGAAACATCGAGACGAGCCCGCGGCCCGCGTTCATGTGGGCGGACGAAGCGCAGCACTTCGTCACGTCCTACGACCAGCAGTTTCAGACGACCTGTCGCGCCGCTCGGGTGGCGACGGTCCTCTTATCTCAGAACGTGAGCAACTTCGAGGCGGCGCTCGGCGGCAACGAAAAAGCCAAAGCCGAGACCGCATCGCTGTTTGCGAACCTGAACACGAAGGTCTTCCATGCGAACGGCGACCCCGTGACGAATCAGTGGGCGTCGACCCTGATCGGACGCACGCTCCAGAACTTCGTCAACAGCAACAGCAGCCACAATCCAGACGAGTGGCTCCAAGCCGCCTTCGGTCTCGGGCATTCAGGACAGACAAGCGCGGGCTTCAGCGAGTCCTACGAGTTCGAGCTCCAGCCAAGCGTCTTCTCGGGGCTTCGCACCGGCGGCCCAGCAAACCGCGGAATCGTCGATGCGGTCGTGTTCCAGAGCGGTCGCAGCTTCTCGGCATCGGGCCGGAACTGGCTGCCAGTCACGTTTCAGCAAGCACGCTGAAGCTCAATAGGAGTTGAACCATGCAGCAGCAGTCTCAAGAGCAGCCGCAAGGCAGTCAGGTCACGTTTCTTGGCGCACTCGCGTTCGTGTCGAGGACGCTCGCGACCTCGATCGAGGTGTTCATCCACCGCCGCTTCGGTGAACGCTACTTCGGTCTGCACTCGGCGGCGGTGATCCTCGCGGTCCTCGTGTTCAGCACGTTCTGGGAGGGGTACGACGTCACTCCGCTTCTGGGATTCCTGGGCTTCTACTTCGTCGCCTGCATGGGCGCTCGGATCGGGATCGCGAAACGTCGTCGATCTGGAGACGTCGAGCACAGCTACTACCACGGCCGACCGGTCCTTCTGAACTGGTGGCCCTTCAAGAAGGCGAAGGAACGGACGGTCAAAGGACTCGAGCCCTTCTTGGTGTTCTTCACCGGCGTCTTCGTCATGCCGGTCAGCGAGCCTCTCGGCGGCTACCTGATGGTCGCATCGCTTGGACTGCTCGTGTCGTTGGGCTTGGCCGCGACCTATCAGCGGACGCGCCAGCTCGACATGCAAGACGCGTTGATCGATCAGCAGAACCTCGCGGAACGGCTCCGCGAAAGCAATTGGCGCCGCTAGGCGATCGGAGAGTTCACCATGAAAGAGAAAAGCGAATCGGCCCCGAAAATCGGCGAAGGTCACGCGTCCGCCATGTTGCGGCTCGGCTTGAAGGAGCTGCGCGGCGGGCTCTATCCAGAGTCCAACGTCGCCCAACAGACGGAATACGGCCTCTACGGCACGAAGACTCCGGGCGAGGTGGCGGAGTCTCGACGTGGATCCGGGGCCGACCTCGAAGAGGAGAAGACATCAGTCGTTGCCGACCGCATTCGGCAAGCCGAGTCCCGTGACGACCACGGCAAGGACGCTCGCGAGTTGGAGAAGTAGGCGTGGACTCGTTGGCCCGTCAACTCCAGATCTGCCTGCTCTTCGTGGGCATCGCGATTGGCCTGCTCTTGCTCTTCACTGCCAGCGTGGCGAAGCGGCGCTCCAAGGACTCGCTCATCAAGCGGGAGTCCTGGGCGTCGCGCTTCGTGCGCAAGACGTAGGCGTTCGAGTCGGCGTTGACCATGGCACCGCGGATCCAACGACGGCGGGGCGCCAACTCACCCCGCCGTCGTTTCATTTCGCGCAGGGGGCCGCGGCGATGAACCGCGCGGAGAAGGTCTCTCCGAAGGAGGGCGGGCCCGCTGCAACCGCGGCGCCGGGCAGCACACCCACGTGGATCACGCCGGAGCTCATCGCTCTCACGCTGCGGGTCTGGCAGCCGCTCTACCCGGACCGGCTCACGCGCGACGACGCGATTGCGATGCTGCTCGCGGTCGGCAGACTGTTCCTCGTCCTCTCCGGGGAGCAGGCCCATGAAGCGGTTCGTCGCACTCGCTCGCGTTAGCAGCAGGGAGCAGGAGCGCGAGGGCTTCTCGCTTGCCGTGCAGGAAGACGCGCTCAAGCGCTACGTCGCGCAGGCTGGCGGCACGATCGTGCGGTTCTTTCGAATTGCCGAGACCGCGAGCAAGCAGCACGAACGCAAGATCTTCAAGGAGCTCTTGGCGTACGCCAAGAAGCACGCGCACGAGCTCGACGCGCTCGTGGTCTACAAGCTCGACCGTGCCTCGCGGAACCTCTTCGACTACGTCGAACTCGAGCGCCTGGAAAGCGAGCATGGGCTCTCCTTCGTCTCGGTTTCCCAGCCGACGGAGAACACGCCCGCGGGCCGGATGATGCGCCGCACGCTCGCGAACATGGCGGCCTTCTACACCGAGCAGCAGGCCCTCGACGTCGTCGAGGGTATGGCGCGCCGCGTCCACGAAGGTGGCTTCGTCGGAAAAGCCCCGTACGGCTACCGGAACATCCGGGTCGACGGTAGGGGTGAAAGCGAGATCGATGGCCCCGCTGCGGTCAACGTCGCGCTGATCTTCAGGCTCTACGCGTATGAGTCGCTCACGGTGGACGCGCTGCGAGACCGTTTGCACGCGACGGGCGTTGTCTACCGATCGTGGTCGCCCCGCTTCGTGCGCTGCACGCTCCACCGCATCCTGACGGATCGGGCGTACATCGGGGAGGTGCTCTATCGGGGCCAGTGGTACGCCGGTCGGCATGAGCCGCTGGTCGACCGCTCCACCTTCGATCGGGTGCAGGCGCTTCTCGGCGGGCACGTCTACCACGCCCACCAGATGACCTACGCGAGCGAGTTGTTGCGCTGCGGCCACTGCGGAAAGCCGATCACCGGCGAGAGCAAGACCAAGCGCACCAAGGCTGGCGAGCAGCAGTACGTCTACTACCGCTGCGGCGCGTACACGGCGCCTGGACATCCTCGCGTGAGGGTCCGGGAAGCGGACATCGATCAGCAGCTGCTGGCGATCTTTGACCGGATGAAGGTCGAGAACCCCGAGGCGCGGGAGTGGTTCCGGGCGGTCCTCGCGGCGCACACGAAGAACGCGCAGGACGATCAGAGTGCTCAGCGCGACGAGCTGACCCGGCAGTCGAAGCTGCTCGTCAACCAGAAGGATCGACTCCTGAACCTCGCGCTCACCGACGGCATCGACCAGGAGACTTTCGCGGTGAAAAGCACCGAACTGCGGGACCGTCTCTCTTCGATCAAGCTGCAGCTCGACGTGGTCGACCGGTCACACGACGAAACGGCCGATCTGGCGCTTAAGGTCTTTGAACTTTCGCAAACCCTTCGCGAGCGATGGGTTACGGCGGACTACGGCGCAAAGCGCCGGATCCTCGAAATCGTCTCTTTGAACTGCCGCCTTGAAGGGACCACGCTCGTCATGGAGCTGCGGAAACCCTTCGACGCCCTGGCAGAAGGGCTGCTGACGAACGTCAGCCAGCCGAAAGAAGGGCTGGAGGAGCCCTCGACGACGGTCGAGTTGCGGAATGGTCGGGGCGAGAGGATTTGAACCTCCGGCCTCAGCGTCCCGAACGCTGCGCTCTAGCCAAGCTAAGCTACGCCCCGTTCCGATCGGGAAGGGGCGAGAAGCTAGGAGCGTTCACCGTCGGAATCAAGGCCAAGCCTTGCCGGCCCGGTCGCGCGGCTCATTTCGAGCGGCCGCGCGAGCCGTCGCCCACCTGCCACCAGTCCAGACGCTGGTCGCGCCGCAGCGAGTCGCGCAGCACTGCCAGATCCGCCGTCAGCGGAGCCAGAGCACCGCTCACCCGCGGCCGCAGCACGAAGCAAAGGCGCTGCTGGTGGACGACTTCGAGGATCCAGAGCGTCGAGGTGCGTCGCGACGACATCAGCAGCGAGCGCGCGAGGCGATCGAGCAGTTCAAGCGGGTGGCGCGCCAGCGTGAAGTAGATCGCCGGCGCAGCGGAGTGGCCGGCGGCGGTCGAGAGCGCGCGATCGACGGTCAGCCCATCGACCGCTTCGAGCGCGGTGAACAGCCCGATCAGCTCCGGAGCGACGCCGAATCCTTCCGCTTCGCGCGTCTCCTCGACCCGGGTCACGTCAGCCGGATCGCCCTGCAGGTGGCCGCAGAGACGGCACTCCTCGACGAGGAGCCCGTAAACGTGTTCGCGGCGCACGTCGTGACTACCGCATTCGTCGCACTGCAATGACATCAGGCGCTCGTGTCCTGATCTCGAAGTTCGGGAAAGAAGTCGGAGGCGAGCTTCGTGCAGGGCGAGAAGGGCCGACGACATCGACTTCGAGGGAAGTCGATGAGGAGGCCCGACGAATCCATGCGCGAAGGGCGCCCCGAATGGTGATGCGAACTTTGGGATCAGGACACGTGATGCCCGCGCGAACGCTCGCCGTCAAGGGCTGCGCGCTCGCCCACCTCTCGCGGGCACGCCCTTCGCTAGATTCCGCGACCATGAAAGGTCTCTGGATCCTCGCCGGCCTCGGCGTCGCCGCGGCGCTCCTGGTCTTCGCGCTGACGCGCGAGTCGGATGCCGACGTCGAGCGGCTCTACATCGATGCCGTGCGCGAGCGCCCGGCCATCGAGGCGGCGATCACGGAGTCTGGCGACCTGGTGCGCTACTTCTCCGAGTTCAAGCCGACCGAACGCAAGAAGGGCGACCTCGAGGAACTCCGCCGCCGCTTCGAGTCGCTCGACGGTCAGGCGACGAAAACGAGGGACGCCGCCGAGCTGCCGCGCTCGGAGCGCAAGGCCGAGCTCGCCAAGGTCGAGGAGGAGTTCTTCAAGCTGAAGAGCGACGCCGAGGACCTGCGTGCCCGCCTGCGCGAGATGAAGAACTTCGACCTCCAGCTGCGGCCGCGCATCGCCAAGCTCGGCGCGCTGACGCAGAAGCTCCTGATCGCGCAGACGCCGGAGAGCCCGCCGGAGTTCCAGCAGCGCGCCGGCCAGCTCGTCGAGGATGGCCGCAAGTACCGATTGATGGCGGAGGGCGCGCTGAAGACGCTTTCGGTGCGGATCGGCGAGGGACGCAGCCTTGGCATGGCGGCGCTGAACGAACTCGACGAGATCCTGAAGAACATGGAATCGCTGCTCGCGACGACGGGCGAGAAAGCGGGCGGCTGACCGCCGCTACGGCTTGGCGGGCGACTGAGCGGCGATCCGGCTTTCGCGCAGGAAGCGCTTGTCGCCGCTGCGGACGGTGATGCCGCTGCCGTCGAAGTGCTCGAGCAGCGGGATCATGAACTTGCGCGAAGTCTGCAGCGAGTCGCGCAGCTCGGGAATCATCACCTCGCCGCCATGCGCGCGGCCGACGCGGATCAGCTCCGACTTGGCGCGCTCCATGGCGCTGCGCGCGAAGCGCAGCACGCCGACGCGCACGATCTCCCCCTCGTCGGCGAGCAGTTCGAGGAGGTTGGTCACCTTCTTCGGCAGCGCGCCGAACCGCGCCGCCGCATCCTCGATGGTCGGCGGCTGCAAGTCGGCCGTCGCGAACAGCGCGCGCAGCTCCTCGAGCAACTGCTCGTCGGCGGGCGAAACGGCAGGCTGATGCGAGGCGAGGCGCAGGTGGCCCGGCACGTTGCCTTCCGTCACTGCGCCGTCCTTGATCAACAGTTCGCGCGCGAGCTGCAGCGTCGGCTCCGGCAGCTCGACCTTGGCGCGCAGCTCGCGGATCTCGATCAGCTTCTTCAGCGGATGCGCCTTGTGGCACGCCTTCAGCCCCGCCTTGAGCGCGTCCTTCGCCGCGTCGGCGAATTGGCGCGACAGGAGCTGGCCGCGTCCCGCCTCGACGAGCCATCCGTCGCGCAACAACTGGGCGACGAGTCCGTCCGCGTCCGCGAGCGACAGCCCGACGTCGGCGGCGAGTTCCTTCAGCGTGAACGGCTCGAAACGCCTCTGCTCGGCGGCGAAGCGCAGCTGCAGCGTCGGATCGGCCAGCGCGACCTCTCGCTGCTTCAACGCCTCGATGTGCCACTCCTTCAGGCGACGGCGGTGGGTTCGCGCCGCGCCGAAGAGCACGCCGCCGCCGAGCGTCACCATCGGCGAGACCTGGCGGACCAGGAAGCGATCGCCGGCGCAGGCGACCACCGGCTCCTCGAGCTCGAGCTGCACGAGCCCCTCCTCGCCGGGCAGCAGCAGCTCCTTGTCGAGGATGCGCACGCGGCCGAGCACCTCGGAGGTGCCGACGTGGAGGCGCACCGGCGTGCGATGGTGGAGCGGTTCGCTGCGACCGCCGAGATGGCGCATGCGCGCCTCGAACAGCGTCGCGGCCTGGAAGAAGCCGGGCGCTGCGACCACCATGCCGCGGTGCAGCTCGCGGTAGTCGATGTCGGCGAGGTTGAGCGCGCACGAGTGGCCGGCGGTCGCGTGCGGCCGCGCTTCGCCGTACGCATGGATGCCGCGAACGTGGACCCGGCGGCCAAGCGGCAGCAGTTCGACCTCGTCGCCGACGGCCACGACACCGGAGAGCGGCACGCCGGTCACGACGGTCCCGTGGCCGCGTGCCGAGAAAACGCGCTGGATCGGGAGGCGGAACAGCCCCGAGGAGGGACGCGGCTTGACCGCGGCGATGCGCCGCTCGAGCTCGGCGCGCAGCTCGGGGAGGCCGGCGCCGGTGACGTTGCTGATCGGGAGGATCGGCTCGCCGTCGAGGAACGTCCCGCGCAGGAGCGTCCGGACGTCGTCGATCGCGAGCTCGCGCAGCTCGTCGTCGACGAGGTCGATCTTCGAGAGGACGACGAAGCCGCTCTGCACACCGAGCAGCGCCAGGATCTCGAGGTGCTCGCGCGTCTGCGGCATCACGCCGTCGTCGGCGGCGATGACCAGCATCACGATGTCGAGCGAGGTGGCGCCCGCCACCATGTTCTTCACGAAGCGCTCGTGGCCGGGGACGTCGATGATGCCGACCGTGCGGCCATCGGCGGCGCGCCAGCGCGCGAAGCCGATGTCGATCGTCATCCCGCGCTCCTGCTCCTCGGGCAGGCGATCGGGATCGATGCCCGTGAGCGTGCGCACCAGGCTCGACTTGCCATGGTCGATATGGCCCGCGGTGCCGACGATGACGTTGGCGATCGCGGACGGCGCGGCGTCGGCGGTGCTCATCGACCCGCTCAGCGGACCGCCGACGACGTCTCGGTGAGGTAGAGGAGGCGCTCGCAGTTGCGGCAGGCCACCAGTTCATCGCCACGGTGCAGGCGAGTGAAGTCGTTGGGCGTCAGGCTCATCTGGCAGCCGCCGCAGATGCGTCCGTCGGCGGTCACCATCGCCTTGCCCTCGCGCACTTTCAGGACGCGCTCGTAGATCGAGAGCGGCCCCGGTGCGACCTGCTTCGAGAACTCGGTGCGCTCGGCGATGTGCTGCTTGAGTTCGACCTGGTAGTCGGCCTCGTCCTTCTTCCATTGCACGAGGTCGGCGTCGACTTCCTGCTTCAGCGAGTCGCGCGTCGACTTGAGGTCGAGCAACTCGCGCTCGATGTTCTCGATGTTGCCGAGGTGGTCGAGGATGCGGTCCTCGATCGCCGTCTTCTCCTTGCGCAGGCGAGCGACGTGGTCGCCGAACGCGCGGAACTCCTCGTTGGTGCGCGACTGGCCCTGCGCCCCCTGGATCTTCAGGATCTCCGCATCCTTCGTCTTCACGTCGAGTTCGAGCAGGCCGATCTGCTTCTTCAGGTCGAGGATGCGCGCCTGCGCTCCGGTCACGCGCGCCTCGCCTTGGCGAAACCGTTCCGCTCGGCGATCGAGGAGCAGCGGCGTCTCCTTGATCCGCTGCCGGAGGCGCGAGACCTCCTGGTCGATCTTCTGCAACTTCATCAGCAACGCGAGCGTCGCCTTCGCATCGGCCGTCGCCATCAAGCCCTCCTCGTGCCGCCGCCCGCGGCCTGTCCTGCGATCCAGATCGCGTCGCGCCTAGCCCGCCTGCCCTTCCCGCTCGAGGAACCCCTCGAGCAGCCGGCTGCGGATCGGGTGCTGCAGCTTTCGCACCGCCTTCGCCTCGATCTGCCGCACCCGTTCACGGGTCACCTTGAAGATGCGACCGACCTCTTCGAGCGTGTAGGTGTAGCCGTCGCCGATGCCGTAGCGAAGCTTGATGATCTCGCGCTCGCGGAACGACAGCGTCTGGAGCACCGACGAGATGCGATCCTTGAGCATCTCCTGGCCGGCGCCCTCGACCGGCGATTCGGCCGTCTCATCCTCGATGAAGTCGCCGAAGTAGCTGTCCTCGCCGTCGCCGATCGGCCGGTCGAGCGAGATCGGGTGGCGCGCGATCTTGGTGACGCGCTTGGCCTCCTCGAGCGGAACCTTCGCCTCGCTGGCGACCTCCTCGATGGTCGGCTCGCGACCCATCGACTGCACCAGCTTCTTCTGGACGTTCCGCAGCTTGCTCATCGTCTCGATCATGTGGACCGGGATGCGGATGGTCCGCGCCTGGTCAGCGATCGAGCGGGTGATGGCCTGGCGGATCCACCAGGTCGCGTAGGTCGAGAATTTGTAGCCGCGGCGGTACTCGTACTTCTCGACCGCCTTCATCAGGCCGGTGTTGCCTTCCTGGATCAGGTCGAGGAAGGAGAGACCGCGGTTGCGGTACTTCTTGGCGATCGACACCACGAGGCGCAGGTTGCCCGACGACAGCGCGCGCTTGGCGAAGTCGTAGCCCTTGTAGCGCGTCTCGATCACGGTGAGGCGGCGGTCGAGGCGCTCGGGCACCTCCATCGCGCGCAGCCCCCATGCCTCGAACGCGGCCTGCGCTTCGGCGGTGGAATCGCTGTCGCGCGACTTGAGCCGCTTCCACTTGCGCTGGAGCTCGCGCCCCTTGTCCCACTCGTCCTTCAGCAGGTCGATGAGGGGCTTCACCTTCTTCAGCTGGATCTGCAGCTCTTCGAGCAGCTTGGCGCACTTGCGGCGGCGCCGCACGGCGCGGCGCACCAGCACGGCGCGCTCGTTGGCCGGCACTTCGCCCTTGATCAGCAGCTCGATCTCGGACTGGTTCTTCAGGTAGAGCTTGCGCAACGTCACCAGGTTCTCGTGGAGACGTTCCTGGATCTCGCTCTTCGCCGGCTCGGTGCCGCTGGTCGGCACCTTCAGCGTGCGGTCGAAGGCGAGCTTGCCGTCCTTCACGTCCTCGAGGATCTGGATGCCCTGGCGGATGCCGAAGCCCGAAGAGAGCAGCATGCGGCGGAACGCCGCGCGCGTCTCCTCGATCTGGCGCGCGAGGTTGATCTCCTGGTCGCGCGTCAGCAGCGGGATCTCGCCCATCTGCGTGAGGTACATGCGGACCGGGTCGTCGATCTTCTCGCTGCCGCCCGTCTTGGTGAGCTTGCGGGCGCTCTCCTCCTCGTCGGCGCGCTGACGACGGCCGTCGTCTTCCATCTCCGACTCGTCGACGAGCTCGATGCCGTTCTCTTCGAGCGTCGAGAGCACGTGGTCGATGTTGTCGACCGCGTCTTCTGGGAGCTCCTGGTTGAGCTCGTCGTAGGTGAGGTAGCCCTTCTTGCGCGCGTTGTCGATCAGCGCACGCACGTAGGGATCCATGCGGTCACGATCGCGCGTCTCGGTCGAGTCCTTGCCCATCCGTTCTCCGTCGGAACCTGGTGCTCCCCGTCGAGGAGGCCCAGCGTTCCGTTCCGTTCAATGCGCGCCCAACTGCGCGTCTGGCGTTCCATCATCGCCGCGTCGAAAGCGGTCGTACTCTCGCAAGAAATCGGCGGCCGCCGCCGGGTCTCCTCCCGCGAGCGCGGCCTTGTATCGCGTCAAGATCTGTTCCGACTGCTCTTTCCGCTGGCGCTGTTTGAACCAGCGCCATGCCCCGTCGAACAACCCATCGGGGTCCGCAGAAACGGGCCGACTTACCAGATCCGTCAGCGTTTGTTGAGCCTCAGGCTCACCACCGAGCTTCCCGAGCAGCACGTCCACGATCGCACCGGCGTCGTAGGCGCCTTCTTCTACGAGCAACTCGAATAGCCGAGCCCGGGGAGAATCACCAAAACGGAGCGGACTTTCCGCCGCGACTGCCGCACCACGAAACTCGGGTTTGAGCAGCAGAGCGATCAGAACGTCTTCCTCTGCAAGGACTTGCGCCGACGGGATGGAAGTTCCGCTCGCCCGGGAGGGAGCAACTTTCCCGTTGGGAGCGTCAGAACCGCCTCCTTGGGCGGAGTTCCCCGCATCGGCAGAACTCGCCGCTGCGAACGGCCGCGGTCCCCGCCGCACACCGCGCAGCCCGAGCGCCACGTCGAGGTCGGCGGCGGGCAGGTCGAGCGCGCGGGCGAGGTGCTCCACCACCTGGGTCCGCACGAGCGGATCGGCGAGCCCCTGGAAGTTGGCCCCGACCTGGCGCGCGATCCGGATGCGCTCCTCGATCGCCCGCGCCGTGCGGCCGCCCGCCCGCTCGATCAGGAATTCGAGGCCGGCAACGGCATCGCGCTGCAGCAGCAGGTCGAAGTCGGCGCGGCTCGCGCCCCGCGCAAAGTAGTCGCCCGGGTCCTTGTCGCCCTTCAGCACCAGCACCTTCACGTCGAGCTTCTCGGCGACCAGCAGCGGCACCGCTCGCTCGGCCGCGCGCTGCCCCGCCGTGTCGCTGTCGAGGAAGAGCACCGCCTTCGGCGCGAGGCGCGCGAGATGGCGAGCATGGTCGGCGGTGACCGACGTGCCGAGCGCGGCGATGGCGAGATCGAGCCCGCCTTGATGGGCGAGGATCACGTCCATGTAGCCCTCGACCAGCACGACGAGTCCCGCTTTCAAGATCGCCGCACGCGCCTGATCGAGCCCGTAGAGGACGTGGCTCTTGCTGAAGACGAGCGTCTCGCGCGAGTTGATGTACTTCGGGTTGCGCTCGTCGTCGTCGCGCAGCCGCCTGCCGCCGAACGCGATGACGCGCCCACGCTCGTCGCGAATCGGGATCGTCACCCGATCGCGCATCGAGTCGACGAGTTCGCCATCCTCCTCGCGATCGACCGCGATGCCGGCCGCGACGACGTCCTCGCGCCGATGGCCCGCCTTCACCAGCCGTTGCGAGATCACGTTGGAGCGCCACCCGTCGCCGGTCACCGGCGCGTAGCCGATCCCGAAACGATCGATCACCGCGGGCTGCAGCCGTCGCGACTCGAGCAGCGCACGCGCGGCATCGCCGACCGAGCTCGCGTACGCCTTGCGATAGAGCTCCTGCGCATCGGCGAGCGCCCGCAGCGCGCGATCACGCTCGTCGCGCTGTTCGCTCGATCCGCTGTTCGTCAGCGTGATCCCCTTCTCCTCGGCGAGCTGCTGCAGCGCCTCGACCCGCGAGATGCGCAGGTGCTCGGAAAGGAAGGTGAAGACGTCGCCGCCCTTTCCACAGCCGAAGCACTTGAAGTAGCTCTGACCGATCGGGATCCCGAACGAGGGCGACTTCTCGTGATGGAATGGGCAGCAACCGACCATGCGCGCGCCGGCTCGCTTGAGCTCGACGTGTCGCGAGACGATGTCGACGAGGTCGACCATCTCCTTGACGCGCGCGAAGTCGTCCATCAGCCGTGTCCTGAGCTCGAAGTCCGCATCACCATTCGAGGCGCCGCTCGCGCATGGAGTGGTGGAGGCCCCTCATCGACTTCCCTCGAAGTTGACGTCGTCGGCCCTGCGCGCCCCATCTGAAGCTCGCATCCGACTTTGCTCCCGAACTTCGCTAGCCCGGCGCCACTTCCCCACCACCCGGCCCGTGGCTCGCGGTCGGAGTCGCCGTCGGGCTCGCGGCGATCGCATCGGCGAGCGCGTACCACTCGACGAGCGACAGTTCCTCGGGGCGTCGCTTGAGCAGCACCGGATCGACCTGCTGCAGCGCCTCGTCGCCCGCGACCTCGAGCAGGCCGCGCCGCAAGGTCTTGCGCCGCGCCTGGAAGGCCGCACGAATCAGCGGCTCGAGCTGAGGCCGGCGCGCGAGCTCGGCGCGGCGACCGTTGTCAGGGACGATCTCGGCGATGGCGCTGTCGACCTTGGGCGGCGGGACGAACGCCCCCGCCGGGACGACGAAGCGCCGCTTCACGTGGGCGCGCAACTGGATCAGCAGCGTGAGCAGTCCGACTTCGCGCGCTCCCGGCACGGCGACCATCCGATCGGCCACCTCGCGTTGCACCATCACGATGATCCGCTCCGGCGGCACCGAAGCGCGCACCAGATCGACGAGGAGCGGCGACGCAATCGCGTAGGGCAGATTGCTGATCACGAGCGGCGAACGGCTGCCGCGCGCGGCCAGACGGGCGACGACTTGCGTCGCGGTCGCCAAGGCATCCTCGACACGCAGGTCGAGCGTGCCGCGTCCCACCAACGCGAGCGCCGTCGCGCGCGCCCACTCGGGATCGAGCTCGATCGCGGTGACGTTCGCGCCGGCCTCGAGCAGCGCTGCGGTCAGGCCACCCGGCCCCGGTCCGATCTCGACCACCTCGCGACCGCGCAGATCGCCGGCGCTCGCAACGATCCGGCGCAGCAGCACGGCATCGAGGAGGAAGTTCTGCGACAAGCGCTTCTTCGCCACGACCGCGCGCGCCCGCAGCGCCGCACGCACACCGGCGAGGTGCTTTTCCAGGAATCCATCCGCGAACATTTTCACCGTTCCCCTTCATGCCACGACTGGCGCCGCCGCCAGGTCGATTCGCAATCGGCGGCGAGCTTGGCGCTCGCCGCTTCCGGCTCGCGCAATGCAACGAGCCGCCCGTCGCCAAGCAACGTCCAAATTTCGCCGCCGCCGTCGCCGTTGGCATCGACCATCAGGATGCGCCCAAGCGGCGGGCGCACGACGCCGACCGTATCCACCACCGAGCCATCGCCAAGCCTCCGAATCCAAGCCGAGTGGGTCGTCGGCTGACTCAGGACGACTCCGTGGTTGCCGGAACCGAACAACCGCTCCGCAATCGAGGCCTCACCGGCGAGCTCGAATGCGAAGTTGGCGCGCCGCCCGGCGATCGAAACCCCGACCCAGCGGCCCTGGCGCGTCCGCAGCACCAGCGTGTCGCCGTCGGGGGAGCGCGCAGCGAGGGTCGGCTGGCCGCCGAGGCCGAGGCGATCCGCCACCGCGTAGGTCGCCACCCCCTCACCGAGCCCCAGCAGCCGTTCCCCGTCGAGCGAAAGCAGGAATGGCTCGGAGCAGCCGCTCGGCGACGGCGGAATCAGGGTCGCCCGCCCGTCGACCGCCAGTGGCACCGGCGGCAGCACGCTGCCAGCCTCGCTGCGCAGCAACCACGGCTGGCCGCCGCCGTCGTCGAGCAGGTAGGAGTTGGCGCGCGTCAGAGGGCGCAGGTAGCGCTGCGCCGAGTTGGCGACGGTCAGCACATCGACTCGCGGCAGCGCGCCGCCTTCGGGGGCGAAACGCCAGCGCAACTGCGTCCGATCACCGACACGCTGCTCGTCATCACTGATCAGCCAGTGCGAGCGTGTCACCAGATCGGGACCGAGCAGCTGCGCGTTCACCCACGCGAACGGAACGCTCACGTACCCCTTGGGGCTCGCCCAACCCGCCGGCAAGTCGATCGGCAGCGCCTCGAGGATCAGCACGAGCAGCCCGTCACCGCCGGCCGGAGGCGGCGTGACGTAGAGCTCTCCCGGCAAGGTCCGTTCGCGGACCCCTTCGCGGCCGAAGCGCACGATGCGGGTGAGCGACACGGTTTCGAGCGGCACCGCCGGGTCGCTCTCGGCGGGCCACTGCTGCAGCTTCTGGACGAACCACACCGCCCCATCGGCGCCGGCGTCGCTCACGGCAAACGTCGGCGGCGACTGCTCCTGGCCCGCGGCGGGCGCCTGCTCGCAATGGCCATCTTCGAGATCGACCAACGCGATCTCGCCGCGCGGACCGTAGACGCAGGCCGCGGCGCGTCCGCTCGCGGTGGTCAACCAGGGGGCGCGCGTCATCGCGCCGGCGAACGGCAGATCGAAGCGGCGCAGCTCGCGCCCGTCGCTGCCCGCGAGTCGGCGCACGCGGCCCGGCTCGCTCACGATGAGATCGCGTCCGTCGGCGCTGCGCTCGATCTCGCCTCGAAACGACGTGACGTCGCTGCTGGCCAACTGCTGTTCGCAACGGATTCGACGCGCGAAGGCGCGCGCACGCACGTACGGCAGGATCTGGTTGTCGCCGTACGGCCAGGCACCAACCGCCAGCAACTCGGCGATCGCTGCCGCACGTGCCGAACCGGTGAGCGCTTCGACCTCGGCGAACGCGGCGTCGAGCGTCGCAGCGACATCGCGGATGACGCAGCGCATGCCGATGTCGTCCCGCCGCGACTCAGGCGCGACCCGCTCCTGCCACGGTTCGAGCAGCTCCTCGTCGAGGTCGTGACGCGATCCGGTCGCGAGCGGCGCCCCGACGTTCGCCGGAGCACCATCCTGGCAATGCTTCCAGAACGACCCGCCGAGCACGAAGCACAGCTCGGGTCCGAACGCCGCGGTCGTCGTCCACTCGGCGACGTTGCCGATCACGTCGTAGCAGCCACGCGAGGTGCGGCCGAGCTCATACGATCCGACCGGCATCGGCGCGCCGAGCTCGCTGTACGCCGAATTGCAGGCGCCAGTGAACGCGCGCGGTCGCCATGGAAGATCGCCGTCGCGAAGGCTCGGGCAGGCACGCAGCCATTCGTCGCGAGTCGGCAGCGACTTGCCGCGCCAACGGGCGTACGCGTCTGCGTCCGCAAGCGAGATGTGGCGGACCGGGGAGTCAGCTTCGGGCGGCTCGCGGCGTCCGTCGACCTGCCGCCAGTGGCGCAGGAACTCGTTGGCGTCCGCAGGTACGTAGTGCGTCGCTTCGAGGAACACGGCAAATTCGCCGTCGGTGACCTCGAATCGATCGATCAAGAGGTCCTCGTCACTGCCGGCCGTCGCGTCGCGCGGCCCGGGAACGAGCACCATGTCCACGAGCGCAGGAAACCGCGGCCCCGACGCGGACGCGGAGTCTGGAAGTTGCTCCGTGGCTGGCGCGCACGCGACGGCGCCGACAGCGAGCAGCAAGGAGCCGACCGCCTTTTGAGCCCTCGGCCCGTGCGCCTCGGCCGCGGAGGCCGAGGCGCACAGGAGGGGCATGCTTGCGTCAGCTCTTCTTCGGAACGGCGACGTGGATCTCCACGCGGCGATTCTTCGCCTTCGCCGCATCAGTCGCGCCCTTGTCGATCGGAGAGTTCGGACCGAACCCGACGAGGGTGAAGGAGGACTCGGGAACCTTGCCTTCCTTCGACAGCGTCGCGAACACGGCAAGCGCACGCTCGATCGCGAGTTCGTGGTTGCCGAGCGGGTACTTCGCCTTCGTCCGAACCACCGGATCGGCGTCGGTGTGGCCGTCGATGCGGATGTTGCGGTAGCCCTTGTCGTTGATCTCGCGGGCGATCGTCAACAGCGCCTTCTTGCCGCTCTCGCGCAGATCGTTCGAACCCGGGTCGAAGAGCAATGCGTCGGCGATGCGATAGCCGAAGCCCGCATCGGTGCGGAAGACTTCGACGCCGTCGACGGCGTTGTCGACCGGGAACGGCTTCTGCGCCGCTTCGAGCGCCTTCTGGAGTTCGAGGATGCGGCCCTTGTCAGCCTGCGCCTCCTGCGAGAGCGCGCCGAACTGCTCATCCTTCTCGCGAAGCTGAGCGTTCAGATCACCGAGCTGGCCCTGGTGCCGGCCAAGCTCGTCTTCGAGCTGGCGGCGCGCCTGCAGTTCCGAGCTGTACTCGGTCGCGAGGCGGTCATACCGGCTTTGCGAAACACAGCCCGACGCCGCAAGCAGCGCGAGGGTCAACGATCCCATCCACGTCTTCATTCGAACCTCCCCATGCTCGTTGCAGGTGCAGCTGAAGGCACCAACGAGCAGCCACCGATCGGAGCACGCCTCACCGCGCGACTCGGCTCGCGGACACCGGAACCGTCCCGTTCCCCGTCCACCTGCCGCCCGCGCTGCCGCGATGCGTCGGCTCCAAGCACGTCTGTGACGCGAGCGCGAAAGACCCGCCAAGATCTTCCGCGCCCGCGCTCGACTCGATCTCGTGCCGAGATCGCGTCTTACTTCTTGTCCTTGAACATGTCGGCGATGTTGCTCCACGGACCGGACCGTGTCGCCTTCGCCGAATCGAACGCCGCGAGCACACCGACGAAGAGCACCAGCGTCGCGACGATGATCGCGACCTTCCAGCCAGCGCCCTCGGTCACCGCGTCGTCCTCGACCGTCACCCGCTTGCGCGCCGTCGCCGACGCGCTGCTCGAACGCGAGGCGCGAGCCGGCGCCTTCGCCGCGGCCGGTGCCGGAGCTTGTTCCTCGAGGAAGGAGTCGTCCGCAATCGCCGCGGTCGCCATCCCGACTTCCTGGTTCGCGTCGTCTTCGTCGAAGACGAGCTCTTCAGGAACGTCTTCCTTGGACAGCGTCTCGTCCTTGGAAGCGTCGCGGGCGCGTCGGAATCGCTCGACGTCCTCTTTCTTGAACTTCATCTTGTCTTGGTCGCGGAACGCCCGAATTTCGCCTTCGGAGACGAGGCGCTTCAGCTCCTCCTCCTGCATGGCGAGATCACGCAGAACCTTGTCGAACGAGACGAATTCGTCAGCCACCGAAGAAGACCTCCGAGTCTGGTTCCAGCAACGCGCGACATGCCGTCGCAGCCGTCGCCATGGAACGCGCGAGAGCTTAGCTCCCGTCGCGCTTGTCTGCTGCCTTCGTTTCTTCCGGACCACCCGCCGCCGTCTTCTTCAGGCGACCTAGCTCCTCGAAGCTGTACTCCGAGCGATCACGGAACTTGGCAAGGTCGAGGTCATGCTCGATCTTGCGCGCCCCGAGCAGGCGCAGCCCGCCCGCATCTCCCGGGGTCGCCTCGTACACCGCCAAGTTGCGCGTCTCCGGGTCGACCACCCAGAGGAACGCGCTCGTCGCACCGATGGTCGAACTGATCAAGAGCTTCGACCCCGCCGCGTCGTCGCGGCGCTCCGTGTCGGAGTCTGACCAACGGGCCATCCCGAGCAGGCAGAGGCCTGCCACGGTCAGCACAGCAAGGGTGGTACGACGGGGATTCACGATGGCACTCCTACCAAGGAGGCGCCCTTCCGGTAACCCGGACGCGCTCCTGGTGCAGCGCGGTCATCTTGCCGACGGCGCGACGCGATTGCTTGCTCGAAGAGCCGCCGGCCGACCCGGTCCGCGCACCTCTTCCGAGAGGTCAACGCCGCTTGCTCACCGGTTGCCCCCGGGAGCCTCCCCACTGGGGCGCGGCGGCGCGCCCCCTCGGAGGTGCGGCAGCCGGACGGTGAAGGTCGCGCCGCCCCCGGGGGGCGAGCTCACCGAGAGGGTCCCCCCGTGCTGCTCGATCAAGTGGTGCGCCACCGAGAGCCCGAGCCCGGTCCCTTTGCCCGCTTCCTTGGTCGTGAAGAAGAGGTCGAAGCAACGCGCCTGCTGCTCGCTCGACATGCCCGGCCCGTCGTCCTGCACGGCGACGACGACCTGCTCCCCCTCGACTCGCGACGAGACCGTCACGCGCCCGCCTTTTTGGGAGTGGCCCGCGATGGCGTCCACCGCGTTCAGCAGGAGGTTGAGGAAGACCTGCTGCATCTCCCCGGGCTCGACCAACACCGAAGCGTCCTCGCCCTCGACGCGCAGTTCGACCCGCGCTCGCTTCGCCGCGTGGTCGGCGAATGCGACCGCGCGCCGGACGAGTTCGAGGATCGGCACGACTTGCGGCTCGACGCGGCGCGGCGTGAAGTGCAGGACGCGCTTCACGATCTCCTGGATTCGCACGAGCCCATCGACGAGCAGCCGCAAGTAGCGCGCACGCCCGGCCGCGGCCGGGTCGGGATCACGCTCCGCCTCCCCCTTCAGCTTTAGCGCGGCGTTCAGCATGCCGCCCAGCGGATTGTTGATCTCGTGCGCGATGCCCGACGCGAGCGTGCCGGTCGCCGCCAACCGCTGTGCAATGACGAGCCCACGGCCACGCTCTTCGGCGCGCCGGGTCGCCTCGTCGACCTTTTCCGTCAGGCGCCGATCGGCATCGCGAACCTGCCCCATCATTTCGTTGAACGTGGCGACGACCTTGCCGATCTCATCGCGACCGCCCCCCGGAACCGGCACGTCGTACGCGCGCCCCGCGACTCGTTCCGCGCCAGCCGAAAGCTCGGCCAGCGGCTTGAGGACGCTGCGTTCGAGCAGGAACCAGGTGAACGCCAACAGCAGCAGCGTGCCAAGCCCCATGCCGAGCAGGAGCGTGCGCGGCTGGAATGCGGCCTGCCAGCCCGGTTCCGTGATGACGGCCAGAAGGAAGTAGCCCGCCCCCCACAGCGGAGCGTCGAGACGCCGCTCCCCCGATCGCGGTGCGACGCGGATCGGCGCCGCCACCCACCCGCGCAGCTCGGGATCGGTTTCGCGCTCGATGCGCCCGCTGCGCAGCGCTTCCGCCATGCGCTGCTTCGCGCGTCGCTCGTCGTAGCTCGCGGCGCGGTGCTTCGCGCCCGGCACGTTCAGGAAGAGCGCGTCGGACGACAGCACCGCGTCGACGGTCGGTTGCGCGCGCGGCTCCTGCCAGATCACCCCATCCTGCACCAGCGCGTAGATCGGATGGCGGCGCAACAGCTGGATCGCGCGGGCGACGGTCTTGTCGTCGTCGCCGAGGTCGACCGACAGGAACCCGTCGAAGACCTGCTCGAACCAGGCGAAGATCTGCTGATCACGCACCCGCTCCGCCTGGCGGCGCGCTTCATCGCGGCCGCGCAGGTCGTCGAGCAGCCAGAAGCCGAGCAGCGCCGCGACCGCGAGGTTCACGACGACGATCGACAACAGGATGCGTGCCCGCAGCGAGATGGCCTAGCTCCTCCGCGTGCCGACGCGCGCCGCGGCGGCGTCAGTGGTTGGCCGACAGCGAGTCCATCACCTTCAGGATCGGCATGAACAGCGCCACCACGATGGTTCCGATGACGACGGCGAGGAACAGCAGGATGACCGGCTCGATGATCCGGAACAGCGTGCCGACCGAGTCATCCACCTCGCGCTCGTAGGCATCCGCCACCTTGAGCAGCATGCGATCGAGGTTGCCCGACTGCTCGCCGACGTCGACCATGTTGACCACGATGTCGTCGAAGGCGCCGCTCTCGGCCATCGGCTGCGTGATCGTCTCGCCCTGCTTGATGTTCTTGTGCACCGACTCGAGCGCCTCGCCGACGATGACGTTCGTGATCGAGTCGCGAATGATCGACAACGCCTCGAGGATCGGCACGCCGGCGCCGAGCAGCGTGCCGAAGGTGCGGGCGAAGCGGGCGATGATGGTCTTCTTCACCAGCGGGCCGGCCACCGGAAAGCGCAGGCCAAGCCGGTGCATGAACTTGCGGTATCCGTAGACGCGCATCAGCAGCTTGTGGCTGACCACGATCAGTCCCGGCACCAGCAGCAGCAGGTACCACCACTTGCGCATGAACTCGGCCACGTCGAGCAGCGCCTGGGTCAATGGCGGCAGCTCCTGATCGAGCTGGACGAACACCTCCTGGAACTTCGGCACCACGAACACCATGACGAACGCGACGACGAGCACCGCGAATCCCATGACGCAGGCCGGGTAGGTCAATGCCCCCTTGACCTTGTTGCGGATCGCGTCGGCCTTCTCCGCGAAGATGGCGAGGCGCTCGAGGATCGTCTCGAGGATGCCGCCTGCCTCGCCGGCCTTCACCATGTTGAGGTAGAGCGGATCGAAGTAGTGCGGATGCTTGCCGAGCGACGCGGAGAGCGAGTCGCCGCCCTCGACGTCATCGCCGATCGCGTTGACGGCGTCGCGGAACGGGCCGAGCCGCTGCTGCCCGGCCAGCACGCGCAGGCAGCGCACGATCGGCAGGCCGGCGCCCTGCAGCGTGGCGAGCTGCACCGTGAACTGCACCAGAACCTTCGGCTTGATGCGTCCACGCAGGACGCGGCTCTTCGAGGTAGTGCCGGCCAACGCGGTCGCGCCCGTCGCGGCGACCACCGGCTTCGCTCCGCCGCCCTTGCGCTGGATCTTGTCGGGCACTTCGTTGCTCCCCACGCGGTCGCGCCGGCTCGCACCGGCGCGCCACCTCATCCTTCGAGGAAGGTCTCGCGCACGATCTCTTCGACGGTCGTCACGCCCTCGAAGATGCGGCGCACACCGGCGGACCGCAGGTTGACCATCCCCTCTTCCGCCGCCAGCGCCCGCAATCGCCCCTGCGGCCAGTTCTCCTGGATCGCACGGCGCAGGCGCGGAGTGATCTGCATGATCTCGAACACGGCAACGCGCCCTTTGTAACCGGTGCGAGCGCACTCCTCGCACCCCTCGCCGAAGGCGAAGCGCTTGCCCACGAGCTCCTTCGGGTCGAGTTCGAGCTGCGCGGCGACGTCGGCGCCTGGCTCGTACTCCTTGCGGCAGCCGCGGCAGATGCGCCGCACCAGCCGCTGCGCGACGATCGCGTTCAGCGTCGCCGCCAGCAGGTAGGGCGCGATGCCGAGGTCGATCAGACGGACGACCGCCGCCGGCGCGTCGTTCGTGTGCAGCGTCGTGAAGACGAGGTGGCCGGTCAGCGACGCCTCGATGGCGATCTTCGCGGTCTCGAGGTCGCGCGTTTCGCCGACCAGGATGATGTCGGGGTCCTGGCGCAGGATGGTGCGCAGCACCGACGCGTAGGTGACGCCGATCTCCTCGTTGATCGGCACCTGCACGATGCCCTCGAGGTCGTACTCGACCGGGTCCTCGGTGGTGATGATCTTCATGCTCGGATCGTTGCTCTTGTTCAGCATCGAGTAGAGCGTGGTCGTCTTGCCCGAACCGGTCGGGCCGGTCACCAGCACGATGCCATGCGGCTTGTCGAGCAGCAGGTCGATCGTCTTCTTGTCGTCCTCGGTCAGCCCGATGCGGTCGACATCGAGCGCGACGACGCTGCGGTCGAGCACGCGCAGCACGCACGACTCGCCAAACAGCGTCGGCAGCGTCGAAACGCGCAGGTCGACCGCCTTGCCGCCGATCGCGAGCTCGATGCGCCCGTCCTGCGGCACGCGTGTTTCGGCGATGTCGAGGTTCGCCATGACCTTGACGCGGGAGATCAGCGGGATCGCCAGCGAAAGCGGCGGCGGCTCCATCTCGTAGAGCACGCCGTCGACGCGATAGCGGACCTTGAACTCGTGCTCGAACGGCTCGAGGTGGATGTCGGACGCCTGGTCGCGCACCGCCTGGAACAGGATGAAGTTCAGCAGCTTCACGACCGGCGCCGCATGCGCCGCCGCATCCTTGTCCGAGGCGTCGATCGGCCCGCCCTTGCGCACCTCGTCGAGCACGCCCTTCATCGAGCCGCCCGCGGCGGCCTCGCCGTAGAGCTGCTTCAGCTTGCGCTCGATGGCATCGGCATCGGCGATCTTGCCCTTGACGTCGCACCCCGACAGGACCTTGAGCTCGTCGAGGAAATGGACGTTCAGCGGATCGGCGAGCGCGACCCAGAGCGTGCCGTCCTCCTCGGCGATCGGCACCACCTTGAAGACCGTGGCGGACGAGGCGTCGACGCGCTTGGCGAGCTCGGGCGACACCGTCACCGCGTCGAGGTCGACCACGTCGAAGCCCTGCTGGATGCCCAGCGCGAGCTGCAGCTGCGCGGCCGTGATGCGGCCCTGCGCGATGAGGATGCGGCCGATCGGCCCGCCCTTGTCGCGCTGGATCGCGAGCGCCTCCTGCACGTGCCCCTCGTGGAGGTAGTGCTGCTCCTTCAGGATCTGCCCGATCAGCGTGCGTCGCGGTTGCGGCATGCGTGCTCCCGACCGCCTATGCGAGCTTCGGCTCGAGGTCCTTGGGCGACTGCGCCGCGCGCAGCGCCGTCTCGCGATCGATCTTGCCGGCCTTGAAGAGCTCGAGCAGGTGGTCGTCGAGCAGCACCATGCCGAGGCGGCGCGAGGTCTGGATCACCGACGGGATCTTGAACGTCTCGTTCTTGCGGATGTGGTTCTCGATGGCCGGCGTCATCACCATGATCTCGAACGCCGCCACTCGCCCCAACTTGTCGCTCCGCGGCAGCAGCGCCTGCGAGATCACGGCGATCAGCGACACGGCGAGCTGCGCGCGGATCTGCTCCTGCGCCTCGGTCGGGAACGCGTCGATGATGCGATCGACGGTCCGCGCCGCGCCGGTCGTGTGCAGCGTCGCCAGCACGAGGTGGCCGGTCTCGGCGGCCGTGATCGCGGAAGAGATGGTCTCGAGATCGCGCATCTCGCCGAGCAGGATCACGTTGGGATCCTGACGCAGCGCGCGCCGCATCCCTTCAGAGAAGGTCGGCACGTCGACATGCAGTTCGCGCTGCATGATCAGGGACTTGCCGTGCGAGTGGTAGTACTCGACGGGATCCTCGATCGTGATCACGTGGCGGTCGAAGTTCTGGTTCACGTAGTGGACCAGCGAGGCGAGCGTCGTCGTCTTGCCCGAGCCGGTCGGGCCGGTGACCAGCAGGAGCCCGCGCGGCCGCGTGACCAGCTCCTTCACGAAGTCGGGCAGTCCGATCTCTTCAAGGCTCAGCAGCTTGCTCGGGATGAGTCGGCAGGCGGCCCCGTAGAACCCCTTCTGCTTGAAGATGTTCACGCGGAAGCGGGCGGCATCGCTGTGCGCCACGGCGAAGTCGGCGGAGCCCACTTCCAGCGCTTCCTTGAAGCTGCGCTCCGGCGCGATCGCGCGCACGAACGCCTCGGTGTCGGCCGCGTTCATGACGGGCTGCTCGGCGATGTCGACGAGTCGACCGTGCTTGCGCAGCGTCGGCGGCCGCCCGACCGTGACGTGGAGGTCGGAGGCCCCCTCGGTCACGCAGCGTTCCATCAGTTCCCTTGCCGTCGCCATGGTCGCGGACCTCGTCTAGTCGTTGCCGGCGATGACGCGCAGCACTTCGCGCACGCTGGTCATCCCGTTCAGCACTTTGCGCTGCGCATCCGCCAGCAGCGTCGACATCTTTCCCGACGCGATCGCTTCCTCGCGAATCTTCAGGTTCGATTCGCCTCGGAAGGTCATCTCGCGCAGCCGGCTGTCCATCTCGAGCAGCTCGAAGAGTCCTTTGCGGCCCTTGAATCCGGTGTTGTCGCAGCTTCCGCAGCCGCGCTCGCGGAAGAGGGTGGCGCCGACCGCCTGCTCGGGCCGGATCTGCAGCGACGCGAGCTCGACCTCGTCGGCCTCGACCGGAATGCGGCACTCCTTGCACAGCGACCGCACCAGACGCTGCGCCATCACCGCGGTGACCGAGGCACTGACCAGGAACGGCGCCACGCCCATCTCGACGAGTCGCGTCAACGCGGCCGGAGCGTCATTGGTGTGCAGCGTCGAGAAGACGAGGTGGCCGGTCAGCGAGGCCTGGATCGCGACCTCGGCCGTCTCCTTGTCGCGAATCTCGCCGACCAGGATGACGTTGGGCGCCTGGCGCAGCATCGCGCGCAGGATGCGCGCGAAGGTCAGCCCGATGCGGGCGTGCACCTGGCACTGGTTGATGCCGGCGAGCTGGTACTCGACCGGGTCCTCGGCCGTGATGAGCTTGCGATCGGCGCGGTTCAGCTCTTTCAGCGCCGCGTAGAGCGTCGTGGTCTTGCCGGAGCCGGTCGGCCCGGTGACCAGCACGATCCCGTTGGGGCGCGCGATGATCTTCTTGAAGCGCTCGTAGTCCTTGTCGCCGAAGCCGAGGTCGGTCAGCGAGACGAGCCCGCGCTCCTTGTCGAGCAGGCGCATCACCATCGCCTCGCCGTGACTGCTCGGCAACACCGACACGCGCAGGTCGAGATCACGGCCGTCGACCTTGGTGAGGATGCGGCCATCTTGCGGCTTGCGCCGCTCGGCGATGTCGAGGCCGGCCATGATCTTCAGGCGCGAAACGAGCGGCGCGTGCAGGTGGCGGGGATGCGCCGCCACCTCGCGCAGGACGCCGTCGATGCGGTAGCGCACCCGGAGACGCTCCGTCTGCGGCTCGACGTGGATGTCGCTCGCGCGCGACCTGAGCGCGCCATCAAGCATCTGCTGCACCAGCCGGATGATCGGCGCGTCATCGTCGCCGTCGCTGCTGGTGGTGACCGCCGCCCGCGGCGGCGGCGCGACGCCGAGCCCGGCGACCTCGACGCCGTAGTGCTCCTTGATCTTGCGCGCCACTGCCGAGGCGCAGGCGAGCGCCGTCGTCACCGGCGAGTTCAGCACGAAGGAGAGATCGTCGAGCTCGAGCGCGGTGGCCGGGTCGGCGATCGCGATGACGAGCTTGCCGTCCTTCTCCATCAGCGGGACGACCCGCAGCCGCGCCGCGAGCTCCTTCGGGACCCGTTGCAGCAGCGCCGCCGACAGGCGCCCCTTGTCGAGGTCGACGTAGGGCATCCCCGCCTGCTTGGCCAGCGCGCGTGCGACCGTCACCTCGTCGGTGTAGCCGAGCTCGACGACGATCTCGCCGAGCTTCAGCCGTTTGCCGCGCTGCTGCTGGAGCGCTTCGCGGAGCTGGACCTCGGTGATCGCGCCGGCCGCGATCAGGAGCTCGCCGATCTTCTGCCGGCTCATGCCGGGCCTCCGAGGGGATGGCAACGGCGGGTGGCGAGAGTCGATCGTGCGGCCAGCGGCATGGTCGATCGGGGGCCCTTCGCCTCGGATTGCTGCTCGGGAACGACCGCGCGGCCTTCGCGCGAGCGGCAGATTGTAGTAGGAAGCGTCGGCCGGCCGGTGACCTTCCTCCCCCGCGGGTTGCGGGCGGCCATGTTGCGGAGACCAGCGTGCGACGCCGCACCCCATTCGTGCTGTCGTTCGTTCTCCTGACGACGGGCTGCATCGTCCCGCGCAGCGAAGGCTTCGCGACCCCGCAGCAGACGGTCGCCACCTTCCAATCGGCCTACGCGCGCGACGACGAGTTCCTCGAGTACGACTGCTTCGCCGCCGAGCTGAAGGCGCAGGGGCTGACGCAGCAGGCATGGAGTACGGCGCGCGGGCCGCTGTTCGCGCCGCTCGGACTCGCGGGTCGATCGCTGCTGCGTCGCAATGAGCTCGCGGACAACCTCGTGGCGGTGGTCGGCTCACCGCCGACGTGCGTGCTCGCTTCGCTGCCGCGCCGCGCGACGAACGGCAGCTTCGTGCCGCGTCCCGAGGCCGACCTTGCGCTCGACTACGAGATCTGCGGCCATGGCCTGCGCGTGAAGCTGCTGGCCGAGGCGACGCTGATCGTCCCCGCGCCCGACGGTGCCGCGCCGCGCGCCTACGTACTCGGCCGTAGCAACAGCCTGCTGGTGCTCGGTGGCGGGGACGGTGCCGTGCTGCATGTGGACGTCGGCGTTCCAGCCGACGTTGCCACGAAACTGGTGGCCGACGGCGCGGCCTGGCTTCGCCTGGAGCGGCGCTTCAAGCTGGCGCTGCCGGAAGTCATCGACGTCGGCGATCGGCCGCCGTTGCGCGGGCCGCCTTCCCCGCCGCGCGCGCACCGCCATGCCACCTACGCCAAGCTGCGACCGAAGCCGGGGCCCACCGCATTCGGCGTCACTCGGATCGAGTTCACCTTGCCGATCGATTGCCCGGTTGGCGCCAGCGGGACGGTCCTCGACGCGGCGTGCGACGAGTTCGTCTGGAAGAAGCTCCCCGATCGCGAAATCGGGGGCGTCGGCGCTCGCTGACGCACGACGAGCGGCGCGCTTGCGCCGGCGTCTGCACCACGCCATCCTCGCCACCCGATTGCGCCGACTTGGCGGTTGGGCGCACGCACGCAGCGACACGCCACCCTGCGCGCCGACAGTCCCTTGGATCCTGCGCTCGTGGCCAGCGCAAAGCCGCTGCGCCGACATGCGCGCGGCAGAGATGAGGATGCGATGGCAGCGGTCAAGGACAGGCAGGTCTGGTACTTCGGCGGCGGCAAGGCCGACGGCGATGGCACGATGAAAGACGTGCTCGGCGGCAAGGGCGCCGGTCTCGCCGAAATGGATCGGATCGGTCTGCCGGTCCCCGCCGGCTTCACCATCTCGACCGGTGTCTGCTCCTACGTCACCGCCAATCGCGGCAAGTACCCGGCAGGGCTCGACGCGCTAGTCGCGCAGGCGTTGAAGCGCACCGAGCGCGAGATGGGCGCGAAGTTCGGCGACCGGAAGAACCCGCTGCTCGTCAGCGTGCGATCCGGGGCCAAGATCTCGATGCCCGGGATGATGGACACGGTCCTGAACCTCGGCCTGAACGACGTCACGGTCGAAGGGCTCGCGGCACAGAGCGGCAACCCGCGCTTCGCTTGGGACTGCTACCGCCGCTTCGTGCAGATGTTCGGCGACGTGGTGCTCGGGTTGAAGCCGGAGAACTCGCAGGAGCGCGATCCGTTCGAGATCCTGCTCGAGGCGAAGAAGCATGAACGCGGCGTGCAGCTCGACTCCGAGCTCGCCGTCGAGGACCTGAAGGCGCTCGTCGCCACCTTCAAGAGCGAGATCAAGACGCGCACCGGCAAGAGCTTTCCCGAGGACCCGGTGAAGCAGCTGTGGGCCGCGATCGGCGCCGTCTTCCGCTCGTCCAACACCGAGCGCGCGATCATCTACCGCCGCTTGAACCGCATCCCGAGCGACCTTGGGACCGCGGTGAACGTCTGCTCGATGGTCTACGGGAACATGGGCGAGGACTCGGGCACCGGCGTCGCGTTCACGCGCGATCCGTCGAACGGCAATCCGGAGTTCTACGGCGAGTACCTGCTGAACGCGCAGGGCGAGGACGTCGTCGCTGGAACGCGCACGCCGGCCCCGATCGCCGAGCTCGCGCGCCAGATGCCGAAGGTCTACGCCCAGCTCGATCGCGTGCGCAAGATCCTCGAGAAGCGCTACCGCGACATGCAGGACATCGAGTTCACGATCCAGCGCGGACGGCTGTGGATGCTGCAGACGCGCACGGGCAAGCGCACCGGCTTCGCGGCCGTGCGCATCGCCGTGGACATGGTCAACGAGAAGCTCATCACCGATCAGGACGCGCTGCTGCGCATCGACCCCGAGTCGTTGAACCAGCTGCTGCGACCGGTCTTCGACGGCGACCAGAAGCAGGCCGCGCTCGACGGCGGCCGGCTGCTCGGCAAGGGGCTGCCCGCCGGGCCGGGCGCCGCCTGTGGTCGCGTCACCTTCTCCGCCGAGGATGCGCTGGCTCGCAAGCGCGCCGGCGAAGAGGTGATCCTGGTGCGCATCGAGACCTCGCCCGAGGACATCGAGGGGATGAACGCGGCGCTGGGAATCCTGACGTCGCGCGGCGGCATGACGTCGCACGCCGCGCTGGTCGGACGCCAGATGGGCAAGGTGTGCGTGGTCGGCTGCGGCGAACTCGCCATCGACTACGCCGCCGGGACGCTCGCGGCGCGCGGCCATGTGCTGAAGGCCGGCGACTTCCTGTCGATCGACGGCAACACCGGTGAAGTGATCGCCGGCCCGGTCTCCACCAAGCCGAGCGAAGTGCATCGCGTCGTCATCGAGAAGTCGATGCCGGCTGCCGAGTCCCCGACCTACGAGTCCTACGCCAAGCTGCTCGGGTGGGCGGACAAGCACCGACGACTGCGCGTGCGCGCCAACGCCGATCAAGGCGACCAGTGCGACAACGCGGTGGCATTCGGCGCGGAGGGCGTCGGCCTCTGCCGCACGGAGCACATGTTCTTCGGCGCCGGCAAGATCGAGCACGTGCAGCAGATGATCCTCGCCGCCACCGCCGAGGAGCGGAAGGCGGCGCTGGCCAAGCTGCTGCCGATCCAGCGCACCGACTTCTTCGCCATCTTCAAGGCGATGGCGGGACGACCGGTCACGGTGCGCACGCTCGACCCGCCGCTCCACGAGTTCCTGCCGCATACGGAGAAGGATCAGCAGGAGCTCGGGACGACGCTTGGCGTCGACTGGCAGAAGATCGCCGCCAAGGTCGAGGAGCTGCACGAGTTCAATCCGATGCTGGGCTTCCGCGGTTGCCGGCTCGGCATCGTCTACCCCGAGATCACCGAGATGCAGGCGCGCGCCATCTTCGAAGCGGCCTGCGAAGCGAAGGCCGCCGGCATCGCCGTCAACCCGGAAGTGATGATCCCGTTGGTCGGCACGCTGAAGGAGTTCCGGCTCCAGGCGGCCGTCGTGCGGCGCGTGGCCGAAGCGGTCATGTCGGAGCGCGGCGTCAAGTTCAGCTACCTCGTCGGCACCATGATCGAGGTGCCGCGCGCGGCGTTGACGGCCGGCGAGATCGCGAGCGAGGCGGAGTTCTTCAGCTACGGGACCAACGACCTGACGCAGACGGCGATGGGCCTCTCGCGCGACGACTCTGCGCGCTTCCTCGAGCCCTACTTGCGCCAGGAGATCTACGCCTTCGATCCGTTCCAGAGCCTTGACGTGAAGGGCGTCGGGCAGCTGGTCGCGATGGCGACGGCGAGCGGCCGCGCAGTGAAGCCGAAACTGAAAGTCGGCATCTGCGGCGAGCACGGCGGCGACCCGGCGTCGATCCAGTTCTTCCATGAAACCGGACTCGACTACGTGAGCTGTTCGCCATTCCGCCTGCCGATCGCGCGGGTCGCGGCGGCGCAGGCGGCGTTGCGGGAGAAGGTGGCGGCCGCCGCCGCGGCGAAGGCGCCCAAGGCAGCGAAAGCAGCGAAAGCAGCGAAAGCGGCGAAGGCAGCGAAGGCGCCGAAAGCTGTGAGAGCAGCGAAAGCGGTGAAAGCACCGAAAGCCGTGAAAGCGCCGAAAGCGGTGCGCAAGGCGGCGAAGAAGGCGTTGCAGCGGACGGCCGCGAGGGCGCCGGCGAAGAAGAAGGCTGTGAAGGGCCGCCGCTGAACGCCGGCTGAGGGCCGGCGAGCGAAGCTCGCGGCCCACGCGGGGAGATGGAGCTGACGAAGCGGCGCTGCGCGCGCTTCGCAGCTCATCTCCCAGCGGGAAGAGACAAGTGGCGCGGCGGGGCGAAAGACTCGAACGGCGAGAGAAGAGAGCAGAAGCACAAGGCCGAGAGACGAGTGCGGGAGCCGGTTGCGCGAGCGGCCGGCTTCCGTCGTTTCGGCGCGGATGCTCTGCGGCGCGAGGCGGCGGCGATCAGCGGTGGCCGATCGGGGACGGGCCGATCCAGCGTTCGTCGGCGGGTTCGTCGGCGCGCTGCCAGCGAGCATCGAGCGTGGCGCGGATGCGATCGGAAGTGTTGTCGAGCGATGCGTGCATGAGGAACGCGGAGAAGACCAACACGTCGCCCGCGCGATAGTCGGTCGAGAGCCAGCGGCGCTTGAACTCACGCTGCACGCCGCGCGGATTGCTGCTGTACTTGCCTTCGCGTACCAGCTTCCAATGGCGCAATCGCACGCGATTCCAGAGCCGGTCGCGATCGACGTCGAGCTGCCAGTAGCGCTCGCGCAGTTGTTCCAACTGATGCGACCGCTCCAGTACCATCAACGCCCCCGAGCGGCGCGGCACGTCGCTGAGCGCGACCCATGCCGTGCACAAGCGCTGCGTTCCGCGCCCCATGTAGACGATGTCGCAGTGGGGTGTCGTCGAGTGGCCCGGCGGGACCATCCGCACCCATACGTGGTCGAGCATGCGGACCGCGCCTTCGAGCAGTTGCTCGAACAAAGCCACCAGAGGCGGCGAACGGAGCAGCTCGCGCACTTCCGGAAGATCTCCGAGCGCCGGCAGGACGCGCTTGTCGGCGAGTCGACCGTTCGGGCGCGCCTCCTCGATCGGCGTCTCCGGCGCAACGAACCCCAATCGTTGCAATTCCGCCAGCACCGCACGCCGCGCTGCGGTCGCGGCAGCGGTCGGCAGCAGCGAGCGCGAAAGCAGGTAGCCGTCGGCGGCGAACCGCTCGCGCAAAGCGGCCGGCGACAGCGGTCGGGACGGCAGCGATTCAAGCTCGCCCCATTCCGCATGGCCGCTTCGCAGCTCGATCCCGTTCGCCGTCCACGGCGCCATCGCGAAGTCATCGCCCAGCGCATTCATCGCACGCCTCCCGCGGCGGCGCGCGCCGACTCCTGGCGCCCGAGCGTCTCCTCGTAGATGCGCAGCACCTCCTGGGCGTTGCGCGTCCATGGGTAGCGGGTCGTGACCAGCTCGCGGCCGCGCCGACCCATTCGCTGCGCGAACTCTGGATCGTCTTCGAGTCGCTCGATCGCGGCCGCCAGTTCCAACACGTCGCCCGGCGCGACCAGCATCGCCTCGCGCTCGTGGCCGACGATCTCGGCGCCGCCGGCGGAGCGCGTGAAGATCGACGGCAACCCGGCAGCGAGCGCCTCGAACAAGACGGTCGGACACCCCTCGGAGCGCGATGGCAACACGAACGCGTCCGCGAAGCGCATCCAGGTGGCGACTTCGTCGGGTGCAACTTCACCGACGCGCACGACGGAGGCATCAAGGCGGTGCTGCGCCACCTGCCGAGCCAGCGAGCTTCCGAGCTGGTCGCGACCGACGAGGAACAGCTTGAAACGTCCTGGCGCGCGACCCGCGACCCGCGCGAAGGCGTCGATCAGCTCGGGGACTCCCTTGCGCTGGCAGAGGTAGCCGACGAAGAGCACATTGAACGTGCCGTGATGCCGCGCCTTCAGCAGGTTGACGCGCTCATCCCGCTTCACGTCGTCCGCGGCCGAAGCGAAGAGCGCGGGGTCGACGCCGTTGCGGATCACGCGCGACTTCGCGTCGAGCTCCGGTCCCGCAAGGTCGCGCGCGCGCTTGCGGCCATCCTCGCTGACGAAGATCGCCCGATCGCAGGCGAGCAGCGCCGCGCGCACGCGCCGGCGCGCACGCCCTCCCCACTCCGGCGAATCGACGATGCAGGTGCGGTGAATGGTGTGGACCACGCGAACGCCGGGCAGGTGTTCATCGCGCAGTCGGTTGGCCGCATCGCCGACCGGATAGGTCGCATGGGCGTGGATGAGTTGAAACGGCCACTCGCGATGGAGCTTCGTGAGAGAACTCTGGAGCGGACTCAACAGCCATTCGCTCACCTGCCCGTGCAGGAGGTGGCGCGGCAGCGTCAGGTAACGCGGATGGTCGACGACGACGCCGTCGCGCAGCTCCGACGTCGGCGCGCGATGCCAGTCGCGATAGCGCCGGTTGAGCCAACGCACCGGCGCCGGGGTGAGCGGCAGCGGATGGACGACGCGCACCTCCGCGCCGAGCGCCCGCAGCGCTCGAACCTGGTAGTAGACGAACGCCCCCTCGCCGGGTGCCGCTTCGCGCGGATACCACAGGGTGAGCATGACGATCCGCAGGCCCGAACCCCTCGGGCGCTTCCGTGCAGCTTCCATCAGCCGATCTCCGGGCAGCGAGCGACACTATAGCCCGCTCGCTGGACTCTGCCCGTGACGAGGCGACGGTAGGCGGCTCCGAACGAGAGCTCCCGGCGCGACTTCGACGCGGCGCGATGTCCCGACGTCGTGAAGCACGTCGGAAGGAGTCGATCGACCCAGCCGCAGCAGGGTTTCGTGGATCCGGCGGGCCGGCGTCCCGGACGCCGGAAAGTCTGTCGCTACGGCACCGTCACGCTCTTCGCCAGCGCGCGCGGACGGTCGATGTCACGGCCGAGCGCCCGCGCGGTGTAGTAGGCGAGGTACTGGCCGGCGACGATCTGCAGGAACGCGTCGGTGAGTTCACCCACACCAGGTGTCGTGATGCAGGCGTCGACGTGAGCGCGCTCGGCGGTCGAAAGCGCGCCAACGGCCAGCAGCGGTCCGCCGCGGCTGCGCACTTCTTCGAGTGCGTAGAGCGTCATGGCGCGCAGCTCGCCGGTGGAGGTCGGCGGCACGAAGATCACCGTGCCCATCTCGCCATCGATCAGTGAAATGGTGCCGTGCTTCAGGAAGCCGGCGGCCATCCCTTCGGCGTGGCGATAGGTCACTTCCTTGAACTTGAGCGCGCCTTCCTGCGCGATCGAGGCGAACAGGCCGCGACCGAGGAAGAACCACTTCTCGAGGCCGAGGAAACGGGCCGCCGCCTCCTGGCAATCGTGCTCGATCCGCGGTCGCCACTCGTCCATGACGGCGGGCAGCCCGTTCAGCTCCTTGACCAGCGCGGCGTGGCGCGCGGCGTCGAGCTGGCCCGACAACCGCCCCGCCTCCAGTGCGAGACGCGCGACGACCACGGCCTGCGAGAGCGCGCTCTTCGTGGCCAGCACGGCGATCTCGGGACCGGCCCCTTGCAGCAGCGCCTGATCGCACTCGCGCGCCATCGACGAACCGGCGACGTTCACCACGCCCAGCGTCGCACCGCCGGCGGCCTTGGCGCCGCGCAGCGCGCGCAGCGTGTCGTAGGTCTCGCCCGATTGCGAGACGCCGAGCACCAGGTCGCCCGGCTCGAAGAAGACGGAACTGGGCAACTCGTCGGCGGTGACCGCGGGGCAGAAGCGCCGCGCCCATTGCGCCACGAGCTGGTGGCCGAAGATCGCCATGTGGAAGGCGGTCCCCATGCCGGTGAAGAAGACGCGCTTCGCCGCGAGGAGCTTCTGCGCGCCGCGCGTCACGGCATCGGGATCGCTGTGCAGCGCGACGCGCACGGCAAGCGACGCCTCGGCCATCTCCTTCAGCATGAAATGGGGATAGGGGCCGCGTTCGGGCACCTCGAAGTCGCCCTCGAGCTTCTTGCGCGCGCGCGTGACCGGCGCGCCGGTGGCGATCTTGAACGCGGTGGCGCCGTCGCTGGTCACCTCGACCAGTTCGCCATCGTCGAGGTAGAGGACATCGGGGCAGGAGTCGGCGAGCGCGAGCGGATCGGAGGCGATGACGGTGCGATCGGCGCCGAAGCCGACGACCAGCGGGCTCTCCTTGCGCAGCGCGAAGAGGCGGCCCGGATGGGCCGACATCACGACGGCGAACGCGTAGGTTCCCTCGACCTCGAGCGCGGAGGCGCGCACCGCTTCGCGCGGAGCCACCCCTTTCTTCAGCTTCTCTTCGATCAGGTGGGCGAAGACCTCGCTGTCGGTCTCACTCTTCAACTTGTGGCCGCGCTGCTCGAGCGCGGCGCGCAGTTCGCGATAGTTCGACAGTACGCCGTTGTGGACGATCGCCACGTCGCCGTTGCAGGAGAGGTGCGGGTGGGCGTTCTTCTGGGTGACGCCGCCATGGGTGGCCCAGCGCGTGTGCGCGATGCCGGTCGACCCGTGCATGCCAGCGAAGGTCTTGCGGTCGACCAGCTGACTCGGACCCCCGACGTCCTTGGTGACGACAAGGCCGCTGCCGTTCTGCAGAGCGACGCCCGAGGAGTCGTAGCCGCGGTATTCGAGCCGCTGGATGCCGACCACGAGGTCGACCGCCATGTCCTTGCCAGTCGTGACGATTCCGACGATTCCGCACATGTGCCAGCGATTCTCCCGGCGTCCGCGACCGCGCAGCGGTGCGAACGCACGCCAAGGCACGAACGAAGCATGCGCTACGGGCCCGTGTCGCCCGCGGCGCCGCGCCGCTCGTGTCTCGATTCCAATCCGTGTGCGGACGGCCGGAGAGTGGCAGTGCAGGACGCTGGCGCTCACGCGCCAGCACGACGGCGTCGCCGCCGCCAACCGGTCCATCCGCCCTTTGTTCCGCGATTGCTCGCGGGCTTTGTGGCCGATGTCAGAGGCCCCGGTCAGGCCTCGGGAGCGATCCGCCGAGTGATTCGATGCGCTCCCACCTCGTCGCCCGCGGCCGCACGTCTCCGTGCCGCAACGGGCCAGGCGCTCACGTTCGTTCTGTCTCCGGTCACCGCATGAACCCTGTCGTTCGCCTTGCTCCTCGCTGCGCCGCGTCCGGGTCGCTTCCGGGGTCGACCGAGGGTCGCCACCCCTCTGCATAGCCCGGGTTCGCACCGGTTGGAAGCGCGGCGTCCAACGCCGCCTCCCGTCCGCCTCGCGCTCGGTGGCACTGCCGTTCGCCCTTTCGACCGCGCGGCGAGGATGGCGTGACGCCGGGGCGGACTCCGGCTCCAGACGTTTGTTCCGAGCCTCGCGCGCGTCTCAGCGATCCTGGCGGTCGAGGGCGGCGAGCAGCGCGAGGATCTCGTCGCCGTACTCCCGGACGCGGAAGGGAGACATCCCCGGCAGTTGCGCAAGCCGTTCGCGATCGAGCCGCTCTTCGCGCGCGATCGCGCGCAGCGTGCCGGTGGTGGCCACCCGCGACTCCTCGACGTCGCGCTGCTGTGCCCGCGCCCGCCGCCAGTCGCGCAACGCGTCGAAGCGACGCCGATCGCGATCGGTGAGCGGCGCCTCGCCCTCGATGCCGCGCGGACGACGGCGCTCGCGAACGTAATCGCCGGCCGCGAGGCCGCGCTCGACCGCGGCGAGCAGGTCATTCGCATCGCGTTCGATCTGCCAGCCAGCGACCGACGGCAACGAGGCGAGCTGCGATCGATCCTGCGGGCAGGCACGCGCGATGGCGACGAGCACATCGTCGCGGAAGATGCGGTGCGGCGAGCGGTCGCGACGCGAGGCGATTCGGTCGCGCAGCGCGAAGAGCTCGCGAGCCACCTGCATCGAGCGCGGATCGAGGTCGAGAGCGCCCGGAGCGCGCTGCCACGCGTCAGGATCGAACTCCCGCTCCGACTGCTCGGCCGACGTCAGCTTGACGAAGTCCTCCTGCGCCTCTTCGAGGCGCCCCTTCGCCTGGAGCTCTGCGAGCAGCTGATCGCGGAGCGGCAACAGGAAGCGGGTGTCGCCGGCGGCGTAGTGCAGTTGCCCCTCGCTGAGCGGCCGTTTGCCCCAATCGGAGGTCTGATAGGCCTTCTTCTGCTCGACGTTGAATCGCTCGAGCAGCAGCGCGGCGAGGCCCGGGCGCCGCAGTCCGAGCACCTGCGCCGCGAGCATGGTGTCGAAAACATTGCTGAAGTCGAAGCGGTGCGTCTTCTTCAGCAGGCCCACGTCGTTGCTGCCCGCGTGCATGACCTTGAGCAGACTCGGATCGGCGCAGAGCTCGCCGAGGGGGGCGAGGTCGATGCCGGAGAGCGGATCGATCAGCCAGTCGCCCTGCCGCGTCGACAGCTGCAGGAGGCAGACCTTCACCCGGTAGACGTAGTACGAATCGGCCTCGGTGTCGATCGCCAACTCGCCCGCCGCCCGCCACACAGGAATCGCTTCAGACAGCGCGTCTTGATGGTCGATCCAAGTCACGCCAGGAGGCAGGTGGAAGGGCTGGGCACTCATCGGGGGCGGGATTCTACGTCCGCCTTCGTGGGAACCGAGGGTCGCGTACGTCGACGGCGGTCGATGCATGCGAATGGTGGGGCCGCGTTCGCGCGGCCGGTGGAGGATCGCCTCGGTCCCGATCCTCAGGCGCATGGCGCCTGGGGACCACGGGAGGAATTGATGACGATCGAGCGGGTGCTGGTCCTGGAACGAGAAGGAACGCCAGGGGAATCGTTGGAGCAGTTGTTGGTCCAGGAGGGCTACCAGGTCCTCCGAGCACGTGACGTGGCGCAAGCGGCGCGGCTCCTGCGAGCCGGGCCGGTGCATTGCTGCATCTTCGAGATCCACCCGACGCTGGTGGACATTCGTGACCTGATCGACAAGGCGCGGACGCTGCTGCCGAAGGTGCCGCGCATCCTCTATCTGGCGCCGCGCGACCTCGAGCGCATGCAGTCCTTCGTCGACTTCGGCGATGAACTGCTGCTCAAGCCGGTCGCGAAGGGCCACCTGGCGGCGACGCTCCAGCGTTACCGCGAGGCGGCACGCCAGAAGGCCGAGGTCGACCACATCCGTCACCAGATGTACGGAAGCGAGTCGGCCGAGGCGATCCTGAACGAGCCGCGCGGCATGCGTGAGGTGATCGAGCGTGCGACGAAGGTCGCCACCGAGCGCGGCACGGTGATGGTCCAGGGCCCGCGCGGCAGCGGCAAGGCGTTGGTCGCACGCCTGATCCACGAGAAGGGACCAAGCAAGGCTGGTCCGTTCCTGACGATGAAGTGCGCGCACACGCAGGGATCGCTGCAGGAGAGCGAGCTGTTCGGCCACGAGCCGGGCGCTTTCCCGGGCGCCAACGAGACCGTCGCCGGCTCCATCGAGCTGGCGCAGGGCGGCACGCTGGTGCTCGAAGAGGTGTGGGCGCTGTCCATGGACGTGCAGCATCGGCTGTACCGGTTCCTGCAGGGTGGCCAGATGCGCCGCATGGGCGGGCAGCGGTCGTTCACCTGCCCGGTGCGGATCGTCGCGACGTCGAGCCGCAACCTGCAATCGGAAGTGCAGGCCGGACGCCTGGCGCCCGATCTCCTCCGTCGCATCGCGACGCATGTGGTGACGGTGCCGGGCCTGGTCGATCGCAAGTTCGACCTGACCATCCTCGCGCGGCGTTTCCTGCGCGAAGCGGCGGCGTACGGCAGCACCTCGGTGCGGTCGATCGCTCCCGAGGCGATCTCGGCGTTGGCGGCGCACGACTGGCCGGGCAACGTCGAAGAGCTGCGCCAGGTGATGGAGCGCATGGTCCTGGTCGATCCGGCGGAGACGTTGCAGCCGGAGCACGTGACCATCATCAACCCGGGCCAGCGCGAGCGAGCGCTGGAACAGGCGGTCGGCATGACGGTCGCCGACATGGAACGCGAGATGATCCTGAGGACGCTCGAGAAGACGAAGGGCAACCGGACGTCGGCGAGCAAGCTGCTGGGCCTGACGACGCGCACGCTCAGCAACAAGATCCGCATCTACCGTGCGCAGGGTTTCGGAATCATCGGCGGACGCAAGAAAAAGGCACCGTCGACGCAGTCGCAAGGCAGCACGCTCGTGCCGAGCACCTGAACGATTCCGGGTTCACGAATCAGACTTCTGGAGGCGGGGCCGAGCGATCGGCCCCGCCTCTTTCTTCACCGACACGGTCACTCGCGGCCGACGCGCCGTGCCGGCGATTTGCCGTCGCCAACCACCAGCAGATCGACGTTGGACACGCGCGAATCGCGGCGGTCGTCACGAGTCGTGATGATCGCTTGCAGTGCCACCACCTGTCCCACCAGGTCGCTCGCCTCCGGCAACGGCCGCTCGATCAGCAGCTGTCCATCGCTGCCGATCACCCCAACCTCGTTGCCGTCGAGCGCCTGGCCGGTCGCGAGGTGAAACCGGAAGCCCTCGGTGTGCTTCAGTCGGATGGGCGCTGGCGCGATGCCGACGAACAGGCGAACGTGCTCGCCCGGCGTCCCGAAGACGCGAAGCCTCACCAGCCCACCGACGGTGGCCGCGGACTCGAGCGCCAGCGTCGGCCAGCGCCGCCCGCTTTCAGCCAGCGGTGGCGTCGCCTCGATCGCGCTGGCATCTCGCCCCGCTCGCGAAGCGGTCCCGGCTCCCGCTTCGCCACCGACGCACTGCACCAACGACGGGCGCGTCATCACCGATCCCGCATCCAAGGCGACCTGCAGACCGTTCGCTCCCGATCCCGCGAATGACCAGCACTCCTCGAAGGGATTGCGGGTGGCGTGACCGCCGTCGCCGCCGACGAATCGCTGGGCTCCATCGCCCGCCGCGCGCAGCTGGCTGCGCCCCATGATCGTGACGCCGGCGCCACCGCTGCCGGCATAGGCGGCTTCCGGGCAGAACGGCGCGAGCTCATTCCACAGCGCCTCGCCACCACGTCCGCCGACGAAGTCGCACAGCGCGAGTTCGACGTCGCAGTGCTGCGCGTTCAGCCCCGCTCCTCCGCGCTGCGCGCGGCCGCCTGGACTCGTGGCGGAGGCGCCGTTGCCTCCGACGGCGACCACCTGCGTCAGTGAATAGGAGCCGGAGGAAAGCGCGATCCCGGCGCCGACGCTGGCGCGGTTCGCCATCGCGCGAATCGGAGGGACCACCGCGATCCGAGCCAGGTAGGCGCGGGCACACTGGTCAAGACGCGGCCCCGTCGCGCCATCACGGCCGTCCACCACGAGATCGGTCACGATCAGCAGTCCGCCGATGCGCCCGAGCTCCAGCGACGTGCCGCGGCCGATGCCGCTGAAGCCGGAGAGCACCAGTCGCTGGTCGGCCGCGAGCCCGCTCACGGCGAGGAAGGGGCCTTCGCCCTCCCGCCGCTCGATGAACGTCGAGCCCGACCCGGCGCCGACGATCGAAAGCCCTTTGCCAGTGAACGTCACCGCGCCATAGCGGCCGGGACGCAGCACGAGGGTGTCGCCATCGTGCGCGCTCGCGACCGCGGCGGGGAGGTCCGTGAAGTTGGCCGGCCCATCGTCGTCGACGACCCACACATCGCCGGCACTCGCCGGCATCGCGAGAAGCGCGACTGCCGCCACGGCGCGGCCGAAGAGGTGCCTGCGAAGCGGAGCCGCGCGATCAGAGTCGATTCGAAGGCAGAACATCGGAGACACATCTCGCCCTTCTCGTCGCACCCGCTCCCCGTCGCCGCGCCAACCCGACGATCGCTCAAGCGACCGTCCGCCGCAATGGGTGCGCGGCGTGGAACCGGCGGAAGCAATTGCCGTTCAGCCGGAGAACAGTCCCGCGCCCACCAGTCGCTGGATCGCGCGACGGTACGCGGCGAGCGTCGCCGCGAGGTCCGCATCGTCATGCGCCATCGAGGCGGCGCCGAGCCCGTTGTGGGCGCTCACCCCCTCGAGCAGGAGGACGGCGCGCAGCAGGTCGTCGTCGACCATTGGATGGGCCGCACCGCGCCCCACCATCTGTTCGGGCCGTTGCGGCCGACCACCGGCCGCGCTGCCGAAACGGACGAACGCGAGCGAACTGCCCCCGACCACCTCGTTGGGCCAGCCGCTGATCCACGCGGGAACGCGCAATTCGCGAGCGATCTGCTCGAGCCCCTCGCGCAAGCGCGCGCCACGCTGCGCCAGTCCCGAATAGACCTCGGACTCGTGGTCGATGAGGTGGCGCACCATGGTGACGCCTGCCACCATCGAGAGTTCGTGCGCCGAGTAGGTTCCCCCCTCGAACTTGACGCGACGCTGCGCTCGCGTGCACAGATCGAGCAGCGCGCGCCGCCCGGCCACCGCCGCGACCGGCATGCCGCCGCCGATCACCTTGCCGAGGATCAACAGGTCCGGGGCCACGCCGTAGCACGCGCTGACATCGCCGGCGCGGAAGCGGAATCCGGCGATGATCTCGTCGCAAAGAAGCAGTGCGCCATGCCGCTCGGTCAGGCGGCGTGCGGCGCGCAGGAACTCGGGCGTCGCCGCGATGCCGCCGCCCGCGCCGAGCCACGGCTCGATCAAGAGGCAGGCGAACTCGGAGCCATCGCGCGCGAACGCCCGCTCGAGCGATTCGACGTCGTTGTAGCCCACCAACTCGATGTCGGCGCCGGTCGAACCTGGAAGCCCTTCCGACTCGAGGTGGTCGAACGAGCCTGCGCGCGCGCCCACTCCCTTCAGCCCGAACGGCTGGCTGCCGTGCCACCCGCCCGCTGCCTTCAAGATCCGCTGCCGCCCGGTCGCCGCGCGCGCGACGAGCACGGCGTAAAACGTGCCGAGCGCGCCGCTCGTGGTGAAACGGAGCGTCTCGGTCCCGGTGCGCCGCGTCAGCAGCTCCGCCAGTTCGTGCTCGACGTCGTGGACCATCCCCGACTGCAGGCCGCGACCGTCCGCCAACGTCGCGGTCAACGCGTCGCGGACGAGCGCCGGATTGTGGCCGAGCACGTTGGCGTAGTGCCCCTGCCAATAGTCGAGCAGGCGCGCACCGCCGAGTTCGACGAGCGCGGCGCCGTTCGTGCGCGCCGCCGTGACCATGAACGGCCAGTTCCAGCGCACCGCGTGGCTGGTCTGGTCGAGCAGCGCCTCGCCGCGGCGCTCGCAGCGCGCTGCCGAAAGCGGGTAGCGCGCCGCGAGTTCCGCGGCCACGTCACGCCGAAATGCGGCGAGCGCGTGCGGCGCCGCAGTGGTGATCTCTTGCGACATGCGCGGGAGTGTAGCGCCGCGGCGTGCCGTCGGTCTGGTCCGGCACGCCGCGACCGTGGCCGCGCGATCGCGCGCTCAGGCGGTGCTGCTCGCT
>JANNXA010000030.1:0-75506 GCA_031409275.1 Planctomycetota bacterium
GGCTCGGTCTGCCGACTCCGTACTTCGTCGAGAAAGCGCGCTTCTTCCTCAGCGGGTCAGCAAACCCGCATCGTCGAAGTCGCACTTCCCCTCCTCGTCCAGAGCCGACATCCCGTCGCCTCGCAACGGGGATCATGAATATGACGGGCTAGCTTCCATCAAACGGATCCTCCGATTGTGGTGTCGAGCTCGCCAAGCCACCACAGGTCGGCGTGGTGGTGCGGAAATGGTGGTGGAAAGATCCCCGCCACCAAGAGCGCGATGTCAGCGTGGTTGCGATCGGGGGCGGCGGCGGGGCTCGTCTTCGTGGCGGGCTCGCCGGTGGAACGCTCGCTGCTCTTCGAGCCGTTCGTCGCCGCCGCGCAGCGGGCCGGACACGATCTCGCGAGCGCTGGCGGCGGACCGTTGTCGCACGACGCCCTTCACTTCGTGCTCGGCTTCGTGATCGGGACGTTGGTCTGGCTCGCACGGCCGCGACTGGGACGGCGGCTTTCGGGCGCACTCCTCATGGGCGCCCTGCTCTGGCTGCTGGCCTACCCCGCCCTCGTGCTCCAACACGAGCTCTTCGGGGTGCTCTCGACCGACACCGCCCGACGCGTGCTCGGCTTCGGGATGCTGCAGATGGGGTTCGCCGCGATGGCCGCCACCTTCGCTTCGCGAGACGCGAACGCACCCGTCGCACCCGGGGAAAACTCCCAATAACCCAGCCCAAGTCCACCATCGCCTCCAATTCCGTACTGAAACCACGACGCGCCAGTTGTCATTGTGGCGACGTCTCCCGTGACACCGCGATCGAGTGGTCGCAGCGTGCCCACACGGGTCCATCGTTGCCCGGCAGCCGCCGCGGCCACTTGTTGCGAGAGGGAATCTGATGAAGCTCACTTCGTGCGATCTGGGTCTGGTGTTGGCGTTGGCGGCGGGCGGCGTGCTCGCGGGCGCATCGACGGGCTGCTCGATGAGCAAGTCGCAGCCGGCTTCCGACAAGCACGCCTGCAAGGGCCTGAACGCCTGCGCCGGCAAGGGTGCCTGCCACACGGCAGAGAACGCCTGCGCTGGCAAGAACAGCTGCAAGGGCAAGGGCGGCTGCGCGTCAGCCGAAGCCAAGCATGAGTGCGCGGGCAAGAACGCCTGCAAGGCCATGGGTGGCTGCAAGACCGACAAGAACGCCTGCAAGGGCATGAACGAGTGCGCCGGCAAGGGCGGTTGCGCGGTCCCCTCCAAGCACTGAGCCCTCGCGAGCGTCGGCGACGCGGCTCGGCTCCGATGCCAGCAGCCGCGGCGCCGGCGCGCTGCGCCAAGGATTCCAACACGTGCCCGCAGTCCCCGCCAACACCGCCCCGAACCGCTTCGGCCTGCCCCACCTCGGACTCGGTCTGGGCCTGCGCACGGTCCACTACGAGGCGATCCTCGCGACTCGCCCCGCCGTCGGTTTCTTCGAGCTGCTGACCGAGAACTACCTCGGCACCGAAGGTCGGCCGCTGCGCATCGTCGAGCAGATCGCCGAGCTCTACCCGCTGGTGCTGCATGGCGTCTCGATGTCGCTTGGCAGCGCCGATCGCCTCGACTTCGCCTACCTGCGCCAGGTGAAGGCGCTTGCGCAGCGCGTGAACGCGGCCTGGCTTGGCGATCACGTCTGCTTCACCGGCGTCGCGGGCAAGAACAGCCACGACCTGCTCCCGCTGCCCTACGACGAGGCGAATCTCCGCCATCTGGTGCGCAAGGTCAAAGCGGCGCAGGAGTTCCTGGAACGTCCGCTCGTCCTCGAGAACCCCTCGACCTACGTGACCTTCGGCTGCTCGACCATGGGCGAAGCGGAGTTCCTCGCGCGGCTCGCGCAGGAAGCGGACTGCGGGCTGCTGTTGGACGTGAACAACATCTACGTTTCCTGCCGCAACCATGGCTGGGATGCACAGGCCTACCTTGACGCGATCCCTTACGACCGCGTCGTGCAGGTGCATCTGGCGGGTCACACCGACCACGGCACCCACTGCATCGACACCCACAGCGCGCCGGTGTGCGATCCGGTGTGGCAGCTCTACGCGCAGGCCGAGCGCAAGAGCGGCGGCCGCTCGACGCTGCTCGAGTGGGACGAGGAGATCCCGTCACTCGACGTGACGCTCGCCGAGCTGAAGAAGGCGCAACGCTTTCAGAAACGCGCGCCGCGTCGCGCCGCCGCGAGCCACGCGTGAGCCCGCGCCGCGCCGCTGCCGCGACAGGAGCCGCGACCGCGACGGCCACCACGGTCGGTCCGCTGCAGTCGTGGTTCCAGGCTGCGGTCGTCCACGCGAAGGGTGCCTCTGCCCCGATCGCGCGCCGCCGCCTCGCACGCGAGCTGCTCCCATCGGCGACGCTCACCGCCGCGCAGCGGCTGAACATCTACGCGCACTCTTACTTCCTGCGCTTGCGCGACGTGCTGCGTCACGACTTCAGCGGCCTGTTGCACGCGCTCGGCGAAGCGGAGTTCGATCGCCTCGCGCGCCGCTACGTCGATGCCCACCCATCGAGCAGCTTCACCCTGAACGACTTCGCCGCACGCTTGCCGCGGTTCCTCGAGCACGCACCGCTCCCACCCCGGCTGCGCGCGCGACGCCGCTTCCTGGTCGAGCTCGCGACGCTCGAACGCGTCCTCGACGAACTCTTCCATGCGCCCCACGCGGAGCCGGCGGCGGTCGAGCAGCTGCGCGCGCTGCCACCGCAAAGCTGGGCGAAGGCGCGCTTCACGGCGATTCCCGCCGCGCGCCTCTTCGCCTTCCGCTTCCCAGTGAACCGCTACCTGCAAGCGGTCTACGACGGTGGCGGACCGCCGCTGCCCATCGCCGTACCCAATTGGCTCTTGGTCCATCGCCACAACTGGAAGGTGTGGCGTTCGCCGCTGAGCGAAACGCAGCATGCGCTGCTCGCACCGCTCCTGCGTGGCACGACCCTGGGCCACGCGCTGCAACAGGCGGCCCGTTTCGGCGGCGCGAGCGTGTTGCAGGAGGTCGGCGCCTGGTTCACCGAATGGACCGGCGACGGCCTCTTCGCCGCCATCGGCGTCAAACCGGCAGCGGCTGCCCGCAAGCGATCGCGCTGACGCGCTGCGCGGCGCACCGAGCGCCATCTTCGCCACGCAACGCCGCCGCCATCGCCTGCGCGCCCGGCTTCAGTGACGCGTCGTCGAGCAGCGCCCGCAGCTCGCGCACGAGTCGCGCGCGCGTGAGCTGGCCGCGGCGCACCATGCGTCCCGCGTGCAGCGCGGCGAGACGCAGGCCGTTGTGGAACTGATCGTGGGCGTGAGCGACCACCAGCGCCGGCACTCCGGCGCGCAGCCCCTGCGCCGTCGAGCCGATCCCGCCGTGGTGAACGAACGCGAGCGCGCCGGGCAGCACGCGCGAGAAGGGGACGTAGCTGGCTACGAAGACTTCAGCCGGCACCCGCGCCGGCACACCGCGACGATCACGCGTCAGCAGCAGCGCCCGCACGCCGAGCTCGGCGCTCGCTTCGATCGCCAGCGCGTAGAAATCGCCCGGCTGCCACGCTGCCGCCGAGCCGAGCGAGAAGCAGATCGGCGGCGGGCCGCTGGCGAGGAAGTGGTCGAGCCCGTCGGGCGGCGTTTCGCTTTCGCTGCGATCCCACCACGGAAAACCGCAAAGGCGCGCGTTGGGCGGATCGTCCGGCTGCGGAGCGCGAAACGCGGGCGACCACAGCCCGAGCGTCTCGACGCCGCCGAAGGACTCGCGCCGGAGCAGATTCGACTCCGGCAAGAACCCCATCACCGCGCGCACCGGCGCGAGCCCGCGCTGCACGAAGCCGCCGATCACCCGCAACGCCAACGGCTGCAGCAGCCGCGCCAGCGCGCGCGCCACTTTGCCGCTCGTCTGCTGCATCGCCGGCACCGGGTCGGCGCTCGAGAAGAACGTCATCGGCGCGAGGTGGGCGATGACCAACGGAACACCCTGCGCCTCGCACGCCCAACGCAGTCCCATGCAGATCGGATGGCCCACCACCGCCGCCGGCTTGCGCTCGCTCCAGGCGGACCGCCGAACGACGTCGGCGACCGGAATCCCCGCCAGCACCTTGCGGAAGATGAAGCCGCCGCCGCGCAGCGGATGGAAGAGTCGCCGATCGGTGACGACCTCCTCGTAGTCGTCGACGCCGACTGGAACGAACGGGACGGCGGCGGCGGCCGCGGCCGGTGCGAAGTGAGGATGCGTGAAGAGGCGCACCGGATGGCCGAGCTGCTGCAGTCGCGCCGCGATGGCGATGAACGGGTGGACGTCGCCATGCGAGCCGCCCGTGATGAGATCGATCAGCGGGAGCTCGCTCATCGCTGCGTCATGCGGGCGCGCTGCTACCCGCTCCGTGGCCGTGACCGAGCCCCGCTTCGCTGGCGACGACGAACGGGCAGTAGCGGAAGGTGTCGCAATCGACTCGCCGCGCGCGCGCCACCGCTTCGGCAAGGAGACGCACCGGCATCAGCTCGACCAGGAACGGCCAGCCCGCCGGCAGTGACGGCACCTCGAGCGCGAGGTCGGCCACGCCGGATGGCAGGTCAGGCCCGACCAGCGCGACCTTCGCGCCCGCGCTGCGCAGGTCGGCCGCCAACGCGAGATCGAACTCGCGCAGCCGCTCGCCGGCCGCCAGCCAGAGCACGACCCGCGTGCCGGGCGCCACCACTTCGTTCGGGCCATGGCGAAACGCACCGGTCGACATCGCAGTGGCCGGGTGCTTGGCGGCCTCTTCCCACAGCTGACGTGCCTCGAAGGCGGCCGCAAGCCCGGCGCCACGCGCCAGCAGCAACGTGGTCGCTTCGGCGGTCACGAAGCTCGAAGCCGCGATCGCCGACTGCCACGCCGGAAGTCGCCGCTCGGCGTCTTGCAGCGCGCGCATCAGCTCGGCCTGCCATTCCAGGCGCCAGCGGCCAAGCGAATGCGCCACCATGAGCGCGCCCGCCAGCGCAATGCCGCTGTACATGAGCACCGACACGTTGAAGTCGAACGGCGCGCCGATCGTCAACGTCGTGCCGCAGTGGCGCGCGACCGGCGACTCCGCATCGTTCGTGATGGCGATCGTCACGCACTGGGCCGCGCGCGCCTTCTGCACCAGCTCGACCACCTCGACGCTACGACCGCTGCGCGAAAGGAAGAGCAGCGTGCCGCGTGGCGGAAGCGGCGCGAAGTGGAGCAGTTCGCCGGCGTCGGCGTTGCGCGCCGGGCGTCCCGCCGCATCGCACAGCGCCTGCAAGGCATGCCCGCCGTGGTAGCTCGAACCCATCCCCGCGAACCACGGGCAGGCGGCGGCGCGCAGGAGCTCGGCGCCGCTCGCGATCGCGTCGGCCTGGGGCGGCCGCATCAGGTTCGCGAGGAGTTCCTGAAGGCGGCGCGGCTCGGCGAGGACGTCCTGCAGGTAGCGCGAACTCATCACGTCCCTTCGTCGGCGAGTGCTTCGCCGCGCACCCGCGTCACCTCGCGCGCGAGCGCCGCGCGAAACTCGCCGAGATCGAAGCCGAATGGCCCGGGCTCCGAACGGTAGGCGACGTTGCCGTCGGCGTCGATCAGCACCAGACGATCGGGCCACGCCTCGTAGGCACGATCGGCATCGTCCTCGAGCGTGTCGATGACCGCCGGGATCGCATCGAGCCCGAGCGCCTGCTTGCAGTGGCGAGCGTTGGCGCACCGCTCATCGAGGGTTTGCGGCTCTTCCATGATCGTTCCGTCCGGAGTCGCCATCGGCCAGCTCGAGTCGACCGCATGCGCCTCGCGCAGATAGACCAGCCAGAAATCGACCGCTCGACTCGCGACCCGTTCAAGGTCACTCAGCCGACCGGCTGAGCGGCTGAACGGGCCTCAGGTGAAGCTGCCGAAGATCAGCGCCATCGGTTTGCCGCGGCGCAGCTCGCTCAACCGCACCGGCGCGAGATCCTCGAGGCGCAACGCGGGGAAGTCGGGCGCCGGCTCGCGCTGGCCGTGCTCGATCCAGCCGACCTGCAACGGCGCGAGGCCCGGCATCCGCTCGCGCAGTTCGAGCATGCCGTCGCCCTGCGCATCGCGGCGCTCGAGCCACTGCGCGATCTCGGTTCGCGAGAGCAGTCGATCGCGGTCGGCGTCCATGCCGGCCAGCAGCGTGCCGAACCCGTCGACTCCGGGCGGCGCACCGCGTGCCAGCACCTCGTTGAACTCGGCGACGTCGACGCGACCGTCGCCATCACGATCGAGGCCGGCGAGCGCGGCGATCAGCGGTTCGATCGGCACGGAGGCCGCCTTCGCCCCACCCGCGAATCGAACCAGCAGGAGCGGAATGCCGAAGTCGGGCGGCAGCGCGCCATCGAGCGCGAAGTCTGCTTCGGATACGGCGCCGTCGCGATCGCGGTCGAGCTGCCCGAAGGGAGCGTCGCCGCGCGGATACTCGCCGCGCTCGATGCGGCCATCCTGGTCGGCGTCGTAGCGCTTCGCGAGTTCCTGCCACGCCTCGTGTCGATGAAGTCGATGCTCGGCAAGCGGGTCGCGCGTCGGCTCGGTCGGCGCGGGCGCGGAAGGCGTGCTGCAACCCCATAGAGCGACGGTCACGAGCGCCATCCACGAGATCCTCGTGCGAGGCGCGATCGAGCGTCGTTCACCATCCATCGCCAGCTCTCCAGCGCGCGCCGGCGAAGCAAGGTGCGGCACGCGAGGAGGAATCGTAGCCCGGCCGCCGCGGCGTCAGTTCCGCGGCCGGAGGCGCAGCAATTCGCCTCCGACGACGGTCGGCGCTTCCACGAGCGGCGGGACCGGCCCGATGTCGGGCGTGCGATAGAAGGAGCCGTCGGGCAGCGTCAACGCGTCGGCTTGCGCCGGATCGAGACCGGGTGGAATCGACCCCGCCGGCAGCAGGAGCAGTTCGCGCTCGATCGTCTTCACCACGTAGCCGCTTCCGAGCGGCCCGAGAGCGACGCCGTCCGCGAGGCTGAAGATCGGCGCGTCGTGGTCGGGCTGGCCGTCGATGTCGGTGTCGACCGGCTGGTACGGGATGCCGAAGAGCTGGCCATCGCCGCGGTACTCGAGCAGGAACTGGACGCCGTCGTAGGTGCTGTCGCCGTTGGCGTCATTCGCCGTCGAGTGCGTGTAGGGAAACTGCAACGGCGCATCGAGGACGAGGGTGGCACCCGTCGAGTCGGTGAGGCCGAACCACCAGTTCCATTCGTTGGCGCCGGTCTCCCACACGTAGTAGGTGGCTGCGTCGAAGATCTCCTCGTTGGTCTGCAACGAGGTGGTGTCGACCACCAGAGGTCCGCTGCGCATGCCTTTGACGAACGGGCCGCTGGCGGGAATTTCGCCATTGGCGAGGCCGACCGGCGAGAGCTGCTGGAAGGTGTCGAGCGTGCGCAGCGTCCGATCGGCGCGATCGAAGACGTAGGTGTACGGTGACCCCGGATTGTTCGCCGGCGGAAAGAAGACGTCGCCCGCTTCCGCTTCGAGCGCCGTGATCCCGGGCCGGAGCGCGTCGAGCAGCGCATAGAGGTTCAGCGTGCTCTGCGCTTTGAACAGCGAGTCGTCACCGCTCACGACTCGTTCGGTGTACCACGACAGGTCGGGCGAGCCGAGTCGCACCGCGCAGTTGCCGCCGAAGCGCTTCGAGCGCAGCCGCAGCACGAACCAGGCGTCGAGCGGCACCGCAAACGGCGAGATCGGCGTGAAGGCGCCGGCGACCGGATCGAAGATCTCGACGGCGATGAAGTCGACACCGTCGCAGACCAGGCGATACGTGACGGGCCCATTGCTCTGCGGGGTCCACGGTTCGTCCCATTCGAAGATCGTGCCGGCGAGCGTCGAGATCGGCGTCGTGTTGCGAGTCAGCTCGATCAGCCGGCCGGGCGCGACGCGCAGTTCGAGCGGCTTGGGGTCGAGCCCGCCGCCCGGCAGCTCTTCCTGCGCGAACTCGCCGTCCACGACGATCTCACCGTTCGGGCGGTGCAGTCCGTAGTAGTCGAGGAATGCCTGCGAGCCGCTTTCGAGGCGGATCGGCACGCCGGTCCGCAGTCGAACGCGCTCGCCGAGGGTCCCGAGACGCGCGTCATCGACGTAGAGGTTGTAGCGCAGGCTGCAACTGCCGAAGGCGTCGCGCTGCAGCGCAACGACGGGTCCCTGGTCCTCCTGCCGCACCAGCGTCGTCGCATCGAACGCCAGCCGGACCAGCTTGGGGACGACGCCGCTGTCGCCGTTGAAAGGGTCGTTGCGGCGTTCGAGACGCGAGATGGCCGCGAAGCCGCTCGACTGGTCGACGGCAAGGTCGACGCGCACCTGCGTCAGCTCGTGGTGGTCGCCCACCAACGGCAGCTGGCCGAGATCCCCGCGCAGGAAGAAGAGGTCGTAGCCGAATCGTCCAACGACCGGCGGCCGCGTCGCGATGAGCCCGCAGTACTGCGCGTCCTTCGGGTTGCCGTTCTGCGCCGTGCCGGCGAAGTTCATGTGGAAGGCGCCGAACGGATTCGAGGCCGTCGGAGCCGCGAAGACGTCGAGGCGCGAGAAGAGCGTCGTGGGCGGCAGCAGACCGCCGCCTTCTTCCTGCGTCGGAACCCAGAACTCGACGCGTTGCGGATCCTGGATCGTCGGACGCAAGCTCCGCACGATCCACTCTTCGAGCTGGCGCCCGCCGCCCGCCTGGTTCAACGGACCACCGCCGGTCGCGCACAAGCCCGGGTCGATCTGCGCGAGGTAGAGGCCGTCGTTGGTGAGCGCCTCGTAGCGCGACTGCGCCAGCAGGCAGAGGACCTCGTTCACTTTCTCGATCTGCTTCAGCGCCCCGTCGTAGACGAACTGGTGGACGCCGTCGGTGAAGTACTCGGCATCCGCCGGGAACTGCGACACGCCAAGCGTATGGAGCGACGCCGCCACGAGGTCGGGATCGGCGGTCACGACCGAGACACTCGGTGGAGCGATGAGACCTTCGATGCTCCCGTTCGGATCGGTCGGTGCGCAGCCTGCCAGCGCGAGCAGCAGCCCGAGCACGAACGGGGTCATTAGACGAACGGCGAATCGCGCCCACGCGGCGACGGCGGCGCTGGCCTGCGGAGCTTCGGTCACGGCGTCTCTCCTCGGGCTTCCTGAAGCCCCGATCGACACCTGAAGCGCTCCTGGTTGAGTCTGAAGCGCAAGTTCTTCGCGATCCGCGTCGATATCGCGGAGGAGACCCAGGAGATGTGCATGAGGATCGGATCGATCGCGCTCGCAGGAGCGTTGGTGGCGACATCGGCTCGCGGGCAGTCCGCCGGCGATGCCGACGCCGTTCAACGCATCGAGCGGCGCATGCGCGAGCTCGAGCGCGCCTGGCGCCTCGAACCGGCGGCAGGTGCCACCATCGCGGAGCGTGCGCTCTTCGACTGGGGCGGGTCGATCGGCTTCTCGCTGTACGGCATCGACGACGCCGAGAGCAAATCGCACACGTTGCGTCAGACCGACGCGCGCGCCTGGACGAAGGTGGAACTCGACGGTCGCCATCGCTTCTTCGCTCGGCTCAAGCTGCGTTACGACGACTGGAACGCGGGCGACGACTTCGACGGGCAGGGAGACGACCTGCGCGAGCCGATCGGTGAACGCTGGTGGTACGAGTTCGATGCTGCCGGCAGCGCCGCGGCGGCCGACGGGTGGAACCTGAACGCCCGCGTCGGCAAGCAGCACCTCGAGATCGGCAACGGCGTGGCGCTGTCGGCGACGCTCATCGGCGCGCGGGTCGAGCTGTCGCTCGGGAGCTTCGTGCTCGGCGTGCTGGCGGCGGACACCCCGGCCAACGACTTCGTCGACTTCGACGCCTCGCGCCCGAGCTTCGACACCAACACCAAGCGCCGCTTCCTCGCCGCGACGCTCGAACGGCGCGGTGGCGCGGTGACGCCATTCGCCCACGTGGTGCGTCAGATCGATCGCAACGATCGCGACTTCGCCACGTTCCAGGACGGGCTCGGTCAGCTCTACGACACTTCGTTCGACTACGACTCGACCTACTTCGGCGCCGGCGCGCGCGGGCCGCTCGGGGAGCAATCGACGTGGCGCGTCGAGCTCGACCTCGAGTCGGGCCGCGCGCTGTCGAGCCCGATCAGCGCCGCGGGCGCGCCGACCACGCAATCGCACGAGTCGATCGATGCGTTCGCGCTGGCCGGCGGTGCCTCGTGGATGTTCGGCGACGCGCGAGCGAGCCGCGTCGACCTCGACTTCGTCGTGGCTTCAGGCGACTCCGATCGACTCGACTCCGCCGACACCTTCGCCGGCAACGTCACCGGCAGCGTCGATCGCGCGTGGAACGGGTTCGGATTCCTGGACACCGGCATCGCGCTGGCGCCCGACCCGAGCAACCTCGCGACGCTCGAACTCGCGCTCGAGACCTCGCCCTTCTCGGGCGACGAGAGCTGGCGGCGACTGCGTGCGCTGGCGAGCCTCTACCTCTTCGGGAAGCTCGATCCCGACGCGCCGATCAACCTGCCGACCGTAGACAAGCGCTTCGTCGGCGCCGAACTCGACATCGGCTGCGAATGGAACATCCGCTCCGACCTGACCTTCTCGATGCGTTACGGCCTCTTCATGCCGGGCAGCGCGATGCCGCCGGGCGAGGACGGCTCGCGCCAGATCCTCTACGGAGGGGTGACCTATGCGTTTTGAAGTCGTGGCCGCCACGCTGCTGTTGACGTGGTGCGGCGCGGGCTGCGGCTCGCCGCCTCGTCTCGGTCGGACGCTGCTCGCGCAACCATCGATGGTCGCCGACGAGCTCGCGTTCTGGCAGGCGCTCGAGGGCGAAGCGCGCGTCACGAACGACGACGCGTTGCACGGGCTGCTGTTGCTGGCCGATGGCAGCGATGCGCATGCGAGCTTCGCGGCGCGCGTAGTCACCGCGCAGGCACGCGGGTGGATCGCGCCCGACGCGGCGCTCGATGCCGATGGCGTGGCGAGTGTCGGCATGGTCAGCGTTGCCGTCTGTGATCTGCTGGCGCTGGAGGGCGGGGTGACGCGCCGATTCGCCCCGAAGTCGCCGCGCTACTGCACCCGCGAGCTCGTCTTTCGCGGGCTGCTGCCGGAGCGCACTGCGCAGCAGGGAATGCGTGGACTCGAACTCATCGACCTGGCCGGCCGCGTCGAGGACGCGCGCCTGGCGATGGCGGGAGAAAAGTCGTGATGGCCCTCCTCGCCACGCTCCTGACCGTGCTCGCGTCGCACAGCGCACAGGGCGCTCCGCCGACACCAGCACCAACGCCCACCACACCGACCACGCCGGTCGTTGCACCGGTCGTTGCACCGCTTCCGCAAGGACCACCGCAGAAGCTGCAGGCTCTGGTGATCGACGTCGATGGCCGATCGGAGTGGCGCGCCGCCGGGGCTGAGAAGTGGAACGTCGCGGCGGTGAACGACCTCCTCGATGCCGGGTGCGAGATCCGGACCGGGCTGCGGTCGACGCTGGCCTTGCGCGTCGGCAAGAACGCGACGCTGCTGGTCGCGCGATCGAGCCGCATCGAGCTGCCGGTGATCGTGCAGGACGGCGAGGTGCTGCGCACGCGGGCCGCCGTCTATCGCGGCAAATGCGACTTCAAGGTCGAGGCGGTCGGCGTCACCAGCGACTTCCAGGTGTTGACGCCTTCCGCGACGCTGGCCGTACGCGGTACGGGCTTCTGCGTGGAATGGGGCGCGCTCGCCGGACTCGAAGTGACCGGCGTCGACACCAATCGCATTCGCGCGATCGAGGTGAGCTACGCCGAATCGCAGCACGCCGTCTTCGTCTCCGGCGGCGGCAGCACCACGTCTCAGCTACCCGAACCGGTGCAGGTCGCGCTCTTCCACACCGTCTTCCCGCCGCCGAGCCCCGATCGTCAAGTGCGGGACGATCGCCGCGACCCGAACGGTCGTCCGCCGCTGCCGCCGTTCCATCAGGACTTCCGACGCCAGCAACAGACTCACCATGGCGGCAGCGACATCGGGAAGGACGTCAACAGCGGCCAAGGCTCGCCCGGGATTCCACCCGTGCACGGGTAGTCGCCGGGGCGAGCGTCGCACGCTTGCCAGATGCTCCGCCGGCGTCGAACGCGTTCAGCGGAGGCACGACGAGCAGGCGACGTCGACCTGCGCGAGACGGATGTACTCGAGCGTCTCGATGAAGACCGAATACGAAGTGCCGCACGTCGGCTTGACGAACTCGTAGAGAACCGAGCCGGTGGTGGCGAAGCCAGCCGTCTGGGTCCAGGTGTTCTCGTGGTAGTAGGACAAGCAAGTACCGCCGAAGCCCAGCCGAACGGTGAACTTGCAAGCAGTGGCCGGGAGGCACGACATCAGGTCGCAAGTGCCGCTCTGCACCTGGGACAGTGTGATCGAAACGTCCGAGCTGCAGTTGGGCGCGCCACCGAACGAGTAAGGCGTCGACGACGCCGTGCAGCCGGTGCAATCGGCCGGCGCGATGGGCGCCACCGGCGCGAGCGGTGCCATCGGCGTCCTAGCCGGCAGTGCGAACGCGAACGCACTGGCCGCCAGCATCGAAGCGACGAAAACGGGGAGCTTCATCTCGATCTCCTCAACTTGGTCACGGGTCGAGGCCGGGGGGATCAACGAGCACGGAGAGTGCTGAAGAAGTCCTTCACTTCGCCATCGAGTTCTTCCTCGATGGCGCGCTGGATCTCGTAAGTGGCGTCGAGCTCGGGGTACTCGTCACGTTTGATCGTGTAGACGAGCGACTTGCCGTCGCGGCAGACGAGCCCGCTGACCAGCGTGTCGCCGAACGGACGAGCCGTTGCGACGGTTCCTTGCGGCAGCTCTTCGACATCGTTTCGCTCGAGCTTCGCGGCGCAGATGTCCTCTTGCAGGATCTCGCGAACGACGAGCGCTTCGAGCAGGTCGTCGCGATGATCCTCGATCATCTCCGCCAATCGAGTCATCTGCTCCGGCGACAGGACGAGGCCATCGGGATTCATCCGCGGACTGGCCACGATCGCGTCGGCGCCCGGAAGCGCTTCGCTCGGCCTCGATTGGAGCAGGACGCGCATCGTCCTCTCGCGTTGCGCGGGGTCGAACCGATCGGCGGCTGACGCCACCACGACGGCTCCCTGATCGGCTTTCTGCTGGGTCGACCCGGTTGCCGCCGCGTCGGCGTTCAAGACTGCGTCCACGGGCAGGGGCATCGTGTTCGGCTCGACCACGGCTTCGGTCGAGGCCGCCGGCGGGGCCATCACGACGTTGCGCGAACCGCTGCCGACGAGGTAGCCGACCAAGAGCCCTGCGATCATCGAAAGGACGATGCCGAAGTTCTTCATGAGATCCGCCCGGCGAGTGTGAGGCCAACGGCCTTCCGCAACTGTCGCCAGTAACTAGCACGCGCCCGAACGACGCGATACCGCGACTTGTCGCACGCGTTAGCGGGATTCACCGACCTTCAACAGGGTTTTCACCGTTTGCGACGTTCATCGATCAGGCTTTTCCAGCGCAACGACGATCGCCGCACGGCGCGCTCCCGTCCGCAACGCGAGTTGCAGCGACTTGCGCGGCTCGAACACGATCGTCTCGACGAACACGTGCGTCGTCGCTTCGGCGACGTCGCTCCACGCGACGGTGCCCGCGCGATCGAAGGCGATGTCATGCACGATCAGTTCGCCGAAGCCGTTGTCGTCCGTCGGCGGCGTCTCCTGACCGACCAGCAACGCTTCGTGTTCCGCCAGCAGCACGTTGAAGCACTTCGGGCCTGCCTTCGGCGTCGCCGCGTACACCAACGTCGCCACCGGCGTGTGTTTGGCCAGCTCGAGTCGCTGCGCGAGCCACACCGACGGCAGCTTGAACCAGTCGACGGTCGCACCACTGACCTTCTTGCTGGCGCCCCCCACGATCGTCAGCGGCACCGTCAAGCGGTCCGCGCCGAAGGTGACGGTGATGGCCAGCGCGCGCAGCTCCGGGTCGACCTGCTCGGTGGCCGGCCTGGCCGTGATCTCGAGCGCGCGGCTTGGCGGCTCGGCGCGAGTCAACGTCCCGAGCACCGCGAGGTGATCACCCCCCGCGGCGGCCCACCGGCCAGCGCCATCGAGCTGCAGCTGCAGTCGCTGCGCGTCGGGTCGCGCGATCCAGGCCCGGTAGTGGCCCGGCGCGATGACGCTCTCCTCGGTGATCAGCGGTGCCGACGTCTGCAGCGTCGTGATCGCCCCGCCCCCGAGTCGCCACGTCTCGCCGACGCGCAGCTCTTCGAGCGTGTGCTTGCCGGCGCTGACGACTCCGTAGTCGAGGAGCGCTGCGTGCCCCTGCCAGTCGACCTTCGCCTGCGCGCGCGACTCCATGCGCGCGGGCACGATCGCGAGCAGCGCCGCAAGCACGGCGACGGCCGCGCCCGTCGCGGCGTCGAGCCTCACGAGCCCGCCTTGTCGGCAGCCAGGAACTCGCGCAGCTCGCGCGCGAGCGTCCGGCGGCTCGGCTCGTTCACGTACATCATGTGGCCAGCCGGATAGGTGCGCAGCGTCACGCGAGCGCGGTCCATCGTGCTGCATTCGACATTGCGTTCCGCGGCGAAGAAGGTCGTCGCGACGTCATAGAGCCCGCTGCCGATGAAGACGCGCAGGTCTGGATTCTCGGCCATCGCGCGCGCGAGCGTGCCCGAAACGTCGACGTAGCCGCTGAAGGCGCTCGACGCGACGGCCGGGCGCTTCCACCGGTCGCCCGCATCCGCGCTCATCACGGCGTAGTCGCGATCGACTTCGACCCCGAGCTCCTTGCGCAGGTAGTCCATGAAGGTCGCCACGTACGCGCCGCTGATGCCGGCGCTCATCGGATCCCCGCTCGGAACCTCGCCGACGGCGTCCTCTTCGGCCCCGGTGTAGCGGGTATCGAGGCGCCCCACCACGAGGCCGCGCTCGCGCAGCAGCTCGCGGCGGAAGCGGTCGGTCGACACCTTCAGGTTCGCGCGACGGATGAAGTCAGGCGACAGCCCCGTGTAGCGATGGAGCTTCCCGACCAGCGCCTCGCGACGCGCGTCGCTGATGGCACGGCCGGCGAACAGAGCTGGCACGTACTCGTCGCTGACGAAAGCGCGCACCTCCGCCAGGAACGGCTCGAGCTCCGCGGGCTTGGGTTTCAGCGCGTCGTGGTACCACGCCGTCGCCGCGAACGTCGGCAGGACGGTCGCATACGCCGCGTCGTTCTCCTGGCCGTCGACGACTTCCATGTCGAGTGCCGGCGAGATCAGCATCACGCCGTTGAACGCGACCGAGTTCATCCCGTTCTGCAGCGCGTGCACCACCAGCGGCGCACGGATGCCGCCGTAGCTTTCGCCGAGCAGGTACTTCGGCGAGGCCCAGCGCTCGTGGTCCGTGATCCAGCGCCGGATGAAGCGGGCGACGGAAACCGCGTCCTCGTCGACCCCCCAGTGATCGGCGACATCGCCTTTGCCCACCACGCGGCTCAGTCCGGTGCCGATCGGATCGACCATCACCAGATCGCTGCTCGCCAGCAACGAGTCCGGGTTGTCCTTCAGCACATAGGGCGGCGCCCCCGCCGACTGCGCGTCGCTTGGCACTTGCACGACCTTCGGACCGAGCAGGCCAAGGTGGAGCCAGACGGACGACGAGCCGGGACCGCCGTTGAACGCGAACGTCACCGGGCGAGTCGCGGCTGGCTCGTCGAGCGCGAGGTAGGCCACCGCGAAGAACTCGGCGACCGGCTCGCCCTTGTCGTCACGCAACAGCGTCGTTTCGGCCAGCGCGTTGTAGTCGAGCGACTTCGTCGCGAGTGCGAGCGTGTGGCGGCTCTCGAAACGAAGCGCCACGGGCTCGGCGCCGACCGGCTTCGCTTCCTGCGCCGGCAACGACGCCACGAGCGGGAACGATGGGGCCAGGAGGAGCAGCGCAACGCGCATGGAAGGACCTCGCAAAAGGACAAGGGGTGGGCCCCGGATCGAATCGCGTCGCCGTCATACGACCTCGGCGCGCGAGCGGTGCCCGCCGATCCCTCACCACTCCACCACGACGGGGGCGTGGCTCGGCCGATCGCGGGCATCGCAAGTCGAGGCGTTCACGAAGGTGGTGCCGTCGCGATCGATGCGCCCATGGCTCTCGTGGATGTGGCCGAACACATGGAGGCGCGGACGCACGCGCGCCACCGCCAGCGCGAGTTCCTCGCAACCCACCGGCTCGCCACGCCAGGTCGCGTCGAGCGTCCCTTTCGGCGGGCCATGGGTGACCAGGACGTCGATGCCGGCCGGGATCAGCTCCCACTTCGCGCGCAGCGGCGCACCGCGATCGAGGTTGAACGCCCAACGGAAGAAGCGCGGCTGCCAGGGGCTGCCCCAGACGCGCACTCCCTCGATCGTCGCCTCGCCATCCTCGAGGTAGGTCGCGTTCGTGAGCAACTCGCGCGCGAGCGCGGGCTCGCGCTCGAAGAGCCAGTCGTGGTTTCCGGCGATCACCACTTTGTGGCGATGAGGTTGGCGCCCGAGCCACGCGTTGAACTCGGTGATCTCTGACACCGTCCCCATGCTGGTCGAATCGCCCGCGTGGACGAGGAGGTCGCCATCGGGAAGCGTCAGGCGCCCGTGCCGGCAGTGCGTATCGCTGATCAGCACCAATCGCACGGGCGCCCGCCTCCTCTCAGAGCACGCGCAACGACGAACGCGTCGCGCAGAGACCGACCGAGAGAGGCTCTCAGGCGTTGCGGAACTGCGCGATGTCGCCCGGGCGGCGCAGCATCTTGTCGACCTCGCCTTGGTGCATCTCCTCGGTCATCAACATCTGCCGGCAATACTCCTCCAGCATCACCGACTTGCCCTCGACCAACGCCAGCAGCTTCTCATAGAGGACGAACGTCGCGCGCTCGTGGTCGAGCGACTCGCGCAGGATGTCGCTGATCTCGTGCTGCTCCGTCTCGAGCAGGGGACCGATGCCGAGCGACGGGTGCGCGCCCAGATGGGTCACGTACTCGCCTGCCTGCTGCGCGTGAGTCATCGATTCCTGCGCCTGCGCGCGCAGCCAACTGACGATCGGGATGCGGTGGAAGCCGTAGACCATCAGCGAGTAGTGCGTGTAACGAACAGCTCCGGCGAGCTCCATCTCGAGGATGTGGTTCAACACCTCGACGACGGCCTTCACATCAAACGAGCTCTTCGTCGGTGCGCGGCTCGGGGCGCTGGCGGTACGGGGCTTGGCCATGGCGATCGCTGATCTCCTGGGGGGCGGGAATGATCGGCGCAGGATAAGAGCGCCGAACAGAATCGACGCGTCGCGCCGAGACCGAGCGAGGCCGCCCAGGACGAGGAGGCCGAAGCAGGCGACTCTGAAGATTCGCCGATGGAGGTCGACGAAGTCCTGGGGGGCCGCAGCCGGTCGAACGCAGCGGGCATTCTGTCAGGCGCTCGATGCAGTCGAACCATCGCAAACGCCAGCCGCGTGGCAGCGTACGCTGCTGCGCATCGATCGGCCGGGCTTCGAACGCCCAGGACAACGGAGGATGCACGATGCTCGCCTGGACCACGCTCTTGCTGCTCGGCAACGGCTCCGACCTGTTGCCACCCGTCCTACTTGAAGCGGACGGGAAGCCGATCGACGCCGAGCAGATCGGCCATGCCGCGCCGTTCTTCGGCGACTTCGACGACGACGGCATCAACGACCTGCTGGTCGGCCAGTTCGCCGGTGGCATCGTCCGCATCTACAAGAACCTCGGCACCAACCAGGCGCCGAAGCTCGCAGCCGGCGTGACGTTCCAAGATGGCCGCCCTGAAGGCGTCGTCCCAACGGGCTGATGCGTCGGCTTTGGTCCCCAGTTGGTGGACCTCGATCACGACGGCAACCTCGATCTCCTCTCCGGCTCCTGGCCGGGCGAGCTCTTCTTCTTCGCGCGCCAGCCCGACCTCAGCTTTGCGCCGCCGGAGATGCTGAAGCACCACGACGGCGAGTTCATCTGCATCGGCGGCGGCGTCAGCGACAAGCCCGATCAGCTGTTGGTCACCGGCAACGCGGAGTTCGTCACCGAAGGGACCGGCATGGTCCTCAAGTACCACGGCAAGACGCTGCACCCGAAACCAGGGCAGTCGCTGGCCACCACCGGCACTGCGGCGTCGGTCTTCGCCGTCGACTGGGACGCGGATGGTGATCACGACCTGCTGGTCGGCGACATCGGCGGCAGCGTCTGGCTCGTGCGCAACAACGGAACTCCGACGGCATGGAAGTTCTCCGAAGCGATCGCCGTGCACGCAGGCGGCGAGGCGCTCCGCGTGGAAGGCGATGCGGGGCCCCACTGCGCCGACTGGGATGGCGACGGCGACTTCGACCTGCTCGTCGGCGATGGCTCCGGCAAGGTCTCGTGGTTCCGCAACGACGGCACCGCCAGCGAGCCGAAGCTGGCCGCGGCGCAGGAGCTGGTCGGCGAAGGCAACCCGGGCTACGGCGACGACGCGCCGACGACTCCCACCCGCGGCGGACGCGCCAAGGTCTGCACCGCCGACTGGAACGGCGACGGTCAGCTCGACCTGCTGCTCGGCGACTACGGCAACCTGAAACCGCCACCGCAACCCGTCACGCCGGAACAGGCGAAGCGCCACGCGGCGTTGCGCGAAGAACTCGCGACGCTCGAAACGGAGTTCAACCCGTTGGCCTACTCCCCGCCGCCCGCCAACGAGAGTGACGCCGCGAAGCAGCAGCGCGTGGCACGCATCAGCGAGCTGCAGATTCGCGTCCTCGCCATCCGCAACCAGCTCCCTCGCGAAACCGAGTCGCACGGCTGGGTCTGGCTCTTCCTGCGCGCACCAAAGGCCGCCCGCGGCGAATGAGCGGGTGATCCGCAGCCTCGGCCACCTCCTCGAAATCGGCGCGGCGGTCGCGGTGCTTTGCACTGCCGCCTGTCGTACCGAGCCGTCGCCGTCGCCGGCCCGGACGCCGGCCCCGCGCGCCCCGAGCGAATGGCTGCAGCGCGCGATCGAGCAACGAGTCGACTCGCTCGACGGGGTGGCGGGCTGCTTCGTGGCGCGCCTCGGTGACGGTGGCGTCATCGAGCCGATCGTCGCGCTTCGAGCCGACGAGCTCTTCCCGGCAGCGAGCCTGATCAAGGTCCCGATCCTGATCGCGCTCTTCGAGCGGATCGAGCGCGGCGAGCTCGCCTTTCGCCAGCAACTGCGCTTCGACGCCACGCGCGCGACCGACGACGGCGACGATCTGCTCGCCCGCTTCGCGGACGGCGAGACGATCGACGTCGCGCACCTCGTCGCGCTGATGTGCACCTTCAGCGACAACTCGGCGAGCCTCTGGCTGCAGGAGCTGGCCGGCGGCGGAATGGCCATCAACGGCTGGCTGGCGACGCACGGCTTCGAGCAGACCCGAGTCAACTCGCGCACCGCGGGCCGCGAAGCGGAACAGCAGGAGTGGGGCTGGGGACAGACGACCCCGCGCGAGGTGGCGCGACTCCTCGCCTGCATCCGCGCGCGCCGCGCCGTTTCCATGGCGGCGGACCTCGAGATGGAGCGCGCCTTGTCGCGCAGCTTCTGGACGGGCGAGGCGCTCTCCGTATTGCCGCCGCAGGTGCACGCACTATCGAAGCAGGGCGCCGTGAACCGCTCGCGCTCCGAGGTGCTCCTCGTCGACGCGCGAAGCGGCCCCTACCTCTTCTGCGCGATCACCAAGGCGCAGGCCGACACGAGCTGGACGCACGAGAACGCCGGTTTCGAGCTGTTGCGCGACCTTTCAGCGCTGACGTGGCGCTGGTTCGAACCCGACACGCCGCAAGTCCCGGTCGGCGATCGACGATTCGAGTAGGCCGAGCCGCCGCGGCGCGCGTGGCGGCGCCGCCTACTCGTCGTCTTCGTCTTCGCTGTCGGCGAACAGCGGCCCGAGCGCGATGGCCGCGGCGACGATGGCGGCGGAGCGGTAGACCGGCTCGAGCGCGGCGGTCAACGAATCGCTGCCGCGCCAGAACGGGAACGGACCGAGGCGACGCAGCAGCGCGCCCGGCTGCGACGGGATCGCGTTGGCGCCGCCGGGAAGCGGCGGCAGCTCGGCGCCCAGCCAATAGGCGGCGGGATCACTCGCCGGGACGGGATGGTTCTCCGGCGGTGGTGGCGGCGGCAATGGCGCGGGGGCCTCGCCGCGCGCCGCTTCACCCGCTGCACCCAGCCGCGTGATCAGCTCCTTGCGCGCCATTCCGCGCAACGCCAGCAGCAGCAGCGGATCGCGCTCGAGCTCGGCGGCGAAGACGCAGCAGGTGGCCGCGGCGTGACGGCACGGCTGCTCCGGCTCGTCGCAATCGCACTGCACCGTCCACTCGCTGCGCTCTTCCGGCAGCAGCACGGCACCGACGGCAGCGAAGGCGTTCTCGAACTCGCCCGGCAGCTCGCCCGCCAGCAGCTTCGCGGCGACGAACGTCGGTTGCACCAGGCTCGCCAGCGCGGCGTCGATCTTCGCCGGCGCGATCGGCTCGACCGTGATCACGACATCGTGCGTCGCCTTCACGATTCCCTGGACCGACGCGATCAGCTTGCCGGTCTCGACATCGAGCGTGCGCACGAGGCCGTGGCGCGCATCGCCGCGGCCGCGCGCCAGGCGCAGCCCGAAGCCGAAATGCTCCACCACTTCGAGGAAGCGGCGCGCCCACTCGCTGCGCGCCGAACGGGCGGTGCGAACTTCGGACTTGAGCCCGCCGGCGGCCGCGCGCGGTCGCGCGCCGCGGAAGCCGCTTGGGTCGGGGTCGCGATACCAGCGTCCGCGCTTCATTCGGCCACCGCCTCTTCGTCGAGCATGACCAGCTCGCGCAGCTGCTCGGTCGACAGCTCGGTGAGCCACTGCTCGCCGCTGCCGACCACGCGCTCCGCGACCTCTTTCTTGCGCGCCAGCAGCGTGTCGATGCGCTCCTCGAGCGTGCCGGCGCAAACCAGCAAGTGGACCTGCAGCTGGCGGGTCTGGCCGATGCGATGGGCGCGGTCGGTCGCCTGCGCCTCGACCGCCGGGTTCCACCAGCGATCGAAGTGGAAGACGTGCGAAGCGCGCGTCAGGTTCAACCCGGTGCCGCCCGCCTTCAGCGACAGGACGAAGATCGGCGGACCGTCGGGCGCTTCCTGGAAACGGTCGACCAGCTCCTGACGTTGGGCGCGCGGCGTGCCGCCATGGAGGAAGGCGACTTCGCGACCGAGCTCGTAGGCGAAGTGGCGCTGCAGCAGATCGCCCATCTCGCGGTACTGCGTGAAGACGAGCGCGCGGTCGCCGACTTCGACGATCTCGGCCAGCATCTCGGTGGCGCGGTCGAGCTTGCCGCTGCGGCCCGGAAGCGGCGTTCCGTCGCCGAGCAGATGGGCCGGATGGTTGCACACCTGCTTCAGCTTGGTGAGGCCGGCCAGGATGAAGCCGCGCCGCTCGATGCCGACGGCTCCGCGCAGCCGTTCGGTCATCTCGTTGACGACCGCGGCGTAGAGCGTCGCCTGCTCGCGCGTGAGGTTGCAGATGACCTTGTGCTCGAGCTTGCTCGGCAGGTCGGGCAGGATCGCCGGATCGCTCTTCAGGCGGCGCAGGATGAACGGTCCGGTGCGTCGCTTGAGCCGCGCCAGCGCCGATTCGTCGCGACCGACGCGGATCGGCATCAGGAACTCGCGATGGAACTGCTCGCGCGCCGGCAGCAGCTCCGGGCTCAGGAACTGGAAGAGCGACCAGAGGTCGCCGACGTGGTTCTCGACCGGCGTGCCGGTCATCACGATGCGCCAATCGGACGGCAGCCGGCGTGCGGCGCGCGCCTGCTTGGTGTCGGGGTTCTTGATGTTCTGCGCTTCGTCGAGGATCACGCCGGCCCAGGGCACCGCGGCCAGCGCCTCGCCGTCGCGCGACAGCAGCGAATACGTGGTGACCACCAGCGCGTGCTGCTGCGCCGAACGGGTGAACTCGGCGTCACGCTGGCGCTCGAGACCGTGGTGCACCATCACGGTGAGGCCCGGCGTGAAGCGCGACGCCTCGCGCTGCCAGTTGCCGACCAGCGAGGTCGGGCAGACCAGCAGCACCGGCCGCTTCTCGCCCGAGTTGCGCTCGTCCGCCAGCAGCGCCAGCGCCTGGATCGTCTTGCCCAAGCCCATGTCGTCGGCGAGGCAGGCCGGCAGCCCGAAGCGCCGCAGGAACTTGAGCCACGACCAGCCGCGGCGCTGATAGGGACGCAACTCGCCGACGAAGCCGACCGGCTCCGGCAGCTCGGCGAAGCTCTCCTTGCCGCGCAGCCCATCGAACAGCTCGCCGAACAGGCCGCCGCCTTCGATGGCCGCCACGGGCAGCGGCGCGTTCTCGCCGCTGTCGATGCCGAGCGAAAGATGGATCAGGTCCTTCACCTTCGCCGTGGTCGAACTCTGCTTCTTCCAGCGATCGAGCGCGTTCTGCAGCTGCGTCGGGTCGAGCTCGACCCACTGCCCGCGCAACTTCACCAGGGGCTGCTTCAACTTCGCGAGCGCCTGCAGTTCGGCCGGCGAGAAGGCCTGGTCGCCCAGCGCGATCTCCCAGTCGACGGTCACCACGTCGTTGAGCGTCAACGCGCCGCTGCTGGCGCCGAACCCCGCGCGCAACTTGCCGCGCGCCACGAGCGGCTGCTTGCCGACGCGGCGCAACCACCACGCGGGGAGCAGTACCGCGAAGCCCGCCTGCTCCAGTGCGAGCGCGTCGCGCGTCAGGAACAGGTGCGCCTGATCGAGGGTCAGCGGCAGCTCGCCGCGCGGATCGGCGCCCACGGCTGACGAGAGGATCGGGGAGACGCTCGCCGCCTGGCCGAGCCCGACCAGCGCCAGCTCGCGCAAGGCGACGCCGCCGCGCCGCAGCGCCGCGCCACCGCGCCCGGCCAGCGCTTCGCCGAGCGGCACCAACAAGCTCGGATCCTCGGTCGCGCGCAACAGGCAGCAGAGCTTCCAGGTCGGGCCGTCGCCCTCCGGCTCCTCGAGTCGGAAGACCACCCGCACCGGCGCGTCACTCGACAATTGCAGCGGCCGCTGCCAGCCAGCGACTTCCTGCACGAGCGGATCGCCGTCGTCGCGCAGGACCTTCACCAGCGGCTCGAATCCCAGCAACGCGCGAATCCAGGCGTCGTGCTGCGAGCGGACCGCGCGAGTGGGGCCGAAGCCTAGCTGGCGCGCCTCGTTGGCGCCCATCCGGACCAGCGTGTCGAGCGCCTCGGCGACGAAACGCTTGGTCAGCGCGCGCGTGTCGCCGCGCGGCGCTTCCTTTTCGTCGGAGGGCGCCAGTGCGCGCGCAACGGAGGGCATCGCCGCGGCCAGCGCGGCGACCAGCGCGTGCTCTTCATCGCGCAGCACGGGCTGCCAGCGCGATTTCACGGTCGCCTCATCGCCTTCGGCGCCGGGCACGAAGCGTCCATCGAGCACCAATCGCGCGACGAAGCGCAGGGCGTGCGCGAAGAAGCGGACGTCGGCCGACATGCCGCTCGCTGCCGGATCCTCGTCTTCGCTGCGATCGAGTTCGGCGGCGATCTTCGCCAGCAATTCGACGGCAGCCCGCCATCCCAGCGCCAGTACCGGAACCGTGTGGGGTTGGAGCGTGAGTTCGTGGTGCTCGCCCGAAAGGCGAAGCCGGGCACGTTCGGCGAGCAGCGGCCCATCGGGCCCGGTCGGCAACCAGAGCGTCGCCTCAGCGGCAGTGGCTCGTTCGGCCGCTTTTCCTGGGAGCAACGCCGTCAGCCCTGCACGCAGCGCATCGTGGTCCACGGGAGCGAACTGCGCCGTCGATTTGCCACCCTGTGCGGTCGTAGTGCCGGGAGTGGAAGCCTCGCCCCACCAAGCGAGTCCGTCGTTCAAGAAGGCGATATGGTGCGGCATCCGTACCCGATATGTTCGGAAAAGGCTCTCAACACCCCCGGGGGAACGGCGCATTGTCGTCGCTTGTTGCTTGCGGCTCAAGCAGCGAGTCGAGTTCCCGGGGAGAAGCGCCTCAAATCGGGGTCGCCAGAGGCGAGGTGCAACGGCTAAAGCGGCGGCGAGCTTCGAACTTCAGTGCCGTTCTCCGATGGGAGCCCTCCTCGTGATGCCGAGCCGATTCACTCCGATGGTGTGCGCCACCCTTTTTGCGGCCGGCGGTTGTCACGCTCCCGACCGCGCGCCGGCGACCGCGGTCGCAGCCGCCCCGACCGTCGCTTCGCAGCTGTTCCGGATGGCCGACACGAAGACCACGACGCTGCCCGTCGCGACGCTGCACTTCGCTCTGGAGAACGCGGCGACCCGCAGCCTGCGCGACCTGCTCGTTGGCTCCGTCGTGCTGCAGCCTGGCCAGCAACTGCACCCGCCGCATCAGCATGCGGAGGAGGAGTTCCTCTACCTTGTTTCGGGCAGCGGTCGCTGGAGCCTCGAAGGGCGCGAGTTCCCAGCTCAGACCGGAGACCTGCTCTATCTCGAGCCATGGGCCATGCACGGCATCACCAACACGGGCAGCGAGCCGCTCACCTTCTTCGTCCTCAAGTGGAACGGCAACGGGCAGGAGGTGCCGACCCATTGATCGAAGGCGGCTCCCGCTCCCGCTTCCCCTCCACCTGCTGGACGGTGATTCGCGACGCTCAGGCAGGCGCCGCCGCGGAACGAGCCGCGGCCCTCGAGCGCCTGCTGTCGGTCTATTGGCGTCCGATCTACTGGACGCTGCGGCTCGACTGGAACGAAGCGCCCGACGAAGCGCGCGACCTGACGCAGAGCTACTGCGCCTCGTTCCTCGAACGCGACCTGCTGCACGACGTCGCCGCCGAGCGCGGCCGCTTCCGCAGCTTCGTCAAGGCGACCCTCAAGCACTGGATGCTCGCCCATCGACGCGACGCCGCGGCGCGCAAGCGCGGAGGCGGAGTGCGCATCGTGGCGTTGGCCGACCTCGACCCGATTGAAGCCGACCCGCCCGACTCCGACCAGTCGCCCGAGCAGCGCTTCGAGCGCCAGCTGATGCGGGCGATCCTCGAGCAAGCGCTCGCCGAACTGCGCACCGCCTGCGATCGCGACGGCAAGCTCGACCACTTCGAGCTCTTCCACCGCTTCTACGTGCTCGAAGCCAGCGGTCATGCGCCGAGCTACGCCGACCTCGCGTTGCACTTCGCCCTGTCCACCCACGACGTGAAGAACCGGCTCTCCGCGTTGCGCAGCCGCTTTCGAAATCTCGTGCTCACCTACCTGCGCGACGGGTTGAGCAGCGACGACGACTTGATGAGCGAAGTGCGGGCGGTCTTCTCGACATGAGCCGACCACGATGAAGCGCCCCGACGAACGCGATCGCCCCGCTTCGGACGATCGGCCGCGCGAGCCGTCGCCGGCGCGGCTGGCCGACGCGCTGCGCGGTGCCTTCCTCGACGAGGTCGGTCTGCGCGACGCGGCGGCGGGCGGGCGGACGATCGGCCCCTACCTGCTGCTTTCCCCGCTCGGCCGCGGCGCGAGCGGCACCGTCTGGCGCGCGCTGCATCGCGAGCTGCTGCACGAAGTGGCGATCAAGCTGCTCGACATGCGCGGCGATGAGGCGGGTGCAGGCGAGCGGCTCGAACGGTTCCGACGCGAGGCGGCCACCGCCGCGAGGCTGCGCCATCCCGGCATCGTCACCGTCCACGACTTCGGTCACGACGAGTCGAGCTGGTACCTCGTGATGGACCTCGTCGAGGGGCTGCCGCTCGATCGCTGGTTCGAACAGGAGCGCCCGACCGTCGCCCGCCGACTCGCCGTCGTCGAGCAGGTGGCGCGCGCCGCCGACCACGCGCACCGCCACGGCGTCGTCCACCGCGACCTCAAGCCAAGCAACATCATGGTGCGCCACGGCGACGAAGCGGTGCTGGTCGACTTCGGCGTCGCACGCGACCGCTCCGATCGCTCGCTCACCAAGGTGGGCGGCGTGGTCGGCACCTTCGCCTTCATGGCGCCGGAGCAGCTCGACGGCGCGCGCGAGCCCGACGCGCGTTCGGACCTCTTCTCGCTCGGCGTGCTGCTGCAGTTCGTCGTGACGGGCCGTCCCGTCTTCGTCCACGCCGCGTCTCCCGCCGATGCGCTGGCCGCGCGCAAGACACCGCGTCTGCTGCCGTCGCAATTTGCCCCTTCACTGACGCCGGAGTTCGACTCGCTGGTCGCGCGCTGCCTCGAACCCGACCCGGCGCGCCGACTCGGCGATGCGGGCGTGCTGGCCGACGAGCTGGCGCGGCTGCGTCGCGAGGCCGTGCCGGCGGCGAAGTCGACCCGGCTGCAGCGATGGCGAAGCGTGGTTACGAGCTTCGCCGTGCTCGCGGTTCTGGTCGCGGGCGTTCTTGCCGCAGAGCACCTCCTCGAGCAACGCCGCTCGCTCACGTCGCACGCGCGGGCGCTCGCCATCGAGTCGGCCTTGCTCGAGCTGTCACCGCAGTTGCGCCGGCCGCTCGCCCGCGCTGAAGCGGCCCGCTACACGCCGCTCCCGGAATCGGAGAACCTGCGACTCAGCGCCGAGATCGAAGCGATCCTCGCGGCCAGCGGCGACACGACCGGCGTCGCGGCGGCCTACCACGCATGGAGCGAGTTCCTGCTGGCGCCCGACCAGGCGGCGGACGCCTTCGCTCGCGCCAAGCGCCGCCATCCCGACAATCCGTTCGTCTGGCTCCTCTCCGCGCGCCGCCAGCTGCGCCGCGCCGCCGACTCGCCGGCCTGGTCCACGGCGCTTCCGATTTCGTACGAGCTGCTGATCGAGCCGCTCGCCGCACCGGGCACGTTGCATCAGCAGCCGGCGATGCGCACGATCCTCGCAGACGCACGCGACGATCTCGAACAGGCGCGCCGCACCGCCGTGGTCGAAGCGCTGCCGGGGCTCGAGTGGATCGTGCGCCTGTGCGAGGGGCTCGAACGCTTCTCCGCCGGCGATCCGGAAGGCGTGGTCGAACGGCTCGATCCGCTCTGTGCCCATGGCGACATCGACTTCGAGGCGACGCTCTTCCTCTGCCTCGCCCGCTTCGACCAGCGCCGCGTCTCCGAAGCGCTCGACCGGGCGCGCGCGCTGCACCAGCAGCATCCGGGTGTCAAACCGGCCACCAAGCTCCTCGCGCTCTGCCTGCAAGTCGAAGCGCGCGACCAGCTCGACGTCGGCAAGAGCCCGCTGCAGCTCCTCGAGGAAGCGAAGGTGCTGCTGGCGCAGGCCGGCTCCGAGTCGCTCGTCGACGCGATCCTCGTGGCGCAGCTCGACTTCGATCTCGAATGTGCGCGCCTCTACGCCGGCATCACCAGCGAGACTGCGTGGCGAGCGATCGTCGCGCAGTGGATCGCGCTGCGAGCGCGAATCCTCGCGCAGGAATCGGTCGAGGAGAGCGCGCGCGGCGCCGCGCATGCGCGCGTCGGCTGGGCGCGCAACAACCTCGCGTTGGCGACGCTGCATGGGCAGGCTGCGATCGATGAGCAGCAGCGCGCTGCGGACGACTATCGCGAAGCAGCGCGGCTCGCTCGCAAGCAGGCGTTGGTGCGCGTGCAGGAGGTGCAGGCGCGACTGATGGTCGCGGAGCTGCGCGCCCGCTGGGGAGCGCCGATCGACCCCACCGAGGTCGACTCGTTGAAAGTCTCGATCGCCGAGCTGCGGCAGCTCGCTGCACCCGACGAATCGCATCCGAAGGGCAATCCGTGGGCGCTCGCGCAGGCGGAGATCGCGGAGGCCCAGCTGACGCTCTGCGAGGTCGCGACGACGCCGCAGGTCGACGCCGCATTCGGTTCGCGCTGTCGCGAGGCCGCCGCGCAGGCCCGGCACGCGCGCGCGTTGGCTCCGCAGATCGGCACCACGACCTTCTACGAGTTCGACGCCGAGCTGTGGGCGCGCGTCGCCGAAGCGCAGCCAGCGGCCGCCATCGCCGCCTTCACGCGCCAGTTGCCCTTCGAGAGCCTCGGTGACGGCCCGCAGTGGTCGCGCTGGATCGAGCCGCTCTTCGTTCTGGCCAACGATGTCCGCTGCGACAACCGTCTCGCGCTGCTCGATGCGGCGGACGCGGCGATCGCGCGCATGCAGCGAGCCGTCCCCGATTCGTCGGTGTTCCCAGTCGCGGCGGTCGAGGCGCTGCTGCGCCGTCGATGGCTCGATCCGACGAACGCGATCGCCCCCATCGAGGCCGCGCTCGCCCATGCATCGGCGGCGCTCGACCGCGATCCGACTGCTCGCACCTTCGCCGAGGCGAAGGCGTTCGCGCTGCTGATGCTCGCCGAGCTCGGCGGCAGCGTGGCACGCGACTACGACGAGTGCTTGGCGCAGGCGGAGCAGGCGCTCGCCGTCGCGTGCCGCGAGCAGGTCTCCGTGCGCGCGCAGCTGCTGCGCGCGCGACTCGCGGTCGAGCGCGGCGATGCGGCGGCGGCCGCCGAGGCGAAGGCGCAGCTCGATGTCGCAATCGCGCGCGACCTCGAATCGGCCTACGCCGCGCGCTCGTGGGTCGACGTGATCCAGCCGCGCCTCGACCACGCCGACGATCAAGCGCTCGCCGCCGTCTGGCGCTCGCTCCTCCCGTAACCACCGGTGGCGGGGATCTTTCCTCCGCCGCATCCGCACCATCGCGCCCGGGGGAGCCGCCCGATCACCCCGTTTGCGCGGGCGGAGTTCCTCGCGGTCCCGGGGACGGACGCAACGAAGGAGTGCGAAATCGGCGGAGGAAAGATCCCCGCCACCGATGCTGCCACCGATGCGGTTTCTAGAAGCGGCGACGCGAAGCGCTCTCCAGGGAGGGGGTCCCTCTCTGCTGGAGCTTTCGCCATGAATCGTCGTTTGGTCGCCGCGGGGGTCGCACTCGCCACCGTCGCACGGATCGCCAGCGCGCAGACCGCCGGCACGCAGAATCGCGACGGTACCTACGTCAACTTCGAAGAGGCGCCGATCCACCCGGTCGAGCTGGTGGAGAAGCACGCCGAACTCTGGGTGGCCAACGTCGCCGCCGGCACGGTCAGCATCTTCCAAGTCCCGGGTCTCGTGCTGCAGGACGAGCTGCCCGTCGGCCTCGGCCCGGTCACGATCCGCCAGCGTCCCGGCACCGACGAGATGTGGGTCGCCTGCGCCTCCTCGGGCGCGCTCTTCATCGTCGATCGCGCCACGCGGCAAGTGATCGACAGCTTCATGCCGGGCGCGCCCGTGCAAGGCCTCGAGATCCCGGCGGAACCGGCCGACCTCGTCTTCAGCAGCGACGGCAACCACGCCTACTGCTCGCTGTCGATGGTCAATCAGCTCGTCGAGATCGACACGGCGTCGCGCAAGGTGGCACGTCGCTTCGAGTTCGGCACCCCTTTTCCGCAACCGACGGCGCCGCTCGTCCACGCCGAGGAGCCGCGCGCGCTGCTGCTCGACGGCCAGACGCTCTACGCGCTCGCCTTCGAAAGCGGCAACGGCACGACCGCGCAGGCCAACCTGCTCGGCTCGACGATGGTCGACATGTGGGATCTGCACCTGAACCAGGGCCTGCCGCCGCCGCCCGATCGCGACCTCCTTCAGTTCGACCTGAGCAGCGGCGCACCCGTCGGTGCCACCACGCTGTGGCGCATGGGCACGCTCGACTTCGATGTCGTGCGGCTCGCCGACGGCGACTTCGTGGTGTCGAACCTCGACGCCAACAACCTGCTGCACGGCGAGTTCAACTTCCCGATCAGCGGCATCGCACGCCATCGCGTGAGCCGCGCCGCTCCCGCAGTCCTCGGCGCCCCCCTGCCGCAGCCCACCGTCCACATCGATCTGAACGACCCGGCGATGCGCGATCCGCTGTTGCCGACCGCCGTGCGCTTCGCGATCCCCAACGAACTCGAATCCCTCGGTCGCTCCGGGCTGCTGCTGGTCTGCTGCTACGACACCGCCAACAGCGCCGTGATCGACCTCGCCACCAACACGGTCATCGCCGCGCTCGACGCCAGCGGCTTCGGGCCGCGCGGGCTCGCCGTCGACGCCAATGGCGAGCACGCATGGGTCTTCAATCGCGCCGACGCCACGCTCGACGAGTTCGATCTGACGGCGCTCGTGAATGGCGCCGTGCTGGCGCCCACGGCCAGCGCTCCGGTCGGCTTCGACCCGACGCCCGCCGCCGTGCGCAACGGTCGCCTCGTCCACATCGACGCCACGAACTCGAGCAACGGCGTGCAGAGCTGCAACACCTGCCACGTCGACGGCCACACCGATCGCATCGCGTGGCTGCTCGGTGACTTCACCGGATCGCTGCCGGACAACCCGGTTGCGCGCGACGACAAGCAGGTGAAGACGACGCAGTCGCTGCGCGGCATCGAGGAGATCGCGCCCTACCACTGGCGCGGCGATCGGGCCGACCTCGACGCCTTCCAGCCCGCTTTCGAGGGGTTGCTCGGCGGCGCGAAGCCCTCGGGCACGGCCTTCCGCAACTTCCAGTCGTACGTCTTCTCGCTGACGATGCCGGCCAACCCGCGCCAACTGCCAACGCGGTCGCTGTCGAACAGCGTCACCGGGCTCGGCGCCCAGCGCGGCAAGCAGGCGTTCGAGCAGCTGCCGATCCTGCGCGTGGCGCATGACACGATCGCGCCCCACTCGGACCGCCGGCTCACCTGCAGCGAGTGCCATTCGCTGGAGGGCTTCGCCGGAACGCTGAACCAGATCGTGAACGACGTCACCTTCCCGATCTTCGCGGACCATCCGGCCCACCTGACCGGCCTGTTCGACAAGACCAGCGACAACGTCGACTACGGCGCGGCCTTCCCGGTCAACCTGAATCAACTGAACCGGCTGCCCGCCACCGGCTTCGGCCTGGCCAACAACGGCTTCGCCGACGCGCTCGAGAACTTCGTCCCCGAACTCTTCAACGGCCCGCCCACTGCCGAGGCGGGGATCACGCAGTTCCTGATCGAGTTCGACTCGGGCACCGCCATCGCCGCGATGTGGAGCTTCACGCTGACGACCGCGAAAGCGGGCGCGCCGGCGACTTCGCCGATCGCGCAGTACCTGATGCCACAGGCGACCACGGGCAACTGCGACCTCGCCGTCAAGGCGACGGTCCCAGGCGGCGGCGCGAACCGCGTCGGCTTCCTGTTCGACCCGGCCTCGCAGCGCTTCCTGGCCGATCGCATCGGCGTCGCGCCGCAGACGCTCGCGCAGCTCGATCAGCTGGCGCAGGCCGGTGGTGTGCTCACGTTCCTCGGTGTTCCGGTCGGCAGCGGCCGGCGGATCGGCATCGACCGCGACAGCGATGACCTTCCCGATGGCGACGAGCTCACCACCTCAACCGTCGATGCGGACAGCGACGACGACAGCTTCCGCGACGGCTACGAAGTGCTGCACGGCTCGAATCCCGCCGATCCGCTCAGCCTGCCATCGAACCCCGTCGCTCCGGTCATCACGCAGGCGACGTTGGCGTTCGAGAGTTCGGTGGTCGTGAAGTTCCGTTGGGAGACGAGCGGCGAAGCCAGCAGCCGCATCACGCTGCGCGATCCGACGACCAACGTCGCGATCGCGACCTTCATCGACCGCCGTCCTGATCGACGCCACGTGATGGTGGTGCGCGCGCTCGAGCCGGGCAGGAGCTACCTCGCCGAGATCGACGGCGCCGACGCCAACGGCAACTTCTCCGCGATCACGACCATCGCGTTCACGGCCACCGGCCACTTCTTCGAGTCGGTGCACAATGACGACGTCGTCCTGGCCTCGACCGGCACCACCGGCGGCAACCAGGAGCTGCTGCAGGCGACGTTCACCGTGAAGGGCGAGAACGGCGTCGCCACCGACGGAGCCACCGTCAGCGGTCGCTTCATCGAGTGGGTGGCGGGCCAACCCGCCGTGAGCACGCTGTTCACCACGGCAGCGCCGACGATCGCCGGCGTCACGACGGCGAGCTACACCTCGCTGAACCTGCACGGCTCCGGCGCCTTCGTCGAGGTGGTGGTCGACGCCATCACGACCGCAGCCGGCGAGATGCACTTCCACCCGCATGAAGTGACCTTCGCCGATCGCGTGCAGTTGTGACCGTCGCCTGAGCGTCTGGCCGCCGCGAAGCGCCACCCCCCGGGCGCTTCGCGGCGGCGGCGCCGTTCACGGGCGGGCTAAGCTCGCGCGCCTCATTCGAAGAGGCGACCACGATGATCCGCGAGACCCTGACGATCGAAGGCGCGCTGCTGAACGGCGAGCGCCTCGCGCAACTGCTCGGCACGGTGGCCAACGCCGGCGCGCAGGGCACCGTCGAGGAGCTGCGCGGCGACGCGACGACCGCGCGCGCGCGTCTGGCCATCGAAGCCAGCGAACCGACGCTGGTTGATGCGGCGATGCTCGCGTTGCAGCGACTCGGCGTGGCGCTCCCACGCAGCGCGCTCACCGATGCACGCACCGCCCCCGCGGAGCGCGACGGCATCCTGCCCGATGAGTTCTACGCCACGTCGAACTTCGACACCTTCGTGCGGCTGGCCGGCCGCTGGCACGCCGCGCGCGCCCAGAAGATGGACTGCGCGCTGGTGGTGCGCGATGGCGTCCCGACCTGCGTCAAGCAGCGGCTGGTGAAACGGGGCGAAGCCGTGGTGCTGCTCGGCGCCGGCATCCGCGTCAGCGCTCCTGACTTGAAGGCGGCCGCGACGGCGTTCGGCTTCATGAGCAACGACGTCTCCTCCGAGGTGAACAAGGCGGCGATCGTGGCGCGGGTCGCCGCGCAGATGCGCGAGGCGCGGTCCGCCGGCGAGAAGATCGTCGTCGTCGCCGGACCGGCGATCGTCCACTCGGGCGGCGATCTCGCATTCGCGCGCCTGGTTCGCGCGGGCTGGATCGACGTGCTGCTGGCCGGCAACGCCTTCGCTGCCCACGATCTCGAAAAGGCGCTGTTGGGCACGAGCCTCGGCATCTGCGCGATGAGCGGCAAGGCGCGCGACGGCGGCAGCCGCCACCACCTGTGGGCGATCAACGCGGTGAACCGCGCCGGCGGCATCACGCCGGCCGTCACGTCAGGACTCGTGAAGTCTGGCGTGATGGCGGAGTGCGTGAAGAAGGGGACGCGCTTCGTGCTGGCCGGCTCGATCCGCGATGACGGGCCGTTGCAGGACGTGATCCCCGACATCCGCGACGCGCAGGTCGCCTACCTCGATGCGCTGCAGGGCTGCGGCATGTGCCTCATGCTGGCCACCGGGCTCCACTCGATCGCGGTTGGCAACCTGCTTCCCGCGCGGGTTCGCACCGTCTGCGTCGACATGACCGAAGCGCTGCCCACCAAGCTCAGCAACCGCGGCACGCTGCAGGCGATCGGCGTCGTCACCGACGTCGGCTACTTCCTCGAGCGGCTCGCGAGCGAACTCGGCGCCTGATCGCCGCCGCCTATTGCCCGTCGTCGACTTCCGGCGCGCCGCCGTCGCTCTTGGGTCGCTCGACCGGCGGCAGTTCGCGCGGCGGGCGGCCATGGTCGCGAAACACCGTGACCCAGCGCTTGAAGTTCTCGTCGCCGAGGACGAAGAGGCCGCTCGGCATCTCCGACTGCGCGCGCACGATGCCCGCGGAATCGATGAAGAAGAGCCAGCGCCGGCTGTTGGGAGCCTCGTCGCGACCGGGCTGGAACGGCTGCTCATGGAAGCGCAGTTCGACGCGATCGCCGAGGAGGCGCGTGATGAACTCGGCCAGGAACTTGCGCCCGCCGGCGTCGACCGCCGACGGCAATGCCACCACCAGATGCTGCGTCGGCTCGAGCCGTTCGACCAACGTGGCGAGTTCACGCAGATCCCACTGCAGCATCTGCGTGAAACCGGCGCGCGCCGCATCGTCGGCCAGCGGTTCGGCGGGCGGCGCCAACCACATCAACAGCGTCCCTTGGCTGCGCTTCTCGAGGCCGGCGCAGGTGCGGTTCAGCGTGCCCCACGGCGGCAGCGAGCGCGCGGTCGCCAGGTCGAACAGCATCGGCTCGAAGCTCGCGGCAGGCGCCAGTCGGCTGCGTTCGAGCCGCGTCACGCGCGCGTCTTCGACCTCGACCGCCCCCATGCTGGTCGCGAATCCGATCTGCCCTTCGATCGCGGCGCCGTCGACGGCGTGGTAGCGGCCGACGCGACGACCGTTGATCGAGACCTCGACCAGCGCGCCGTCGACCAGCAGCGTCAGCAGGAAACTCGACTGGCGCGATTCGAAGCCGAAGCCCCCTCCCGTCGTCGATCCCGGCAACCCGCCGTCGCGATCGCGCAACCCGGTGATCGACCAGCCCATGTCGTTGAACTCGGGCTCCTTCTGGCTCCTGCCGATGGCGTACATGAAGTCGCCGGCGCTGAACGAGAAGCGCAGGTTCTCCTCGCGATCGGCGTAGCCGAAGATGACCGCGCCATTCACGAACGAGGTGGTGAAGCGGATGCGCGCGTCGAGGCGCCACGTTCCCGGCAGCACCCATTCGGGCGCGAGCGCGAAGCAATGGAGCTGCGCGGCGCCGCGATCGACGGTGCCGGTGGCGTCGCGCGGCTTGTCGCGGCCGACGTGCAGGTCGCCATCTTCGTCGACGTACCAGCGTCCCTTCGCGCGGCGCTCCTCGTAGTCGGTGAGGCCGAGTTCGATGAAACCGGCTGCGCCGAGCGGCCGCGCCGGCGGATCGAAGCCGGCGAGCGCCTTGCTGGTGTCGACCGGCGCGATCGTCTCCGCCGCCGCGAGGCCGAACCAGCTGCCGACGCGATCACGATCGGCCCGAAACGCCGCCGACGTGAGCGGTCGGCTGGCGGCCAGCGCGGTGATCGCGGCGGACTGCAGCGCGTCGGCGAGGGCGCGCACTTTGCCGAGCGAGCTCGCGAATGGCGGTGCGCCGACGCGCGCACCGGCCGGGAACTCGAGCGTCTGCTTCAGCACCCACGCGGCGTCGCGGCGCGACTCGCTCTCCAGCGCGCCGGCCAGCAGCGCCTCGTCAGTCGGCCGTCGTCCATCGACCGCCAGCGCGAAGAGGAACGCGGCGATCGCATCCTGCTTCTTGCCTGCGGCTAGCAACAGCCGACCCGCCAGCGCCGCCTGCTCCTGCCCGAAACGCGGCTCGGCGCGGTGGCGCGACCAGACCCACGTCGGCTCGTCCATGATCGGCAACGAGGCGATGCCGCCGACCTCCTCGGTGTACTCACCGACCCATGGCTTGCGATCCTGCCAGTAGAAACCGGCGAGCCACGGCGCCCACGCCGCCACGAACTCGGCGAAATCCTTGGGCCGCCCTTCGCGACCATCGCAGAAGCACTGGGCGAAGTGCTCCTTCCACTTCTTCACGGTGCGCGCTTCCTTCATGAACTTCTCGAGGCGCGCCTTGAAGAGCGGTTGGCCGTCGGCGCCCTTGCGCGTGTTCAGGTAGACGTAGAGCGCGAAGCCGGCGACGTAGTTGTCGCGATAGTCGTCGATCGTCCCTTCGATCAGCTTGGTCAGGCTGTTGCCATCGCCGTAGCCCTTGATGAAGGCGGCTTCGATGGTGCCGATCGACGCGTAGTTGGCGACGAAGCGCTCCGACGCCGAGCTGCCGAATGCACCTCCCGTCCACACCGCGCGCCCTTCCAGCAGCCAGGCCGGCATGCCGGGGTAGATCGCGCCATCGAAGCGATGGGTGAGTTCGTGCGTGAGGCCGTGGCCGAACGACTCGATGTCGCTGCAGCTGAAGCGCAGCGTCGTGACGTCCCCGCTCTGGAAACCGCCGGCCCACCAGAACGGCGCGTTCTCCGACTCGAGCCCCGCCGCTTCCGGCACGACGCGACACAGGCCGGGCCGACCGATGAACGGGTCCTGTCCGTACCACCCGACCAATCGCTGATGGTGCAGCTCGATCGTCTCCGCGACGCCGAGCAGCGTGTTGAAGCCGCAGTCCGTCTCGATGCGGTACCACCCTTGCGGACTGACCGCGACGCCGGGATTGGCGAAGCTGTCGTGCGCGCGCGTGAACGCCTCGGCCTGATCACCATCGAGCTGCAGCAGCTCGTCGATCGTCCACGGCTTGTCGCTCTTGCCGGTGAGTTGCGTGCGCGCCTTGGCGAGGATCGCGTTCGCGCGTTCGCGCAGGTCGCCGATGCCGGACGGCCGCTCGCCCTGCAGGTCCTTGCCGAACGCGAGCTGCGTCCCGAGCCCGGCCAGGATGCGTCCCGCCTTGATCGCGTCGGCCGTGCGGCCGTTGCCGAGCGCGCTGGCCGCGAAGGCGTCGAGCGACTTCACGACCTTCGCCGGAAGCGCTCCTGGCAGCGGCAGCCGCGCGCTGAACTCGCCGGCGCGGCCCGCTCGCAGCTCTGGCGACTCGCGCACGAGGTCGAGCGCGAAGCGGCGCGCCCACCACGCCACCAGCAGCGAGTCGACCTTGCTCGCCGCCTCACGCTCCTTCGCGCTGGCGAGCTTGAGCAGCTCGTCGACTGCTGCCGCGCGCGCCGTCGCCAGCGCCAACGGCCGCGCCTCGTCCGCCGGCACCCGCTTGCGCGCGTCGCCATCGAGCGCGAGACGGCCATCGGGCGCCACCGCGGCGGTGGCGAGTCCATGCAGCGCGAGCTCGCGCGCATCGAGATCCTCCGCGCACGCCTCGACCAACAGCGACCAGAGCTCCGGCGAATCGGGCGCGAAATCGAGCGCCCGATGGAAGTGGCCGGCCGCTTCGACGCGCTGCCCCGCCGCCAACGCCTTCTTGCCTGCCGCGAGGGGCGCGGCGACGTCGTCATGGCGAGTCGGAGCGGGTGGCGCCGGCGGCGGCGGCAGCTGCCGCGCGAAACCGGTCGCGGCCGCAAGGAACAAGAGTGCTGCGATCACCGATCCAACCTCGCTGATGGAGAAGTGGCGGGCGGGCGGCACGATCATGCCGAGCGCGCCCCATCCCGGGGTCGCGGGAGTCGCGCGTCGAGGAGTGAGGATGGTCGTGCAAGGCGGACGCGACGTCGTGGCGAGGTTGCTGCTGACACTCCTCGCGACGGCATCGATCAGGTTTCCCGAAGAGAGCGACCAAGCGGGCGCGCTCCGGCTCGCGCCACCCCTGCGCCGCGTCCTCTTCCTCGCCGGCGCCGACGACTCCCATCCGCCTGGCACGCACGAGTACGCGGCGGCGGCGATCGTCCTGGCCGACGCGCTCGCGCGCAGCGACGTCGGATCGCAGGTCGAGTGCGAGGTGCACCACGGTGGTTGGCCGGCCGACGAGGCGGCGATCGCGCGCGCCGACGCGATCGTGCTGATTGCGGCGGGCGCCGACCAGCGGCGCGAAGACCACCCGTTCCTGCTGGGCGAGCGGATGGCGGTGGTCGAGCGCGCGATGGCGCGCGGCTGCGGCCTCGTCGTGATCCACTGGGGGCTCTTCGTGCCGGGCGACGACCCGACGCTCGAGCCGGAGATTCTCGACGCCTCGCCGGCCGGGCGCTTCCTCTCGTGGATCGGCGGCTTCTTCGATTACGAGCGCGGTCCTCCGCCCAACGGCTGGAAGTCGCGGATCGTCAACCGCAGCCATGCCGTCGTCGCGGTCGACGTCGACTTCCCCGAACCACGCCATCCAGTGCTGAACGGCTTCGACTACACCCTGCTGATCGACGACGAGTTCTACGACCACCTCTCGTTCCCGCTCCCCGAGCGGCGCAAGGCGCTGCACTTCACTCCGCTACTGGCGCGGCGCGATTCGACAGGTGGCAACGGCAGCGCCTACGATCCCAATCCTTCGACGCTCGGCGACTTGATCGCCTTCGCCGTCGAGCGCCCCGACGGCGGTCGCGGCGTCGGCTTCAGCGGCGGCCACTCGCTGGAGAACTACCAGCCCGGCCGCTTTCAGCCCTTCCTGCTCAACGCGATCGCGTGGACGGCGCGGCTCGTGATTCCACCGAAGGGGATCGCGCCGCCGCGCGACGTCCCGATCCGTGTGAAGATCCTCACCGGCCACGACCATCCCGCGCACGACTGGCGCGGCGTCGCCGCGACGATGCACGAGCTGCTGGAACGCGACCCGCGTTTCGAAGTGACCCTCGCGACGTCGATCGCCTCCTCGCAGATCCAGATTCGCAACGCGGACGACTCGCCCTACGTCGACGCCGTCGTGCTGGCCTGCAACCACTGGGATCAGCCGGCCGAGTCGATGGGCTTCACCCCGTTCTGGCAGCGGGCGCTGCTCGACTACGTGAGCGATGGCGGCGGCCTGGTGCTGCCGCACTTCGCCGGCAGCGCGTTCCAAGCGGCGCTGCCCGCCGGCCCCGCCTCCGATTGGCCCGCGTTCCGCGAACTCCTCTCCGCCCGCTGGTGGCGCTACGACGCGCCGGCGAGCGGCCATCCTGCAAGCGGCCACGACGACTTCGGACCGTTCCGCGTTGAGCTCACCGCCGAACGCCATCCGATCACCGCCGGCGCGACCGCGTGGCTCGCGCAGGACGAGCTCTACCACTCGCAGGCGGGCACGCTGTCGATCGCTCCGCTGATCACCGCGAAGTCGAAGCAGAGCGGTCGCTACGAACCGCTCGCATGGGCGCGCGAAGTCGGGCGCGGCCGCGTCTTCCAATCACTGCTCGGCCACGCGCCCGAGTCGTACCGCTCGACCGGCTCGGCGCGCCTCTTCGTGCGCGGCGTCACGTGGGCGGCCGGCGTGCCGCTGCTCGAGCTACCGGGGCTCGAGATGCGCCGCGAAGCGGACGCGGGAGAGTCGAAGGTGCGCAGCGGCGCGGGGCGCGACGGCGCGGCGCTCGACGCCCGGCTCGGCCACGTCGAGACGTTGGGCTCCGACGAGTTCGCCGCGCGACCGGGCCGCTCATTCACGGTCGAGTGTGCCGCGCGCCTCTTCTCCACGACGAACTACAACGTGCTGGTGACCCATCAGCCGCACGCTTCGGCGGGCCACTTCGACCTCGACTCGCGCATCGGCGACGGCGTGTTCAAGGCCTACCTCCCCGGCTGGGAACCGAGCGAGCTCCCGTCGCCGCGCGCGATCGTCGACGGCGAGTGGCATCGCATCGCCATGCAGTTCGACGCGACGGCGAGCGGCCGCTTCGACTCGCCGCCGATCGCGACGGTCGTCCTCTTCGTCGACGGTGCCGAGGTGCTGCGCGCGACCACGCGCTGGCGCGGGCGGAGCGACTTCGTTGCCGGTCCGCTGGTGGTGGGCGCCTCGTACGAGGGAACGACGCCGCGCTGCGGCAGCGATGCGCTGCTGGACGAGATCGCGGTGCGCCGCGGGCTCGTGGCGCCAACGCCACGTGAACAGGTGCCGACGCGCGACGCGGCCACGCTCCTCCTCGAGACGTTCGACGAGCCGGTGCCGGTCGCCAGCGCGTCCCCCGCCGTGAAGGCGGCCGACCTCCCTTGGACGCCGCCGCCGGCGAGCGGGCCCGACGCGCCACCGTGGGAGAAGGAGAGCGACGCCGATTGGCGCGACGACCGCTTCGCCGCAATGGAGTACGGCCGCTTCCTGGCATCGACCGTCCGCACGCCGCCGAGCACCGGGCGCGAGCGCGTGGCGAAGGGGCTCACCGTGAAGCTCGGCTCCGCCAACGAGGTGTCGTGGCTGTTCGACACGGAGCGTTGCGAGTTCGTCGCTGCGTGGGACGGCGCACTCCAGTTCGAGCCCGCGCGCTTCGGCTTGCTGTCGGCGCCGACGATTCCGGTGGCGCCGCTGCTCTTCGCTGCTGCGGGCTACGACACGGCGCGCGCCGCGGCCGACCGTCCCGTCGCCGCGCCGCGCTACCGCGGCCGCCATCGCCACGGCGAGCGAGTCGTCTTGGAGTACGAGCTCGCCGGCGCGCAGCTCCTCGAATCACCAAGCGTCGTGCTGCCGAGCGAGAGCGGCCTTGCGCGTCCGTTGCTGGTGCGCGAGCTCGAAGTGGGGCCGAACGCCGAGCCGGTGGAACTCCTGCTCCATTCGTTCGCGTCGATCGAGCGACGCGGTGAGCGGGAGTGGCAGGAGGAGATTCGCGGCAAGCCAGGCTCTTTCCTGCGAGTTCACGAGACCATCGGGCACGGCGCGTTATCCGGCGACAAGCTCGAGGGCGGCGAGGTGATCGTCGCCAGTCGATCGGTGCGCTGGATCGAGGACGCTGGCGCTGCAGCCGACGCCGCCGCGGCCCCCGCGACCGGCGCCGTCGCTGACAGCGACACGGCGCTCGCAACGACGCAGTTGCGACCAAGAGGCGGACCGTCATCGGATGTCGCGCTGCTCGAATCGATGGCGCTCCACCTCGCGCCGTCCCCCCGCCCGCGCACCCTCCGGCTCTTCCAGTACCGAGGCCCCGAAAGCGACCTCGCGAAGCTCGAGGCGTACGTCGCGGCCCGCTCGCTCGACGCGGAGCCGCTCGATCTCGCGGCGCTGTCGAAGCCGGGTCCGGCGCGCTGGGGCGAGCCGCTCGTCACGCGCGGCACCGTCGCGCCCGATGACGCGGCCTACGTGGTCGACTCGCTCGAGCCGCCGTTCGAAAACCCGTGGCACGCGCTGCTCTACTTCAGCGGCATCGACTTCCTGCCCGACGGACGGGCGGCGGTCTGCAGCGCGCACGGTGACGTCTGGCTGGTCGGCGGGATCGACGCGAGCCTGCAGCGCGTGACGTGGCAGCGCTTCGCGACCGGGCTTCACCAGCCGCTCGGATTGAAGGTGGTGGACGGGCGCGTGCTGATCGTCGGTCGCGACGGCCTCACGCGCCTGCACGACCTGAACGGCGATGGCGAAGCCGACTGGTACGAAGCGTTCCAGCGCGACGTGGTCGAGACCGGTGGCGATCACCTCTTCGCGATGAACCTGGAGCAACTGCCGGATGGCAGCCTCCTCTTCGTGAAGAGCGGCGATCGCGGCACGGAGCACGGCGGTGCGCTGCTGCGGGCGAGCGCCGATGGTGCGACTCTCTCGCGCTTCGCCACCGGCTGGCGCCACGGCAACGGGCTCGCGATCAGCTCCACCGGCGAGATCGTCACGAGCGACAACCAGGGCAACTGGGTGCCGAGCACGCGGCTCGACGTCGTGCGCGAAGGAGGCTTCCACGGCTACGTGCCGGCGTGGCGCGGCCGCGTCGAGATCGCGACGCACGCGGATGGAACGCCCGACGCCACGCCGACGACGTTCGATCCGCCGCTCTGCTGGATCCCCCACGAGGTCGACAACTCGGCTGGTTCGCCGATCCATTGCGAACGGCGCGACTTCGGGCCGCTTTCCCATCAATTGCTGCACCTGTCGTTTGGCAAGGCGCGTCTCTACGCGGTGCTGCGCGATGAACACGCCGCCGGCGTCGTCCCGCTGCCAGTCGACTTCCTCTCGGGGGCGATGCGCGGCGAGTTCAGCGCGAGTGACGGCGCGCTCTACGTGGTCGGCTGCGACGGCTGGCAGACAGCGGCGGTGCGCGACGGCTGCCTGCAGCGCGTCCGCTACACCGGCCTCCCCTTCCATCTGCCGAGCGAGCTGCACGTGCGGCGCGGCTGGATCTCGCTCGACTTCCCCGAACCGCTCGAGCGCGAGTCCGCCACGCGCCTCGATCGCTTCACGCTGACGCGCTGGAACTACCGCTGGAGCGGCGAGTACGGCAGCGCGAAGTACCGGCCGAGCATCGGCGACGGCCGCAGCGAGGTGGGCGAGGAAGCACTGCCGATCACGCGCGTCGAGCTCGCCCCGGACGCTCGCCGCCTCTTCCTCTTCGTCGACGACCTGCAACCGGTCGACCAGATGCGCCTCACCTTCGACCTGCAAGCCGACGACGGCGCCATCGTGCGGGGCGCGGTCTACCCGACGGTGCATTCGATCGGGGAGTGAGGGGCGCGCTGATCGGGGCATTCGGCCGCACGCATCCCCCTGCGGTTCCTGCCTCGGCCGCTCCGGTCCCCGACGTCGAGCTGCACGGGACCAGCAAGTTCTCGCGGCTCGAAGGTCGACGTTGGCCGCATCGACGGCAGCTCCGACCACGTAGTGAGCGGCGTCGGACACACGGTCGGTTCGCCCGCGTTCGAAGGCGCGATCGACGACACCGTGCGTGCCCTGGAGGCGTGATCGACGCCACCCAGTTCGAGAATCCGTTCGGCTTCGTCACCGCGAGTTGCGATTGGAACCGCGACGGCGTCGACGACCTCGCCGTCACGATCCTCTCCTGGTGGAACTACGCGCCGTCGCCGATCAACCCGGGCGCTGTCCGCATCTACCTCGGCTGCCCGGCCACGGCCGCGAGCTACGGCACAGGCTGGTTCGGCACGCAGCGCACGCCGACGCTCGGCCTGCTGCTGGTCGGCGTGGCCGACGCGAGCGTGCCGCTGAAGAGCGGCGCGACGCTGCTGGTCGCCGCCCCGTCCACGATCCCGATCACGATTCCCGCGACCGGGTGGAGCGACACCGACACCGTCCCGAACGACCCCGTGCTCTGCTTCCTCGACCTCTACTTGCAGGTCGTCGAGCTCGACGCCGGAGCGGTCGGCCGCCTCTCGTTCACCAACGGCCTGCAGCTGCGGATCGGCTTCGACCTCTGAGCGCGGCGCGAGCCTATCGTCGCGGGATGGACACCCTCCTCGCATCGATCGTGCTCGCGTTCCAGGCGGCCGCGGATGGCCCCGCGCACCCCACGCGCCCCGGCTTCGCGATCGTCGCGCCTGCGGCATGGCGAGACGCGCTCGCGCCGTTCGCGCAAGCGCGCGCGGAGCAGTGGCGTGTCGAGCTGCTTTCGATCGAGGAGGTGCTGGCGGCCGGAGCCGCGGCAAACGACGCAGCGGTCGGAGCCGATGCTCCCGAGCGGCTCAAGCGCTGGCTCTACGACGGTTGGCGCGAACGCGGGCTCACTCACGTGCTGCTGGTCGGCGACTGCGACGTGCTGCCGGTGCGTTTCATGGTGCTCGATCGCGGCACGCCGGCGGCGGCGGATCGCGCCTTCTACGCGTGCGACCTCTATTACGCCGACGTCGCGCGCGACGACGGCAGCTTCGATGACTGGAATGGCGCCGATCTGGCCGCCGGCGGCGATCCGCGCTACTTCGGCGAAGTGCGGGGCGAGACGGAGAAGAGCTCGCCGATCAACTTCGACCGCATCTCCTACATCCCCGAACTCGCCGTCGGACGGTGGCCGGTCAGCGAGCTCGCCGCGCTGAACGCGGTGGTCGCGAAGACGCTCGCGTGGCGACCGAGCGAGCCGGCGCCGCGTGCGCTGGCGGTGCACGCCGGCGGCTGGATCGACGCGCGCGGCCCCGTGCAGGCAATGCTCGAAACGCTCGCCAGCAGCGGCTTCGCGACGTCGCATCAGCTCTTCGGCGATGAGGGTGGCGTGCCGACTCCGGCCAGCGTGAGCAGCGCGGTCGGCGGCGGCCTCGATCTCCTCTTCCACCTCGGGCACGGTTTCCCCGAAGGGTTCGATCGCTGCTTCGGCCCCGCCGAAGTCGATGCCTCGCGCAGCGCCCATCCCGCCGTCTGGTTCTCGGTGGGCTGCAACACCGCGTCGTTCTGCACCGAGCCGCCCTACCAGCCCTACGTCGACAGCGACGGGGTCGCGCATCGCGGCACGAACGCCGGCGAGCAGTTCACCGCGCCGCCCCCGCCACCCGCCTGCCTGTAACCCGGCTCGCTGAACTCGACCGGCGTCGGCGAAAGGCTGCTGCGCCTGCCCACCGGCGGCGCCATCGCCTACCTTGGCTGCAACACCGGCGCGCAACCGTGCGCCGTGACGCTGATGGAGGGGTTCGTGCAAGCGCTCGCGGCGCCGCCAGATGCGCCGGCGGGCGGCGTTGCCGCGGCCGCGGCCGGCGCCGCTCGCGCTGTCGGGCCCACCATCGGCGCGGCGTGGCGCGCCGCGCTCCACCACTACTTCGAGGCGCAGCAGCTCGCGACGCTGCAGCCGAACGCCGACTGGTATCCGCCGAGCATCTTCTTCCAGGGCATGAAGTTCATGCTGTTCGGCGATCCGACGCTGCGGCTGCGTTGAGCGTTTCGTTCAGCCTCGCGCCTCGCATGCGCGACGCGCTTCGTCGATCGAGATGCGAACGGTGTCGGCAGGGAGGCCGAACCACGCGTCGGGATCGCAGGTGAAGACGATCAGCTGCAGCGACTCGGCGGCGCGCGCGAGGATCGGCAGCAGCTTGCCGCGGCGGCCGGGATCGCAGTTCACCAGCGGATCGTCGAGCAGCAGCGCGTGGCGGCCATGCTGCGCCGCCCACAGCTCGCCGAGCGCGATGCGCGTCAGCAACGCCACCTGATCCTGCGTGCCGGCGGAGAGGCGCTCGGTCTCGATCGGCGCGCGTTCGCCGCGGGCAAGCTGTTCTGGCAAGAGCCGCTCGCCGAAGAGCACCTCGCTCTTCGCGCCCAGCAGCGGTGTCAACATGCGCGACACCTTGTTCGCCAACGGCCGCACCAGCAGCTCGAGCTGGCCTTGCTGCGCGGCGTCGAGGCGAGTGCGCAGCAGGTCGGTCGCGGCGGCGTCGAGCTCGGCACGCGCGAGCGCCTCGGCGTTGGCCGCTCGACGCGCTTCGAGCTCGCCCTGCTGCTGCCACAGCGCGTCGCGCTGCAGCTGCTCGAGACGGCCGCGCAGCCGCGCCTGCTCGTCGCGCTCGGTCGCTCGTTGAGTGTCGAGGTCGGTCAGCGCCTGCTCCGCGGCGTTCGCTTCCGCATCGGCATCGCCGAGCCGTTCGCGCTCATCGGTGAGCGCCTTCGTCGCGGCGCGACGGTCGAGGAGCCGTCGCTGCGCCTGCTCCGCGGCGGTGGCGCGCGCGCCGTCGTCGAGGCCATCCGCCAGCAGCCGCTCGAGTTCACGCTCGATCGAAGCGAGCGTCGCCTGCGCCACTGCCTGCGCCTGGGCCGATTTCGCCTCGCGCTCGCGCTCGCTCTCCCGTTGCGCGATGGCGCGCTGGTGAGCCGTACGCGCGGCCAGCAGCGTCAGGTCGAGCTGACGACGCCGATCGGCCAGCGCATCGCGTTGCGCCGCCAGCGTGGCTTCGCTCGGCGGCGCGCTGCTCCATTGCGGATGGAGTTCGATCAGCCGCTGGGCGATGGCCTGCTCGCGCACGCGCTGCTCGCTCGCGGCGCGGCGAGCGGTGTCGTCGACGAAGCGCTCGGCGCGCGCCTTCGCCAACTGCGCCAGCTCCGCTTCGATCGCCTGCCGTTCCTGCGCCAGCTCTTCGAGCGCCTCGGGATCGCTGGTCGCGAAGGGGCGCGCCGCGGCGTCGAGCTCGATCGTCAACGCGCGTTGCCGCTGCTCGAGCAGCGCGCGCTCCGCGACCTCGGGCCCGCGCACCACCATGCGACCGATGCCGGCGAGCTCGAACGCGAGCGGATCTCCGCCGCGCAGTTCGAACGTCGCGCCGGTCGCGACCGCGGTCGGCCCCTCCGGCGCACGCAGTTCGAGATCGCGCTCGGCGGTCAGCGTCACGCGCAGCTCGAACGCCGCGAGACGGCGCGCAAGATCGGCGCGCTCGTCGACCAGCTTGCGCACGCGCTTCACGTCGTCGCGACGCGGACGCGCACGCTCGGCGAGGCGACCCTCCTGCGCCACCTGCTGCACCGCGAGTTCGCGATCCTGGGTCAGCCGCGAGTCGAGCTGGGCGATGGCCACTCGCGCGCGTTGCAGCTCGATCCCGTCGCGTTGCTGCGCCTCGTCGACCTCGAGTGATTGGCGCTGGCGCTCGACTTCGGATTCGGCCGCTCGCGCCTGTTCGATCTCCTTCACCGACCAGGCGAGCGCATCGCGATGTCGCTTGAGCTCCACCTCCGCTTCCGCCTTGGCGTTGGCGGCCTGCGTTCGCGCGAGGCGATTCGTCGCGACCGCGCCGAGGGAGCGCGCGGCCTGCTCCGCCGACTGGATGGCCGCCTGCTCGAGTTCACCGGCCGCGGCCAGCTGCTGGTCGAGCGTGCGGGCACGATCGCGAGCGTGGCGCGCCGCCGCACGCCGTCGCTCGAACTCGATGCGTCGTTGCGCGAGCTGCGCCGCGCGCACCGGATCGGGCGTGAGGCCTTGCTCGATGCGGTGCACCTCGGCGAGGCGTTGATCGAGGAGGAGCGCCGATTCGCTCAGCGCCGCGGCTTCGCGCCTCGCGACGTCGAGCGGCGAACCCTTCTTCTCGCCGCGTCCCTTGTCGGTGAAGAGCTCCGACCAGCGCTTGCGCACGCGCGCGAGCAGTTCGTGCGTGCCGCTGGTCGTGAGGACGCCGCCCATCAGCGGGAGCAGCTGCTCGCGCGTGCGCTCTCCCAACGCGGCGCCGAAGCGCAGCCGCCCTTGCGGCACCAGCAGGATCTCCGCGATGCCGCGCAGTTCGGGGCCGCCGAGCCCGCGTCCGGCGTACGCGAAGTCGAGTCGCTGGCGCAGCGCGTCGTCGGCCGCTTCGCCGTCCGCGATCGGCTCGAACCGCTCGCCGCGCCATTCCGCGAGCTCCGCGCTCGGCTTGCTGACGAACTGCTTGCGCAGCCGAAGTCGCCGTCCGCCCGTTTCGAGCTCGATCTCGACGCGCGGCGCGACGGCGGCGCCACGCGGGACGATCGCCGCCTCGACTTCCGCGCCTCCGGTGCGATGGCGCTGGAAGAGGGCGTGCTCGATCGCGGCCAGCAGTGTCGACTTGCCCGCTTCGTTGGGACCGTGGATCAGCGTGATGCGCGCGCCGAACGTGGAGATCAGCGCGCCAGGGTTGAGTCCGGCGAAACGCTCGACGAGGAGGCGATGCAGGATCATCGGGGCGCCTCGCCGCGCGCTTGCGCGTGAAGCTCGAACAGGAGATCGAGCGCGCGCTGCGCCACGGCAGCGGCGTGCGCGTCGGCGCCGAGCGACGTCGCCTCGATTAGCAACGTGCGCGCGGCGGTCTGCGGCGCACCGGCCGGAAGCTGCTCGATCCAGTCCGCGCCATCGGGCCTCGTGACGAGGCCCTCGGTCCGCAAGCGCGCGTGGAGGAAGCGACCGCTCGCCAGGACGCGCAGTGCCTCGACCGCGGCGCGCTCCGCGGTGGTGAGCGCACCTTCGAGCCGCAGATCGAGCAGCACGCTGTCGCGCGAAGCGGCCGGCTCCGCGTCGAGCTCGCGGCGCAAGGCCTCGATCGCGGCAGCGTCCGCCAGTCGGCGCGCGGCGGGCTGGCGCCACTCGAGCTTCGCGGTCCGCAGCGCCTCGATCTGCGGTGGAGCACCGGGTGTCGTCAACGTCACCAGCAGGCACTCGCCGCTCTCGCCTTGCTCGTTGCGCTCGCCAAACGCCGTCGGCTCATGCGCGCTGCAATAGGCCGCGCGCACGACCCCGTCGACCGCGTAACGCGACGGACGATGCCAGTGGCCGAGCGCCAGCCAATCGAGGCCAGCGCGTGTGACGTGGCGCAGGTCGAGCGGGAAGTCGCCGGCGATCTCGTCATCGGGTGCCGCCGCGCCGCGCACGGAACCATGGGCGACGCCGATGCGAAAGCGCTCGCGAGGCGAACCGGACGGCGGTGCATCGGGGAGCGTGGCGAGCGGATCGTCGGTCGATTTGCGCGTGCGCAGCGGGCAGGCGAAGAGATCGGCGTGCCCGACCGCGTAGGGACCCGGCTCGCGCAACACGGTGACCTTCGCCCCGGCGTCGCGCCACGCCGGGTGGTCGAACAGCCCGCCCGGCACGAGGGGATCGTGGTTGGCGGGCAGGACGAAGACGGGCGCCGCGCTGACGCGCAGGAGGTCGACGACCTCCTGCACCAGCGCTGGGGCAACCGTGGTGTGCTCGAAGGTGTCGCCGGCGAGGATCAGCGCGTCGACGCCGCGCTCGTTCGCCAACGCGACGACGCGGCGTGCCGATTCGAGCCGCGCTGCCTGGATCCGCGCCGCCACGGGGCCGGCGTGGGCCGCCTTCATCCCCATCTGCCAGTCGGCCGTGTGCAGGAGCCGGAAGGTCATGGCGACAGAGGTTATAGAAGCGCGCCACCTGCGGAGCTGCGCCGTGAACCCATCGATCGTCTGCGCACGTTTCGTCGCCGCCTGGCTGATGGTCGGCGCCCTCGCGCACGCGCAACTCGGCCCGCCGCCGGCACCGCCCGAGAACCCGATCACGGCGGAGAAGGCGCTCCTCGGCAAGATCCTCTTCTGGGACGAGCAGCTGTCGAGCGACCGAACGATGGCGTGCGGCAGCTGTCACCAGCCACGAGTCGGCGGCTCCGATCCGGCCACCTTTCGCAGCGCCGGGTACGACGGACAGCTCTTCACGCGTGACGATCGATTCGGCTCGCCGGGCGTTCGTCTCGCGGACGCAAGCGGTGCCTACCTTCGCTCTGGCGTGGGCTTCGAGCGGCAGGTGACCGACCGGCTCGCGCCCGAGTTCATGACGGCCGCCTTCTTCGACGAGCTCTTCTGGGATGGCCGCGCAAAGGGCCGCTTCGTCGATCCGGCCACCGGCAAGCAGGCGATCGCCAGCGGCGGCGCACTCGAGAGCCAGCTGGTCGGACCGCCGGTCTCCGCCGTCGAAATGGGCCACGCCGGCCGCGCCTGGAGCGACATCGAACTCCTCCTCGCCGACGTCTCGCCGCTGGCTCTCGCGAGCGATTGGCCGAGCGACGTCGCCGCCGCGCTCGCCCGTGATCCCACCTATCCCGACCTCTTTCGCAGCGCCTTCGGCGACCCCGCGATCAGCACCACGCGGATCGCCTTCGCCATCGCCACCTACGAGCGCACCTTGGCGCCGCGCAAGACGCCGTGGGATCTATGGACCGCCGGCAGTCCGCTCGCGTTGAGCGCGGCGCAGCAGCGCGGCCTGACCGTGTTCCAGGGCAAGGGGCGCTGCGCCATGTGCCACACGCCGCCGCTCTTCTCCGACGACAACTTCCATCAGATCGGCAGCTCGCCGTGGCAGGACGATGCCGGCCGCGCGAAGGTCACCGGCCGCTTCGCCGATCGCGGCCGCTTCAAGACGCCGACGCTGCGCAACGCGGGCCTGCGGCCGCGCTTCCTGCACGACGGCCGCTTCCAGACGCTGCAGCAGGTGATCGACTTCTACGTGCGCGGCGGCGACTTCCGCGACAACCTCGACGTGCTGATGCTGCCGGTCGCACTGACCGTCGACGAGCAGCTCGACCTGCTCGATTTCCTGGCGAACGGCCTCACCGATCCCGACGTCGCCAGCGAGAGCGGCCTCTACTCACGGCCAGCGCTGCATGCCGAGCGAGCGCCCAATCCGTCGCTCTACGGCGAAGGCAGCGCGGGCAGCGGCGGGATCGAGCCACGCCTGATCGCGCAGACGCCGCCACAGCTCGGCCATGAGACGTTTCGGCTGGCGATCGTCGACGGGCTCGGCGGGGCGGCGGCGCTGCTGGCGCTGGCGAGCGAGGAGGCGCCGGCCGGCAGCGACTGGAACGGCATCCCGCTCCACGTCGCCTGCGATCCGCTGCCCTATCTCGTCCCGCTGGTGCTGTCGGGAAACGGGGCGGGCACCGGCGATGCCACCTTCGTGCTGCCGCTCGCGGATGACCCCGCGCTCCTGGGCGCGGAGTGGTATGCGCAGGCGTTCGTCGAGGATTCGAATGCGATCGGCGGCTGGTCGGCGACGTCGGGAGCGAAGTGCGTCTTCGAGTAGGCGACGCTCACGAAGGCGACAAGCTCACGGCTGCAGCAGGCCGTAGTGGACGAGGTATCGCCACACGAAGTCGTTCAGGATCGGATCGCTCGCCATGCTTTGGTAGGTCGGCTCCGCCATGCTGCGGTTCATCTCGACACCGTAGCTGTAGGCGGTCTCGCTCGCCTTCCACTCGAGCAGCAGGTTGATGATGCTCTGGTTGGCGTAAGCGCTCGTGCTGGGCTCATCGATGTAGTAACCGGGCGGTGCGCAAGAAGGCGGGTTGGGGTTGCCCCCGTCGCCTGCGAAGACATCGGTGATGTAGTAATCGCCGGTGTCGCGGTTGTGGTCATCGAGGATGCCGCGCCGCGCATAGTGATAGAGGTCGGGAGCGCGCTGGAGCAGGTTCGTCACGAGCGGGTCGCCGGGCGCGTGGTGATCGCGGTAGTGGATGAAGCGATGGAATGCCTGCGCATTGCCGCGCAGGTCGGTCCACTGCTGTGACATGTACCCGTACAGCGCCTTGTCGGACGACTTGCCGGCAGCCCAGGTGATCATGTAGCCGTCGAGATTGGTCGCGCTGCCGACGGGGGTGCCGACCGGCGCCTGCCAACCGAGCATGCCGGTGTCGACCCCGAAGCCGTTCGGCTGCTTGAACACCACATTCGCCCATTGGTACATGATCGTGCGCAACCACGCCTCGAGCTCCGCGTTCGGAGCGAGGTCGAGCGCAGCCATCGCGGCGGTGGTGACAGCGCTGTAGGTGCCGAGCACGAAGTTGCCGTACGGCTGCACGTTGGGCGAGATGGCGGGCGAGAGGATCGTCTCCGAGAGCGCCTTCGCCGAATCGAGGAGAGGAGTCTCTCCACGGGTGAACGCCCAGTCGGGCACGGCCTGGAAGAAGGTGTGCTTGCTGCCGTCGTACATGTCGGACTTGCGCGTGACCTGAGCATTCGCGTTGCGGACCTTCTGGCGATCCTCGAGCGCGCCGTCGTCGATGTTCCAAGCCATCTTGTCGGCTTTGTATTGCGCCTCGAAGAACGAGTGGAGGTAGGAGCCGCCGTGGCCCGTCCGTAGCCAGTGGTAGAAGCGGCGCGTCTCCTCCCAGTTGTTGTTGGCGCCGCCCGTCTCGCCGGCGAACCGAAAGACGGTTCGAATCGGGTCGGAAGCGTCGGGTTGGGTGGCGCGGATGCCAGCGAGGTTCTGGTAGGTCTTGAATTGCGCCTCGTCGACCAGCTTCCACGGCCAGACTTGGGACTGGTTGTAGGCGAACAGCGCGGCGCGCGCCGCGAGCGGGTAGTCGAACGTCGTCGCGACGGCGATCGGGTCGCTCGCCGGCGCCGACTCGAACGAGAGATAGAAGACCCGTGTCTCGGCGCTGGCGTAGGGCAGTGGATAGGAGTGCGGGTCAGAGGGGACCTTGCGAGGCAGGAGGCCCACCTCGATCGCGCCATCGCCGACGGCGGCGAGCCCGACCGGCCACGTGCGGCACGCATGCTCGATGCCGAAGAGGACTCCGCGACCGGACGCGGAAGAGGTGACCTCGAGGAACGACGGATCGGTCAGCTCGTTCTCCGCGGAGAACCAGCCGCTCGCGGCATCGCCGCAGTATTCGGTGCTGCCGATCCGTTCACGAACGCCCTCGATCGCGAAGAGGTCGACACCGTTGCGCTGGATGAAGCCGAAGTACGCGGTCGAGTTGGAATCGGTCTGGAGCCGGTAGTCGCTGCGCGAGACGTAGCCGAGCCGGAACTCGGCGTCCTGACCGCTGCCGATCGCGCCGCCGTTCAGCGTCGTCGAGTCCCCACGCAGCGCGGGAGCGGGCATGCGGACGTCGAAGGGCCCCAGTTCGTTGAGCGTCGCCTGGTAGGTGAAACCGCGGAAGAGCAGGTGTTCGGGGAACTGCAGGCTCGTATCGCGCAACGACGCCGTGACTCGCAGCTCCGATTCGCCCTGGTTGGCCTCGACGTAGAAGCGCACGTAGATGCGGTCGGCGTCGGTCGGCGATGCGGTGCGCGTGAAGGAACCGTCGATCTCGACCTCGGCGCGGACCGGCCCGTTGCGGCGCGTGGTCACTTTGCTCTTGTGCCACGTCCACTCGGCATCGGCCGCGTCCCAGAAGTGCGGGCGATTGCCTGCGGCGGTCGAGAGGAGGTCGAGGCCGCCTGCGCGGATCGACTGGAAGAGATCATCGACGGTGGAGTCGATCGTGACCGTCATCGCGCCGGTGTCGATCGTGGTGAGCGTGCCGTCGGTGGACGCGATCCACGCACCGCCAAAACTCCCGGAGCCCTTGTCGACCTGGACGGTGTTGTCCGTGGCGCCCGCCGCAAGGCTGGCGAGGTACTCGCACAAGACCCACTTGCAGCTGCCGTCGTCCCACCTGGCGAGCGTCGAGAACTGACCCGCGGTCGCGCCTCCCGTGAGCGTCAGGTTCGGCACGCCGAAGCCGTTCTCGAACACCTGGCCTGGAGGCAACGGAACGCCGACGCGAACCGGTTGCGCAACCACGTCGATCCCGGCGCGGCCCGGCCGCAGCACCTCCTGCGTGGTCAGCGGAATCGGAAAGACGATCGAACTGGATGGCGGAGTGGTCAACGCCTCGTCGGGATGGCACTCGACCAGGGACGTGAGTCGACCACCGCGCGGCGTCGACAGGTAGCCCTGGATGTAGGTGATTCCGTTCCAGCGGCTGCCGTCGACGATGCCTTGGTACGTCGTGCCGCTGACGCTGATGATCTCGCACGAGTTGAGGTCGATGCCGAAGTAGCCCGGCGTCGTGGGATCGGGATGCGTCGCGACGACGATTCGGTCGGAGAGGTAGAGCGTGACCTCGGTCGCGTCCGACGGAGCGTTCATGAACTCGACGGTGAACGACTGATCGTCGGCGAACTGATCGATCTCGAGGTACATCGGCCGCTCGCCATTGACGAACGAGCCCATTGAAACGGTCGACGGCGTGGTGCCGCCGCTGCCGCCCCCTCCCGAACCGCCACCCCCACCGCCGCCATCGCCGCAGTCGATGGGCGGCAGGACCCCGGTGGCGAGATCGCCCGCGGAACCACCGCCACCGCACGCGGGGACAAGCAAGGCAAGGAGGAAGAGGGGCGTCCGCATCAGCTCGAATCTAGCTCAAGTCCGCGCGTGGCGCCTGTCGCTCGACGTCGTTCCACGCGGCCAGGCCGCCTTTTTCGTGTGGAAACGATTGCGCTCGTCGCCGCCGCGGAGTCGGCGGCACGAGTCACTGCGGCCGTTTGGGGATCCGCAGCGCCTTCAAGCGCGAGGCGAGTGTGGTGGGCGGCATGCCGAGCAGCACCGCGGCGCCGCGCGGACCGAAGACGCCCCCGGTACCGGCAAGTCGGGCGATCTGCCGCCGCGACCCGAACGCGCTCCGGCGTGGCGAAGCGCGCCGATCGATCGCTTGAAGGGGCTGAAGCTCACGCTCGCGATCGAGCAGTACGCGCAGGCGTACGCCGACGTCCTCGAGAAGGGAGTCGCCTCTCGCACCCCTGGTGCTGGCCATCAGCTGCGAGCGCTGCGCGTCCTCGCGCAGCGCTCGCCAGCTGCATGGCCCGGGAGGACCGCCGCGCGCCGCGCGGTCGGTCCGGCACGCGCGTTCAGCTGCGGGCCTTGCGCCCGTCAGCTGCAACGCGTCAATCGACCGTTCGCCAACTGCGGCCATCGCGAGTCAACAACTCGTCCGCCTCCTTCGGCCCGGCGCTGCCCGCGGCGTAGTTCGGGAAGCTGCGCGGCGGCAGCGATTGCCAGACGTCGAGCATCGGCGCGACCACCTTCCACGCCGCCTCGACCATGTCGGCACGCTGGAAGAGCGTCGCATCGCCAGCCATCGCGTCGTACAGCAGGCGCTCGTAGCCCGTCGACGGCGTCGAGCCGAAATGGTCGGCGTACTTGAAGTCCATCTGCACGCTGCCGAGGCGCACGGTCGCGCCCGGCATCTTGGCGCCGAACACCAGCGAGATGCCCTCGTTGGGTTGCACCGTGATGATCAGCTGGTTGGGCGTCAGCTTCTCGACCGGCGTATCGCGGAACAGCGTGAATGGCGGCCGCTTGAAGGTGATCGCGATCTCGGTGTAGCGCTTCGCCATCGCCTTGCCGACGCGCAAGTAGAACGGCACGTTGGTCCAGCGCCAGTTGTCGATGTTGAGCTTCATCGCCACGTAGGTCTCGGTGCGCGAATCGGGGCGCACCTTGGGCGTCGAGCGGTAGGCGGGGATCTTCTTGCTGCCGCTCTGCCCTTCGCCGTATTGGCCGCGCACCGTGCGCGCCAGCACCTCTTCGGGCGACATCGGCTGCATCGCGCGCAGCACCTTGGTCTGCTCGTCGCGAACCGCGTCCGCCTCGAAGCTGATCGGCGGCTCCATCGCCACCAGCGAGATCAGCTGGAAGATGTGGTTCGGGACCATGTCGCGCAGCGCGCCGCTCTTGTCGTAGTAGTCGCCGCGCGTCTCGACGCCGACCGTCTCCGCCACCGTGATCTGGACGTGGTCGACGTAGCGACGATTCCAGATCGGCTCGAAGATCCCGTTCGCGAAGCGGAACATCATCAGGTTCTGGACCGTCTCTTTCCCGAGGTAGTGATCGATGCGGTAGATCTGCCGCTCGTCGAGCAGCCGACGCAGCTCCGCGTTCAGCGCGCGCGCCGATTCGTAGTCGCGGCCGAACGGCTTCTCCACGATCACGCGCCGCCAGCGGCCTTCGGTCTCCTGCGTCAGGCCGGCCGCGGAGAGCTTGGCGACCACCTCGCCGAAGAACTCCGGCGCGGTCGCCATGTAGAAGAGCGCGTTGCCGCGCGTGTTGCGTTCCTTCTCGACGCGCGCCAGCACCGCCGCCAGCTTCTGGAAGGCGTCGCCCTCGTTGAAGTCGGCCTGGCAGTAGTAGACGCGTTCCTTGAGCCAGCCCCACTGCTCGGGCGTGAGCTCGCTGGTCGCGAACTCGCGCATGTCCGCTTCGAGCTTGGTGCGGTAGCCCTCGTCGCCGATCGCCTGGCGGGCGAAGCCGATGACCGCGAAGTCATCGGACAGCAGCCGTTCGCGCACGAGGTTGTAGAGCGCCGGGATGAGCTTGCGCTTGGTGAGGTCGCCGCCGGCACCGAAGATCACCAGCGCGCATGGCCCGACCGGCTTGCCCGATGCGATCGGTTCCACGGCGTTCGTCCTCGCAGCAGTGCCCAAGGTCCCGATGGGATCCGTCACGAGAGCGCCTCCGTCACCGCGTCGGCCAGCTTCTTCAATCCGCTGGCCACATCGCTGCCGAGATGGACGCGCAACGCGCGTCGTCCTCGCTCGGCCAGCACTTCGAAGTCACCGCGCGCCTGCGCCGCCTTGACGATCCCGAAGCTGTACTTCGCCCCGGGCACCGCCGCGTCGCGCGCATCGTCGCAGGTGATCTGCACGAAGACTCCCGAGTTCGGCCCGCCCTTGTAGGCCTGTCCAGTCGAGTGCAGGAAGCGCGGGCCGAAACCCATCACGGTGGCGACGCGCTTCGCGTTCCTCACCTCGTGGCGCATCCGCTGGATCAGCGACTCGTGGGTCGCGGTCATGTCGACGTAGGCGAGGAAGCCGGCGTAGTCGCCCGGCTGCAGGCGCGCAACGTGCGCGCGCAGGAGCTTGGCGAGCGTCGCGCCGCCGCCCGCGGCCTGCTGCAGCGCGGCCGCGTTCTTCGCGTCGGCGAAGAGCTTGATGCCATCGCCGTTCCAGAAAGGCGTCTCCGCGGGCAGCGCGCCGCTCTGCTCGAACGCCGAGGTGATCTTCTTGGTCGCGATCTTGCTCGCTTCGACGTCCGGCTGATCGAACGGATGGATGCCGAGCACCGATCCCGCCACCGCCGTCGCGACTTCGAGCACGAACATCTCGCCGGCGAGGTCGTAGCGGTCCGCGAGCGGGATGCGGATCACCGGATGGCCCGCCGCCGCCAGCGCGGTCAGCGCTTCGCTCGTGCGTGGGTCGACCTGACCTGGCAGTTCGAAGCTGAGGAAGACCCGGTCGCTGCCGTACTTCTCGGGACCGCCGAGGCACTCGCGATCGACCGGGATCAGCCCCTTGCCGACCTTGCCGGTCGACTCGGCGACGAGCTGCTCGATCCAGGCGCCGAAGTCGGCGATGCCCTGCGAAGTGACGACCGTCAGCTTGTCGCGTCCGAACTTCGCCGCGGCGCCGAGGACGAGTCCGAGGTGGACGCCGGGGTTGTCGCGGATGGACGAAGCCATGCACGCCTGCTTCATCGCCGCGGCGCGCTCGAGCAGCTTGGCGACATCGAGGCCCATCGCCGCCGCCGGAACGAGGCCGAAGTCGGAGAGCGCCGAGTAGCGGCCGCCCACGCTCTTCACGCCGTGGAAGATGCGGCGGAAGCCGTCGGCCTGCGCGACCTTCTCCATGTTGGAACCGGGATCGGTCACCGTGATGAAGCGGCGACCTGCTTCCTTCGCGCCGACGACCTGCTTCACGCGCTCGAAGAACCACGCCTTGAAGATGTTGGGCTCGAGCGTGCTGCCCGACTTGCTGGAGACGCAGAAGAGCGTGCGCGTCAGGTTGATGCGCCGTTCGGTCGCGTGGAGCTGCGCGGGGTCGGTGGAATCGAGCACGACCATCTGCGGCATGCCCGGCTGCGGCCCGAACGTCTCGGCCCACACTTCCGGGCAAAGGCTCGAGCCGCCCATGCCGAGCAGGCAGACGTGGGTGAAGCCCGCTTCCTTCACGTCCTTCGCGAGGTCGGTGAACTTCGCGAGCTGCTTCCGCTGCTCGTCGACGATCGTCAGCCAGCCGGTCCAGCTCGCCTCGTCGCCGCCGCTCCAGAGCTTCGCATCGGAAGCCCACAGTCGCGCGACCTTGCCACCCGCGGTCCAGTCGGCCAGCAGCTTGGCGAACTCGCCCTCGATCGCGGCCGGCAGGCGCACCGAGACCAGCGCGCTGCTGCCGTTGCTCGGCTCGACCGGCGTGCCGCCGTGCTTCGCCACGGCAGCGAGCAGCTTGTCGAACGCGTCCTTGAAGATCTTCACGCCATCGGCCAGCAGCGCGTCGGTCGCGCTCTTCAACGAGACGCCGCACTTGGCGAGTTCGGCAAGCGTGCGCGTGGCACCCTCGAGATCGGCGGTGAGCGTCGGCTGCACGACGCCGTGATCCTTGAACGCCTCGTAGGTCGCCGGCGGAATCGTCTCCACCGTCTCGACGCCGATCAGCCCCTCGACGTAGACGACGTCGCGGTACTTCGGGTTCTTGGTGCTCGTCGAGGCCCACAGCAGGCGCTGCGGCTGCGCGCCCTTCGCCGCCAAGGCAGCCCAGCGCGGCCCGCTCTTCAATGCGCGGTAGTGCTGATAGGCGAGCTTCGCGTTCGCGATCGCCACCTTGCCCAGCAGCGCTTCGATGCGCGCCTTCTCGGCGGGGGTCGCCGCCTTCTTCGCCAGCTCTTCGAGCTTGCCGTCGATCAGCGAATCGATGCGGCTGATGAAGAAGCTGGCCACCGACGCGACGCGGCCTGGATCGCCGCCCTTGGCGACGAACTGCTCGATCCCGGCGAGCCACGCGTCCGCGACCGCTTCGTAGGCGTCGACGCTGAACAGCAGCGTGATGTTGACGTTGATGCCTTCGGCCAGCAGCTCACGCACGGCCGGAATGCACGGCGGTGTCGCCGGCACCTTGATCATCAGGTTCGCGCGATCGACCGACCTCCACAGGCGACGCGCCTCGGCCAGCGTGCCGACGCGATCGAATGCGAGTTCGGGTGAGACCTCGAGGCTGACGTAGCCGTCGAGGCGCTTGGTGGCTTCGTACACCGGCTTCAGCAGGTCGCATGCGGCCTGGATGTCGGCGATGGCGAGGCGCTCGAAGACCGCTTTCGGATCGCGCGCGCACTCGGCGCCCGCCGCCGCGAGGTCCTTGCTGTAGTCCTTCGAGCCCGCGATCGCCTTCTCGAAGATCGCCGGGTTGCTGGTCATCCCGCGCAGACCGTCGCTGGCGATCATTCGCGCGAGCGAGCCGTCCTCGAGCATGCTGCGCTGGATGAAGTCGAGCCACACCGACTGACCGGCCGCGTTCAACTGGGCGAGACGCGCGGACGTCGACGAAGAGGTGGTGGAGTTCATCAAGCGGCTTCCTTGCTCGGGGCACGGCACGGCGCGCCGGACCGGACGACCCGGCGGCAACCGTTGCGGCAGTATCGGCGGCGATCGGAAAGAACTTCAGGTTCGCCGCCTCGGCGAGATGTGGCCGGGTCGGATGCCGGCGTCGCGATCGGCGTGTCAGAGGCCACCGATTCCCCCGTAGGTGCCCTGACGAGCCGGGGTGGAAAGCCCGAAGTGGGCTGGGCGTGGTTCCCGGCAAGTGCAGTCGGCGATGGATCGGAAAACGACCCCATGCTGGGGAACGAGCGAACGAAAACCGCACGGGCCCCTGCTTTGCCTTCCGCCCTCTGCCGCCGGCCTCGGACAGCGATCGAGCTGCCCGCCGCTGGATCTCGGAGGGAATCACGATGACCGCTGTTCTTTCGCCCCTGCGGCCGGTTCTTCCCGGACGCCGCTCGCTGCTGCTGCTCTGCCTGATCGCGGCCGCCTGCGCCGGCGATGACGGCAAGGACGGAGTCGACGGCTCCACTCCAACGACGCCGCTCAGTCGCGTTCTGACCAAGTGGGAAGACGGGCCGGGCGTGAACCTCGAGATCACCGGGGTCTCCGGCGCGACAGGGCCCTCGAACAGCTTCGTTCCGGGCGACCGCATCGCGGTCACCTTCACCGCGAAGCGCAACGACGGCAGCAACTGGGGGCTCGACGAGCTCGACCACGGGCACATCCTCGTTTCGGGCCCGACCTTCAACTACCAGCCGGTGATCGCCGAGCAGACGGACCTCTTCACGGCATCGATCGACAACGGCGACGGCACCTACACCTACAAGTTCGCGACAGCGATCCCGTCGACCTATCTCGAGCCGGCCAACGACTCCTCCGCGTTCGGTCCCCTCGACGGCGAGCTGCAGGGCGATCCGCTGCTGGCCGGCACCTACACGATCGGCATGTTCGGCCGCTGGGAGTACACGGTCGACGGCGCGACATTCAAGGAGGTCGGGCAGGCGACGCGCGACGTCTTGTTTGGCGGCGAGACGACCACCACCGCCCGCGAAGTGGTGAAGACCGACAACTGCAACCAGTGCCATGTCGCGCTGCAGGCCCACGACGGCGAGATCCGCAGCGCGCAGCTCTGCGTGCTTTGCCACACCTCGGGAGCCGAGGACACCAGCGGCAACGGTGTCTCGATCGATTTCCGCGTGATGATCCACAAGCTGCATGACGGCGCCCACCTGCCTTCGGTACTCGGTGTGGCAACCAACAGCGACGGCTCGCGCAACTACGCCGCGACCAAGGTCCCCTACGAGATCACCGACGACGAGGGCGAGGTTACGGACTTCTCCGACGTCGCCTTCCCGGTCTGGCCGAACCTCAACACGCCGATGCCGCGCGACTTCGGCTATTCGGCCCGGTCGTCGACGGAGAAGACGCTCGAAGCGACGATGCTCCAGGGCGCGACGCAGTGCTCGAAGTGCCACGGCGATCCCGACGACTCGGGCCTGCTGACCGGTCCGCTGACGGCGCCGGCGCAGGGCGGCCTCGCCTTCTCGCAGCCCTCTCGACGTGCGTGCGGCAGCTGCCATGACGACATCGACTGGACGCTGCCCTACGTCGCGAACCAGTTGCAGATGGATCCGCAAAGCGACGACTCGTCGTGCCTGCCGTGCCACGCGCCGAGCGGCGTTGCGGGCGTCGGCCTGCCTCTCTCGACCGCGGCCGCGCACCTCCATCCGCTGAACGACGCCACCATCAACCCGGGCGTGAACTTCACCATCACCAGCGTCAGCGGAGCGAGCGGACCGGGCGGGAACTTCGCCAACGGCGACAAGCCGCGCATCGAGTTCACCGTCACCGACGACGACGACAACGACGTGCCGCTGCAGACGCTCGATGGCACCAGCACGCTGCTGGTCGGCCCAACCGCCAACTACCAGCACGTCTTCCCGTTTGCGAGCCCCAACGGCGCTTCGAGCGCGCTGCCGGTCGACTTCGCCGGTCGCTTGCAATCGTCGAGCACCACGAACAAGGGGACGATGAGCAAGCTCGTCGGCGCCACCGATTCCGAGACGCTCATCGTCCAGTTCACCCCGTCGTCGACGGCGTTCACCGTCACCGGCACCAACAGCGGCTTGCTCGGCAGCGGAACGCTCGCGGCCGCGACCAGCACCAACTCCGACAGGTCCTCGATCAGCAGCGTGGAGCTCGCGCCCGGCGCCGTGGCTGAGACGATCACGGTGCTCTTCACCAACCCGACCGCCAGCAGCACGACGTTCGCGGTCACGGGCTCGGTCAGCGGCGCGATGGGCAGCGGGACGATGCCCGCGTTCATCAACGCGTCGACCCTCTTCACCTCGAATGACGGCAAGGTGTCGTTCATCGTCTCGAGCGGCGCGAACGCGTTCGCGTCCAATCAGACGATCCACCTCACGATCTTCCGCGGTGGCGGCGCCAACCCGGTGCTCTTCGCCATCGTGGTCGGCCGCACTTCGTTCGCGATCAACGACCGCATTTACTACGACACGGTCGCGGATGACTCGTCGTACGAGTTCGCGCTGCCGATGGATCTGCCCAACGAATTCCTCGGCGACGGCAACGGCAGCATCGGGCAGGTCCTGACCGCGGCCAACGTGCCGGTCTACTACGGACGCCAGGTGCTCTCGGAACGCATCGCGCTCGATGCTTCCGGGCCGACGACCCTGATCGCCGCTTCGACCGAGCGCGCCCGCTACGTCGACGTCGCAGCAATCGACAGCGACCTTGCGAACGGCGACAACGTGGTGATCGACGACGGGATCGCCAGCTTCGAGGAGTACGCGCAGGTCGGCTACATCGACAGCGCGAAGAAGCGCCTCTGGTTCCGCACTCCGCTGCGCTTCAGCCATGCCGCGACGACCGGCACCGTGCAGGAGGTGACGCTCAGCTTCCGGCAGGAGGGCGTGAACTACACGCTCGATCCGGCCACCGGCACCATCACGTCGCTCGCCGCCTTCACCACCGGCAACGCCATCGTGATGAACTACCGCACGGACGGAGCCTTCGGTTGGTATCGCCGCGCCGGCGACGCGCTGCAGGCGGTCTACGTCCCGCCCATCAACGACTCGCCCGACCTCGACTCGAGCTGGGGCGAATGGTCGGGGCTGACCTACCTGAGCGGCACCTACAGCGCCTCGATCTGGGGCCGCAAGAACAAGATCCTCGGCCTGCAGAACGAGGTGCAGACCTACAACGGCATCGGCGAAGCATCGGTCGCCTCGCTCCTCTACGGCAGCGCGGCCGCTGAAGAGCCGCACGCGCTGGTCTCGAGCGGCGCGAACTGCGAGAGCTGCCACACGATGGTCGGGCCGTTCCACGGCGGCAACCGTCGCGATTTCAACACCTGTGTGCTCTGCCACGGCGTCGCGGGCAACGAGGACTGGCCGATCTACGGCACCACCGTCGCGACCGCCGCCACCACCGGCACGACGATCGACTTCCGCGGAATGCTCCACAAGATCCACATGGGCGAGGAGCTGACGAACGCCGCGACCTACGAGGTCCTCGGCTTCAGCTCGAGCTCGAACAAGTACGGCGAGGTGGTCTTCCCCGCGCAAGCCGGCCACACCATGAACTGCACCAAGTGCCATGGAAGCTCCAGCAACTGGTACGCGCCGAGCGCCCGCCAACACCCCGCTCAGGCACTGCCGACGCGGGCGTGGCGATCGGCGTGCGGCGCCTGCCATGACTCCGACGCCGCCGGTGCGCACTTCGACGTCATGACCGCCGGCGGACTGGAATCGTGCGAGGTCTGCCACGGCCAGGGCACTGAGTTCTCGGTCGAAGTCGTGCACAAGGTTCGGTGATGCGCACGCTCGCTTCGAGAGCACCGAGGCCACGGGAGATCGCTGCGATGGAGGCAACCGCGATGACACTTCAGCGGTCCGCCCGCTCGATGCTGCTGCTGGCAACTGCCGCTCTGCCCGGTCGTGCCGTCGCGCAGGACGTCGGCACGACGCCCGCCGAGACACCCGCGGCGCCCGAAACCGCGGCCGCGCAAGAGACCGCGGTCGCGCTCCCTTCGCTCGCGCAGGGAGACGACGCACTCGACCTTTCGGGCTGGTTCTCGCTGCAGTACCGCTTGCGACGGACCAGCAGCACCACCGACCAGGACCTCTTCGGACTGCTCGGTGCCGACTGGCGTGACGCCGAGCGCGATCCCCTCTCGCTCCACCTCGTGACGCGCAGCTCGTGGGACGTCGACGGTCGCCAGGACCGCAATGGCGGCTACGCCTTCGACAGCCTCGCCGACAGCTACGACCACGCCTTCGTCGCCCACCTCCTCGAAGGCTGGGCGGGCGGCCGCGTCGGCTCGATCGGCGATTGGCGCGCGGGCCGCTTCTATCTCGAGGACACGCCGGTCACGACCTACATGGACGGCGCTCGCCTGGCGACAGCGGCCGCGGGCCCGCTCAAGGCGCGCATCGGCGGCTACGGCGGCCTGCCGACGCATCTCTACGAATCGTCGGCGCGCGACGACCGCATCTACGGCGCCTTCGCCGAAGCGCGCGGATGGACCAAAGGACGCACGCGCTTCGACTGGATGCACGTCGACGACGAGCTGCGCGCGAGCGACCGCGAGGATGACCTGCTCGCGCTGTCGCAATGGCAGCAGCTCGGAGAACAGGTCGACCTGTTCGGGCGCTTCACCTGGATCGCCTCCGAAAGTCGCGACCTCACTCTGCGCGCCGGCTACCGCGACGTCCCCACGGCGCTGCGCGTGCAGCTCGCCTGGTACGAGCTCTTCCATGAGCAGACCGACCTCTCCTACGAGTTCGACCCCTTCTCGGTCGTCGCGTTCGACTATCTGCCGTACCGACAGGCGTCGCTGGTGATCGGCAAGGGGCTCGGTGACCACTTCGACCTCGCTGCCGGCGTCGACGTGCGACGGCTCAACGACGGCGACCTCGAGCGCGCGTTCAACCACGAGTTCGAGCGCTACTACGTCGTCCCCTCGGTCACCGGCTGGCCCAGCGAAGGCACTTCCGCCTCGGCCACCTTCGAGCTGTGGGACGCCGACACGGAGCGCTACCGGACCATCGGAGCCGACCTCGACCAGGAGATCGCGAAAGGGCTCTCCGTCGGCGCGTTCACCTCGTTCTCGCTCTACCGCTACGACCTCTACCAGGCGCGGGAGCTCGACCGCGTGCGGAGCTGGGGCACCCGCCTCGATTGGCACGCGACCAGCCGCCTGCGACTGCGTCTCGACTGGACGTTCGAGGACGATCGCTTCGACCGCTACCAGACTGCGAGGGTGCGAGCCACATGGAACTTCTGAAACCGATCACGCGCGGCGCGCTGCTGCTGGTCCCGATCGGGATCGTCGGCTGCCTGATGTTCAACGGATTCGGCGGCCCCTCCGGCCCCGCGTTCCCCCATTCCAAGCACGGCGAGGAAGCGGGGCTCGAGTGCGCCTCGTGCCACCGCACCGCCGCCACCGGCGAAGCGGCGGGCATGCCGACCGAGAAGCAGTGCATGCTCTGCCACGAGGAGCTCGACCGGGACAAGCCGCTGGAGAAGCGGGCGAGCGCCTTCTTCGTCGACCATGTGCTGCAGGCGCGGCGCGGAAGCGAACTCGGCGACGAGGTGATCTTCTCGCACGCTGCGCACGTGACCGGCAAGTCGATGGCGTGCGCCCAATGCCACTCCGGCGTCGAAGGGTCGGACGAACTGCCCGCCGATCTGCATCTCGCGATGATCGACTGCATGGGTTGCCACTCGCAGGCAAGCCTCAGCAACGATTGCGCGGTCTGCCACAAGACGATCCGCGCCGAAGTGCCCCCGCCCACCCACATCGGAGCGTGGAAGCGCGAGCACGGCCCGACCTGCCGCGCCGGCGGTGTCGGCGTCGGCAGCGACGGCGATGCAGAGGCCACCTGCATGTACTGCCACGGTCGCAACGAATGCGAGTCGTGCCACCGCACCGAAGCGCCCGCCGACCACAACAACTGGTGGCGTCGCCGCGGCCACGGCCTCGCGATGGCGATCGACCGCGACCGCTGCAGCACCTGCCACCAGGCTGACTCGTGCGACCGCTGCCACCAGGAGAGCGCGCCCGTCAGCCACACCGCCGGTTTCGGTTCGCCGCGCGACCGCCACTGCGTCGGCTGCCACTTCCCGCTCGGCAACGACGAAGGGTGCGCGACCTGCCACCGCGGCACGCCGAGCCACCAGCTCGCTGCTCCGCTGCCGCCTGGCCACACTCCCGGCATGAACTGCCGCCAGTGCCACGGGCTCACCGCGCCGCTCCCGCATCCCGACAAGGGCGACAACTGCAGCACCTGCCACCGTTGAGGAGTCGACCGTTGAAGTGGTGCGGGCCGCCGGTGTTGCCGTTGCTGCTGGGCGTCGTCGCCGTCGGCGGCGCGTTCGGGGTGACGACGGCACTGCGGAGCGGCGACCGTGCACAGCTCGATCGTTCCGCGCGCGATCCCGCCACGAACGTCGCGATCGCCGACGATGCGCAATGGGAGGCGGCGCGGCGTGAGCTGCTCGCGCCACCGGCTCATGCGGGAGCGGCGGCCCCCGCCCGCGAACCGTCGCCCGAGACGCTCGAATCGTTCGCGGACGTGGCGCGCGCGCGACTGGTCGCGAAGGCGCCACTGGCCGAGAAGGCGGCATGGCTGCTCAAGGCGCGCGCGGTCTCACCGACGCTCTACGACGAGCTCTGCGCGATGGTCCTGGCGGGCGGCGAGCAGGTCGACACGCGGCTGCGCGAGACGATCGTGAGTCGGTTCAATGAGGAGGCGCCGCAATCGAGCCGCACCGCGCAGCGCTCGATCGACCAGGTCGTCTTCGAGTCGACGCTGCCGCTCTACCTGCGCCTCGGCGCCGCGCGCACGCTCTTCGAGCAGGCCGAGGCCCCGCTGCTGGACGAACTGGTCCCGCGCGTCGCACCGCTCGCCGACGCCTCTCTGCGCGACGCGATCCTCGCCGCGTTGGACGAGAACCCATCCGCTGCCGCAGGACCCGCGCGCCAGCAACTGATCCGTGCGCACGGCTGGACCGCCAAGGCGACGGCCGACACGAACGAGTGACGCGGCTCACGGCGCCAGCGGCTCGACTCGACTCTTGAGCTCGATCGTCCCGGCGCGCCGCAGCTGCAACGCCTGCCCCGAAACGCGCGCGCGATTCGCCGCGATCGGCCGCGGCGTCGTCGGCGAGGATCAACTCCTCTTCGCGTGCGAGCTGATTGAACTGCTCGATCGGATCGCCAAGGGCGACGCCGGGTGTTCGGGAAGAGCTTCTCCAGGAGTCGCGCTCCCTCCGCGGCGTGGGGATCGGGCAGCGCGTCGATGGACTGCAATGCCGCTCGCGACACCGCCTCGCGCAGCGTGAGGTCGCGATTCGTCTCGGCCCGCTCGCGCGTCACGCCGTCCCACGGGATCACCGCGTCGGGAGACGCGATCGTGCCGAGCTCCAAGGCGACGAGCGAGTTGGCGATCTTGAAGGTCGACGCCGGCGAAGCCGCTCGACAGCAGGAGCAACGCGACAGCTCCGCCACGAGTCATCTTCCGCAGCTCCATCGCCATCGCTCCGATCGTGCCCCGCTCAGCGCACTCCGCTTCCAGCCGTGAAAAACGCGGCGCGATAGAGATCCGTCCCCAGCACGACGCGCGCGGCGCCGCGCCGCACGACAGCAACTCGGCGCGCCGCGTAGAGCGGCACGATGCAGCCGTCGAGCAGGCTTTGGATCTGCGGCGCCAGCGCCTCCATCTTGGCCGGGTCGGTGCACGCCGCCGCCGCCTCGACCAGCGCGGCCAGCCGTGCCTGGTACGGATCGCCAGCGACCGGCGGCAGGAAGCGATGGAAGATCGAGAGCCACGGGTCGTAGGGCACGCCCCAGGTCGACTCGAGCTGGAACTCAAAGTCGCCCGCCGCGAGCGCCGCGTCGTAGTCGGCGCCGGCGAGCGCACGCACCGCGAGGCCGTACCCGCTCTTCGCAAGTTGCGCGTCGAGCACTTCGGCGATCGTCTGCTCGCGCGGCGATTCGGCGTGGATCAGCAGCCGAAGGCCGAAAAGCGCATCGCCGGCTGCCTCGTCCTGCGGTCCGCTCCCGGCGATGAATCTCGCGCCGAGTTCACCGAGATTCGGCGGGAACAGCGGCAGCAGACCGTGCCGCCGTTTCGTGGTCCACGCGGTGAGCGTTGGCGCGGCCCACTGCTGGCACGGGTCGGCCAGACCGCCCTCACACCGCTTGATCAGCTCGGCACGATCGAGCGCGTGCAGCACCGAGTTGCACCAGTCGGGGTCGACTCCCGCTCGCGTTGCCAGGTACCAGACCGACGAACCGGGCGATTCGACGATCTCGAGATCGTCACGTCCGCGCAGCTCCGCGAGTCGCGCCCGCGGCACCAGCTCCTGCCAGCCGTCGGCGACGACGTCGACTTCGCCCGCCAGCAGTGCGTCGAGCGGCGACTCTTCGGCACCGAAGCGCACCAGATCGAGTCGTTCGACGCGTGACGCGGTGTCGCCCCGTATCGCGACGGCGGCCAGATCGGCTGCGCGGTCGCGCAGGTCGCAGCGCTCGAAGCGCAGCGTCCGCTCGTCCTCCGCGGTGCCGAGGCAGCGGTAGGGCCCGCTGCCGATCGGCGCGACGGCGTTGCCTTCGCCGTCCAGCGCGCCCGGGCCGCGAATCGCGCACGGGTTGATGGCGCAAAGGTCGACCAGCACGGCCGCGGGTTGCGCGAGATGGAGCGTCAGGTGGCGGGCGTCGTCCACGACGACGGCGGTCACGTGGCGCGCGTTGCGCAGCCAGGCGTGCTCGGGCAAACCGAGCCAACGTTTGAAGTGGAGCGCGACGGCAGCGGCATCGACCGGCGTGCCGTCGTGGAAGCGCGCCCCCTCGCGCAGCTCCAACGTGATCGCCTTGCCGTCGGCTGCCACACGCCAGGACGAGGCGAGCGCAGGCGCGATCCGTCCCTGCTCATCGATCCGCACCAACGTCTCGTAGAGCGTCGTCTTCGCCTCGAATCCGCCGCGATAGGAGAGCGGCGAGATCGCCTCGGTGGGGCCCGGCTTGCCACGGATGGCGACGCGCAGCGCGCCATCGGCCGCGCGCGGCGCGAGGGCGGAGTTCGACTTCGCGGGCGGCGGCACGCCGTTCTCCGGTCGCGGATTCACCGCGGCGCCGGGCAGACCGGTTCCGGGCGGGCGCGCGAGCAGGAAGATCCGCGATCCGTACCCCGAGCCCATCAGCTCGTCGGTCGCGTTGCGGCCATCGACCTCGACCGCCTCGAGCCAGTGGCCCTTGTCACGCTCCTCGAACAGTACCTCGACCTTCCACGCCGACTCGCCGGCGCGACGCGAGAGCAGTTCCACGCGCGCGCTGTAGCCGAAAACGGCGACTGTCTCGACGGCGGGATCGGGATCGAAGCGGCCGGCCGCGATGCCGCGTGGCCCTTGCGGTCCGGCGTAGATCACCTCGCGCGTCCACTCGCCCTCGACCGCTCCCTTCACTGCGAGGCGCAGCACGACGCCATCGTCGCGCGTGACGTAGAGCACCTCGCGTTCGCCCGGCGCCGATCGGCGGCGCGCGATGCGGCCGAAGCCCATCGGCTCCTTCAGCAGCTCGCGCACTTCGAGGCCGTCGTTGGCGGCGGCCCGCATCAGCAACACTTCACCGGTGCGGCAGATGCCGGCGATCCACGGCGCGGCAGCGGGCGCGGCGGCGGCGGGGCCGCTTGGCAGCAACAGCGCTTGGCGAACGCGTCCCGCCAATTGCGCGCGCTTCACCACGTCGAACTCGAAGCCGCCACTCCGCGCGCGCGGCTCGTAGACGTTGCCGAGATGAGTGAAGACGAGGAGCTCACTGCCGGGTCGACTCAAGTCGAGGTCGCCGGCGACAGCGGTGTGGAGCTCCTCGGCCGGGAAGGCGGCGATGCGCGCGGTGTCCATCGTGCCATCGCGGTGGACGACGATCTGGTAGAGGTTGCCGCGCTTGCCGCCGGTGTAGATCTCGCGCTCGGGCCGACGCGGGTCGAGCTCCACCTGCGCGATGGCGCCGAGCCACTCGTGGTCCTCGACGGTTTGCCACGGCGTCCACTTGCCGCTGTACGAGCAGAGCAGGATGCAGCGCCCCTTGTCGTCGAGGCCGAACGCCTCGAGCGCGCCGTTCATCTCGAACGCGTCGAGCACGCCACAGGTCCAGATGCCGACGTCGTTGTCGTAGACGAGGCTCGCGTTCCAGCCCGCTTGCGCCGGCAGCGCGATCTCCTGCTTTGAGGCGTCCTGCCGGGGAGGAGTCGTTTGCGGCGCGAGCGTGGCGCTCATCATCACGGCGGCAAACGGAGCGCACGGCCATCGCCGCCAGCGATGGGGAACACTGCGAACGAACGACGAGACCATGAATTCGCTCCTCTTCGACCCGATGGGCGCCGAGCGGCGGCAGCGCCGCAACCCCGGTGCCGACGTTGCGGACCGGAGTGTTGCGAGGCTGGCTCGACACTCTCCCGGATCACCTTCGGGCGGTCGTCACCGCCGTGCCATGAAACGGCGAGGCGCCGGCGGCATCCGTTGCGGGCATGCCGGCCACCGAGGTGCGCCCCCTTCACCGCTCCCACTTCAGCACCGCTGGCCCGCTTGCGGCGGGCGAGCTAGCGTTCCGTTTCCCCAAGAGGCGGAACCTCATGGCGAACGGTGCGAGCCGTCCGCAAATGGTCGGTCCATCGATGCCCGACGATCGCGAGCTGCTGAACGGCTTGCGCCGCGGCGATGCGGCCGCGTTCGAGCGGCTGGTGCGCGACCACTCTCCGCGCCTGCTCGCCACGATCCGCCACATCGTGCGGCATGACGAGGACGCGCACGAAGCGTTGCAGGACGCCTTCCTCTCGATCTGGAAGGCGATCGATCGCTTCGAGGGCGCCTCGGGGCTTTCCACCTGGCTGCACCGCGTGGCCGTCAACGCCGCGCTGATGAAGCTGCGCGCCAAGCGACGGCGCCCCGAACTGGCGCTCGACGACCTGCTGCCGAAGTTCACGGACGACGGCCACGCCGTCGACTTGGCCGAGCCGTGGCAGGCCGATGGGGTCGAGCTGGCCTCGCGTACCGAGGTGCGCGCCATCGTGCGGGAGCTGATCGAACAGCTGCCCGACAACTACCGCGTCGTGCTGCTGCTGCGCGACCTCGAGGAGCTCTCGACCGATGAGGTCGCGCGGATGCTCGAGGTGACGCCCAACGCCGTGAAGATCCGTGTCCACCGCGCGCGCCAGGCGCTGCGCACGCTGCTCGATCGCCGCTTCTCCCGCCCCGAACTTCGCGAGACGTGAACGCCGTGGACCCTTACCTCACCTGCCAGCAGTTGGCCGAGTTCCTTGGCGAGTACTACGACGGCACGCTCGCCGCGAAGGAGCGCCGCGAGTTCGAGCGCCATCTCGCCGTCTGCCCGCCCTGCATCCACTACCTCGAGAGCTACAAGACGACCGTCGCGCTCGGCAAAGCCAGCTGCGGCAGCGCGCCCGCCAGCGAGCAGGTGCCTGAGGAGCTGATCCAGGCGATCCTCGCGGCGCGCCGACAGCGGCAGGGCTGAACGAGCCGAGCGAGGCGCCCGCCAGCCCGCCGCGTTTTGCGCCTCACTTCAGCAGTCGCGCGAGCCGCCGCTTCACCACTTCATCGCAACCGCCAAGGTCCTTGGGCGCGACGGCGTTGAAGTCGTCGTGATGGTCGTTCTGGTAGTCGACGGCGACCCACTCCCCGGCCGCCGTGCAGAGCACGAAGTGGACGGCGACGATCTGCTTGCGATCGGGGGACGTGACGTAGTCGGCCAGCAGCGCGTAGTCGGTCGCCACCGGCTCCTGCTGGAGCTGAGCGCGGAACGCCTTCGCCAGCGTCCACAGGCGCAGCTGCTCGTTGCTGGTCGGCTTGGCCTCGAAAGCGACCGTCCGATCGAGCGCCGTCGCGGCGCAACTGCCCGCGAGCGTCGCCGCGAGTCGCCCCGCTTGCGCGAGATCGCCGGTCGCGTCGCGCTCCCCCTTCGGTGCTGCCAGACCGAACAGCGCACGGACGCGCTCGGCGACCACCATGCAGCACGTCATCGGCTCGCGCGGCTTCAGGCGATCGAACGCGGCGTCGCCACTCTGCTGGAGATCGGACCAGACCAGCGCACCGCCGGCGTCGACGATCCACGTACGCACCGCGACGAACCTGCTCCCCTCGACTTCGAAGGAGGCGAGCATGGTGTGCGGCGCACCGCTCGGCGTCGCGCGCAGATGAGCGGCCAGCAACGCCGGCAACGAGTCAGGAGACGTGCCCGCCGGCGGCTCGAAGAGACCTTCGGCCGACTGCACCGCATCGAGGCCCACTTGCTGCTCCAGGACGAGTCCGACGGCATCGCCGACGTCGCGATTTGCTTTTCCGGCCAGCAACGCCGGAAGCACCGCCAGCGGTGCCTTGGCGCCGGCTCGGCGCAGCGTGTCGAGGCGCGCCTGCTGCTCGGCCGGCAGGACGGGAGCGGGCGTCGCTGGCGACTGCGCGCAACCGAGCGGCGCCACCAACGCCGCAGCGGCGAAGAGGACCCCGCCCACGGGAACGAGCCGATGGAGCACGGACATCACACCATTCCTCGAGATCGTGTAGGAAGCAACGGGTTCCAATCGACCGAAGAGCGACGGGCGTGCCAAGCAGCCCAAGCTCGCGGGTGAGTTTCGCCACCGTGCCGAGTCCGATGACCGTCCGAGCCGCGCGCAGCGTGGCCGCAGAGGCGCTCGCCGCGATGCGCGGCGATCGGCGTCGCGCCGCCGATCCGCGGTCCGCTCAGGACCAGGAGGGGGCCGTGACTCCGCCGGGGCCCAACGATGCCCCACGCGGCCCGGGCGGCGAAACCCTGCTCTCGATTTGGACATCCGGCCGATGATCTCGGCGTCCCGCAAAGCGCGGGCGGGCCGGTCGTGACGACGGGGAGCGCGAGGTTGAGCCGGAGCGTGAAAGAGACAGGCGGAGCCGGGGCGAACGGCCACGCGGGGGAGAACGGCGCTCCCGGCGCTGAGGAGACGCGCCTTGCCGAGGACGCGCGACGCGAGAAGAACTGGAAGCGCTGGGGTCCCTACCTCTCCGAGCGGCAGTGGGGCACGGTTCGCGAGGACTACTCGGCCGACGGCGACTGCTGGAACTACTTCCCCCACGACCATGCGCGCAGCCGCGCCTACCGCTGGGGCGAGGATGGCCTGCTCGGGATCACCGACCGCGAGTGCCGTCTGTGCTTCGGGCTCGCGCTGTGGAATGGCAAGGACCCGATCCTGAAGGAGCGGCTGTTCGGCCTCACCGGCCCGGAAGGAAACCACGGCGAGGATGTGAAAGAGGCGTACTACTACCTCGACTCCACACCCACCCATTCGTGGATGAAGGCGCAGTACAAATATCCGCAGCGCGAGTTCCCCTATCGCCGCCTCGTCGAGGAGAACCGCGCGCGTGGTCGCGGCGAACGCGAGCTCGAGCTCGAGGAGACCGGCGCGTTCGACGAGGGGCGCTACTTCGACGTCGTCGCCGAGTACGCGAAGGCGGCGCCCGAAGATCTGCTGATCCGCATCACGGTGACCAACCGCGGGCCGGAGCTGGCGCGGCTGCACCTGCTGCCGACCCTGTGGTTTCGCAACACCTGGAGCTGGGGCTGCGCGCACGAAGGCTGCTGGGTGAAGCCGGTGATCCGCGACAAGAGCGCGGCCGGCGCGACGAAGGTCGTCGCGACGCACGTGACGCTCGGAACCTTCGAGCTGCACATCGCGCCGGGCGCCGACGGCAGGGTGCCCGAGCTGCTCTTCACCGACAACGAAACCAACATGGAGCGGCTGTTCGGCGCGAAGTCGCTGCAGCCCCACGTGAAGGATGCGTTCCATCGCCGCGTCATCGGCGGCGATGCGGCCGCCGTGAATCCCAAGCGCGTCGGCACCAAGGTGGCGCCGTGGTTCCTGCTCGACGTCGCGGCGGGCGCCACGCAAGTGGTGAAGCTGCGGCTGGTGGCGACGCCGAAAGAGGCGGCGAAAGAGCCTGCGAAGGGGGCACGCGCACCGTTCGGGCCCGAGTTCGAGCGCACCTTCGCGTTGCGCCAGGCCGAGGCGGACGACTTTTACGCCGCGCGGATCCCCTCGCGCGCCACCGCCGCCGAGCGCACCATCGCGCGCCAGGCCTACGCGGGGCTCTTGTGGTCGAAGCAGTTCTATCACTACGTGGTGGAGCACTGGCTCGAGGGCGATCCCGAGCAGCCGCCTCCGCCCGCATCACGTCGCACCGGCCGCAACCACGAGTGGCCGAACCTGTTCAACCGCGACATCATCTCGATGCCCGACAAGTGGGAGTACCCGTGGTACGCGGCGTGGGACCTCGCCTTCCACATGCTGCCGTTCGCGCGCCTCGACCCGGAGTTCGCCAAGGAGCAGCTCGTGCTGTTCCTGCGCGAGTGGTACATGCACCCGAACGGCCAGATCCCGGCCTACGAGTTCGCGCTCTCCGACGTGAACCCGCCGGTCCACGCGTGGGCCGCGTGGCGCGTCTACAAGGCGAGCGCGCCCGCCGGCCGCCGCGACCGCGTCTTCCTCGAGCGCGTCTTCCAGAAGCTGCTGCTCAACTTCACCTGGTGGGTGAACCGCAAGGACGCCGGCGGCAAGAACCTCTTCAGCGGCGGCTTCCTCGGCCTCGACAACATCGGCGTGTTCGATCGCAGCAAGCCGCTGCCGACCGGCGGCCACCTCGAACAGGCCGACGGCACGGCGTGGATGGCCTTCTATTGCACCACGATGCTGTCGATGGCGCTCGAGCTCGCCAAGGGCAACGCCGCCTACGAGGACCTCGCCAGCAAGTTCTTCGAGCACTTCGTCGCCATCGTCGACGCGATGAACACGCTCGGCGGCTCAGGTCTGTGGGATGAGGAGCATGGCTTCTACTACGACAAGCTCCACGCCGGCGGGCGGACCGAGCCGCTGCGCGTGCGATCGATGGTCGGATTGATCCCGCTGTTCGCCGTCACCGTGCTCGACGACGTCGAGCTGGCCAAGCTCCCCGGCTTCCGCAAGCGCATGGAGTGGTTCCTCGAGAACCGCAAGGACCTCGCGCGCCATGTGACGTTCGGCGAGGCGTGCGCGTCGCACGGCGCCGGCAGCGGTCGCACGCTGCGACTGCTGGCCATCCCATCGCGCGAGCGGCTGGAGAAGGTGCTGCGCTACGCGCTCGACGAGAGCGAGTTCCTCTCGCCCTACGGCATCCGCTCGCTCTCCAAGGTGCACGAGCGCGACCCCTTCGTCTTCCGCGCCGGCGGCGAGGAGTTCCGCGTCGACTACGCGGCGGGCGAAAGCACGACGAGCCTCTTCGGCGGAAACTCGAACTGGCGCGGGCCGGTCTGGTTCCCGGTCAACTACCTGCTGATCGAAGCGCTCGAGCGCTACCACCACTTCTTCGGCGACGAGTTCACCGTCGAGTGCCCGGTCGGCTCCGGCAAGCGGCTCACCTTGAAAGAGGTCGCCCACGAACTGTCGGCGCGACTCGCCCGCCTCTTCGTCCCCGATGCGACGGGTCACCGCCCCTGCCACGGCGGCTCCGATCGCTACGCGCACGACCCGGCGTGGAAGGACCTGCTCCTCTTCCACGAGTACTTCCACGGCGACGACGGCCGCGGGCTCGGCGCGAGCCACCAGACGGGCTGGACCGCGCTGGTGATCCGCTGCCTCGAAGACCTCGCGCGCGCGCGGCGCTGAGCGGGACGAGGCGCGCCCCATCGCGCCGCGCGGTCGAAATCGTCAGCATGGTCGGCCATGGAGGGCCGCCGATGACGAAGCTCGCGTACGACTTGAACGCCGAATGGATCGAGAGCGACGGGAGCGGCGGCTTCGCGATGGGCACGGTCGGCGGCTGGCGGTCGCGTCGCTACCACGCGCTGCTCGCCGCGGCGCTCGTGCCACCCAGCAGTCGCCACGTGCTGGTGAACGGCTTCGACGCGTGGGTCGAGACGGCGGCGGGCCGCGAGCCGCTCACCACGCAGAGCTACGCGCCCGACCTGCTCGCGCCGACGGGCTGGTCCGCGCTGACGGCGTTCTCGAACGAGCCGTGGCCGACCTGGCGCTTCACGCTGAGCGACGGCTCGCAGATCGTCCAGGAACTCTTCGCGGTGCATGGCGCACCAACGATCGCGGTCGGCTGGCGACTCGAACGCTTCACGAAACGGGGCGACATACGAAGCGCGAAGCGGGACGCGGCGCGGCTGATCGTGCGCCCCTTCCTTTCCGGTCGCGACGCGCACGCGCTCCACCATGCCAACGACCTCTTCCGCTTCGAAGCGCAGACGCTCGCGGCGCCGCGCGGTGAGTCGCGCCTCAAGTGGCAGCCGTACGCCAGCCTGCCCGCCATCGCCAGCGTCGCGAACGGCACCTATCGCCACGAGCCGCACTGGTACCACCACTTCCAGTACACCGACGACTCGACGCGTGGATTCGAGTCGCAGGAGTCGCTCGGCTCGCCAGGGGAGTTCGAGTTCGACCTCGCGCGCGGACCGGCGTGGTGGATCGTCGCGCAGGAGCGGACGGTGGTGCGCGGCAAGCGTGGCGGCAAGCCGATCGAGAGCGTGGTCTCGCCGCTGCTCGCGAAGTCGGGCGCGGCGACGCTCGCGGCTCGCCTGCGCCGCAGCGAGCAGAAGCGTCGCGCCGCCTTCGCGACGCCGCTCGATCGGGCCGCCTCGCAGTTCGTGGTCGCGCGCGGTACCGGCAAGACGATCCTCGCCGGCTACCCGTGGTTCACCGATTGGGGCCGCGACACCTGCATCGCCGTGCGCGGGCTGTGCCTCGCAACCGGTCGCCTCGCCGACGCACGCAACGTGCTGCTCACGTGGAGCGAGTCGCTGGCCGAGGGCGTGCTGCCCAATCGCTTCCCCGATGGCGGCGCGCCGCCCGAATTCGGCGCCGCCGACGCGTCGCTTTGGTTCGTGGTCGCGGTCGAAGAGCTGCTGGCGGCGAACGCGCGCGCCAAGCGGTCGCAGCGAGTCGTCGATGGCGCGACGCGCGAGCGACTGCTCGCCGCCTGCACCGCGATCATCTCGTCCTACGCCAACGGCACGCAGCATGGCATCCGTGTCGACCGCGACGAGCTGCTCGCGGTCGGGATCGCGGCCGATTCCGCGACGCCGGGCGTGGCCGCGACGTGGATGGACGCACGCATTGATGGGCGCGCCGTAACTCCGCGCGTCGGCAAGCCGGTCGAGCTGCAGGCGCTGTGGTGGAACGCGCTGACCTTCGCCGCGCGCGAAACGCCGGGCGACACCTATTGGCGCAAGCGCGCCGCGTGGTGCCGCCGATCGTTCCTCGCGCGCTTCTGGGATGCCGAGCACGGCACGTTGCACGACGTCGTCGACGTCGACCACGTGGCCGGCACCCACGACGCGACGTTCCGCCCGAATCAGCTCTTCGCGCTCGGCGGATTGCCGCGCGCCCTGCTGACCGGTCCGCGCGCACGCCATCTCGTCGATGACATCGCGCTGCGACTGTGGACCCCGCGCGGCGTGCGGACGCTCGCGCCGGAAGAGCCGCGCTACTGCCCGCGCTACGAAGGCGGGCCGAGCCAGCGCGATGCGGCCTACCACCAAGGCACCGCCTGGCCGTGGCTGCTCTTCCCGCTCGCCGACGCCTGGGCGAAGAGCCGCGGTGGCCGCGCTCCGGCGCGACGCAAGGCGTTCGCCCGCTTCCTCGCGCCGCTGCGCGAAGAGGTTGAGGCGCAGACGATCCCGCACGTCGCCGAGCTCGCCGACGCGCAGCCACCGCATGCCTGGAAGGGCTGCCCTGCGCAGGCGTGGTCACTCGCGGCGTTGTTGCAGGCGGAGGCGATGCGCGAGGAGTGAGCGGCGCGGCGACGTCACCGCCTCCCGTCGTCCCCATCGTCGCACTGGCCAAAGCAGCAGCCGACCCGTTGCGTCAGGTCACGGAAGGCGGGGTGGAGATCGACGCCGAACTCCTCGCTCAGCGTGGCGAGCGTGAAGCGGGCGTACTGCTTCTTCGACAGCTCGGCGAAGTGGCGATCGAGCGGGTCGTGATCGATGAAGCGGCCGAAGAAGCGATCGCAGAAGGCGCGGTAGAGCTTCGTGTTCAGCACGAACGCGTGCCAGAGCTTGTCGATCGACTCGACCTGCTGGATCGGCTGGCCAGGGCGCGCGAACGGGATGGCCGAAAGCCACTGCAGCAGGCCGTCGAAGAGCGAGGCCGCGCTCGCGTCGGTGAGCCCGTAGTGCTGCACGGCA
>JANNXA010000031.1:0-3146 GCA_031409275.1 Planctomycetota bacterium
GTCATCCCCGGAGAAGCCCCGGCGGCCTCGATCCACGCCACGTCGGCCGGCCACAACGCTGCTCCAGCGATCTCCATCCCTCAGGATCTACCGATCGCCGGGCGCCGTGTCCAGCGGGGGGACTTGTGGACGGTGGTCAGATATTGGCGGGGGCCGGCAAATCGAAGGTCTCCACGGCTGATGTTCCGTTCGTTCGCGCATTCATCGACCTCGACCTTTCGCGAGATCGCACTCGCGTCGTGGCCACCGCCGCGATTCGCTGCGGGACATCGGCATTGAAACCGGCGCGGCGAACGCCGAATCACTGCGCCCAGCGCGCGTAGCCGGCCGCAACTCCCGCCAGCACGCCGATCAACGCAACCGCGAGGTGAGTGAGGATCGGTCGCCAGTTGCCCTCGCCCGCCCCGCCCGGCGGCTTCACCACCACGCTCACGACGCCGCCCATCTCGCCCGTCGGCACTGCGGCGCCACCCGCGGACGCGGCCTCGTCCTTGCAGTACTTCTTCTCGACGAACTTGCGGCGATGGTCGTTCGCGTAGCCCGGATCCTTCGCATCGAGCCCGTAGCTGCAGAAGCCGGGGCCGTAGCCGACAACGCGCCACTCTTTCGGGTCGGCGACGCGGTCGGCCCACTCGTCGCGCAACTTGCCCTCGTCTGCCCAGAGGATGCGCGCACGCAGATTCCCCGATGCGAACGGCGTCGTCTGCATCAGCTCGTGCAACGACATCCCCTCGCCCTTCTCGGTGTCCGGCAGCGGGCAGGCGCACGCCTCGACGATCGTGCACTTCGTCGTGTCGACGCCACCGCCGTCGCCGGGACGCGGCAGCGGCTGCGATCCGGCGGCCGTGCCGCCCGATCCGCTCGATCCGCTCGCACCGACCGCTCGCTCCTCACGGTTCGCCATGGCTCTTCCTCCTGGAAGCCCCCGCACGACCGCCGCTACGGCAACCCCTTTGCCGAGCGGCAGAAGCTCGTGAACTTCGCGCTTTCGTACGGTCGCCGCCCGGCGTTGGTTGCACCGAGCGCTCGTGGAACTAACTTCTCCCCCTGCCTGCCCGGCGTCTCCCACCCATGGAGCAGGCCATGCCATGCCCAACTTCCTGCGCGCGGCGCCCTCACCGTGCCGCGAGGCTCGTTTCGTTCGTCGCGGCCTCGCTGCTGCTCCATGTCGCGGCCCCCTTCGCCGCTCCGGCGCGAGCGCAGGTCTACGCCGTCTTCCTCAAGGACCCGAAGGCGGCGAAGCGTTTCGCCGGCCATACGGTCGAGGTGAACGGCCAGCCGGCGCTGGTCGGCGAAGCGAAGGCGGGCATCAAGCTCGAGAACGGTCGCATCAACTACCAGGGCGACAAGGGAACGAACGAGCTTTGGTTGGTGGACACCACCGATCCGCAGGTCGTTCCCTACACCCTCGATGGGACCACCTATGTGAGCAGCGCAAAGAAGGGCGGGACCGTCACGCTGACGGGCAGCCAGATCGCGACGATCCAACAGCTCCTCCCGAAACACAGCCTCTACGGCCTCGCCCGCGAGCATGCGATTCGCCGCGCCGCCGCCACCGAGGCGCAGACGCGCCGCGACGCCTTCAAGGCGGGCAGCGTCGAGTGGTCGGCCGCGCACGTCCGCTACCTCGGCGAGCTGCGCCAACTCGCGACGTGGCTCGGTTCGACCTGCTTCCCCGACGCCGCGAACAAGCTCGCCGCCGAGGTCGAGAAGCAGTCGAAGCAGGTCGCGAAGGACGCGCGCGCGCAGCGCCTCGCGACGGCGCAGAAGTCGGTGACGATGGTGCCGACGCCACTCAAGCTGGTCGAGCTGGCAAAGAAGCTGGCGCCGACCGCGTCGTTCAAGGTGCAGGAGAGCACTCACCTGCGCTTCACCTACGAGAGCGCGCTCAGCGACGAGCAGGTCAAGGCGCTGCTCGAACTCGGCGAGCAGATGATCGACGGCTTCCGCGCCGAGTTCGTCGATCCGTGGCTCGGCGATGACTTCGCCGACACGATCCCCGACACCCGCTTCATGGAGTTCTGGTTCGGGCCGGACGAGCTGAACGCCCACGAGCACTTCCTCACCGATTGGTACGGAGTGAGTTGGGGCAACCACAAGGAAGAGCGGCTCGCGTCGATGTCGGGCCGCTACCGCAGGAACGACGTCACCGAGTACCTCGACTACTGGAAGATCGCCGACAACAAGGACTTCGACGCGATCGTCGCCCACCAGCTCGGCCATGTGCTGGCGAACCTCCACTACAACCAAGGGCGCAAAGGCGACTTCCCCAACTGGATCGAAGAGGGGGTCGGCTACTGGCTCGCGCTCAGCTACCTCGGCAAGAACGGCGTGACCTGCAAGGAGTTCAAGCAGCAGGAGTACGCCAAGTCAGCCGGCGCGCAGGTCGAGCGCTCGGTGCTGCTCGGTGAGACGGAGCAGTTCACGCAGATCGCGCTCGACCACGGTCGACCGCTCGACGGCATGCTGCTCCTCTCGCTGTCGCAGATGGAGGACGCCGACCTCGCCAAGTCATGGAGCTTCTTCGAATACATCGGCGCCATGGAAGAGAAGCGCGGCCAGCTCTGGCTGCGCGCCCTGTGCCAGCTCTTCGCGGAGGGCAAGGCCGGCGTGCCGGAGTACCGCGCGAAGAGCGAGGCACTCTTCGACGTGAAGGGCGAGGACATCTTCAAGCTGCTGGATGGCCGCTGGAAGGCGCGCGCCGAACAGGTGCAGAAGAGCGGGCTGCCAGCGAAGAAGAAGTGACGGCCGCGGCGCGGCGACTTCACCGCCTCGCGTCGTCCCCATCGTCACATTGGCCAAAGCAGCAGCCGACGCGTTGTGTCAGGTCCCGGAACGCGGGGTGGAGTTCCTCGCCGAACTCCTCGGTCAGCGCGGCGAGCGTGAAGCGGGCGTACTGCTTCTTCGACAGCTCGGCGAAATTGCGGTCGAGCGGGTCGTGGTCGACGTAGTGGCCGAAGAAGCGATCGCAGAAGGCGCGGTAGAGCTTCGTGTTCAGCACGAAGGCGTGCCAGAGCTTGTCGATCGACTCGACCTGCTGGATCGGCTGGCCAGGGCGCGCGAACGGGATGGCCGAAAGCCACTGCAGCAGGCCGTCGAAGAGCGAGGCCGCGCTCGCGTCGGTGAGCCCGTAGTGCTGCACGGCA
>JANNXA010000032.1:0-16277 GCA_031409275.1 Planctomycetota bacterium
GTCGACGCATGACATCGTCGGAAAACCGCGCTCCTTCCTCAGCGGGTCGGCAGACCCGCATCGTCGGAGCCGCGATTTCCCTCCTCGTCCTGCGCCGACATCCCGTCGCCTCGCGACGGGGCTCGTGAATAAACCGGGCTAGCGCTAGCGATGCCGCCCGTGTCCGATCGGCGCCCGCCCGCCGTCCAAACGGCGCTCCGCCCGAGATTGGCATGAGCCGCGCCTTTGACGGCTTCGACGGCGGGCCGCATCATCCGGCGCATGTGGAAGCCGAGAAACTCCCCCCGCGTCCCGCTCCTTCTTGCCCTGGTCGCGCTGCTCGCGCTGGTCGTCGCCGCGCCGCTTGCGACCTCGCGACCGGTGGTCCGGCCTCCCGTGCACGCGGCGGAGTGCGCCGCGGTCGATCCGCTCGTCGATGCGAAATGCGACTGCAAGAGCGGGTTCGGGGCGTGCCAGCACACGCTGCGGTCGCCCTGGGGGATCAGCGAGGATCCGTGCTACTGCGATCGCTGCCGCGAAGTCATCGAACACACCGGCGACGACGTGCCCGACGGCATGAACCCGCTGTGTTTCGGAAGCGGTCGTTCGGCGTGCTACCTGAAGCGACACAGCGCGGCGTGGCATCTGGCCTGCAGCGAGTGTGTGCAGAACGAGAAGTGCTGCCCCGTCGCCAACAGCAAGAACTGCCCCAACTGCAACGACGCCGGACCCGGGCCGCTCGACAAGGACGACATGGGGCGGCCGGCGAAGGAGACGGTGCTGGCGCGATTGAAGGCGGAGGCGACGCTCGCCGACAACGACCATCTGATCCTGATGTACAACCGCCACTTCTACCTGTGCAGCGACGTGCGCGACGTCAAGGTGAAGATGCGCAACGGCTTTCGCGTCTTCAACGGACATGAGTACGCGCACCTGATGCTCGAGCGCGCCGAGATGGCGCGCAAGGAGTTCGTGCAGGCGTTCGGCGATCGCCTGGTGCTGAAGAAGCCGGTGGCGATCTTCCTGCCCGCGCAGGAAGGCGATGCGGCGTCGTTCCAGGGCGCCTACATGGGCTCGCCGAAAACCAATCAGCTCTACGGCGTCGGCGATGGCCCGAGCTTCGTCGGCGGCTTCTGTGGCAACGGCTTCTGCTCGTCCGGACAGAAGTATCGACCCGACGAGGGGCTCCACTTCGTCATGCGGCACATGATCGGCCACTCGCTGATCTCGGCATGGGTGGTCGGCGACGGCAACAATCGCACGTTGCCGCGCTGGCTGTTCGAAGGCGTGGGCCACTGGCTGTCGCGCCACCAGAAGCGCTTCAAGGACCTCGTGACCTACTGCGCCGACGAAGGGCAACCGGTGTCGGGCAGCGGCAAGGGGTGGGAGGCGGACTGCGCGAAGATGGCGGGACGCGCCAAGCTCGATTCGATCGAGAAGCTCTTCGGCAAGACGGCCATCGGCCAGCTGACCTACGAAGATCACCAGCGCTCCTGGAGCTACCTCGACCTCTGCCTCGAGGAGTGGCGCGAGCCGTTCGTCGCGATGCTGGCCGACCTGCGCCAGCAGAAGGAGGTGCGCGACTCCTTCATGAAGCACCTCGAATGCACGCCGGAGATCTTCGATCAGCGCTGGCGCGAGCGGTTGACCGGCAAGCGCCGCACGATGGACCCGAAGAAGGTCGAGGAGGGCGTCCTCGCCACCAACGAGACCCCGGGCTCGCGCGAGCGCAAAGGGCTGAAGAGCGAGCTCGAATTGCCCGCGTTGGCGGCACGCATTCGCGCGCTCGGCACGGTGGACGATCCGGCGACGGTCGACACGCTGCTCGATCTGCTGAGCAAGGACAGCGAGCTGGTGCGCGAATCGGTCATGGTCTCGCTGCTCAAGATGAAGGAGACGGAGTGCGTCGCCCGGATCGACGAGTACGGGCTCGTCCACGCCGAAGCGATCGTCCGCGCCTACTCGGCGCGCGCCTGCGGCAAGTTCAGGGTCGTCGCGGCGCTCGAGAAGCTGCGCGCGATGTTCGCTGGCGACCGCAACTGGCTCGCGCGCGCCGAAGCGGCCATCGCGTGCGGCCGCATGAACGACACGGTGTCGATCGGCGCGCTGGCGAAGATGGTCGCCACCGACTCCGCGCAGAAGGCGCAGCTCGCCGCGATGGATGCGCTGGGGATGTTGGGGACCGAGGCGGAGGAGTCGATCCCCGAGGTCGCGAAGAACCTCGCCGCCGAGCCGTGGCAGCTGCGCGTCGCCGCGTGCCAGTCGCTTGGCGAGATCGGCAGCATGAAGGCGGTCGACGCGCTGATCGCCCGCATGGAAGTCGAGCAGGGCCACGTCCACGAGGAGATCCACGACGCGCTGAAGAAGATCTGCCGCTACGACCAGGGGCAGTTCGTCGCCGAGTGGAAGAAGTGGTGGGAGCGGGAGAAGGCCGCGCGCGGCGGCGGCCTGCCCGAGCGGCCGAAGACTCCGGCCAAGGAGGCGGCCGACCGCTACGCGACCGCGCCGCGCTACTACGGCATCTCGATCTACTCGAACCGGATCGGCTTCGTCCTCGACACCTCGTTGTCGATGGACTCGAACTTCGAGCCCGATCCGAAGGCGACCAAGTCGTTGTCGCGCGACTACTCCGGCTCGACCAAGCTGCAGATCTGCAAGGAGGAGATCGCACAGACGCTGACCAACCTCAGCTCGCGCGCCCACTTCTCGATCATCGTCTTCAACACCGGCATCAAGTCGTACGACAAGACGCCGGTCGCGGCTTCGCCCGGCAACGTGGAGGCGGCGAAGAACTGGCTGCAGTCGTTGCCGCCCGTCGGGGAGACCAATTACTACGGAGGTCTGCGCGCGGCGCTCAACCTCGACGAGAACAGCAACGAGTGGCAGGCCAACTTCGAGGCAACCCCTGACACGCTGACCTTCCTCACCGACGGCATGCCGACGCAAGGCGAGATCACCGACGCCGACACGCTGCTCGAGTGGTACACCGCGCTGAACCGCTATGCCCGCATCCGCACACACGTCATCGCGTTCGGCACCAAGGGCGTCGACATCCAGATGCTGCAGCGGATGGCCGAGCAGAATGGCGGCAAGTTCGTGATGGTGCCGGAGAAGGGCTGAGCGGGAGGCGGTACCAGCCGGCGGCTACTGCGCGCCGCGCACCTTCGCCAGCACCGACCGCGCCTTCTTCGCCAGCGCGGGAGAGGGCTCGCCGACCAGCATCGCCTCGATGGCGGCGATCGCCGGCTCGCCGTGGGCGGCGAGCGCTTCGACGGCGTCGAGCGCCTCGTCACGCACCCGACGGTCGGGATCGCGCAGCTGCTCCGAGAGGGTCACCACGGTCGCCGGCTCGGGGGCCGCGATCGCCGCGAAGGCGCCGATCGCCGCCGCGCGCACCTCCGGATCGTCGTCGTGGAGCCGCTCCGTCAGTCGCGACAATGCCGCCGCGGAGCTTCGATCGATGCGCTCGATCAGCCAGCACGCCCACTGTCGAACCGAGCCGTCGACGTCGTCGAGCGCCCGCGTCGCCGGCGCGAGCCAGGAGAGTCGCTCCGCCTCCTCGAGTGCGTCGTCGAGGCGATCATTGAGTTGGCCGAGCGCCCACTCGCGATGGATCGCGTCAGGCGCTTCGAGCTCGCGCAGCAGCCGCGCTCGAGCCGGCTCCGACTGGCCCTGATGGATGCGCAGCAGCGCCAGCGCGCTGTTCGTGGCGAGATCGATCGACGTGGTGTCGTCGCTCACCAGCAGCTCGAGCGCGCGCGTCGCGCCACGTGCGGACGGCCCGACTTTGCCGAGCGCCAGGACCACCTCGGCGCGCACGTTCGGGTCATCCTCTTTCGTCACCATCTGCTGCAGCGTCGACAAGGCCGCCTCAGCGGCGGACGGGTGGGCCGTGAGGACGGTCGCCGCCGCGACGCGGACGCGCGCCTCGCGGTCCTTCAGGGCCTTCTGCACCGGCGCCCGCAGATCGGCGGGCAGGCGGTCGAGCTTCGCCATCGCGTCGAGCGCCGCGCATCGCACCGCGAGGTCGTCATCGCGAGCGCCGGCGGCCAGCAGCGGCAGCGCCGCCGTCGGCGCGAGGTCATGCTCGCGCAAGGTCTGAAGCGCGGCGAGTCGCACTTCGGGGCTGCGATCACTCGCGGCCTTCTGCAGCGCCTCGCTGAGCGGTTCCTCCGCGTCGTCTTCGGCGGCCCCGATCGCGCGGATCGCCGCGGCACGCAGCAGCGGCTCCTTGGCGCGGGCGAGTCGCAGCAAGGGCTCGGTGGCGTCGCGTCCACGGAACGGATGACCGCGGGTGGCGCGCAAAGCGGCGATGCGGATCGGCAGCAGCTCGTCCTCGAGTTGCGCGACTTGCAGCAGCGCGGCTCGGACCCGTTCCGAATCGTCGTTGAAGTCCGCCAGAGTGGCCGCGACGGCTTCGCGCAGCGCCGCGGGCTCGGACGGTTCGGCCAGCAGTCGGAGCAGGGTGGGAAGCGCCGCGTGCCCCTCCCACTCGAACTCCTTGGCCGCCTCGACCGCACCGACGCGCGACTCGAGCGGGAGCGTCGCGTCACCGGCGATCTCGACCAGCAGCGCCATCGATTGCGCGGCGGCGCGGTCGAGCCAGGAGAGGACGTTGAACGCGACGCGCCGGACCCGTTGGCGCGGCGAACGGGCGCACTCGGCCAGCACCGGCCAGACCTCGGGAGCCTCGACGGCGCAACGCTGCAGTCCCCAAAGTGCGCTCGCAGCGACCTCGTCATCCGCGTGGCGAGTCGCGGCCATCAACGCCTCCTTCGCGACCAGCCCGAATCGGGCGAGCTCCTCAGCCGCCGTCTGCCGGACGCGGGGCCGTTCGCTGTCGAGGAACGGGAGGAGCGTCGCGAGCGTCTCCGGTCGCCACTCGCCGAGCAGTTGCAGCAGCGCTGCCGCTGCTCCGTCGTCGCGCTCCTCGCGAGCCGCCGCCGCCACCGCCTCCATGCCGTCGCGCGCCGCGCCCGGGTTGCGCCGCAGCGCCGCCGCCGCCATCCGTCGCACTCGCGCGGAGCGGTCGCGCAGCGCGGCGAAGAGCGACGCACGGACCGTTGCGTGGGGCAGGCCGAGGTGGTCGAGCGCCGCGATGGCGCCGAAGCGGACCTCCTCCTCGGGATCGGCCACGGCGGTGGCGAGCGCGTCGAGGGCGTTCGTCGACGGTTCCGTCAGTCGGCCGAGATCGTGCACGGCGCGCGCTCGCGTGGCGGCGTCACGGGAGGCGAGCTGTTCGATCAGCTCGACCTCCTTCGCCGCCGCGGCGCGCTCCTTGGCCGCGGCGCTCTTGCCCTGCGGAGGACTCAGGGCGGCGCGGGCATCTCCGGCCCCCGCCAACACCACCGCCACCCCGGTCGCTAGCAGCAGCGCTGCGTGGCGCGTGGCCGCGAAACCTCGACGAGCGCGTTTCATGGGACCATCTCCCGCTCATGGCGCCGCCGAGCGTCGGCACGCTGCCGCATGATGCGCCAACGGAGCCGACGACCGGCACCGCCGTCGCGGTGGCACGTACCATCGTCGCGCCTCTCTTTCGAGTGCGGCGGCACGCCGCGATCGCCGGAGCCTGCGATGCCCCGTTTCGACGACCTGGTCATGCGATTGCGCGAGATCTGCCGCGCCCTGCCCGACACCAAGGTCACGATGACCTGGGGAACGCCGCACTTCCGGGTCGGCGAGAAGATCTTCCTCGGCTGCAACGACGAGGCCGGTCGGCTGACCATCGGCTTCAAGCTCGACAAGGCGCACGCCGCCGAGCTGGTGCGTAGCGACTCGCGTGTCCGGATCGCGCCGTACGTCGGAAAACATGGCTGGGTCGAGCTCGACGTCGGCGGCAGTGTCGATTGGGACGAGGTGCGCGGCTACGTGCTGGAGAGTTACCGCCGCATCGCGCCGAAGCGGTTGCTCGCCCGCCTCGGCCTCGAGGCACCGCCCTCGCGCATGGCGCCGCCGCGGGCTCCAACGAAGCGCCAGCCGTCGAAGCGACCGCGGTGATGCTCCTCCTCCCGGCGGCCGCTTCCGGGACGTAGACTCCCGCCGCTTCGGGAGTCCCGGCGCCGCCGCATTGGCCCGCCCCCTCCCGGCATAGGAGCCGGCAGCGCCGCTCGCGCGCGCTCGCCGCATGCGACGACCATGATCGTCATGAAGTTCGGTGGCACCTCGGTGGGCGACGCGGCGAACATCGGTCGCGTCGTCGAGTTGGTGCGAGCGCGGCTCGCCGATCGGCCATGTGTGGTCGTGTCGGCCCACTCCGGCGTCACCGACGCACTGCTCGAACAGGCGCAGAAGGCGGTCGCGGGCAAACACGACCTCACTCCTCTTCGCGAGCGCCACCAGAAGATCTGCGATGAGCTCGGCGTCAAGGTGCCGGAACACGACGGACTGTTCCAGGAGCTCGGCGATCTGCTGCGCGGCATCTCGCTGGTCGCCGAATCGACGCCGCGCCTGCTCGACCATGTGGCAAGTTTCGGCGAGCGCCTTTCCGTGCAGACCATCGCCGCGGCATTGCGCCACGCCGGAGTCGGAGCGGAGGCCGTGATGGCGTACGACGCCGGCCTGCGCACCGACTCGCGCTACCAGCGCGCCCGTCCGCTGCCGGAGAGCTACGCCGCGATCGAGGCTCAGCTCGCCAAGCGCGATGCGGTGTGCGTGGTCACCGGCTTCATCGCCAAGGATGCGACCGGCTCGATCACCACCATCGGCCGCAACGGCTCCGACTACAGCGCCTCGCTGTTCGGCCGCGCGTTGCACGCCAGCGAGATCCAGATCTGGACCGACGTTCCCGGGGTGATGACGGCCGATCCGCGCCTCGTCCCTGATGCGCGCCCGATCGAATCGATGACCTACGACGAAGCGGCCGAGATCGCCTTCTGCGGCGGCAAGGTGCTCCATCCGGCGACGCTGCAGCCGGCCGTCGAAGCGGACATCCCGGTCCGCGTGCTCGACACGCGCAATCCCAACGGTCCCAACACCGTGATCTGGCGCGAGGTGTCGTCGTCGCGACCGGTCGTGCGCACCGTCGTCCAAAAGCGCGGCATCTGCCTCGTGAACATCGTGACGCCACGCATGCTCGGCGCGCACGGCTACATGGCGCGCATCTTCGACGCCGCCGCTCGCCACGAAGTGGCGCTCGACATGATCGCGACCACCGAGATCTCGGTCTCCGCGACGGTCGAGGACGATCGCCGCCGCCTGCCCGCGCTGCTAGCCGAGCTGCAGCAGCTCGGCGAGGTGACCATCGATCGGCAGGTCGCCGCCGTCGCGGTCGTCGGCCACGCCGTTGGCGAATCGCCCGAGACCCTTGGCACGCTCTTCTCGACGCTCGCCCGCGAAGGCATCGCGTTGCGCATGGTGTCGATGGGCGCGCGCCGGACCAACGTCGGCATCGTCGTCAACGAGGCCGACACCGCCCGCGCCGTGCAGTCGCTCCACGCCGCGCTCTGCCTCGAGCCGCAGCTCGCCAAGGCGAAGGCCGCCACCGCACGCTGAGGCGCTTGCGGCCGCTATGACGGGCGCGCGTTGCTTCTCGGAGCTGCGAATGCGCGCGATTCCCTCGATCTTCGACGTTCTTCTCGGGGCGCTCCTCGCGCCTTGCCAGTCCGTCGAACGCAACGCTTCGATGGACCCGATCAGCCGGATGCTGCTCTTCCCGAGCGACTTCGAGCTTGCCGACGCCGAGTTCGCAGCGCTGCAGCCGACGACGGTGAACTTCGAGAACGCCAGCGGCAGCGTGCTGCGCGGCCTCTGGTACGAGTCGACGGCGAGCGACCGCACCGTCCTGGTCTGCATGGGCAACACCGGCAACTGCAGCTGGTTTGCGCCGTATGCCGCGATCCTCCAGGGCGGCGGCTGCGACGTCCTGCTCTTCGACTACCAGGGTTATGGCGCGAGCGAGGGAACGGCGTCGCTGTTGTCGCTGCCAGGCGATGCGCAATCGGCGTGGCGCTTCGTCACCGAGACGAAAGGGCGTCGACCCGATCAGATCGGTCTGCTTGGTATCTCGCTCGGCTCGGTGCTGGCGTTGCAGCTCGCGGCGACGACGCAGCCGGCCGGGTGCGCGGTCGAGGACGTTTTCTTTCCTGAAGAGCAGTTGGCCGCGGCAACGGGCTCGCCCGAGTCGATGACGGCGCGAGTGGCGCTGACCGCGTTGAAGGCGCTGGTGCTGCCGCAGATCGATCCGCGCGCCAACGCGAAGCGCTACGGCGGGCCGCTCTTCCTGCTGCATGGCGACGCCGACTGGCTGCTGACGCCGATGGCGACGCTGCGCCTGCTCGCGCAACGACCCGACCACACGCGCACCTGGATCCTCGCGCAGACCGGCCATTCGCCCGATTCGTTGCAGGTCGACGAGTGGGAGTACCGCGATCAGCTGCGCCGCTTCTTCGGCGATGCGTTCGCTGCAGCCGAGGAAAGCGCCGCGCTGCCGATCGAGCCGCGCGCGACGGTGGCGGTGGCGCAGGCGGCGCCGCTGCGGCTGCGCGTCGAGGTGACGGCGGCGCGCGCAGCAGCGGTCCAGATCGCGCTGGTGCGATCGCGTCCGGATGCCGCGCCGCTCGACGCCTTCTACGAGCGCCGTTTCGTTCCGGCCGGCACCTCGACGTTCGAGTGCGACGCGCCGTTCCTGCCCGACCATGTCGTCGCGACCGAGATGGTCCACGCGCTGCCGCGGGGCGACGGGACCTTCGAGCCGGAGCTCTCGCCAGCCTCGCAGTCGCTTGCGGACTACGCGGAGCTCGAACGCGAATGGGGGACGCACGCGGGCTCCGTGAAGTTGCGCGTCGACCTCGCGGCGGCGTCGGGGCGCGGCCACGAGGTGTCGCTGCGCGGCGCGCGGGAGTGGGAGTGGCTGAAGCCGAGGCTGCCCGACTTCGAGGAGGTCGACCCGCGCATCCGCCCGCGCTACGCCGAGTTGCTGGCGTTTCTCGCCCACGACCTCGCCGTCAGCGAACGCTTCGGTGCGTACACGGCGTTGCGCGAAGTGCGACGCGCGATGATCGACTTCCTGCCGCCCGACCCGCGCCGCTTCGTCACGCTCGGCAACGCGCGCATCGTGGTCGGCCTGCCGGCCGGCCTCGTCCTCGGTCACCTTGTCGCGGCGTGGTCCGATGCCGTCGCCGCAGGCGACGTCGCGAATGCGCAGCAGCTGTGGCAACTGATGAAACGCTTCGAGCTGCCGCTCGACGAAGCGACGCAGCTGCCCGCTCCGCCTCAGCCGGCGATCAGCTCCGGCGCGTCCGGCAAGTAGTCGCGCGTCAAGTTCTCGCAGCCCTTCGCGCGCACCACGAGGTCATCCTCGATGCGCACGCCGCCGAACGGCGTCAGCGCCTCGACCAGCTTCCAGTCGATGGCGGCGCCGGCCGGGCTCGCGCGCAGCTCGGTCAGCATCGAGTCGATGAAGTAGACGCCGGGCTCGATCGTGAAGACCTGGCCCTCCTCGATCCGCGTCGTGTTGCGCAGGAACGGGTTGTTCGTCTTCGGCTGCACGTTGCGGCAGCCGACGTCGTGGGTCTGCAGACCGAGCGAGTGGCCGAGTCCGTGCGGCAGGAACTTGCGAGTGGTGCCGTTGGCGACGAGCTCGGCTGCGCTCGACTTGGCGATCCCGACTTCGCGCAGCAGCGGCGCCAGCAACTCGTGCGCCTGCTCGTGCAGATCCTCGTAGGGGCGCCCGATGGTCGCGGCCTGGCACAGCCGCTGTTGCAACGTTTCGAGACCGGTGGCGAGCTGGCCGAAAGCGGCCGCCGCCGCGCCGCGACCCTTGACCGCGGTGCGCGTGATATCGCTGTCGTAGCCGAGGCACTTGGCGCCGGCATCGAGCAGCAGGGTCTGCGCGCGGCTCTTCGCGCGGCCGTAGCCGACGTGATGGAGGGTCGCCGCGTTCTTGCCCAGCGCCACGATGTTCTTGTAGGGCGTCTCCGGGTCGTCCTGGCTGGTGGCGCGCAGGTAGGCGAGGTGCAGCTCGAACTCGCTGCATTCGCCGCCGCGGAAGGCGTCGAGCACGGCGCGGTGGCCCGCGGCGGCGCGCAGGTTCGCTTCGCGCAGGCAGAGCGTTTCGTAGGGCGTCTTCTTCACGCGCAACGCGTCGAGCCGCGTCAGGAGTTCGCGCGCGTTGAAGGCCGCATCGGGCAGGCCCCACAGCGAGCAGTCCCCGCGCTCCTCCCCGATGAACGCGAGGCGACGCCCGGCGGGCAGCAGCTCGCGGATCCGCGCCGGGTCTTTCACTTCGCGCACGTCGAACGACGGCCAGAAGTGGTCCGACTCCGGCGCCTTGGCCTGCTCCCAGAAGTCGACGACGTTGAACCAGAAGAGTGTCGGCTTCTTGCCCGCCTCGATCAGCAGCGCGGAACGGCTGGTCTCGAGCGGCAGCCAGTGGTGGAAGTGAGGGACGGGGCGCAGCGCGAAGAACTGGTCATCGAAGAGGCTGCGCGACTTCGGGGCTCCCGAGTGGATCACGACGCCGTCGAAGCCCGCCTCGCTCAGCACGCGCCCGTACTCGCGCCCGAGCCACGCCACGTGGTCGCGGTAGGTTGCGGTGAGCGCGGTCTGGTCGAGCATGTTGATCCCCGTGGGTTTGGCGCGGCGCCGCCATCCTCGTGCGCGTTCCGTTCGCCTGATCGCGTCGGGGCGCCGGGGCCACTGTAGCGTCGATGGCATCGGCAACGTGGGATTGGCGGATGCTGCGCCGGATGTCGTTCAGGCGCGTGTGACCATCGGTCTTTCGGCCCTGCAGCCTTGCCACTACCTCGACGTCGAGCCAACGTTGGACGTCGCGCATGCCGCGATTCGGAGAGCGACGGCGATGGCGTCCGACGACGACGCAGTGAGGGAGCTACTGGCCGCGTTCGATCGCGGCGACGAAGAGGCCCGCGCACAGCTCTTCACGCTCCTCTACGACGAGCTGCGCGCCCGCGCGGGCAAGCTCGCCGGCCGTCACGGCCGCCACGAGACGCTGCGGGCGACCGCGATCGTGCATGAGGTCTACATGCGCCTCGTCCACGCGGGCGTCGGCGGCTGGAAGGATCGCGCCCATTTCCTGGCCGCCGCCGCGCGTGCGATGCGGCATGTGCTGATCGACTACGCCCGCAAGCGCGGCCGCCAGAAGCGGCAAGCCGATGGCGTGCGCGTGGCGGTCGAGGAGCTGCTGGACAGCTACGAGGATCGCGCCATCGACCTCGAGGCGCTCGACCTTGCGCTGACGAAGATGGCCGAGTTCAACCCCGAGATGGCGCAGGCGGTCGAACTGCGCTTCTTCGGCGGCGCGAGCGTGGAGGAGGCGGCAAAGCTCCTGGGCATGACGAAGCGCACCTTCGAGCGGCGCTGGGAAGCGGCGCGCGCGTGGCTGCGGACCGAAGTCGGATGAATCCGGAACGCTGGGCTCGGGTCGAGGCGCTGTTCGAGCGCGCGAAAGCGCTGCCCGAGTCGGAATGGCCGTTGTTCCTCGCCAACGAGGCGGCGGACGACATCGAGCTCGTCGACCTCGTGCTCTCGATGCTGCGCGCTCGCGCAGGGTCGAACTTCATCGACCCCCCGGGTAGCGGGCCGCACGCGCCGCCGAGTGGTCCCGACTTGTGGATCGGTCGCAAGCTCGGCGACTTCGAGCTGGTGGAACGGATCGGCGCGGGCGGCATGGGGCTGGTCTACAAGGCGCGCCAGCTCTCGCTCCGGCGCGACGTCGCCGTGAAGGTGCTGCCATTCCAGACGCTTTCGAGTCCGAACCAGGTCGCCCGGTTCGAACGCGAGTCGCAGATCGCGGGACGGCTCCATCACAAGAACCTCGTCGAGATCCATGCCGTCGGCCAGGACGGCGACGTGCACTGGTTCGCGATGGAGCTGGTCGACGGCGTCGACCTTTCCGCGGAGATCAAGCGCCTTCGCGGTGAACGCGAGGCGCGCGGCGGTCGCCCGGGCCTGCTCCCGTTCGATTCGAAGGAGTTCCTCGGCGCGGTCGCGGCGCTGATGGTGCAGGCGGCCGATGGGCTGGTGTGCGCCCACGCGGCCGGCGTCGTCCATCGCGACATCAAGCCGAGCAACCTGCTGCTCGATCGCGCGGGCACGATTCGCATCGTCGACTTCGGCCTCGCGCGCGACGAGGTCAGCGATCGCTTGACCAAGAGCGGCGAGCAGCTCGGCACCGCGCACTACATGAGCCCCGAGCAGGTGCGCCGTCGCGCGCACCGAGTCGACGAACGCACGGACATCTACTCGCTCGGCGTGGTGCTGTACGAATTGCTGACCTTGCGGCGGCCGTTCAACGGCAAGACCTCCGCCGAGATCTGGTGGAGCATCACGCACCACGAGCCGCGCTCGCTGCGCAAGGTCGCGCCGCGCGTCCCGCGCGACCTTGCCACCATCTGCGAGACGGCGATGGCGCGCCGTCTTTTCGATCGATACCAGAGCGCCGCGGCGTTTCGCGACGACCTGCAGCGCTTCATCGATCGCGAAGCGATCGCCGCGAAGCCGTTGCCGCTGCACCGGCGAGCCGGGCGCTTCGTCGGAAAGCACCGCGCCCTGTTCGCCGGCGCCGCGGTCGCGCTGCTCGCGCTCGCGCTCGCGGGAGGAATCGGGGGCAGCCGTTGGAGCCATCGCCAACGGCGGATCGACGCGTGGCTGCAGCAGTTCCAGGTCGCCCTCGATCTGCGCGATTGGAGTGGACTGCCGGAGCCGGGCGCTGCCGCACGCCGTGCCCTCGTCGAAATGGACCAAGGAAGTGTGGACCTCGGGGCTTCGGGTCGGCAGCTCGCGGACCAGCTGCGCCGGCGCCTCGAGGTCCATCGCTCTTTCGAGCTGGAGCGCGGCCGGGCGCTCCTGGCGGGCGGCAAGGCCGATCATCAGCGCTGGAAGGGTCAAGACCGCGAGTTCAGGGCGTCCTTCTCGTCGCTTCAAATCGGTGAGGCGCTGCGGCGGCTGGGTGACCTGGCGACGATCTTTCCCGACGACGTCGAAGTCGTCGCGGCGGCCGCGGTCGAGAACAGCTTCCCGCGAGTGACACTGAGCCTTGCCGCGGAGACGCTCGCGGCCGCGCCGCTCGCCGGTCAGGCACGTGCGTGGCGGCGGCCGATCGACGACCTCACGGAGACGGTCGGCTCCGCCATCGACATGGGGCCGCTGCCGATCGACGACGCGGCCGTGCCTCCTGGCCATTGGCGCTTCGTCGTCGAAGTACCTGAGTGGGGCTTTGCCGAGCTGGTCCGCGATCTCGTCCCCAGCGTCACGACTTGTCGGCTGGTGGCGCGTGTGCTGGCCGCGCCGGTCGCGATGCGCCGCATCGAGGGCGGGACGTTCGAGTTCCGACGCAACGCCGACTCGTCGCTCGGGTGCTCGCAGACCGCCGCCTCCGCCCCGTTCGAGACCTTCTGGATCGACGAAGCGGAGCTTTCGAACCGGGAGTTCGTCGCCTACCTCGAGGGCGCGCAGGCGCCGCCGCCGATTCACTGGAGTCATCTCGGCTACGGTGGCCGCGACTGGCGGGAGCTGCCGTTTGGCGACGGGCCCGATGCGGACGGCTGGCGCGAGCGCTGGCTCGACCTGCCGGTGGTCGGGCTCACGTATGCCGAAGCGACGGCGGTCGCCGAGTGGTACGGCAAGCGACTGCCGACCCACGTCGAGCTCGAACGGGCGCAGCGCGGCGCGGCGGGGCTCTACCTGCCGTGGGAGGGGCTCGAGCGCCGCGAGGACGCCGGCGCCTGCAACGTCGATCAGCCGCTTTGGTACCTGATTCCGTCCGATCTGTCGGCACCGAAGCCGACACCCACCGACCTCCATCGCGCCTACTACCGCAACTACCTGCGCTACGCGGTGCCGACTCGCGCGGACGGCTACCGCCACGGTCCCGAGCAGCTCTTCCACGCCTTCGGCAACGTTGCCGAGTGGTCGTCGACGCTCCTGCTCGAAGAGGTCGAAGGGCGTTTGGAGCCGAAGCGCTTCGATCGCCAGGTGCTTGGGGGTGGCTGGGATGCGATGGCGTCGTCGATGACGCTCGCGTCGCATGTGCGCGTTGGAATCGGTGCCGCTGACGTCAATGACCACACGGGATTGCGCTGCGCACGGAGCGCGGCCGCAAAGCCCTGAGCCGACTCGTTCAGAGAGGGAGAACGCATGTCCGACCTGCCCAAGCGTTGTTTCCAGTTGGAAGCCAGCCTGGTGACGACGTCGCAACGCCCGACCTTCGATGGATCGGTGTCGATTCGCGAGATCCCGATGAGTGAGCTGCAGCTCGTCGAGGCGCGTCTCGACGGCCAGCCGCTCGAGGTCCACGCGCTCGCCAACGACGTGCGCCGCGAGCTGCGCAAGGCGGCGAATGCGCTGGTGGCCGCCCTCCTGCCGAACTCGCCGGTGAAGGGCTTCGTGGTCAACGAATCGAAACCGATCGGCCCGATCTGGATCATCATTCCGGGCGACTACTACCTCCATCCCATCGACACGAACGGTGCGGTGTGTGTTTCCACGGTGTCGGACGCGAACGGCACCGTCTGGATCCAGCTCGAGCTGCGCGCGCTGCCGATCACCTGCCCCGAGCTTTCGGCGTCGACGTCGGCGGCGAAGCTGGCGATGAAGCCGTCGAGTGCGAAAGCGAGCCAGAACCCCGCGGCGAAGTCGACCGGCAAGAAGCGCGTTTCCAAGAAGAGCACGAAGAAGGTCGCGAAGAAGGCTCCGAAGAAGAAGGCCAGCAAGAAGGCCAGCAAGACGGTCCGCAAGACGATCAGCAAGAAGGGTGGCCGCGGTGTTCGCTGACGAGGTGCCGCCGGACTCGGCGGCGTCGGCGGGGTCGGCGCCCCAGCCGAGTCCGCCGCCACGCCGCCCGACGAGCCCGACCGAGTGGAAGGCGATGTTCAATGCGCGGGCGGCGGCGCTGAAACCGTCCGATCGCGCCCGCCGCTTCTTCCTCCAGTTCGACGCCTGGACCAGTTCCGAGTTGCTGGCGCTGCTCGACGACCCGGGCTTCGTCGCGTCGCTGCGCCCACCGACGCGACGACTCTTCGCGACCGTCCGGCCGACGCTGCCCTTTTCGCGGCCGACCGCGTTCTTCGAGATGGCGTTGATGCTCTCCAAGCAGGCGGTCTCTCGTGCTGAGCGCATGGTTCGCGGGATGGAGCTCACGCCGCCGCTGCCGGAGCCGATCGACGAGCGGCCGCCGCTGCCGTGCGCCAGCCATCCGCAAGCGCTGCTGCGGATGGCCAAGTACCTCGAACGGATCTTCGAACACGGTTTTCCGGGAGTGCACGCCGCCCCCAACGACGGCGCGCCGTGGCGAGCGTTCGTCGCGGCGTTCGCGGCGTTTGGTTCGGGCGCTCTGGCGACGCTTGCGCCAACACCGCTTGGCGGATGGCCCACACCGCTCAACACCGAACCGGACGGTGCCTACTTCTTCCTCTTCGCAGAGTTCGCGTTGCGGCGCGTCGAGCTCGCGTGGTCGCCGTTCTGGTTCAGGACGGCGCGGCTCTTCGTGGCGCTCGAGGACCTCTTCGACGCGGCCTACGAGTGGCCGATGATGCGGCGCAATCTGCAGGAGTACTCGCGCAAACCTGGGCCAGCCAAGCCGCGGATCGACGCGTTCATGCAACACCTCGCGCGCTTCGAGGCGGACTTCAAAGGCCGCGCGACGTTGACGCGATTGACGCGGGTCCACGCCTTGAACGTGTGCCACGCCAACCGCGACGAGATCGTCGCGGGGTTCCCTCCGCAGAGCGGCTGAGGGGGAGCGCGCGAGGTCGCGCGGATTGCGCTCGGCGCGAACGCAGGCGCCAATTGCACTAGGACCGCGGAACGCGCGGGGCAAAGCGGCAGCCTGCATCGCTTGAGACGTTCACGACGTCGGAAGAGGCTTTCGGGCGAACGTGACGATCGGCCGGACAACGCCTTGACGCCCTGCAACACCGCGCTACTCATGAGCCTCGCCGGATCGACCCGCAGCGCTACCGACGGTCGGAACGCAGCGGGATGCTCAACCTTGCGAAGCAGCGGATCGAGGGAGCAGGCTCTCATCAGGGGTAGACGCGGCGGATCGCGCCGCGAAGGAGGGCGAGCGATGAGGACGAATCAGGCAGTGGCCGACGTGTTGTCGAGCGCTGCCCTAGTCGGCGGAATCGTCGAGCCGCAGCAAAAGAGTGCGGGGGGGGCGCACTTCGACACGAAGCTGATTCGCGGGCGAGGCCGGGCGCCTGGTGGCCGCTGCTCGTCGCGTTGCTGCTGAGCGTCGCGTCGACTCATTCGATTCGCGGGCAAACCAGCATCACTTCGTACTACGTCAATGACGGTCGCAGCGGGGCCTACGACTTCACGGCAGGCGAGATCGCAGTCGA
>JANNXA010000033.1:0-202703 GCA_031409275.1 Planctomycetota bacterium
TTGCGAGGCGACGGGATGTCGGCTCTGGACGAGGAGGGGAAGTGCGACTTCGACGATGCGGGTTTGCTGACCCGCTGAGGAAGAAGCGCGCTTTCTCGACGAAGTACGGAGTCGGCAGACCGAGCCGCAGCAGGGGTTTCATGAATAAGACGGGCTAGCGTTCGCCCGTCGAGTGGAGGTCCCCCCGAGCTACTCCGGAGGATCCGCAACGACAGCGCGCGAAGCGCGTGTGGTTGGTGGAAAACTCCCCGCCACCGAAGGTGAATGCAGCGATCGAGGGGGGCGCGCGGCGCTCGTGATGGGAGCGGCGGCGGGCGACGGGAGCGTATTCTCGTGCCATGGTCGAGCCAACACGGCGGGACTTCCTGGGAACGGTCGCGACCGGATCGCTCGCGTGCGGGGCGTTCCTCACGGACGCGATCGGTGCCGCAGCGGCCGCGCTCACTCCCGCGCAACTCGCCGCGCGCCCGACTCACGGCCCGACGGGAGAGCTCGTCGAGCTGGTCCGCTTCGTCCGCGAGACACCGGCCGACGCCATCGTCCTCGCGGCCGTTGCGCGGCTGCGCGCCGGCCTGCCGATCGAGCAGCTTGGCGCGGCGACGCTGCTGGCCGGCCTCGAAGACGTCCGCCCGCGCCCGGTCGGCTTCCAATTCCACTGCGTCCTGCAATTGCCCGCGGTGTGGACCGTCGCCTGCGCGCTCCCGCCCGCGGAACAACCGCTCCCGTTCCTCTACGCGCTGACCGTCTACAAACGCGCTCAGACCGCGATGGCGACTCGTTCGCCGTGGTCGCTGCCGGCGGCGCCGACCGCGCTGCCGAGCGAGGCGGACGCCGGTTCGCAGCTCTCCCGCGCGCTCGACGAATTCGACCTCGACGCCGCCGACGCCGCGATCACGGCGCTGGTGCGCAACGGCTCGCGCGCGATCCTGATCGCCGCGCTGCTTCCATGGACCATGCGCGACTTCGCCGATGTCGGCCACCATCCGATCTTCGGCACGGCCGCGTTCCGCCTGCTCGACACGATCGGTTGGAAGTACGCCGAGCCGCTGCTGCGCTCGCTCGTCCACGGATTCGTGCTGGCGGGCGCCACTTCGACGACCGCTCCGTTCGCCGACAGCCGCGCTCTTGCTCGGCGCCAACTCGCCACGGAACCGGATCGCGCGACGCGCTCCCCTGCGGACCCTGCCGCGCTCGACGCGCCACGCTTCACGCGCGCGACGATGGGCGAGTCGAGCGGCAGCGCGCTCGGCGCGATCTCAGCCTACGTGGCGGCTCTGCCCACCGCCGAGTCGATCGAGCGAGGCTTCGCAGCGGTGGAGCGCGTCGGCCTCGAACTGCTGCTCGAGAATCCGGGGCTGCTGGCGGTGCACGCCACGACGTCCGCGCGCGCGCTGCGAGAGCTTGCCGCGCGCACCCGCGATCGCGAGCTGCAGCTCGTGGCGCTGTTCCAGGCCGCCTCCTGGTGCCCGCTCTGGCGCAAGGCGTTCGGCGGTGCGAAGCAGGATGGCGACGCCTCGTCGCTGGATGCGATCGAGCGCGAGGCGGCCGCCGCCGCGCCGCCCACGGCCTCCGCTGCGGAGCTGCTCTCCGACCACGGTCGCATCGATCGTCGCGCGCTCGCCGTGCAACTCGTCGGTGCGCTGAGCGGCGAGCGGGGCACGACGACGACGGCCGCCGACCGCGTTGCCGCGCGCTCGGCGGCTGCCACGGACTACCGAGCCGCCGCACGCGCCCTCGTCGTCGCCAAGGGCCGCGAGGCGCACGACTACAAGTTCTTCGCGGCGATCGACGAAGCGGCGGCGCCCCCGCTCCCGGCAACCGCGAGCTCCGGTCCACCTCCGTCGGCTCCCGATCCGTTGCCGCTGGCCACCCTCACCTACTACCTGCGTCCGAGCAGCGAGCCGGACTTCGCACCGGTCGCGGAGGCGCGCGGAGCGTTGTCGAAGGGGTGAGCGATGCGAGTCAACCGTCCGCGGAAGTTCCGTTCGCTGGCGGTTGGACTCCTCGCGTTCGTCGCGTGCTCGCCATTCCTTGCCGGCTCTGAGTCGATCGCGCCGGGCGTCGGCGAAGTTCGCGTCGAGGTGGTGGCCGCGGACGGCCATCCGGCGAAGCGAGCGACGGTGATCGTGGCGCCGCGCCGCGCCGAATTCGTGCAGCAGCTCCCGCCGCACCAATCGATCGCGCCGGCACGCTCGGCGCCCAGGAGTTCGCCGTTCGCGGAGATGCGAGCACGCAGTCGCAGCTTTCTGGTCGAAGCCGATGGCGCCGCGACGATCGTCGTGCCCACCGATACGGCCGGGTTGCTCGCCTTCGATGAGGTGGACGGCGGCGTGGCCGTCCTCTTCCCACCGTGGCCGCTTGGAGACTCGCTTCGGATTCAACTCCATGCACCGGCGACGACCCTCGTTCAGGTGCAGGCGGCGCCGCGCGCGCCGGTCGCTGGCGTTGCGATCGACTTCGGGATCGGCTGGACCGAGGTCAGCGATGCAGTGGGTCGCGTCGAACTGAGTGCGCTCGATCGTCTCGCCCTTCGGATCTGGAATTCGTCGCGAGGTCAAAAGGACGAGGTCGCCGTGGCCGGGTGGTTCGACGAGTCGATCACCGCGAAGCTGCCGCCTCTCACCACGGAAGGTGGGGTCGCGGCGGCGGGCGCGCTGCTGCTCGAGCTGCCGCCCGCCGCGACCGTCGACTTCGAAATCGACGAGGAAGCGGATCACGCGAGCGAGATGGACGGCGTCGTCAGCATCGTTCAGCTTCGCGACCGCTGGGACGCTGTCGATTTCATCGACTGCCCGGATTTCGATGAGTGCGTCGTTCCTCTCCGAGCGGGTCGCGGTCGATGGTGGCCCGTGGCACCCGGATGCCGCTTCTCCGCGGTCGTCGCCACCGCGGACGGGGTGTTCCAGAGCGTCGAATCGCGAGCGCCTGCCGCCGGCGCGACCGCTCGCGTCGCGTTGCGGCGCGTTGCGGACTCGGAGTGGACCGTCGCGACGTTGCGCGACGCATCGAATCGGCCGTTGGTCGACACTCCGTTCCTAGCGCGTGTCCGCGACGGCTACTCCGACGCGTTCGAACGAGTCGTCACCGACGATGCAGGCCGGTTGTTGCTGCGCCTGCGACCGACGCTCGAGCGAGTGGAGCTCTTCGGCGATGGAGCGGACGCGGCAGCGCCGCTTGGCGTGGTGCTCGACCGAAGCGAGAAGGGGGAGTGGCGGCATGAAGCCGGACCGATCACCGTGGCGTCCGTGCCAGTCGTGCTGGCGGGAAGCGTCCGCGATGAGACGGGCGCCCCGATGGTTGGCGCCGCGGTGCGCTGCTTTTCAGGAAGCTCGATCACGCGCTCGTCCCGGCTCAGCGACCAGATTCGATTCAGGGACAACGGCGACACCGTCGTCGAAGTCGCGCCGGCCGCAGCCATCAGCGATGACAGCGGCCGCTTCGTCGTTCGCGGTTTCCTGAGGCCCGGCGAGCCGTTGCGCTGGCGGGTCGATGAGGCGTGTTTCGGCGGCACGAGTCACGGCGACGCGACGAGCGGGGTGCTTGACCAGACCCTGGTGATCGCGAGTCGCGGGTTGTTGAACGGGCGCTGTCTGCTGGCGGATGGGTTCGAGGGCCGCGATCTGTCGGTGCGCTTCGTGCCGGTCGAAGTGACCTGGGACGCGGGTGCTGGATTCTTCAGCGGCGAGGCGACCGTCGAAGACGACGGCCGTTTCCACAGCGGACCGCTGGCCCCGGGAACTTGGGACGTCGTGCTGACCCTGAAGGGCACGCTCGAAGCCGGCCCCGCGGCAGGAGCCGCAGCGCGCGTCGATCGCGTCCTCGTCGAGCGTCGTCGCAAGTGCGCCGACCCCCGCCTTGCGGCCATCGATCTGCGCGACGGTTGGCAGGTGACCACGTTGACGGTGGTGGATGACGCCGGCCGCCCGATTCCGGAGGGAACGATCTGGGCGAAAGACGGCGCTGCGACCCACTGGTCGAACGAGTTGCCGGCCGATCCGCTCGTGGTGCCGTGGCGGCGCGAGGCGCCGTCGGTGACGCTCTTCGCGCCCGCGTGGCGCCGTCAGGAGGTCGTCTTGCGGCCGGGTGCGCAGCGGGTCGAACTCGTGCCGGGGCCTGCGCGGTCGATCGTCGTCTCGGAGCGCGGCTTGCCGACGAACGGCTCCTATCGCTTCGAACTCACCGTCGCGCGCAAGTCGGAGGCGAAGGGCGAAGCCCCGGAGTCCAACAGGCCGCTCCTGTTTTGCGCGGCGAGTTCCGAAGCGCAGGAGGAGGTCGAACTCGTGTCCGGCGAACTCGCGCGGGTACAGGTCCATCAGGCGATGAAAGTGCAGCTCACCGTGGCGGTGAGCTGGTCCTCGAGCGCGGACGAGGGGCCGACGGACCTCGTCGAGTTCGCTCGGGTGCTCACCGTGGCCGACGATTCCGTTGCCGAGCGCGATCCGTTCGTCGTCGAGTTCTCCGCCGCGGAACTTGCGGCGATCGCGGCCACCATCGACGATCTCGACGAGTAGCGCCGCGGGCGCCTCAACCCGTTCGCGAACTTCCGCCGGTCGCCGCCAACAGCAGCGCCAGCCACGTGATCGGCACCACCGGATCGAAGTGGCCGGGGAACGGGATGTCGCCGATGGCGGAGGCGGCGAGCTGCGCGAACGGCAGCCCCGCGCAGAAGAGCAGCGCGCGGTCACGACGCACCAGGCCGATGAGCCCACTCGCGAACAGGGCGATCAAGATCCAGCCGCCGCACCAGGCGCGCGAGAGGCGTGACCAGGCTCGCAGCAAGCGCACGCTGCGACCCTCGTCGATCGAGCGCGGCGCGTAGGGCGGCAGCAGTTCCAACGCCTTCGCGAAACGCTCCGGGGATGCCGACCAGGTGCTGGCGCTCTTCGCTTCGAAGCGCGCGAAGGCGTCGAGCGTCCAAGTCGCGCCGATGGTGTACTGCGCGGGATCGCAGCGACCGACGCTGGTGATCATCGAGTCGACGGTGAGGCGGGCGCTGCGCCAAGGATCGGCCGCGAGCGCTTGCATCGCGACGACGCCGAGCCGTTGGTCGGCCTGCTCGGGCGTCAGCTGTTCGTGCTCCAGCAGCAACTGGTGGAGCCTCCAGCCGGCCTGGCCGACGAACAGGGACGGCATGCCGGACGCCCGTCCCAGCGCTTCGAGCTGCCGCGCCTCGAGCGTGTCGGGGAGTTCGCGTTCGAGTCCAGCGACCCGGCAGAAGAGGTGGATGCCACTGCCCTTCACGAGCGCGAAGCTGCCGAAGTCGAGCCGGTTCCTGGTCAGCACCAGGCCGAGCATCAGCGCCGCGCCGCAAAGGAAACGTCCGAGCAGCGGTGCGTCGCGGCGCGGATGGGTCAGCAGCACCGCCACGCCGATCGCAGCGATGAGCGCCACGCCCGAGCTGCGTTGCGCGACGGCGCCGATCGCCAGCGCCCCCGCGAGCCACGCCGCCCCGGGTCTCCGCGTCGTCATTGCGCGGACGACCCAATAGCTCGTCAGCGCGATGAGGAAGGCGAAGAGGCTGTCGCTCTGCGCGCTCTGCGCGAACAGCGAGAGCGGCGCGTGCAACGCCGTCAGCATCGCCGCGACGAAGCCGATGCGCGGCCGTTCCAACTGCTCGCCGCAGCGCAGGACGAGCCACGGGATCGAAGCGACCGCGAGCTGCTGAAGGACGACCAGGGTCGCCATGCGCGCGCCACTCGGCACCGCGAAGCAGAGCGCGTCGAGCAGCAGCGGGTAGGCCGGATTGAACGTCGCGAAACGGAGGTTGAAATGCGCATGCCAGGTGTGGGTCAAGAACGCGGCGCTGTCGGGGAAGAAGAGCCCGCCGAGCCAGAACAGCTCGAACGAGGCGGCGAGCAGCGCGACGACGACGGGCAGGAAACGCCACGCCGTGGGCAGGCGTCGATCCGCGTCGCGCTCGCTCATCGCCGTGCGATCAACGCGGCGGCCGCCAGCGCCAGCAGCAGTCCAGCGATGCGCGCGGGCGCCAGTGCCTCGCCGAAACAGAGTCGTCCCGCCACGACCGACAGCACCAGCGTCAGCAGGCTCGAGACGGGCAGCGCGACCGACATCTCGAGGCGCGAAAGAGCGTGGAACCACAGCGCCGTGCCCACCACCAGCAGCACCCCACCGGCCCACAGGCGCGCCGATCCGGCCATGCGCAGCAGATCGGAAGCGCGCGGCGCGGCGCCCATCGCGAGGCCGTCGAGCCCGAGCTTGGCCAACGTCTGCCCCGCGACGCAGAGCAGGCTCGACATGGCGATCCAGCCAAGCGACCCGATCACAGGGCCGTCTCGCTGCCGCTCGCCAGGGCGCGGGCGCGCGCAACATTCGACAGCACCAGCGGCACCTTGCCGGTGGGACCGTGCTTCAACCCCGCAGGCGTGACCCGATCGAGCCGAACCCGCATGGTCGGACCGACCAGCCGCTGCGCCGAGTCGAGGAAGCGGCGCTCCTGCGTCGCATCGAAGGCAGCGGTCGGTACCACGCGCATCAGCAGGCTCGACTCCTCCTCCTGGAGGAACTGGACGCCGGCGACGCCTTCGACGAGGTCGGGGACGACGAACAGCGCAGTGACGCAGCGGCCATCGGCGGTCACCACCGCGTCTTCGGTGCGACCGTGCACGGCCTTCACCAGAGGCAACGTGCGCCCGCACGGGCAGCGCGCGTCGGGCGGCGCGAGCTCGACGAGGTCGCCGACGTCGTAGCGCAACAGCGGCATCGAGTGATTGTGAAGCGACGTGCCGACGATCGCGTGCAACGGCTGACCGCTCGGGGTCTTGAACTCGGTGGCCACGAACTCGTGCTCGCAGTAGTCGCTGTTGACGTGGTAGCCGCCTTCAAGGCATTCGCTGATCGACGCCACCTGCTCCAGCAATCCGTAGGAGTCGAGTGCGCGGCAGCCGAAGACGCGTTCCATCACGGCTCGCCGCGCCGGCACCAGGTTCTCGCCCGTCGAGAAGATCGCCTGCAGCTTGAGGTCGCGGATGCCGTGCTCCTCGAAGAGCAGGGCCAGGTAGTAGAGCGGGCTTGCGAGCCCCTTCAGGAAGCGGACGCGATGGGCACGCATCGCCGCGGCGTACTCGTGCACGTTGGCGCGAGAGAGCGCGGCGCTGTTCAGCATGAGGCGCGCGAAGTGGGGCTGCCAGCGGGCGACGCGCTCGTCGAGGCCGCGGCGCAGGAAGTGCTGCGCATTCAGTTGTGCGAAACGTTGACCGAGGCGAAACCCGGCCCAGCTCCAGTGACGCCAGTAGTAGACGAACTCCAGGACGCGCGCGTGGCGATCGACCAGGAAGGCGACGGGGTTGCCCGTCGTGCCGCTGGTGTAGGAAGCGCGAGCGTGGTGCTTGGCGGCGTCGCGAGCGTGCAGACGGGAGCCGAGAGCGCGGACCGCTTCCTTGGTCAGCAACGGCAGGCGCGCGAGGTCGGCGGCGCTGCGGATCTCCTCGGGCCGCACGCCGGCCTGCGCGAAGCGTTCGCGATAGGCGTCGCACTGCGTCGCGGCGCTCTGCACGACGGCGCGCAGTCGCTGTTCGCGCCACTCCTTCCAGTCGTCGAGGGGACGCCACTGATGACGCATGAACGCGCCGCCGAGTCGCCTGATGGCGAGCGGGTGAAAGAAGTCGCGCAGCGAGAACTCGATCTCCGGCATGGCCTCTGCTTCGGCGAAGAGCGCGCTGCAACCTGTTGCCCACGCCGCCGACGCGCCGCGATGCGAATCGGCTTCTCTACTTCGAGCCGCCCGCGACCGCTGCTCCATGCGCCGGCAGCCACGTGGCCGGATCGAGCCAGTCGTCGAGAGTGCCGGTGTCGGTGCGGTAGCCGTAGTTGTGGCCGTCGTCGTAACGGCCCGGATAGAGGCCGAAGTGGAGATGCGCGAACTGGCCGCCGTTCTCGTCGGACCACGACAACCCGATGGTGCCGAGCAGCTGACCCGCTTTCACGAACTCACCGATGGTGACGTGGACCGAAGCAGCGGCGTGCATGTAGACCGCATTCACGAACGATCCGCTTGCAACCTGGTGCTCGATCACGAGCCGCACGCCAGCGTCGCCACCGCCGCTGATCGAGCGGACGATGCCGTCGGCCATGGCGTAGAGGCCGGCGCCGTCGAGGCAGCCGCCAACGTCTTGCCCGGTGTGCACCACGGCTCCGCCGCGACGTCCCTGGCCAAAGGGCTGCATCACCAGTCGCGGCACCTCTTCGCGCCCGTAACCGAGCAGCGGCGGCACGAAACGGGTCGCCAACGGGGGCTCGTCGCGCGCGGGATCACGTTGCGCGAAGGCGGTGACGCCAGCCTGGACGATGGTCGCGTCGAGCGATTCGCGCTGATCGAGGCCGGCCAGCAGCGGCGCGTGCAGGAGCCCGCCCTTCGCGCGCACCTGCAGCTCGGTGCCGAGCGCGGTCGGTTCGCGATCGCCGATCAAGCGACGCTGAAGCGAGCGCAGCGCCTGCTGCACGTGTGGATCGAGCTCGGAGGCGCTGCAAGTGGTGACTCGCTTCGCGGCGTCGCTGCGGCGCGCATCGCGATCCGCGACGTCGCTCCACAGCGCCAACGCCGCGAGCGCCGCGCGTTCGCGCAGTCGCGCTTCGCGGTGCTCGAGCAGCAGGAGGGCGCGCTCGAACGTGGCGCCGTCGTGCAGGCGCTCGAGCCAGAAGAGCGCGCGGTGGGTGACGTGCCAGTCGGGGTGGTCGAGGCAGGCGCGCGCCAGCGGCAGCAGCTGCGGTTCGCGGAAGCGCTTCCATGCTTCGATCGCGGCGACCGCGCGCGAGCGGGCCAGCTCGACGGCCTTCGTGGCGCGGGCGTCGGGCCCGAGCTTCAGCAGTGCGTGCAGCTCGCCGCGCACCGAGTCGACCAGCTTCGCGCCATTGCCGCGGCCGATGTCGCCGCCCCACGCGCAGGGTTCCTGCGAGGGCGCGAACGCGAGCGTCAGCGACGCGACGAGCAGCGCCGGGAGCGTGCGAGCTCGCGCCGCGCGGAGGCGCGACGTCGTCGGGGTCGGGTGCGGAGCATCGACCATGGGCGCGATCGTAACGGTCGCGCGGTCGTGCGGCCGCCCGACCTCTTGACGACCCACCCTTCGTGAACGAACGGTGGCGCAGACGACGGTCGACGCCCCTCGAATCCAGCGGACGACCGCGCAACGGGCAGCGCGGCGGCGCTACTGCTGCGAACGCGTGACGCAGCGCCCGCTCTACCGCGTGCTCGGAAAGCTGTTCGGTTGGTTCGCGAAACGGCAGGCGCGCGGATTCACGCAGAAGCTCGGGTCGTTGGCGGTGCGCACCTGACCGAATGCCCGCGGCGTTCGACCGATCTCGGCGCGACGCGCTCGTTCGTTCAGGCGCTCTGGGGCTCCATCAGCGTGACGCCGACGCGGTCGTGCGGGCTGTGGCCGGCGATCGCGTTCAAGAAGCAAAGCGTCAGCCCGTCGGCGTCGAGGGTCGTCGACATCGCCGGGACGGCGTCGAACTGGGTGCGCAGATGCGCTCCAAGCCGTTCGATCACCGACTCCGCCAACCGCGGCGTCGCGAGACGCAGCTCGACCTCATGGCCGCGCGTGGCGGTCGACAACGTGATCTGCGGAACGGTTCGGTGTGGCAGGTACTGAGCCAGCGCCGCCAGCGCCTTCGAGACGATCGCGATCGCCTCCGACGGTTCGACCGCGATGCCGAGCTCGTCCGGGATCGCCTCGACCTTCACGCCGCCGACCATGCGAGTTTCGTGCAGCGCATTCTGCAACGCGTAGTCGACGACGAGTCGCAGCGAGGTCACCCCGCTGCCCTGCGGGACGATGGCCCGCTCGAGTGCGCGCAACGCCTTCCCCGCTCGGTCGAGCTCGCGAGTGTTCTCGAGCAGCAGCGCCCGCGCATCTTCCAGCGCGAGTGGAACTTCGACGAGGGCCGCGGCGTTCCGCGACAGATGGTCGAGGGTGATCTCGCCGCGTGCTGCCGCGGCGAGCAGCGATTGCCCGCCGGCCACGTCGGCCAGCGCGGTCTCGACCAGTGCGCTCGCCATCGAAACGCGGCAGAGGATGTTGCGGACCTCGGCGAAGGCCGGTCGCGCTGCGTCGCCCGTTAGTTCACGCGCCTGGCGAGCGTTGCCGGCGGCGGCGTGCAAGAGCGCGTCGATCTGGCGGGCGTAGCGGAGCAGCGTTGGGACGGTCGTTGCCGTGTTCAGTCTCGGTTGCACGTCGATCACGCACAGCGTTCCAACGACCTGACCATCGACGTGGATCGGGACGCCGGAGTAGGCACGAATGCCGTAGAGGTTGACCAGTTCCTTGCGCACCAGATCGCAGTGCAGCGCGTCTTCGACCTCGAAGGGAGCGCCTCGGGTCACGACGTGCTGGCAGAAGGAGACGCAGCGACCCGTGGAGCGCGAAACCTCGAGATCGGGCGGCGCGCCGTACAGCGCGACAAAGCGCTGCGAGCGGCGCAACACGATGCTGACCGCGGCGATCGGGAAGCCGGTGGCGAGCGCGGCCTCGGCGGCCAGCGCATCGAGCTGCGGATGGAGCGACTCGTAGCGAAACACGGAGCCGGCGGCGATCAGGCGATCGTCGGCGTCGAGGACACGTTTGCGAGCGGCTTCGTCGACGGGCATCGAATCGATCGGTTCGGCCATGCGAGGCTCCAGGGGGATGCCTCTCGATCGACCGTCCCGATGGTCGCGCTCGCGGCGAAAACCACGTTCCACGCACTTTGGACTACGGGCAATCCCGAATGCGCCTGCTACAGCCGCTTGAAGAAGTCCTCGGAGTCGTCGATCTCGGAAAGGAATTTCTTGAACTGGTCCTTGGTCGCCTCGTCGATCTTCGCGGCATCGCCGCGCGCCGGACCGAGCACCCGATCCACCACGGCGTTGGGGACATAGACCTCGCCGGAGAGCTCCTTGTCGAACAGGACCTCTTCCAGCGCGACGAGGCCGTGGCGCACCAGCGGCGACTTGGGACCGAAGAGCTTGCGGCGCCGCACCAGGTCCTCCTCGCCGCGCGACACCAGCTTGAGCAGATCGGTGGCGTCGATGCACGGCGTGCCTTGGGTCAGCTCCTGGAAGATCAGCGTCACCAGGATGATCAGGTGCTCCGCCTCGAGGCGCAGTTCGTCGCGCATCTGGATCAGCGGAAAGCGCGCGGCGGCCGGCGTCAGGGCGAGGCGCGCTTCGATGGTGGCGGCCAGGCGCGGGATCTGCCGTTGCAGATGGATCAACGAGTCGGGCAGCGCGGCGCTGTCGAGCTCGTCGGTGTAGTCGAACTGGAAGATCTTGGCCGCGCGCTTCTGGTAGAGGCGCGCCAGGCGGCGCAGGTCAGTCAGATGTTCGAGGTGGCCTTTGTAGGGGCGCTTCGAGGGATCGGGCAGCGCGGTGGCGCCCTCCCGATCGCTGCGCGGCCGCAATGCCCGCAGCAGGATGCGGAAGGCGCGGTCCGAGAGGCGATAGCGCAGGTCGAGCAGCTCCTGGTCGCCGCTCGCGCCGGCGAGTTCCGGCACCACCACTCCGGCCGCGAGGAGGCGCGACTCCGCGGTCAGCAGCCGCACCCCTTCGAGGAGCCCGAACGACGTGTCGGAGAGGATGGCCAGGAGTTCACGACCCTTCACCGCCGGGTCGTCGTTGGTGAGCCGCCGCTTCAGCAGCTCGAGCATCAACAGCACGTGGTCCTTCCCCAACCGATAGCGGCGCAGCAGCAGCTGCAGCGGACCGCTGCCGCCGAGCTCGCGCAGCAGTGCCGCCAGCTGCACCATCCGCTCCCGCGCGCGGCGCGTGAGTTGGGCGTGCTGGTCGGGTTCGAGGGCAAGCTCGCGCTGGCTGCGGCGGACGTTGCCGAGCTCGTCGGCGAGGTCGAGCAGTCGCTTCAGCAGCACGCGATCGTGGCGCGGGTTCATGCGGGGGACAGCGTAACCGGGCTACCCTTCTGCAGCGCGTCGGCACCTTGGCGGGCGCTTTCGCAGGAGCGAGCAGGATGGGGATGGTGGTCGCGGGCGCCGATTTCGGCTCCAACAAGACCGGCTACATCGTGGCAGAGGCCAAAGGCGGGGAGCTGGTGCAACTCGAGCGCGAGAGCCGCTTCACGCGCCTCGCCCAGGGCATCGCCACCAGCGGCCGCATCCACGGCGAGGCGATGTTGCGCACGCTGTTGTGGTGCGAAGAGATGCGCAAGCGCTTCAAGAAGCTCGGCGTCGTCCGTTTCCGCGGCGTCGGCACCGAAGCGCTGCGCCGCGCCAGCAACCAGGTGCAGGTGCTGGGAATGATCGAGGACGTCCTGGGCTGGCCGGTCGAAGTGGTCAGCGGCGAGGAGGAGGGGCGCATCACCTTCCGCGGCGTGCGCCAGCGCTACTCGAAGGGACCGTTGGCCGTCATCGACATCGGCGGCGGCTCGACCGAGGTGGTCATCGGCGAGGAGCCGCCGAAGAAGGGCGAGGAGCCGCTCGAGGTGAAGAGCCTGCGGGTGGGCGCCGTGATCCTCACCGAGCGCTGCGGTGAAGACTGGGACGAGCTGGTGAAGGCGACGCGCACCGAACTGCGCGGCTACGTGCCAGCGGGCGATCCACCCGGAATGCTGACGGTGCTCGGCGGCACCGGAGCGAACCTGTCGATGATGGACCTCGACGAGCACGATCTCGACGAGGAGCACGTCGAAGGCCATGTCGTCGAGCGCAAGCGGCTGGAGGAGCTGCGCAAGAAGACTCAGGCGATGAGCCCCAAGCAGCGGATCGAGAAGCTCGGCTTGCTGCCGCAGCGCGCCGATGTGCAGATCGCCGGACTGGCGATCCTGGAGACGGTGCTCGACCATCTGGGCATCAAGGCGGTCCGAACGACCCGCTATGCGCTGCGCCACGGCGTCCTGCGTTCCATTGCGCCGAAGGAGACTTGAGCGCCTTGCTGCAACTGAACCCCACCACGCCGACCTTGCGCCCGCGCAGCCGGGTGCCGTGGCGCGGACTGTTGATGGTGGGTGGGCTGCTGCTCGTCGCGCGCGTCTTCCTCTACGAGTCGTTGCGGGTCGCCTCCGGGTCGATGGAGCCGTGCCTGCATGGCGATCCGCAGCACGGCGACACCATCGCGATCCTGCGCCACTGGTGGAAGCTGGCGCCGCCCGAGCGCTTCGACCTGGTGGTCTTCGCGCGATCGCCGGATGAGACGCGCGCCGGCGATGAGATCGTCGTCAAGCGCGTCGCCGCGCTGGGCGGCGAGTCGGTGCGCATCGCCGACGGCGAGCTGTGGGTGCGCGAGGCGGGCGGCACCGAGCGGCGGATCGTCAAGCGCTACCACGACTTCCATTCGCTGCTGGTTCCGTTGTGGCGCGAGCCGTTCGATGGCGCCGTGCTCGAGCGGTTGCTGCCCACCTCGTCGGACCTCGTGACGTCGGCCGGTCGCGCGCTGCGGCTCGACGGTCGCGAAGCGGGCGCGTCCTGTCGCGTCCGGTTGGCGTCCGGGTTCGCGCGCTACGACGACGGCTGGCTCGCCGCGGACGGCACCCGCGTCGAGGGACGTTCGGAGGTCGCCGATCTGCTCTTCGCCGTGGAAGTGGCGCTGGAGGATGAGACCGCCGCCGTGGCGCTGCACGTGCGATTGGGCGGCACGGCATGCGCGTTCGTGGCGACGCCAGTGGGTGGCGAGTACCGGCTGACGTTCGACGCCGATGGCGAGGGACGGCTCCAGGGCAATGCGGGAACGGTCTCGAACGGGCGCACGCAGCGCTTCGAGTTCTTCCTGATCGACGGTCGCGTTGGTGCCGCGATCGATGGCGACGTCGCCTTCGAGGCCATCTTCGATCGCGGCCGTGACGTCCTGCTGGCCTCCCATGCGATCGGCGCGCCGGAACTCGAGCTGCGCAACGGGCGCGGCCGCTTGACGGCGTTCGAGATCTGGCGCGACCTCCACTTCACGCGGCCAGCCGACGCCCACTACGGGCTGGACGAAGCCTTCGAAGTGCCCGAGGGGGCGCTCTTCGTGCTCGGTGACGCCAGCGACCAGTCGATCGACAGTCGCTACTACGGAGCGATCACCCGCAGCCAGCTGCGCGGCCGGCCGCTGGCGACGATCGCTCCGGCGCGGAGGCGGCGCTGGCTCTGGTGAGCCGCGCCGGCGGGTCGCCGGCGGGGCCCGGTGCCCGCGGGGACGAAACCTCCGGCCGCGGCGTGGGTTCGAACCGTTCATCATGAGGTCGGCGCAGGCGATGCAGGATGCGGTCGAGCAGCCCGGTTCCGACCCGGGTCAGACGTGGATGCTCGCGTTCCAGCGCGGCGATGAAGCCGCGTTCACCGCGTTGGTCGGCCACTACGGCGCCCAGGTGATCGGCTTCTTTCGCCGCGGCGGCGCCGATGGCGCGGCCGCTGAAGACCTGGCGCAGGAGGCGTTCCTGCGCGTGGCGCGGGCACGCGACCGCTACGAGCCGACGGCGAAGTTCACCACCTGGCTCCATCGCATCCTGTTCCGCATCGCGTTGAACGACGCCGCGCGCAACCGCTGGCGCCGCAGCGTCGGCTTCGCGGCGCCACGCGAGCTCGAGGAGCCGGCGGGCGCGCCCGAGCCGCTCGCCGATGCCACTGCCGCGCCGCTGCCGGTGCTCACGCGCGACGAGCTGCGCGAGCAGGTGCGCGCCGCGGTGGCGGAGCTGCCCGAGCCGCAACGCACCGCGCTGCTGCTGCATCGCTTCGAGGAGTGTTCGCAGGAAGAGGTGGCGACGACGCTCGGGCTGACGGTGCCGGCGGTGAAGTCGCTGTTGTTTCGTGCGCGCGACAACGTGAGGAAGCGGCTCGCGCCGCTGTTCGCTGACGAGGTGGACCATGGACTGTGATCGTTTCAGGGAAGTGCTGCCGGAACTGCTGGCCAACGAGCTCGGTGCGTCCGACCTCGCGGCCGCCGACGACCATGCGCGGCGCTGCGCCGAGTGTGGGCGCGAACTCGCCGACCATCGCAAGGCGTGGCAACTGCTCGGCGTGCTCGACGAGGAGATCGTCGTGGCGCCGGAGCGTTTGCGGCAGATGGCAGCGCAGGCGCTCGCGCGCGCCGTGGCCGAGCCGACCCTCGAAGCGGGAGCGTCGATCGAGCCGGCCGGCGGCGCTGCGGGCGGCGCCACGGTTCGCGTGGTGACCCACTCCCGTTGGCGGCTGTGGCGGCAGGTGGCCGCGGCGGCGTTGCTGGTCGCCGGAACGGCGCTCACCACGCGGGTCTGGATCGAGCGGCGTGCGGCGCTGCCCGACTTCCTCGACGATGCCGACTTCGTGCAGCACTTCGAGCTGATCCGCGATCTGCCCGAGCTCGACCTCGAGGGCGATCTGCTCGACGTCGATGACGAGCTGCTGCTGCTGAACGCGATGCGAGGAGCCTGAGATGACTCCGCTGCTCTGCTCGCTCTGGTTGGCGCTGGTGGCGTGGTTCCCGCAGGAAGTAGCGGCGCCGCCGCCGGCAACGAGTGCCGAGGCGCGCGCCGCCGTGCGTGCCTCCTGGTCCGCGCTCGCACCGGAAGAACGCGCCGACATCGAGCGCGCATGGGGTCGCTGGAAGCGGCTCGGCAAGGAGGACCGCGCGGTGATGACGCGCCGCCACGAGCGGCTCGAGCGGGCCCGCGCGCGCGCGCGTGAGCTGCCGGCCGACGAAGCGCCGCGCGGCCTCTCGCGCCGCGAGGCCAATCGGCGCGCGTTGGCTGACTTGCGCGAGGTGTGGGACGAACTGCCGCGCGACCTCCGTCGCGGGTTCGACGGCCCGCCGGGCGACCTGCCGCTCGAGCAGCGTCAGCGGCGCCTCAAGCTCGAGATGGTGGGCTACCTGCAGTTCGCGTTGCTGGAGCAGTTGCGTCCGCAAGTCGAGCGCGGCGAACTGCGCGAAGACGAGGTGGCCGCGCTGGCGCATCGCATCCAGGAGACGCCGAACGAGCGGACCGCTCTGCTGCGACAGTTCATCGTCGACCACCCGCAAGCGTTCCGCGTCGCGCCCGAGGTCATCGAGAAGGTGCGCAACGCCGCCGATCCCGGCTCCGGCTTGCGCCTGCTCGACAAGGCGCGGCGCCGTCGTGGCGGTGAGCGGCCGCTGCTGCCGCCGTTTCCGCGGCCGCCGCATCCGCCGCGCGGTCCCGGAAACGGCAACCCGGACGAACCACGCGAGCCGCGTCGCGCGAACGGCTCCGCGTAGGGTCCCCTGACGCGTTGCTTCAGTAGCCCATGCACTGGCCGCCATCGACGCGCAGGCAGGTGCCGGTGATGTAGCGCGCGAGCGGCGACGCGAGGAAGAGGATCGCATCGGCGACTTCAGCGGGTTCGCCGAGGCGTCCGAGCGCCGCGGCCTGGCGCGCCATCTCGGTGGTGGCGGGGGGGAGCGGCGCGGTCATCGGCGTGCGGATGTAGCCGGGCGCGACGACGTTGACGCGAATCCCGAAGGCGCCCGCCTCCGCTGCTGCGGACTTCGCCAGCGCGACGACACCCGCCTTGCTGGCCGCATAGCTCGAACTGCCGAATCCGCCGCGCAGCGCGAGGATCGACGCGATCAGGACGATCGCGCCGCCGCCCTGCGCACGCAGCAGCGGAATCGCGGCGCGCACGACGTGGAACGAGCCGTCGAGGTTGGTGGTCACCACGCGCCGCCAACGCGCGTCGTCGAGCTTCCAGACGACGTCGTCGTCGGTGACGCCGGCGCAATGGACGACGATGTCGAGCCGCCCATGTTCGGCGCGCGCCGTTTGCAGCGCCGCGGCGACCTCCGCCGGCTGGGTCACGTCGCCCGCGAGGATGCGCGCGGTGCGGGCCGAGCCGCTGCCGCGGTCGTTCGTGGCCGCGCGGTCGAATCCCGTGACGTCGGCCCCCTCTTCGAGCAGGCGAGCGACGACGGCCGCTCCGATCCCGGATGCTGCACCGGTGACGAAGGCTGCCTTGCCGTTCAGTTCGAGTCCCGCCATCGATCGCCTCTCCCGCCGTACTCGTTCAGCCGACCAGCATCGCACGATGTTCGGCGAGGAAGGCGGCGACGCTGGTCGGCTCCTTGCCGCCGATCGTCCGCACGTGGTCGTTCAGCTGCGCGGCGCCGCCGTTGCGCGCCGCCGCCGCCAGCTCGGCGATCGCGGTGGCGAGCCACTCGGGCAGCCCCGCGCGCACCATGCCGGCGGTGTACTCCGCGTCGGTCAGGTTCACGTAGCGCACCGGCTTGCCGACCACCTGCGTGAACAGGTCCGCGATCTCCGCGAAGGTCAGCGCTTGCGGGCCGCGCAGCTCGTAGACCTTGCCGGTGTGCGCTGCGATGGGGGAGGTCAGGATCGCCGCCGCCACCGCGGCGATGTCTCGCACGTCGATGTGGGCCGCGCGCGCCTCGCCGAGGTTGTTTCGGAAGAGGCCCTCCTTCTTGATCGAGCCGGCCGCCCACAGCAGGTTCTGCTGGAAGAACGTCGGCCGCAGCGTGCAGCACCCCAGACCGCTCTTCGCGATCGCCTCCTCGGCATGGCCGTGCATGCGGCCGAGCGCATAGGGGCTCTTCGCGTCGGCGCCGTTCGCCGAGAACTTCACGATCTGGCGGACGCCCGCCTGCGCCGCCGCCGCCGCGAAGGCGCCCTCCTGCTCGGCGATCTGCTGGCTCACCGCGGAGAGGAGGAAGGCGCGCTCGCAGCCTCGCAACGCCGCCGCGTAACTCTCCGGTTTCGCGAGGTCGCCGCTCACCACCTCGACGCCCGGGCCGCGCAGCGCTTCGAGCTTCTTCGCGTCGCGCGTCAGCAGCCGCAGCGCCACGCCGCGCGCCCGCAGCCGCTCCACGAGTGGCCGCCCGTTCGTTCCCGTCGCACCCGTCACGAAGATCATCGTCGCCTCCGACGCGAGCGGCTCTCCGACTCGCGCCGCGACTCTACTGCCGCTTCTGCTGCCCCCGCTCTCGCGTGAGCGCCACCTCGACCGCGACCGTCCCGCCACGCACCAGCTCGATCGCGATCGGTTCGCTCGGCAGGTAGCCCTCGAGGCCGTCGATCACCAAGGTGGCGGGGCCTTCGCCGTTGACCCGCAGCCGGATCGATGAGTCGGCGCCGTGGACTTCGGCGCGGGTGATCCCCTCGACGGACTTCCCCTGCAGGTGGACGACTCGGAAGGCGTCGAAGTCCTCCACCGGCACCCGCGCGTCACCGTCGCGCAAAGTCATGACGAGCTCCGCCAACCCGCGCATCGTCCGCTCGATCGTCGTCGCGCCGCCGCCCACCGTGTGGCGCGTGAAGTCGAGCCAGACGCCGCGCGGCTCGACGCCCGCCGCCAGCGCGAGCTCGGCGGCCGGCACCACCAGCGTGAATGTCCCGTCGGGAGCCCAAGTCGACTCGCCGCCGACCGGTGCGATCGTTCCTTCGCGATCGTCGCCAGCGACCCAGTCGTACCAGCACGGAATCAGCAGTTGCGAGTCGTCCGGTCCGACCACACGCACCGTGACGACGGCCGGCGGCGGGATCCGCAGCTCGACCTCGACGGCGCCGGTGGGCGATGCAGGGACGACGAAACGAGTGGCGTAGCGCCACGGCTCGAACCAGGCGACCGCCTCGCCGGGAGGCAGCGACTCGAGCGCGAAGTGGAGCGTGTCGGCGCGCGGGCCGGGATCGAGACGATGCGCGCGGCCATGGCCGCCAGCGTCCCTCTCGGCGAACGGATCGAGCGACTGGATTGCGATCCGGTCGGGCAGCGCCGGCATGTCCGCCGCCAACCACCCTTGTCCCAGTACGACGCGCCCCGTGACCGCGACGCGGGGCGGCGTCGGTGTTGGCTGCCAAGCGAGGAGCAGCCGTGCGTCATCCCCCGGCGCCAGCTCGACTTCGCTGACGGCGTGGACGAACCGGTCTTGAAACATCGCGACGCTCCCGATCACGACGATCCAGCCGCCGATCGGAAGGTCGGTGAAGGTCACCCGTCGCTGCGAGTCGATCGGGTCGGCTTGATCGGGTGCGAGTCGCGCCAGCAGCTCCATCAGCTCGAGCGACACCTCCGACCAGCGTGGCGTCGCCAGCAACCGCGTCGCCGCGTCGAGTTCGCGCTCCATTTGGGCGCTGCGGCCGGCCGGATGGGCGGCGGCGTTTCGTTCGAGCCGGCGCCGCCCGCGCTCGATGCCCAACGCGACCGATTCGCGCGAGTAGAGGCGGGCGTAGAGGCGCTCTTCGAGCGGCGCACCAGTCACTTCGACGGTGAGTCGCGTCGCAGGGGAGAGAGCGACGGTCCGCTCGCCGCCGGAGTGCCAGTCGACCTCGAGCGTCTCGCGCGCGTAGCCCGCCGCCTCCACGATGAGCTTGCGCGCGCGCGGCCACTCGCGATGCGGATGGAGCTGCAGCGGCGACCCGCCAGTGGCGAGCCGCCGTGCGTCGCGACTCGGGGTCGGGTCGAGATACAGCAGCGCCGGATCGATCTCGCTGCAACGCACCTCGACCTGCGCCAGCGGCGCTCCGCTCGTGCGATCGATCACGTGCAGCGTCACCGGAACGACCGGCGCGTCGGTCGGCGGGTCGGGCGCCTGGTGTTCAAGGTCGAAGGGGGCGGCGGGGTGGGTGGCGCCGGCGGGCGGCGCCACGGTGCGGAGCTCCGCCGTGCGCTCCGCGGTGGGCGGCGGTGCCACCGTGTCGGCTGCCGCGGCGCGCTCCTCACCGCCCGTTGCATCGTGCGAGCCTCGCTCGTGCGAGCCGACCACGCGTCGCCCATCACCTCCCGCCAGCAGCTGCCACGCCACCGCCGCGATCAGCAGCAGCAGCGCGAGCGGCAGCAGCCGTGCGGCGAGGGATCGCCGGTGAGAAGGGCCGCTACTTGGCAACGCAGACTCCATCGCGATTCGTTGTGCGTTTCATCGCCGCAGCCGCTCGAGCGCCACGCTCACCTGCACCGTAGCGCCGCGCACCAGCTCGACCTCGATCGGCGCGATGGGCGCGTAGCCCGGCGGCTCGTCGATCGAGAGCAACGCCGGCCCCTCTCCGTCGATCATGACCGTCGGCACCGATTCGTCCCACGCGCCTTCGATGACCAGAGCTCCCGACGCGACGCCCGGTCCGGTGACTCGGCTGCAGACCAGCCATTGGAAGTCTGCGGGGACGAGGGTTTTGCCTTCGCGGAACTCGACCTCGAGGCGCGCCGACGGGCAGACCACGAGCTCGATCGATTCGCCGCTGCGGTCGACCCGCCGGTCGAACCGCTGTTCCCGACCGAAGGCGCCTTGCGGTGCCGCGAAGAAACGCCAGTTGCCGGCCGGCAATCGCACGTCCACGGGCTGGCTGCCGCTCGCCATCGGCGACCCCGGGAATTGCTCGAGCGCTCGCGGCTCGCTCGCCGCGACCCACCGGAGGTCGGCGGCGATGCAGGTCGCGTCGCCAGCGTGCGCCACCGCCCGCACGGTCAACGCCGTGGGCGCCGGGATCGCGAGCTCGACGACTGCCGATTCGTCGGCGCCGTCGAGCGGCTCGGCGACGGTGAAGGCGACGCGATAGGGCCACTCGAGGAAGGTCGCGATGGCGGCGCCGACGGGGAGCGACCCACCTTGGAATCGCCGTTCGTCGTCGTTCTCACCGTCGTCCAACCGCACCTCGCAGCCGTTGGCGCTCCATTCGGCCGCGCTCGGCATGCACGACTGCAGCCAGACGGAGCCTGGCAACGGATCCATTCCGGGCGCGAGCCAGCCGCGGTCGAAGCGGACGTGACCACGGACCGCGAGCAGCCGTTGCTCGGCCGCAGCTTGGTAGCGAAGCGTCAATGACGAGCGCTCGCCCGCGACGATGTCGAAGCTGCCGACGGCGTGCAGCCTCGCCTGCGCGCCGACCGACCGCGGATTGGAGTAGAGCGCGGCCCGCCAACGACCGGCGGCGAGATCGTCGATGCGGCGCACCGAGAACGCGGTGATGACGTCGATTCGTTGCGCCGGAATCGACCGCAGAAGGCTCTCGACTTCGAAGCTCGGCGGCACGGGAAGGAGATCGGCGATCGTCGAGTCGAGGCTGCGTTGCTTCCGTTCCAACCACGGCGGCACCGGTGACGCGGCTCGATCCTCGGATCGTCGCAGCCGCTCGATCCGCCGCCGGAGCCACTCCGCCTCCTCCGTGAGCGCGTCGATCGAGAAGAGCCGCACGGTGAACCGGGTGTCTGCGGGCGCGCCTTCCAGATCGAGGTCGAGGCCGCCCGCTGGGTGCAACTCGATCGTCCGCTCACCGCCTGCCATCCAGTCGATCTCGATCCGCGCCTGCTCGTAGCCGCTGGCGCGGACGAAGAGGGTGTCGCGATGGAGCGGCTGCCCGTTCGGTGGCAACAGCCTCAGCGGTGCCGCGCCCTGGACCACGAACACGAGTTCATCGAAGCGGACGAGCTCGTCGGCGGGAGCGCCGCGTGGTGCGGCTCGGCGGACGGTCACCTCGTGCAGTTGCGCACCGGTGAAGTGGTCGATGACGTGAAGCAGGAGCGATCGCATCCCGTCCGCGTGCTCGCCAGGCTCGTCCTCGCCAGGCTCGGTCGGCCGATCGTCGGGCGCGGCGATCGAGCGCGTGGCCGGCAGCGAGTCAAGCTCCGCCGCGTTGGGCAGCGGTGCTGGTGCGTCGCCGCGGAGGTTGGCGCCCTCTGGAGTGGCGAGTCGCGGGCGCGAGTCGCGCAGCGCCAACCACCCGCCGATCGACAGCAGCGCGACCCACGCGAGGATCACGATCGCCGCGAGGGCGCGGCGACGGGCAAGAGGTGGCGTGGTCATCGACTCCTCCGCGGGCAGACGGACGGTCAGGAGCGTACCGGACAGCGGTACGCTCCGAGCTCTTCGAGGAGGGGGCAGACGATGGTGGCGATCCGCTTCGGCGCTTTCGTTGCGACATGGGTGGGATGGCTGACGGCGGTCGCGTCCACGACGACGACGCCGGCAGCAGCAGCTCCCGACGACTCCCCGTTCCTGCTTCCGCCGCCCGCGCCTGGCGCACCACGCCTCGCGGCGACGACCTTCGCCGAGGCGCCGCAACCCCACAATCCCACCAGCCTCGACGTCGACTGCGAGGGACGGGTGTGGGTGACGGAAGCGGTGAACTACCGCGGCATCCCGGCGCGCGATCCCAACGCCTTGAGTCGCCCCAACGGCGATCGCGTGGTGATCTTGATCGATCGCGACGGCGATGGCGTGGCCGACGAAACCAAGCTCTTCGTCGAGGATGCGGAGCTGGTGGCGCCGCTCGGCATCGCGGTGTTGGGTCGGCCGGGCGGGCCGCGCGAGGTCTACGTGAGCTGCTCGCCCAACGTCTTCAAGTACGTCGACGTCGATGGCGACGACGTGCCCGATCGGCGCGAGACCTTCCTCACCGGTTTCGGCGGCAAGGATCACGACCACGGTGTCCACGCGCTGGTGCAGGGGCCCGACGGCGCGCTCTGGTTCAACGCCGGCAACGAGGGGCCGCATCGCGTGCGCGACGCCGCCGGCTTCGAGCTGCGCGCTGGCTCCTTCACCAGCGGTGCTGCGGGCGGGCCGGGCAGCGACGGGCACGAGTGGATCGGCGGCATCAGCCTGCGCATCGGACGCGACGGCCGCGGCCTCGAGGTCCTGGCCCACAATTTCAGGAACAGCTACGAGCTCGCCGTCGATGCCTTCGGCGATGTGTGGCAAAACGACAACGACGACGACGGCAACCAGGGCTGTCGACTCACGTGGGTGATGCACGGGTCGAATCAGGGTTACGCGAGCGCCGATGGCAAGCGCAGTTGGCAGGCCGATCGGCGGCCCGGGCAGTCGACATTGACGGCGCATTGGCATCAGGACGATCCGGGGGTCGCGCCGTTCAGCGCGGCGACGGGCGCGGGTGGGCCGACCGGGATCATCCGCTACGAGGGGAGCGCGCTCGGCGCGGCGCTCGGGGCTGAGTTCGATGGGGCGCTCTTCTCGTGCGATGCGGGGCGCAGTCTCGTCTACGTGGCGCAGCCGGTCGCGCGCGGTGCCGGTTTCGTGATGGAGCCGCAGCCGTTCCTGCAGAGCCGACCCGGCGCACCGCAAGCGAGCTGGTTCCGGCCGAGCGACGTCTGCGTCGATGTCGACGGCGGGCTGCTGGTGGCCGACTGGTTCGATCCGGGCGTCGGCGGCCACGGCATGGGCGATCGGCAGGGCGGCGGCCGCATCGTTCGCATCGCGCCGGAAGGGGCGCGGCGCGATGTCGCGCGACCCGACGTGACGACGCTCGGCGGCGCCTTCGTGGCGCTCGACTCGTCGGTCCTGCACGTGCGCGCGGCGGCGTTCGATGCGTTGCGCGAGCTGCTCGCGGGGCAACACGACGCGCTGCAGGAGCTGGCGCGCGACATCGAGCGGCGCGGCGCGACGCCCGCCGCGGCGCGGCGCCTCTGGCTGCTGGCGCAGACCGGCGAGGCGGGCGAGCGGCTGGCGTGGCGCTTCGTGGCGCCATCGATGAACGAGGCGCTGACGCTGGTGGCGTTGCGCGCTCTGTGGCCGACGGCGATCGCGCCGCGTTTGGTCGGCGGCGATGCGGCGATCGTGCAGGTGCTCGGCGAAGTGGCGCAAGTGGCGGGGCCGGCCGTGCGCCGCGAATTGGCGGTGCGGCTGCGCACCGCGCCGCTGCCGGCGAAGTTGCAGCTGCTGATCCCGCTGGCGAGCCGCCTCGATCCGGCCGACCGCTTCGAGGTCGAGGCGTTCGGCAGCTTCGCGGAAGGGCACGAGGCGGAGCTCTGGCCCACGCTGGTCGGGGCGCTCGGCGATACGCCCACCAAGTGGAGCGCGCGCTTCGAAGCGCTCGCGTGGCGCCTCCATCCGGTGGCGGCGATCGAAGCGTTCCGCGCACGCGCCTTCGCGGTCGAGCTCGACTTCGCGGCGCGCCGCCGCGCACTCGACGCGCTCGCGTTCGTGCCCGATGCGCGCGCGAACGAGGTGCTCTTCGAGTTGCTGCGCAGCGATGCGCTCGGCAGCGGCAGCGACGAGTTGCGGCCGCTCGCGGCGGCGTGGCTGCAGCAGCGCGGCGGTCTGGTGCTCGAGCGCGGCGAGGAGCTCTGGCGGAGCGGACGCTTCGCCGTCGAGCCGGCCGCGGCAGCAGGTGCGCCAGCGACGACGACCGTGACTCTGGCGAACGGCGAGAAGCTTGCTGCGAAGGACGTCTCCGTCGACCTCTCGATCGAGGGGGCCGAGCTGCTCTGGCTGGTGGTCGACGACGGAGGCGACGGCAACTCGCACGACTGGGCCGACTGGATCGAGCCGAAGCTGCACGGCGCTCCGAGCGCCGATGGCACCTGCGAGACGCTTTCGCTGTGCGAGATGACCCCGCTGATCGCCAACGTGGGCTGGGGGACGCTGGGTGTCGATCGCAGCGCGGGCGGCGGCCGTTTGACCGTGAACGGCCGCGAGCACGCCACCGGCTTGGGTGTCCACGCCGCCTCGGAGCTCGCCTTCCTGCTGCCGCGCGGCAAGTACGTGCGCTTCACCGCGAGCGCCGGCCCCGACGACGGTGGCTGGAAGCAGCCCGGCGCGCGCCCGTCGCTGGAGTTCGTCGTCCACGTCAAGCGCGCGGCCGACGCCAGCGCTGGCGCCGTCGACCCGGCACGCGCGGCGCTGCTCGCGCGACTCGAACTGCAGCGGGCGCGCCTCGCCGACCGCGCGACGCCTCGTGCCGAGCAGCTCGCCCTCGTGCGCGCGCTGGCCGCGGAGCCCGCCGCCGGTCTGCTCCTGATCGAGATGGCGGCGCGCGGCGAACTCGACGAGGAGCTGCGGATCGCAGCGGCGCCGTTACTGCTGCGCCATCCCGAGCTCGCGGTGCGAGCGCTCGCCAGCGAGTCGTTCCCGCGAGTGAACGACGAGGGCGTCGTGGTGCCGAGCGTCTCGGCGTTGTTGGCGCTGAGCGGCGACGCGGCGCGCGGCAGAGCGCTCTTCGTCACCGATCGCGTCGGGTGCGCGAAGTGCCATCGCCTCGGCGACGAAGGGGGCGATGTCGGGCCCGCGCTGACGGTGATCGGCACCAAGTACGACCGCGCGGCGCTGCTCGATGCGCTGCTGCAACCGAGCGCCGCGATCGCGTTCGGCTTCGAGCCGTGGATCGTGCAGACGAAGGGTGGCGATCTGTGGTCGGGCTTCCTGCTGAGTGACGGCGATCCGCTGATCCTGAAGGAGTCGAGCGGCGCACGTCGCTCGCTCCCGGCGGCCGAAGTGCGCTCGAAGCGGCGCTCGACTCGCTCGCTGATGCCCGACAACGTCGCCACCGGATTGACCCCGCAAGAGCTCGCCGACCTCGTCGAGCTGCTCGCGCGCGCGGGGAAGTGACGCGGCGCGCGCGGGCGCGCTGCGCAAAGGGGAGGCGGAGGGAGTCGCCATGACCGAACGCAAACTGGAAAAGGTCGCGACGGGTCGCGACTGCCTCTATCCGAAGCTCCTGCGCGCGGAGGAGGAGAGGCGGGTCGAGCAGCGACGCGCGGCGGCTTCGCTGCCGCCGTTGTCGGAACAACCGCGCATCGGGGTTGCTGTCTCGGGCGGCGGCATCCGGAGCGCAACGTTCGCGCTCGGCTTCTTCCAATCATTGGCGCGCCTGAAGCTCGTGCGGCAGATCGACGATCTGTCGACGGTTTCGGGCGGCGGCTACTTCGGCGCCTTCCTCGGCCGGCTCTTCGGGCGTGACTACGTGGTGCCGGCGAAGGTGAGGGATGGGGACGCACCCCTCGCGGCGGGAGCCGCGCGCGAGTTGCCGGTCGATCGCGTCGAGCAGGCTCTCGCCGCCGAGCCCGGCGAGTTCACCTTCGATCGCAAGGACGCCACCGCGCGTTTGCCGCCGCGCCGCACCTCGATCCGCAAGGCCGGTGCGATCGGGCAGCTGCGCGACAACGGCCACTACCTCGCGCCGAAGGGCAATGCCGACCTCGTCGTGTTCGGCGCGACGCTGCTGCGCAACTTCCTGCTGCTGCAGGGCGTCGTGCTGGCGACGCTGACGGCGCTGCTGCTCTTCCCGCGCCTGGCCGACGCGACGATGGCGCTCTTCAGCGACACGGCGATGGAGAGCTTCCTGCCGCCGATCTTCGGTTCGCTGGACAGCGACTTCATCGGGCCGGTGCTGACGACGGCGGACGGCAGCGCACCCACGGCACTCAGCTTCGACTTCAACGACTCGCCCGTCCTGCTCTGGTTGCTGGCGGCGGTGCTGGTGGTCGGCGTCATGCCGTGCCTGTTTGGCTACTGGGTGATCGCGTCGCGGCGCGGGCCGCCGGCGGATCGTTCACTGGTGCGGCTCGACGCCTCGATCCCGTGCTTCCTCATGGCGGTGTCGGCGTTGCTGGTGCCGCTCGCTTGGTTGCGGCCGGGCGAGTTGAACGTGGAATCGCTGCTATTGCGCGCGGCACCCGGCGCGGCGGGGCTGCTGTCGCTGATCGCCGCAGTGCTTGCCAAGCGCAGGGTCGATCGCACGCCGGATGTGAAGCAGACGGCGGTCTACCGCTGCCGCGCCACGTTGACTCAACGGCTGACGTTGGCGCTCATCGTCACCGGCGCGTTGCTGCTGTTGGGAGCGGTCGATCTGTTGGGTGCGTGGCTGCAGCGCGAGGGCGTGATCTCGGGGCTGAAGCACGTCGCCGCGCTGCTCGGCGGAGGCACGGCGCTGGCCGGCTTCGGCAAGCGACTGGTGGTGATCCTGGGCGGCGATGGTCCATCGGCGCGGCCCGCCTGGTGGTCGACGGCGGTGGCGTGGGCGACCGCGCTGTTGTGGGCGTTCGTGCTGCTGGTGAGCGCCGATGTCATCGCGCGAGCGCTCGCGGCCGGCGGTGCGCGCGCGGTGGTCGATGCGGTTCGGTTCCTGCGACCTGAAGCCGAGTTCCAGCTCGACACGCTGATGCTGGCGGCCTTCACGGGGATCGCGGGGGTCACCGCGCTTGGCGTCATGGCGGGTTGGCTGCTCGGACGGCAGCACCGGCTGGTGAACCTGTCGGGTCAGAACTCGATCTACGCCGCACGCCTCACTCGCGCCTACCTCGGCGCCTCGAACCCGGCGCGGATCTACAAACGGGTCCAGCTCAGCGACTCGATCGATAGCGACGATGCGACCGTCGCGAGCTACTGGCGCCACGACCGCGGTGCGCCGCTCCACTACATCAACACCACCATCAACGAGACGGTCGACGACTGCTCGGGAGTGCAGTCGCTCGATCGCCAGGGGCTGCCGCTGGTGTTGGGTCCGGCGGGGCTCTCCGCCGGCAAGAAGCACCACTACCTGACCGATTGGTCGACCCATGGAAGCGAGAGCGACGAGGCCGCAGCTTTCGTCGACCAGTCGCTCGCGCCGCATCACCCACGTCCGATCGATGCCGACGAAGAGTCGTCGATGGATGGCGTGAAAGCGGGCGACCATCGCCCCTTCGTCGTCTTCGCCGACGGTTTCCGGCCCGAATGGCTCACCATCGGCAACTGGGTATCGATCTCCGGCGCAGCCTTCTCGACAGGGCTCGGCTCGCAGACGACGCTGGGCATGAGCCTGCTGTGCGGCCTCGCCAACGTGCGCCTGGGCTGGTGGTACGACACCACGATTCCGTCCGAGCGGCGCGGCGGCTCGCGACTGCTCGCATGGCTCGACCACCACTTCATGGTGCAGTCCTACCTGACGCGCGAGCTGCTGGCCCGTTTTCACGGGATCAACCGCCGCCACTGGTACCTCACCGACGGCGGCCATTTCGAGAACATGGGCGGCTACGAGCTGATCCGACGGCGCATCCGCCACATCGTCGTGGTCGATGGCGAGTGCGACCCCGACTACACCTTCGAAGGGATCGGGCAGCTGGTTCGTCTGGCCCGCGTCGACTTCGAGACGGAGATCCGCTTCTGCAACGAGGTCGAGCTCGACGGATTGGTGTCGCCGGAGCAGCGTCGCTTCTTCGGCTCGCTCGATCACCTGCGCCGCGGTCGTTGGGAAGGAGTCGGTGAGCCGGGCGACGTCGAGGCGGGGCGCAAGGGCGCGACGTTGGCCGATGCCGCGGCCGATGGCCGCTCGTTGGCGCACGCGGCGTTGGCGATCATCCGCTACCCCGACGGCGCGATCGGTCAGCTGGTCTACGTGAAGACGACGTTGCTCGGCGACGAGACGGTCGACCTCGCGCACTATCACGCCGCTCACGCCGAGTTCCCGCATGAGACGACGGCCGATCAGTTCTTCGACGAGTCGCAGTGGGAGAGCTACCGCAAGCTCGGCGAGGTGATCGGCGAGCGGCTCTTCGCGCCGGGTTGGCGTCCGCTCTACGGCAGCGTCGTGCAGAGCTCGCGAGCGGGCGAGTGGTCGCCGGCGGATCTGCTGCGGGGACGGCTCGCGGGGGAGGAGCGCGAAGCTCCTGCGGCGGTGGTCGAGCCGATCGAGGGCCCGCGGGCGGCCTCTGCCAACGGGTGAGCGCGCGCGGCGAAACGGCGTTGGGTCGCGTAGGCTGCCCGCTTCCCTCTCCGTGGAAGCCCCATGAACGTCTCGAGCTCGACCCCGCTCTCGTGGATGCGCGGACTCTTCTTCGGTGCTGTCCTCGCGTCGCCGGCCGCGGCGCAGGTGCACTACCACGCGGATGGCAATCCGTGGTCGCAGCGCGCCGGTTCGGGCCCCGACGCGGAGGTGCCCGGCTGGTACTACAACCTCGGGCTGACCGGTCTGCGCGTCGAGATCGTCGAGAGCGCGCCGACGCACCTGGTCGTGCGCCACGTCTTCGCGACGTCACCGGCGCAGGGTCGCGTTCGCATCGGCGACCACATCGTCGGTGCCGGCGGCCGGCGCTTCGAGACGCCGCACCGCAACGGCTACGGCATGGCCGTGTTCGGGCCGAGCGGACCGCTGCTCGACTTCGCGAATGCGTTGGAGGCGTGCCAAAGCGAGGCGGGGGAGGGTCGGCTCGCACTCGACCTGTTGCGCGACGAGAAGAGCGTCGAGGTCTCGCTCGAGATCGGCCAGCGCTACGGAGCGTTCGCGCCAACCTTTCCGACCGATTGCAAGAAGAGCGATCGCATCCTCGGTGAGCTGCTCGCGTTCCTGCTGGCGGCTCAACGCAAGGACGGGTCGTTCGGCGATCCGGTTCACGACCTCTTCGCGCCGCTCGCGCTGCTGGCCAGCGGCCAGACCGAGCACCTCGCCGCCGTCGAACGCAACGTCCGCTTACACGCGCGCACGACGAGCGCGCAGGACAAGGACTCGCTGATCAACTGGCGCTACATGACGGCGGCGATCGTGATGAGCGAGTACCAGCTCGCGACGGGAGAGTCGTGGGTGCTGCCGGAACTCGAGCAGGTGCGCGACTTCCTCATCTCGTCGCAGTACGTGTCGTTGGCGCAGGTGAACCCGAACGCCAAGAAGAGCCACCCCGACAGCTTCCCGACGAATGCGCAGCAGCAGCACGGCGGTTGGGGGCACAACTCGGGGTTCGAAGGCTACGGGCCGATCGCGATGTTGACCGGCGAGGGGGCGCTCGCCTTCGCGCTGATGCAGCGATGCGGTGTCGTTGTCGACCGTGAGCGCCACGAGGCCGCCTACGCATTCCTCGAGCGAGGCACCGGCAAGAACGGCTACCTGTGGTATGCGGACTCGGTGGCCGGCGATTCGGACTGGGCCGACATGGGGCGCACCGGCGCCGCTGGAATCGCCCACGCCCTCTGCCCGTGGCCGGGGGCGTCGCATCGAGCGCGTGCGCTGCAACACGCCGCCGTCATCGGTGCCCATCCCGAGAGCTTCCCCGACACGCACGGCTCACCGATCCTCGGCATGGGTTACGCGGCGTTGGCGGCCCACGTCGAACCCGCCAGCTTCCGTCGGCTGATGGATGCCAATCGCTGGTGGTTCGCGCTGTCGCAGTGCGGCGACGGCAGCTTCTACTACCAGCCCAATCGCGACAACGCGGGCTACGGCGCCGACTCGCGTCGGTCGGCCAGCGCAGTGACGGCGTTCATCCTCTCGATCCCGAAGAGCAACCTCATCGTCACCGGGCGACCCGACAAGCGCTGAGACGCCCCCCTCGCGACGAACCACGGCGCCGCGAGGGTCGATCGCGGGTTTTCCACCGCGGCACCTTCCGCTGTCGTTTGCCATTCTCTGAAGCGGGCGGTCCAAGCCCGGCTCGACCGCCACGTTTTCGTGGCGATGAGAGCGGGAAGTCACCCGTCGGCGCCGTGTCGCGCTGGATCGGAGCAGGAGCAAGCGATGGCGAACCGAAGTCGTGGAGTGTGGGGGCTGCTGCTGCTGGTGACGGCGCTGGCGCTGATCTGGCCGGCGGCCTGGGCGGCGCGGATGGCGAAGAGCGTCGCGTGCAACCTGCTCTGGGGCCACAGCCCGTCGCCGGTCTGCCTGTGGCATGGCGAGCTGGTGAAAGAAGGGCTCGCGGTCGACAACCTCGAGCGGTCGTTCTCGGTCGGCTACGCCGACTTGACCGGCTCCGGACCGCTGAAGGCGTTGCTGCAGGTGCGCGATCCGGCCGGCGGCTACCTCGGCAACGGGCTCTACCCCTCCAACCTGAACACTGCGTACTACGCGGGGGTGTGGGTGCAGCCGTCGGGCACGGCGTGCTACACCATCGGCACCTACTTCACCGGCAACTCGGCGAACCCCAACAACCTGATCCTGTCGCGATGGACGCCCGGCAGCAGCACGCCGTGGTCGACGCCGGTCAACGCGCAGACGGCCACCTTCACTCCCACCGCGCTCGGCTTGGGCGGGAACCGGACTTGGGGCTGTCGCGTGATCTGGGCGTCGGCGACCGACCTCTTCATCTCCGGCTGCAGCGACGTCGAGCTCTTCGTCGCGCGGGTCGACAAGGCGACGCTCTCCCTGGTGACGAGCTGGGGCTTCAGCGGCGTGCAGTCCTTCGGCTGCAACACGCCCAACGGCGTCCCGGTCCACGCGATTCCGGGTGCGCTCCTGGCGTTCAATTTCTATCCGCAGGCGTTCATCGAGCTGGTGGGCAACAACCTCTTCCTCGGCGGCACGTTGATGAACGACCTGCCGGGCGCACCGATCGATTTCGACTTCGTGGTGGCCAAGTACAACGCGGCCAATGGCGCGTCGACGCCGTTTGGTGTGCAGTACAGCCGCGTGCTCGGCAACGACTACATGAAGGCGATGGCGGCGACCGGTCAGGGGGTCTACACGGTGGGCACGCTCAACCCCTCGGGCAACCCGCAGATGCAGCTGCTGGCGTGGCAGCAGGACGGGACGCTGCGGCCCCCTTTCTGGACGCTCGGGACGACCCCGAGCCGTGGCAATGACGTCGAAGCGGAGGTGGTCGGCACCACGTGCCACATCTTCGTCGGCGGCTACAACCTCACGACCGGCGCGACGTGGAGCTTCACCCACGCCACGAACTACAACGCGCCGGTGACGCTGCCGGTGCAGTGGCGTGGCGGCGGCAGCGCGCCCAACCCGAAGCTCTATGGACCGGGCGCGACAGTGATCGACGAGGTCTATGACATCGGACTCGGCAGCGGTCTCTTCGCCAACCACCTCTTCGCGGTCGGCGGCGTGCAGTTCGGCTTCGGCCAGTACGGGCAGCCGCTCCAGTGCATCGCGCCGAGCGGCGCGGTGATGTTCAGCAACAACCCGAGCCCGCTTGCCCCCGCGACCGATCACGCCCACGCCGTCGTCTACAGCAGCGCGAGCCTCGGCACCGTCTACACCCACGGCACCGCGTTCGATCCGGGCGGCAGTTTCCTCCTCTGCCCGAACCACTTCGCCGCGCGGAGCAGTCGCTACAAGCCGTGAGGCGCGACCGCGGCGAGAGTCGAAGTGAGTTGATCAGGCGCCCGTACGGCTCGTGGGGCGATCCGCTGCCGAAGCGACCTCGACGTGGGATGCGCGTTCCAGCGGTCGTGGCGATCCGTCAAGTCAGGCCTTGACGCCTCATCGGATCGCGCTACTCCAAGTCGCCGAACCGACCGATCGACCGCGCGGGAGGAGGCTCGATTCTCTTCGCTGAGGACGGGAAGGGGCCTCCACCAGGGGTATCCGCGGCGCTTTGAGCGCTGCGCAGGAGGGCAGGGCGATGCGGGATGAGAAGCGGGTGGGGCGGGCGAGGGGCGCTGTGACAAAGGGCGCGAGGTGCGGGTCAGGCGAGCCGCATCGCAGAGAGGGTGCGGGGGGGGGGCACATGAACTTGCTCCTGCATGCGCTCCAGAGAGTTGCCTGCAATCCGGCGAAGGAGTCGAACGCCGGCGGCTGATTCGCGGGCGGCGGCTGGCCACCACCGGATGGCTTCTGGGGTGCGTCATCGATGCACGCGGTCAGGTCGTCGAGAGCTATGCGGTGAACGACGGCGTCAACGCGGTCCACGACAAGGAGTTCGGCGAGTTCGCCGCGGACCTCGGCGGATCGATCGAGTTCTCGCGCTATGCGAATGCCAGTCACGCCTTCGCAAGCCTATGGGACCCGTGGGCGGCGGCGCACGGCTTGCCGAACTTCGAGCAGATGATGCGTCAAGGGTTGAACGATCTCGCGTGGCTCGATAGCGAACTCACCATGCCGCGCGGCACGCCTCCGGTCTCTTCGCCGTTTGGCAACTCGATCCTGCCGCTGTTTGGCACCGACGTGATCATCGATCCGCGCGCGGTGGACTCCATGTGCGCCCCGTTGGCACTTCCCATTGCGGGCGACGCCTGGTGGAACGAGCCTGGTGGCGGGAAGCGCAAGATTCTGTACTGGCCCTACATCATCAACGGTGGGGCGATGATGATCTGCATGGGCGCCGACTCGGCGGGCAACCCGATCGCGGATCCTGACCCCGAGACCTCGCTCAGCACGTCGCGATCGTTGATGGTCTTCGCCTACTACAACCACCCGAGCGATTTCGGGACCAACCCCAACCGCTTCGACGACAACGACATCCGCCGGGAGTTCTCGAAGAGCTTCGATCTCGGCGCGCCCTTCCCCGAGGCGTGGTGCGCCTTCCCATCGAGTGGCGGCCAGTGGTTGGGTCCAAGCGAGCAGGCGATCGAGGCGGGCGACATCGTCCTCATTGTTCGCGAGAACTACGGGATGCAGATCGCGGCGTCGATCGCGCGAACGCACGAGGCGGTGCTCTTCACGAAGAACTACTGGGCGAACGGCCACATTCCGGGTCGAGACGGGCTCTCCTTCACCCTCGACGGCGCCTACCCGCATGGTCGCTCGTTCGGGCAGGCGATGGCGATGTTCCTCTGCCTGGCGCAGCCGCAGCTCTACAAGGGCGCGGTCGATTGGATCACCAGCGACCTCGGGTTCGAACTCGGCGACTTCACGGAGCTTCAAGGCGATTTCAGCGCCGGACTCGATCGCTACGCGTTCAAGACCTCGACCAGCAACTTCTTCCCCGATATCTACGCGCTGGTCGATCAGCTCGGCTGTCGCTTCGACGAGCCGCTGCCCGGCGTGCAGCCATGGGACCTCGCGGCGTTTTCCATGAACCGTCGGCCGGGAAGCATCTCGATGCCGATGGATGGGCACGCCGGTGAGCACGAGTTCCAATATCCAGGCTCCTGGAGCAAGGCCGACGCGACGCTCAACTCGAACATGGTGATGACCCCCATGCGCAACCGTGCGCATGAAGAGGCGCTTGGCGTCATCCCAGGGTTCAATGAGTATTCGATCTTCACCGGCCACGAGTGGTACGACATCAAGCGGTCGGGCGCGACGGCCGGCACGCGCACGCCTGTGGTGCCGACGGCGACCGCGCCTGCGAAGCCTTATCCCGATCCCTACTCGCACACCCTGCGCCATGTCGATCCGCCGGGCGGGCCGATCTTCGGCTCGACGACAGCGATCAAGCAGCTGCTGACGAAGATCGACCTGCGCAATGGAATGGACCAGCCAGGCGTCAATGGTGACTTCCTCGGCTCGGGCTACCGCAAACAGGCGAACACGGCAGGGTTGATGGCCATCGGCCAGGGCACCTGGCCGGGGTATCGCGACCAGATGCGGGTCGGCGATCTCGACAACGATGGAAGGATCGAGGTGGTGTTCGGGAACCTCGAAGGGTACGTGCATGTGCTCGAGTTCGCGGGCGATCGCAACCCGGCCGACCCCTATCGCCTGATCGACGAATGGCAGAGTCCTCGTCTTGGTCGCGCGGTCTTCGCGTGCGACGCTTTCTTCAATGCCAGTCTGGCGCAAATGTTCTTCGCGGATGGCCGCGGCCAGATCTGGCGAATCAACGCGACCGGCGCAGATACCTACGCCGTCCAGGGCGGTGCACCTCTTGCATCCCCCGATCCGCCCGGCGCGGGCGGAAAGTGGCTCTACGACGGGTCGACGCCGCTCCTGCTGGTTGGCGACTTCGACGGCGCGAATGGTGCAACGCGCGAGATCTTGGTGCAGAACAAGTACTGGGATTGGTCATTGTTCTCGCTGAACGGGACACGCATTGGGACAACAGGTGCCAATTCAGGACGACTGGCGCGATCGACGCGGACCGCGGGGCCGACCGATGCGTTCCTCTACGAGGCCGATGGAGTTGACGCGTTTCGTGAAGTCTTGTTGTCGAGCACGAATGGGCTCGTCTGGAATTTGGATCGCAAGAACTTTGGCGGCAGTTGGTCCTGGGACAAACCAGTTTCGCGAGTCCTCCCCTTCCACAAGTGCACCTATTCCAAGGTCGTCCCCTGCAACTTCAGCGGGACCGCGAGCCCGCCGACTTATCTGCTGGCATTCACCAGCGATGCAGATCGCACGCTGGCGAGTGCCGGAGCGAGCGCTCACGTCATCGAACTCTGGGACGTCACGATTCCGATCAGCCCGACCCTCGTCGCGCACACCGATTCGGCCGTCGAGTTTGACGAAAGCCTCTCCTTCGCCTGGATCCGCAAGCCAGGCACCAGCAGTTCGTTCTTCCGCTTCGCCATCGCCAATCGCACCCGCATCGAGACTCACTGGGTGACCCTTGGCACGCCGGGAGGCTCGACCACCTCCTTCACGCCGTCCGGCTCCAAGTGGAAGGACATCGTGCCAGGACCCGACCCGTTGCTTGGTCCGATGCAGAGCCATCCGTGCATCACGGCGCTCGACTATGCACTTCTGCAAACCGGTGCTGGAACGGGCGTCGGCGGGGCGCTGATCTACGCCGATTGCAGAGGGCGCATCTACGTTTGCAGCGCGGACAACGTCGATGCGCAAGACGGCCAGCTCGTCTCGCTGCGCAAGTCGGATGAGGAGCTCGCGGACTCGTTCGGGAATCTCCCAACGCCGCCGGGAACCGAGCCTCCGTACGAAGCGGTGCCATGGCCATCGAATCGGACGCTGGCACAAGTTCCTGCGTGTGACTTCGTGCAAGGCGGGAACGGCCAAGGCGACCTCTATTTCGCGGAGTTCGCGCTGCCTGCCCTGAAGAACCCCGGCAATCGCTACCGGCTTGGCAAGATCGGCATCGGCAGTGGCGGCGTGAACGCCTGGACCCCCTACTTGCAGCGGGTCGAGAGCGGCTTGGAATGGGATGCGCTCAACCCTGGTTGGACACGGACGTTGCAGGTGGAGGATGTCGACGGCGATTCAGTTCTCGAGATCAGAGCCTTCACTGAAACCGGCGTCGCCTACTACGACGCAGATCACGTTGCCGTACGGGAGTTCCAGACCGCCTCCTTCGCGCCGAACTGGATGGCGGGAGGGGCGAAGCTGAGCGGCTTCACGCTGTTCAACAGCCTCAGGACTTTCGATGAGGTTTCGGTCTCCTTGACGCAGGGAGGTCGCGTTTTCGAGCGCGAGGCTGGGCGTCGCGCCGGCGACTACTGGTACCTCGGCACCTTCCAGCCCCCCGTCGACTCGAGTTGGCCGTTCGGGAACTTCAGCGCTGGCTCTGGGGCTTGGTGGTACCCGCGGGTCGGCACCGTGATGGACGGGCAGATCGCCAGCAACCTGCAGTCGGCCCATTCACTGAGCCTCGGTACGTCGATGAAGGTGGCGCAGATCCGTCTGGAGTCGGGCAACAACGTGCCGCTCAAACCTCACCTGGTGGTCGGCACGACGGGTGGCTACGTCCACGTGATCCAGGCGACTGGCGCACCGCCGTTGCAGGGGGATACAGCCGGGCAGCGGGCGGCGACTCTGCGCTGCTTGTCGCCGTACATGGGCACCTACATCGTGGGCCTCGATGTCGGCAACCTCGATAGCGACCCCGATGAAGAGATCGTGTGTGGCAACTGGATCGACCAGGGAACCTACGTCGACTGGGCTGCCGGGAACAGCGCCAAGAACCGTGCGAGCATTTCCATCCTCGATCCGGTTCCAGGAGGTAGCGCCGCGATCATGAGCCGGACGATCTTGAATGGCGATGACCTGCTTGGCGCCGGCTTCGGCATCGGCTCGGGCGTCACCGGAGTCAAAATCGATGACGTCAACGGCGATGGGACCAAGGAAATCTGGTGCAGCGACGCGGCGGGCTACCTCTACCTGTTCCAGAAAGACGCCTTCGGATGGCACTGCGTTTACCGTTCAGAAAGTTTCGGCAGCTATCCGGGCTTCTACAACAACCTGCATCCGATCAAGGGTCCCGCTGGCACGACGACGAAGCTGATCGTCCAGTCGCCGGGATACGCACTGCTCTTCTCGGTGCTGACTGGGAGTGTGCCATGACGCGTCGACTTCTCGTTGCTCCGGCCAGGTTGCTGTGGCGCCATTGGCTCGAGGCGATTGCGCTTTCAATCGCAATGGCGATGAGCGCGCCATTGGCAGGCGCTCAGCAGACGCTCTGGTACGCCGATTCCGATGTTTCGATGGAGTTGTTTGGTTTCACAGACGTCGGGCCCGACATCGATGGAGATGGCGCGCCGGAGCTGCTTGTCACGAATCAAATCGAGAGCTGCGTCGGACCGGCTGACGGTGCGGTTCATCTGTTCTCGACGACTGGTGGCGAGCTGCAGAAGTGGTGCGGTGAAAGCGGCTGGGGGGCGCAAGCGATGTGGGTCGATGACATCGACGGCCTTGGTGTCCAAGACTTCGTGGTGACATCGCCTGGTTGGTACGAGCCGACGAAGTGGGGTTGGGAAACTGGCCGTATCCAGCTGATGTCCTTCGAGACCGGTGCCGTCATTCGCGAGTGGCAAGGCACACAAACCCGCGGATCCTTCGGACAGATCGACATCCTGGAAGATGTCGATGGCGATGGGTTCCGTGATCTAATGGTTACGGCCTACGGATATGGAGCCAACGGCGAAGGGCAGATCTGGATTTACTCGCTCACCACCGGCTCCGAGATTCGCACTCATGTTGGGCCATTGCAGTATGCGAATCTTGGTGCTTGGTTCTCAGCGCTCCCTGACGTCGACGGCGACGGCGTTGGTGACTACGCCGCAAGCTGGAACACGATCGCAGCCCCCGGCTTGAAGGCGCGGGTCTTCTCTGGTGCCACCGGGAATGCGGTGGCGACCTTCGTCGGTACGGCACCCGAGCGACTCGGCCGCTCGTTTTCGACTTGCAGCGATGTTGACGGTGACGGTCTCCCCGAAGTGATGATGGGTGGCTGGACTGGCATCTCCCTGAAACCGGGCTTTGTCGAGGCGTGGTCGCCAAGGAGCGGCAACTTCCTCTGGCGCATCGACGGCACCACCGATGGGGAGACGTTTGGCTGGAGCGTGCTGGGTTTGCCCGACATCAACGGCGACGGATACGAGGATCTCTTGATCAGCGCGATCGACGATCCACAGCGCGGGAAGCTGGCCGGTCGCGTCGATCTGATCTCCGGCCGCACGCGGCGCGCCTTGTTCCGCTTCTATCCGCCGATCAAGGGAGTGGCGGAGTATGGCACCGTGTCCACACCCGGCGCCGACTTCAACGGTGACGGCTTCGTGGACCTCGTGATCGGCACACTCAACGGGGGGCGCAAGGAGTCGAAAGGAGGCCACGTCGCGATCTACGCCGGCAACGACCTCTGGCTGCAAGCCGAGTCGCCCGACCCTGCCGTTGGCGACACCGTCGTCGTCGACCTGCGCGGTGGCGAGCCGGGGCTGTTGGGTCTGGTCGCGTTGATCGACCTCGACGGCACGCCGCTCTTCGAGCCGCTCTTGCTCGCCCCGTTCGACGTCAACGGTGAACTGCAGCTCTGCGCCGACGTCGACTCCAGCGTCAGCGGCATGGAGTTCACGCTGATGGCCTACGCCCAGAACCGTGCCGGCCGTGGTCCGCTGATGGACGCCACGCCGTTCGTGGTGGTGGTGCAATGACGGCGTTCCGTGCCGAGTTCCACGGCTCGATTCGAGATCGACATCAACCCACGGATTTCTTGGAGCTCTCCATGACCACGACTCTGGCCATTTCTCGCGACGCTGCGCCCCGCGGCCGCGCCCTCCACGCCGCCATGCTCACCGCCTTCGACTTCACCCCGGTGCTCGACACTGCCGTCCAGCACTATGGCCTCGCTCGCGCCGACGCCGCGTCCCTCTTCGATGGCCTGCTGCAGTGGCTCTCGGCCATCCCGTTCGCGCGCCCAGGTCAGCCGATCCAGATGGTCGAATCGATCGACAAGCTCTGGCACGCGTTCGTGCTCAACACGAAGCTCTACCGCCGCTTCTGCGATCGCTTCTTCGGCCGCTACATCGACCACGACCCGCTCGACCGCCACTTCGCCGAGCTGTCGAAGAAGCAGTACGCCCGTTTCACGCTCGCCACGTTGAGCGAGGAGTTCGGCGAGTCGCTCCATCCCGCCTTCCGCGACCTGACCCAGCGCGTCGGCTGCTGTTTCGGGCAGTGTGACGACGGGGGCGATGGGATGCGGTGAACTCGCATCACTTCCCCTCGCGGAGATCCGGCAGCCGCAGCGTCGCGGGGTCGTCGAACACGCTCCAGCGCTCGCGCGGCAGATCGGCGAAGGCTGCGGCGTAGCGCGCCGCCTCCTGCTCGGCAGCGGCCTCCTGCTCGGCGGCGCCGTCGGCGTCGGGCGCGGCCGTGCCCCGCGGAGTTCGCCGGATCCAGATCGCAGCGATCTGCGCTGGATGGGCGCGCGCCAGCTCACCGTAGACCTCGGGGTCGAGCTGGCCGTTGTCGCCGATCAGCACGAAGTGGCGCTGTGGCCAGCGTGCCAGCAGCGGCTCCAGCACGGCGAGCTTCTTCTCGCGCGAGTCGCCGACGAGGTCGGCGAAGTCGCCGTCCTGCAGGCGCAGGTGCTGCAGCTCGAGCGCACCGGGCGGGAAGTGCTGCTGCTCGAGGAACTCCTGCAGCGGCTGCGCGAGCTGCCACGGGCTGAGCGAGACGTAGTGGAACGCCGCGCCGCGCTCGACGAGCTGTTGGCACAGCTTCGCCATGCCCGGCACGGGCTCGTACTCGTCGACGAACGTGCGTCGCAACACGCGCCGCCGATCGCCGACTTCCGTGATCTTCAGCGTGTCGTCGAGATCGCTGACGACGGAGAGTCCGCGCGGCGAGAGGAGTGCGACGCGAGTCGAAGCGTGGCCCGGCTCACCGACGTGGCCGATCGTGACTTCGAGCCAGGCGGGTGCGCCCGCGGGGCTCGTGACCGGCAGCGGAGCAACCTTCACGGGGAGCTGCACGATCGCCTCGCCGTGGCCGTTCGCCGCGGTCGGGCCGATGCGAAACGACTGCTCCGCGACCGTCACGACCCGCTCCTCGCGCCGCTCGTGGTCGACCAGGAAGAGGCGTGCGCGCGCAAGGAATCGCTCGGCATCGGGTGTGCCGGGCGCGAGTCCAAGCTCGTGTCGCAGCGGTGCCAGCAGCGCGGCACGCATGACGCTTTCTTGCTCCAACTCGTAGATCACGAAGTGAATTGGAACCGACCAGTGGAGGCCATCGGCGTCGAGCGTTGCCGCTGTCGGGAAGAGGTGCGCGAGCTCGTCTTCGCGGTTCAGCTGTGAGAAGGCGACACCGGCGGCGTAGCAGTGCTGCAGCGATGCTGCTGCCAGCCACAGCGCGATCCCGAGCAGCAGGCAACGCGGGTGATCGAGCGCGATGCGCCGTAGCGCCCACGGTCTGCGGCCTGGGTTCGGTTCCTTCGATGGCATGAGGCGCAACGACTCCGCTCGGGCGAGCCGTTCTATCGAGGGGGCAGGAGGTGCCGACGCGGCAGCGACTCCGACTGGTTCGGTCCTCCGGGCCGGCGGCGCACAGCGCACACCGGCCGCGGAGCATTTCCGCCGGGTTTCCCTCAGCGGTGGGACACGGGCCTCGGGGGCGGTGTCCAGGACTTCATCTCGGTCTTCAATCGAACTCCAATTTCGTTTGCCGCTCCGGGCGCTTGAAGCACTCCGGAGGCGTTGTCGATCTGGCCGTTCTGGCGCTCCGCCCATTGCGGTGCGCCAAGTCGTCCATGTTCTAGATCGACTCGTGGTCGACCGCCCCGGGGGCAGAGCCCATCCAGAGGCGAATCAAACCGTTCATCGACCCTTTCACCTGCAAGATCGAAGCCATTCACGATCAACACGCCGTGAACGTTGGATGAAGATCGCCGGCCGCGGCGGTTCCGCGCGCATCGAGCGTCGCGCAAAAGAGCCCCTCGACCGGTGTGGGGCCGATCGAGGGGCCGAGGGAACGGGCGCGCGGAGCGGGAGCGGCCGTCGGGTCAACGTCGCCATTGCCTCGCGCACCAGGCGCAGAAGCGACGTCGGCCGGTGCGAGGATCAGCGCGGCAGCGAGGTCCAACGCGTGGCGTCGAAGCGGCCGACGCCGAGGTTCAACGCCACCGCCACCTGGTGGCCATCGCGAGCGCGGCGCACGACGGTTCGGCCGACCTCGGCGATCGTCTGGCCGCGCGTGATCTCGGGGAGTCGCGCGTCGGTTGCCAGCGCTTCGGCGCGCGCGGCCGCTTCGGCGGGATCGCGCGCACCGACCACGCTGACCTGCACCAGCAACGCCGGCGCTGGCCGCCACGCCTTCTCCAGCAGCGCGCGGAGCAACTCTTGCAGGAGCGCGGTGGCGCCGACGCGCAACGTCTCGAAACCGATCGAGCCCGCTTCGATGCGCGTCGATTGCGCCAGGCCATTGGCGAGCGCCAATACGCCGTCGGCCGCGCGCGGCACCGCGAGCCCCGCGACGGTCGACAACGCCTGCTGCGCCGACTCGCGCCACAGCGATTCGAGCGTGGCGCGATCGAGGCGCGCGTCGGTCAGCATGGTGATGCGCAACGGCGAGCGCGCGCCAGGCTGCAACGCTCCGCTCGCCAGTCCGAGCAGGCTCACGAGCTCGCCATCGACGATGCCGCGCGTCGACGCGAGCGCGGCGGGCGCGAGCGGATCGATCGCAGCAGCCAGGCGCTCGAAGCCGGCGACCTCGCTGTTGGCGATCAACGCGGCGAGCTCGCCATCCGTCCGCGCGTCACCCTCGATCGCTGCCGCATCGTCGGCGCCGCGCAGCGACACCCACGCGACCGGAACTTCGGAGGTTGCACCGCGGGTCGCCGTCGCGATCCACGAAGCGCCGAGCGAGCCGGCCGCGAACAGGACGCCGCGCGTTTCGGCGCCGCTGCGTGCCAGCTCCCGTTGCGTGAAGAGGTTTGCGACGTCGGCGATTCCCGGCAGCGGGGCGAGCAGCGCGGTCGTCGCGCCGCGCTGATCGTTGGCGCACCGCTCGACGGCCACGAAGCCGAGCCAGCGAGCGACGCGGTTCGCGGTCGCATGCGGCGCGACCGCGGCCGCGAAGCCCAGCGGACGATGAGCGGCGCTGCGATCGACGAGGAAGGCCATGGCGACGGACAGTAGCGCGCGCGCCGCGGCTACAGTGCCCGCCTCGCAGCGGCCCGATCGCCGCGCGACAGGAGATCGATGGATGACGCCGCCGGCCGACAAGAGCGCACAGCAGCTCGCCAACAGCTTCGTCCTCGCCGAGCGTGACCTCGCCTTCCTGGCGCGTCCGGAGCTCCGGCCGATTCGCCTCCAGCTCGAGCTCCTGAAGCCTGACCTGATCATGCGCGAGCATGGCGTCGTCTCGACGGTGGTCGTCTTCGGCAGCGCGCGCGTGCCGGCGCCCGAAGATGTGACGACGCACGTCATGAAGGCGCAGGCCGCCGCGATCGAGCATCCCGACGACGTGGGTCGCCTGCGCCAGCTGCGCGCGGCGAAGTCGCTGGTGAAGTACGCCAAGTGGTACGCCGAGGCGCAGAAGCTCGGCGCGTTGATCTCTTCGTCATGCCAGGTCGGCCAGGAGTGCAAATACGTGATCATCACCGGCGGCGGGCCGGGGATCATGGAGGCGGCCAATCGCGGCGCGGCCGATGTCGACGCCAAGTCGATCGGCCTCAACATCGTGCTCCCCTTCGAACAGCGGCCGAACCCCTACATCCATCCCGGTCTCTGCTTCAACTTCCACTACTTCGCGATGCGCAAGATGCACTTCTTGATGCGCGCGAAGGCGCTGGCCTTCTTCCCTGGCGGATTCGGGACGCTCGACGAGATGTTCGAGGCGCTCACGCTGATCCAGACCGGCAAGATCGCGCGCATGCCCTGCGTCCTTTTCGGCCGCGAGTTCTGGGACAAGCTGATCGACTTCGAGTTCCTCGCCGATGAAGGGCTGATCTCGCCGGACGACCTCAACCTGATCGAGTTCGTCGAGACGGCGGAAGAGGGGTGGGAGCGGATCCAGGCGTTCTACGGCAATGGCAAGCAGGCGAAGCACTGAGGAGCATGGCGTGGCGACGACGAAGACGCTCGGCATCGGGATCATCGGCACCGGCTGGGTCGCTGGCGCGCACGTCGACCATTGGAAGAAGGTCGCGGGCTGCGAAGTCGTCGCGGTCTGTTCGCGCGAGGAGGAGACGGCGCGCCGCTTCATCGCCGAGAAGGCGCTGCCGCACGCGGCGGCCTATGCCGATCGCGCGCGCTTCCTGAAGCACAGCGGCCTCGACGTGGTGGTGCTGGCGACGCCGCACCCCAACCACCCGGCCGAGACGATCGCCGCCGCGAAGGCGGGCAAGCACATCGTGATCGAGAAGCCGGCGGCGCTCGATGCCGCCAGCTTGAAGAAGATGGTGGCGGCGGTGAACGCGGCCGGAGTGAAGACGAGCGTCTGCTTCGAACTGCGCTGGATTGGCCTGTTCAAGAACATCAAGGCCTACCTGCAGCAGGGGCTGCTCGGCGATGTGTTCCACGGCGAGGTGGCCTACAACCACGGTTGCGGCCCCTGGTACAAGCAGTGGGCCTGGAACATCAAGAAGGAGATCAGCGTTTCTGCCGAGCTGACCGCCGGCTGCCACGCGATCGACGCGCTGGTCTGGTTCATGGGGCGACGCGTGACCGAAGTCGCGGCGATGAAGTGCTTCTCGCCGAAGAACCCGCTGCAGTACGAGTACGCCCCCAACTCGACGGCGCTGTTCCGCTTCGAGGATGGCGCGACCGGCTCGGTCCACACGTCGATCGAGTGCCGCAACCCCTACCACTTCCCGATCGTGCTGCAAGGCGACCGCGGCACCATCAACTACGACAAGCTCTACACGCTCGAATGGCCCGGACAGTCGACTTGGGCCACGATCCCCGCCGACCTCCCCGACTCCGGCAAGGTCGAGCACCATCCCTACCAGGGCCAGTTCGACCACTTCGCCGACTGCATCCGTCGCGACGTGCGCCCCGACAACGACCTGAACGCGTGCGCCCACGTGCATGAGATCTGCTTCGCCATCGAGGAAGCGGCGGCCAGTGGCAGGACCGTCAAAGTGAAGCGCACCGCGGGGACGTGAGCGCGGCGGAGCGTCCCGTTGCGTCGCTCAGCGCGGCCCGCCCTCGGGGCAGCACCGCTCGAGCGCGCTCTCGCGCTGCATCTGCAGGTGGCGCAGGCGCTCGGCTGGCGAGGGCGGCGCGAAGGTGACCGGATGCGACAACGGTGGCGCCCGCTCGCGAAGCTCGCCGTAGATCGCGTCGAGCGCGGCCGCGTGGTCGGCGAAGGTGGGGGGCGGCGGCGGGCGCGCGGCGGCGAGCTGCGTTCGCAAGCGCGATTCGTCGAGGCAGCGGAGCAGGTCGCGCTCCAGCGCCGCGATGTCGCCGGCGCGATGGACGAGCGCACCGCCGCCGGCCCGCCGCGCCGGCGCACCGCTGTCGGAGAGCAGCGCCGGGATCCCGAGCTCGAAGCACTCATCGAGCACGTAGCCGTGCGTCTCGAGGCAGGTCGAGGGGAAGACGCCGTAGTCGGGCGCGAGCGAGGCCAGCTGCGCGAAGATGAAGGGGCCGTGGAAGGAGATCGGTGCCGCGCCGGCCAGACCGCGCAACCGCGCTTCGAGCGCGTCGTCGGCGAACGCGCCCAGCAGGTGGAGCTCCGCGGCGACGCCCGGCCGCGCCGCGAGCGCGCGCGGGAACGCGGCGACCAGCTCGACGACTCCCTTGTGGGCTGCGAGGCGTCCCCAATAGGCGAAGCGGAGCGGGCGATCGAGCGCCGTCGTCGGCCGCCGCAAGCCATGCGGCGCATAGGGGAGCGGGAGCGCCGTGATCCGATCGCGCGGGAACGCGAGGCCCGCTGCGACCTGCTCGGCGACGAAGTCGGAAATCGCCAGCACGGCGCCGGCGCGGTCGAGCTCGGCCAGGAACTGGCGACGATGGAGCTCGATGCCGATCGCGATCTCCTCCGGACGCTCATGGCCAAATCGGGGCACGCATGCGGCGCAGTTCTCCGTGGAGAGAGCGCGCGTGCACGGAGCGCCGTCGCGATCGACGCGGAAGCAGCGCGGGCACGAGGCGAGGAAGTCGTGCAGCGAGACGACGGTCGCGATGCCGCGTGCGGCGGCGCGCTCGACCAGGTCGGTCGTCAGGCGCATCCAGTGCTGCACGTGGACGACATCGGGTCGCTCGCGCTCGAGCAACTCGTCGAAGAGGCGGCCCGCTTCGGGATGCCAGAGCTTCGCGTGGTGGTCGAAGTAGAGGTCGTCGCGCACCAGACGGTGCACGCGCACGCCCTCGCGCTCCGCCGTCTCGAGGCGCGTCGTCGCGGCGCGCCGCCCGCTGCCGGCGAGGACCACCACGTCGTGGCCGCGCACGCGCTGCGCTGCGACGAGAGCGCCGGCGTACGTCTCGACGCCGCCTGGCCCGTCGGGGGCGAAGGCGTTGACGCAGTGGAGGATCTTCAGCGCGGCGCTCGGTGCCATGCGCGCTAGATAGCGCCCCTCCGCCCCCCGCTACCATCCGCCACCACGATGGGCATCCCGACCAAGGACTATGGTCGCCAGCATCGCGCGCTGTGGAGCGAGCTCGCGGGCGAGATCGAGCGCTGCCTCTTCGGCGACGATCCGGTCCTCGGCGCGGCGGTCGAGGCGTTCGAGCGGGAGCTCGCCGACTACCACGGCGTCGCTCATGCCGTCGGAGTGAACTGCGGCACCGACGCGATCGTGATGGCGCTGCGCGGCCTCGGCGTCCGCGACGGCGACGAGGTCGTCACCAGCGCACACACCTTCAGCGGTGTCGTCAGCGCGATCGTCCAGGCGGGCGGCGTGCCGCGCCTCGTCGAGCCCGAGCGCGAGACCATGGTGGTCGCGCGCGAGGCGCTGCAGGCGGCCTGCACGCCGCGCACGCGCGCCCTGCTGCCGGTCCACCTCTATGGCCAGCCGATCGACCTGGTCGGGTTGCGCGACTGGTGCACGGCGCGGGGCCTCGTGCTGATCGAGGATTGCGCTCAGGCGCACGGCGCGCGGCGCCGCGGCCGCAGCCTCGGGTCGTTCGGCCACGCGGCGGCGACCAGCTTCCACCCGAGCAAGAACCTCGGCGCGTTCGGCGACGGCGGGGCGGTCCTGACCGATGACGCGAACCTCGCGGCCGCGTTGCGCATCCGGCGCCATCTCGGCAAGGCCGGCAAGTACGAGATGGTGGCGATCGGTCCGAACAGCAAGCTCGACACGTTGCAGGCAGTGCTGCTGCGGGTGAAGCTGCGCCATCTCGACGAATGGGTCGAGCGGCGCGCCGCGTTGGCCGAGCGCTACCGCCGCGGCCTCGAGGGCGTCGGCGACCTGGTGCTGCCGCTGCCCGTTCGCGAGGCGGGGGCGCGCCACGCGTGGCACCTCTACGTGGTCCGCTCGGCGCGGCGCGACGCCCTGCGCGAGTTCCTCGCGGAGCGCGGCATCAAGACGGGCATGCACTATCCGATTGCGGCGCACGAGCAGCCGGCGCTGCGCGACCGCTGCCTCGGCGGCCCGTTCCCGCTGGCGGCGGAGCTTGCCCGCACGGTCGTCTCGTTGCCGCTTTCACAGGAGCTGACCGAGGCGGAGATCGACGTCGTGATCGACGCGACTCGGCGCTTCTTCGCGACGGCCCCATGAGCGAGCGCGTCGTCTTCGTCGGCGGCGGCGTCTTCGCGGTGCGCTGGTTCGAGGCGCTCGCGGCCACGGCCGCTCCCGATGAGCTTGACCTGCGGTTGGTGGGACGCGACAAGTCGCGCCTCCATACGGTCGTCGCGCAGGCGCGCGCGCAGCTCGCGACGTCGCGGCCGAACTGGCGACTGGCGGCGGCGACCGATTTCGCAGCCGGCGTGCGTGGCGCGACGGTCGTCGTGCTGATGGCGCGGATCGGCGGACTCGAGGCGCGCGCCGCCGACGAAGCGCTCGCGCTGCGCCACGGGATGGCCGGCGACGAAGGGCTCGGAATCGGCGGGACCGCGAACGGCTGGCGCACGTTGCCGGTCGTGCGCGCCTGGGCGGCGACGCTGCGGCGCGAGGCGCCCGACGCGTGGGTGGCCAACCTGATGGCGCCGCTCGGCATGACGACGCGCGCGTTGCAGGAGGCGGGCGTCGCGGCGACCGGACTCTGCGAGCTGCCGCTGCTGACGCTGCAGGGTTGGCTCGCGAGCGTTCACGAGGAGCTCGGTGCAGCGCACGGCACCGACGACCTCGACTACGCCGGGCTCAACCATCTCGGCTTCTTCTGGCCGCGCAGCGAGCGCGGCGCCAAATGGCTCGCGGCGCTGGCGCGCGCCGGCGCCATCGACCCGCAGCTGCTCGCCACACTCGGCGGCGCACCGCTCCACTATTACGAGGCGCTGATCGAGCCGGCCGTCGGCGCGCGACGCGGCCGCTCGCGGCCGAACGGTCGCGCGCTCGCGTTGATTGAGCTGCGCGAGCGCGCGCTGGCGCGGATGCGCGCCGCACCGGGCGAGCCGGTGACGGCGCTCGCCGAGCGGTCGACGCCATGGATCGATCGGCTGCTGGCTCCGACGGTCGCCGCGCTGCTCGCGGGTGAGCGGCTCGACGGCTTTTTCGACCTCCGCAACGGCGGCCTGCTGCCGAGCGTCTCCGCCGACGCGATCGTCGAGCTGCGGGCGACGCTCGATCGGGGCGGGGCGGCGGCCCGCGCGCCGCTCGCCATGCCGGCGCCGATCGGCAAGTTCATCGCCGCCGCGGCAGAGTGGGAGGAGCGGAGCTATCGAGCTGCGCGGGATCGCGATCGAGCCGCGCTTCGCGAGGCGCTGCTCGCGTGGCCCGGTCCGTGGGAGCGGCGCCTCGGCGCACCGCTCGACGCGCTCGTCGACACCATCGCGACCGTCGAGCCGCCGGAGGACCCGAAGTGAAACTGGGAGTTTGCGCACAGGCGCTACCGCGCACCTCGCTGGTCGCGGCGCTCGACGCGGCGCGCGACCTCGGGTTCGAGGCGATCGAGCTGCCGGTCGACGCCGCGAGCCCCTGGATCGACCTCGATGCCGCGCTGGCCGGCGGATGGCGGGTGATCGCCGCGGCGCTGCGTGAGCGAGGGCTCTCGCTGAGCGCGCTCTCGAACCATCAGGAGGGGCAGCTGCTGCTCGGGCCGCACGGCGAGGAGACGGCGGCGATCCATCGCGGCACTCCCGACGAGCAGGTCGCCTACGCGCTCCATCGTCTCCGCCAGACCGCCGAGCTGGCGCGCCGGCTCGAGGTCGACGTCGTCTGCGGCTTCACCGGCTGCTCGAACTGGACGCGCTTCTTTCCGTGGCCGCTGCGCGACGGCTGGGAGCAGATGGAGGCGCCGTTCCGCGAGCGGATGCGGCCGCTGCTCGACGACTTCGAGCGCCTCGGCGTCCGCTTCGCCCACGAGTGCCACCCGCTGCAGTTCGCCTACAACACCGAGACGGCGGCGCGCGCGGTCGAGCTGCTCGACGGCCACCCAGCGTTCTGCTTCAACCTCGATCCCGCCAATCTGCTCCTGGTCGGGGTCGATCCAGTCCTGTTCGCGGTGGAGCACGGCGCGCGCGTCGTCCACGTGCACGGCAAGGACGGCGAGCTGGTCGCCCATCACGCCGCGCGCTCCGGCCTGCTGGCGCACGGTCCCTGGCATCGATCGGGACGCGGCTTCCGCTTCCGCGTGCCGGGTTGGGGCGACGTGCCTTGGAGGCGCCTGATCAGCGAGCTGCAGCTCGCTGGCTTCCACGGCGTCATCGCGGTGGAGCACGAGGATCCGACCATGTCGGAACGAGAGGGGCTGCTGCAGGCGATTCGCTTCCTGCAGCCGCTGCTGTTGCGTGATCCGCCGCCGGGGGAGCGCCGCTGGTGGTGAGCGACTCGTCCTCGGGCCGGAAGCCGCCGCGCGACGAGTTGCGCGACCAACCGAGCGACGAACCGCTCGATGTGGTGGCGCGCCTCGCCGACCACCAGCAGAACCTGTGGCCCGCGCCGCCGACACCGTCGCGGGTCGCTTTGCTGGCGTTGCCCTTGCCGCGAATCGTCGACGCACTGCTTGGCGCGGAGCGGGACACGGCGCGCTCCAACTGGCTCGCCGATCGCGCCGCGGAACTCGGAGGCGGCGACGGCCCGCTGCCGATCGTCGATCTTGGTGGTGAGTTCGCGCGGCTCGGCACGGCGAGCGCGACGTGTTCCCGGTTCGACGCGCGCCTTGACGCGCTCGGCGCGAGCGGCGTTCGTCGACTGATCGTGGTCGGCGGGCAGGAGAACCGTGGCTTCGCGCGAGCCGTCGCGGCGCGCTGGTCGGGCGAGCTGCAGCCGCTGCAGTGGCCGCTCGATGCTTGGCTGGCGAACGTGCCGGCGCTGCGCGACGACGAGCGGCCGCCGCCGGACGGTCGGCAGGCCGTACGCGCATCCGATCCGGCTCGCCGTCTCGGTCCGTGGTGGGGTTTTGTGCCACCGCGCGCGCTTCTCGGGACGCGCGAAGGCGCGGAGCTGCGTGCCGCATGGCAGGCCTACTGGTGCGCGCGCGGCCGGCCCGACGCGGTGCGCTGCGCCGTCCTCGGGCTCGACTCCGACCTCGAGGCCGCGCTGCAAGTCGCGTCGTGCTCCTCCGATTCGCCGCCGCCGTCCGACCGTGCGGGCGCGCTCGCGCGCCACGTCGCCATCACCGGCCTCGACGGCGCCGGCAAGTCGACCCACGCCGCTCGCCTCGCCGCCGCGCAGGCGGCGCGCGGACGGCAGGTTGCCGTGGTGAAGATCTATCGGCAGGGCGCGTTCCTCGAGCTCGCCGGCGAGCTCGGCGCGCGAACGCGCCGCGGGGCTCCGCTCGCCGCCTTCCGCGTCTCCCGGCTCGTCAAGCTGATCGACAGCGCGCGCGTGCTCCGCGATCGCCTCGCGCCGATCGCCGGCAGCTGCGACCTGCTGCTGCTCGATCGCTGGCTCGAGACGCATGTCGCCGCGGCACGCAGCCAGCTCGGCTGGGATCTCTCCGGCCATCCGCTGCTCGCCGCGTTCCCGCACGTCGATCGGCGCTACTGGCTCGAGCTCGATCCCGCGCAGGCGATCGCGCGGCTCGATGCGCGGCCGGAACGTCGGAGTGCCGACGAGCACGCGACTGGCTTGCGCGGCTACGCCCGCGAATTCAACCGCCTCGCCGTGGGGACGGGCGAGCGGCGCCTCGCCGCCAGCGCGCCGATCGAGGAGAACGCGGCGCGGCTCCTCGCCGAGGTCGACACGCTGCTCGGTCCGCCGCGCGCCGGCGGAGCCGTCGTGGCGATCGAGAATGCGGCGCCGCCGCGACTGCCTTTCGATCCCGCGCGCGAGCGCTGCGCGGTCCACCTCGGCGCGGCGACCGACGGGAGCGAGCTCGGTCGCGACCTCTTCGCGCTGCGCGCCGATCTGCGTCAGCGGTCAGGCGCGGTGCTCGACGGGCTGCCGGAGGCGACATGGATCGAGGCGTATGCGGCGGAGCTGCTGTTGGCGCTCGCGACGACGCGGCCGCGCCGCGCCGCCGTCGCGCTGTGGCCCGCGGCGTTGGCGCTGATGGAGGAGCTCGGCGACCTGCCGATGCTCGACGAGCTCGCGCGGATGGTCGAGGCCGAGACGATCGTCGGGTCGTGGGGCGATCGCGTTGAGGTCGAGCGTGCCGCGGCGGAGGCGTTCCGCGCGTTTGGCTTCGCGCCGCGTGGCGCCGAACGGTTCGCCGCGAGCTACGGCGACTCGTTGCGCGCGCTGTCGCGAGCGTGGAGTGCCGCGCCGATCGCGCCCGCCTCGTAGCCGCTGCGCGCCCGCTCCACGCGCGTCGCCGTGCCGATCTCCGCCATCGCGTCGCGTTGCATCGCCGCTTCCACGGCGGAAACGAAGCCGGAGTCGAGCTCGACGACGCCGCCGCCGAGCACCAGGAGCGGCAGCGCCAGCAGGTTGGTCGCGCTCGCCAGCGCGCCGCCGAGCGCAGCCGCCGCCGTCGCGAGGGCCGCGGCGACGCGCGGGGCGTCCGCTACGGCGGCGTCCGCGAGTCCGCCCTTCGCCAGTCCGAGCTGGCGCTCGATCGCGCCACCCGACGCGATGGCGCCGATGCAGCCGCGCCGTCCGCACGCGCACTCGGGGCCGTTGCGATCGACGGAGAGGTGGCCGATTTCGCCGGCGAGACCGCCCTGCCCCGGCCAGAGTTCGCCGCGCAACACCAGGGCGCCGCCGATGCCCGTGCCGACCGCGAGGAAGAGGAAGTCGCGATCGGCGCCCTCGCGGACGGCGAGCTCGGCGCGCGCCGCTTGATGGACGTCGTTGTCGAGGCAGACCGGCAGCGCGAGCCGCTCGGCCAGCTGCGCCGCAAGCGGCACCTCGCGCCACTCGCGCAGGATCACCGAGCTGCGCGCGACGCCGCGCGCCGAATCGACAAGGCCGGGGAATCCGATGCCCGCTGCGCGCGCCCGGTGAGTGGGCGCCAGCGCCGCGAGCTGCTCCGCCAGCGCCGCCATCGCCTCGACCACGCGAGCCGGCGAGCCGGCGGGGGTCGCGACGCGCTGCTGGGCGACGATGCGGCCGGCCGCGTCGACCAGCGCGGCGAGGAGCTTCGTCCCGCCGAGGTCGAATCCGAAGGTCGCGAGCCCGCCGCCGTGCTCAGCCGGCATGCGCAACCCGAGCGCGGGGGCGAGGCTCCGTCCGCGCCATCGCGGCCGAGACGGCAGCGGCGAGCTCCGCGCCGTCCACTTCGTCGATCGTCACCGACGTGGCGGAGGTCGGCAGGACGTAGTGGAGCCGGTTGCCGCGCACCAGGCGGATCGCCGCAAGCCGGTCGAGCGCTGCGCACAGCCGCTCCGGCGCGACGGGCGGCGGAAGCTCGAAGCGGGCGAGCAGTGCGACGATGCGGTCGCGGTCGATTTCCGTGCAAAGGCCGCGGGCGCGGGCGAGCTCGAGGGCGACGATCAGCCCCCACGCGACCGCTTCGCCGTGCAGGATCCCCTCGTAGCCGAGCTCGGTCTCGAGCGCGTGGCCGAAGGTGTGGCCGAGGTTCAGCGGGCGGCGCAGGTCGCGCTCGTACGGGTCGCCGGCCAGCAGCTCGATCTTCTTCGCCGCCGAGCGGGCGACGACTTTCGTCAGCGCCGCGGGGTCGCCCGCGAGCAGGCGACGCGCGTCGCTCTCGAGCGTCTCGAGGAGGGGCAGGTCGCCGATCATCGCGACCTTCACCGACTCGGCGAGACCGGCGGCGAGCTGACGTCGATCGAGCGTGTGCAGCGTCTCCGGGTCGATCCAGACGTGCTGCGGATGGTGGAACGCTCCGAGGAAGTTCTTCGCCCACGGCGCGTTGACGGCGACCTTTCCGCCGATGGAGGCGTCGTGCTGCGCGAGCAGCGTGGTCGGCACGTTGGCGTACGCGATGCCGCGCATGTAGGTCGCGGCGACCATGCCGCCGAGGTCGCAGACGACGCCGCCGCCGACGTTGACGATCACGCCGCGCCGATCGAGGCCGGCGGCTTGCAACTCGCCGACGAGCCGCTGCCACTGCTCGACGCTCTTCGACGCCTCGCCCGCCGGCACGACGTGGAGCGTGGCGATCCGCCCGTTCGCATGCAGGGCGGAGCGAAGCGGTTGCGCGTAGAGCGGCGCGACGCCGTCGTCGCTCAGCAGCGCGAGGCGAGCGCCCGGGAAGCGCTCGTCCAGCAGCGCCGGCAGCTCGCCGAGAAGGCCGCGCCGGATCTCGACCGTGTAGCGACGGTGGGCATCGGCCGATACCTCGAGCTTGGAACGCGGCTCCATCGGCTCAGCCTCCATCGGCGACGGCGGCATAGTCGCAGCCGCGGCAGAGGAACCCGGCCTCGAACTCCTGGCGCAGGTGGCGCGCGCGGATCGCCCGGTAGCGATCGCCGCTCCAGACGTCGGCGATGCCGATCCCGGCCGCGGGATCGATGCGGCCGACCACCGCGGCGCGATTCCAGTCCACGTTGCAGAGCACGCAGGTTCCATCCCAGAGGACGTAGAGCTTGACGAAGGGACGCTGGCAAAGCGGCGGCGCCTTGGCGGTGGGCGCGACGGCGCTGCTGGCGAGCCCGGGATCGACGCCCGCGACGGTGCGCTCATTCGAGAAAGCCTTGAGCAGCACGTGGTCGCGGTATAGCGGATCGGCCGAGGGGAGTGTCGCGGCGAGCTCGGGCAGGTCGCCCATGACGACCTTGAGGCGCATCGCGCCGAGGCGACCGTTGGGCGCGCGGCCGAACAGCTCGCGCAACCGGCGGTCGACGGCGGAGAACGAGAGCCCCTCCATCACCTCCTCGTAGCGCGTCGCTTCGAAGCCGTGCACGCTGACGCAAAGCTCGTCGAGCCCCGCCGCCGCGAGCCGCTCGGCCAGGTCGAGGCGCAGCAGCGCTCCGTTGCTGAACAGGTTGAGCGTCGTGCCGGGAAGCGCGCGCCGCGCCGCGGCGATCCACTCGACCATGCGCGAGTCGAGCAACGGCTCGTTCATCAGGAACAGCGAGAGGCGCTCGACCGGATGGAGCGTCAACTCGGCGAGGAGCGCGTCGTAGAGCGCGCGGCTCATCTCGCCGTGCTCGAAGCCGGGGGCGCGCGTGACGAGTGGGTGGGGACACATGCGGCAGGCGGCGTTGCAGCGAGTGGTGGTCTGCAGCTGCACCTTGAGTGGGAACGGCGGCAGGAGGGCGGCGATGTCCGCCTCCGTCGCGCCGCCGGTGCGGAACGCGGTGGCGGTGCGCAGTAGCGCGCTCTCGCGTTCGCTGATCGTCGCTCGATCGAAGGGCCGCATCCGGTTCCTCGCGGGGCGGGTGCCACGAGGCGCGCCCGACGGCCCATCGATAGCACGGAAACGCACGGGCGCGCCCATCATCCGGGTCGTGACGCGGATGGGCGCGCCCCGTTCGTGGCGCGACCGCGCGTCGCCGCCTGCTCGAGCGCGAGGCTGCGGACGACGACTCCGTTCAACGGCTCGAGGCAGGCGATCGCATCGCGCCCGACCCAGCGGAAGTTCGACAGATCGGCGCGCAGCCGCGTCGGGTCGACGTCGAGCGCGAAGACGTGGTGGCGAACGATGCGCCGCCGGGCAACGTCGACGTCGTCGAAGTTCCCGATCGCGATGGGCGCCGCATCGGCGAGGCCGAGCTCCTCGTCGAGCTCGCGCGCCATCGCGGCGGTCGGGGTCTCGCCGGGCTCGAGCTTGCCGCCCGGCGTGTCCCAGAGCCCCGGATGGCTTGCGGCATCAGCCGTGCGTTGCTCCAGCAGGAGCGCGTCGCCGTGGCGCAGCAGCGCGCCGCAGACCGTCAGCGCCGGCGCGTCGGTGAGGCGTTCGAAGGCGTCGACGTGGCGGGCGAGCAGCGCCTCGGCGCGCTCGAGGTCGCGCGCGTCGTTCACGTCGATCCAGGGCGCGGCGTGCAGGTGGGCGTGGATCCGCTCGCCGCGCGCGCGCAGCGCCTCGAAGAGCGCGGGGAGCGGGCAGGGGCGATCGCGTGGGATCGCGGCCAGAGCCAGAGGGCCGAGCACCGAGAGGGCGCTGCAGATCAGGGCGTCGTGCGTCGGTTTCTCGCGGTAACCGGTGACGTCGTCGCCGTCGATCTCCAGCACGCCCCACGGGATCGTGAACGGCTCGCGATGGACGGCGAGGGTCAATGCGGCGCCCGAGTCGGAGTGTTCGCGGAGCAGCGCTGCGAGATCGACGGCGGTGAGGTTGTCGGCGTTGACCACCAGCAACGCCTCGGCTCGGCCGGCCCACTCCGCCGCGGCCCCGATCGTGCCGCTCGGCGTCATCTCGACCTGCACCTCGAGCGCAGCGCCGAGCGCCTCGGCGAGCGGCCGCACGCGCTGCTCGACGAAGGCGCGCAGCTCCGGGCGCGCGGCCGGAACGACGACGGCGAGGTCGCGCAGCCCGGCGCGCAGCAGCGCCAGCACGTTCCGCTCCAGCAGCGGGACCCCGCGCACGGCGACCAGTGGCTTGATCGTCGCCGCGCCGCTCTCGCGCATGCGGCTGCCCATCCCGCCCGCCTGCACCAGCGCGACCGTCCTCATCGCGGGAGCGTCGCCTCGAAGACGAAGAGGCGCAGCGGGTCGGCGCCGTCGTTGACCAATCCGTGCGTGCCACCCGGTCGATTGCGGATGAGGTCGCCGGCGACGACGCGGAAGCTCTCCCCGTCGCGCTCCATGCGGCCGCTGCCGGACAGCACCAGATAGAACTCCTCCTCGTCGTCGGCGTGCTGGTGGCGGCCGATCGAGGCCCCGGGCGGCAACTCGGCGAGGTCGATGAAGTTCAGTGCGCCGGAGAGCTGCTGCCGCTCGGCGACGCGGCAGAAGGCGATCGTGCCGTCGCCGTGATGCGCCTGGACGCGTTCGAGTGGGAGCTTCCCGAGGTTGCAGCGATCGAACGGGCGACGCATGGGCAGCGCTCCGCGCGTGGCCTGTCGTGCGGGTCGACGCGGATCCTACATGCGATCCACTCCTTCCCTTCCGTCTCGCATGGCGCAACCCAGACTTACATCCGCGATGTCTGCCCGACCGCGCGCACCGTCGACGAATGCGCGCACGGCGGCGCGGCTCACGCCCTGGCGCGCCCCTCTCGCTCGGGCCGTTCTTCCGCCCGTGTAACGCCTCCGCCCGGAACCGGGTGTTACGGGCGGTGCCGCAGCGGCGGCGCTCGCGATGCGCTTCTCTTCTTCCGGCAACCGGAGCGACCCGATGCACGCCACCCATTCGATCCCCGCCACGAGGAAGCTCGCGATCGCGGCGTACGCGGTCGGGATCCTTGGCCTTTCGAGCCGCTCCGCCGCTGGCCAAGCGACCGAGCAGCAGTCGATCGCACCCGCGATCGCCAGCTGGTCGCAGTACTTCGGCAAGGCACTGGCGGTGAGCAACGACTACCTGGTCGTCGGCGCGCCGCTGCGCGCATCGCCGATCCCGTTCGTCGTCCCCGGCGGCGCCGACGTCTTGCGCCGCGATCCGGTCACCGGCCTCTGGCACGCGGAGGCGAGCCTGTCCGGCAGCACTGCGGGCAACGGCGCGGCGTTCGGCGCGGCCGTCGCGGTCGATGGCGACGTCGTCGTGGTCGGCGCGACCGGCCAGGCGTCGTCGACGGCCGCTCGTGCCGGTGTCGTCTACGTGTTTCGCCGCGACGCGGCCACCGGATCGTGGATCGAGGAGCAGGAACTCGAGGGGAGTGCGTCGGGCCTGGACGGCCTGTTCGGCGCGTCGGTGGCCATCGACGGCGACGTGATCGTCGTCGGGATGCCTGGCTATGCGAGCAGCACCGGCGCGGCCTTCGTGTTCCGTTATCAGCCGGCGTCGAGCGTGTGGGTCGAGGAGGCCTTGCTGCTCGATCCCAACGGTTTCGCCGGTGATCGAGCCGGCCTGGATGTTGCGATCGATGGCTCGACGATCGCCGTCGGTTCGCCGATGCAGGGCACGCTGCCTTACCCGACGGGAACGGTCGGCGTCTGGACCGCCAGCGGAACGAGCTGGACGCAGGCGCAGGAGCTGACGCCGAGCAGCGCGACCACGACACCGCTGCGGCTCGGCACGTCGCTGGAGCTGCGCGGCAATCAGCTGCTCGTCGGCGCGCCGGGCGAGTCGAACGCCACGACGCAGTACATCGGCGCCGCCTACCTCTTCGAGCGCGACGGCTCGACGTTCAGCCAGACCGCGCACTTCGAGCCACCGGCGACGTACTACAACCTCAACTTTGGCCTTGATGTCGCCGTGAATGGCAACACGGTCGTGATCGGCCAGCCGATCGACTGGGTGAATCCGGCGATCTCCGGCTCGGCGTGGGTCTTCCGCCGTCGAACCGCCAGCAAGCCGTGGGTCGCGGATCAGATGCTGATCCACGCCGGCGGCGGCCCCGACGACCAGTTGGGTGCCACGGTCGCGATGAGCGATCACCACATCGTGCTCGGCGCGCGCTACTCGAACAAGTACGGCCAGGACGAGGGCCTCGTCGCGAGCTACGACAAGGAGGAACTCTCGCTGTCGATCTCGCCGCGCTACCCGGCGCCGGACGCGACGATCGACCTCGAGGCGCACCGCGGGAATCCGGGCGAACTGATCCTGATCGCCGTCGAAGAGATCAGCGGCGCGCAGCTCTTCATTCCGCTGCTCACCGACGTCTTCCAGGCGAACTACGCCTACGCGGTGCAGGACAGCGCGCCCAACCCGGCGCTCGGCCTCTCCGTCGGCGTGCGCGCCTACAAGCTCAGCGCGACCGGCAAGCTGGTGGCGTCGAGCCTCGAGTACGTCGATCTGTGAGCGGTCGCGGGAGCGGTCGCTCGCTCACGCCAGCAGCGGTTGGATCGCCTTGCCGTTCGGGTCGATCAGCGTGATGGGGCGCTTGCCGGCGTGGAAGAGCCTGGTGCTGTCGAGTCGCAGGGCGGCGCCGAGCGTGGCGAAGAGGTCGGCGACTTGCGTCGGCTTGTCCGCGATCTCGGTGCCGTGCTGGTTGGTGGCGCCGTACGCCTGGCCGCCTCGAATGCCACCACCGGCGAGCGCGACGCACCAGTTGTTGGGCCAGTGGTTGCGGCCGCCGCTGCCCGTGACTTCGGGCGTGCGACCGAATTCGCCCATGCAGACCACCAGCGTGTCGGCCAGCATTCCGCGCTTGTCGAGGTCGTCGAGCAGCGTCGCGAACGCCGGGTCGAGCTGCTGGTTCAACGCCTGCACGCGGTTGCGATTGTCGTCGTGGGTGTCCCAGCCGCTCAGCACGACCTGCACCGCCTGCACGCCGTTCTCCAGAAGGCGTCGCGCCAGGAGCACGCCCTGCCCGAACGGGTTGCGGCCGTAGCTGTCGCGCAGCGCCTCCTTCTCCTGCTCGAGGTCGAACGCGGTGAGCAGTTTGGTGTCCATCAGTCGGCGGGCGCGCGCTCGCTGCGACTGGTTGGCGGCGACGGCCGGCTCGCCGCCGCGGCGCGCAAACGCGTCGTCGAGCACTTCGACCATGTCGCCGCGATGGTCGAGGCGGTTCTTGTCGACGCCCCCGGCGTAGGAGAGGTTCTCGATCTTTCCTTCGGGGCGATCGAGCACGAAGGGCGACGCGCCGACGCCGAGATAGCCGGCGGAGAGCGGCGCGCCGTTGATCTGCACGAAGGCGGGCAGGTCGTGCGCGAGGTCGCCGAGTTCATGCGCGACGATCGAGCCGAGCGATGGAAACGTGACCGTCGGATTGGGCACGTAACCGCATTGCACCAGTGCGCGCGCTCGCGAGTGGTTGCCTTCCCGCGACGTCATGCTGCGGATCACGGCGAGGCGCTTCGCCCGTTTGGCCAGCAATGGCAGCGAATCGGCGAAGGTCCAGCCCGCGACGTCGGTCGCGATCGCGCTCACGCCACCGGCGGTGGGGGCGCCCGGCTTCGGATCGAAGGTGTCGAGCTGCGACGGCCCGCCTTCCAGCCACAGCACGATCAGCCGGCGCTTGCCGCTGCCGCGCGTGGCACCGCCCTGCTGTCCGAGCGCGTCCTGCGCGAGCAGCGACACCAGCGAGGGCGCGACGGCGAGCGTGCCGGCGCCTTGGGCCAGGAGCGCCAGCAACTCGCGGCGGCTGAAGGTGCGCGTGCCGGGCGGCAGCGATCGAGGAGTGGAGTGCATCGTGATCTCCCTGCGGCCATTCCGCGTCGGCGGTCTCAGTGGTTGGTGAGGAACTCGGTCGAGTTGAGCAGCGCCCAGAAGAGGTCCTCGATGCCGCGCTTGTTGCCGCCGGCCGAGCCCTTCACGAGGCGCCCGAGTCGCTCCGCTTCGCGCTGCGTCGGCAGGCGGCCGAGCGTGGCCAGGAAGACCTGGCGCTGTCGCTCGCGATCGGCGCGCGCCTCGTCGAGGATGTCGTCGAGCATCTTGCTCTTGCGCAGCTTCGTCTCGTCGTTGGTGAGGTTGCCGTTCATCAAGAAGAGCGCCTGCGGGATGCTGGCCGCGAAGCGATCCTCCGACCCGCCCTCGTCGTCGTTGAAGACGTAGCGGAACTTCTCCAGCACCTTGCGGCGCGCGGCCTCGAACTCCTCGCCCTTCGCGCGCACGAGCTTCTCGTCTTCGAGCGCGGTCGCGCGCTGCAGCGAGTGGAGCACCTGCTCCGCGGTGAAGGGGCGCAACGGATGGGCCGCGAACCAGCGCTCGGCGTGGGTGCGGCGATCGGCGTCGTCGTCGAGCGAATTGCCCAGCGCGTAGACACGCGTGCGAACCATCGCCTCCATCAGGTAGCGCAAGTCGAAGTTCGACTGGATGAACTTCTGCGCCAGCAGATCGAGCAACGGGGGCAGCACCTGATCCTGGCTGCCGGTCAGGTCGTCGACCGGATCGAGCAGCCCCTTGCCGAAGAAGTGGCCCCACAGGCGATTGACGGTCGCCTTGGCGAACCACGGGTTCTCGGCCGCGACCATCCACTCCGCGAGCGCCTGGCGCCGCGTGCGGTCGTCCGTCTCGACGTACGCGGCGCCGTCGAGGAAGCGCGCCTCGCCGAAGGTCTTCTGGCGCTCGATCCCCTTCTCGAGGCGCTGGCGCTGCGTGCCGGGCAACGTCTCGAGGAACGCCGTGAGCTGCTCGTCGGTCAGCTCGTGGTCGCCCTCGCCGCGCTTCAGGCGTCGTCGCAGATCGGCGGCATCGGCGTCGCCACCCATCGCTGCCGCGCGCAGCGCGTCGCGCAGGCGACGCAGCTGGCCGATCCGCAGCTCGCCCGGGGTCGCATCGACGAGGCGCCGCGTCGGCGGCATCTCGCCGATCTTCTGGTCGCGCACGCCGAGGAAGAAGCCGGTGAATCCGTTGAAGTCCTCCTGCTTCCAGCGATCGGTCGGATGGTCGTGGCATTGCGCACACTGGATCTGCACGCCGAGGAAGGTGCGCGAGGTCACCGCCGAGAGCGCCTCGATCTCGTCGGTGTAGCTCAGCACGAAGCTGGTGGCGCCGTTCTCGTCGTTGCGGCCGCTGCTGGCGAGGAGCTCGCGCACGATCTGCGCGAACGAGACGTTCTGCGCCAGCTGCTCTTCGAGCCACGGTCGCAGTCGCGCTCCTTCGGGGCCGCCCTGCTTCTGCGCCGCGGAGAGCAGCGCATTGCTCCATTGGTAGGAGAAGTTCTGCGCGCAGTTGCGATCGGCGAGGTACTCGTTGATCTTGCGCAGCCGTTTGTCGCCGCGCTCGTCGTCGAGGAAGACGGCCGCCTCTTCGCGCAGCGGGATCGTGCCGCACAGATCGAGCGAGAGGCGCCGCAGCCAGGCGGCGTCGTCGGCGGGAGCGACGGGCGTGATCTTCTGCTGTTGCCACTGCTCCAGGAGCGCGCGGTCGATCAGCTCGGCGAGGGCGGCCGGTGACGGGCGCTCGCCGTCGGTGGCGAGGAACGGCGTTGCCAGCGCGAAGGCGATCGAGGTCAGTGAGAGCACGGCGTCCTCCGTTTCGGGCGCGCCGCGGAGCGCGTCGACCCGACTTGAACCCCGAGAGTCATCGACGGTTGCGCGCCATCGTCATGCGGCGCGCTGCGCGACCGGTCATCGATGGAGGGGATAGCGCTCGATGCGCGCCTGGTTCCGCAACTCCTCCCGCAGATGGAAGACCTCGCTCGCGGAGGGAGCGCGGGCGGCCCAGATGGCGGCGAGCTCGGCGGCAGCACTCTCGAACGGAACCGCTTCGCGCACCACCACTTCCACCACGTAGAGGCCGCCGGGGGTCGAGATCGGACCGACGAGGTCGCCGCTCTTCGAGCTGGCCAGTGCCGGCAGCACCGCACCGCCGAAGTAGTCGGCGTGCAGCCGCTCGACTTCGCCGCCGCGCGGCCGCAGGTCGACCTGTTGGGTGTCGAAGCGGGGCACCGTGAAGAGGTCGCAATCGGTCGCGACGAGTGGGGCGAAGCGGGTGCGATCGGCGGTGACCGCGGCGAGGAAGCGATCGGCGCGCACCCTCGCTTCGGCCTCGAGCTTCGCGCTCTGCTCCTGATCGACGCGCTGGCCCGGCAGCACCGAACGCAGCTTGCTGAAGAAGGCGACGCGCACGTGCCACCGCTCGCCCGATTTGCCGAACTCGCGCTCCCACAGTTCGTGCTGCTGCGCTTCGGTCAGCGGACGCGTCGTCAGGATCCGCTTGGCGACGACTTCGATCTCGAGCGTGCCGGCGCGGCGATCGCGGTATCCGGCGCGATCGAGCCCCGCCTTCTTCAGCTCCTCCTGCCAGCTCGATTCGGCGCCACCGTGGCGGAGCAGGATCTGGTCCTGCCAATCCTGCTCGAAAGCGGCGTCCAGCTCGGCAGGCGTCGGCAGTGGCAGGCCGATCCGGGTCGACTCCTGACGCAGCAGCGCGAGGTCGACGTAGTCGTCGAGGTGGCGCCAGCCGTGGGTCGCGACCACCCAATCGCGGAAGTCCTCGAGTGGAAGGTCGATGCCGTTCACCCGCGCGACGACGCCTTCGGGGGTGGCGGGCGCCGGAGCGGGGGAGTTGCCCTGCGCGCAGAAAAGAAGGAGAGAGAGCGCTGTTGCGCTGAAACCGATCATCTAAGTCTCCGGCGGTGAGATCGAGGCCGGAAGATACTGAAGTCCCCGGTGGCGCCGCGCTTGCGCGACGACTTGATCGGAATCCGATCCGAACCTGGCGCGAGGCGCCACCGTCAAAGGGCGTTCGGGCGAATCGTGCGGACTTGCCCCTTTTCGAGATTGGGCTAAGACCCGCGACCCGCGGAAGTGCGCGACTTGCAACAAGAGGGCGAGGTTCTGGCCGCCTCGCGAGGGGATCAGGGACAGGGAGAAGGCGTGATGGCAGCGTTCGGTTTCATCGGTTCGTTGCGCCGCGGACTCCCGCTGGCGTTGGTGTTCGGTTGGGCGTCGAGCGTCGCTCGCGGACAGGACGAGGTGCCAGTCGTCGATGACGGCCCGGCGCAGTTCAGCCAGCCCGAGATCACCGACTTCACGCGCGGCATCGCCTATGGCCTTGCCGAGTCGTCGTGGATCCACCAGCCGCAGATCGAAGAGATCGTGCAGACGCCGACGCCCAAGGTGATCCCGATCATCAAGCTGCCGATCGATCCCGCGGATCGCGCTCGCTTCCGTCCGGCGCCGCGCAAGTTCGCGAGCTTCGACGGCATCGCCAACACCGGCTGGGTGCCACCCGACCCGTGCGTCGCCGTGGGCCCGAACCACGTCGTGCAGACGGTGAACATGAAGCTCGCCTGGTACGACAAGGCGGGCACGCTGCAGTTCAGCAACGATCTCGGCGATGCCGGCAACCCCGGCTTCTTCGAGGGGCTTGGCGCGGGCGGCTTCACCTTCGACCCGAAATGCTTCTACGACGAGATCGCTGGACGCTTCGTCGTCGTGGCGCTCGAGGTCTACGGCACCACGGAATCGTGGATCGACATCGCCGTCTCCGACGACAACGACCCCAACGGCACCTGGTACAAGTACCGCATCGATGCGGTCACCGACGTCAGCGGCATCACCTACTGGGTCGACTACCCTGGCTGTGGCTACGACGACAAGGTGTATGTCGTGACGGGCAACCTGTTCGGGCTGAGCGCCGGCGGCTGGGCGGGCGTGAAGTATCGGGTGTTCGACAAGACTCCGATGCTCTCCGGCAATCCAGTGACGTTCTGGGACCTGCGCGACGGCAATGCCGCTTCCGTGCAGGTGGCCGAATGCCACACCACGCCGACCGCGATCTTCCTCGCCAGCACCGATACCAGCACCTCGATCAAGCTGCAGGCGATCAAGAACGAGAACACCAGCCCGTCGCTGGTGACGAAGTCGGTCACGGTGGCGTCGTACAGCGCGCCGCCGCAGCCACCCGAGCTTGGCGGCGGGCTGCTCGACGCGCTCGATGGCCGCATCATCAACGCCGAGTTCGGGAACGGGAAGATCGTCTGTGGTCATGGCGTGAACACCGGCGATGGCCGCAGCCTCGCGCGTTGGTACATGTTCAATGCCAACAATTGGCCGACGGTCGGCAATCCGACGTTGAACCAGAGCGGCAACGTCGACCTCGGTCCGGGGGTGCACACCTTCTATCCCGGCGTCGCGCGGCAGACCGGCGGCGAGGTGGGCATCATCTGCGCCTACTCGTCGGCGAATGAGTACGCGGGCATCGCGACCGCCGTCCATCGCACGACCGACGCCGCTGGCGTGGTCGGCCTGATCGAGCGCGCCAAGTACGGCACTTCGAGCGCGAGCGGTCGCTGGGGCGACTACTTCGACGCCTGCATCGATCCGTCCGATCCCACCAAGTTCTGGGGCGTTGGCGAGTATCCGAACTGGGGCACTTACATCGCCGAGTTCGACGGCGTGCCGACGACGCCGACCACCGGCATCCTCTATTCCGTCCGCGGCAAGAGGCTGATCAACGGCCTGTGGCTCGAGGCCGGCGACATCGCGCATCTCGATCCGATCACCGGCGCCCACTCGATGTACTTCGACCTGAGTGACATCGTCACTTCTGGAACGCCCAACCTCGACGCGTTCGCCCGCCTCTCCGATGGTTCGCTGCTGTTGTCGTTCGGCGGCACGGTCACGGTCCCCGGCTTGACCGGCGGTCCGGCGGGTACCACTGTCGAGGATGAAGACATCATCCAGTTCGTCCCGACCTCGCTCGGCGACGTGACGACCGGCACCACCTCGTTCTATTTCGATGGCAGCGACGTCGGCCTGACCACCAGCGTCGAGGACATCGACGCGCTGGCAGTCGACGCCTCGGGCAACCTCTGGATGTCGATCGAGGGCACCTTCGCGGTGCCGGGCATCAACGGCCTCGACGAAGACGTGCTCCAGTTCACCCCGACCACCCTCGGCGCCACCACTGCGGGGACCTGGTCGTGGATCCTCTACGGGCTCGACCCGGACGTGAAGCTCGGGCAGACCGGCGAGAACGTCGACGCGCTCGACTACGACATCGCCAGCGGCACGTTGACGCTGTCGACCACTGGCGACTTCCAGGTGCCGACATTGGTTACCGGCCAGAACCGCGACTTGCTGCAGTTCACGCCGACGGCGCTGGGCTTCAACCCGGCCGGAACGTGGCTGGTCACGCTCGACGGCGACCTCTACGGCCTGACGCTGGCCGACCTCGACGGTCTCGAGATCCTGCCGTAGCACCGCGATGAAATGAGTGGATCGTCTGGCGCGCCGGCGGGGCGACATCCAAGCCCGCGCCCCAACGGCATGTCGGAGAGGGAGTCGCGATGCCACGCAAGGTCGAAGTCGACTGGTACTACCACCGCGCCGGCTGAACGGGCTGCGTCAAGGCCCAGGAGTTCCTGGGCGACTACGAACTGGTGGTGCGGGAGAAGGTCGACGCGCGCAAGACGCGACTCGGTCCGAGCGACCTGGGCAAGGTGCTGGAAGGCGTACGCACGGTCGTCGCGTCGAACGGCCGCACGCTGCGCCGCTTCGACCTTGGCGCCAAGGAGTGCGATCGGACCGAGCTCCTCTCGCGCATGATCGGGCCGAGCGGCAACCTGCGCGCGCCCACCGTGCGTCGCGGGCGGTTGCTGATCGTCGGCTACCACGCCGACTCGATGAAGGAACTCGTCGGAGGCGGGTGACGCCGCGCTCCCGCGAACGAAGGGGGATCGCGTGACTGCTTCGTCGCCGACCGCTGCGCAGGGCGAGCTCTACCTGAAGCCGTTGCTGCTCGGTGTGATGCAGAACTACGTCTACCTGCTGGGCTCGCGCACCAAGCGCGAGTGCGTCGTCATCGACGCCGCGTGGAACATCGACGCGATCGTGCGCGCGGCCGAGGCCGACGGCATGCGGATCGTCGGCGCGCTCGCGACCCACTACCACCAGGACCACGTCGGCGGTGACCTCTTCGGCCACACCATCGAGGGGCTGGCCGCCCTGCTCGAGCGCGTGCAGGTTCCCGTCCACGTCCAGCGTCACGAGGCCGACGGCATCGCCAAGGTGACCGGCGTTTCGCGCAAGGAACTCATCCTCCACGACGGCGGCGACGAGATCGCGGTGGGCGACGTGACGGTGAAGCTGCTCCACACCCCGGGCCACACGCCCGGAAGCCAGTGCTTCCTGTGCGCTGGCCATCTGCTGTCGGGCGACACGCTGTTCATCCGTGGTTGCGGTCGCGTCGATTTGCCCGGCGGCGATCCCGAGCAGATGTGGAAGAGCCTGAACGGCGTGCTGCGCAAGTTGCCGCCCGAAACGGTCCTTCATCCCGGCCATCAGTACGGGCCGATCGACGCGTCGACGCTCGCCGACGAGTTCCGCGAGAATCCCTACATGAACATCCCGAAGCTCACGGACTGGCTGGCGACGATGGGGCGCGGCGCGTGACGGCAGCGGCGACGGGTGAGATCGCGCTTGAGCTCGAACGCGTCGCCAAGGTCTGGCGCGGCGGCGCGGCGCTGACCGACGTCGATCTCGTCGTGCCGCGCGGCGCCGTGGTCGGGCTGGTCGGGCCAAGCGGCGCCGGCAAGACCACCGCGATGCGTGTCGGCCTCGGCCTGCTGACGCCCGATCGCGGTCGCGCGCTCGTCTTCGGCGGACCGGCCGCCGAGCTGGCGCGCCATTCCGGTCGCATCGGCCTGCTGCTCGATGGGCCCGCCCTCGAACGTGGCCTCACCGTCGCCGACAACCTCGCGCTGCACGCGCTGCGCCACGGTCGCCCGCCGGTTGACGCGCGACCGCTGCTAGATCGTCTCGGCCTCACGCGCCTTGCGCCGCGTCGCGCCGGTCGCCTGTCGCAAGGCGAGGCGATTCGCGTGGCGTTGGTCCGCTCGCTGCTGCTCGCCCCCGACCTCGTGGTGCTCGACGAACCGGTCGCCCATCTCGATCCGGCGCTGGCGGCGACGGCGCTCGACCTCTGTGCCGAGGCGGCGCGCACGCGCGGCGCGGCGCTGCTGGTGTCGAGCCATCAGCTCGCGGAGCTCGAGCGGGTGGCGACGCACCTCGTGCTGCTGCATCGCGGCCGCGTGCTGCTCCAGGGCGATCTGCCGACGCTGCTGGCCACGATCGCTCCGGCGCTGCGCATCGCCGCGCGGCCGCGCGACGGCGCGCACGCTGTGCTGCAGCGCCATTCCGGAGTGCGCCGCGTCGACCCGCTGCGACTCGACGGCGTCGATCTGCTGCGCGCCGAACTGGTGGCCGCCGACGTCGCGGCCAGCGTAAACGCGGCGCTGCATGCCGCCGGCATCGAGGTCGCCGCGCTGGCGCCGGAGCGGCCCACGCTCGACGAGCTGTTCCGTCGCGCGCTCGCGGCCGCCGCCGTGAATGAGGCCGCGGCATGAGTTGCCTCGCGATCCTGCGCGCCGAGCTCTTCCGTCTCTCGCGCACGCGCGGCGGGCGCATCGGTCTGCTGGTGCCGGCCGCGCTTGGCGCGGGCCAGGTGCTGCTGGTCGATCTGCTCGACTCGATGAAGGCCGCGCGGGCCGCCGCCGAGAGCGGCGCGGTCGACGTGCCGCTTTCGCCGGCGTTCGGCCTCTTCGCCGATGGGCTCGGCGGACTCGGGGCGATGGCGTTGGTGATGATCGCATTGCTGACCGGCGCCTTCTCGGTCGTGCGCGAGCGCGACCAGGGCAGCTTCGCGCTGCTGGTGCTGGCCCGATCGCGCGGCTCGGTCGTCGTCGGCAAGGCGCTGGGGACCTGCCTCTACGTGATCGTCGCCTTCATGGCGCTGCTGCTCGCGTCGATGGGCGCGGCCGCGTTGCGCCATGACTTCACCGCCATCGTCGAAGATGGCTACGAGATGGCCAGCGCCAGCGAACAGTGGCTCGAAGTTGCGCGCGCGGTCGGTGCTGGTCTCCCGGCGATCCTCTGCTGCGCCTGCTTCGGCGTGCTGGTGTCGGCCGTCACCGCCGGGGTCGGTGCGGCTGCGGTCGGCGCGGTCGTCCCCTTCACGCTGCTGGCCCTGTTCCAGAGCACGCTCGGCGGCGCGGCCGAGCGCCTCTTCATCACCTATGCGCCCTTCTTCAGCGAACGCGCGCCGCTCACCCGTTTGTCGAAGGTCGCGCGCGCCTTCTCCGACACCCATTGGGAGAGCGGCGAGCTCTTGCGCGCGACACTGGTGCCGAGCGTCGAAGCGGTCGTTTGCCTGGCGCTCGCCTGGCTGGTGACGCGGCGGCGCAGCGCGTGAGCGCGCGCAAGCGAAAGAGCGGCGCTGCGCCCGCGATCGCGGAGTCGATCGTGCCGCTCACGCCCGATCGCTGGGCCGATTTCGCCAAGCTGTTCGGCGCGCGTGGGGCGTGCGGCGGCTGCTGGTGCATGAACTGGCGACTTCAAGCGCGCGAGTTCGAGGCGGGCAAAGGCGATTCGAACCGCCGCGCGATGCAGCGAAGAGTGAAGCGCGGTCGGCCGCCGGGGTTGCTGGCCTATCACGGCGACGAACCGGTGGGGTGGGTCTCGGTGGCACCGCGCGGCGAGTTCGTGAGGCTCGAGAAATCGCGCGTGCTGGCGCCTCTGGATCACCTCGCGGTCTGGTCGGTGAGCTGTCTCTACCTGGCCAAAGACGTGCGCCGGCAGGGGTTGTCGAGCCGCCTGCTGCGGGCGGCCGCCGACTTCGCCTTTGCGCACGGTGCGCCTGCCGTCGAGGGTTATCCCGTCGTGCCCAGCGAGGACACGATTCCGGACGTCTTCGCATGGACCGGGATCGCCGCCTCGTTCGACCAAGCGGGCTGGAAGCGGGCGGGCGGTCGCTCGCGTGCGCGACCGATCTACCGCGTCACGCGAGGCTGAGCGGGAGGCCCGCCCGGCGCTTCAGCGCGCGGCCGCTTCCGCCGCGAACTTCGCCGCAAGGTCGGGGCGGCTGAGGCCGCGATAGAGGTTGGCCAGCGCGCCGGCGAGCCGCCTGGTCTCGACGTCGTGTGGGCCGCGAGCGGCGGCGACGATCTGATGCGCCTCGAGCAGCAACGGCTCCGCGGTCGCCAGATCGCCACGCTGCTGCGCGAGCGCCGCAAGGTTGCCGACCCAGGTTCCGAGCGCGGGATCGTCGGGGCGAACGACGTGGCGTCCGATGGCGACCGCCTCCTCGAAACACTGCCGCGCCGGTTCCGACTCGTTGCGGAAGAAGTGCCAGGCGCCGACGTTGTTCAGGCTCCACGCGAGCAACGCGTGCTCTCCGCCGAAACGGGCGCGGCGAGTCGCCAGCGCTTCCTGGAGCAGCGGTCCCGCCTCGGCGAAGCGGTGCCGCTCGATGAGGAACCAGCCGAAGTTGTCGAGCGTCATCGCGAGGTCGAGACTCTGATCGCCTGCGCGTTCGCGTTGAAGGGCCAGCGCGGCGCGATAGAGAGGCTCGGCCTCGTCGGGGAGACCGCGTGCACGCAGCACTTCGGCGAGCATGCGTTGCGCGCGCGCGAGCTCATCGTCGCCGGCCTGCGCCGACACGCACTCCTGCAAGGACTCCTCCGCGGCGGCCTCGTCGCCTTTGCGATGGAGGATCCATGCGAGGGTCGCTCGTCCGTGGCGCGAGTGCACGTCCTCTTCATCGAGGCGCTCCTCGTGGATCGCGATCGCCTCGCGCGCGAGCGGTTCGGCCGCATCGAATGCGCCCCGTTCGAGCTCGATCCAGGCGAGTCGCAGCAGGCTGCTGGCGAGATCGAGGGGATCGAGCGCGGAGAGCTTGCGTTGGATCGCGAGCGCCTCGTTGGCGACGCTCGCTGCCTCTTCGAGGCGACCGCGTGCGAGCAGCGCCGAACCGAGGTTCGAGAGGACGATGGCCGTGCTGGCGTGGTTGCGCCCGACCAGACCGTCGTAGATCACGAGCGCGGCGCGCAGACGCTCCTCGGCGTCCACGGGGTCGCCCGCGGCAAGCGCGAGTACCCCGAGACCGCTCTGCACACGGGCGACGGCGAAGCTCGCCGTGCCTTCGATTGCGGGCAGCAACGCCTTGGCCTGCGCGCGAAGCGCTGCCGCAGCCGCGGGGCCTTCCTGCGCACTGACCACGTTCGCCAACTCGGTGAGCGCGACGAGCGCATCGGGGCTCGTGTCGCCGAGGAGGCGACCGTACACGCTGTGCGCCTCCTCGAATCCGTCCCGCGCCGCGTCGAGACGCCCCCGTTTCCGTGCGAGGGTCGCGAGCTCGGAGGCGGTCTCCGCGACTTTCAGCAGCTTCGGCGCGCCCTGCGCGACGCTGATCGAGTGCGCCTCGCCCAGATGGCGCTCCGCCTCGTCGACGCGTCCCTGCGCCGCTTCGAGCTGGCCGAGCGCGGTGAGGCTGCGAACGATCTCGTCGGTCGTCCCGACGCGGCGCCACAGTTCGATCGCGCGACGGAACATCGGCTCCGCCGCAGCGCTGTCGCCGCGGGCGGCACGCACCTGCGCCAGGTTCTTGAGCGCGATGGCGAGGAGCGACGGGTCGGCGTCCGGCTGTCGCTCGAGCCACTCGACCACCTTCGTGTCGAGCTCCTCCGCGCGCGTGAGGTCGCCTCGCAAGAAGCAGGTGTTGGCGAGGTCGGTCATGCTCGACGCGACGGCGATGTTGATCGAAGGATGCAGCTCGCCGTTCAGGGCGAGCGCGCGCTCGAAGTGACGCGCCGCATCGTCGAGCTGCCCGACGCTCGCGCAGGCGCGGCCGATCACCGTCCGCAGCGCGGCCTCGACCTCCGGCTCGCCGATCTCCTCGTGGTCGAGTTCCGCCGCCGCGGCGTCGAGCACTTCGCGGACGGAGACGATGCGCCCGCGCGCCCGCTCCGGATCGAGCGACGAGAACATCCTCTGCACGAAGAGGTCGATGCGGGTGCGCTTGTCGGCGTCGCGGACGGCGCGTCGCCACGCGGTGGTCGAAACGACGGCCGCGGCCACGACGACCAACAGCACGGTGGCGGCCGCGGCGAAGCGGAGCTTGTGGCGTCGGACCATCGTGCGCAGCAGGTAGCCGAAGCGGCCGCGCTTCGCCTCGACCGCCTCACCGCGCAACCAGCGCTCGAGGTCGCGGCCGAGGTCGCGCGCCGACTCGTAGCGACGCTCGGCGTCCTTGGCGAGGGCGCGTCGCAAGATGGCAGCCAGCTCATCGTCGAGATCGCGCGGGATCTCCGGCTCGCGTTCGAGGATCGACTGCACCACGTCGGCAAGCGCGCCATCGACGCGGTAGGGAAGGCCACCGACGACGAGCTCGAAGAGAAGCACTCCGAGCGAGTAGACGTCGCTGCGCACATCGACGAGTCCGGGGTCGCCGCGCAGCTGCTCTGGCGCCGCATAGGCGAGCGTGCCAAGGAACCAGCCGGCGCGCGTCACCGCTTCGGGCGTGGTGGCGGGATCATCGGCGATCGCCTTGGCGAGCCCGAAGTCGAGGACTCGCGGCTCGCCGTTCGCATCGACCAGCACGTTGCCCGGCTTCAGGTCGCGATGGATCACCCCACGTTGGTGGGCGTAGTGAACCGCGGCGATGATCTTCAGGAAGAACTCGGTCGCGGCGCGTGCGCTCCACGACTCCTCGCGGCGCGCCTGCGCGAAGCGGTCGAGCGCGACGCCCTCGACGAGCTCCATGGTGAAGTAGCGTCGGCGGTCGCGCGTCTCGCCGCGGTCGTAGACGGTCACGATGTTGGGATGGCGCAGGCCGACGACGGTGGCGATCTCGCGCTCGAAGCGTGCGAGCTGGAGCGCGGTCGCGAGCGTGCCGTCGAGGAGCACCTTGAGCGCGACCTTGCGTCCGGTGGAGAGCTGGATCGCCGCGAATACGACCCCTTGGCCGCCGCGATGGAGCTCGGCGAGCACGCGGTAGCCATCGACCTCGGGTCTCGCGATCGGCGCCGGTTCCGGCGCGGCAGGCGCCACGTGCTTCGAGGCGCGCGCTGCGGCGCCGATGTCGGCAAGCAGGCGGTTGTCGGCGCGGATCGCAGCGGATCGGGTGCGGCAGTCGTCGCACGTCTCGACATGACGATGCAGTTCGACCGCCGGCGTCGCGGCCGCGACGTACTCCTCGAGCGCTTCGATCCCGGGGCATTTCGCCATGGCGGCGCCTCGCTACCAGTCGGTTTCGAGGCGGGCGAGGATCTCGCGCAGGCTGGCTAGCGCGCGGTGCTTGGCGGTGTAGACCGCGCCTTTCGTCATGCCCAGTTCGGCCGCGACCTCCGCGACCGGGCGCTCTTCGAGGGCGAGCAGCTCGAGGACGCGAATGGTCGGCTCGTCGGTCTTCGTGCTCGAGCGAAGTTCGGCGAAGGCTTGCCGCAGCAGCGCGCGTTGCCACTCTTCGGCGAAGAAGCGCTCGAGGTCCGCATCCCCGGCCATTTCTCCCAGCGCCGACTCGCCGCGCATGGCATCGAACCGTGCCCGGTCGCGACGCACTTCGGAAGCGCAGTTGCGCGCGATGCCGAAGATCCACGACCGCAGCCGACCGCGCTCGCGGTCGTAGCGGCCGGCGCGGTACTCCTCGGCGAAGCGGACCAGCGCCGCCTGCGCGAGTTCGTCGGCATCGGCGGGTTGGAACCCCAGCCGCGCGGCGAAGGCGATGATGACCGGACGGTAGCGGGCGTCGAACTCGTTCCAGATCGCGTGGTTGCCCGGGTCGGCAAGCCCTGCGAGTAGGACTGAATTCGTCTTCGCGAGCATGCTGCGCCCCTGGCCACGGTGGAATTCTAGCCCGCTTTTCGACCCACCTGTAAGAAGCGGGTCGCGCGGCGACAAATCGGACAGGAAGACCTCTCCTGTTCCGGAGTCCGCCATGCGCCGCCACTCTGCTCCATCGATACTCGCCCTGAACCTCGGCTCGAACGAAGACGCCGACCGGCCGCCGACGACAAAGCGCCGCACCCTTCGGGCGCTCGCGTGCCTCGCGATCGCGGTTGCGTCGCTTCCCGGTTGCAGCCGAAGCGGCGCGGCCTCGGGCTCGGGCTCGGGGCTGCGAGTCGAAGGGCAGTTCATCGACTCGCCGGTCAAAGGACTGCACTACTCGACGAGTTCAGGCGACGGCGAGACGGGCGCGGGCGGTTCGTTCTCCTATCGGCCGGGCGAGAAGATCACCTTCTCGGTCGGTGCGACGGTGATCGGCGAGACCGTCCCGGCGAAGGCGACGATGACACTGCTCGATCTCGTGCCGGGAGCGACCCTCCCGACCACGAAGCCGCAGATGAACCGGCTGCTCGCGAAGTACCACGACAGCGTCGTGATCGATCCGGTCATCGCTCCGCAGATGCGCTTGCTGAACGTGCTCTCCTTCCTCCACTCGATCGATGAGGACAAGGATCCCGCCAAGGGCATCGTGATCAGTCCCGGGCTCGCGAAACTGTTCGCGGCGGAGGCGATCGACCTCGATCGGCCATCGGGCAAGTTCGAGGACGACCGCAGCTTCCGACGCCTGCTCTACTCGGCGTCCAACGAGGGCTTCATCGTCTCGGCGCGAAGAGTCCCGCCATTGCTCGCGCTGGAGCGTTTCGCGGCGACGCTTGGGATCGAGTCCAAGCTGTATGTGACGACGACCCTTTCAGTTGACTACACAGGGGATGGCGTGATCGAGTTGACGCGATCGGCACCCATCGATTCGCGTGGCTTCGTCATCAGCGTTTCGTATGACTCCGACCAAGATGGCACGCCAGATAGCACAGTCTCGAACTTCTACGATGATTTCGGCAGTACGCTCGGCTACTCGAGCGACTCCAACCAAGATGGCAAGGTGGACTCGACCTCGTCCCTGCAGTACGACATTCACGGGAACCTCCTGAGAGAGGAACGGGACAACGATGCGGATGGCAAGGCCGACAACATTTACGCCTATGCGTACGACGCGAATGGCAACGAGACGCGACGCGAGGAGGACTACGACGGGGATGGGAAGCTCGAAAAGTCCTGCAACTACGATTACGACTCCGACGGCAATCTGACAGATTGGGATTGCGACTACGACAATGATGGCAAGCCCGACGCGACGTTCCACGCGGAGTACGACGAGCAGGGCAATCAGACGTTGGCGATCCAAGACGAGAACAACGACGGGATCACGGACGACTATGAGGCAACGTCCTACAACAGCCGAGGGCAGATCACTCGCCATGAGGTCGATGCGGACAGCGACGGTTTCCCGGACGAGATCGAAGAGTTCGAATACGATGCCGACGGCCTGCTGGTCGGCGAGCAACATGACTTCGATGGCGAGGGGCAGCTCCAGGACGTCTACACGTTCACCTACGACGCGCACGGCAAGTTGACGCTCAGGACGTTCGACGAAGATGGCGACGGGGTGATCGGTCAGATCGATTCCTTTGAATACGACGCCGATGGGAACGTCGTCCACACCCAGACCGATGTTCCGGGTTCCGGTGTGCGCTATGTAGTCGAGCTTCGGTACGACTCGCTCGGCGGCCTCGCAAGCGTCACCTCGGATTCCGACGGCAACGGCGTAGTGGAAAGGAACGACACCTGGACCTACGACGTCGACGGCCGACTCCTCCGATACGACGCCTTCGTCGGCGGCGTCCCCCAGTACGCCGAGATCACGACACAGAGCAGCGTCGGGTACTTCGGCTACAGGCCCTGAGCGACGCTCTGCCGGCCAACGTCCCACCTCTCGCGCTCCCCAGCTCGCGGCGCGTGGCGCACTCGATGCGCGAGGTCGATGAAGCGCCAGTGGCGCCTGCGCGAGTTCGTCAGCGGGCGTCGAACTCGCTCCAGATCGCGTGGTTGCCCGGGTCGGCAAGCCCTGCGAGCAGGACTGAATTCGTCTTCGCGAGCATGCTGCGCCCCTAGCCGCGGCGGATCTCCAGCCCGCTTCTCGGCTCACCTGTAAGAAGCGGGTCGCGCGGCGACAAACCGAACCGGAAGACCTCTCCTGTTTCGGAGTCCGCCATGCGCCACCATCCTGCTCCATCGACGCTCACCCTGAACGCAACCTCGAACCGCGCCGCCGATCGGCCGCGCTCGACGACTCGCCTCACCCTTCGGGCACTTGCGTGCCTCGTCATCGCCGTGGCGTGGTTCCCCGGCTGCACTCGCGGCGGAGCCGCGGCTTCGGGCTTGCGACTCCAAGGGCGCTTCATCGACTCGCCGGTCAAGGGACTGCATTACGCGACGAGATCGGGCGTTGGCGAGACGGGCGCCGACGGGTCGTTCTTCTTTCGGGCGGGCGAGAAGATCACCTTCTCGGTCGGTGCGACGGTGCTTGGCGAAACCGTCCCGGCGAAGGCGACGATGACGCCGCTCGATCTCGTGCCGGGAGCGACCATCCCGACCACGAAACTGCAGATGAATCGGTTGTTCGCCAAGTACTCCGACGACGTCGTGATCGATCCGGTGATCTCGTCGCAACTGCGCTTGCTGAACGTGCTCTCTTTCCTCCAGTCGATTGACGAGGACAAGAATCCCGACAAGAGCATCGTAATCAGCCCCGGCCTCGCGAAGCTGTTCGCGGCGGAGGCGATCGACCTCGATCAGTCATCGGGCAAGTTCGAGGAAGATCGCCGCTTCCGACGCCTGCTCTATTCGGCATCCAACGAGGGTTTCATCGTCTCGGCGCGTCGGATCCCGCCACTGCTCGCGCTGGAGCACTTTGCGGCGACGCTCGGCATCGAGTCCAGGTTGTCGGTAACGACGATCGTTGAATTCGACTACGCCGCGGACGGACAGATCGACTACACGACTTGGTCGCCCCTCGATGCTCGTGGCTTCGTCGCCAGCGTCGCGCGCGACAACACTGGCGATGGCGTACCCGACCAGAAGGTCACCAACGTCTACGATGATTTTGGCTACTTGATCAGCGATTCGAACGACTTCGACGACGACGGCAAGCCGGACGCGACCTCGTCGCGACAGTACGACATTCACGGGAACCTCTTGAGAGAGGAGTGGGACTACGACGCGGACGGGAAGCAAGACAAGATCGAAGATCATGCGTATGACGCGAATGGCAACGAGATTCGTTTCGAGCAGGACTACGACGGAAACGGGACTCTGGAAAAAGCCTGCAACTACAGTTACGACGCTGACGGCAACCGGATGGACTGGGATTGCGACGAGAACGGCGACGGGAAGCCCGACGCGACATTCCACGCCGAGTACGACGCGCGAGGCAATCGGACGGTGGAGATCCATGATGAGAACAACGACGGGATCACCGACTACCTTGAGTCGATCTCCTACAACGACCGCGGGCAGATCACCCGCCATGAGTTCGATGAGGACGGCAACGGTACGGATGAGCTCATCGAGTTCGACTATGACGCAGCCGGCCTGCGGGTCGCGGAGCAACATGACTTTGGGGGAGAAGGGCAGATCCAGGACGTCTACACATTCGCCTACGACGAGCGTGGAAACCTGACGCGTCTGACCTATGACTCGGACGGCGATGGAGTGATTGGGATCATTGACTCCAATGAGTACGACGCCGACGGAAACGTCGTCTACCATTCGACCGAGGTTCCAGGCTCCAGTGCCGGCTACACCATCGCGAGTCGATACGACCCGCTCCACGGCCTCGCCGTCGTCATCACGGATCGTGACGGTGACGGTGTGACGGACTGGGTCGAAACCTGGACTTACGACGCCGATGGCCGACTCCTCCGATACGAAATCGCCGTCGACGGTGTCCCCAGTTACGCCGAGATCACGACACAGAGCGGCGTCGGGTACTTCGGCTACACGCCCTGAGCGACGCTCTGCCGGCCGACTCCTTCGGTCGCTGGAGTTCGAGCCAGCGACCGATGGGCCCCATTCGGCGGCCGCGAGCCGCCGTTTCCACGGGGCGACGCCCTACAATCTCGCGCCTCCAGTTTGCGGCGCTTGTCGCCGCTCGATGCGCGAGGCGTCCGATGAGCCAGATCTCGACCAAGCCCCCGAGCGGCATGCGCGACTTCCTCGCGCCCGACCTCGCGCGCCGCCGCCACGTGATCGGCGTCATCGCGCGCGTCTACGAGTCCTTCGGCTTCGTGCCGCTCGAGACGCCGACGATCGAGAACCTCTCGACGCTGCTCGGCAAGTACGGTCCTGAAGGCGATCAGCTCCTCTATCGGCTGCTCCATCGGCGCGAGCGGCTCGCCCGCGCGCTCGAGGCGAAGGCGGATGGCAGCGGCCCGACCGAGCTCGACCTTTCCGACGAGGGGCTGCGTTACGACCTCACCGTCCCGCTCGCGCGCGTCGTCGCCAACTACGGCGAGCTGCCCGCCTTCTACAAGCGCTACCAGATCCAGCCGGTCTGGCGTGCCGATCGGCCGGCGAAGGGGCGCTTCCGCGAGTTCTTCCAGTGCGACGTCGACGTCTGCGGGACGAAGTCGCTGGTCGCCGACGCCGAGGTCTGCGGCGCGGTGGCGACTGTCCTGCGCGAGCTTGGCTTCGGTCATGACTCCGCGGGCTTCCAGATCCACGTGAACCACCGCGAGCTGCTGCGCGCGATGGTGGCGGAAGCGGGCATCGCCGCGGAGAAGGAGGGGCAGGCGCTCATCGCGCTCGACAAGCTCGACAAGATCGGCGCCGATGGCGTGAAAGCGGAGCTGATCGAGAAGGGGATCGCGGCCGAGGCGGCGGCGAAGCTGCTGGGCATGAGCGTCGACGCTCGCGAACTCCCCGAGCAGGCGCTTCGTGCCTGGGCGACCGGCTCGTCACTGGACGGAGCGAGGGCCGCGAAGGAAATCCAGGAGCTGCTCGCCATCGCCGCCTCCGGCCCTGCCGGTGCTCACCTCGTCTTCGATCCGACGCTCGCGCGTGGCCTCTCCTACTACACCGGACCGATCTTCGAGATCACCTGCGCCGGCCTCGCCGGCTCGATGGGCGGCGGCGGTCGCTACGACGGGTTGATCGGGATGTTCACGAAGCGGCAGATCCCGGCGGTCGGCTTTTCGCTCGGGCTCGAGCGGGTGCTGCTGGTGATGGAGGAGCGCGGCATGTTCCCGCCGCTCCCCGCTGGACCGCAGCTGCTGTTGTGCCGCTTTCCCGACATCGCGGCTTCGCAAGCCGTCGCGGTCGCGTCGCAGCTGCGTGCGGCCGGCCTGCGCGTCGAGCTCTACGCCGATACTCCCGCGCTTGGCAAGCAGCTCCAGTACGCGAACACCATCGGCGCGCCATTCGCCGCCATCCTCGGCAGCAACGAGCTCGCGCAGCAGTCGCTCACGTTGAAGAAGCTCTCGACCGGCGAGCAGAAGACGCTGTCGATCGCGGACGTGGCAGCGTTCGTCAACGGGGGGTGAGTCGAGCGCGACCCATCCCGGCCTTCACGCCGATCGGCTGCACCAGCGCGCGCGCAGCCGCGTCCACCAATCGGGCGATCGATGAGACGCGCGTCCCCGGATCTCGAGCCACGGCGCCTGCGTCAGCTGCGTCATTCCCGATCGACGCTTCGCCGATTCAACGGCGCGTCGCAGCGACTCGGCGTCCTGCGCCTCGTACCAGATGTAGTTGCTGTCGTAGTCCTCCGCTTCCGGGGCACCATCCGACACGAAGAGGAAGGGCATCGTCGCCTCCATTCACCGTCCCGACCGCGCGGCTCTGAACCACGAGCGCAAGGTCTAGACGGTGCGCGCGACCGCCATGCGTCGCCGCGCGTGAAGCTCCGATGAAGGCGAAAGAATGGCGCGACGCCTCAGCGCGCGCGAACTCGGCGAAGCAGCGAGATTCGCGCGCGGTCAGGCCTCCACGAGCACGGTGAAGCCGCCGTACACCATGCGCTTGACGTCGAAGGGCATCTTCTTCGGGTCCATGAACTTCGTGAGGCGCGGGTCCTCCATGACGCTCGCGTTGACGCGATCGCGGTGGCTGCGCGACTTGAACGTGACCCATGCGAAGACGATCGCCTCGTTCGGCTTCGCCTTCAGTGTTCGCGTGAACGAGACGCCAAACGGCACGTCGAGCTGCTCGCCGATGCATTCGCGGTAATCGAGCGCGCCGTGATCGCGCCACACCTTCGACGCCGCGCGCGCCATGCGCTTGTAGGCCGCGAGGTTCTTCTTCGGCAGGGGCAGGACGTAACCATCGACGTAGCGGGCCATCGGAGAGTTCCTTCGATTCAAGGGCGCTGAGGCGTCAGCGCAATCGCGAGGAGGCTAGCCGCACGACTCCCGCCGTCGACAGGCTGCCGCATCGATGGGCCGGGCAGATCGCTGGGAGAGCCCATACTTCTCCTGGAGCACCTGACCATGCAACGCCCGCTCGTCGCACTGCACGTCGTTTCTCTCGTCGCCGCCGCTGCGCTCGCTTCACCTGCCCGCGGCCAATCGATCCGCAACGGCCGCTACGCCGTGCGCCTTGATCCGATCGGTGTCCTCACGCGGCCGCCGGATGAAGGGCTCGTCACCACCTACGGTCCGCGGGTCGAGTGCCTGCCAGGGACGACCGAGTGTTTCGGTCTCGCGTACGACTCGAGCACGGGACACGTGAGCGCGGTGGGAGCGGGACCGACCGGCGACGATTCGCAGCGGATCCCGGTCCGTTCCGTCTCGAGCCGCTTCACCGTGACGGACGCCGTGATGGTCGGGCGAGTCGGTGCGGTCGAGATCGTGCACCGTTTCTATTTCTGCCCGTTCACCGAGAGCCTCATCGTCGGCGTCACGCTCTCGAACACGGGCAGCGCCCCGCTCCATGACGTCGTCTATTCGCGCGAGTGGCGCAGCTCCTCCCTGGTCGGAGGCACCTTCCCGCCGGAGCTCGACTCCGCGTTGCCGCCGGCGCCGGGCAATGTCTGGCGCATGGCGTTCGAGCTCCACGAGCTGCCCGTCGGCGCGACCGTCGGGCGCGGGTTGGTGTTGGTTCCGGCCAGCCGTTCGACCAGCTCGAAGCTCGGGCCGTCCGCGGACGACGTGCCGCTTCGGCAGTGGACCAACGCGAGCTTTCCCGCCGGCCTGAACTTCGGCGCGGCGCTCGGGATCAGCTTCGGTGACTACGACCAGGATGGTTGGAGCGACGTCGTGGTCGCCACCGAGCGGCGCATCTGGCGCAACCTTGCCGGCGTCGACTGGAAGGAACAGGTCGATCTCTCGCCGTGGATGGACGCTGGCCAGCGCTACAGCGCCGCGCTCTTCGACTACGACAACGACGGGCGAGTCGACCTCGCCGACGAACCGCGTGGCGGCGGCTGCCTGCAGCTGCTCCACTCGCTTGGCGGCGATCTCTTCGAGGAGGTCGCCGGCGACCCCGACATCGTCGACGACCGGCCATGCATGGCGTGGTGCGAGACCAACTCGGTCGCCGATGTCGACGGCATCTCCCGCTTCACCGAGCGCGTCGCAGCCGCGGGGCTGCGCAATCCCGCCGATCCGCGCTCGGTTCCCGAGGGCGCCGGATTCGCCGATGTCGATGACGACGGTGACGTCGATCTCTACGCCTGCATCTCGCTCTATCGCAACGTCTCGAAGGCGAAGGATCCTCGCTTCGAGCTGCTCAGTCCGGCGAGCTCGGGGATCACGATGAACGGTGATGCCGAGGAAGGCGGCGGCTTCTTCGACTACGACATGGACGGCGACATCGACCTCTGCATCGCCCACGTGGACCCTCGCCGCGGCATTCGCATGTACGAGAACCGCGGCGACGGGATGCTCGAGCTGCAGGCGAAGAGCCTCTTCGATTCCGCCGACACGGGGCTTGGATTGGGGCTTTCCTTCGAGGATTGGGACAACGACGGCGACATCGACGTGACCAGCAGCGAGGTCTTCCGTCGCAATCAGTTCATCGAATCGGGCGGCACTCGTCACTTCACGGTGGCGACCCACAGCATCCCGCCCGATCACATCACCAACGCGACCCCGGCCTGGGGCGACTGGGATCAAGACGGCGACATCGACAGCGCGCTGGCGAACTACCTCGAGGTCGCGCGCCTCTACGACAACACCCTCTACGACGCGACGACACCACCCGAGGTCCGTCGCCATCTGCGCGTTCGCGTCGTGCGCGACTCGGCGGCGCACGAAAGTCGTCTCGACCTCGGGCGGCTACCTGAACCAAGGCGAGTACGCCGTCCAACTGGCGTTGCCGACCGATCCCGATCCCGACCCGGCGAAGGACGTCCACTTCGAGGTGATCGTCGACTTCAAGGGCAACGCGCAGCAGGGGACGGTGCGCGTCGATCGCCACGTCAATCCGGTGCTGGGCGATCTCGACCTCGCGCAGTTGCACGATCGCCAGATCGTGATCGATCGCAGCGGGCGAGTCCGGATCGACGGTTGCGATTTCCGGCCCGCCGCGGCGATGCAACCGTTGACGACGGTGAATGGCAGCCTCGTGCTGTCGGCCGTCGACGCCGCCCTTCCCGTCCCGATCGCCGCGCCCGGCAGCGACTGGTTCGTCGGGATGGAGATCGACACGTTCGCCGCGACGCTCCCGCAGCGCATCGAGGAGGTGGTGATCGATGGCAAGGTCGCCGCCGCCGTCGATTGCGGCGGCACGAACGCGAACCTCTTCGTCTGGGACGTGACCGATCCGCTGCAGCCGGGCTTGCGGCCGGTGGTTTGAGTGCGGCGCCGATTCGCGCGCGCAACCATCGCAACGGCTACGCGATCGACGCGACGCTGCAGCCGGGGCGCATCTATCGACTGGCGGCGCGTGTGCAGACGCTGCGCTCGACGCCATTCGCGGGGCCGCGGCTCGATGGCGCGTTGACGACGCGGGGCAGCCTGTCGTTCAAGGACCCTTCGCCCTGCAGCGGCGCGGCGATCGTTGCGGCGAGCGTCGATCCGACGCAGCTCTTCCTGACGATTCGCTTTCGCGACGAGCCGGCAGGAGCCTGGGCCGACTTCGGTCATGCGCTGGCAGGGACGAATGGCCCGCCGCTGCTGACGATGAGCGGCGATCTGCGCCCGTTGTCGGTGGTCACCGCAGACGTCAGCGGCGCGCTCGCCAACGCGCCGCTCTTCCTGGTGGTCGGGCTCACGCCGACGTGCGTTCCGTTCGCGAGCGGTGTCCTCGTGCCGGCGCCCGACATCGTGCTGGCGAACCTGGTGACCGACGCGACCGGACGCCTCTCCTATTCCGACTGCGTCGCGGACGACATCGCTTCGGGCGAGAGTTTCTTCGTGCAGGCGCTGCTGCTCGATCCGGGTGCGCCGCGCGGCGTGGCGCTCACGAACGCCATGGTCGGGACGACGCCGAACTGACTTCGGCTGCCGGCAGCTCTAGGCGGCGCCGCTCGCCTTGCGCAGCGCCGCGACATCGGCGGGGCTCCACAGCTCGGCGGTCCGCTCCTCCCAACTCGGCAGCGGCGCGAGGCGGTGGCTTGGCGTCGGCTCGTACCAGAACGCGGCGCAACTCCAGTCGTCGTAGCTCTCGCAGAGCTTTCCGTCCTTGAGGCCCAACTGCTGCACGGTGACGCGCGCCTCCTTCTGCCAGAGCACCGGATCGGGCAGATGCCAGCGATAGAGCGACGCGAAGCGACCCGAATGGAGCGTCGCGCCGTGATAGAGCGAGGCGCGCGGCGGCTGCCCGTGCGCGAGCCCTGACCAGTCGTCCGCACCGGGGCCGCACAACGTCGGGAAGGCGGAGTCGCCGTCGACGAAGACCTTCACTTCGCCCTCGCCCCAGAAGAAGTCGTGCAGCGCGCGCACGCCCAGCACCGCACCGAGGAAGCGGCCGCGCCCCTGGCGCAGCGGCAGGATCTCGAAGTCGCGACCGAGTGTGGTCGGGTTCTCGCGCCGGAAGGCGACGTGCAGGCGACCCACGGTGGATTCGTGCGGATCGCCGAGCGTGGCGGCGATCTGGAACGCGAACGGCAGCGGATGATCGCCGTCGTTGGCGATGGTGAGCCGCGCCCGCGTGCGAAACGGCTGCGGCAGCCACAGATGGAACGACCCCTGCACGTCGACCGAATGGACGGCGGTCGTGCAGGGCACCGGTTGTCCGTGGGCGAAGCCCATCAGGTCGCCGAGCGGGCACTCGATGCTCGGATGCTCCTGGTCATCCCACCAGGCGCGCAACACGAGGCTGCGCAGCGCGAGTGGCGTCGGTTGCGTTGCGCACCAGAGGTCGCGCAGCGTGCCGGGGCCCTCGACGTCCGCGAGCTGCAGCGACTCGCCCGGTTGCAGCAAGCGTGCCGGCGCTCCCTTGCGACCGACGCCGAGATGGCTCGCGGCGCGTCCGCCCATGCCGGGGGCGCCGTTCTGGTTCTCGAAGTTGATCCAGCGCGTCTGGAGCTTGGGATCGAGCAGGTAGGGATGCACGGGGGGCCCTGAGCCGAAGGGAACCGATCGTCGTCGGGGTGCCATTTTCCGCCAGCGGGGTGGCTGGGGGGTACGCGCGAACGCGCACGCCGCCCGGAAGAGTCTTCCCGACGATCGGCGTGAGCCTCGGACGAACGGGAGGCGCCGGCGGGGGTGGTCAGCCCTGCCCGCCGTTCAGCACCTCGAGATGCTCCGCCACCGAAGCGGCGAGCGACCCGAGCTCGTACCCGCCCTCGAGAAGGGAAACGAGCCGGCCGTCGCACCGCTCGTCGGCCAGCGCGACGCACGCTGCGGTCAGGTGGCGGTAGCTCTCGGTCGTGAGCTCCTGCGTCGAGGAGCGATCGGCGTGATGCGCGCCGAACCCCGCGGAGAGCAGCAGGAACTGCGGTGCGAAGCGGCGAAGCGCCGGTGCGATCTCATCGTGGATCGCTGCGAGCCACTCGCGCTCGCCGGAACGAGGCGCCAGCGGGCAGTTCCTGGTGAAGTCGTCGCAGGCACGGCTGTCAGGGTCCGGGTCGGATTCGTGAACGCTCGCATAGAAGAACGAGCGGTCACCGGCGAGCGCGCGCTGAGTGCCGAGCCCGGGCTGCGCGTCGAAGTCGACGATCGCGACGCGTTCGACGCCGAGGCGATCGCGCAGCACGCGCGCCGCGATGGCGGCCTGATTGAAGATGCAGTGGCCGCGAGCGAGCGTTGGCTCGGCGAGATGGCCCGGGGGGCGGCAGGCGACGAAGGCGTTCTTCCACTCGCCGCGAAGCACGCGCTCGCTCGCCTCGATGGCGCCGCCGACGGAGAGGCGCGCGGCGCGAAGAGTCCCCGCGACGATCACCGCCTGCTCGTCGAGCACGGTAGGGGCGATCTTCAGCGCGGCGCCCACGCGTTCGACGTAGGCCGGAGGGTGCACGCGCTCGATGTCAGCGCGACGAGCCATCTCCGGCTCGTGCAACCGCAACCGCTTCAGCAGTCCGGAGCTCGAGATCGTTGCCAGGATCATCTGCACTCGATCCGGGCGGTCAGGATGCTCCGGCCCCGGGTCGTGCCGGTGGGAATCGGGGTGGGCGACGAATCCGGTCGGGACGTTCGTGGGCATCGATCCCTCGCTTGGGGGTTCACGGCGGAAGCTCCACGCGTCGCGCGACGACATGGGTGCGATTCGACGCTCGCGAACGCGCGGCCAGTCGCGCCTCGGTGAAGCGTCGTCAAGGTGGGGTCAATCACCCTGAATCGTGGGTCAATCGCACTGCCCGAATGATGAATGGGTGGGTTGATCCACCCATTTCCGGGCTCTCTCGCCAGCGCTCGCCGCGCCAGCGCGGCGTTTCGATCAGCGGCACCGCCATTGCCTAGCACCAACACCACTCTGGGAGGCGGAGAGCATGCGGCGATCGATCTTGCTGGGACTCCTGACGATCGGGCTGGCCGCATGGTGCCCCGTCGCGCAAGCCCAGGCCCCGTCCGAGGAGACGATCGCCTACTTCCAACAGAACTGCACCAGCTGCCACACGATCGGCGGCGGGCGGTTGGCGGGTCCCGACCTCAAGGGCGCGCTCCAGCGACGCGATCGGGACTGGCTGGTGAAGTTCACCCTCGATCCGAAGTCGGTGATCGACTCGGGCGACGCCTACGCGCAGAACCTCCTCAAGGAGGCGCGCGGCGTGGTGATGCCGGCGATCCCGACGATGACACGCGATCGAGCGGGGCGATTGATCGACATGATCGAGGCGGAGTCGAAGCTCGAACGCTCGCAGTTCGCAGGCACGCAGATCAGCGAAAGGCCGCTCACCGCCGCCGACGCTGAACTGGGCGCACGCCTCTTCCGCGGCACGCAGCGATTCGCGCGCGGCTCCCCGGCCTGCATCGGGTGCCACACGACTCGCGAGATCGGCGGGCTCGGGGGCGGCGTCCTCGGCCCGGACCTCACGGCAGCGTACTCGCGGATCGAGGGTCGCAAGGCGTTGGCGGCGTGGCTCTCGTCACCGCCGTCTCTGACGATGGCGCCCGTCTACCGTCGCAGCCCGCTCGACCCGGACGAGGTGCTCGCCGTGGTCGCGTACCTGCAAGTCGTGGCCGAGCAGGGCGCACCCCCCGATCCGCCGCCGACGCTCGCGCTGGTTCTGTCGGGTTGCGGCGGCGCCGGCCTCGTGATCTTCCTGTTCGATTTCCTTTGGCGGGGGCGCTTCCGTGATGTGCGCCGCTCGCTGGTAGAGCGGGGACGTGCATGAACTTCGACGGCAAGCATCCCTTCATCGACGATCGAGTCGATGCCGGCGCGCGACAGTGGGAGGAGTTCTATCGCAACCGCTGGCAGCACGACAAAGTCGTGCGCAGCACGCACGGCGTCAACTGCACCGGATCGTGCTCGTGGCAGATCCACGTCAAGGACGGGATCGTCACCTGGGAGATGCAGGGGCTCGACTACCCGCGCATCTCGTCCGAGATCCCGCCCTACGAGCCGCGCGGATGCCAGCGCGGGATCTCCTACTCGTGGTACCTCTATTCGCCGATGCGGGTGAAGCACCCGTACATCCGCGGCGCGCTGCTCGATCTCTGGAAGGAAGCGCGCGCGCAGCATGACGATCCGGTCGATGCATGGCGCAGCCTCGTCGACGACCCGGTCAAGCGGGCGCGCTGGCAGCGGGCGCGCGGCAAGGGAGGTTTGCGTCGCGCGAGCTGGGAGACGGCCCTCGACATCGTCTCCGCTTCGGCGATCCACACGATCCAGCGCCACGGGCCCGATCGAATCGCCGGCTTCTCCCCGATTCCCGCGATGTCGATGCTCTCGTATGCGGCCGGCGCGCGAATGCTGCAGTTGATGGGCGGCGTGAGCCTGTCGTTCTACGACCGGTACTGCGACCTGCCGAGCGCGTCGCCCGAGACCTGGGGCGAACAAACCGACGTCAACGAGTCGGCCGACTGGTTCCACGCCAAGATGATCGCCGTCTGCGGCTCGAACCTGAACATGACCCGCACGCCGGACGTGCACTTCGCCGCCGAGGCGCGCACGAACGGCAGCAAGATGGTCGTCTTCTCGCCGGACTTCTCGCAGGTCTCGAAGTTCGCGGACGAGTGGATCGCGGTCAACGCGGGGCAGGACGGCGCGTGGTGGATGGCGGTGAATCACGTCATCCTGAAGGAGTTCCACCACGATCGCGCGTGCAAGCCGTTCCTCGACCACGTGCGCGGCTTCTCCGATGCGCCGTTCCTCATCGAGTTGATCACGACACCCGCGGGCACCCGTCCCGGTCGGATGGTGCCGGCCGGTCGCCTCGAGCGCTACGCCGCCGAGGACAACGGCGACTGGAAGTTCCTCCAGTGGGATCGCACCAGCGGCGAGCCCCGGATGCCACTCGGCAGCGTCGGCCATCGCTGGTCGAAAGAGAAGGGCAAGTGGAACCTGCAGCCGAAGGACGGGCGTGACGGCAGCGGCATCGATGCGGAGCTCTCGTTCCTCGGCGCCGGGGACGGCGTCGAGATGGTGGAGTTCGACGACTTCGGCGGCGACACGACCCTGACACGCGGAGTGCCGTACAAGGTCCTGCAGACCAAGGGCGGTCCGATCAAGGTCGCGACGATCTACGACGTCTTGATGGCGCAGTACGGCGTTCCGCGCGGCCTGCCGGGCGCCTACCCCACGAGCTACGACGACGAGACGTCACCCTACACGCCCGCCTGGTCGGAGAAGTACACCGGGATCGATCGCAAGACGTTGCTGCGGTTCGCGCGCGAGTGGGCGTCGACGGCCGAATCCACCGGCGGCAAGTGCAGCGTGATCATCGGTGCAGGCATCAACCACTGGTACCACGCCAACCTCATGTACCGGGCAGCCATCCACGCCCTGGTCTTCTGTGGTTGTGTGGGCGTGAACGGCGGCGGCCTCGCCCACTACGTCGGCCAGGAGAAGCTCGCGCCGATGGAGCCGTGGTCGGCGATCGCGTTCGCGAAGGACTGGTATCCGTCCTCGCGCCTGCAGAACACGCCGAGCTGGCACTACGTGCACAGCGATCAGTGGCGCTACGAGAAGAACTTCAGCGACTACTCGGCGACGCCGCACGCCAACGAGGAGGGCAGTTTCGTCACCGGTCATTCGATCGACCAGAACGTGCGCGCGGTGCGCAACGGGTGGTTGCCCTTCTATCCGCAGTTCACCTGCAATCCGCTCGACGTCACGAAGGCCGCCGAGAAGGCGGGCGCCACCGATGAAGCGGGCGTGGTGCGCCACGTCGTCGATCGCCTGAAGTCACGCGACCTCAAGTTCGCGATCGAGGATCCGGACGCCCCGGAGTCGTGGCCTCGGCTCTGGTTCATCTGGCGCGGCAACGCGCTCATGTCGTCGGCGAAGGGGCACGAGTACTTCCTCAAGCACTATCTCGGCACGCACCACAACGACATCGCGGAAGACCTCGCCGAAGGCTCGGTGAAGGAGGTCACTTGGCGCAGCCCCGCGCCCGAAGGGAAGCTCGACCTCGTCGTCGACCTGAACTTCCGGATGGACACCACGGCCCTCTACTCCGACGTGATCCTCCCGGCGGCCACGTGGTACGAGAAGGCTGACCTCAACTCGACGGACATGCACAGTTTCATCCACCCGCTGTCGGCAGCCGTGCCGCCTTGCTGGGAGTCGAAGAGCGACTGGGACATCTTCCGAGCCATCTCGAAGCGCTTTTCCGAACTGGCGGTGAAGCACTTTCCGGGACCGGTCAAGGACCTCGTCGCGGCGCCGCTCGCGCACGACACGCCGGCCGAGATCGCGCAGCGCGATCCAAAGGATTGGAGCCGCGGCGAGTGCGACGCGGTGCCGGGCAAGACGATGCCGTCGTTCAAGGTGGTCGAGCGCGACTACCGGAAGCTCTACCAGCAATTCATCGCCCTCGGACCGAAGGTGCGCGAGAACGGGCTGGGCGCCCACGGAACGCACTACAAAGTCGATGACGTCTACGACGAGATGGTGGCGACCGGGCCCGTGACGCGGGTCGATGACCGACTCCACCCTTCGCTCGAGGATGCCACCCAGGCCTGCGACGTCGTGCTGGGGATGGCGAGCGTCACCAACGGCGAGCTCGCCTGGCGTTCCTACAAGGCCATGGAAGAGAAGGTCGGCCTGCCGCTCGCGGATCTCGCCGCCGGGAACCGCGGTGCGCGCCTGCGCTACAAGGACCTGCAGGCGCAACCGCGCCGGCTGCTGAACAGCCCGATGTGGTCGGGGCTCGTCGACAACGGCCGCACCTATGCGCCGTTCACCTACAACCGCGAGCGGCTCGTTCCGTGGCGCACGCTGACCGGGCGCCAGCATCTCTACCTCGACCACGAGGCGTACCTGCAGGCCGGCGAGCACCTGCCGACCTACAAGCAGAAGCTGCTGCCCGCGCAGTACGCCGACTTGCGCTTCAGCAAGGACGACGGCGGCGCGGTGATGCTGAACTACCTCACGCCGCACGGCAAATGGCACATCCACTCGACGTACGGCGAGACCGAGAGGATGACGACGCTGTCGCGCGGCTGCGAGCCGCTGTGGCTCAGCCTGAAGGACGCGGACGCGATCGGCATCGCGGACAACGACTGGGTCGAAGTGCACAACGACAACGGCGTGGTCGTCACGCGCGCCGTCGTCAGCGCCCGCATCCCGTCCGGGATCTGCATCCAATACCACAGCCCGGAGCGCACGTGCGGCGTGCCGCGATCGCCGTCTCGAAATGGCCGGCGTGCAGGCGGCCACAACAGCCTGACACGCACCCGGCTCAAGCCGAACCTGATGATCGGCGGCTACGGGCAGTTCACCTACCACTTCAACTACTGGGGCCCGATCGGCTGCAACCGCGACACGCATGTTCTGGTGCGTCGGCTGCCCGAGCTGCGCTGGTAGCGAGTCGGTCAAAAGGGCGGAGAGAAGAGACATGGACGTCCGTTCGCAGATCGCGATGGTGTTCCACCTGGACAAGTGCATCGGATGCCACACGTGCAGCATCGCGTGCAAGAACATCTGGACCGACCGAGAAGGCACGGAGTACATGTGGTGGAACAACGTCGAGACGAAGCCGGGCACGGGCTTCCCGACGCAGTGGGAGAACCAGGAGAAGTACAAGGGCGGCTGGGAGAGCGACGGCGAGAAGCTGCGGCTGCGATCGAACGGCAAGGCCCGGATCGTCCCGAACATCTTCCACAACCCGAACCTGCCGAGCCTCGACGACTACTACGAGCCGTGGACGTATCGCTACTCCGATCTCTTCCAGGCACCCGAGGGCGACGACCAGCCGACCGCCATCCCGATCTCGAAGATCACCGGCGAACCGATCGAAGTGAAGTCGGGCCCGAACTGGGACGATGATCTCGGCGGCTCGCGGATCTACGCCCAGGGCGATCCGAACATGCAGAAGCTGTCGCCACATCTGCAGGAGCAGATGCTCGCGATCGAGCGGCTGGTGTTCTTCTACTTGCCGCGCATCTGCAACCACTGCCTGAACCCGTCGTGCGTCGCGGCGTGCCCCGCTGGCGCGCTCTACAAGCGGGGTGAGGACGGCATCGTCCTCCTCAACCAGGATCGCTGCCGTGGCTGGCGCGCGTGCGTGTCGGCCTGCCCCTACAAGAAGACCTACTACAACTGGAAGACGGGCAAGTCCGAGAAGTGCATCCTCTGCTTCCCGCGGCTCGAAAGCGGCCAGGCGCCAGCGTGCTTCCACTCGTGCGTCGGCCGCATCCGCTACCTCGGCAACGTCCTGTACGACGCCGATCGATTGCTCGAGCTGGCGAACAAGCCGGATCATGAGCTCGTCGACGCCCAGCGCGAGATGCTGCTCGACCCGCACGATCCGAAAGTGATCGATGCCGCGCGCAAGAACGGGATCCACGAAGGGATCATCGAGTCGGCGCAGAGATCACCGGTCGACAAGTTCGTTCGCGTCTGGAAGATCGCCCTGCCGCCGCACGTCGAGTTCCGGACGTTCCCGATGCTCTTCTACGTCCCGCCGTTGCTGCCAGTCATGGCCGCCAAGGTCGACGGCAAGCTCGACAACCAGACGGTCGGGATGTTCGGGGACATCGAGAAGGCGCGAGCGCCGATCCAGTACCTCGCCAGCCTCTTCAGCGCCGGCAACGAGGGGAAGCTCCGCTACGCGTTGAAGAAGCAGGTGGCGGTTCGCCTCCTTCGCCGCCACCTCACCGTCGGCGACGTCAGTCGCCAGACCGTCGACTTCGCGCTGGCGGAGGCCGACTGCACCGAGAGCGAGGCGAACGAGATCTACCGTCTCACGGCGCTCGCGACGGAAGACGATCGCTTCGTCATCCCGCCGTTCCAGCGCGAGATGGCGATCGAGATGGTCGAGGATCCGCAGGAGTGGAAGCAGTCGGCAGGCTTCGGCTACCGGCAGTCGCCGCAGGAAAGGAGACTGTGACATGGAGGCCATGCTCGATCGCGCCTTGTTGCCAGCTCTGGCCGAACTCCTCGACTATCCGGGAGTGGATCCGCGCGCACAGCTCGCGGCAGCCAGGCAGCTCGCGGATTCCCTCGCGCCGGAGGCACGTGCCGAGCTGATCGCGTTCGTCGACTGGGCGGAAAGCCGCCCGAACGGTGAGCTCGAGGAGATCTACGCCGCGACTTTCGACTCGAGCGAGACCTGCGCGCTCGAGCTCGGGTGGCATGTCTACGGCGAAACCTATCCGCGCGGGATCTTCCTGGTCGAGATGCGGCAGCGGCTGCGAGAGGCCGGCATCGACGAGCGCAGCGAGCTTCCCGACCACCTGTCGCAGGTGTTGCGTTGGCTGGCATGCGCCGACTTCAAGCAGGGGCACGGCGAAGCGGCGCGGGTCGCACGGATGGTCGTGATCCCCGCCGTTCGCGCGATCGTCGCCGGACTCGAGCAGGCGCATAGCCCCTACGCGCCGCTGCTCCGCGCCGCCGGCTTCGCGCTCCATCCGAAGTTCCTCGAGCAGACGGCGGCGCAGCGCCCCGAGCCGGCCTCGCCCGAACTCGAAGGAGGCTGCTCGTGAATGACTACGTCTTGTTCGCGATCCTGCCCTACATCTCGATGGTGCTGTTCTTCGTCGTGACGATCCAGCGCTACCGGCAACGCAAGTTCACCTACTCGAGCCTGTCGTCCCAGTTCCTGGAGAACCGGCACCACTTCTTCGGATCGGTGCCGTTCCACTACGGGATCCTGGTGGTGCTCGCCGTGCACGTCCTGGCCTTCACCGCGCCGGACCTGGTGCTCGGCTGGAACGCGCGGCCGCTGCGACTCTGGGTCGGCGAGCTGACGGTCCTGGCGTTCGCCGTCCTCACACTGGTCGGATTGGCGAATCTCGTCATCCGCCGCATCACCCACCGGTTGGCCAAGCGCGTCACGACGCTCGGTGACTGGGGCGTCTACCTGCTGCTCGGAGTGCAGGTCGCTTCCGGCATCGGCGTCGCCGTCTTCCACGGCTGGGGCTCGTCGTGGTTCGCCACGTCCGCGACGCCGTGGCTGTGGTCGTTGATGAAGCTCCAGCCGGACATCAGCTTCGTCGCGCCGCTGCCGTGGCTCGTGAAGCTCCACATCGTCAACGCCTTCCTCCTCATCGCGTACTTCCCGTTCACGCGGCTCGTGCACGTGCTGGTCCTTCCCAATCCCTACCTGTGGCGCAAGGAGCAGGTCGTGGTGTGGAACCGTGATCGACGCACGACGCGCGCGGTCGAGTGAGGAGTCCTCCATGAGCACCTCCGTCGTCGATCCGTCACCTCCTGGCGCGGCCGTCCGCGGTGCCGCTGCATCGCCGCGCCTCGGGCGCTGGCGCACGTTCGAGCGGTTCAACCCTGACGACGCGGCTTCCTGGGAATCCGGCGGTCGGCGCGCGGCGCTGCGCAATCTCCTGATCAGCGTCCCGTGCCTCCTCTGCGGCTTCGCCGTCTGGGGCTACTGGTCGATCATCACCGTGCAGATGCAGAACCTCGGGTTCCCGTTCCGCAAGGAGCAGCTCTACACGCTCTCTGCGATCGCCGGGCTCGCGGGCGCGACGTTGCGCATTCCCAACTCGTTCTTCGTCGCGTTGGCGGGAGGGCGCAATGCGGTGGCCGCGACGACGGCACTGCTGCTCCTGCCGTCCATCGGCGCCGGCGTCGCGCTGCGCGATCCGCAGACTCCCTACAGCTGGTTCGTGATCCTCGCGGCGCTGTCGGGCATCGGCGGCGGCGCCTTCGCCTCCTCGATGTCGAACATCTCGTTCTTCTTCCCGAAGCGCATGCAAGGCACCGCGCTGGGCGTCAACGCCGGGATCGGCAACCTCGGCGTGAGCCTGATGCAAGTGCTGCTGCCCTTCGTGATGGGCTTCGCGCTGTTCGGCGCCATCTCCGGTGATGGCCTTCCGTTGCCCGGGGCGGAGACTCCGACGCTGATCTGGCTCCAGAACTGCGGATTGGTCTGGGTTCCAGGACTGGTCGTGCTCGCGATCGCCGCGTGGTTCGGCATGAACAACCTGCCGCAGCATGCCGCCGGCCATCCGCTCGGCGCCGTGGCGAAGATGCTCTGGCTCACGCTGCTCGGATTCGCTGCCGCGGCCGCGGGGCTCACGCTGCTCCTGATCGTCGGATGGAGCATGTGGATCGTCCTGCCGTTCACGATCATGCTGACCCTCGTGCTGATGCGATTCGCGACGCCTGCTCCCGTTCGGACGCGGCTGCGATCCCAGTTCGCGATCTTCCGCGAGAAGCACACCTGGGTGATGTCGTGGCTCTACACCATGACGTTCGGCTCGTTCATCGGGTACTCCTTCGCGTTCCCGAAGCTGATCCAGGATGTGTTCGGGACGCTCCCCGACGGGACCAAGAACCCGTTCGCGCCCAGTCCGCTGAAGTACGCGTGGCTGGGGGCGTTGGTCGGTTCGCTGATCCGTCCGCTCGGTGGATGGCTCTCGGACAAGTTCGGCGGGGCGCGCGTCACGCAGTGGGACACGGTCGTGATGATCGGCGCCGCGCTCGGCGTCGCGCACTACGTCAAGCTGGCCGGCGGCTCGCCGCATCCGGAGGAGTACTTCACTCCCTTCCTGCTGCTCTTCCTGCTGCTCTTCGTGACCACGGGAATCGGCAACGGCTCGACGTTCCGGATGATTCCGATCATCTTCAAGCCCGATCTGGCCGGCCCGATCCTCGGCTGGACATCGGCGATCGCCGCGTACGGCGCGTACATCGTCCCGAAGGTCTTCGGTGCCCAGATCCAGGCCAAGACCCCGCACTACGCGCTGTGGGGTTTCGCGATCTACTACGCCACCTGCCTCGCGGTGAACTGGTGGTACTACGCGCGGCGCGGCGCCGAAAGGCCGTGCTGAGATGCTGGCGCGGTCGCTTCGCATCCTTGCACTCGTGGCGGTCGTCTTCGGTGGCGCCGCGATGATCTTCGCCGGCGATGTGCGCGGCGTCGGCGACCACACGGGCTTCGCGCCGAGCCAGCCGATCGCGTTCTCGCATCGACTTCACGCCGGCGAGCTGCAGGTGCAGTGCCTCTACTGTCATGCCGGCGCGGAGCGGAGCCGGCATGCCGGCCTGCCCGAGGCGAGCCTCTGCATGAACTGCCACCAGAGCGTGACCGCGCCGCGCGATCGCGTGCTCGAGGAGCAGGCGGCGGCGGCGGCGCAGGGGCGCGAGCCGAAGCTCGTCTTCTCGTCCGAGATCGCGAAGGTCTACGCGGCGCTCGGACTCGACTCCTTCGGGAAGCGCGATCCGGCGCAGGAGCCGCGGCCCATCGAGTGGGTCCGCGTCCATCACCTGCCGGACTTCGTCTACTTCGATCACCGACCCCACGTGCTGCGCGGCGTCGCGTGCGAGACCTGCCACGGGCCGGTTCAGAGCATGGACCGGGTGCGGCAGGAAGCGTCGCTCTCGATGGGCTGGTGCATGGAGTGCCATCGGGCCAGCCGTGTGACTCTGCGGCCGGAGCTTCCGGCGCAGCCGGTCTCGACCGATTGCACGACATGCCATTTCTAGGAGCAGCATGATGGACGGCGATCGGCCCGGTCGGCCGTGGCGAAGCCTCTCCGAGCTGGACGGCACATTCGTTCCGTTCGACCCGAACGCCGACGTCCGTCGCGAGTGGTTCGACTTGCCGACCGAGCTCGTCGATGGAATCACACCGTCGCGCCGCTCCTTCCTCAAACTCGCGGGTTTCGGTTTCGCGGGCGCCGCGCTCTCCGCTTGCAGCCGCGCCCCGATCGAGAAGGCGATCCCGCTCTTGGTGCGACCCGAGACGATCGTCCCGGGCAAGTCGTACTGGATGGCGACGACCTGTGCCGGCTGTCCGGCTGGTTGCGGCGTCCTCGCGAAGTGTCGGGACGGCCGTCCGATCAAGCTCGAGGGCAATCCGCAGCAGTCGATCGGCCGTGGCGGTCTCTGCGCGGTCGGTCAGGCGCAGCTCCTTTCGCTGTACGACGCGAAGCGGTTGACGGGCGCCCGGCACGCCGGCGATGCGCTGGAATTCTCCGCCGCCGACACGGAGCTCCGCGCACGCCTCGACGAGGTGCGCGCGCGCGGCGGCGCCGTGCGAGTGTTGACTGGCACCGAGACGTCGCCGAGCACGCGTGCCGCCATCGACCGCTTCGTGGGCAGCTTTCGCGACGGGAGGCATGTCGCGTACGACGCGCTCTCGAGCTCGGCGCTGCTCGACGCGCACGCGGCCACGCACGGTGTGCGCGCGCTGCCACGCATTCGGCTCGAACGCGCGCGGCGGATCGTCGCGATCGAGGCGGACTTCCTCGGCACCTGGATCTCGCCGGTCGAGTACACGTTGGGCCGACGCATGGCGCGCGATCCCGAGCGGCCTGCCGAGTTCGCGCGCCACGTGCAGATCGAGTCGGCGATGTCGCTGTCCGGCAGCGTCGCCGATCGACGGCTGGCGCTTGCGCCGTGGCAGGTCGGCGCCGCCGTCGGCGAACTGGCCCGGCATGTCGCTGCTCGCGCCGGCGTGAAGTTGCCGATCGAGCTGCCGCCGTTCGACGATCCGATGGCAGCGCAGTTGGAAGCGATCGCCGCTGATCTGTTCGATCATCACGGACGCGCGGTCGTGCTCTGCGGCAGCGGCGACGTCGCGGTGCAGAAGCTCGTGAACTGGGTGAACGAGCAGATCGGGGCCTACGGCACGATCCTCGACCTCGCAGCGCCGTCGTTCCAGCGCCTCGGCGACGAACGCGCGCTTGCGACGCTGCGACGCGAGCTCGACGAGGGAAAGGTCGAAGTCCTCGTGATCGCGGGCGTGAACCCGGCGTACGACTTCCCCGATGCGAGTGCCTTCCGCGAGTCGGTGGGCCGGGTCGGGCTCGTGGTCTGCTGTGCGACTCACGAAGACGAGACGACGGCGCTTGCGCATTGGGTGCTGGCGCTGCCGCACTTCCTCGAGACGTGGAACGATGCCGAGCCGGTCGCGGGTCTGCTCGCCCTGACGCAGCCGACGGTGCCGCCGCTCAAGGCCGCGCGCACGTTGCGCCAGACGCTCGCGAGCTGGCTTGGCGATGCGCGCGACGATCACGCGTTGGTGCGCGATCACCATCAGGAGTGGTTGGCGGCTCACGAGATCACCGGGCCGACGTTCGAGCAGTCGTTGCACGAGGGGTTCTTCGAAGTCGCGCAGAACGCCGCAACGACCGCTGCCGCGAGCCGACCCTTCCGCGCCGCAGCGCTCGAAGTTCCGGCGGTGGGGGCGCTGCCACCGGAGGGGGCGCTTGCGCCGGTGCTGCACGCGCAGGTCGGGATGCCGGACGGCCGCCACGCGCATAACCCGTGGCTGCACGAGCTCCCCGATCCGATCACCAAGGTCGTCTGGGACAACGTGGCCGCGGTTGCTCCCGCGACGGCGCAACGGCTCGGAGTGACCACCGGCGATGTGGTGCGAATCACCGCCGTCGGTGGCCAGGCCGTCGTCGAGCTGCCGCTCCTGGTGCAGCCGGGAATGCACCCAGGCGCGGTGGCGATCGCGCGCTTCTACGGAAGGCGCGGGACCGATCGATTCACGCGCGTGGGGCCGCAGTGGCTCGAGGCGAAGGCGACCGTCGCGCCAGGTGGCGTCGTCGGCGTCGACGTGTCGATGTTGCGCGAAGCGTCCGCGGTGGAGCTCTCGGCCACCGGGCGTCGGGTGAAGCTCGCCTGCACGCAAGACCACCATTCGCTCACCGTGCCGGAGCACCTCGCGCCGGAGGGCGGCGAAGTGCGTGACGCGGTACGCGAAGTCACGCTGGCCACGCTCCTTGCGCATCCGCAACACGCGCTCGAGCGCGAGACGACGGAGGGCGCGGAGCTCTGGCCGGAAGACCACCTTCATGCCGGCCCGCAGTGGGGCATGGCGATCGACCTTTCGGCATGCACCGGCTGCTCCGCGTGCGTGGTCGGCTGCCAGGCCGAGAACAACGTTCCGGTGGTCGGCAGGGACGAGGTGCGTCGCCATCGAGAGATGCACTGGATCCGCATCGACCGCTACTGGCAGGGCGAAGCGGAAGATCCACGCGCGCTGCATCAGCCGATGATGTGCCAGCAGTGCGGACATGCGCCGTGCGAGACGGTCTGTCCGGTGTTGGCAACGGTTCACTCGACCGAGGGCCTGAACCAGCAGATCTACAACCGCTGCGTCGGCACGCGCTACTGCGCCAACAACTGCCCGTACAAGGTCCGCCGCTTCAACTGGTTCGACTATCCGCACGAAGACCGGTTGCAGAACCTGGCGCTCAATCCCGACGTCGCCATCCGCAGCCGCGGCGTGATGGAGAAGTGCAGCTTCTGCGTGCAGCGCATCCTCGAGGCCAAGTTGACGGCCAAAGAAGAGGGGCGCAGCGTGCGCGACGGAGACGTTCAGTCGGCATGCCAGCAGAGCTGCCCGGCCCAGGCGATCGTCTTCGGCGACCTGTCCGATCCAGCGAGCCGCGTCTCGCGCCTCGCGCAGAACGGGCGCAGCTACCGCGTGCTCGAGGAGCTGAACGTGAAGCCGGTGGTGAACTACCTCGCCGTGGTTCGCGATCAAGAGGAGCGGCGCGATGGCACTTGACCATGCCGTTCTCGACGTCGCAGACACGACACCGCTGATCGGTGGCGGCAAGACGATCGGGCAGGTGACACGCGACGTCTGCTCGCCGCTCGAACGCAGCCCCACACGCCTGTGGTACGGAGCGTTCGGTGCGGCGCTGACCGCGCTGTTGATCGGTGCCGTTGCGGTCGGTTACCAGTTGCGCGTCGGCATCGGAACGTGGGGGCTCGACCGAACCGTCGGTTGGGGTTTCGACATCACCAACTTCGTCTTCTGGGTCGGCATCGGCCACGCCGGCACGCTGATCTCGGCGGTGCTGCTGCTGCTGCGCCAGAAATGGCGGACGTCCATCAATCGCTCGGCCGAGGCGATGACGATCTTCGCGGTGATGTGCGCCGGCCTCTTTCCGGTGATCCACATGGGTCGGCCCTGGCTGGCGTTCTGGGTCTTCCCGTACCCGAACACCCGCGGCCCGCTCTGGATCAACTTCCGGTCGGCGCTGCTCTGGGACGTCTTCGCGATCGGGACCTACTTCACCATCTCGCTGGTCTTCTGGTTCATCGGACTGCTTCCCGACCTCGCCACGCTTCGCGACCGCGCGAGCGGCTGGAGGCGCAAGATCTACGGTTGGCTCAGCCTCGGCTGGGACGGATCGGCGCGTACCTGGTCGCGCTACGAGACCTGCTGCACGCTGCTCGCGGCGCTGGCGACCCCGCTGGTCGTCTCGGTTCATACCGTCGTCAGCACGGACTTCGCGACGTCGCTGATCCCGGGCTGGCATGCGACGATCCTGCCGCCCTACTTCGTCATCGGCGCCGTCTTCTCCGGTTTCGCGATGGTGCTGACCTTGATGCTCGTGGCGCGCAAGGTGATGCACTTCGAGGCGTACATCACGCCGCGCCACGTGCATGCGATGTGCAAGGTGCTGGTGTTCACCGGCAGCGTCGTCGGGCTGGCCTACCTCACCGAGTCCTTCACGGCCTGGTACTCGGGGAACCCCTACGAGCGCTTCACGTTCCTGAATCGCGCCTTCGGGCCCTCGGGATGGGCGTACTGGGTGATGGTGCTGTGCAACGTCGTCTCGCCGCAGCTCCTTTGGTTCCGGCGCATTCGCAACGACCTGCGCCTCGTCTTCGTGCTGTCGTTGGTGATCAACGTCGGCATGTGGTTCGAGCGGTTCGTGATCATCGTCACCTCGCTCGAACGCGACTTCCTGACCTCGTCGTGGTCGCACTACACGCCGACGCTGGTGGAACTCGGCACGCTGCTCGGGAGCTTCGGCCTGTTCTTCACGCTCTTCCTGCTGTTCTGCCGCTACCTGCCGATGATCGCGATCTCCGAGGTGAAGGGCGTGTTGCCAGGGAGGCACGAGCGATGAGTCGCCGCGTGCACGTCGCGCTCTTCGAGGACGGAGCAGAGCTGGTGGCTGCGGCGAACGCGTGCAGCCGCCTCCGGATCCCGATCGTCGACGCCTATCTGCCGTTTCCGGTGCATGGGCTCGACGAGGCGATGGGGCTGCGGCGCTCCCGATTGCCGCTCGTCTGCTTCGGCGGCGGGCTGGTCGGCCTGTCGCTCGGTCTCGCGCTGCAGTACTGGACGTCCGCCGTCGACTGGCCTCTGAACGTCGGCGGCAAGCCGTTCCAGTCGTTCCCTGCGTTCGTGCCGGTGGCGTTCGAACTCATGGTCCTGTGCGCTGGTCTCGCGACTGCAGGCGCGCTGTTCGTGCGCTCGCGTTTGCTGCCCGGCCATGTCGGCGTGGTCGTCGATCCTCGCGTCAGCGACGACCGCTTCGTGCTGGTCGTCGCTCCGGCGGGCGCGTCGATCCGGGCCGCTGACCTGCGCGCATTGCTGATGGAGCATGGCGCGATCGAGTGCCGCGAGCAGATCGTCACCGATCGTCACGTGGAGGCGCGGTCATGAGCGAGTGGAAGCGCACCGGATGGGTGCTCGTCCTCGCGGCGGCGGCGCTCGCGGCGCTCCGCGCGCTGACGGTCGTCAACTCCGATCGCCGCGGCCTCGAGTTCTTCCCCGACATGGCGCGCTCCTGCGCTGCCGAGTCCTACGCGCCGAGCGATCTGCTGCCAGGCGGCACGACGCAGCAGCCGCTCGTCGTCGGAACCGTCGTGCGCGGCAGCGAACCGTTCCCGTTCGAGCCGACGCCGGCGGGCGCGATCGCTGCGGGCGAACAGCTCGCCAATCCGTTTCGCGCGGACGATGCGGCGGCGCGCGCGCGTGGCGCCGACCGCTTCGCGAACTTCTGCGTGGTGTGCCATGGCGCCGATGGCCTCGGGCGCGGTCCGGCAGTCGCGCGCGGCATGCCGCCGCCGCCGTCGTTGCTGGCCGACCGCACGCGCGCGCTCCGCGACGGCCAGTTGTTCCACGTGCTGACTTGCGGTCAGGGCGGCATGGCGAGCTATGCCGCGGTCCTTACTCCCGCGGATCGCTGGAAGCTGATCCTGCATGTGCGCGCGCTGCAGGCTGGAGGCGCGCCATGAATCCGTCTGGCAGCGATCCGCTTGCGCGCGCTTCGCGCCGACTGCTCCTGGTCGGGGCGATCGCCGGGACCGTGCTCCTCGCGGGGTTCTTCGTCGATCCTCGCCGTGCGTGGACCGGCTGGTTGCTCGGCTTCCTGGCGGCAACGTGCCTCGCGTTGGCCGGGCCGCTCTTCCTTTCGCTGTTGCGAGTTTCGGGCGCGCGCTGGGCCACCGCGTTGACTCCGGTGCCGCTGGCGATGGGGAGGCTGCTCCCATGGGCAGGGCTCGCCGGAGTCGTCCTCCTGTTGGGGGTGCCGACGCTCTACGAATGGGCTCACGGACATGGCCACGACGAGTTGCTGGCGCGCAAGGCCGCATGGTTGAACGTCCCCGCTTTCTCGGCGCGCCTGGTCGGGTGTTTCGCCGTCTGGCTGCTCTTCGAGCGCGTGCTTCGACGCAGCGAACGGAGCCCGTCCGACGCAGGGCGCCGGCAGAAGCTCGCCGCCGCCTTCATCGCGACGTTCGCGATCACGTGGTCGGTCGCGAGCATCGACTGGGTCGCATCGCTCGAGCCGCACTGGTCGAGCACGATCTTCGCGCTGCGCACCGCCACGGCGCTCGTGCTGCTCGGTCTCGCGTCCGCAACGCTGCTGGTGCTGCTCGCACGACACCACGGACCGGTCGCCGGTCGCGTCACCGCGGCCCATGTCCACGATCTCGGCAAGCTGCTGCTCTCCTTCAGCGTGCTGTGGGTCTACATCTGGTTCTGCCAGTACATGTTGATCTGGTACTCCGACCTCCCCGAAGAGGCCGTCTACTACACGCGCCGAGCGACGTCAGGCTGGCGCGCAGCCAGTTGGGCGAGCCTCTTGCTGCTCTTCTTCCTGCCGTTCCTCGCGCTGCTGTTCGAGCGTGCGCGCCGCAGCCCTGAGGTGCTCGTCCGCGTGGCATGCGTGCTGCTGGTCGGGGTGGCGCTCGATCTCTGTGTCATGGTCGGGCCCGCGAACTCGCAAGCGGGGCAGTCCATCGGCTGGCCCGAGCTCGCGGGGCTGCTTTGCGGCTTCGCGCTCTCCTTCGGCGTGATGGTGCGTGCACTTCGCCGCCTCGCGCTCGAACCAGGCCAGGCCGCGTGCCCGCAGGCCGATGCCGTCACCCGGATCGAGGTTGGGCACTCCCACGCGCACTGACCGTGCGCCGGATTCGGGATGTGGTCCGAGTTCGGGAAGCGGCGCGCGCTCGGCGCGATTCGCCGGGGAGTCGTGCCCGAAGACCGGGTGGCAGCACCTCGATGGCAGGGCGTGCCGCGAGTCGGTCCATGGGTTGCGGTCGAGGCACCCACCATTCACAGGAGAAGAACTCGATGAGTCGAGCACCCCAACGCAAGCTCTCCCGACCGTTGATCGAACTCGCCGTCGGAGCGGCTTGCCTGTTGCAAGTGCCAGCGACGGGAGTCGTCCCTCAAGCCGCGCCGCCGGCGCCCGCGAAGCCACTCATCGAGATCGGCTGGGGTGACCACCCGCTGCGGATCGAGGGTTGGGAAGGACTCAAGTTCTGGATGGAGGGACGGTGGCGCGTCGAGCAGTGGCGTCACCTGGAGAAGCCGGGGCAGGACGGCAGCTACAACTACGAGCACACTCGCGTGCGCCAGGGCTTGTCGCAGACGCTCGGTCCAGTCGAGCTTGGCTTCGAGTGGCAGGCCGTGAACCTGTTCGGCGTCGACCCCCGCGTCCCGGCGGGCCCCGGCAAGAACTATCGCGACGCAAACAGCGGCGGCTCGCCGCAGTCGCTGTCGATTCGCCAGCTGTACGGCGCCCTCGATGTCGGGGGCCCGAAGCTGCGCGTCGGACGTCAGCTCTACGAGGACTCCGGCGGCATCAAGTGCGACGATCCGAGTTTCCAGTACGTGCGCGATCGCGGCAATGCGCGCCTGGTGGGAACGCTCGATTGGCCGGCCAGCGGCCGGACGTTCGACGGCGTGTCGATCGGCAGCGACAGCGCCAAGTGGCTTCTGCGAGGCATCGGTTTCGAGGCCAATGAGGGCGCCTTCGACATCGACGATTCCGGCGACTCGCTCGCCGATGTCCGCATCGCGGGCGTCGAGGTCGTGAGCAAGGTCGGGACGCTGGTCCCCAACACGGAGCTACGCGCCTTCGGTTTCGACTTCCGTGACGATCGCGCGCCGACGACAGCCAAGTTCGGAGACGACCTGCAAGCCGATCTCGTCGGCGTCCAGGCGGCGTCCCGGATCAAGCTCGGGCCCGGCGCGGTCGATGGCTGGTTCTGGGCGGCACACGAATCGGGTGACGCGGGCACGCGCTCGTTGCGCGCCGGAGCGTGGATCGCCGAGGCGGGGTATCGCTTCGAGGAAGCTCCGCTGCGTCCTTGGTTGCGCATCGGCCAAGCGCGAGCCCAGGGCGATGCAAGCACGTCCGATGGCACCGTCTCGAACTTCTACAACGGGTTGCCGACGAACCACACCTACTACGGCTACGCCGACCTGTTCGGCTTCACGAACCTGCGTGATACGTACGTCGACCTCCTTCTCGATCCTCATCCGCAGGTGCGCTTCGTGGCGGGCTGGCACGCCTTCGCGTTGCAGCACGAGAAGGGCGGGATCGTCTCCGGAAGCGGTCCGTTCACTCAAGGGTCGTTCGGCTACGCGACGCTTCCTGCGACATCACGCAACCTCGGCCGCGAGCTCGACCTGACGCTGCGTGCGACGTCTCCCGGGAAGCGGGTGTTCGCGCTGCTCGGATGGAGTCGATTCTGGGGCGGTACGGCCTACGAGCGCGCCTTCACGCGAGCGGACGTCTCCTTCACCTACCTCGAAGTGGGGTTCAAGTTCTGAGCGCCGGAGCGTCTGAACGAGGCTGCACCACGGCTGACTCACCTCGACCGGAGAGTTCCCAGTGAACCGACGCCGCGTCCCTGAACTCATCGACTTCGCGCAGGAACGCATCCGCAACCTGCACTTCACCTGGATCGCGTTCTTCATCTCCTTCTACATGTGGTTCAACATGGCGCCGCTCGCGACGACCATGTTGCGCGAAGAGGGCGGAGACGGCGGTTGGCTCACGCCCGGTCACATCAAGTTGCTGGCGATCTGCAACGTCGCGCTGACGATTCCTGCGCGCATCATCGTCGGCGCGCTGATCGACCGCTTCGGGCCGCGGCGCTGCTTCGCATGGCTGCTCATGCTCACCGCGATCCCCACGGTCACCTTCGCGCTCGGCAACTCGTTCACTCAGCTGCTGATCTCGCGCCTGCTGATGAGCACGACTGGCGCGAGCTTCGTCATCGGCATTCGCATGGTGGCGCAGTGGTTCCCGCCGAAGACGATGGGCCGTGCCGAGGGGTTCTATGCGGGGTGGGGGAACTTCGGCTCGGCATGGGCCGCGATGACGCTGCCGTGGGTCGCGCTTGAACTCTTCGGCGGCGGGCACAGCGGCTGGCGCTACGCGCTGGCAGCGAACGGCGTGGTCGCGTTCGGCTATGGCATCGCCTACCTCTTCCTCGTCCGCGACATGCCGGAAGGCAAGAAGTTCGTCGGGGTTCACAAGGCCCAGCCCCTTCTGGTCAGCAGCCGCTGGGATCTGGTCCAGTACATCCTCTGGTCGTTCCCGTTGGTGGGGGCGCTCGGTTTCCTTGCGTGGCGGTCGGCCGGAATCCCGCTGGGCAACGGCGGCAGCGAGCGTGTTCTTTCCAGCAACATGCTGTGGCTGACGTATGGCGTGCTCGCGCTCGTCTTCATCGTGCACGTGCTGAAGAGCGTGCAGGTCAACCTCCCGCACTTGCGCGGCGGCGTCCCGGCCGACATGCGCGTGCACTTCCCGAGTGTCGCGGCGCTCAATACCACGTACTTCGCGAACTTCGGTGCCGAGCTCGCGGTCGTGTCGATGCTGCCGGCGTTCTTCGAGAAGACCTTCACGATTTCTCCCACCGTCGCAGGGCTCGTCGCTTCCTCGTTCGCCTTCGTGAACCTGTTCGCTCGACCGCTGGGCGGCCTGTTGTCGGACAACCTGAAGAACCGCAAGTGGACCATCGTCCTCTACATGGTCGGCATCGCCGTCGGCTTCTTCGGGATGGCCTTCATCGACGGTGGCTGGCCGCTGTGGCTGGCGGTCGCGCTGACGATCGGATGCTCGATGTTCGTTCAGGGCGCCGAGGGAGCGACCTTCGCGATCATTCCGATGATCAACAAACGCATGACGGGCCAGATCGCCGGGATGGCAGGCGCCTACGGCAATGTCGGCGCGGTCGTCTATCTCGTGCTGCTGACGATGGTCGAGTCGAAGACCTTCTTCCTGCTGCTCGCGGCCGGCGCGGCAGTCAGCGTGGTCGCATGCATGCTCTGGCTGCGTGAACCCGAGGGCTCGTTCGTCGACGAAGCGGAGGCCGCCGCCGCCGAATCGGGATCAGGACACTAGAGCCGATCCCGGTCGGTGCGACCGAGCTCCGCGCCGCGCCGACCCCGACGATGCGAGGCGGAACGAAGCGGATGCGGCTTCGCCGCAAGCACGGTGACCGAGCGTCTCTACCGGGATGGGCTCTTGGAGGACGCTACAGCCCGAACACGCGTCCGTCGTCGAGCACGTGCATGCCGGCGGCGAGCACGGCCTGCCAGGCGGAGCCGTCGACGGTAGCGGCGGCGTTGGTGTGGTTCAGGTGGGTGAAGAAGAGCTTCTCGCGAGCGGCGGCGGGGAGCCGCGCAAATCGCTCGAGTGACTCGCGGATGAAGGGATGCGGGATCTCCTTCATGCTGCGGCCGGCGATCTCGCCATCGGCGAAGAAGCAGCCGTCGATGAGCGCGATGTCGGCCGCCGCCAACGCCTGCTCGATGGTCCTGATGCCCCCGTTGCGCTCGGCACCGGCGGGCGGCGTCCAGGCCTCGAACGCTTCCCATTTGTCGATGTCGGGCAGGTAGAGCAGGTCGCGGTGGGGGCCGTCGATCACGAAGCCGACGGTGTCGGAGAACTCGTCGCGATGCGGCACTCGAAAACAGCGCACGCGCAGGTTGGGGGCGAGTTCGATGGCGACTTCCGGGTCGAGCTCGTTTAGCGCCAGGCGCCCTTCGTCGACCATCAGCTTCCACGGACCGTTCGTGCGCAGGAAGTCGGCGAAGCGCGGCGTGACGAAGGTCGGCAGCTCCTTCACCGCGAACGCCTCGCGACCGAGTTCGAGCAGGCCCCCGTAGTGGCCCATGTGGGCGTGCGTCAGGAAGATGCCATCGAAGAGCGGCGGCCGCGGACCTTCCATCACGCGCGTCGTCGGGTGGCCGCGCGCGGCATCCATCTGCGCGCGCAGGTCCGGCGTGCAATCGAACAGCCAACGGCGGCCATCGCGTGGATCGCACAGGAGCAGCGACGTGACCCGCCGCGCACGCGTCGGATCGCGCCGCGCCTCGCGGCAGCAGCCGCGCTCGCAGCCGAGGTGAGGCAGCCCACCATCCTGCGCGGTCCCGAGCACCAGCACGTAGGGAGCGTCGGAAGGGAGCGGTTCGTCGAGCGGCGCCGGCGCGACCGCGCTCGAATCGGTCGCGCTCGTCGCGCTGTTCGCTGCGCTGTTCGCCGCGTGGTTCGAGCCCGTGCAGCCCTGCAGCGGGGCGAACAGCGCAGCACCGAGCGCGGCGATGCATGCGACGAGCGCCGCCGCGCCTTTCACTTCGCCGTCGCCGCGGGATCCGCCGCCGTCGTCACGGCCACCGGCGTGTCGAGCCAGCCGGCGGGTGCGCGGCTCAGTGCCAGCAGCGAGAACGCGGTGCCGTAGTGGTAGTGGTAGTTGTAGAGCGGGTAGTCCCAGAACGACCCGTCGGGTTGCCGGCAGTAGAGGACGCCGCGCGCGAGCGAGGGGTAGAGCTCTTGTTGCGCCTCGATCGGCAGCTTCTCGGCCAGCACGAGCGATGCGTAGTAGAAACCGTAGAGATAGAAGTAGCCGCTGATGCTGTACCACGCCTCGTGTGGCACGGGTCGCCGTACGGCGATCTGCTGGAAACCCACATATCGGTTGACCAGGTTGTCGACGGCGTCGTGCCATGCGACCTTGCGGCGCGGTGCGTGATCGAACGCGGCCAGCGCGTAGAGATTGCCGGGGGTGCGGCACGCCGAGCCCTTCGGCTCGTTGATGCCGCGCCGCGGCATCTGCCACAGGTAGCGGCCGTAGAGGAACGACCCCTCTGGCGTCTGTCCGGCGGCGAGCCGATCGAGCGCCTTCTTCACCAGACCGGCCGGCGCCGCCTCACCCAACCGCTGCGCGCGCTCGATGCCGATCAGCACGGTGGCGGTGGTGAAGGTCATCTCCGAGTCGCTCGGCGGAATCGACTGCAGGTCGAAGTCGAGGTAGCTGAAGCCGCCGTCGAGGATCTGGTAGCTCGGCAGGCGGTCGAGCATCGAGCGGCACGCCGCCTTCACCGCCGGCAGGCGAGTGTCATCAGGGTGGCGCAGACCCCACTCCCCCAGCGCCTGCAGGCCGTAGCCAAGCGCCCAGGTGTTGTAGAACTCCATCCCGTTCGGGCGCCCGACCTTGTGATTCGCGAGCAGGAAGTCGACCCCTTTGCTCGCGGCCGCCGCCGACGCGTCGCTGGGTCGCGCGCATTGGTCGAGCGCCATCACGCACAGCGCCGAGGTTGCGACGTGGAACGCCTCGAGCGAGCCCGGCACCGTCGCGAGGATCTCCCAACCGCGTGCGGTGTGGTGCGTCCCGAAACCGCCGTCCGCGTTCTGGTTGGCGACCAGCCAGTCGCGCCCGGTGTCGATCGCGTTCACCACTTCGCGACGAAGCGCTTCGCCGGTCAGCGCGGCCGCCGCCGGACCGAAGCCCTGGCCGACCTTCGTGTCGACGGCGCTGGCGCCATCCCCGACGGGCAGCGCCAGCGCGAGGAGCAGTGCGGCGTTCACGTGCCGACCTTCGCTGCCGCCTCGATCACCACGGTGCAGCGCATGCCGGCGACGAAGCTCGGTTCGGTGGCGTCGAGTTCGACGCTGCCGTCGTAGCTGTTCTCGCCCGCGGCGGCGCTGCGCGGACTCGGGAAGCGCTCGTAGCGCAGCCGTCCCACCATCGAACGCGCGCCATCGGCCGTGGGCGTGACTTTCACCGCCATCCCCTGCGTCAGCTTGAGGACGTGCGATTCGGGGATGTCGAGCGCCACCACCATCGCGCCCGGCTTCGCCACGGTGAAGAAGGTGCCGCGCGCGGCGAGCGATCCGCCGACGACATGGCGCGAAGGCGCGCGACCGGGCTTGTAGTCGTCGATGGCGCCGTGCAGCACGATGCCGGCCTGCGACGCGCGCAGGGTGAGCCGTTCGCGGTCGCGGCGCAGCTGCTCGACACGGTCGCGCGCCGCCTTCAGTTCCGGCTCGAGCCGGGAGAGCTGGTCGTCGCGGCTGCGCTTCTCCATCTCGAGTTGCCGCACCAGTCGCTCGCGCCCGGTTCGTGCGTCGCGGACCGCGCGCTTCTTCTGCTTCAGCGTCTGCGGATCGCCGACCTCCTCGTCGATGCGACGGCGCGCCTTCTGCAGCTCGTAGCCGATCTCGCTGCGCGCGAGCTGGCGGCGCGCCCGCTTCAGCACGATCTCTTCTGTGGCATCGGTGAGCTCGTCGGCGGTGTACATCTTCTCGAGCTGCGCGAGCTCGTCGCGCTGATCCTCGAGCCCATCCTGCGTGTAGCCGTCGTTCAGCTCGATGCCGCGCCGCTTGAGCTCGATCTCCGTCTTTTCCCACAGATCGAGCGCCTTCTCGGCGTCCTCGATCGCGTCCGCCGCATCGGCGAGGCGCACGTCGAAGGCCTCGATCTCGAGCCGCGCCGATTCGCGCGTGTTCTGCTGGCGGATCTCGGTCGATCGCAGGTCGCGCTCCGCAGCGACGATCGCCTCGTCGATGGAGTCGAGTTTGCAGCGAGCCAACACATCGCCCGCGCGCACGGGGGTGCCATGCGCGACGACTTCAAGGAGCTCGAGCGGCCCCGAATAGGCTTCGAGCGCGAGCTTCACTTCGCTCGCTTCAGCGGGGACGAGCGTGCCCTGGCGTTCGAGCGGCTTCGGTGCTTCCTGCAGCGGCGCAGCGGCCAGCGGGATCGACAAGGCGCCGATGAGGGCGAAGCTCTTCCAACGGGTCGCGGACACGGGGAGTCCTCCATTCGAGTTGGACAGGATCGGCGCGCGGCGAGCGGCCGCATGCGGGCCGGTATGGTACGTCGGCCTCGACGACATGGGCTGCGCTGCAGTCGAACCAGGAGTGCGTGCGGATGAACGTGCGGAAACTCCAAGTGGCGCTGATCGCGTCGCTACTGACGTCGGCGTGCATCACGGTGGCGCCGCCGCCCGAGGATGAAGGGCTGCCGAGCGCGCCGGCCTACGACGCGCTGCCGGCGAACGCGGCCACCGGTTCGCAAGGAGAGCCCTTCGTCGGACTCGAACTCGCCGAGGCGACCAGCGGCGGCCTTGACGCCCTCGAGTTCCTCGCCGGTTTGCGTGTGGCGAACGTCGCGCCCGGCTCGCCCGCCGAAGCGGCGGGGCTGCGAGCGGGCGATCGCGTGCTGAGCGTCGATGGCATGAAGCTCGAGCGGCTCGACCAGTGGAGCGCGTTGCTGGCCAGCGTGGCTCCCGGTCGCACGTGGCGGATCGAGGCGGAGCGCGACGGCAACGTCCGCGCGGCGACGCTCGAAGTCCGGCAGCGCTCGACGCCCGAGTTGCGGGCCACCGATCGCTTCGTCGAGCGGCGCCGGCTGCGTTGCACGGCGTCGACCGTCGCGCTCGGCGCGGCGGCCAGCGGCACCGGCGCCGCGCGGACCGGCGCGCGGCTCGACGAGCTCGCCGACGACAGTCCGCTGCACGACGCCGGGATCGAGCCGGGCGACACGCTGCTCGCGCTCGACGGCAAGGCGCTGACCGGGGCTGCCGACCTCTTCACGCGGGTCGCGGCGATGGCGCCGGGCAGCGAGGTCGAGCTCGTGGTCCAGTCGCGCGATGGCGGCGAGCGCCAGGTCGACCTCGATCTCTACGAGCCCGAGCGCCACCTGACCGCACTGCGGTTGTGGCCGCTGCTCGCCTGGAGCAAGACGCCGGATGAGCGCCGCAGCGAAGTGGTCGTGATCGACCTCTGGCTGATCTGGCTCTACAAACGGACCCACGATGGTCCCACCACGCAGACCAGCGTGCTGCGTTTCATCTCGTGGGAGAGCGGGGTCGGGGCGTTGACCGAGGATGGCACCGACGCCGGCGCGGCGGGGGGCGGTCGATGATGCTGGTGGCGCCGCCGATGGAGACGCCGACCTTCGTCGAGTCGCGCATCGACGTCGGCAGCGAGCGCTTCGAGTACCAGATGATCGACGTCGACGGCGATGCGCGCGTCGACCTGCTGGTGACGGTGGCGCTGGGCGGCGAGCGCAAGCTGCGCCTGTGGCGTCAACGCGCCGATGCGACGTTCCCTGCGACTCCCGATTGGCAGATCGCCGCGCCGCCCGATGTGGTCGCCTACTCGCTGCTCGAACTGCGGGACGAGCCGGGGCGCGAGCTGCTGCTGATGACGCGATCGGCGATCTACTCGCTTTCGACGACCAAGGAGGGGCTGCAGGGCAACGTCCGCCGCGAGCTCGACTTCTCCTTCTTCCCCGACCTGCCCGATCCCGATCGCCTTCCATGCTGGCGCCTCGTGATGGACCTCGACGGCGACGGCCGCGAGGAGTTGCTGGCGATGGTGGCGGGGGTGGGTCTGGGCACCCTGTTCGTCACCGGCCAGGGCAGCGAGCGTCGTCTCGAGCAGGGCGTCCTCCTCGGCTGCTACGAAGAGCCGATCCGCGCCGCGCGCGGGTCGTTCCGCTTCGGCTCCGGCGGCGTCGAGACGCAGCAAGGCGATCTTGGCACCAACCCCTCCCTCTTCCCCGGCGCGCGCAGTTCGAAGCCGGCGCTGGCGGGGGAGTTTTTGCTGGAACGACGGCGCCGATTCCAGCTGCCGCAGTTGCTCGACTTCGACGGCAACGGCACGGTCGAGCGCATCGACCTGCAGAGCGGTCAGTGGCACGTGGCGCCGGCGCTCTACATGGGCGAAGGCAAGTCGGACGCGGTGACGATCGAGCTGCCGGCGGCCGCGCGCGACGCCGACGAGCGCCTGTGGCTCGACGTCGATGGCGACGGGAAACGGGAGCTGGTCGCGTTCGAGACGAACGGCGACGACAAGCTCGCCATGACCTTCACGGCGACCCTCGATCCGGCGCATTCGCTGGCCGCGGTCATCGCGGAGACGCCGAGCGCGCGCGTGAAGCTCGCCGGGATGAGCGTCGACTTCGCGCTGGTCGATGTCGATCACGACGGCCGCCAGGACCTCACCGCGCGGGTGTTCGACATTCCGACCGGCCTCTCCACGCTGGCGACGGTGCGCCTCGACTCGGCGTTCCACGTCTTTCGCGGCGGAGCGGGCGCGACCTGGTCGAAGTCGCCCGACTTCTCCTTCGCGCGCACCTTCAAGCCCGAGCAGCTGGCGCGCGTGCAGGAGTCGCTCCTGCTCGACCTGCGCGGTGATTTCGATGCGGATGGCACGAACGACCTGGTGACGACTCAACTGGATGGCCGCGTCGAGATCCGCGCGGTGAAGAAGGAAGGGGAGAAGCTGGTGCTGGTGGAGCCGCCCTTCGCCTCGTTCCAGCCGCAAGCGCAGGTGACGCGGATCGAGACGTGGGACCTCAGCATGGATGGCGTCGCCGATCTCGTGCTGCGCCATGACCACGCGTTCACGATGTTCGTCTCGCGCGGCGGAGCCAAGCGATGAGCGTGCTGCTGCTGGCGACGCTCCTGGCGCAGGCGCCTGCGACACTGGCACGCGGCGAGCCCGGCGTGCCGGTCGCGATCCAACGCGACACCGAGGGTCTCGCGCTCCTCGACTGGGATGGCGATGGCCGCCAGGAACTCCTGGTCGCGCGGTCGTACGAACTGGTCGTGGCGACGCTCGCGCGCGACGGCAAGTTGACGCCGATCCACACGATCGACCGCGGCCCTTCGCGCACGATCGCGTGGTGCATCGATGGCTCGACCCGTCCGGCGACGCTGCTCACGTTGCGCGAGGATGGTCGTCTGGAACGCCATCGCAAGGATGCGGCGGCGCAGGAGGCGGCGCGGGTCCCTGGCCTCGCGTTGCCCGGCGGCGTCTACGCCTTCCCGTTCGCACGCGATCTCGACGGCGACGGCGACGTCGACTTCGCGCTGCCCGCCACCAACGGTCTCGAGCTGTGGTTCGTCGGCGCGGACGGCCTGGCGAAGCGTGGTCCGACGGTGCGCCATCGCGTCGACCAGTCGATGACGCTGGCGTCCCCCGAAGACGACTCGCCGTCGGTGGCGGCATCGATCGTGATCCCCGCGTTCACCGTCGAGGATCAGAACGGCGATCGACGTCCCGACCTCGTCTTTCAGTCGAACGACCGTCTGCAGTTCTTCTGGAGCAAGCCCGACGGCTCGCTGCCCGAGGCACCGACGCTCGACGTCGACCTCGAGGAGCTGAGGAAAAAGCTCGATTCGGGCCCGCGCGGCGTGCTCGATCCGGCCAACCTCTTCAAGTTTTTCTCTGGCAGCGTCAGCGCCGAGGTGCGCGACCTCGACGGCGATGCTCGCGCCGACCTGCTGCTGCGGCAGGGTTCGAAGGTGTCGCTGTTCGCGGGCGGCGCGCAAGGGATCGATCGCAGCAAGGCGGCGCAGGTGCTGAAGGTCAGCGGCAACCTGCTGCTCGCCTTCGCGCGCGACGACAACGGCGACGGCAAGGAAGACCTCTGCCTGCTGCAGGTGGCCGATGTGTCGATCGGCCAGGTCCTGCTGTGGGTCATCGTCGGCGGCAACCTCGAGTTCGACCTCTTCACCTACTTCCAGGAAGCGACGCTGCGCTTCAGCAAGAGCCCGTCGCGCCGCCGCCGCCTCGTGGTCGAGCTGCCGGCGCTGCTTGGCCTGCAAGAGGAGCTGCAAGACAGCCCGGTGGTGAAGCGGCTGGCGGGCGAGTTCCTGCGCGTGCCGATCGGGCTCGACCTCGACGGCGATGGAGTGCGCGGAGACGTGGCCGATCTGCAGCGCGATGGCGTCATCGCGCTGCATCGCGGGAAGACCGCGCTTGCCGCCGCGACCGATCCGAGCCTTGCGCTGCTGCGGCGCGAGCTGATCGCCCGCTTCGATCGCGTTGGCGATGGCAAGGAGGTCGTGAAGATCGAGCTGATGGAGCTGGTCGATTGGGTGCCGACGCCCGGCTCGGCGCTGCGCGCCGCCATCGCGGGCAAGACGCCGACGAGGCTCCTCGGCCTGCTCGACTCGAGCGCCTTCTCTCTCAGCGGTCGCACGCCGCAGACCGATCGCCTGCTGGTCGCAGCGGACCTCGACGGCGACAAGAAGGACGACCTGCTCCTGCTCGATCGCGACCCGCTGACACTGGAAGTGTTCTGGGGGGAGTGAGGGCGACGGATGGCCGATCGGCCCCGGGAGAGCGACCGCGTCAGCGCGCTCGGCCGGAATTGCGGTGACATCGCAACACGCTCTCGGATGGCAGGGGGAGCGAGCACGGGCGCGACCTTCGTGTCGCCGCGCCTCGCACCCTCTTCGTCATCGAGATCTTCATGCGTATCGGAAGTAGTGGAAGCGGTCGATCGGCCTGGCTCAGCGCGCTCGCCGGTATCGCGATCGGACTTACGTCGCCGTCGTCGGCGCGCGGCCAGGCGAAGGAGCAGCACCTCCTGACGCCGGCGACCGGCACGCTCTACCAGGAGTTCGGCTCGAGCGTCGGAGTCAGCGGCGACGTGATGGTGGTCGGAACGCCGTTCGACAACACGAAGGCCTTCCAGGCGGGGACGACGTTCATCCATCGCTTCGATCCGGTCATCGGCGCGTGGGTGCGCGAGCAGCAGCTCTTCGCCAGCGACTTCGAGTACGACGCGCGTTTCGGGACGGCCGTCGCCGTCGACGGCGACAAGGTCGTCGTGACCGCCAAGGGCAAGAACACCGTGAAGGGGGTCGACGCGGGACAGGCCTACGTCTTCCGCTACGACGCGGTCGCGAAGCGCTGGAACGAGGAGCAGAAGCTCGTCCCAGGCGGCGGCAAGACCGGCGACTGGTTCGGCTACTCGGTGGCCATCAGCGGCGATGACATCGTGGTCGGCGCGAACTACGCCGATGTCGGCACGTTCGTCGATGCGGGCGCGGCCTATGTGTTCCGCTGGCAGGATCCGACCGTGAAGTGGATCGAAGAGGGGCAACTGATCGACTCGAATGCGTGGCACGGCGATCAGGCCGGCCGCTCGGTCGGCATCGACGGATCGACCGCAGTCGTCGCGTCGACGCTCTCCGATACCGGCGGCTGGCTCGACGCTGGCTCGGTCAGCGTCTTCACGCGGAACGGCTCGACGTGGAGCGAGACCGCCGAGCTCACGATCACCAACAACTACACCTACAACGACTTCGGCACCGCCGTCGCCATCAGCGGCGATCGCATCGTCGCGACGGCTCAGGGCGAGAACTACGGCACCACCATCGGAGCGGTCGGCTACTGCTACATCTTCGAACGGACCGGAGGCGCGTGGGGGCAGACCGCCCGACTCGCGAATCCGAACCTCGCGCCCTTCTCCTACTTCGGGAAGAGCGTCGCGATCCGCGGCGATCTCGTGGTGGTTGGCCATCCCGACAACGACACGTCGAGTGCCATCGACTCGGGCGCCGCGTGGCTGTTCCGCTGGGGCAAGAAGACGGGGTGGGTTCCCGATGGCGAACTCATCGCCAGCGACGGCGCCGCCGGCGACCGCTTCGGCGCGAGCGTTGCGCTCTCCGACGACACCATCGTCTGCGGCGCGCCGAAGAACGACACGGCGTCCGGCAGCGACTGGGGGGTGGCGTACGCCTATGCCGCCGCCGACCTCACGTTGACCCTGTCGCCGAGCCACCCGGCACCCGATCAGACCATCGACGGCGTGGTCTTCCGCGGCGCGCCGGGTGGACTCGTGCTCCTCGCCGTCGAGGAGATTTCCGGCGCGCCGCTCTTCCTCCCGTTGGTGCAGACCGTCTTCGCCGCCGACAACACCTTCACCTTCTCCGACAGTGCGCCGAACCCAGCGCTCGGCTTCCACGTCGGCGTGCGCGCCTACAAGATCGCGCCGACCGGCAAGCTGGTTGCTTCAGAACTCGCCTACGTCGACCTCTGAGCGAGCAACGGCGGTCACGGGCGCGCCGACCGCAAAGCGACCCTGCCCTCGTTTCGAAACCGCGACCCCCGTGCCGAGCGTCCCCCGAGTGTCACGATCGGGGCGGATTGGCAGCGACCCCTCGCGCGCTCCTCAAGAGTGGCTACCTCTTCGTGTTGTCGCACGGCGGCGCGGGTTGCTTCGATGGCGCCGCTCCGAGCAGACCGCCGAGGGGACTCATCGTGAAGCACTTGAGCAAGTCGCGGCTCACCGGCGTTTCGGTGGCGTGGTTGGCTTTGGTCGCGAGCGCCGCCGCCGCGCCGCAACAGTCGCTCTGGACTGAGTACGGCGACATCCGGCGCGAACGCTTCGGGCAGTCGGTGGCGTGGCTCGACGATCTTGACGGCGACGGCGTGCGCGACTTCGCGGCGGGCGCGCCGACGTGGGACGCGTGGATCCAACCGGTGCCGCGTCACGGGATCGTGCGCATCTGCTCCGGCGCCGACGGCTCGCTGTTGCGCGAGCTGCGCGATGACGCGCACCACTCCTTCGGCTGGAAGGTTGCGAACGGCGGCGATCTCGACCGCGATGGACATGACGACGTGCTGATCGGTGCGCCGTACGACGGCAACGGCTCCGCCTTCGCGTACTCGAGCCAGTCGGGTGCGCGGTTGCTGGCGCTCGGCGACGCCGCGCCCGACGCTCGCTTGGATCTGTATGGGCTGGCCCTGGTCTCGCTCGGCCTGGTCGATGGCGATGACGTGCCGGACTTCGTGGTCGGCGTGCCAGGGGAGTTCGTGAATGGCCTCGCCGTTGGCCGGATCGAGCTGCGCTCGGGAGCCGACGGTGCGTTGCTACGTTCCCTCAATGGAGCAGACCTGTCGCTGTTCGGCAGCGAGCGGCAGCTCGACGCGGCGGGCGACGTCGATGGAGACGGCGCCGGCGATGTGCTGACCGCCGAGATCTTCTTCGCGCCAGACAACACGCCGAACTGCAACCTCGACGTCTGGTCAGGCGCCTCGTTCACCAGCCTCTTCCACGCAACGGTCACGTTGCCGCAGCGTCTCCAGTACGACCACGGTCCATGCGCGCGAGCCGTGGGCGATGTCGATGGTGATGGAACCGGCGACTTCGTCGTGTCGATGGTCGGGGCGTTCAGCACGGTCACCAGTCGTGCGGTCGTCGTCTCCGGTGCGACGGGGGCGGAGATCCGCGTGCTGACCGGCACCGCGGAATTCGGACAGAGTTGCGGCGGCGTCGGCGATGTCGATGGCGACGGATTGGCCGAGGTTGCGGTCACGCTCGGCTCGATCGAATACGGCGACGGCGATCTGCGGATCTTCAGAGGGAGCGACGGCTCGGAGCTTCGCACGATCCTCGAAGACAGCTTCCAGAGCCACGCCTTCGCGACTTCGTTCGATGCCAGCGTCGATGCCGACGGCGATGGCGTTCGCGATCTGCTGGTCGGCTCGCCTCCGTACTACAACCCGAGCAGCAGCCGGTACGGCGGTCCCGGTCGCGTCCAGCGTCGTTCGTTGCTCGACGGCTCGAAGCTCATCGCGCGTGACGGCGAGCCGACGGCTCTTCACGTGGCCGGTTCGGCGCTGCTGGTGGGCGATGTTGATGGCGATGGTCGGCTGGACGTGGTCGTGCGCGAAGTGGATGAGCTCGACTTCAACGATCCCGTGGAGCGCTTCTCGTTGCGCTCGGGAGCCGACGGCCACGAGCTGCAGTTCGCGACGCTGACGACGACCCCGATCGGCAGCTACCGCGGCACGATGCTGGCGATCCCCGATATCGATGGAGATGGGCTCGTCGATTTCGCCTGCGCGCAGGTCGGAGGTGGCTGGCAGTTGGAGCTCCGATCGGGCGCGACGCTGCAGCTTCTGCAGTCGCTCGCCTTGTCGTCGAGCCCGTCACCCATGTTGCTCGTCGCCGCGGTTCAGCCAACGACCGGCGCGGTCGAGATCGGGGTGGGCTTGCCGACCGCCGATCATCCGCTTGGCTTCGCGGGTGTCGGTCGATTCGCGGTCTACGACGCGGTCAGCGGCGCGCTGCGCTTCGAGGTGTACGGCAAGACCGCGTTCCCCAACGAGGCGTTTGGGACCTCGGTCGCCGCTGCCGGCGACGTCAACGGCGATGGCGTCGGCGACTGGGCGGTTGGCGGCCCGGGCAACGGGAAAGCCGCTCCGGGCTGCGGCCGGATGTCGGTCGTCTCCGGAGTCGACGGCAGCGGGCTCTACAACCTGTACGGAAGCGCTGGCCAAGGGCTGGGCACGCACTTGGCGATGCTCGCCGACTCTTCTGGCGACGGGTTGCCGGAACTCGCCGTGGTGTCGGTGCTCGGCACGGTGTCGGGGCGTGCCTTGGGCAAGGTCGAACTGATCGACAGCGCGAGCCGCACGGCCTACGCCACGCTGAACGGAACCGTCGCCGGCGAGTTCTTCCCGTCGTATCTGATCGCGTTCCCCGACCTTGATGGCGACGGGAGCGATGACCTGGCGTTCGTCGTGAGTGGCGGTGACGCCTTCCAGTTCCGCTCGGGGCGCGACTTGACGCTGATCCACCGCGTCACGAGCAGCCCGACGTACCCGCTCGCTCCGCCCCCGGTCGGCGTGACCGGCCGCATCCGGCGCGGCGGCGGACCGCTGGCCGTCAGCTGGTCAGAGTTGGACACGACCTTCGGCGAGTACGCCGGTCGCCTCGACCTGCTTGAGCTCGATGACCTCTATCTCGAGGTCGAGCCGCGCAGCGCGCCAGCGGGTGCAACTGTCGAAGTCTGGGTGCGGCGCGGTCCGGCCGCAGTGGCGGCGGCGCTGATGCTCGAATCGATCGACGGCGCGCCGGTCGGCGTCCTGTTGGCGCTCGACGACTTCGATGGGGCGGGCGAGCTCGCGCTCGACGCGGTGATTCCACCGGGCCTTTCAGGACAGGAGTGGACGCTGCGTGGCTACGCCATCGGATGGAGCGGGAAGCTGGTGATCTCCCAGTCGAGCACCTTCACCTTCGAGTGACCGACCGACGCGCTCGCTTGCGTGGCCCTGGCGCCCCGCGGATTGCGCGCTACATTCCCGCCTCGTGATCGCGCTGCCGCGAGTGGCGCGCGTTCGCAAGTGGTGTCGCCATCGCGCGACGCCGGTGCCTGTGCGAAGCCTGAATCGTCGCCGCGAGCTCGCCTTCGAGGCGAGCCATCGGAACGCCGCGTTTGCGGCGAAGGGAGGCGCTTCGAAAGCGCCGCGGCCCTTCCTCCGACGTCCCGGAACCTCCGGGCGTTCCCCGACGCAGCCTTTACAGGACTTCACCTTCAATGAGCTCGAACGTCGCAACTGCTTTGTCCGCGGACATCGTTCCCCACTGGTTTGAGACCTTCTTCCACGACATCGCGCTCGATCTGTGGCGCGCGGCCGCCTCTCCCGAACAGACACGCGCCGAAGTCGACTTCCTCGAGCGGGCGCTGCAGCTGACCCCGGGCGCGCGCGTGCTCGACGTGGCGTGCGGGCTCGGGCGCCATTCGATCGAGCTGGCGGCGCGCGGCCACCGGCCTCTTGGCGTCGACGTTTCACATGAAGCGCTCGCGCAAGCGCGCAAGGAGACCGCCGCGCGCGGCCACGTGGCCGAGTTCGTGCAGGGCGATCTGCGCGCGCTGTCGACCTGCTCCGCCGCGGCCGAGCCGTTCGCCGCCGCCTTCGCGCTCGGCAACAGCTTCGGCTACGTCGATCGCGTCGGCACGCAGGCGTTCCTGGCCGGCGTTGCGCGCTCGCTCCCACCGGGCGCTCGTTTCGTGATGGACAGCGGCTACGTCGCCGAAGCGCTGCTGCCTCACCTGCGCGACCGCGAGTGGGTCGCGATCGGCGACCTGCTCTTCCTCGAGGAGAACCGCTACGTCCTCGAGCAGGGGTGCGTCGAGACGACCTACACCTTCCTGCGCGGCAGTGAACGAGTGACGCGCAAAGGCTGGCAGTGGGTCTTCACCCTGCGCGAGATCGGCGAGTTGCTGGCCGAGGCGGGCTTTCAGATCGAGCAGCGGTTGCAGTCGATCCACGGCGAGCCGTTCGCATTCGGGGCGCGCTACCTGCTGATCGTGGCGCGCAAGCGGCCGTGAATCAGCGGGCTACCCCGCGCGCAGCAGCCACGCTCCGACACATGCGCCGATCGGCAGCGCCACCGCCAGCACGAAGGTGCGGCGCGGTGAGCCGCTGCCGGTCGGCAGCAACGTGCTGCACCACGTGGCGCAGAGCAGCAGCGTGCTGCTGTTGCTGACGTAGCGCGCCGACCAGCAGTAGGCGAGCAGGCTCGCGAAGGCGAGCGTCGGCGTCGCGATGGCGCTGCGGGGCAGCGTCGCGGCGGGTCGCACCACCGACAGCAGCAGCGTGACCAGCAGCGCGGCGAAGAGCCCACCCGCGGCTCGTGCGAGCTTGTCGCTCTGGTCAGCGAAGCAGGCGACGGCCGTGGCGCTCGCCAGCACCATCGGCAAGAGCGAGCGCCACGCGGGTTGCGTTGCCGCGCGCGCTTCGCCGAGCAGCAGGTAGACGATCAGCACCAGGCCGGAGCCGAGGTAGACGACCTGCGCGTCGAGCGGCGACCAGTCGCCGGCGCGACCCGATGGGCGCACGATCCACCACGCCGTGCCGGCCACCAGCGCGAGGTGGAGCAGGAAGCGCAGCGCTGTCGCGGCTCCATGCGCCTCCTCGAAGAAGAGCAGCAGCAGCGTGGCCAACGTGAGCCATGCGCTCCACTGCCACCGTTCCGCGGGCGGCAGCATCGGGATGCCACCCAGGACGGTGTAGAGCGCTGCGACGAAGGCGAGCGCGAGCCCCGTGGCGATCGACCCGCCCCGCACCGAGCCGGTGCCGTCGATGGCGCGCCGAGAGGAGCCGATCGCCCCGATCGTCTGCATCAGCAGCGCCACCCCAGCGGCGGCGCCAAGCGTGCGCAACCACTGCTGGACGATCAGGTCTTCGAGCCACTCGAACATCGGCGCTCCTCGTCCGCGTGCAGCCGCGCGGCGTCGATCAGCGCTTCTTCGCCTCGATGCTGATGACGACGTCGATGTCGCTGCCGAGCAGGTCGGGGAGGTAGTTCATTCCGAAGTCGGCGCGCTTCACCGTGAACTTCGCTTCGTAGCCCACCACGGTGCCCCACTGCGCGCCGGTGCTGGTGCCGATGTAATCGGCGATCACCGTCACGTTCTTGGTCACGCCGTGCATGGTCAGCGGGCCGGTGATCTCGAACTTCCCGGCCCCCTTGTCGACCACCTTCTCCGACTCGAACTCGATGGTCTTGAACTCCTCGACGTTGAAGAAGTCGGGGCCGCGCAAGTGCTTGTCGCGGGCGTCCTTCGCCGCGTCCTCGACGCCGGCCTCGTCGTTCGTATCGATGCTCTTCGCGTCGATCTTGAGCGAGATCATCGACTCGCTCGGCGTCTCGGCATCGAGGATGAGGCTGCCGCTCACGAGGTTGAAGCGGCCGTAGGAGTTGCTGGCGCCGAGGTGCCGGATTCGGAACATCACCGCGGTGTGCACGTTGTCGATGTCGTAACGGCCGGATGCGGCGGGCGTCGCGGCCTGCGTCGAGGTGGCGGGCGGCGGCGGCATGGCAGCGAGCGAGGCGAGGGCCGTGGCCGCGAGGGCGAGCTTGGCGAGCATTCGATTCTCCTTCGGTGAGTGGACCGCACGCCGGGTGGATGCGCGACGCGGGATGGTAGCGCTCGTGTCTCCGCGGCCTTTCGGCTCCACGCCGGCACGGCTAGCGTGCTGTCGATGAGCTCCTCCATCCCGCGCCTCGCGACCGCTCTGGCGCTCCTGTTCGCCTCCCATGTCGAAGCCGTCGCGCAAGGGGCGCCCGCGGCTCCGCGTCCCGGTCGCGGCAACCGTGCGGGACGTGGCGCGGTCGACTGGACGACCGCACGTCAGGCACTGCTCGATGCGACGCCGCCGACCGAGACGCTCTTCTCCGATCTGCTGCAGGCGGTGTTCGAAGAGGCGACGCGTCGCAAGCTGCCGTCGACGATGGAGAACCCCGACGCCAACTACTCGCCGGAGTACCTCGCGTTCCGTCAGGAGATGTACGGCGAGCTGCGAGAGCGGCCCGACCTTCGCACGTTCCTGCGCGGACTTGCGGGGCGAACGCCGAGCGGCGCCTTCGATTTTGTGGGCATCACCGCGGCCCTGATCCTGGCTGATGCTCCCGATGCCGAGGATCTCGACGCGCTGTTCGCCGGCTATCGCGCGACGCCGCCCGACAGCCGCGCGGGCGTTGCGCGCCAGCTCGGGCGTGCGGCGGGCACGTTGAAGCTCGCCGGACTTGCGCGCGCCGACGAGGTGATGGCGCAGCTGCGGCAAGACGCCGCGGCGGGGCGTCCAGGGCAGCGCGGCGCGGCCATCGAGGGGCTCTATCGCGCAGGCGCCATCGAGGAAGCGCTCGGCGCGATCAAGCCGCTCCTGCTCTCCGAGGCGGACCCGACCGAGTCGGTGCCGTTGCTTGCGGCGTGCTCACGCCTGCTGCGACGCACCGACGTCGACCCGTTCCTGCGTGCGCGTGCGGTGGCTGCCGCCAGTTCAGCCATCACGAAGCTGCTCGATTCGGACGAGCCGGTGCAGACGACGCAGGTGATTTCCGGTCAGGGTCGCACGCTGCGCGCCGCGATCAGCTTCCTGCAGGAGGTCGGCGGCGACGCCGAGTTCGAGCTGATGATGCGCTGCCTCGTCGAGCCGCGCGGGCCGCGGATGCTGGGCATGGATGGTCTTCAGAACCTGCGCTTCGCGCTGCAAAGCAAACGCGCGACGGTCAGCGCCGAGCTTGGACGGAAGCTCGATCGCCATTACCTGCAGACGGTGCTGGACGCCGGCAATCGGCTGTTCGCGCTCGAGGAAGAGCCGTTCCAGCCCGACGAGCAGCGCGCCTTCTTCGAGGCGCGCGACCTGCGCTACAACGCGCTCTCGTACCTGTGCGATCAGTTCCTGCGCGCGCCGGCGGTGAAGGAGCTGCTCGGCAGCGAGCCCGATCTGCCGGCGCTGCTCGCGACGTTCGTGCGGTCGAAGGAGGAGGTACGCGAAGAGGGCGGCGCCGCTGACGCGCCGTGGCTCGCGATCGCGGAGAAGGTCGAGAATCGCGTGCTCGCGCTGCAGCTGCTGGCGCGCGTGCAACGCGAGTGGAACCGTGATCCGGCGGGGCTCGACCTCTTCGCCGAGTCGTATGCGCTGCTGTGCGTCGAGGTGCAGGCGCCGCTCCTGCCATTCGCCGAGATCGTGGCGTTTCGCCGCGCCCGCGCCCCAGGACTAGTCTTCGAGATCCCGATCGGCCGCGCGCCGTCCGACCCGTGGGTGAAGGGCGCTTGCTGCCAGGCGATCGCCAACCTCGGGTACATCGTGAGCACCGTTGCCGGCCGTGTCCGCATCGAAGCGGATGGCGAGAGCCCGTGGCCATGGCCTGACCCGGAGCCCGCGGGTTCCGAGGTCAAGGGCGTGCCAGGGGGCCGTTGATCGCCCGAAGGCCGTCGACACGCTCGTCGTCGAGGCGCGTAGCGGCCCGCAAGTTGCAACCCGGCACGAGGCGAGTCGAACTCGCCTTGCGGAGCCGTTTCCGTGCCGCAATTCACCTCCCTGCCACCGGGCCCGAGGTCGTCGTCGCTGACGCAGCTGCTTCGCTACGTCCCGCACCCCGCGGATTTCCTCGAGGCATGCGCTCGCGATTTCGGCGACCGCTTCACTGTCCGCCTCGCCGGATTCGGGACGTTCGTGATGCTGGCGCGGCCGGCGGCGGTGCAGGAGGTGTTCCGCGCCGATCCGTCGCTGCTCCATTCCGGCGAGGCGAACGCATTCCTCGCGGCCACGGTCGGCTCGCGCTCGGTGCTGGTGCTGGACGAGACGGCGCACGCTGACCAACGCCGGGTCCTCGTGCCGCCGCTGCACGGATCGCGGATGCACGCTCACGTCGATCGGATGCGCGGGGCCACCGAGGCGTCGCTGCGCCTTTGGCCGCGCGACCGCCCCTTCGCCATCGAGCCGAGGATGCGCGACATCACGCTGCGCACCATCCTCGAAGTGGTGCTGGGGATCGAGGGGGAAGCGGTCGAGGGCGCTGCCACCCGTCGACTCGAAGCTGATTTCGTGCGGCTGCTGTCCTATTCGAGGATGCCGTACGCGTTGGTGCTCGCGAAGCTGGCTCCACACCAGTGGCTTAGGAAGCTGCCGTTCCTGCCCTACTACCGCGAACTGCGCCGCATCGACGCCGCGCTCCACGACCATGTTCGTCGCCGTCGTGTCGCGATCGCGGATCGTGACAAGAGGGACATCCTCGCCGAACTGCTGCGCGCGCAGCATGCCGACAGCAGCTCGATCGACGATGCCGAGATCCGCGATGCGTTGATGACCATCCTCGTCGCAGGTCACGACACGACCGCGGTCGCCCTGGCGTGGATCTTCCAGCAACTCCTCGACCACGAGGAAGTCCTGGCGCGGTTGCGTGCGGAGCTCGATGAAGTGCTCGCCGGCGATCCGGTTCGCGCCGACCATCTGCCGCGACTCATCTACCTCGACGCCGTGGTACGCGAGTCGTTGCGGCGCCGCACGATCGTTCCATTCGTCACTCGTCGAGTGATGCAGCCGCTGCGCGTCGATGGCCACGACTACCCCGCGGGCGTCCATCTCTGCCCATGCTCGCTCCTCGTCCACCTCGATCCCGACCTCTATCCGGAGCCGAAGACCTTTCGCCCCGAACGCTTCCTCGAGCGCAAGTACGGGCCACACGAGTGGTTCCCGTTCGGTGGCGGTGAGCGGCTCTGCACCGGGATGGCCTTCGCGCTGACGCAGATCAAGGTCGTGCTGGCGACCGTGTGCCGCTCGGTCGAACTTCGCCGCGCTGACGGGGCCGTCTCGCATCCGGTCCGACGCGGGGTGCTCATCGCGCCGTCGGACGGCGTGCAAGTCGTCGCGCGGCGTTGATTGGCTCGGTAACGCCGACGAGTTCGTCGATCAGCCGGGTCCGGTCGCGCCATGCGCCTGCAGGTACGCCTCGAAATCCGGGTCACTCGCTCGATCGAGTACGAGGTGCTGCCATTCGGAGCGTTCGAACTCGAGCAGCCGCAAGTACCAGTCGGTCAAGATCTCTTCGCCGCCGCCCGCGGGCTCCCAACCATGCGGGGCGTCGGGCTTGCCGAGGAAGCCGGCGTGCAGCAACTCGGTCTCGCGCTGCCAGCGATCGATCAGCACGTGCGCGTGCGATCGACCTTGGAAGACGACGACGAATCCGGCGCCGTCGACCTCGTTCGCATACGGACGCGAGTGCAATTCGAGGTCGATGAGGTTCGCAACGGCGCTCATCAGGCGCGGGCGAAGCGCGGGTCCTCCGCCCTGCACTCCGTAGAGCTTGAGCGCCGTATCGCGGACGGTGAGCATTTGCGTGAAGCGCGAGAGTTCGGAGCGATCGCCATCACTTTCGGGATCGGAGCGGACGCGGCAACGATCGGCATGGGTTGCCTTCGGAGACGGGCCACGCACGACTTCCCCTCGCGTGATCCGCAAGCGACGCTGTCGCGGCCGCCCGGCGCCGTTTCGATTCGGGGTGGCCAGCGCGAACGCCGGACTTCCCCTTGGTGCCCGTTCCGAGCGATTCTCGGTCGCCGTGCTCGCGGCGTTCCCTCATCTGCAGTCGGCGCGCTGTTGCGCTCGGGCGCAGTGACGAGGGCAGACGTTCAAGCACCGCCATCGACGGGAAAGACGTTCTCCTGCTCGACGCGGGCGATGCGCGTCTTGAAGGCGCGGTACCACTTCGAGCGCCCGGCCTGTTGCGCGATTTGATGCTCGCCGACCGCCTTCCAGGCAGCGATCGCGGCGCGGCTGGCCCAATAGGAGACCGTGATGCCAAGCCCCCCTGCGTCGCGGGCACTTTCGATGCCCAGATACCCAGGCTGGCGAGCGGCGAGCGCGACCATCGCGTCGGCGGTCAGCGCGTAGCCAGCATCGATCTCGGTGCGCAACGAAGTGAAGATCACGGCGTAGTAGGGCGGCGGAGGGGTTCGGGCGAGTTCGGTCATCGGGGTCCCTCGACAAGTGGGCGCACGTGGGGTTGATCTCTCTACCATCCCGAGCCGTGGAGCCAACTAGCGACGACGAGACGTCCTTCGCGCCGCCGTGGTGGGCCGGCGGAACGCATCGGCAGACGTTGGCTGGGTACGTGCTGCGGCGTGTCCACTGCAACGCCCTGGGCACGCGCGAACGATTGGCGACGTCGGACGATGACTTCGTCGTGCTCGAGTGGTTTGCGTTGCGTTCGAGCGCGCCTGGTCGAGTCGTGCCGTTGGTGTTGGCGCTGCACGGGCTCGAAGGGTCGAGTCGATCGGGCTACATCGTCTCGCTTGCGCGGTCCCTTGCCGCGGTGGGCGTCGAAACCGTCGCGCTCAACTTCCGCGGTTGCGGCGGCGAGCCGAACCGACTGCCGCGCGCCTATCACGCCGGCGAGACGGGCGACCTCGCCTTCGTGGTCGCCACGCTCGCGGCGCGCTTCCCGGGTCGGCCGCTCGGGGTCGTCGGCTTCTCGCTCGGCGGCAACGTGCTGCTGCGTTGGCTCGGTGAGGCAGGGGAGGCGGTTCACCCGGCGGTCGTCGCGGCGGCGGCGGTCTCGGTGCCGTTCGAGCTCGGGGTGGGCGCTGACCACTCGATGAGTGGAGCCGGTCGTCCGTATGCGTTGAGGCTGATCGCCGAACTGCACTCGAAGGTGCGCGCGAAGTCGTCGCTGGTGGCAGGTCGAGTCGACGTCGAGCGGGCGCTGCGAGCCGCGACTTTCCGCGAGTTCGACGAAGCGTTCACTGCGCCGCTGCATGGATTCCGCGACGCCAACGACTACTACGCGCGATCGAGCTCGGGACCTTGGATCGACGGGGTCGCGGTGCCGACGCTGACGATCCACGCGCTCGACGATCCGTTCCTGCCGCGCGCCGCCGTGCCGCTGGCCGCGCTCCGTGCGAATCGCCGTTTCACCTTGCGGATCAGCGAGCGTGGCGGCCACGTCGGTTTCGTCGCCGGGACACCGTGGGCGCCGCGTTTCTACGCCGAAGAGACGCTCGCGCGCTTCTTCGCGTCACACTTCGATCGTCGCGGATCCAAGTAGCCCGGCGCACACGCAAGGTGGCGGGGATCTTTCCACCACCGTTCCCGCACAGTGTGCGGATCAGGTGGCGGAAAAGTCCCCGCCACCTGTTCGGCGGTTGGGAGGCGCTACCAGTCGTCGCTGCGGAAGGGGGAGGCAGGGAGTCCGTCGCGGTTGTAGAGGTTCGCGCCGACGGGGTTCATCGAGAAGGCGTAGCGGACGGCGACAGGCGCCGGCACGTCGGGCGCAGAGACGACGACGTGCTCGCCGTCGATTCGAGCGTCGGCCCAGTGCCACACCTTGTCGGCTCCGGCGATCGCAAAGCGGGCGAGCTTGCCGTCGGTCTGTTCCTTCGCGTCGCCGCGCCCCGAACGCTGGCCGGCCATCAGACCGGCACCAACGTGGTCGAAATCGATGACCAGCAGTGCCCCTTTGGCGACGACCGAGCGAAACAACGGCCCCGACACGACGAGCTGCTTCTGGCCGTAGCAGTCGCGCAACGCCCATCGCGCGAGCCGCTCGCCGACGACCCGCTTGTCGTGCGGGTGGATGTCGTTCGCATCACCGGCATCGATCGTGACGCACATGCCCGTGCGTGGGATCGAGAGCGACTTCGTCTGTTCGCATCGGATCCGCGCCCAACCATCCCCGCCCGCAGGTGCCTCGTTGGGTTGCTGCCAGTTGGCGAGCTGCACCGAATAGAACGGCAGCTCCGGCTGGCGAAACACCTTGCGCCAACCGCCGACCAGGGCGCGCATCTTGTGGAAGTAGCTCTCGCCTTCGTCGCCGTTGCTTTCGCCCTGGTACCAGAGCACTCCTTTGAGGGCCATCGGCGCCAGCGGTGCCACCTTGGCGAAGTAGATCGAGAAGGGCGTTCGATTGAGGATCGGGAAGCTCGGAGCCGGCGGCGTTGCGGGCGGGACGACGCCCTTCGCCATCGCGGTTCGCGCCGCTCGCGCCCACTGCTCGAAGCGGTCGATCTGCGGCACGAGCGCGTTCAGGTCGGCTTGCTGCTCGGCGAGCTTCGCGGCGCGGAACTCCGCGAGCTCGGTGATGGCGGCGAATCCATCGGGGTCGAGCCATGGCTCGATGTTGGTGCCGCCCCAGGCGACGTTCACCAACCCCATCGGTACTGCCACGTCCTGTTGCACGCGCTTGGCGAAGAAGAAGCCGACCGCCGGGAACATGCCCACGGTCTGCGCCGTCGCCGCGAGCCACGGGTGAGCCACATGCTCGGCCGGCACATCCTCTTGCGGCTCGGTCGCCATGACGTAGCCGAACTTGATGCAACGGATGGTCGCTGCTTCGAGCTTGGAGAGATCCTCGTCGCAGCCACCGACTCCCCATTCCATGTTCGACTGGCCGCTGCACAACCAGACGTCGCCGACGAGCACGTCGTTCACCGTCACGCTGTTCTTGCCGGCGACGACCAACGGACGGCCGTCCGCAGAAGCCTGGAAGGCCGGAAGGGTGACCTTCCAAGCGCCTGACTTGGCGGTCGTCGCGCTCGCCTTCGCGCCCGCGAGCGTGACCTCGACCTTTTCGCCCGCGTCAGCGAAGCCCCAGACCACCAGCGGTTGATCGCGCTGCACGACCATGTGGTCGCCGAAGATTCGCGGCAGCCGGACGTCGGCCCAAGCGGTGGGAGCGAACAGGGCGAGCGACGCCGTGGTCGCGAGAATTGGCAGCACAGTGAAAGGCCAACGTCGCATCGGCAGGCTCCTGATTTCGTGATCCCGAGATCCGCTTCCGAGTTCTTGGCGACCGCCGCGCACGGCCTCGTTGCGCCGCCTCACCCGCTCTTCACGAAGTTGAAGTCGCCGGGGTGCTTCGCCCTGCACGAAGCTCGCAGGTAGCTTCATTCGCGAGCTTCAGGATCAGGAAGCTAGCGAGCGAGCGGCACCTCCGGCCGCCGAGCATCGCCGGAGAACGCGCCCGCGGCAGCGGAGCGCCTGGAAAGAGCCGCGGCAGGTCGCGCGGCCTATGCCGTTGCGACCTGCCGCGAGGGATCGATCGTTCGAACGTGCCGCCGGCTCAGCTCGGTGGCCCGGCGGTGCCCTTCGGTTTGCGCGAAGCCATCCCGTAGAGGATCAACGCCAGCACGCCGAAGCAGCCGAACGCCCAGAAGTTGTGCTGATCGAGGAAGTGGCGCACGGTCATGGAGCGCGTGTTGCTGTCGACAAGCCAGCTCGGCGCCTGGTCGATGTGGAGCGTCTGCATCGCCTGGTCGACCGTCTCGTTCTCGGGGAAGAGCGTGTTCGCGAGGTGGATGCCGTACTGGCCCGAGAAGCGCGTCTCGTAGGTCACCTCGCGCGGAGCGGCCAGTGCGTCGCCGTTCGCGTCGTGCGTCATCGTGGTCGGTGCGCTCAGTGCGCAAGCGAGGATGCCCACCAGCGCGCCACCGGCGATCAGGCCGGAAGAGAAGAGCACGCCAGGCGAGCTCTCCTGGTCCGCTTCCGAGAGCTTCGTCTTGCGGTCCGCGAACTTGCGCGCCAGACCGCCGAGGAAGATCGCCGCCGAGGTCGCGATCGGGAGGTAGGCGCCGACCGCGAAGGGCAGCGCTGCGACACCACACAACTCCATCATCACGGCGATGCAGATGCCGATGATCACCAGCACCCACGGCAGGTTGCCGCCCAGCACGCCGTCGATGATGAGCCGGAACAGCTGCGCCTTGGGAGCGTCGAACTTCGACTCGATGTCGCGCTCGACCGTCGTGCCATCCGCAGCGAGCTGCTTGGTCTCGGTGCCACAGATGCCGGGATCGACGTAGAAGGCGATCGCGCCGTCCTTCACCAGGTACTTGCCGCGCGGGACGACGACCGACTGGCCGCCCGCGGTCGCCTGGGTCTGCTCGGCGCGCACGTACATCACGTCGTACTCGACGTTGCGGAACGTCTTCTTGCCGCGGAACGCGAGGTCGTCGGGGTGGCCCTGCGAGGCGAGCTCCGTCACTCGCCCCTGCGTCGCGCTGAAGCCGGCGAACTCGGGGCGCGCGTGGTAGGTGGTGTAGTTGTCGTTCAGGAACATCAGCGTGAGGCCGATGACCGCCGAACTGGTCAGCACTCCCCACATGATCGCGGTCTGCTGCTTGCGCGGCGTGGCACCGACCAGGAAGCCCGTCTTCAGGTCCTGCGACGTCGTGCCGCCGTTGCTGGCGGCGACGCAGACCAATGCCGCGGTGCAGAGCGCCATCTCCTTGTAGGAGACGCCGGTCCGGCCGGCCGCGACGAAGAGCAGGCAGGTGATCAACAGCGTGGCGACCGTCATGCCGGAGATCGGGTTGCTGGAACTGCCGATCTCGCCGGTGATGCGGCTCGACACCGTCACGAAGAAGAAGCCGAAGAAGACGATGAGGATCGCCGACATCCAATCGATGCCGAGGATGTCGCGTCCGATCAGTCCCTTGTTGAACGCGAGGTTCGGCGCCCAGATCGCGAGCACCAGCGCGATGCTGCCGAACACGACGACGCTCATCGGCAGGTCGCGTTGCGTGCGCAGCGTCACCGCGCCCTTGTTCCCTCCGACGCCTGCGAGCCCGCGCGCGAACGCGCCGAGGATCGTCGGCAGCGCGCGTGCCAGCGAGATGAGCCCGCCCGCGGCGACGGCGCCGGCGCCGATGTAGAGGACGAAGGCGTTGCGCAGCTGTCCCGGCGTCATGTCGACCGCGCGCACATGGCCGCCGCCGACGAGCGGCGAGGTGAGCTCGGGGCCGAAGTACTGGATCGCCGGGATGAAGATCAGGAACGACATGATCCCGCCGGCGAGCATCACGAACGACGTGCGCCAGCCGATGATGAACCCGGTGCCGAGCAGCACGGGGTTGGTCTCGAAGCTGATCGAACCGCCTTTCAGGAGCGAGAAGGTCCGGTCGTTGAAGCTGATCTTGTCGAGGCCCCAGCTCGCGTACTCGGCGAAGAACTTCCCGATGCGACCGAGGTAAGCCCACAGACCGCCGAGGAAGAGGCCTCCGAACAGCGCCGCGGCGGACGAGCCGCCCTTGTCGCCGACGATCAGCACCTGCGCGCACGCCGTGCCCTCCGGATAGAGCAGCTTGCCGTGCTCCTTCTCCATGAGGTTGTGTCGCAGCGGGATCATCATCAGGATGCCGAGCGCGCCGCCGAGCAGCGCGATGAGCGTGATGCGCAGCGTGTCCATGTCGAAGCCCATGAGGAGCAGCGACGGCAGGGTGAATGCCACACCCGCCGCCAGCGACTCGCCCGCGGACCCCGTGGTCTGGACGATGTTGTTCTTCAGGATCGTCGACTTGCCGAACGCGCGCAGGATCGTGATCGAGAGCACCGCGATCGGGATCGACGCCGAGGTCGTGAGGCCGACCTTCAGGCCGGCGTAGACCGAGGCCGCCGCGAAGAGGATCCCGAGGATCGAGCCGAGGACGATCGCTCCGATCGTCGACTCGGTCATCTGCGTTTCGGGCGCGACGTAGGGCTTGAAGGGGGCAGGCGCGTCCGCGGCGCCGACCGGGCTGCTCGGGTTCGAGTTCATGGGGGCGGCATCATGCCCGCCGCCCCGGAGGAAGAAAGAAGAGCGCCGCCACGACGCGCCGGGACTGGCGCACGGAGTGCGAACGGTGGCGGGCTCGCGCCCCCCCTCGGCTCTTCGAGCGCCTAACAGGATGTCCGCTGCGTTCGACCGGCTGCGGCGACCCAGGACCTCGTCGACCTCGATCGGCGACTCTTCAGAGTCGCCTCCTTAGGCCTCCTCATCCTGGGCGGCCTCGCTCGGTCTCGGCGCGACGCGTCGATTTTGTCAGGCGCTCTACTGCTTCCCGGTCGGCGGCGTGCCCCTCTTCGGCGGCGCGAGGTAGCGGCGGCCGTTGTTGGGGTTGTCGCGGTCGAAGGCGAAAGCGTCGCGGTTGTCGAGGAAGTGCTGCACGTAATTGATCGGGATCGCGAAGTTCAGCCCCTCGCTGAACAACATCTTCCAGGCCACGACACCGACGACTTCGCCGTTCTTGTTGAACAGCGGGCCGCCGCTGTTGCCGGGATTCACCTGCGCGGTGGTCTGGATGTAGACGAAGCCGTTGTTCTCGCGGTTCGTCGTCGAGACGATCCCTTCCGACACGCTGCGTTCGAGCCCTTCCGGCGCGCCGATGGCGAAGACCGACTGTCCCTGCTTCAGGGTGTCGATGTCGCCGAGGAAGACCTTGGTCAGCTTGGTGTCGCCGAGCTCGGCGGCGTCGATTTGCAGCAGGGCGAGGTCGACCTGCGGGTTGACCGCGACGATCCTCACGCGCTCGTAGACCTTGCGCTCGATCTGCTGGTTCACCATGCGGTAGACGGTGACCGTCACCTCGGTCTCGCCCTGGACGACGTGGGCATTGGTGACGATGAACCCGTCGTCGCTGACGATGAACCCCGATCCGAGCGAGCTCGGGTTCTTGATGAGCACGACCCCTTCGCCGAAGGTCTCGACCGCGTCGCGCACGGAGATCTCGGGGAGCGACTTCTTCGAGTAGAGGCCGCGCTTCGTTTCCGCTCCGGCCGGCGCGTCGTTGCCGGTCTCGCCGCTTCGGCGCTCGAGGACCTGCGAGCGGGGCACCGTCAGCACGGTGAAGCCGAGGTCGACGTAGAGGGAGTCGTTCGTCTCCTTCAGGATGGCGCCACGCACGATCGCGCCGCCCGCGAGCTGCAGCTCGTCGCCCTTCGCGTCGACGGCCAGCATCAGAACGGCCGCCAGCAGCCCGCTCGCCACCCGTCCGTGTCCACTTTTGCGCCGCACCATCGTTCGCTCCTCGCCGCTCGTTGCCACCGCAGCCGCCAACGCAGGACGACCGGTACCATACCGCCCCCTTGAGCCGGCGATTTCAGCGCCGGAGTGTCGCACGGAGTCGCATGGATGAGACGACCACTCCCCTTCGCCTTCGCGGTGGCCGGCAGCCTCCTGATCGTCCCCTCCCGCGGCGTGCCGCGACCGGAGGAGTACGGCTTCAGCGGCCTGATCAACTCGCGCCTGAACGACGGGCTGTTCAAGCTGATCGCCGCCGACGTCGACAGCGACGGCGACACCGACCTCGCGGTCATCAACAACTCGAAAGCGCGTCTCGATTTCCTGCTGCAGCGTCAACCCGGCGAGCCGCTCGGCGACTCGGCGTCGACGGAGGCAGGCGACCGGACCAATGACTTCGCCGACGAGGTCCACTTCCGCCGCGACTTCTTCGCCACCGAGCAGAAGGTCAGCGCGCTGGCCATCGCCGACCTGAACGGCGACGGCAAGAACGACCTCGCCTTCGTGGGCGACTCCGGCAAGCTCACGGTCGCCTACCGCGATGCCAAAGGCGGCTTCGGCGAGCGCGTGCGCCTCGACCTCGATGAGCTGTCGAACGTCGCGCAGGCGGTGCGCTGCGGCGACATCGACGGTGACGGGCGCAACGACGTGCTGGTGCTCGGCCGCCGCCGCACGCAGCTCTTCCTGCAGGGCAGCGATGGTCGGCTGGTCGAGGCGCCGGAACTGCTGAACTCGACTTCGTCGCCCGACGGCTTCGCGCTCGCCGACCTCGACGGCGACTCCCGCGGCGACCTCCTCTACGTGAAGGCGGATGCCGACGCGCCGCTGCGTTTCCGCCTCAATCGCGGCGGCGGCGAGTTCGGCCCCGAGCGCCTCTTCCCGTTCACGGAACTGCGCAGCTACGCCGTCACCGACCTCGACTTCGACGGGCGCACCGACCTCGCGGTCGTGCGACGCCGCAGCGGCCGCGTGGCGCTGCTCGAGTACGCCGGTGCCGGAGCCGTCGCGCGTGCCGGCGAGATCGTCCTTTCGTCGCCTCGTCTCGTGGCCTACTCGACGCAGAAGGACGAGAAGCCGCGCGACGAGCTGCTCGCCGACCTCGATGGTGATGGCAAGGTCGAACTGCTGGTCTGCGAACCGTCGGCGGCGCGCGTGGTCCGCCATGGCAGCGATCCCGATGGTCTCGCGAGCCGTGGCGAAGCGTTCGCGAGCCTGGTGGGTGCCCGCCATCCGCGGCTCGCCGATCTCGATGGCGACGGCCGCTTCGAACTGCTGGTGGCGGCGCCGGAGGAGGGGGCGATCGGCATCGCCAAGATCGGCGCCGACGGCCGTCCCGGCTTCCCCGAGCCGCTCGGCTACAAGGCCGACCAGCTCCTCGCGCTCGACGCCGCCGACCTCGACGGCAGCGGCAAGTCGAGCGTGGTCGCGTTGCTCGCCACCGGCAAGGGCGCGACGAAGAGCTACGCGCTCGCGCGCGTCGCCGCTGGCGAGCCCTTCTCGGTCGAGCTGAAGAAGCTGCCGACCGACCCGAGCGACCTGTGGCTGATCGACCTGAATCGCGACGGGCTGCGCGATGCGTACATCACGGTGCCGACCGAAGTGCCGCGCATCCTGCTGGCCGGCAAGGGCAGCGACGGGAAGCTCGCCTTCACGCCGGTCGAGACGCAGGACGTTCCCGGCCTCGGGTTGCTGAAGGGAGTCGCCCGCACGGCGCTCTTCCATGGCGATGTCGATGGCGACGGCACGCTCGAGCTTCTGGTGCCCGGCCCCAACTTCGCGCGCGCCTTCACGCTGGGCGCGAAGGGGGTCCCGCAGGTGGTCGCGCAGTGGAACCTCGAGGAGGCATCCGCCAAGGTCGGCTGCGTCGCGGCCGGCGACCTCGACGGCGACGGCAAGCCGGAGATCCTGGTGCACGACCGCACCAGCCGCACGCTGCGCGCGCTGCGCATGGTCGACGGCGCGGCGCGCACGATCGCGCGCGTCGAGACGGCCGACCTCGAACCCAAGGGGCTGCGCGTCGCCGACCTCGACGGTGACGGCGCGCGCGACGTCGTGCTGTTGGGCGCCGAGCGCTTCGCGGTGGTCCAATCGGGCCGCGCCGACCCGGGCTTCGTCGAGACCGACGACTACGAGTGCCCGCTGAAGAACGCGTTCCTCGACCAGCTCGCGTTCGGCGACCTCAACTCGGACGGCATCGTCGATGCGGTGATCACCGACTCGAGCAAGCACCTGATCACCATCGCGGCCCACGTCGAAGGCAAGCTGCACCACGTGTTGCAGTTCCCGATCTACTCCGAGAGCATCTTCGAGCGAGACGGAGGCGGCGGCCGCGAGCCGCGCGAAATCGTCATCGCCGATTTCACGGGCGACCAGAAGGCCGACCTCGCGCTGCTGGTCCACGACCGCATCCTCGTCTATCCGCAGGAGTGATTCCGATGCCGCGTCCTTGGTTGATCGCCGCGTTGCCGTCCGCCTTGGCCCTGGTTCCGCAGGAGGCGCCGGCGCCCGCCGCTCCGGTCCGCGCGCCCGGCTACGAGACGATCTGCGCCGCCGACACGATGCTCTTCCTCGGCATCGACCACCTCGATGACCTGCTCGCCGATTGGCGCGCTTCTGCGTACGGACGCATGCTCGCCGACGAGGGCGCGGCGCCGGTGCGCGCCAGCTTCGAAGCGATGCTCGCGGCGATGGCCGACGACTCGCGCGGCGAGTTCGGCGTCGACGTCGTCGACATGGTCCGCAAGATCGACGGGCGGCTCGGCTTCGCGGTCGCCGGCGACGTGATGGCCGATGCCCATGACGGCCACGGCATCGCCGCCTTCGAGTCGACCGAGCACGCCGACGAGCTGCGCGCGCTGATGGCGACGGCGCTGCAGAAGATGGTCGAGGCGGGCGAAGCGGTGGTGAAGCACGAGATGCTCGGCGAGCACGAGCTGATGCAGATCACGCCGCTGGGCGAGGGCGATCAGGGGCGCTTCCAGATGGCGCAGGCGGGCGGCACGCTCGCGCTCGGAACGGCGGTCGGCAAGGCGCTGGAGCGCGAGGACTTCGCGCGCTTCGTGCAGACGCTCGATGGGCAAGGCGGCGAGACGCTCGCGGCGCAGCCGAGCTTCCGCGATTCGCTCGCCGCACGCAGCGGCGGGGTGAAGCTCTTCTTCGACACCGGCCGCCAGATCCGCGCCGGCATGTCACCGCCACTCGAGGACGGCAGCGAAGCGCCTGATGCGCGACTGCAACGAGTGCTGGGGCTCGATCGGTTTGGCGCGCTCAGCTCCCACTTCACGATGAACGCGGAAGGGATGCACGCGCTGCTCCATCAGGCATGGGGCCAAGGCGGCATCGCGGCGGTGCTGCAGGCGCTGCTGGTCGGCGGAGATCACGGCCTCTTCAAGCTGCTGCCGGCCGATGCCGCGATGGCGGTCGGGTCGCAGTTCGACCTCAAGGCGGGCCTCGACGCGGCGGATCAGCTGGCGAAGGAAGCGGGAATGGGCCCGCTCTTCGGCGCTCCGCCGGCGGAAGGGAACTCGCCGGAGACGACGGCGGCTCCCGACGAGTTCCAGCCGCGCCGTGACCTGCTCGACCACCTCGACGGCCGCATCGCCTTCACTGCGGTGCCGACCGCGCCGGAGGAGTCGTTCATGATGAGCGGCCTGCAGGGCGGAGCGTCCGTCAACTACGCGATGCTGCTCGGTACCCGGAACAGCGCAGCACTCGGCGCCTCGATCGACAAGTTGCTGCGCAGCCAGGGAATGCACGCCGCGCGCCGCAAGAGCGAGTTCGAGGGCTTCCTGATCTACACGCTGCCGCTCGGGATCACGACGATCCACTACACGATCGTCGATGACGCGATGATCACCTCGCCGTCACTCTCGATCCTGCAGGACATCCTGCGCCGCCGCTCGAATGCGGAGCTCGCGAACCTCCACGCTTCAACCCTCTTCGCCCGGCAGCGGGAAGGGCTCGAGGGCTCGCCCGGTCTCCTGCTTTGGGTCGCGAACTCCCCGGAGCTCTTCGATTCCATGACGGGCGTCGCCGAACGGCAGGTGGAGAGCGGTGGCGGCTACTACGACGACGGGTCCGGCGACGACAACGGCAGCAACGACAGTGGCTACGACAGCGGCTACGACGAGGGCGAGTCGCGGCAGCCCGCGTCGGAAGGCGACGAGCCAGCGGCAGCGCCCGAGGATCCGGTGCAGCAGCGGGCGAAGGCGTTCCTCGAGGCGTTCAGTGCGCTCGACAATGCGCTGCTGAAGAAGCACCTGCCGGGCGGCTCGGTGATGGCGATGCGCTTCGATGCGGGCGGCGCCTGGCTCGAACTCGTTTCTCGCTGAGCGCGCGCGCAGCCGTCAGCGAATCGCGACGGCGGCGTCGGACTCGGCGGGTGGGGCCGGGAACGCGACGCCCGCCGCACGCAGCAGCGCGAACGGCGGCGTGCCGCCCGCGAAGATGAAGACGTGCTGGTTGTCGAGCGTGACGGCGCGCGTGGAGTCTTGCTCGCGCACGGTGAGCGTGACCGCGTCACTGCCGATCACCGTCACCTCGCTGCGGAAGTAGACGGTGACCCGCCCGCCGACCAGTCCGCTGTTGTTCCCGCTGGCATTCCCGCTGGCCTGCGCGGCCGCGATGCGTTCCTCGTTGCGCCGCTTGAGCCGGAAGAACGACTCCTTGCGGTAGCTGAGCGTCACTCGGTTGCCAGGTTGGCCAGCGAGCGCCAGCGCCGCCTCGACCGCGCTGTCACCGCCGCCCACCACGAGCACGTCGACGCCGCGGTAGAGCGCGGCATCGAGCAGGCGGTAGGCGACCTTGGTCTGCTCCTCGCCGGGGACTCCGAGCTTGCGTGGCGTGCCGCGCCGACCAAGCGCGAGCACCACCGAACGGGCTCGCACCTCCGCGCGTTCGCCAGCCTCGCCGGTCTCGCTTTCGCCGGTGCGACGGGTGGTCACGACGAACGCGTCGCCGTCACGCAAGATCGACTCGACGCACGTCTGCGCGCGTACGCGCAACGGGAAGCGGCGCGCGGCGTCCTCGAACAGCGAGACGAGCTCTTCCTTCAGGTACTCGTTCTTGGCCAGGCAACCGATCAGCGGCAGCTCGACCGGTTGCGTCATGACCAGCTTCTGGCGCGGATAGTGCAGCAGCGTGCCGCCCAACGCGTCCTGCTCGATCAGGACGTGGGAGAGCTCGAGCTCGATGGAACGCAGCGCGGCAGCAAGCCCCGCCGGCCCGGCGCCGACGATGGCGACATCGACCGTCTCGGCGTCACGTCGGTGGGACGGCGCACGGTCGCGGCGCCGCGCGATCTCGTCGACCGCGGTGGTGGCCTGCCCGATGGCATGCCGGATGAGCGCGATGCCCGAGAGTTCGCCGGCGATGAAGAGGCCCGGCACGCTCGATTCCTGGACGGCGGAGAGCAGCGGCAGATCCTCGCGCAGCGCCAGCGCACCGAGTCCGACGTGGATCGCGCCGACCGGACAGGCCGTTTCGCAGCGACCGTGACCGACGCAGCGCGCGCCATGGACGACTCGCGCGACGCCGTCCAGCACCGCCAGCACCCCCTCTTCGGGGCACGCCTTCACGCACAGCCCGCAGCCGACGCACTGCAGCGCGGCGATCTGCGGATGCTGTGCCGTCGGTTCGGCGGAGCCGCGCGCGCGCGCTTCGTCGAGCTCGGCACGCGCCGACGCCTCGCGCTGGCGTGCCGCGCGCCGCTCGATCCAGGCCAGCGCGAGCAGCAGCGGCACGAGGGCGGCGCAGAATCCGAGGAGCGGCAGCAGCATGAAGTCTCAGTCTCGCAAAGAGGTGCTGGAACGTGCGTCGCTCAAAAGCGCCAGGTGAGCCCGAGGTCGAGCGACAGCGTGTCGATCGAGTCGCCGAGGCTCTTGGCGACGCGCGTCCACAACAGCGACTTCGCGCCGAGCTGCTGCGTCAGGAACAACGACGCCGTATGGCTGAAGTACGCGTCGCCGCCGTCGATCTCGAGCGTGGTCGCGTCGTAGCCAAGCCGCAACGAAGTGGCTGCGGTCGGAGTCCAGGTGAGACCTCCGCTGCCGCCGAAGCCCGACTGATCGAGGCCGACGAGGTTGAACAGGGCGAGATCGCCGCCGATCGTCTCCCAGCCAAACAGCTTCGAATCGCGGGAGCGCAAGGTGACCTGCAGAGCGCTTGGAGTGCCGTCGCCCATCACTTCGGCGACCTCCTGCTCGAGCGCGAGACCGGACTTCCATGTCTCGACGGCGGCAAGGGCCGCGCGCGTGCGACCACGCCCATACAGAGCGTCGTCGGCAGCGATCTGGCGCAGCGAATCGGTGTCGGGGTTCTCGTAGTGCGACCAGGTGGCGCGCAGGCCGAAGGGTTCGCTTGCTTGCCAGAAACCGCTGGCGTGCAGCCGCGTGAGACCGGCGCCCGAGCGGCGCGCCTCGTTGCCGTCGTAGACGTCGACCTGCGCGGAGGTGCGCAGCCAGTGGCCGCCTCTGAAGTTGGCGCTGACTTCGCCAAGCAGCGCGTGCTGATCGGCACTTCCTTGGAACCAGCTCGCCATGGCGCCGCCGGTCGCGGCGAGGCGCGAGCCGCCGCTGCCGCGATGCTCGAGCGCGCCCCAGCCCGCGAGGACGAGCTCATCGCTGCGCGGCGCAAGCTCGTCGCGATCGGGACGGAAGCCGAGCAAGGCACCGACGCGCGCGCCGTCGCCGACGACCTTCTCGGCATAGCTGCCGTCGATGCGGCCGATGCCGGGCAGCGCCTGCGGGAGGAAGCGGCCGATGCCGAGGACGCTGCCGTCCTCGAAATGGCGGCGCAACACCAACGTGTCGGCGCGCAGCCGCCACTCGTCCTGCTTGGGATCGCCGTCGTAGCCATCCCCGCTGCGCCGATTCACGTCGAAGCGGAACTGCAGTGACCACGGATCGCCGCCGAGGCGCTCGACATCGCCGCTGGCGAAGAGGCGCAGGTTGGCGTAGTCGCGACCGTTCTCCGCGTCGTGCAGCCATCCGCTGGTGAGGCCGGTGGTGCCGTGGAAGAAGTTGCCGCGCGTCGTCGTTCCCGCCGCGACGGAGGGCGCCAGCAACGGCCGGAACGGCGCGTTCGGGTCGGTGCGTTCGCCGGTCGCTGGCGCGCGCGGGGTCGTCTCGCTCGGCGGTGCCAGGCCGCGCAGCACGGCGCGATCGCCGGCCTTCACGACCACTCCCGGCTCGGTCGACACGAACGCCGCGAAGCACGACGTCGCGCTGACGTGCCGCACTTCGAACTCGGCGAGCACGCGACCGTCGCGCTCGATGCTCCCGCGCGTGCCAGCGACGACGCCAGCATCGCTGCCTGCCCCGAGATAGACGCCGTCGGCGGCGACCTGGGTGACCGTTGCTTCAACGTCACGAGCGACGTCGCGCGCGCTGCGATGGGCGACCTCCTGAGCCGCCGCGTTGCCGGCCGCGGCCGAGCCGAGCAGCGCGAGGAGCGTCGCCGCGATGCGGTGTGCCGCGTTCATTCGCGGCCATCCGGATGGCAGGAGAAGCACGCCGGGCTGCTCCAGCTGTAGCCGTTCACCCCTTGATGTTCGGAGTCCATCTTCGACTTGCGGTGCTCGTGGCAGTCGATGCAGGAGAACGCGGGGTAGTTGCCGGTCGTGTGGCAGTCGGCGCAACCGAGCCCACCGTGATTTCCGCTGAGGGGGAAGGAGTCGTGGTCGAACCTGCCATCGCCCCAAGTGGCCGGCGTGTGGCACTGCTCGCAGTTGGTGCCGAATCCGGCGGCGGCGTGGTCGGGGTTCTGCGTTCCGGCGTAGTCGTCGGCGTGACAGCTGTAGCAGTCGCGCGGCGTTCCGGCGTAGATGCCGTTCCCGTGGCATGCGCTGCACGCGAGCGACGCGTGCTGACCCTGCAGCGGGAAGGTGGTGTGGAGGAAGCCGCCCGCGCCCCAGCCGATGGGCGTGTGGCACTGCTCGCAGCTCGTTCCAAAGCCACTCGACGAGTGCGGCGGGTTCTGGGTGCCGGCGTAGTCGTTGACATGGCAGCTGTAGCAGTCGCGCGGCGTGCCGGCGAACACGCCACCCACGTGGCAGTCGGAACAGTCGACCGAGCGATGCTGGCCGAGCAGCGCGAAGGTGGTGTGGTTGAAGTGCGCCGCGTTCCATGCGGTGGCCGAGTGGCAGCGCTGGCAGTCGTCGCGATAGCCGAGCGCGAGGTGGTCGGGACTGGTCGCGCGCGCGAGATCGTCCTGATGGCACGCGGCGCACTCGAGCGGCGCGCCGACGAAGCGGCCGACGCGCGACTGTTCATGGCAGCGATCGCAGGCGGCGGCGAGGTGAGCACCCGCCAGCGGGAAGCGCGTCTTCGCATGCTCGGCGATCAGGCCGGTTGGCTGCCATTGCTGCTGCGAGTGGCATTGCGTGCAGTCGTTGCCGAGCGTGCTGTCGTGCGGGTCAAGGTGGCAGCCACCGCAGCCGCGCACCGCGAACTCGCGCACCGGGCCGCGGTCGTTGTGGCAGCGCAGGCAGCTGGCGGTCGCGTGCGCTCCTTCGAGCGCGAGGCCCGTTTGCGCGGCGTGGTCGAAGGTGAAGTCGCTCTTCAGCACGTCCCAGCGTTCTGGCAGGTGGCAGAGCGAGCAGTCGGTCGGAAAGGTGCGATGGGGGACGAGCGGGCCGAAGCGCCCCTCGTCCCAGCTCTGCCTTGGCGCCGAGGTGAGTGCGTAGCACGCCGCCAGCAGCGAGACGCCGGCGAGCGCGAGGAGGGCGCGGCGTCGCGCAGCACGCAACGGGTCAGCGTCCGGTGTGGCAGTCACGACATTCAACTCCGAGCGGAACGTAGTGGATCATCACGCGATCATCGGAGCGTCCACCCGCGACCTTCACCGGCGAATGGCAGGCCGAGCACGCGAGCCGCGCGTGCACGCCATCGAGCGCGAATCGCGAGTCGCGTTGGTGGTCGAACGTCACCGGAAGCCACCGCTCGTCGGACTGGTGGCAACGGTTGCAATCGTCGCCCTTGCGCGTGAGCTGGCCTCCGTGCGGATCGGCGTGGCAGCTCTTGCAATCGCGCGGCGTGCCGGCGAATGCCCGAACCGCGGTGTCGTTCGCGCGGTGGCAATCGTTGCACGCGACGGCGAGGTGCGCACCGGTGAGCGCTGGTTGATGGCGCTGCGCGGTGAAGGTCGATGGCGCGAAATGACGCTCGTCGTGGCAGCTCGCGCAGCCCCCCGGCCGCGTGCGGAACTGCCCGCCGTGCACGTCGACGTGGCATTGGTCGCAAGCCGTTGGCGTCGCGCGGAAGCGCACGGGCGCACCCGGTTCGGGTGCACGATGGCACCCATCGCACCCCACGTTGGCATGGGCGCCGAGAAGCTCGGGATGGCGCGCCGCGAAGTCGAAGCGCGACGGCGTGAAGCGCGACTCGTCGTGGCACGCCTCGCACCCGTCGCCGCGCGCGGCGAACTGGCCACCATGCGGATCGACGTGGCACGCGCTGCAGGTGGTGGGGGTGGCGACGAAACGCGCCGGAGCACCTGGTGTCGGCGGCTGATGGCATCGTTCGCAGGCCGCGTCCGCGTGACGAGCGCGCAACGGCGGCGCGTGCGCCGCCGCGGTGATTCGCGACGGAACGAAGTGGGTCGCGTGGCACTCCGCGCAATCGGATTCACGGGCGCCGAACTGGCCACCGTGCGGCGACTCGTGGCAGGTAGTGCAATCGGACGACGCACGTCCGGGGAATCGCTTCGCGAACGGAACCGCCGGATCGTGGCAGGCGCGGCACTCGCGATCGGCATGCGGCGGCGTCAGCGCGAATCCGAGTTTCGCATGCTCGTCCACGGTGACGCGAGCCGACGCGGCGGCGAAGACGAGGTCGCTCGCATCGTGGCAGGTGGTGCAGCGACCGGCTGGCAGCGCGCGGTGCGGCGTCGCATGGCACTGCTCGCACGTCGTGCCTCGCACCACGGCGAAGTCGAGTGGGGCGCTGCGCACCATCGTCGCGTCGATCACCGTCGCCGCCGGTACGACCGCGGATGGATGGCACTTCGCGCAGCTCACCTGCGCGTGAGCTCCAAGCAGGGGAAAGTGCTGCGCATGCTCGAACGCCGCGGCCGGCTTGAAGCTCTCCTGCCCATGGCAAGCGCCGCAGTCATTGCTCATCGCGTCGCCGTGCGGGTCGTCGTGGCAGCTCGCGCACGCCTGCGTGAGCCCGAGGTAGGTGCGTCGCGTCGAAGCGATCGCGAGGCGATCAGCGGTCCCGTCGGGCAGCATCGCGACGTGACAGCGCGCGCAGTCGAGCGGCTGGTGGGCGCCGGTCAGCTTGAAGTCGAGGTGGCGGTGGGCATTCGCCGACGCGGATCCCTCGCCCCAGGAGTGCTCATGGACCAGCGGGAAGTCGGCACCCCAGTGCTCGCCGTGGCATCCGCCGCAATCGAGCGGCCGCTCGGCGGCGAGTGAGCCGTGCCAACCGGTGCCGCTCGACAACTGCGCGGCGATCTCGGCGTGGCAGGAGGTGCAGCCATCGACCGCGCCGACGTGCGCGTGGCATCGTTCGCAACCGTCGAGTCCATGCAACTCGGGCAAGGCAGCGTGAACCGCGGAGAGATCGCCGGGGCTAGGCGCCACGCGGGCGAGGTTGATGGCCAGCGCAAGGACGGTGAGGCCAAGGAGCGTGAAGACGATGGCACGCGCGCTCATCGCCACCACCTCGAGAAGTCGAGCGAGCCCCAGCGCACCGCGAGTGCGATGTGGCAGATCGCCGTCCCCACCATCACCAGAGCCAGCCAGCGGTGGAGGAAGCGCCACGAAGCCATCAGGGCCGAGAGGTCACGCAGGCGCGCCAGTCGCTGCGCCTCGCGCAGGATCGTGGCCAGCAGCGGCTCGATGCGGCGCCGCACGGCCGGGTCGGGTGACCGTTCACGCAACAGCTCGCGGTAGCGCGCATGGGCGGCGCGCGCGTTCGCGTCGCCGAAGAGGACGCCGAAGAGCGCGCGCAGGCGCGACGGCGAGCCCTGCGTCTCCGCCGGAAGCAGCTCGAGCGGCGGCAGACCGAGACCCGTGAGCTGGGTACGAAGCTGCGTGAAGCGGGAATGGGCCTCGTCCAGCGAAAGCTCGCGCCCCTCGCGCGTGCGGGGCAGCTGGGCGAGGACGTAGCGGCCGATGATGCCGGTCGCGAGCACCACGCCGAGCGCCACGCTCGCGACCGTGGCGGAGGCGCTGCGCAGGTGACCGGCCGCGTGCACCAGCACGCAGCCTCCCGCGAGTAGCCCCGATACGACATGGAGGTCCATCCAGCCGCGCAGGCCGCCGAGCCGCGTGCTGGCGACGAGGCGTCGACGCACGAGGTAGGCGAGGTTGATCCCCATCAGTGCGACCGCGGCGACTCCAAGCGCGAGGCCGACGTCGCCGCTCGATCGCAGGCGCGGGTGGCGCGGATCGAGGGCTTGTGCGGTCAGGGGCGCCGTGTAGTAGCTGCATTCCGTGCACAGGAGTTGCACGAGGAAGCCGATGCCCGCCAGCAGTGCCAGCGGCGCCCACCAGGCGGTGCGCAGTCGATTCGCTGGATCGTTCTGCTGGATCACCGGGTCACGAACTCCGCCGCGCCGTCCAGGAAGTGGAATGGGCGTCGGACGGACGGACGCCGCGTTCACCCCCGATCATCGATCGATGGCGAACGCGCGCCGATCAACGCAGTCGGCGTACCAACCGCTCGGTCAGCGGCCGGGGGTGAACTCGCGCAGGCGCAGCTGGCGCAGTTCGACGCGACTGCCATCGCCGAGCACGAATCCGAACGTCCCGTTGCGGCGACCGTCGTGGTCCTCCGTGTCGACCGTGACGGAACCATTCAGCTGGACGGTCAGGCGCGGGCCGACGGCGGTGACGAGGAAGTGGTTCCAGCCGGTGCGATCCGGCAACGGCCACCAGATCTCTTCGCGCGGTTGCACGAGGACGCCGCGACCCTCGGGCTCGGTCAGGCGGCCCCAGGCCGAACCTCCGGCATAGGTGGCGTAGGAGAGCGGCGCGCGCGAGTCGACTCCGTCACGGAGCGGCTCGGCCTGGCGGAACAGGAATCCGAGCGATTGGGTCGGAGATCCAAGTCGCGCCTCGAACTCGAACGCGAAGTCGCCGACCGTCGGCGCTAGCCCCGTCCAGCCGTTGACGTCGTTGTCGGCGGCGACGAGCACTCCGTCGACCAGGCTCCATCCTTGCGGCACCTGTGGCGCGATTCCGTCGAGGAAGGGCCGCCAGCTCGGCTGTGCCGCCGCCGGCTCGATCGTCGGCGCCAGCAGCCACGCGGCGAGATCGCTGATCTGCTCCAACGAAAGGGCATCCGCGAGCCCTTCGGGCATGATCGACTTGGTGGCCGGCTTGCGCTTCTCGATCTGCGCGGCGAGCACCTCGACCTGCTTGCCGGTCGCATCGACCAGCACGACCCGTTTGTCGTCGGCGATCAACGGCAGGCCCGAGATCACGTCTCCGTTCTTGAGGAAGACGTTCTCGCCGCGGTACTGATCGGAGATCGTGCGCGAGGGCGTGACCATCGACTCGAGCAGGTCGCGGGCGCCGAAACGCGAACCGATGGTGGTGAGATCGGGGCCCACCGCGACGCCGAAGTCGCCGCGCTTGTGGCACTTGGCGCAGAGCTGCTGGTAGAGCAGCGCGCCGTCAGGCGGCGAGCGGTGCGGGGCGTGCAACGTGCGCTCGACGAAAGTGAGGACGCGATCGAACTCGCGCGGCTCCGCGGCGGAGGCGGGCGCGGCCGGTGCCGACGCCGCCGCCTTGATCCGCTCGGCCGCCTCCTGATCGAGCGCCGTCCGCTCGCTGTCACTGAGTCCGACGTCCGCATCGTCGCGGATGTTGGTCAGGTAACCGACGTAGCTCATGCCGCCGGAGTTGGCGCGGATCGCCTCATCGAGCCAACGGTGCAGTTCGACGCGCGCGCCTGCGGGCCACCCCTCCTTCACGCAGCGCAGCGCATCGGCGTAGAGGATCTTCTGCTCGCGCGACGGCTCGAGGACGAAGGTGCGCCACAGCAGTTCGGCCGCGCCTTTCGGGGCGGCATTCGCGATCAGCTGGGCCCAGTCGCGATTCGCGGCCGGATCGACGCATGGGAAGCCGGTGAGGAGTTGCTCGCCGGCGAACTTGGCGTCAGGCGCGGCGATCCGCCAGAGCTGCAGCGCGCGCAGCACGGCGTGACGGAGCTCGCGCGGCGATTCGCTGTCGAGCGAGCCCAGCAGCACGACGCCGAGCTGCAGCACGACGGCGGCATCGGTGTCGTCGACCGGCGCGCGTCCGACCAGCCGCATGCGCGCCAGCGCGATCATGCTCTCGGCCTGCGCCATGGGCGACTTCGCCGCGGCGAGGGTCGCGGCCACTTCGCCGGCGGGTCGCCGCTCGAGTTCGCGCGCGGCGAGGAAGCGCCGGAAGCGGTCGGGCGAGGCGAGTTCGGTCGCAAGCGCGGCGACGGGTGCGCTGTGCAGTTTCTGAGCCAGGCTGGTGGCGGTGTCGCGGTCGGCAGCGGGAGCGACGGCCGGGGTCGCGGCAACGGGCAGCTCGCTCGCCGCAGGATCGACGCAACGCAGACGGTGGACGCCGCCGACCGTGCCACGACCGCCGACCGCGAAGAGGAGCGAACCATCCGCGTCCATCGCGAGGTCGGTGACATTCAGCGGGTGACCGCGCAGGAGGACATCCGTGCTGGCGGTGTAGCTCACGCCGCGCGGCGTCGCGCGGAAGGCGTAGATCACTCCCAGCGACCAGTCTCCGGCGAGAAGAGCGCCCTGGAAGCGTCGCGGAAACTGCGTGCCCGTGACCAGGCACATGCCCGTCGGCGAACCGCGACCCGCTTCGACCGCGGGCGGCAACGAATCGGCGGCCACGTTCGGCCACACGCTCGAACCGGTCCTCCAGCCGTATTCACCGCCCGGCACGACGTGGACGATGCGGACCGGTCGGTACCACGGCAGCCCGACGTCCCACTCCATGTCGGAGTCGAAGGTGAAGAGCTCGCCACGCGCGTCGAACGCGAGGTCGTAGTGGTTGCGGAAGCCGGCGGCGAAGAGTTCGCAGCGGCCGCTCTCCGGTTCGACGCGAAGGATGATGCCGCCGGGTGCCTTGCACTCGGTGGCGTGGCCACGCGGATCGAGATAGGTCGGCAGCAGATGCCCTTCGTAGGTGATCGAGTAGGGCGATCCCGCCGCGGGTGGCTGGCCGAGGCGCGCGTGGTTGCCGACGGCGATGTAGAGCGCGCCGTCGGGGCCGGGCACGATCGCATGCGGGCCGTGCTCGCCGAGGTCGCCATCGAGAGCGACGACCTTGATCGGCGCGGTCGCACCTTCGGGGAGGCGATAGAGGCCGTGGCCGTTGGGCCCGGCTCCGGTGAACCAGGTCGTGCCGTCCTGCCAGTACATCCCCTGGCAGCCTTGGATCGCGGCCGTGAACGGCGTGATCTCCTCGGCGCGTCCATCGCCATCGGCATCGACGAGCGAGAAGATCGGCCCGCCCTCGACGTTCGCCAGCAGTCGCCGCGGACCCGCGGTGGTCAGCGCGACGACGGAGCCGAAGCCGTCGGCGACCGTCTCGATCACGAAGCCGGGCAGCGGATCGAAGCTCGGAGCCGGCGGGGCGTGGAGTTCACCCCACGGAGCGGCGCCGTAGGGGGCGACGACGCGCGCGCGCGCCGCGTCGGCCGCCATCGGCGCGCTGGCGGTGTCGGGGTCATACGGACGGCAGAGCCACGCCTCGTCGGACACCACGACCGGGCGGGTGCCGTCGGCACAGCGGACCTCGACGGCCAGCAAGAAGCCGGCGGGACCGCCCTCGTTGGCGACGCGCGCGACGAACTCGTTGCGGCCGCGGCGCAGCAGCTCCGTGACGTCGAGCGTCGTCAAGCGCGACCAGTCGTCGCCACGTCCAGCGACGGTCCCATTCACGCTCAGCCGAAAGCGGTTGTCGCTCGAGACGGCGACCAGCGCGCGCGTCGGCTCGGAGCCGAGCTCGAACGTGCGCGTGAGGAGCCACTCGTCCTTGCCGTCCGCGGTGGCCTTTGCATCGCCCCAGATCCAGCGTGCTTGCGCGAGTGGTGCGTTCTGGCCGGTGAGTCGCGTTGCGACGCCGAGCAGCGCGAGTGCGGTCAGCACGTGGACGAAGGCGGCGTGGTGGCGTCGGGGCGAACGGTGGAGGTGCGTTTCCATGGGGCGCTATCTTGCCGCGATGCTCGACGCCGTCACGATTTTTTGCGGCTCTCGCGTCGGAAGTGACCCGCGCTATGCCGCGGCGGCGCGGGAGCTCGGACGGGCACTCGCGCGACGCGGCACCACCCTCGTCTGGGGGGCGGGCCGGGTCGGGTTGATGGGCGAGGTGGCCGACGCCGCTCTCGCCGAAGGCGGGCGCGTCCACGGCGTGATCCCGACCTTCCTGCGAACCGAGGAACTCGTGCACCCGCGGCTTGGGCCGACCGAACTCACCGTCACGGAGACGTTGTTCGAGCGCAAGCGCCAGCTGATCGAGCGCGCCCAGGCATTCGTGGTGCTTCCCGGGGGGCTGGGGACGCTCGACGAACTGTTCGAGGTGATGACGTTGCGACAGCTCGGCCGTGGCGCTGGACGCTGCGGAGTGCTGAACGTGGCCGGCTTCTTCGATCCGCTGCTCGCGCACCTGTCCCACACGGTCGCCGCCGGCTTCGTCGACGCGCGCCATCTCAGCGACCTCGTCGTCGAACGCGAGGTGGAGCCGCTGCTCCGCGCGTTGGAATCCGCGACGAGCTGAGGGCCAAAACGAACAGGCTGGCACGCTTGCGCGCACCAGCCCGTCCGAGGATTACGTCGAGTCAGCTTTCGCTGCAGTCGATCTCAGTAGCGATCGCCGCCACGGCCACCGCCGCCGCCGCCGCCGCCGAAGCCGCCACGGCTTCCGCCGCCGCCGCCGAAGCCGCCGCGACCGCCGCCGCCGCCGCCGCCGCCGTAACCACCACCGCCGCCGCCGCCGCCGAAGCCGCCGCCGCTGCCACCGCTACCGCCGGTGCGCGGACGGAAGCCACCCGGACGCTCTTCGCGCGGCTTGGCCTCGTTGACCGTCAAAGGACGGCCATTCATCTTCTGGCCGTTCAGCGCCGCGATCGCGGCCTTGGCCTCATCGTCCGTGCCCATTTCCACGAAACCAAAGCCCTTCGAGCGGCCGGTCTCGCGGTCCATGATCACGTCCGCGCTCTTCACACCGCCGTGAGCCGAGAACATGTCGTTCAGCTCCTGGCTGGTGGTGGAGTACGGCAGATTGCCGACATACAACTTCGTGCCCATTCTCAATCTCCGGTCAACGGACAGCAGCGCGGGCTGGGCAGCCAGCTCTGCAATTCCTGGCGGCCACTCTTGTGGCCATTCATTCAAGAAACCCAACGGGCAATCGGATGAGACCGCACGAGGGCAGATTGCTCTGCCATCGACTCATCGCGAGGCGTTCCGACGGAACGAAGCCGCGCGTTCACGGGGAAGGACGACATCTGGGGCGCGTGGTGACACTCGCGGCGACGAAGAACCCGTCGCGCGCACCCCACCCTGTCCAAGACGAAATCGGTCGACCGCAATCGCAAGACCTTGAAACCGTCAGGCACCAGCCCGACGCCGGGGGACGATAGCAGCGTGTTCTCTTGCAGGGGAAGGGGGAAAATCGCGCGCGCTTCGTGAATGGCGCCATTCGAACGGGCGTCCGCGGCCATTCGCGGGTCCTCCCGCTCGCAGTGCCGCGACCCGTGGAACGGAACGCGCCTCGGGTCGCGGAGGCGACCGATCGAAGGCGGCCTTGGTCCCCGATCGAGACTTCAGAACATGACATAAGTACTTATTCAAAATGTACTTATGTCGATTCTTGAGGACCCGAAAGACGGCGGCGAGCGCTTCCTTTTCGCGCCGGTCGACGGCCGTCAGGTCGCCTCGCCGGCCGTTCGTTTCGCCGCCGTCAGGGTCTCTTTTCGCTTCGCGCGTGCCTCGAGCGCCAGCCAGAGTCCGGCCAAGACGACCAGCGATTCGACACCGTAGGTCGTCCACAGCCAGAAGCTCACGCCGTCGGTTTCACCGTACGCATGCAACCCGACCCCGAGCTGATTCACGTGCCACCAAGAGAAGGTGACGATCGTCGTGCCGAAGACCGCCGCGGTGCAGATCCCCAGATCGCGTAGGTAGCCACCCATGCGTCCGTGCAGGATCGCGAGCTCCCAAAGGCAGATCATGAGCGCGCCGTTCTCCTTCGGGTCCCAGCCCCAGAAACGGCCCCATGAGTCGTTGGCCCAGACGCCGCCGAGGATCGTGCCGACCACGCTGAACAGCAGTCCGAAGCAGATCACTCCGTAGGTCATGCGCGCGACCGAGCGATAGAAATCGGGGTCGCCACGGCGCAGCCCGAACAGCTTGCCGAGGATGTAGACGTGCGCGAGCAGGCCGGCCAGCAGCCCGGCTGCGTAGCCGATCGTGACGCTCGTGACGTGGGTCGACAGCCAGAAGTTGGTGTCGAGCACCGCGACGAGCTGCGGCATGGTGTCGATGCCGCGATCGAACGCTTCCTTCACCTCGTAGCGCTGCGTGAGGAAGAGTCCGGCCGCGCCGAGCAGGGCCGCGAAGACCACCGCGACGCGGCGCCGATCGATCAGCTCGATGATCAGCGCCACCAGCACGACGGCAGCGGTGATGAACGGGATCGTCTCGTAGAGCGTGGAGACCGGCGGACGGGCGCGCAGGTAGCCGCGCCAGACGATGGCGGCGACGTGCAGCGCAAACGGCGCGAAGAGCAGCCACGGCAGCGCGCGATTCAGCTTGTGGTCGGCGCGCAGGAGCCAGCCCACCGCCACCAGCACGAAGCACAGCACGTAGAGCACGAGCGCGCGGAAGAAGAGGTCGGCCTTGTAGTAGCCGATCTCGCTGTCGATCTTCGCGTACTGCTCGCGGCCAGTCGCGGTCGCCACCAGCGAGCCACGTACTCGCTGCATCGCCGCCTTCATGCGCGGCGGGTCGTTGCGCGCGTCGAACGCGTCCTCCCAACCGACGATCACCGGCAGATGGAGCGCGAGGAGCGCGGCGTCGCCCTTCGCGACGCGCTGCTCGATCTCGCCCAGCGTGAGCCACGACTCCTCGTCGCTGCCGCCGGGTCGGATCTGTGCCGGGCCGGAGTTGTACATGGTCGTCTTGACCATCGGCGCCGGCTTGGCGTCGGGCGGGTAGAGAGTCAGGACGCTCGCGAAGTCGGCCATCTGCTGTGCGGTCTGGAGCAATCGATCGATGGCGATGCGCGTGGTGTCGTCACCGGCCGATGCCTGGCGTGACGCAAGTTCGCTCGAGTGCTGCAGCAGCAGCGAGAAGCGGGTGCTTGATTCGTTCCCGAGCAGATCGCCGAGCGAGGCCTCCTTCGGGAGCTCGAGGAACTCGCGCTGCGCGAAGACCAATGAGCCCAGCAGCCCCTCGTACTGGTTCACCTTCGTCGCGAGCTGGATCAACTGCTCTTCGAGGTAGCTGCGCCCCTTGGCCTCGCGCTTCACCGGATCGTTCATGAGTGCGCCCGCGCGCGCGAAGAGCTGCGGGCGACCCGGCGACAACTCGAGGTAGCTGTAGCGATCGCGCTTCTTGCGGCCGCCGATGCGCTCGACGCCGATGGCATCGAGGAGCTCCCACGTCTGCAGCTGGAAGCACGGGTAGTGGCGCGACGCTTCGGGGAAGAACATGCAGTCGAGCAGCCACTCGCTCGGCGTCAGCTTGTTCTCGATGTCGTCGTTCTTGTCGTCGGGCGTGCCGCGGTCGTCGATCCAGGTCAACGTGCGCGAACCGTTCAGTTGCAGGAGCTTGAAGCCCGCGAACGTGGAGAGCGGCTTCACGCGTCCCTGCTCGAGGATCGGGATCTGGGCGAAGAGCTCGACGATCTGTGGATCCCATGGAGCGGCGCGGCGGACTTCGTGCGGCTCGGCCGCGTGGTCGTGGCCCGCGTGGTCGTCGGGCGCCACGGCCGGTGACTGCGCGATCGCGCCACCGGTCGTCGCCACGCACGCCAGCGCCAGCGCGGCCAGGCGCGTCCACAGCTTCCGGACGATCGAGAGTGTCATGACGAACTCCGGTTCACGATTGCGCGGCGGGCGTCGTCGCCGGCCGTCGGGTCGATCGGATGAAGCGCTTCAATCGCAGCGAGAAGTGCAGGAGCAGGCCGATGGCGATGACGTAGCACGACCACTTCGGCCACTGGTCGGAGGGGTTCTCGACCACGGTGAAGACCGAATAGAGCGGCTGGTTCACGTTGCCGTCCTGCGGGCCCCAGCTGGTCTGGAACAGCGTGTAGCCCTTCTCGCGCAGCGGCTCGTTCATGGTGATCTTGAGCGCCGTCTCCTGGCTGCCGTCGAACTTCGTGACGTTGCTCCAGTAGGTGCGCGCCATGCCCGTGCCCGGATGGAACTCGACGATGAACTTGTCGAGGCGCACGTCGAACGGCAGCTCGTAGCGCCGCTTGCCCAGATCGATGAGCCAGCGCTTGCCGCCGGCCTCGGCGGTCAGCGGCTGCCGCTGCGCGCCCCAGAGGATCGCGTCGACGTGCCGTCCCGAGGACTTCTCGACCACGGTGATGTAGGCGCCCGGCTGGTTGAACTCCGCCTCGACTTGCGGCTCGGCCGCCAGCACGACGTAGCCATCGATCACCGGCCCATCGCCCTTGAACATCGGCCCCTGCGGCACGACGCGGCAGTTGCGGAAGACCTTCGTGACCAGGAGGTCGAAAGGCAGATCGTCCGCCGTGAAGCGGTGCGTCGAGCCCGCCTCGAGGTTGCGCCACTCTTCAGCGGCGATCACATGCTCGCGAACGCGGCCGGATGCACCGGCGTCGCGCAGCGTGATGTCCCAATCGTGGAAGCTGAAGTACTCGCGGCTCTTCTCCTGCGGGAAGACCATCAACGAGCCTTCGTGCGACCAGCGGAACTTGACGAATCCCGCCGCCAGCATCAGCAGGATGCCGACGTGCGTGATCATGATCCCGGCGCGGGAGCGATCCTTGCGCAGCCGGATCATCCCGCCGAGCACGAGGTTCACCGTCAGCAGCGCCATCAGCAGATAGACGCCGGGCAACGGCACCGGGATCTCGGGAATCGTCGCCAGCGGTGCCGAGGTGACTTCCGCCCACGGCAGCCGCAGCACGAACGGCCCGGCATGGTGGATGAGGAACAGCGACTCGAAGTACTTCTTCTGCGTCTCGAAGAGGCCGAACTCCACCTGCTCCAACGTGCCAAGCCACGTCAGCAGCAGCAGCAAGACCAGCAGCACCGCGGCCAGGCCGAACGAGGAAAACAGCGCGAAGAGCTTCTTCATCAGTCCCATGCGTGGTCATTCACTCCGACAGCGAAGCGCAGAGTTCGCGGAAGCCGGTCCGAACGCTCTCGTCGACCTCAGCCTCAGGCCCGGTCAGCTTGACGAAGAGCGCGCGCCCCTCGAGCAGCGCGATCGCGCCGAGCATGCGCGCCTGCGGGATCTTGCGCGCGTTCATCGAATCCTCGAAGGACCCGACCACGTCGATCAGCACCGCGTCGCGCCCCGCGAGCGTCGTGTGCGGTAGCGCCGCGAACTCTGCCGCCGTCATCGGCCCAAGCCCGATCTGTCCGCGCCAGCGATCGGCGTTGCCGCTCAGCCCGCCGCCGTCGCCACCGAGGACCGAGACGGCGCATTCCGTTTCCTTGGTGCCCGCCGGCTTCAGCGTTACGACGCGCGTGGCGCGTTCGCGATCGGCGGTCCAGCCGATCGGGCCGGTGAAGCGAATGTTCTGATTGGTGCCGCTCACCCGACCATCGGGACCGGCGGCGGGTCCGGGAGTCGGCGCTGAGTCGCCCGCCGCTGGATCGCCGGTCGCCGCTCCGGCGCCACCGCTTGGCGTCGCGGCACCCGAGTCGCTGCGCGCGGAGGGGGCGCCCGCGGGCACCAGCTTCAGCGAAGCGACGAAGCGATCGAAGTTGGCCGCTTCGGCGGTGACGACGGCCTCGGGTCCGGTCATCTTCACGAAGATCGACTGGTCGCCGAACGCCGTCAGCAGGCCGATCAGCCGATAGTCGGGCTTGCCCGGCGCGTCGCCCATCCCTGCGAAGGCGCCGCTCAGGTCGACGCGCACCGCATCGAGGCCGAGCAACGCCTGCTTGGGCAACTGCGCAACCGCCGCCGCATCGATCGGTGGCAGCGTCATCTGTTTGCGCCAGCGGTTGACGTTGTCGACCATCCCGCCCGCGCCGCCGGGAAGCAGGCTCAGGTAGCACTCCGCGTCGGGGTTCCCGGCCGGCTTCAGGTTCGCCGTGCGCATCGCATTCGGCGGCAACTCAGTCCAGCCCGGCGGGTTGTCCCACACCAGTTCCGGGGCCGGCGCCTTCTGGCTGCCGGCGCCCGGCGCGCCGCTCATCGTTCCGAACCGTTCCGCACTCGTCGCCCCGACCCGTTCGCGATTCGGGACGACGTCGACTTCGCGCGTGCCAGTGATCGGTCGCGGGCCGCTCGCGTCGCCGCTGCACGCGGCCAGGAGCAGGAGGAGCGGGGCTAGCGGGGTAGCTCGCATCGCTGCGAAATCTCGCGGAGAGGGGGGGACGAAACGCAGGTCACGAAGCGGCGCCGACGCAACGATTGCCGGGGTGCCGCCCATGCAACGGTGTCGGCCGCGGAGCGGTCGCAGAGTACGGCCGTTTCCAAGTGAACGCGAAGCGAATGACGGACCGCGCCCCGGGGAAGGTGCGGGTCGCACCCGCGGCCGGCGGCTCGCCGCTACTTGCGCAGCTGCAGCTCGACTTCGCCAAGCCCGATCGCGCTCTTTGCCGCCGGCAGGTCGCTTACGTCCAGCATCCGCACGTCGAGGCGCCGCACGACCGTCACCCTCGGCAGACGGATCACGCCCTTGCGTCCATCCGCCGGGAGCAGCACCTCGAACGTTCCGCTCTTGCCGCGATCGAGCGCCACTTCGACCCGCCGAACTCGCCATCCCTGGCGATCGGCCTCGAAGCCGCGCTGCTGGATCGGCGTGATCCAGACGGTGTCGGCGCGCGTCGGCTTCTTGAGCTCGATGGAGAGCGTCGGGCGGCGATCGCCGTCGGCCGACAACCAGCCGCGCGACGTGAGGTTGTCGACGGCGAATGCCGGAGCGAAGTTGCCATCGAACTGGCTGGAGGCCGTCGCGGTGGCGTTGCCCGGGCCGAGCAGGTTGCGCCCCGGGTCGGCGGCGTAGCCGAGCAGTTCAGGGTCCTTCGCCATGCGAATCGGCACGCTCACCAATGGCGAACTGAACAGCATCTCGGCGGGCGACTGCGTCGGCGCGCCGCGCACCCGCACCAGCGCGCGGATCGGGTAGGTGCCATTGCGGTCGAAGTTCACTTGCGTGGCGAACCGCTCCGGACCGCTCGGTCGGGCGGGATCGCCAGCGACCGTCGCCAGGACGCGTTGATCGAGCAGCGCGAGGTCGACGCCCGCGAAGGTCGCCCCGCGCCGCACGTGGAGCGCCACCACGTTCTTGCCGGGGTGAAGAAGGGTGGCGAGCGGCGCTTCGGCGGGGACGGGCGAGTAGGGTGCGATCGGCGAGTTCGCCGAGAAGACGCGCGTCCCGTTCAACAGCACTTCGAGCGTCGCCACGGCGTCGGCGCCCGGCGGGAGCGCGTCGACGAGCGGGCGCACGACATTCGCATGCGCCGCGGTCGAGCGCGGGATCGCGTCGAAATCGGCCGGCGATCGCGCCAGGTAGATCGCGTCGAAGCCGGCGAGACCGCCGGCCATCGGCACCAGCGCCAATCCGGTCAGCGTCGTTGCGCCGCCGAACGCCGCGACGAGGTCGATCGTTTCGGCGCGCCACTCGCGCGGCGCGTCGTCATCGAGGGCGGTGCTGGGCCAATCGAGGTCGTTGGTGCCGGCATGACGGCGGACCGTCTGCGCACCCCAGCTGCCGTTGACGGCGAGCTGGATCATCACCCCGCCACCGCCCTCCTTGCGCCAGCTGAAGCGCAGGTAGCGGAACTCGCCGGGCCGCGGCTCGCTGGCGATTGGGAAGTTCCAGCCCGGCAGCGCCGGGTGGTGGACCTGCTGCGGCTGCACGGCGAGCCAGAGGCGACCGTTGGCGGCGTTGCCGTCGCGGGTCGCCACGCTGCCGCCGGCGCTCGCTTCGGTGAGCTTCGCCGCGAAATCGGCCTCCTCGTCGAAGAGGCAGAGGAGCGGCGCCGTCGGCACGGCGGCCGGCAGCGCCGGCGCCGCAACGAAAAGCTGCGGATCGACGATCGGCGCTTCGTCGAGCGTGAACTCGCGCCGCAACCAGAACTCGGCGGCGGCGCTGCTCGTGCGCACGGCGATGCCGGTGGCCTGCGGATCACCGACGGCGCCGGTGACGCTCTTCCATTTGCCGTCGTCGAAGCCCGGCGTCGCCCACGCCCCGGACGGCTCGCTCTCGCTGAGTCGCCACGGTGTGGGCGCTTCGCGGCTGTCGCCGAAGAGCGCGCGGCCGGGGACGGTGTAGGTGACGTGGTCGACGTGCAGCCCCTGACCCGCTTCGCCGGGCCACTCGAAGAGCTTCGCCGCGCCGCCAAACGACGACACCCACAGCGTCAGCGGCGCGTCGCCCGATCCCCGCAGGCTGACATCGAACTGCGCATCGTCACCACCCCACAGGTTCTCGGCGCGCACGGTGACGCCCGAAACCGCGGAGGTCGCGCGCGCAAGGAAGAGGAGCGCGAAGCAGGTCGTCGGTTGCGGACCGCCATCGCCGTCCCAGGAGCCCTCGGGCTTCTGCGTCTCGACGCCGATCCGCGCCCCCTCGCGATACCACGACTTGCCGGCCAGCTCCGCCACATCACACAAACCGCCGACTCGCTCGACGCCGTAGAGCCAATACCACAACCAGCTGGCGCCGCTGCGCGGGTTGGAATCGGCCGCGAAGTTGCGATCGAGCCAGCTGACCCCCTTGCGCCAACCCGTCACGAACGCGGTCTTGCTGGCTCCCGTCTTCGCGAGCTGCTCGTCGACGATCTTGACGATGCAGGTGCCGCCCGCCGTCATGGAGCCCGTCGGCGGGCCACCCGGGTAGTAGCCGAAGCCTGCGCCTTCGTAGGCGCCGCTCGCCTTTTCCTGGTGTGTCAGCGTCGCGTCGCCGAGCTTGATCCACGCCTCGGGCGGGATCTTCACGCCGCGCTTCGCCGCGGCCCGCAGTCCGAGCGCCGCATACTGCCCATTCGACAAGTCGGGCGGCGCCGCCGCGGGATAGCTGTAGCCGCCGCCGCCCTGCTGCCACGACAGCAGTCGGCGCGCGGTCTCCTCGATGCGACCTTGCAGCGCCTCGTCCTGGAGCTCGGCCAGGAAGAGCAGCTCGAATCCCGCCGCGTAGACGCTGCTGGCCGGCTCGCACTGGATCCGCGTCGCGGCACGCTGCACGGCCGGGTGGTCGCGCTCGACACCACACTTGAGCAACGTGTAGGCGGCGAGGCTGGTCATGCCGAACTTCACGTCCTCGGCGCGCGCCGCCCACAAACCGTCGAGCTCCTGCTGGTCGAGCAGCCAGCGCACACCGCGCGCGATTGCGGCCCCGACGCGTCCCTGCGCTTCGTTCACGGCGGTCAGGTCGCGGCGAGCGCGCAGCGGCCGCGGCGCCGTCGTGTAGGCGAGTCGCAACCGTCCGGGGATGTGCTGGCCACCGAGGTTGAAGTCGAGCCGCAGCTTGAGCTTCACGCCGGCGTCGAAGCCGAGGTCGTGCTGGGTTTCGAACACCGCCTCATGCGAAACCCCGGCTTGCGGCAAGATCGCCCAGCCGGTGGTCGGGGCGCCGTCGACGGCGGCGGCCACGTTGAACGCCGCCTGTTCGAAGTCGGCGCTTGGTCGTTCGAGCAGCACGGTCTTGAAGCCGTCGGAGTTCTTCGGCGCCTGCTCGACGACGAACTCGCTCAACACGAAGTTGCCGTTCGGCGCGAGCCCGGGTCCGCCGGAAGGGAATCCCGGATCGGCCAACGCCTCGATCCGCAGTCCGGTGATGCCGTTGGCGTCGACGAGGCACTCGAACGTGAGGCTCTCCGTCGCCGCTACCGCTCCGCCGACGCGGATCGCGCCGTCGCCCTCGAGCGTCAGCGTGGATCCATTCGCCGCGCTCATCCGCGCCGGTGTGAGGATCTGGAAGCGCGTCGTCTCCTGCGCCGCCGCGTGAGGCGCCAGCGCGATCGCGAGGAGAGCTGGAACGCACCGGACGACGTGGCGCCGACTCATGCGAGCGCCGAGAGGTGTCCGGTCGAGTCCCCGAAGCTCGACGCGCGTGCCCCGGTGCGATCGTGCAAGGCAAGGAAGAGGTTGCACAGCGGCGTGGCCGGCGCGACGCGGACGTGGCGACCGCTCTTCACCGTGCCGTTGCCGCCGCCGGCCAGCAGGATCGGCAGCTCATCGTGGTTGTGGGCGTTGCCATCGGAGATGCCCGCGCCGTAGAGCACGAGCGAGTGGTCGAGCAACGTGCCGTCGCCCTCGTTCATGGTGGCGAGCTTTCCGAGGAAGTAGGCGAGCTGCTCGACGTGGAAGCGGTCGATCTTCTCGACGCGCTCGATCCGGATCGGGTCGTCGCGGTGGTGCGACGTCTCGTGGTGGCCATCGGGCGCGCCGATCTGCGGATAGCTGCGGTTGTCGCCGTCGTTGGCGAACATGTGCGTCGCCACCCGGGTGAGGTCGGCCTGGAACGCCAACGCCAGCAGGTCACACAGCAGCCGAGCATGCTCGCCATGGTCGGCGGGCATTGCGGCGGGCAGGTCGATCACCGGTACCGGCCGGGTCGCCGCGTCGGCCTCCGCCTTGGCGAGGCGCTGCTCGATCTCGCGCACCGCCGTCAGGTACTCGTCGAGCTTCCGGCGATCGGTCGTGCCGAGCTGCACGGACAGGCGCGTCGCATCGTCGCGGGCGTAGTCGAGCAGGCTCTGCTTGCGGGCGAGGCGGCGCGCGCGCTGCTGCGGCGTCAGGCCGTCCGTCGCGCCGAAGAGGCGCTCGAAGAGGGCGCGCGGGTCGGTCTCCTTCAATTGCGGGGTCGTCGGCGAGCGCCACGAGATGTTGCACGAGTAGGCGCACGAATAGCCCGAGTCGCAATTGCCCGACGTCAGCGGCGGCGTGCAACCGACCTCGAGCGAGCGAAAGCGCGTCTCGTGGCCGATCCGTTCGGCCAGCACCTGGTCGATCGAGATGCCGTTGTGGATCTCGGCCCCCTCGGTCTTCTTCGGGTGGGCCCCCGTGAGGAAGCAGGCGGCGGAACGGGCATGGTCGCCTGGCCCGTCGCCGAGCGCCTCGGCGTTCTTCTGCGCCAGTCCGCTCAGCACCAGTAGCCGGTCGCGCACACCCGCCAGTGGCTGGAGCGTCGGCGACAGCTCGAAGCTCGCCCCCTCGGTGGTGGGCGTCCACGAGTTCATCCACTTGCCGTTGGGCGCGAAGAGGAAGGCGAATCGCAGCGGTGCCGCGGAGGCGGCGACTCCGCGCGCCAAAGCGGCGCGAGGCAGCATCGCTTCGAGCCACGGCAGCGCCAACGCGACGCCGGCGCCGCGCAGGAAGGTCCGGCGGGAGAGCGGCGTTCGAGTCAGGAAGTGGGCCATGGCGCGATCATCGTCCTTCCGGCGCTGATGCGCGAGGGGCCTCGCCGCGCCGGCGCAGGAAGGCGTCGAGCGCGAGGAGGTCGACCACCAGCTTCTCCAGGCTCGGGCTCTTGCCGCGGTATCCGGTCACCAGAGCGTGAACGGCGCGCCGATCGTCGTCGAGGAGGCCGCGGCCAAGCGCGAAGGTCAGGAGCTGCTCGGCGAAGCAGCGCGTGAAGCTGTCGCCTTCCAACACCACCCGCTTCAGGTCGGACGCGCCATGCAGCACGGCGCCGTCGGGGAGCGTGCCGCCATCGTCGATGACGTGCGGACCGTCGCGATCGCGCCAGCCGCCCGTCGGACCGAAGTGCTCGAGCGTGAAGCCCAGCGCGTCCATCTTCACGTGGCAGCCGGCGCAGTCGGCCTTCGAGCGATGCTGCGCCAGCCGCTCGCGCAACGTCGCGGTCGCAGCGGCTTGCGCGGTGTCATCGAGCGCGCCCACGCCGGGCGGCGGCGGTGGCGGCGGCGTGCCGAGCAGCCGCTCCAGCACGAACTTGCCGCGCTTCACCGGCGACGTGCGCGTCGGGTTGCTGGTCAGCGTCAACAGGCTCGCGTGGCCCAGCAATCCACCGCGACTGCGATCGGTCACGCGGACGCGCTGCATCGCGCTGCCGACGATGCCGGCGATGCCGTAGTGCAGGGCGAGCCGTTCATTGACGAAGGTGAAGTCGGCGTCGACCAGTTCGCGCAGCGGGCGCCCCTCGCGGAAGACCGCCTCGACGAAGAGTTCCGTCTCGAGGCGCATCGCGTCGCGCAACGCCTCGTCGAAGTCGGGGAACGCCTGCGGGTCGGGCGCGACGGCGGCGAGGCTTCGCAGCTGCAGCCACTGCGCCGCGAACTGGCTGATCAGGCTGTGGGCGCGCGGGTCGCGCAGCATGCGCCGCGCTTCGTCGGCCAGCACGTCGCGCTCGCGCAGGAGTCCCTGCTCGGCCAGCGTCGTCAGGCGTTCGTCGGGCAGGCTGCTCCACAGGAAGTAGGAGAGGCGCGAGGCGAGCTCGTGCGCGGAGAGCGGCCGCTGCGCGCTCGGATCGTCGGGCAGCGCGTCGATCTCGCTGCGGTAGAGGAAGTTCGGCGACACCAGGATCAGCGAGAGGCCGAGGCGCGTCGCCTCGACCAGCGTGTCGCCCGCCGCCAGCGCGGCGTCGACGGGAGCCAGCAGGCGCGCGAGCTCGAGCTCGCTGACCGGTCGCCGCCATGCGCGCGTCGCGATCCGCTTCAGCGTCGCGGGAAGGCAGGCGCGCGTATGGGCGTGGTCGGCTCCACATGCGTAGAAACGCCGTTCCGATGCGGTGGGTGGCATCGGATCGAGCGGCCCCTCGACCTCGATCCAGTCGACCAGCAGGTTGCGATCGCGTTGGCCAGGGTCCGTCGCGTCGGCCTGGTAGTAGTCGTTCACGAAGGCGAGGTCGAGGCGTTGGCGACCCGCTTCGATGCGGCCGCGCCACTCGTGCGTTTCCGCCGTCGGCCGCTCGCAAGCCACCTCGCCGCGCAGCAGTTCCGGGGTGCCGCCACGCTCGGACGCCACGGCCTTCATGGTGAGCACGAATCGGCACGGGTCGGGCCCCGCCTGGTCGCCAGACATGCGCGCCCGCACGAGGTACTCGCCGGCACGGGGCACTTCGAACTCGGCCAGGATGCTGCCTTGCGCGAAGAGGACGCCGAAGTCGTCGCCGTAGTTCTCGTGCAGCGTGGTCGGCAGCGCCTCGCCCTCGAAGCGGCGCATCGCCGACGCGCGCAGTTCGGCGCCGGGCAGCGCCGCCGCGGCGATCTCCTCGGCCAGCGCGGCGTACTTCTCGAGCAGTAGCGGCGACAGCGACAGCACGTCGCCGATGGTGTCGAAGCCGTAGCCGACCTCGTCGGGCGGCAGCTTCTCGGCGAGCGGCAGCGGCAGGTCGAGCAGATCGCGCACGCTGAAGGCGTATTCGAATCGCGACAGCCGCCGCAACGTCACGCGCCCCGGGTCGAGCGGCCAGCTCCCCGGCCCCGTACCCAGGCGCACCGCGAGCCAGCGTTGCGCCCTCTCCACCAGCCTGGCGTCGGCCGCCGGGGCGTCGGGCGGCGGCATCTCGCCGCACTCGAGCTTGTCGCGCACGCGCCGCCACGTGCCCGACGACGCGCGCGCTTGCGCTTCGTCGGTGATGCCATCGAGCGCGAGCGACGCGGCCGGCTCCGCGCCCGCATGGCAGTCGAGGCAGCTGTCGCGCAGCAACGGCAGCACGTCGCGCGCGAAGTCGGGCTCCTGCGCGAGCGCCGTGGCGAGCAGAGAAGGGAGCAACGATCGCATCACGTGCCGTCCTGCGCGCGCCGCCGCGAGCCCGTTTGATTCATGATCCCCGTCGACGCGCAAGGTTCCGCCGGCGGCGGATCGTAGCCGCCGCTCTCAGCCGCGCGGTGCGCCGAGGAGCGCGGCTCGTCGTTGCGCGAGCCAGCGGCGCTGGGCGCCATTCGTTGCAAGGGCGATCGCTTCGGCGAGCGCGGCGGCCGCCTCCTCGCGGCGCTCGAGCCGAGCCAGGAACTCGGCGCGTGCCGCCGGCAGCGTGGGGTGGCGGGCGAGACGCGCTTCCACGGACAGCGGCGCGAGCGCGGCGAGCGCGGCCGCCGGCCCGCGTGCGTTGCCGAGCGCGATGGCTCGATGCAGCTCGTGGATCGGTGACGCGTTCGATTCGAGCAGCCGGTCGTAGTGCCAGACGATGCGTGTCCAGTCGGTCGCGGCATGAGTGGGCGCGCCCGCGTGCAGCGCGGCGATGCCCGCCTCGAGGTGAAAGCGGGTGAGCTCGTCGCCGGTCGCGGCGCGTGCGAGGTGCCAGAAGCCGCGCGCACGCGCCGTCGCGTCGAACTCCTTGCGCGGCTGTTCCGCCAGCATGCGCAGCTCTCCGGCGTCGTCCGGCGTGGCGGGCAGTCGCGCCGCCTGCAGCAGCATCAGCGCCTGCAACGCATGCACGCGCGGCGCCGTCGTCGCCGGATGGTCCGCCAGCAGCGCCCCGAGCCGCAGCGCCTCGCGCACGAGGTCGGCACGCGACAGCTCCTCGCCGCGCGTCGCCGAGTAGCCCTCGTTGAAGAGCAGGTAGATCACGTCGAGCAGCGCATCGAGCCGCAAACGCAGCTCGTCGCCGGTGGGCAGCGCGAAGGGGACGTTGACTTCGCGCAGCGTCCGCTTCGCGCGCACCAGCCGCTGCTCGATCGCCCGTTCGTCGACCAGGAAGGCGCGCGCGATCGCATCGACTTCGAGCCCGCCCGCGCACTTGAGCGTCAGCGCGACGCGCGATTCCTCGCTCAACGCCGGATGACAGCACAGCAGCATCAAGTGCAGCACGTCGTCGGCAGGCGCGCCATCGGCGGCGGCCGGTTCGAGCCGCTTCGCGGCGGCCGATCGTTGCGCCCACCGTTCGAGCTCGGGCGCTTTCGCGGCGAGCATGCGGGCGCGGCGCAGATGGTCGAGCGCGCGGTGCTTCGCCACTTGCGCCAGCCACGCCGCCGGCCGGGTCGGCACCCCCTCGAAGGACCAGACACGCAGCGCCTGCAACAGCGCGTCCTGTACGCAGTCGTGCACGAGGTCGAGCTGCGCGGCGCCCAGCAGCCGGGTCAACGTGGCGACCAGCTGGCCCGATTGCTCGCGGACCAGCTGGTCGAGGAGCGGGCGCGGATCGGCCGCTGCGGTCACGGCTTCGCGCGGCGCCGCCGACCGCCCATCTCCTCGATCGCGCGCACGTCGATGCGCTGGCCGTGGGCGAGGTGCGGGTGGCCGGCGAGCAGTTCGAGGCAGTGGTCGTAGCCGTCGGCCTCGACGACGTAGAAGCCGCCGATCACTTCATGCGACTCGGCGAACGGCCCGTCGGTGACCTTCACCTTGCCGCGCACCTTCTGCATGCGCTTGCCGCCTTCGTCCACGAGCTTGTGGCCCGCCTTGATGCGCTTGGTGGCATGCATCTGCATGCTCCACGCGACGTACTGCTTGATCACTTCCTGCATCTGCGCCGGCGTCATCTTCGCCCAGTAGGACGGGTCGTCGGTCAGCAGCACCATGAACTTTGCCAAGGTCGCTCTCCCAGGGATGGTGGGGCGCTGCGGTCGCGCCGTTGCCCCTCCTGACGATCGAAGCGTGCGAGGATCGACACGATTCTCGATTTCGATGCCGGCCCGATCGAGCGGCAGTGGCGCGTGGTGTGGGTTCGCGCGGCGCCGTCAGTCCCAATCGAGCAGACTGATGCCGAAAGCGATCGACTGCTGGCGGTGGTCGTAGTCGATCAACGTCTCGCCGAAGCCGCTGAAGAGCCGGCAGAACACGGCGACCCGATCGTTGAAGATCGGGTAGGCGATCGAGAGCTGCACTGCGCCGTGGTTCTCGGAGGAGTCGAGGTTGTTGCGCAGCAGGAACGAGGCGAGGAGCCGCTCCTTGAAGCCCCATCGGAATGTGTGGGCGAGCTCGAGGTCGCCCGACCCCATGAACTGCTCGAGATCGGAGTTGTCGTCATTGACGGAGCTTTCGGGGATGCGCCACCAGGGTCGCAACATCAGCGTCGTGTCTTCGCCGAGGGTGGCGCCGAGCTGGCCGATCACGCGATTCCAGCTGCGCGACTCCGGCCCGCTGCGCCCGTTCGATTGGTGGTTCACGCCCACCCCGACCAGCTCGAGCTTCAGCGCCCCCCAATCGCACCATTGGCCCACGGGCTGGATGAGGAAGGACTCGGGCTCGTAGTTCGTCTCGCGGAACGGCGCAGACGGCTGGAAGATCTGCCAGTGCGACTGCTGCGTGAACGCGAACCAGAGGTCGGGGTGGTCGTTCGAGTCGCTCTCGATCACCTTCATCTTCAGGCTGAACTGGAACTCGAGTTCGCCGTGCTTCACGTTCGAGTCGGTGCTGGTGTTCGATGCCTGGTTGGCGTCGTTGGCGCCATGCACTGCCACGTAGGTGTCGTGGTGCGGCATCAGCTGGAACCGCTCGTTCTTGTCGTTCTTGTCGAGGTCGAAATGGCGCGTCAGCTCGGAGGGATCTGGCGCACGCGGCAGCGCCGGATCGGGCGTCGGCGTCGCCTGGCAACCTGCAATGAAGAGCGCCGTGGCGGTTCCCGCGATGCGTTTCGACATGCCGATCCCCTTCTTATTACTGGCGTGTGAATCAACCGGGTCAGGTGCCGGCGTGCGCTGCGATCGCTTCGAGGAACGCCGGGCCGAGGTCGGCGGCTTTCTTGTCGCCGACGCCTTTGCAGGCGCGGAACTCCTCGGGAGTCGAAGGCTTGCGCGCGGCGAGCTCGGCCAGCGTGCGGTCGTTGAAGATCACGTAGGGCGGGACGCCGCGCGTGTGAGCCAGCTCTCGGCGCAGCTTGCGCAGCGTCTCGAAGAGGGCGTCGTCGACGGCGAGCGCCTCGTCATCGGCGGCCATCCGCGCCAAGGTCGGCCGTCCGCGCGAAGTCTTGGCCAGCTTGGGCAGGGCGAAGAGCTTCACTTCGCGCTGGCCGCGCAGGACCTCGCGGCCGCTGGGTGCGACGGCCAGCGTCGGGTAGTCGCCATCGGCGACCGCGAGGAGGCCTTGCGCCACCAGCTGATCGACGCAGTGGCGGATCTCGCGGCTCGATTGCGAGGAGAGCAGGCCGAAGGTGGTGAGCTGATCGTGGCCGTGCTGGCGCACCCGCTCCGAATCGGCGCCGCGCAGCACGTCGGCGATGTGGCCCGCGCCGAAGCGCTGCTCGCAGCGCACCACGCAGGAGAGGATCTTCTGGGCGACGACGGTCGCCTCGGGCAGCGACGCGAGCTCGCCGAGGCAGACATCGCAGGCGCCGCAGCCGCCGGTGGTTTCGCTGGCACCGTCGACGGCGTCGCCGGTCGCACGGTCCGCCCACGTCTCGCCGAAATGCTCGACGAGGTAGCGGTGGCGGCAGCTGGCGCCGCCCGCAAACGCGAGCATCTGGCCGATGCGCTTCACCGCCGCGTCGACATCCTCCGGAGACCCTTCGCCCTCGCGAGCGCTGCGTTCGAGCAGGTTCTTCCACGAGTGCCAGTCGGACGCGGCGTAGAGCAGGACGCACTCCGCCGGCAGGCCGTCGCGGCCGGCGCGACCGCTCTCCTGCATGTACTGCTCGATCCCCTTCGGCAGGTTGGCGTGGACGACGTAGCGGACGTCGGCGCGGTCGATCCCCATGCCGAACGCCACCGTCGCGACCACGACGTCGACCTCTTCGTTGAGGAACTGCTCCTGGTTTCGGTGGCGCGTCTCGGGCTCGAGGCCGGCGTGGTAGGGGAGCGCCTTCACTCCCGCCCGCTGCAACGCCAGGGCGTGTTCCTCGACATCGCGACGGCGCAGCGCATAGACGATGCCGGCCTGGTCGGGGTGACGCTTGATGACCGAGAGCACCTGCGCGAGCAGCTCGCCGCGCGGCTGGAAGCGGTAGGTGAGGTTGGGTCGATCGCAGCTGCCGACCAGCAACGCCGGGTCGCGCAGCCCGAGCTGCCGCACGATGTCGTCGCGCACGCCGGGCGTCGCCGTGGCGGTGAAGGCCTGGATCGGAATCTCGGGATGGTCGCGACGCAGCTGACCGAGCTGGCGGTACTCCGGCCGGAAGTCGTGCCCCCAGTGGCTGATGCAATGCGCTTCGTCGACCACCAGCGCGGCGAGCCCGGAGCCGAGCAGTTCGGCGAGGAAGCCGTCGAGCACCAGCCGTTCGGGCGCCACGTAGAGGAGCTTCAGCTGGCCGTCGCGCAGTTGCTGGCGCACCTTGCGCCGCTCGTCAGGCGTCTGCGCGGAGGTCAGCATCCCGGCGGCGACACCACTCTCGCGCAGCCCGTCGATCTGGTCCTTCATCAATGAGATGAGCGGACTGACCACGGCGGTGACGCCGTTGCGAAGCAGCGCTGGCGCCTGGTAGCAGAGGCTCTTGCCGCCGCCGGTCGCCAGCACGACCACCGCATCGCGCCCCTGCAACGACGCGACCATCGCTTCGGCCTGCAGCGGCCGCAGCGTGGGGTAGCCCCACACGCGCTGGACGGTGGCCGCCAACTGTTCGCGCGCCGCTTCCGCCGCGGCGGGATCGGCCGCCGCCGGACTTGTTCGCGCCGCCCCTGCCGCTCCCGCCACTGTCGCGATCCCCGCTGCCCCCACGTCGAGCGCGAGACGTTAGCCGCGTCGCGCGGTGACTCGCAGGGGCGAAGCGGCGCCTCACCTTCGCGGTAGGGGTGGCGCCATCCTCACGACCACCGATCCGTCGGCGTCGACGGTGGTGGCCTGCACGATCCCCTCGATGCGCAGCGCGGCGTCGTCGTAGCTCGGCTCGCCGGGGCGGGAGGGGCGCGTCAATGCGGCGACCACGGCGTCGGTCGGCGTCGGCGTGCGCACCAGCAGCTCATGGCGCTCGTCGTCGGCGATCACCGCGACGTCGCCGCTCTTCGTCTGCAGGGAAACGGCGCCGAAGTCGAAGTGGGTCGGCGACATCGAGAAGAGCCGCTGCCCGGGCGCGACCCGCAACACGCCGAAGGGGGTGTAGCTCGAAGGCGACATCGCCGCCGTCGTCAACGCCGAGACGTCGATGCGCAGCAGCGTGCCGCTCCCCTCCAGCACGGAGGCGATCCGCCGCGCGCGCTCCTGTTCGGCGCGCGCTGCCTGGATCTCCTTCGCGGCGACCAGGGCCTCCCAGTTCGAGTCCGCTTCGAGCGCTTCGCTGCGTTCGGCGAGCTCCTCGGCCGAAGGCTGGCCCAGTGCGTCGGCGAGCAGCGCGGTCAGCGTCTCGCCCTGCGCCACTCGCCGTTTCCATTCGGGCAGCAGCGTGTCGAGCAGGCGGCCGATGGCGGCGCCGAAGAGGTAGCCGCGCCGCCGCACCACCGCCGTGCCGAACTCGCTGCCGTTCACGCTCATCGTGTGGCGGGCGAGGCTCTTCAGCTGGAGCGACTGCTGCTCGACGGCGGCCGGCAGCTCGCTGCTGGCCTTGAAAGCGGGGCAGGCGGCGGCCAGCTCCTTCGAGATTCCGTGGTCGCGCCACAGCTCGAGCGAGCGCCATTCGACGTAGTTGGCCAACCCCTCGTTGGTCTCGTTGCTGTCCTCGGCGCGCACGACGGCGGCGGACAGTCCCGCGCGCCGCCGCGTGCGCTCCGCCAGGAACAGCAGCGCCTGCTCTTCGCGCTCGTCGGGCGCTTGCGCGGCCAGCGCGGCCAGCAGCGCATCGCCTTCGAGCTGCAGCCGTGCCGACCGCTCCGGTTCGAGGTCGGGGTAGTCGGCCATGTCGAGCTCGCTGTAGGCGGGGATCTTCAGTCCTCGATCGGCCCAGGCGTGGAACCCCTCGTGCACCTGCACCGAGAGGTTGTAGGAGTCGTCGATGGAAACGCGCGCGCCGCGGTCGGTGACGACGAGCGTGCGCACGTTGTTGATCAGCGTCGTGGTGTCCATCCCGACGGTGTAGACCGTTTCGCCCCGCCGCACGAAGAGCGGCTCGTCACCGAGCGGGTTGGTGCCGTTGAACCGCACGAACGACGGCGGCGGTTGCGGGAAGCGCAGCAGCACTTCCGCCTTGCCGGGGTTCATCAGCAACGCCGGGATCGCGCTGAGCCGATAGCCCGGCCACAGTTCCGCCTCGTGCGCGTCGACCAACCGGCACGCCTCGCGCCACTGCAACAGCGTGATGGGATCGATGCCGAGCTCTTCCGTCGGGCACGACGCGGCCCGACTGGCGCCCGAAGTGGCGAGGACGAGGAGCGCTCCTCGCCACGCGAGTCGCCGGACGAATCGTGGCGATCGCGGAAGGAGGTTCGGGCGCGAATCGGTCACAGGGGGTCTCCTTCAGGGCAAGGCAGCCGATACGGAGCAGTGGGCGCGGGTGATGGAAAAAGAGTGCGCACGGTCCGCGCCTCGCCGGCGTTGCGACTTCGACCCCCACGACCGATGATCGCCGCGATGTCGCCTCGCCGCAAAGCGGACGCCCTGTCGGAGCGCGGGCTCGAGCTGCTGCGGGCGCAGCTCGGCCGCGACGCGAAGGATGCGGCGGCCGAGCTCGAACGGCTGCGGCTGACGCTCACCCGCTTCTTCGAGTGGCGCGGCGCCGCGTGGCCCGACGAGCAGGTCGACGAGGTGCTCGATCGCGTCGTGCGCAAGCTGGCCGAGGGCACGGCGCTGCTCGATCTCTTCGCCTTCGCGCTCGGCATCGCGCGGCTGGTGCTGCTCGAGTCCGCGCGGCGGCGGCCGCCACCGCTGGGGCTCGCGGCGGCAGAGCAGGTGGAGGCGCCTCGCGAGCCGGCCGGCGACGACGACCCGGCGGGGTCGCTCCGGCGCGCACTCGAGGCGTGTCTCGGCGAGCTGCCGCACCCCGCGCGGGAGCTGCTGCTGAGCTACTACACGGCGCGCGGTCGCGAGAAGATCGAGCGGCGCCAGCGGCTCGCCGCGCAGCTCCAGCTGAGCGAGTCGGCATTGCGCAACCGGGTGCAGCGGCTGCGTGACCGGCTCGAAGCTTGTGTGCGCGAACGAGAGCGACAGGTTTCGGGTCGCGAGGACACTCTTCGGTGAAGTGATGACGAGCCCCCACCCTACTCCCGACCTGCGGCACGCCTACCTCCTCGGAGAACTCTCCGAGGCGGACGGCGCCGCGCTCGAATCGGCCTACTTCGCGAGCGGCGAGTCGCTCGCGGCGATGGAGGCCGCGGAGGAGGAGCTGATCGAGGCTGCGCTCGAGCGGCGCCTCGACCCGGTGGAGCAGGCGAAAGTCGAGAGCCGCCTCCTCGCCAGCGCACCGCTGCGTCGGCGCTTCGAGCTCGCGCGGCGATTGCAGGCGCGTGCCGGCGAGCCGTCGGTGCGGCGACGGCCGTGGCCGCCGATGGTCCGGGTGGCGCTGCTGGCGGCCACGGTCACGCTCGCCGCGCTGCTCTTCTGGCGCGAGGAGTCGTCGCCGCGATCGTCGCAGTCGCTGCTGCTGCCCGCGGTCCACACGCGCGGCGGCGGGTCGCTGCCCACGTTGGCGCTCGCGAGTGACACCGCGCAGGTGGAGCTGCGGTTGGCGAGCATCGACGCGCTGCCGCCGCCGCCGTGGCGTGCGTCGGTGGTCGCGGTCGGGGGCGGTGAGGCGTGGGTCGGCAGCGCCGTCGCCACGCCGACCGAGTCGACGGACGGCGTTCGAGCCGTCGTCGAGATCCCGGCGGCGCAGCTTCCCGCCGCCGACTATTTCGTGGGGCTGGTCAGCGCCGCGGCGCCACCCGACGAGGTGCCGCTTGCGCGCTGGTCGTTCCGCATCGTGCGCCGCTGAGCCGCGTCGCGATGGGGCTCGCACTGCTCCTCTCGCTGGCAGTCGTCGCGACCGGCGTTGCGGCGCCGCCGATCGACGAGGCGCCGCTCGAGTTGCGCCAGCCGCTGACGCGCAGCGTCGAGCCCGGAGTCGTCGACGCGCTGCGGATCGACGTCGCGGCGGGCGAGTACGTCGAGATCGCGTCCGAACGGCCCTACCGCAGCCTCGGGCTGGAGCTCCTCGATCCTCACGGACGGGTCGTGGCGGCGACCCTCGGTGAGCCGCCGAACGGTTCGTCGCTTCGATTGGCCGCGGTGATCGCCGATCCCGGCACCCATCTCCTCACGATCGCGAACGACGACGTCGCGATGTTGGAGAGCGGCGCGCCGGCGCGGCGCGGCCGTTGCCGCATCGAACTGCTCGAGCGTCGGCCCGCGGTGGATGGCGACGCCGATCGGGTCGACGCCTTCGCGGCGCTCGATCGCGTGCGACGGACGGGGGCCGCAATCTCCGGGGATGCCGTCGCGTTGCGCGGTGCGCGCGACGAGCTCGCCGCGATCGCCGCACGCTTCGACGCGCTCGCCGCGTTCGAGGGCGCCGCGCTCTGCTTCCACACGCTGGCGCAGCTCGACGGCGTCGCGCATGACGACGCGGCGGCGGCACGCTCCGCCGAGGCCGCGGTGGCGGCGTGGCGCGCGGCGGGTCGACGGCGCGAGGAGGGGCGCGCGCGGAGCGAGGTCGGGCTGATCGCCTACGCCGCCTATCAGCGCGAGGCGGCGCGCGCCTCATACGACGAGGCGCTGGCGATTCACGAGGAGGTCGGCGACGTCGAGTGGATCGCCGAGACGCTCGATCGCCGCGGCTGGTTCGAGCGCTGGTGCGGCGATCGTCGCGCCGCCATCGCGACGTACGAGCGCTGTCTGCCGTTGCGCGTCGAGGCCGCCGACTGGCACGGCGAGATCGTGACGCTCACCGATCTCGGCGTCGCCCACCTCGAGCTCGGCGAGGTTGCCGCCGCCGCCGCGTGGCTGCAGCGCGCGCGCGACCTCGCGGCGCCGGCGCGCGACGGGACGAGCTTCACGAAGCTGCTGACGGTGTCGGGATGGCTCGAGCTGAGGGTGGGAGACTTCGCCGCGGCGGCGGTCACGCAGCAGCGATCGCTGGCGCAGGCGCGCGCGTCGCGCGACCGGCGCGGCGAAGCGCAGGCGCTCCACAATCTCGGCAGGACCTGGGTGGAGCTCGGCGAGCTCGCGCAGGCGCGCGCGGCGAGCGAGCAGGCGCTGGTGATCGTGCGCGAGACGGGACAGCGCAGCGGCGAGACCGCGGAGCTGCTCTTCCTGGCTCAGCTGCGCCGCCACGAAGGGGATCTCGACCAAGCGATCGCCGATGCCGCGGCGGCGCTGGCGCTCGCCGAGGCGATCCACGACCGCGCCTTCGAGGCGGCCGCGCGCAGGGTCCTCGGCGAATGTTCGGCCGTGAACGGCGACCTGGAACGCGGGCGCGAGGAGCTCGAGGCGGCGCTGGCGCTCGAGCGCGAACTCGGCATGAAGCCGGCGGAGTCGAGCACGCTCGTCTGGCTGGCGAACGTGGTCGCCGCGCAAGGCGATTTAGAAGCCGCGATGCGCCTCTCCGAGCAGGCGCTCGCGATCGTCGAGGCGTTCGGCCTGCGCTCGAACGAGGCGGTGACGCGCAGCACGCTCGCGGCGCACGCCTTCGCCATCGGACAGCGGGAGACCGCGCGCGTCCAGCTGGAGCAGGCGCTGGCGCTGGGAGAGTCGCTCCGGCGACGCATGCCGCAGGACGATTGGCGCAGCAGCTACTTCACGACGCAGCTCGACCGCTACGCGCTCCTGCTCGACGTCCTGCTCGAAGGGCACGACGGAGCGCCCGAGCCCGCCGCGGTGGCGCGCGCCTTCGAGGTCAGCGAAGCGGCGCGCGCTCGCAGCCTGCTCGACCTGCTCTCCGAGGCGAAGGTCGACGTGCGTGCGGGCGCCGATGCGACGCTGCTCGCGCAGGAGCGCGGCCTGACCCAGGAGCTCCACTTCGCCGCCGCCGCGTTGGATCAGCTGGTGCAAGGCGCGGCGACGGCGGCGCAAGCCGCGGCCGCGTCGGCGAAGGTCGAGGCGATCTCGAACCAGCTGCGCGAGATCGAGACGCGGCTGCGCGCCAGCTCGCCGCGATTCGCCGCGTTGAGTCCGGCGCGACCGTCGACGGCGGCGGCGATCCAGCACGAGCTGCTCGACGACGAGACGGTGCTCCTCGAATTCGCGTTCGGTCGTGAGGCGACCTGGCTCTTCGCGGTCACGCGGCAGTCGCTGGAGGCGCATCGGCTCGCGCCGCGCGCTGCGCTGGAGGCGTCGGCCTCCGCGGCGATCGCGGCGATGACCGCCCGCAGCGGGCGCATCGAGGAGGAGGGCGCTTCGCGTCAGGCGCGCATCGCCGCCGCCGATGCGCAGACGCCGGCGCGGCTCGCCGAGCTCCGGCGGCTCCTGCTCGGCCCGGTCGAAGGCGCGTTGCAGGGAGAGTGGCGCCACCGCCGCCTCGTCGTCGTGGCGCCGGGACGCCTCGCTGCGCTGCCCTTCGCCGCGCTCGTGGCCCAGGAGGTGGTCCTCCTGCCGTCGGCCTCGGTCCTCGCGATCGTGCGCTCCTCGGCCGCCCCGCGGCCGTCCGGCGTGCGCCCGATCGCCGTGCTGGCCGATCCCGTCTTCGAGCGCGACGACCCGCGGTTGACGAGCGCGTCGAAGGGCGTGCCGTCGTCGTCCGCGACGGCGGAGCGCATGGGCTACGCGCGACTGCCGTTCTCGGGCGAAGAGGCGGCGCGGATCGCCGCTCTGGTCGAGCCGGGCCGCGTGCGGCGCTTCGAGGGATTCGATGCGACGCGTGATGCGGTGGTCGCCGGCACGTTCGCCGACTGCGGCATCGTCCACTTCGCGACGCACGGCCTCGTCGACGTCGAGAAACCGGAGCACAGCGGCATGGTCCTTTCGCTCCTCACGCGCGACGGCGCGGAGCAGGACGGGCTTCTGTGTCTTGCGGACTTGTTTCGATTGCGGATGCCCGCCGACCTCGTCGTGTTGAGCGCGTGCAAGACGGCGCTGGGTCGCGACATCCCCGGCGAGGGGCTCGTCGGTTTGACGCGCGCCTTCTTCCATGCCGGCGCCTCCCGCGTGGTGGCGAGCTTGTGGGAGGTGGATGACCTCGCGACCGCCGAACTGATGCGCCGCTTCTATCGAGGCGTGCTGCAGGAGGGGCGTTCGCCGGCGGCGGCGTTGCGGCTGGCGCAGGACGAGATGGCGGCGCAGGAGCGGTTCGCCGTTCCCTACTGGTGGGCAGGTTTCGTGCTTCAGGGCGAGTGGCGCTGAGCAGCGCCGCTCGCGCGCAAGGACGACTTGCGCCGCACGATCGGGTCCAGGGCGTGGACGGCGGGCACTTCGCGCTGGGAGGCCTTGCGCGACGGCTCCGGTAGCGGTTGCGATGGTCCGAGCATTGCACGGCCTTCGACACGTTTCGTTGGCGGTTGCCACCTGCCTGGCAACGAGCGGTGGGTCACGCAGGAGCTACGACATGGCAAGCGGGAAGACGTTCCTCACAGTTGGATGCATCGCGCTGGCGGGCGCTCGCGCTCACGCGCAGATGACCGATCTCACGCAGGCGCCCAATCGCGAGGGCGCCGGCATCCACAAGTCGCTCGCAGAGCAGGTCGGCGCCGGGCGCGGCGATGCGTTCACGCCCGACTCGTCGCGCTTCCTGATCGGACGCGATCCGTTCCGCTCGATCCGGCGTGGTCGTCAGCTGTTCCAACGCAAGTTCACGCTGGCGCAGGGCCTCGGTCCACGCACGCTCGACGGCGAAGGGGACCTCGAGCGCGATGGCTCCATCGGCGCCGGCCTCACCGACAGCTGCGCGTCGTGCCACAGCCGGCCCTTCGGCTCGGCGGGCGTCGGCGGCAACGTCTTCACGCGTCCCGACAGCCGTGACGCGCCGCACCTCTTCGGTCTCGGGCTGCAGGAGATGCTCGCCGACGAGATCACGCGCGCGCTCCGTTCGTTGCGCGCCGACGCGATCGCGCAGGCGCGCTCGTCGAATCGATCCGCCACCGTCGCGCTGACGGCGAAGGGGATCGCCTACGGTTCGCTGACGGCATTCCCGGATGGCTCGCTCGACACGACGCAGGTGGTCGGCGTCGATCCCGACCTGCGCGTGCGCCCCTTCTTCGCGCAAGGCGGCACCGTCTCGATTCGCGAGTTCGTGGTGGGAGCGCTCAATGCCGAGATGGGGCTCGAATGCCCCGATCCCGACACGTGGGCGGCCTCCCAAGGCAGTGACGTCGTGACGCCCTCCGGCATGTTGCTCTCGGGCTCGATCGATCGCATCGAAGCGCCGCCGGCGAGCCTCGTGACCGACGATCCCGACGGCGACGGTGTCACCAACGAGATCGATGTCGCGCTCGTCGATCACCTCGAGTTCTACCTGCTGAACTACTTCAAGCCGGGACGCGGCGAGATCACCAGCGCGGTGAAGTCGGGGCGCAAGAGCTTCGAGGCGATCGGCTGCGCGAGCTGCCACGTGCGCGGCCTCTGGATCGACGAGGATCGTCGCGTGGCCGACGTCGAGACGGCGCACGACCCGCAACAGGGCAACGGAGTGTTCAACTCCCTCTACGCCGACGCGCAGCTGCGCCACGCGACGGTCGACGATGGCAGCGGCTACGCGCCGCTGCAGTCCGCCGCGCGCCAACCCTTCTTCGTCGAAGGGATCTTCACGGACTTCAAGCGCCACGACCTCGGCCCGGGTTTCCACGAGCGCAACTTCGACGGCTCGATCACGACGCACTTCATGACCGAGCCGCTGTGGGGCGTCGCCGATACGGCCCCGTACGGCCACGACGGCCGCAGCCCGCAGCTGCACGACGTCATCCTGCGCCACGGTGGCGAGGCGCAGTCGGCGCGCGACGCCTACGCCGCCGCCAGCGACACCACCCGGGCCAACATCCAGGCCTACCTGCGCAGCTTCGTCCTCTTCTCGCCGGAGGACACCGCTTCGGTGCTGAATCCGGTGAATCGCGCAGCGCCGAACTATCCGATGCATGGCCACGGCAGCATCAGCCTGACCCCGCTCTTCAACGACCCGAGCGACCTCGAATAGGTCGCTGCTTGGCCGCCGCCGCGTCGGTCCCTGGCGGGCCGGCGCGTGCGGCGCGGATCAGCTTCTTGGCGATGGCGAAGGTCTGCGGCGTGAATCCCTGCGCATCGGGCTGATTCGGGGCGGCTCCATGGCCCAGCAGCCAGAGCGCTGGCGCGAACTTGCCCCAGCGAACGAGGTCGTTCAGCAGCGGTCGATCGGCGCTGCGCGCCGCCGCGAGGTCGGCGCCTTGCGCCAGGCAGAACTCGCCGAAGCGCGCGAACTCCTCCTTCGTGTTCCACATCGCCGTGACCAACGCGCGCGTTGCGTCGGCCCAGCGCTCGAGCAGCAGCCTCGTCTCGTCGAAGCGACGAGCGCCGCTGCGGATCGGCGCCGGCGTCGAGCAACGCGACGATCGAGGCGCAGCGCGCCGCCTCGTCGATCGGCGGCTCGTCACCATGGGGATCGTCCTGGATCAGCGCCGCGAGCGGCGTCCATCCGCGCGGGGAGCGATTGGTGTGTATGTCGCCACGCCCGCGCGAGGCCGATGGAGCGTCGAGTTCGACCGCGCGCCGAGCATGGCGTGGCGATCATCGGATCCGAAGATCGCGGACGATCAGCCGTTGGCGGCCGCCGCCTTCGCCTTCGCGTCCGCATCGCGCCGTTTGGTGACGGCCGCCAGCGCTTCCACGACGCGGCGCGGCGCGGCCTGATCGCGGCTGTCGGCCGCGGCGTGCGCGAGATCGGACAGCGCGACGACGCCGAGCGGGCGGTCGTCGGCATCGACGATCGGGAGACGGCGCAACTGGTGGGTCGCCATGAGTCGCGCCGCATCCTCGTCGCTGTCGCTGGCGCGGCAACGCACGACGCTGTCGCTCATCGCGACACGTACCCCGATCGCGGCGAGCGGCAGCCCTTGAATGTAGGCGGCCATGCAGATGTCGCGATCGGTCAGCATGCCGACCAGCTTTCCCTCGCGATCGACGACGACCAGCGCGCCGCAATCGTGTTCCCACAACAGCTGGGCGGCGCGATTGAGGTCATCGTCGGCCTGGATCTTGATGACCGGTTGACTCATGCGCTGATCGAGCTTCATCGACGGAACTCCTGTTTTCATTCCTATGCGAGACACGCCGCCGATGCATCGACCAGTTCACTCGTTTCGCAACGCGGGGGGCGCGCCGTCGTCTTCCATGTGATCGGGAAGTGGGGACGCATACCCCGTGCCGCCGTGGTGGCTCGCCCCGCTCCGGAGGAGCACCGTTGATGCGAAGGGGCGGGCGAGTGGGCGCTCAGGCTCGCCCAGGGAGGGGCCACGTTTCCCGGACGGATTCGGTCGAACGCGGGCCGAGGAGGGGGCTTGCGGATGGTGCGCGCACGCGATCGTCGAGCGAGGGGTCGCGACGATCGATCGCAGCCCAGATCGCCGATCGAACCGCTGCGCGTCTCCCGTGCCGACGTCCATGCGAAGGCGTGCGATGGCATCGCGCCGCGTGGTCAGGCGCTTGCCCGCCGGGGGCTTCAACATGTCGTTGCGCTGTGCGGCCATTACGGCGGTTCAGGCGCGGCTGTCACCGACGCGCGATGATGACGTCTCTGGCGTCGTGCGAGCGGTGACGCGTCGAACTCCGGCGTGTCCCCTGCTTGCGGTGCAGGAGAGACATCGTTCGGCGCGACGCTGCCCGGAGCGAGTTCCCCGCTCGAGGTGCGGCGATCGGGAGACTCGCGCCCATGTTCGATCGCCTGCAGGTCGAGAACTTCCGCGGCTTCGAGTCGCTCGGACTGCGGGAGTTGGCGCGTTGCAACCTGATCGTCGGCAGCAACGATCGCACGGTGGGATCGCTGTTCCATCGTCGCGACTTGACGAAGGTGATCGTCGTGCGCGGGAGTATCGACAAAGGCGATCACGCGGGGAGGTCACGCGAAGTTCGCTACGAGCTGCGGGACGATCCGCCGGGGATTCGGCATCGCATGGCAGTACAGCGCAGCAACTCGAGTTGGGTCGTCCAGTTGAGTTTCGACGATGCCGCGCACAACGCACGAGGCGCCTGTGCGTTCACCTTCGGCGCCGGACGCGTGCAGGGCCGCACCGGGAACGTAGTCCCCGACTTTCCCCTCGCGGTCATCACCACCAACCAGCCGCCCCGCCATCTCGCGCACTACGCTCGCTGGTTCTCCAAGCTCGAGGAGGCGGGGGGGCAGGACAAAGTCGTCGCGCTGCTGCGCGATGTCGAACCACGTCTGCAGGCGATTTCGGTGGCCGCTTCGGATCACGGCCCATATCTCCACGCCGATCTCGGCCTCGGCCGACGGATGCCGTGCTCCTTCCTCAGTGACGGCTTCACGCGCTTCCCGCTATTGGCCATGCGAATGTTCAAAGCGCGCAGCGGGATGATGCTGATCGACGAGATCGAGTCGAGCTTCCACCGTAGCGTGCTCGACCGAGTTTTCGCCTTCGTGCGCGATGCAGCACGCGAGCTCGACGTGCAGCTCTTCGCGACGACCCACAGCTGGGAGATCCTCGAGGCGGCGCGCTCCGCCTTCGCTGCGTCGAAGCCCTACGAACTTGCCGTTCACCGCCTCGCGCACGACGGCGAGCGCGCCGTTGCCCATCACCTCGGTGAGGGCGCGATCGAGGCAGCTCTTGCGACGGGGCTCGACATCCGATGAAACCGCTGGCGACGCGTCCACCGCCGGCGCCGCTCTACGTTCTCGGTGAAGGGGAGGACGAGCGCCACTTTTTCGAGCAACTCTGCCGCGTGCACGGGATCGAGGGGGTTCACTGCCTCCAGTACGACGGTCGCGACGCGCTTCGCGGCGACCTTGCGTCGTTGCGCTCGATCCTGGAACCCGCAGTCAGAACGTTGTTGATCGTCCAAGACGCCGATGACGCGGCGGCCGTGGCCTTCACGCGGGTGCGCGATGCTCTTGCCGCGAACGGCTTTCCCGCGCCCGACGCCTCGAACGTGCTCGCGGTTGGCGCGCCGGCGACCTGCGTCCTCATCTTGCCCGGCGATGGTCAGGCCGGAACGGGAGTGCGTCGAGCAGTTCCTCGAGTGCATCACGAAGCGCAGTCGTCAGTCGATAGCCGCTGCCCACAAGGCACCGATCCGCGCGTGGCTCACGACCCGTTTGCGCGCTGAAACACGCGTCGGGCTGGCCGCAAGGCTCGGCTCGCTGCCGCTCGACCGGCTGCCGTTCGCGGCTCTCGCGGATCGGTTGCGCGAGCTCGCGTCGCTCAGAAACGCCCATCGAGCGCCGTGATGAAGTTGCGGCAGGGGGCGTCGATGCCGGAGATGGCCGCGACGACGCCGCTACTTCGCGCCGAGATGGAACGGTCGCAGCGCGATCGGCGCGAGAGCGACCTCGCCTTCCGTCACCCGCCAGGCGCGGTCGAACGGCACGTCGGTGAAGCGCTGCATCGTTCCCGAGCCAGGCCAGCGGATCTCGATCGAGCGGATCGCGGTGGCGTCTCCGAGCCCGATCTCCTGCCGCAACGAGGAGCCGCCGAAGCTGCCGCCGGTGCCGGCCAGACGATGGAGCGTGCGCGGCCCGGCCGGCGTCTCGAGCTCGACCTTCAGTCGCGCACCGATCGCGCAGTGGTTCGCTCGAACGCCACGCAGGTGCAGCGTGATCCAATGGGCGCCCTGCGTCGGATTCTCGAACAGCGCGCTCGGGAAGTCGTCGCCCGGAAAGATGCCGCCGAAGTCGGCGCATACGTCCTGGTCGCCATCGTCGTCGAAGTCGGCGAACGCGATGCCGTGCCCTTTCTGCAGGTGGCCGAAGCCGCCGGCCGTCGTGACGTCCTGGAAGCGGCGCGCGCCATCGTTTCGGAACATCCGGTTGGGCAGCAACGCGCGGAAGCTCGGGTTGCCGGTACCGAGGTAGATGTCTTCCCAACCGTCGTTGTCGAGGTCGCCGTAGTTGGCGCCCATCACCAGGATCGCGCGGTCGAGCCCGAGCTCGGGCGCGACGTCGCGGAATCGACCATGGCCTTCGTTGCGGTAGAGCGCGGGCCGATCGCTGCTGGTGGGCTGTCCGAACATGAAGCGGCCGATGTCGTCCGGCGTGTTGCCGAAGCCGGAGTTGGGCGCGGCGAAGAGATCGAGCCGGCCATCCTGGTCGTAGTCGAAGAACCAGCAGGCGAAGCTCTTCTCGGGCCGCGCGACGCCCGCTTCTGCCGTCACGTCGACGAAGCGAAAGCCTGGCGCGTCGTCGCACTTCACGTTGCGGAAGAGGAAGTTGTGCGGCTCGCGGCAGGAGACGTAGAGGTCGGGTCGCCCGTCGTCGTCGTAGTCGGCGGAACAGCTGCCCTTGGCGAAGACCGCGAGGTCGACGCCCACGGTCTCGGCGACGTCCTGGAAGCCGCCTTCGCGATCGTTCCACCACAGCTCGCAGCGCTGCGGATCGCCGGCCGAGGTCGTTTCGTTGCCGACGAAGAGGTCGAGCCACCCGTCGCCGTCGAAGTCGGACCAGACCGCGTTCTGCGTCGGATGGAAGGAGAGCATGCCGGCCTGCTCGGTCACGTCGTCGAAGGTGCCGTCGCCCCGGTTGCGCAGCAGCGAGTTGGGGAGCTTGCCGTCGTCCTTCAACCACGCGCCGCGCAGCACCAGGACGTCGACGTCGCCGTCGTTGTCGTAGTCGGCGTGCAGCAGGTTGAGCCCGCCGATCAGCCCGTCGAGGCCCGCCTCATGCGAGCGCTCGGTGAAGCGGCCGTTGCCCTCGTTGCGATAGAGCCGCAGCGGATCGCGAAAGCCCTGCGACGAGAGCAGGAGATCGAGCCGTCCGTCGCCGTCGAGGTCCTCGGCGATGGCGCCGCCGGCGAGGTCGGACGTCGTCACGCCGCACGCCGCCGCGACGTTCTCGAAACGGGGCAACGAGTACTCCGACTCGAAGCTCGCGGAGGCCAATCGCCACGCTGGCGGCACGCCGTCGGGCCAGGTTCCGAGCGTCATCGCCACGAGGTTCACCAGCCAGACCGAGTCGGCGTCGGTCGGTTCGTCGGCGAGATGGTGCAGCAGCTCTTGATAGGCCCGCTCGGAACCGCGGCGTTTGGTGTGGACGCCCGCTGCGGCGATCGGCGCGAGGCACGACGAGCCGTTGCAGCATTCGACGCAGTTTTCGACCTCGCCCAGCCGCAGCCATGCCGTGACGCGCGCCAGGTCGAGCTCGCGCACGAAGGCGTGGTCGGTCAATCCATCGCGCGAAGCGGCCTGCGTCGCTCGATCGAGTTCCGCCGCCGCCTGCTCCGGTCGGCCGACCTTGATCAGGTCGAGACCAAGCCGCAGGCGCTGGCGCGCCTCGTCGGCGAGTGGTGTGCTTCCGGCGAATCGGCTCACGCGTTCGTCGATGGAGGCGCGAAAGGCGTCCGCGCAGCCGGTGACGGACGCCGAGCGGGCCAGCGCATCGAGCCGATCGACCATGCGTGCCGTTCCGCGGCCGGACGTCGCGACCCACCAGCGGGTCACCGCGTCCCGTTCGATGACGACGATCAGCGCGGCGAGCGCGCCGGCGAAGACGATCAGCCGACGACTTTTCATGGCAGCGGGACCACGATCCAGGCGGAGATGAGCGAGACGATCGGTCTCAACGACGCGACGCCAGACCGCCCGCGCCGTGTTACTCGCGCAATTTCCGATCCGGGCTGCGACTCAGAAGCGCCACTCGACGGCGGTGATGAGATTTCGTCCGGGCGCATCGATGCCGGAACCGTGGATGCGGTAGCGGTAGTTGAAGAGGTTCTCGAGCGCGAGTGTCAGCGCGGCGGCGCGAGTGAGCTCGACGCCGGTGCGCAGGTTGAACGTCCACCAGGCAGGAGTGCCGGAGTCGGGGAAGCGCGGATCGCTCTTGTCGATGGCGGCGAGGCGACGTTGCGCGAGGGCGCCGCGCGCGAACGCTTCGGCCCACCACGGGTGGCCGGCGCTCTCGTCGTCGACGCGCCACGCGAGCAGGCCATCGGGCGGCGGCACCTTGCTGACCGGTTCGTTCGCGCTCGTGTTGCGGCCGAAGTTGGCGGCGGCCTGCAACTCGAGCGTGTGGCGCAAGCCCACCGGATCGACGTCGATCACCACTTGCGCGAGGCCGAGCTCGGCGGAGTAGATCACCGCGCGATCGGCGTTGTCGACCACGAAGAAGTCGGTTCCGCCGGAGTTGAAGGCGAACTCGTTGGTGAGCAGGTCTTCGTACCAGGCGGCCGCGAGCGCTGCCTGCGCGGTGGTGCGAGCGCTCGATTGCTTGGCACCGACTTCGAGGTTCCAGACCTTCTCAGGATTGACGTCGAAGCTCGGCACGCGATTGCCCGCCGCGAAGTCACCGACGACGGCAAGGTCGTCGAGGTTGGGCGCCCGGAAGCCGCGCGAGAACGAGGCGTAGAGCGACCGCTCGTCGTCGAGCGTCTTGCTCAATCCGGTCGCGAACGTGACGTCGTCGTGCTGCTCGTCGAACTTGCCGAACGGACCGGCGGTGCCGACCGTGAGCCCTTCGAAGTCGAGGTCGACGGCGATGCGTGACGCACGCACGCCATTCACCCACTCGAAGCCGTCGCCGAAGCGCCACTCGTCCTGCACGTAGACCCCGAGCGTGTCGTAGCGCGCGCCATCGGGGAAGCGGCCGTTCGCGCTGGGAGTGACCGTTCCCACCGTCGAGTCGATCGTGTAGGCGTCGGAGTTCACCCGCTCGAAGTAGCCCTCGCCGCCGACCGTCAGCAGATGGGCCGGATCGACGCGCAGCCCCGCCTGCAGCGAGAGGCCGGGCGCGATGAGCTCGTCGCGCTCGACGCTGGTGAGGGTGGGGGTCGAGGTGCGCACCCGGCGGCGCCCCTCGACCGGCGCGTTGAGGCTCGCGATCGCCTGCATCGACTCGAGCAGCGCCCCCTCGTCGTCGTGGCGCCAGCGCAGTTGATGCCAGCGCAGCCGCTGCGGATCGAAGTCGCGCCCGAGGTCCGAGGGATTGGGATTCTCGTCGTTGGCGATGATCCGTTCGCTGGCGGGCACGTTCCATTGGCGGCTGTAGAGCAGCAGGTAGTCGAGCGTGTCGTGGTCGCCGAGTTCGCGGGTGACGCTCAAGTTCAGGTCGCGTTCGCGGTAGCCGGTCGGCTCCTGCTCGCCGCCGCGGTCGACCGCGCCGATCGGATCGCCGCCGACCCGGCCGGCGGAGAGGTCGCCGAGATGGCGCGACGTCGTGCCGGCGAAGAAGCCCCAGCCGTCGAACTCGGCGTTCGCATCGACGTGGCCGACGAGCCCCTCGTTCGCGGTCTGGTGCTGGAACCAGGCGCGACCGCCCCAGTCGTTCACTCCTTCGATCGAGCGCTGCCGTGTCAGCAAGTTGACGGCGCCGCCCATCGCGTCGGAGCCGTAGAGGACCGAGGCGGGACCGTGGACGACCTCGATCGACTCGAGCGCGAAGAGGTCGATGGTGTTGAGGTACTGGTGGTTGCGCCGGAACGTGGTGTTGCTGAAGCGCTGGCCGTCGATCAACAGCAGCACGTCCTTGCCCGAACGACCGCGCAAGATCGGCGAGCCCGCCCCCTGGTTGCTCTTCTGCATCGTGAGGCCGGGCACCCCGCGCAGCGCGTCGGGGGTGTTCTGCGGCACCATGCGCCGGATGCGTTCGCGATCGCGGACGGTCACGCTGGCCGGGACCTCGAGGGCCGACTCTTCGCCGCGAGTGGGCGTGACGACCACCGGGGCCACGGGGACGGTCGGGCGCGCCGGGTCGACCTGCGGAGCGGGGGCGGGGTCCTGCAACGCCGCGAGCAGCGCCAGGTAGGGAAGGCCCATGGACGGCGTCATCCGCAAGATCCTTGCACTCGGAGAGGGGCGGCTCGTGCGGTGGCAGCATGCCGCAGCCAGTCGATCGCGCGAAGCAGCGGGGTCGCTAACCTGTCCGCCCCTTTCGACCCGAAGCCGACCTTCGCCGATCGCCTGCAGGAGCCCCGCGTGGCCAAGAAGAGCATGACGACCGCGACCCGAAACTCTGGCGCGAAGAAGCCGAGCTCCAAGCCCGCGGCGAAGAAGACGATCGCCAAGAAGGTGGCCGCGAAGCGCTCGCCCGCCAAGAAGTCACGCGCCAAGCGGAACGCGGCGCCGCCGGTGAAGGCGCCGGTCGGCCGGCTCGCGACGATGGCGGCAGGCCTCAAAGGCTCCGAGATCCTGAAGATCGCGGCGGACATTCGCGCGCAGATGGCGGCGGGCGTCACGATCTGCAACCTCACCGTCGGCGACTTCGACAGCAAGCAGTTCCCGATCCCCGACTTCCTGCGCGACGCCATCACCGCCGCGATCAAGAACGGCGAGACGAACTACCCGCCCTCCGATGGCGTGATGCCGCTGCGCCAGTCGCTGCAGCGCTTCTACAAGTCGCAGCTCGACCTCGACTACCCGATCGAAGGGATCCTGGTCACCGGCGGCGCGCGACCCGCCATCTACGGCACCTATCGTTCGTTGGTCGATCCCGGCGACGTGGTCGTCTATCCGGTGCCGAGCTGGAACAACAACCACTACTGCCATCAGCTCGGCGCGGTCGGCCGCGCGGTGGTCTGCTCGCCGGAGGACTCGTTCCTGCCGACGCGAGCGAAGCTGCAGGACGCGATCCGCGGCGCGCGACTCCTGTCGCTCAACTCGCCGCTCAATCCGACCGGCACGGCCTTCAGCGCCGACGTGCTCTCCGCGATCTGCGACATGGTCCTCGAAGAGAACGCGCGCCGCGGCACCAGCCAGCGGCCGCTCTACGTGATGTACGACCAGGTCTATTGGATGCTGACGTTTGGCGGCGTGAAGCACGTGACGCCGGTCGGGCTGCGGCCGGAGATGCGCCCCTACACCATCTTCGTCGACGGCCTCAGCAAGCCCTTCTCCGCCACCGGGCTGCGCGTCGGCTGGTGCGTCGGTCCAAGCGACGTCATCGCCTCGATGAGCAACATCCTCGGCCACGTCGGTGCGTGGGCGCCGCGCGCCGAGCAGATCGCCTCCGCGCAGCTGCTCGATCGCCCCGACGTGATCCGCGACTTCCACGCCGTCAGCAAGAAGGCCGAGCAGGCGCGCCTCGATGCGCTGTTCAAGGGACTGACCGCGCTGAAGAGCGCCGGACTGCCGGTCGACGCGCTGGCTCCCGCCGGCGCCATCTACCTCACCGCGCGCTTCGACCTCGCCGGCAAGCGGACGCAGGAGAACTTCGTCCTGCACACGAACGAGGAGATCCGCCGCTACCTGCTGAACGCGGCCGGCTGCGCGATCGTGCCGTTCCAGGCGTTCGGTTCGAAGCAGGACGACGGCTGGTTCCGCATGAGCATCGGCGCCGTGTCGCTGGCCGACATCGAGGCGATGTTCCCGCGGGTCGACGCGGCGCTGCGCGCACTGCGCTGAGCCGGCTAGAAGAGGCTCCACTGCCGCGGGCAGATGGCGAGCAGCGCGACGATCTCGCCGCGCGGGCGCTGCGAGGCGTCGGCGACGTCGGCGCGCCAGGCGGCGACCGCATCGGCGAGCGGCGTCTGGAAGAGCGTCTGCGCCGTCGCTTCGAGCGAGGCCGTCACCGCGGTCGCGTCGCCGTCGAGCGGCAGCGGCTCGTAGTGGTGAGCCTCCAAGCGCTCGTCGCGGGTGCCGGTCAGCATCGTCAGCGCGACGGTCGCGAAGAGCTGCTGATGGGGTGCGCCGTCGAGCCACTCGCCAAGGAATGCCGGCAGAGAGTCGTGGCGCTCGCTCCAGCTCAAGGCGAAGTGGAGCGCACCGAAGGCGGGATCGAGCTGCCCTTGCTCCACCGCTTCGGCGACGTCGGTCGCGTCATCCCCTGACGCGCTCTCGATCAGCAACTGTTCCGCGCCGCGCCGCACGTCCTCGCCCGATGCCAGCGGCCACAGCCACGCCGCCTTCGCGACCGCCGCGCGCAATACGAGGCGGCGGCTGCCCAAGTGCCAGTCGAGCCACGGTTCGTACTTGGGCGCGCCGTAGCAGCCGATGAAGCCGTAACCCGCCTGCTTCGACGTGCCGTCATGGCGGACCGCGAGCTGCAGCGCAAGCCAGGCGCCGATCGTGACGAACAGCGCGCCGAAGTTGAGCGCGAGGAAGAGACGGGAAGTGCGCGTCGGCCTGGCGTCGCTCACTGCGCCGCCGCCGGCTTCTTCGCGGCGACCAGCAGGCTCGTCACGTAGTCCTTCGCGGTGCGGCCGGCCGGCAGCTGTCGCGTGATCTCGGCGTAGAGCGGGTCGCCCATCGATTCGAGCGTCGCGAGGTAGTCGCCTTTGCGAGTGAGCTGCACGTCGGCGAGGCCCGCCGCCTTCGCCCACGCGCGCGACTCCTCGACCAGCGCTGCGCCGGAGACGCAGCCGACCAACGCATCGACCATCGCGAGGACGGCGGGCGGCAGCGGTTGCTCGAGCGCGAGGTCGGAGACGGCGACGCGGCCGCCGGGCTTGAGCACGCGCGCGATCTCTCGCCACACCTGCGGCTTGTCGGGCGAGAGGTTCAACACGCAGTTGCTGATGACCACGTCGACGCTGCCATCGGCCACCGGCAGATGTTCGATCTCGCCGAGGCGGAACTCGACGTTCGAGAGTCCCGTCTTCTGCTGCCAACCGGCCAGGTTGCCACGCGCTCGCTTCACCATCTCCGGCGTCATGTCGACGCCGATGGCGCGACCGCTCGGGCCGACCTTCTTGCTCACCAGGAAAAGATCGAAGCCGGCGCCGGCGCCAAGGTCGAGGACGACGTCGCCCTCCTTCAGCGCCGCGATCGCCTGCGGATTGCCGCACGAGAGGCCGAGGTTGGTCCCTTCTGGCAGCGCGGCGAGCTCTTCCGTCGAGTAGCCGAGCGCCTGCGCCAGCGCGCCCGCGTCGGCGGGGACCGAGCAGCAGCCGCCCTGGCCGCTGCCGGCACTGGTCGGGCCGCAGCAGCCGCTGGCGGTGTCGGCGGCGGGCGCGGCACCCATGCTCGGCAGCGTGCCCTGGAAGAGCGGCAGCGCGCTGGTGCCACGCGCAATCTTGGCGTAGCCCTCGCGCACGGTGTCGCGCACGGCGTCCGGCGTCGGGTTCGGTGGCGGGGTGGAAGACATCGGAGACTCCAGGGAGCGGGGTGGCGCGAGGGGCTCGCGGCTCGAGTGCAAGTTGCGAGCCGACCGGCTGCGGCGAGTCGGCTACTGCTGCACGAAGCGGCCGCCGTTCTCGCTCGCGATCTGCTGGAGGAACGTCGTGTTGAGCGCCTTGCCGATGCCGATCGTGTGGATCACCACGTGTTTCGTCGGGTTCCAGCGTCGCACCGATTCGAGGATGCGCTCGGTCGAGTCGGGCGTGTTGTCGGGCTTGGTCGGCGAGCCGTCGGTCAGCAGGAAGATCGTGTCGACGACGCTCTTGTAGTACTTGTCCTGCGCGCCGCGGCCCGCCAACGCGAACGCCTGCTCGAGCGCGTCGTGGATGTTGGTGGTCTGCAGCGGCTGGAGCGCGCGCACCCAATCCTGCGCCTTGCGGATCTCGGCCGGCGTCGCGACCAGCATCCCCTTCGAGTAGGGGACGACCACGTCGTTGAAGCAGACGATCGAGAACTTGTCGCCCTTGGTCAGCTTCCCGAGCACCTCGATCAGCGCCTCCTTGGTCGCCTCCATGCGACTGTCGGCGCCGGCGTCGACGGGAGGGCCGGTGTCCTTCGGCGGGTTCTTGATCGAGACCTGCATCGAGCCGGAGCAGTCGATGACGTAGACGATCGACTTGCCTTCCTGCGGAATGCCGTAGTAGTAGACGCCCTTCTTCGGATCGGCCGGTGCCGTCAGCGCGTCCGCGAGCTTCGAGCGCCCCTTCGACAGCGGCTGCTTGCCGGCGACGAACTCCGCGCCCTCCTTCGCCAACCAGTTGCGCCACGCGTTCGAGGAATCGCCGAGCTGCTGGCCGGTGAGGATCTCGAGCGCGATGCCCATTCGCCGTTGCGTGCGCCCCTCCTCGACCGCGAGCCGTTCGATCAACGGCTCGATCGCTTCGGGCGCGGCGAGGTGGGCCAGCGCCCATGCCGCCTGCTCGCGCACCGCCGCATCCTCGTGCTGCAGCGCCTTCAACACCGTGGGCGCGCATGGCTGCGCGGCCCGCTCGCATCCGGCCAACCCCTCGAGCACCACCGCCAGCTCTTCGGCCTGCGTCGCCCTCGCCAGGGCCTTCATCAACGCGGCGGCGAACGGCTCGCCGCGCTGGCCGGCGGCGCGCGCGACGAAGAGCTTGAGCGACAGCGGCAGCTTCTTCTGGCCGATGACGTGGTCGACCAGCCAGCCGATCGCGGAGTCGCTTTCGAGCCGCTCCGCGCGCGCGAGCAGCTTGCTTTGCAGGGCGTACAGCGCGTCGATGGTGTTGCCGAGCGCCTTGGTCTCGGCGCACAAGGCGTCGTGCGCAGACTTCATCTTCGGGTCGAAGGTCCGCTTGCCGAACTCCTGGCCCTGCAGCAACGTCGCGATCTGCAGGTCGACCTCGCCTTTGCGAAGCTGCGCGGCGAGCAATTCGTCGGCGAGGTCGGAGTAGCGCTCCACCAGCGCTTCTGCGACTTGAGGTCCGTCGCCATCGCCGAGCAGCGCGATCGCCTCGGCGCGCGTTTCGGCGTCCTTCTGCCGCTTGGCGGTGCTCTTGAACGCCTTCGTGAAGGCGGCCAGCTGCTCGCTGGTGGCGTCCTCGCCGGGCTGGGAGGCGGGCCGCGCCGCTGCTCCGAGCACGAACGGCAGGATCGCGAGCCAGAGCAGCCACGCTCGCAGCGCGAGTCGAGGTCGCGCGAACGGGCAGCGAACGGACGGGCGGGTGCGGTGCAAGAGCGGCTCCAGGGTCGGCGAAGGGAATAAAGCGCCGGTGGCACGTGGAGTCACGTTGGAGTAATGGGTCGCGCCCTTCCAGGAGCGGTGATAGGCTCCCCGGCCGCGCGAAACGCCCTCCGACCGCTTCCTACGTTTCGAACGGAGCTCGCGAATGTTGCTTCGCCATGCCTTGCTGGTCGCGTGCGTCGTGACGGGTGCGTGGTCTTCGAGCAGCGGCGGATCGACCGCGCTCGGCCAGGGTGTGCCACCGGCGCCGCCGGGCGGCGGTCCCGGCACCGGCAGCTTGCAGTTCCTGCTCGCAGCCCCGACGACTCGCATCTGCGACCCCAAGCTCGAGAACGGCGGCGCGCAGGTGCAGTACTCGCTGTTGCCGAGCGCCAATCTCTACACCGTTCGCGTCACCGTGAAGGATGGCAACGGCCTGACCGTGGCCACCCTCTTCTCCGGCAAGCGACCCGGCAGCGCGACGCAGGTTCATCGCCACTTCTGGGATGGCACAACGACGGCGGGCAGCTTCGCCAATCCCGGTGGCTACACCGTGCAGGTCGAGGCCACCGACTACCGCGGCCAGCGTCGCGTGCTCGACTACGACCTCGACCTGGTGCGCCTTGGTTTCACGACCATCACGGCCGAGGCGACGGTTCCCAACAACGAATGGCAGACCGTCTACTTCCGCAAGAACGGCAGCTACACCTTCTATGCGACCCCGGCGACGGGCGAGTGGCTCAGCCGCGCCGAGACCGGCGATCTCTCCAACCTCGATCGCAATGACGGCACGCCGCGCCCGGCTCCGGCGATCCACACGACGACGGACGAACCGGCGCTCGAGTTCGCTTCGGGCGGCGGTGCGATCTACGAGAACGACTGGCACAACTATCCGCTGTGCTATCGCGCCGGTGCGGTGCCGCAATTCACCGTGAAGTTCGGCTCCAACTGCGTGCGCAACGACGGGACCGTGGGAGCCTGCAAGTTCCCGGTCGCCGGCTACGACCTGCGCATCGTCGGCGTCGACGGCCAGGGCGCCTGGACCACGACGGCGACGACCATCGCTCCCAACGGCACCGCGACGCTGATCGGCGGCGCCGTTTCGTCGAACGCGACGCGCGTCGATCGCACGATCGCCTGGAGCTATGAGTACCGCCCGACCGGTGCAACGACGTGGACCGAGGTGCCGGGCCGATTCGTGACCCAGCACCGCATCTACACGATCCTCGACCAGCCCTACTGGGCCACCGGCGGCACCGGCACCCAGTACAGCGGTCCGTGGGTCGAGGTGCTCGACTACCTGCACACGTGGCAGCGCGAGTTCAACCTCACGATGGACAGCAACGACAAGGTGACGGAGGCGCTGATCAAGGGTTACTTCGGGCAGCAGGGCAGCCTGCTCACGGCGATCGAGGATGTGCACTACGACTGCCCGAGTGAGGGCGGGGATGGCGGTGCGACGCATTACGGCGGCACCGGCACGGTCCACCTCTCGAAGCTGCTGAACAGCCACGATCTCGGTCAGTTCGTCAATTGCACTGACTGCGCCACGACGACGTCGGTGATGTTGTCGATGCTCGGCGTGCCGAACATGAAGCTGTTCCACCTCGGCTCGATGACGCTGCGCGCGATCTGGGGCATCGGCTGCGATGACTACACGCTCGATGTGTGGGGAGGCAGCCACGGCTTCAGCTACCACCACATCATCACGGACGACGCCGGCCTGACCGTCTCCGACGCCTGCTTGTGCGTCGACGAAGATGGCACGCCGGACAAGCTGCCGGGAACCCCCGGTTACAACGTGCTGCGCGACTGGTCGAACTACGAGGCGCTGTTGGCGAAGGGGACCATCTCGACGTACACCGAGAAGCTCCCCAAGGTCGACTGAGCGAACGAAAGAGGAGACCCCGATGGATCGCAGCAAGCTCTTCGGTTCGCTCGGACGCGTGTTCGCCCTCGCCGCGCTCTTCGCCGGCTTGGGCGCCAGCGTGCTCCACGCGCAGTCCGCGCCGACGCCGTCCGACCCGACGATCGAGGCGGCGCGCGTGCGCTACCTCGCCGCCGAGTGGCCGAGCGGCGAACGGCGCCCCGGCTTCGCGCTCGAAGACCTCACGTTCGCCGGACTCGTCGGCGCCAAGGTCGAGTACGACGCCAGTGGCGTGTCGCGCAAGTTCAGCGACTCGGCGGGCGTCGCGCGCGTGCTGGTCGAGTTGGCGGTCGCCGATGAAGTCGCGACCGCCCACGCGACCCTGCTGCGACACCTCGGTTTCGTGCAGTCCACCAAGCTGCTGCCGACCGCGGCGTCGCGAGGCATCCGCGCCGGCGACCTCGGCTACATCGGCTACGGCGGCCGCGACGGCAGCAAGATCAGCTGGCTCGCCTTCGTGGTTGGCAACCTCGAGTTCCGCGTGGTCGATCTCGATCCCGACGCGGTCGGCGCGGTCGATGTGCGGCCGATCGTCGAGTCCATCGCGGCGCGCGCGCTGGCGCTGCCAGCGCTTCCCGCCGGCGCGCCGCTGCCCCGTCCGACCATCGAGCGCTTCAGCGCCGAGCTGCAGAACGTCACGGCCGGCGAGTCGCTCGCGCTCGAGGTCGATGCCCGCGAGCCGAGCGGAGCAGCGGCCGCGGTCGACTTCGTCGTGGGCGGCTGGCAGCAAGGCCAGGGCTACGTCGAGCGCGATGAGGCGGGCCGTTGGCGCTTCCACGCGACGGGCGCCGGCAAGGTCGAGATCACGCTGAAGGCGCTCGGGCGCAACGGCACCACCTCGACTCGCACCCTCACGCTCGAGATCGCCAAGAGCTGAGGTCGCCGCTTCGCTTGACGACTCCTTGACCATCGCGCATGCGCCGCCGCTACGGTGCGGCGCATGACCGGTACCAGCCGCCGCCTCGCGCGCCTCGTCGTCCTACTGCTTGCCGCGACCGCCGGGCTGCTGGCGGCCGGCGGCTATGGCTTGTGGCGCAGCGCGCGCGACAGCGAGGCGCTCGCTCGCGGTGCCGCTGAGCGGGCGGTCTTCAGCGCCGCGCGCGCGCTGCAGCTCCACTTCGCCGATCCCGAGGCGCTGCCGACCGACCCGCTCGATCCCGCACGATTCGAGCTCGTCGATGGCGTGCTGCGGTGGCCGGAGTCGACGCAGCCGTGGCCGCTCGACTCGCTCGATCCCGACCTCGACCTCGCCGCTCTCCTGCTGGCGCCGCTCGATGAAGCGGATGCGGCGGTGGCGCAGGGCGACGCTGCCGCGGCGACGGCGGCGTTGGATCGCGCGATCGAGCTCGCGCGACAGCAGCCGGCACGGCAGCTCGCCTACGTGCTCAATTCCGCCGCTTGGACGGCGGCGCGCGCGGGCGACGGCACGCGCCGCGACGCGCTCCTGAACGAACTGCTGGCGCTGCTGCCACCTCACCCGATCGAGGGGCCGCCGCCCTACGCCTCCGTCTTCGCCGGCGCGCTGCTCCTCGCGCTTGCGCACGCTCCCGACGCGCCGCTCCTCGCGGCGCCCGACGCGGCGCTCGCCTCGCTGCAACCGTCGGTGCGGGTCGCCCTGCTGGCGCGCGCGGTCGAGACGACGTCGCCGCATGCGCCGTTCGCGGTCGCTGCGGCGCGTGTCGAGCAACGCGAACAACTCTCCACGCGGATCACCTCGCAGCTCGCGCGCCTATCCGAGCGGCGCGCCCCGCTCGTCGAGCCGTGCGCGGAGGGTTGGCTGCTCTACCAGCCCGATCCAGCTCGCGCCGGCCGCGGCCGCGGCGCATGGCGCTCGCTCGCGGAACTGCTGCCGTCCGCTCGCGCGAATGCGAACGGCTTCGATCTCGACGACGCGACGCTGGCGCCCGGCGGCGCGGTGCGGCTGGTCGTCGGCGAGCCGCTGCCGGCTGCCGCGATGCCGATCGCCTCGGGACTCGGCCTCTTGCCGCGGCCGTTGCCGGCGCCCGGCTTCTTCGCATCGACCGGCGCGCTCGCAACGACGCTCGTCGTGCTCGGCGGGGCGCTCGTCGCGGCGTTGTGGCTGGTGCTTCGCACCGTGCAGCGCGAGTCGGCGACGATCACGGCGCGCGGCCGTTTCCTCACTTCGGTGACGCACGAACTCAAGACGCCGCTGGCCTCGATCCGCCTGCTCTCCGAGCTGCTGGTCGAGGGGCGAGCGACGATCGAGAAGCAGGACGAGTACCACCGCTTGCTCGCCGGCGAAGCGGAGCGCCTCTCCGCCCTGATCGAGAACGTGCTCGACGTCGCGTCGCTGGAGCGCAGCGAGCGGGCGTTGGCGATCGCGCCGCAACGGGTCGACCTGCTGCTGCGCGACGTCGTGCAGCGGGTGTCGCCGTTGCTCGAACGCGACGGGCTCACCGTCACGCTCGAACTGCCCGAAGAACCGCTCGAACTGGCGGTCGACCGCGGCGCGCTGTCGCAGATCGTCATCAACCTGCTCGACAACGCGCGCAAGTACGCGACGGCGGGCGGCTCGGTCGTCGTCACGCTCGCTCCGCCGCCGCCGGCGTCGCTCCACGGCCGCGTGGCCGTGAGGGTGCGCGACCGCGGGCCGGGAATCGCGCCGGCCGATCGGGAGTCCCTCTTCGAGCCGTTCGTGCGCGGCGCGGCGCAAGGCGATGGCGCGACCCCGGGATTGGGGCTCGGGCTCCACCTTGCGCGCACGCTGGCACGTCGCCACGGTGGCGAGCTCGCGTGCATGGCGCCGCCCGACGGCGGGCCGGGCGCCTGCTTCGAGTTGACGTTGCCGGTCGACCGCGGAGGAGGCGCGTGATGAAACGGCTGCTGCTGGTGGAGGACGATCGCGCGCTGTCGATCGGCCTGAACGACGCCTTCACGCAGGAGGGCTTCGCGGTCACCGTCGCTCGCGATGGCGACAAGGGGCGCGAGCAGCTGCGCGGCGCGACCGCTTCGATGGCGGCGCCGCGCTTCGACGTCCTCGTGCTCGATCTGATGTTGCCGGGCCGCAGCGGGCTCGACCTCTTGCGCGAGCTGCGTGGCAGCGGATCGACCCTGCCGGTGCTGCTGCTCACCGCTCGCGGCAGCGAAGCGGACAAGGTGCTCGGGCTCGAGCTTGGCGCCGACGACTACGTGACCAAGCCGTTCAGCTTGCGCGAACTGATCGCGCGCGTGCGCGCCCTGCTGCGGCGCGAGGAGCGCCACGAGGGCGGTGAAGCGCAAGCGGGCGGCGTGGCGCCGACTCGTTTCACGGTGGGCGAGTGCGAAGTCGACCTTGCCGCGTTCGAGCTGCGCCGCGCCGGCGAGGTCCATCCGTTGTCGCGCAAGGAGGCGGCGCTGCTGGCGCTGTTGTGGGAGCGGCGCGGAACCGTGGTCACGCGCCAGCAGTTCCTCAAGCTGGCGTGGGATGGCGGCGAGCACGTCGGCGCGCGCACGATCGACACCCACATGCTGAACCTGCGCCAGAAGCTCGAGCTCGATTCCGCGGCGCCGCGCCACCTGCTGACGGTGCACGGCGTCGGCTACCGGTTGGTGGCGGAGTGAAGGCGCGCCGCTTGACCAGGAGTTGACACGGGATTGACGGCAGGCGGGCAATCGGCGGGTGACGCACGCGTCAGATGGGGTGGTCGAGGAAGTCACCCCTGGAGGATCAGGCGATGAGGATGCACGGGAACTTTGCGCGCGGGCTGCTGGCATTGGCGCTGACCGCCACTGCCGCCGCCACCGCGGTGGCGGCGCAGGCGACCGCACCGAAGGCGACAGACCACCCGAAGGCGCTCTTCGAGCAGGCGCGCCTGGCGGAGGAGAGCGAGCACGATTTCGTGCGCGCGGCGCAGCTCTTCGAACGATTGGGCGGCGACGAGACGCTCGACTCGGAGCTGCGGGCGAAGTCGTGGCTGCAAGCCAGCCGCAATCTGGAGCGGCTCGGCAAGCATGACAAGGCGCGCACGGCGCTGCAGCTCGCGGCCGCGCTGGGCGGCGAAACCGGCGCGCAGGCGCAGCGGCTGCTCGACCACGGCAACCTCGACGAGCGCGTGATGCAGCGCGTCGACGCGGCGATCTCGAACCTTCGCCTCGCGATGACGAACGGCGTGCCACCGGAGTTCTCGCTCGAGAAGCCGCCGTTCCTCGACGTCTACTGGCTCGGGAAGGCGACGCTGCCGGGACTCGAAACGCTGGTCGCGACCTTCGCCGATCAGACGCCGTTGATGGCGGCCGTGATGCGGCTGATCGTGGCGATCGGCGGCGAAGAGGCGGCGGCGCAGGTGCGGCAGATCGCGGCGAGCCCGGATGTCGTGTTGCGTCGCACGCTGCTCGAATCGGCGCAAGAGAAGAGCGACGAGGAGCCGGTGCGCAGCGCGCTGCTGCTGCTCTGCGCCGATGCCGACCCGCGGATGCGCGAGCTCGCGCTGCGCAAGCTGATGGGGCTGATGAGCGAAGGCGAGCTGCTGGCACATGCACACGACCCGGACGAGCAGACGCGCGCCCGCGTCATCGAGTTGGCGTGGAGGCTTGCCGAGCGCGATCCGGCGACCAAGCAGCGCGGCGTTTCACCGACGCTCCTCGCGGCCGTGCGCGCGTCGTTCGAGGATCCGTCGCTCGCCGTCCGCAAGGCGGTCTGCAGCGTGCTGAAGGAGACGCTCCTGTTCCGTTCAGCGGAGGGGCGAGAACTCTGGCTCGAAGCGTTGCAGAGCCAATCGCTGAACGACCCGGAACTGCGGGAAGCGTCCTGGCGGTCGCGGGGAGTCCGTGAGAAGGATTGGAACTGGGATCGCGTGCCGGCGGCGGCGACGCTGCTGGCGGCAGCGCGCGCCGTTTTCGCGGGCGACGCGCCGGACGGTGTCACGGCGAAGCAGGGCTTCCGGGAGTTCTTCGCGGCGTGCCTCGAAACGACCGGGACGGGTGATCCTTGGCCGGAGGATCACGCGAGCCTCGTCACCATCGCGCAGCTCGGCGGCTTCGAAACGTTTGCGGGCTGGGTCAGAGCCCACGCACGGATCGACGATCTGCCAGGGCTGCTCGAAGCGGCAATTCAAGGCGTTGCCGGTTCGCTCGCGGTGCTCGAGCCCCTGATCACGAGCGCCCCGGAGCTGCCGGCCGACGCGCAGCGGCGGTGCGTCGACGCACTGGTGCGCCGCTTTGAAGCGCTCCTCGCGACGGGAGAAGTGAATCCAGCCCGCGTCTACTGTCTTTGGGCGCTTCTGAAGCTCGGCCTGCCGGCCGGCGACCGTGCGCTGGTTGGACTGCTCGGCCGCTCGCCGCGTGACTACGCCGTCGGTGTTCGGGAACTTCTTCGCCGCAAGTCGCCGGCCGCGTCGGACGCGGTGCTGCTCGACTTGCTGACGTTGCCGGCGCTGATCGAAGCGCCGCGTCCGGGCGAGCAGCCAGCGGAAGATCCCGCAGGGACGCGATCGCTGGTCGTGATCGAGCTGGCGGAGCGCCGGGCGGCGGAACTGCCGCAGAGGATGGCGGCGGCCTATCGAGCGGGGTTGGCCAAAGCCACGGGCGCCGATGGGTTCAATCTCGGCAACCTTGGGCCGCTCGTCTGCAACAGCACCGCCAGCGGGTACCCCCCGCAGTGGGCGCCGCGCTACGACGTCGCCACGCTCGAGCAGGTGCTGACGGAGTGCGCCGCGGTCGGGGCGCCCGAGTTCTGGCACGACCTCCAGTACCTGCCGAGCTTCTTCGATCGCAACGCGCCGGCAACCGACGATCGGGCGCGCCTCAGTCGCGCCTTCGGCAAGGTTCTGGTCGGGATCGCGACGACGCAGAACTGGGATCTGATCGAGCGCCGCGTGAGTCTCTACGTCGGCGGGGAATGCCCTGGTTGGGAGGAGTTCGTCGTTGCCGGGATCGAACTCGAGCCGCTCGCCGATTCGATCGTCGAGAACCTGCCCGCGATGCCCGCCGCGCTGCTGCCGAAGGTGCTGGCGCGTGCGAGCCGACTGAGCCAGCAGGCGCAGTCTAGGCTGCCGTATGCGCTGCTCGCTTCCGAGGACCCGGCGGTGCGAATGCAGGTTGTCGCGCTGCTGCACCACGAGGCTGCCACGCTGCGGGGAAGGGCGGTGTATTTCATGGTCGCGAGCTATCCAACGCAGCTGCTCGATGCGGCGCCGGCGTTGGTGCGGGACCCGGATTCGGAAGTCCGGCTGAACCTGGCCATGGCGCTCGGCCGAATCTTCGATCGCGCCGCGATTCCGCTGCTGGTCGAGCTGCTGCGCGACGGCGACGCGAAGACGCGCGAGGCGGCGCGGGCGTCACTCGATGCGCTGCAGTACTACTTCGAGAGCGCGCAGAAGTGGGAGCGGTTGAAGGCCGGCACGAGCCTCGACGCGACGAGCGCCGCCGAGGCGCTGGTGAAGCAGGCGCGCAGCGGCGCGACGATCGAGCTGCGCAAGGCCGCCATCGAGTCGCTCGGCACGCTCAAGGTCCCCGAGACGCTCCCCTTCCTGCTCGAGTTGATGGCCGACCCCGACCCGACGCTGGCCGCGGCCGCGAAGGCGGCCATCACGAAGATCAACGGCTGACCGGCTGGTTAACCTGCGCCGCCCGCGCGGAGCAAGAACGCTCCACGTGGGCGGCTGGCGCAGGAGCTCGCTTCGTGATGGACGAACCGGTCGACAAGACCACGGCGCATGCTCCTTCGGTGCCGCCGCCACGCCGCAGCCGTTCTCGCCGCTTCGTCTATGCGATCGCCTTGGTCGCGCTGCTCGGCGTCGTGTCCGAGATCGGCGCTCTTGCGGCGTTGCGGGCGCTGGATGGCGAGTGGTTCGCCTACGAGCGATGGGCGGCAGACCGCAACGCGGCCATCGAATCGACGCCGTTGCCCGACTCGTTTCGCGGCGGCGCGGCGCAACGCTCCGGACCCTACCGCGAGGTGATCCACCCCTACCTCGGCTACGCGCTCGAGCTGCGCTCGGCGGAGCGCCGCCAGCCATTCGAGGTGCCCACGCTTCGGATCGAAGAGTGCGCGATGGGCAGTCCGCGCCGTTCGCAAGGCACCTTGCTGGTGGGGCTCTTCGGCGGCTCCGTGGCCTACATTTTCTCCGAAGAGGGGACCGCTCGATTGGCGGCGGCGATCCGCTCGCTCGACCTCGCCAAGGGGCGCGAGGTGCGCTTCGTGGTCGCGGCAGCCGGTGGCTGGAAGCAGCCGCAGCAGGCGATGGCGCTGTCGTGGATGCTCTCCATCGGCTGCGAGCTCGACCTGCTGATCCAACTCGACGGCTTCAACGAGGTCGCGTTGCATGCGCACGAGAACGCGAAGCTGAATACGTTCCCGGCCTATCCGCGCCGCTGGGCGGCGCGCATCGAGAAGCTCCCCGACGCAGCGACGCGATTGGCCCTCGGCCGGCTGAGCGTGATCGGCGAGGATCGAATCGGGTGGGCGAAGGCCTTCACGCAAGGGGCGGCGCGTTTCTCCGCGGTCGCGAACCTGCTGTGGCGAGCGCGCGACGCCTCGTTGCGCCGCGAAGTGGACGCATGCGTGACGCAGTTGCGCGAGAAACCGACGACCACTGCCTCCTACCTGACGCAGGGACCCGACTATTCCGCGGCGAGCAGTGACGCAACGATGGATGACCTCGTCGCGACGTGGGAGCGCAGCTCGCGACTCATGTCGGAGCTGTGCCGCGCGCACGGCATCCGCTACTTCCACTTCCTGCAGCCGAACCAGTACGTCGATGGCTCGAAGGTGTTGTCCGACGAGGAGCGCGAGAAGTGTTGGAAGGAAGATCAGCCCTATCGCGCCGGCGTTCTCTCGGGCTACCCGCGGTTGCGCGCGACGGGGGCGCGGCTCGTCGCCGAAGCGGAGTCGTTCCACGACCTCACGATGGTGTTTGCGGACGTCGCCGAGACGCTCTACATCGACGCCTGCTGCCACTTCAACCGGCGTGGCAACGAACTCGTGGCCGATGCGATTGCCGCCGTGCTGCGGCAGGAGCTCGACGCGAAGTGACGGTGCCTCGCATTACCGCGGTGCGAGCAGTTGGCCGATCAGCGTGGTGAGGCGCGCGCGGTAGCCCTCGGGGTCGTGGCCCCAGACGTGGCCGTGCTTCGCCCCGGGGTCGATCCACAGCGTTTTGCGATCGGCCTGGGTCGGCAACGCGTCGAAAATGGCGCGCACGGTGTCGGGTGGCATGCGCGTGTCTTCGCCGGCACCGATCAGCAGCACGCGCACGTCGGGACATAGCGCCGCGAGCGCAGCGCCCGGCTTCACGGCGTCGAACGGGATCGTGCCGAGCGCCGCCGCCGCGTTCAGCAAGATCGCGCGGAACGGCTGCGGGATCGCGCCGCCGCGCCCTTCGCCACCCGAGAGCATGCGCTCCGCGGTCGCGCGCAGGTCGTCCATCGGCGCGTCGAGCACGAGGGCCGCAAGGCCGTCGATCTGCGCGGCTGCCATCGCCGCGGGAGCGGTGCCGATGCTGACCGCGAAGAGGACGAACGGGCGATCGCTGCTGCCGGGCCGCGCGCGCAGGAAGTCGACGCCGCCCAGCACATCCTGAGTCTCGTCGCGGCCATAGGTGAAGGGGCGTCGCTCGCTGCCACCGTGGCGGCGCAGTTCGAGCAGCAGCACCTCGCCGCCGAGCTCGCGCAACATCGAGCCGACCGTCTCGAGTTCGAGCGCGCCGCGGAAGAGGCCGTGGACCAGCAGTGCCGTGAAGCGCGGCGCCCCGCTCGCTGGAGGGACCAGGAAGCCGCGCAGGGCCGCGCCATCGCGAGCGCGCACGTCGACGGCGAAGGGCGAGCGCGCCGCCACCGTCGGCGCGGCCTCGCGCGCGGGTCGTTCTGCCGCGAGGCTCTCGCGGCTCTGCAACTGCCACGTTCCATCGGAGGCGAAACGTGGACCGGCGTAGGCGCGCTCGTCGCCGCGCGTATCCGTGAAGCGCGGCGCGATCACGGCGAGGCCGACCGGCAGCGTGACGAACGCATGCACGACCAAAAGTGCGAGGTGCCAGCGCAGCAGTCGCCCCCACGCGCCAGGCTTGCGCCGCTTGAGCAGCGATGCGAGTCCCAACCAGAGCAGGCCGAGCAGCAGCGTGGCGACGGTCAGCGCCGCCGCCGGCACCAGGATCAGCATCACTCGAGGAACCTCGCGCGCAGAGCTGGAGGAAGGATCGGGCAAGCCGCGCCGGGTGTGGCGAAGAGGCTCTTGCGCAGCTTCGCGACGAGGTCGTAGCCGAGGTCGCGCAGCGGTCGCGGGATCCAGCGCATCAGCATTGCCGCGACACGCCACGTTCCGCCAAGGCGATCGAGGATGGCGATCGCGGCGCTCGACTTCGTTTGCAGCGTTCCATCGGCGAGTCGCACCACCACGCTGTCGGGCAGCGTGCGGCGAGTCGGCTCGTCGACCAGTTCCGCGATCGCGCGCCCCTGCAATGGCGAGAACCAGAACGCCGTCGGCCGATCTTCCGCCAGAACGAAGCGGACGAAGCGATGGCAGAGGCCGCAACCGCCGTCATAGAAGAGGTGCAAGCGCGGCGTCGGCGGTGGAGCGGGCAGCCAGCCGGGATCGAAGGCGAACAGCGCGATCAGCAGGAGCGATTCGTCGCGCGCGCCGCCAGCGCCGAGCAGCACCACCAGCAGTCGCAGCGCGGTCGCGCTCGACCAGGTGAAGCGCTGCGACCGGGGCTTCCAGACCAGCAGCACCAGCGCGGCGTCGGCCACCACCGACAGCCAGACCACCACCTGCATCGCGTGGCCGTCGGCGCGAGCGCCGCCGTGGCTCGCGCCCCCGCGACCTCGGAGCTGCTCGATGACCGAGACCGCCGCTCCGACGACCAGCAGCAACCAGAAGAGCCGGAAGGTCTGCTGCGGCAACTGCCAGCCGCCATCGGGGTTCACGCGCCCGCGCGCGTCGAAGCTCAGGAACGGTTCCTTCGGCACCGTCGCGAAGGCGAGCAGAAGGAGGGCGAGCCACGTCGGCGCCGGCAGCGACAACAGCGGATTGTGGCTCGCCAGGCAGGGGACGAGGTAGGTCAGCACCAGCGCCGCCGTCCGAGCCCGCCAGCCGCTCGCGAGGAGCAGGCCGGCCACGACTCCGAGTGCGACCAGCGCCGCGCCGCCCGCCGGCGCATCGATCCACGCGAAGAGGTTTGGCACGACGCCAAGCAGCGCCTCGCCGTCGCCCCATGCGAGCACGCGACCTGTGCCGAAGTGGTGGCGCCAGTCGGGCAGCAGCATGGCCAGCCGCAGCGCGAGCCATCCGCCCAGCACGAAGCGCGCGACGCTCCATTGGCCACCGCTCCAGCTCGCGCCGGGCGCGCGCGGGTCGTAGCGATCGGCGGTCGGGTCGAAGACGAACATGGCGCGGAGTTTACGTCGATTCGCGGCGCGGCCGGCTCGCGCGCGGGTGGCGCGGCCGTCGCGGGAACTCGAAGCGGCAGCGGCACGTGCCATGATCGGGAAAGTGACCCGCGCTACGCGCCAGTGACGATTGGTCTCGCCGTCTGCACCAGTGGCACGGCGTGCGGATCGAGGCGCGACCTTTGCTAAATGACGCTGCACTCGCTCGCCGCGGTTCTCCAACGGACCGGGCCGAGCGCCCACCAGGAGCCTGGTCGATGGCCGGTCACTTCGACGTCTGGTTCATTCCGAGCATGCTGGCCGTGGCCGCCGCCGCCGCCGCGCAGGACGCGGCGCCGACTCTCGAAGCGCGCGTGCAGGCGCTCGAGCAGAAGAGCGCCGACCCCAATGCGCTCAGCGCGCAGTGGAAGGATGGCCTGCGGCTCGAGAGCGCCGACAAGGCGTTCGAGCTCAAGATCGGCGGTCGCATGCAGTTCGACGCGTTCTTCGGCGACGCCGATGACGACGCGGTGTCGACGCTGGGTGGGCCGCTCGAGGACGGCACGCAGATGCGTCGTGCCCGCCTCGCGCTGGCCGGCAAGCTGGAGCATCACTTCGAGTTCAAGTGGGAGTACGACTTCTCGGACAAGGACGGCAAGGCGAAGTTGGCCGACCTCTACGCCGGGATCGTCGACGTCGACGGCTTCCCGAACCTGCGCGCCGGCCACTTCAAGGAGCCCTTCGGCCTCGAAGCGCTGGCCAGCGCCAACGACCTCGTTTTCATGGAACGAGCGCTGCCGGCCGCGCTCGTGCCGTTCCGCAACGCCGGCTTCCAGCTCGCCGACACCCTCGCCGCCGACAAGATGACCTGGGCCGTGGGCCTCTTCCGCGAGACCAACGACAGCGCCTTCGGGCAGTCGGACGGGGCGTGGTCCGGCACCGCTCGCGTCACCGCGCTGCCGTGGGCGACCGAGAAGCTCGACCACCTCGTCCACCTCGGCGTCGCCGTCAGCCGTCGCGCGCCGCCCGCCGACGAGCTGCAGATCAAGAGCAAGCCCGAGGCGAACCTCGCGCTCGACTTCCTCGACACGACGAAGCTCAACGACGTCGATTCGGTGACGCTGCTCGGCGCCGAGTTCGGTGTGCTGCTCGACCGTATGTCGCTGCAGGGTGAGTGGGTGCGCAGCGAAGTGGCGCGCGGCGCCGGCAACGACGACGCGACCTTCCAGGGGTGGTACGCGATGGCCGCGTGGACGCTGACCGGCGAGCCGCGCCGCTACAAGGCGACCGATGGCGTCTTCCAGAACCCGAAGCCGGCGAAGAGCCTCTTCCAGGATGGCGGCGGCGGCGCGTGGGAGGTGGCGGCGCGCCTCTCGTCGCTCGACCTCGACGACGGCGCCGTCACCGGCGGCGAGCTCCGCGACCTCACGCTCGGCCTCAACTGGTACCCGAGCAGCTTCACCAAGGTGATGCTCAACGTGATCCGCGCCGACCTCGACAAGGCGCCCGATGACGGGCAGGCCGACCTCCTCGAGATGCGTCTCCAGTTCGCGTTCTGACCGTCGCGGCGTCGGCGCGCCACACCTCCGCGGTACGGGCGTCGTGCACCTGTCGTGAGCGGCGCGCGGTCGCCATGCTTCCGGCACGTCGGCATCGACGCACGGTGCCGTCCTGGAGGGCGATCGATGCCGTGCCGCCGTTCTCCCCGGATCCTTCCCGCCATCGCGGCGGGTTCGATCGCCCTGCTGGTCGCGGCGGCTTCCCTGCGCGTCGCAGCGGCTTCGCCGTCGAACTCGATCGTGGGGGCGACGCTTCTGGAGCCGTCGATCGACGCGAGGCGCTACGTCGGCTCCATCACCTTTGACGCGCTTGTCGGCTGCTCCGACGTGATCGTGCTGGCCAAGGTCGAGCGGATCGACAAGTCCAAGCCGTCGAGTCTCTCGGTGCCGTTCGACGAGCTGCGGATCGCCGAAGCGAGTGTCCTCGAGACGTGGAAGGGGCGGCCGGGGGCGACCGTCTGCTACCGCGCGTCGCCGACCTTCATCTGCGACGGGAGCGATGCGGTCGTGGGCGAGACGGCGGTGCTGTTCCTTTGCCCTCCCGACGAGCACGGGATGCGCGAGATCATGAACGTCGGGTCGGGTCGGATGCAGGTGGAGTCGGAAGGCGCCGCGCGCTACGCGACGATCCACTCGCAGTTCATCGAGCTGCCGCCGCCTGGGCCGCCGAACGTCGAGGCTCCCGAGACGCTGCTGGCGCGGCTCGACCTCGATGCGCTGCGGCAGAGGACGCGCGAGCACCTGAAGCGCCACGAGACGCTCGAGACGCTCGTCGCGGCGGCCGACCTGATCGTCCTGGCGATGGTCGAGGAGGTCGTCGATGAGCGGTGGGTGGTGGTCCGCGTGGATGAGCGCTGGAAGGGGACGACCGGAGGGGCGGAGAAGCTGACGGTGCGCGGCACCTATTCATGGCCGCTCGACGAGATTGGATTCGCCCGGTCGCAGCGGCAGGTGCTCTTCCTCGGCGCGCCGCTCTCTGACGGGAGCCGGCCGATCGTCGGCGCCGATCGCGGCCGCATGACGATCGTGAAGGTCGCGGGCGTGCCGCTCGGTGTCGCGTGGGTCGTCGACGTCGATTGGCCGCGCGATCTGCGCGTCGACGAGGAGCCCGATCGGCCCGGTCTCCTCTACGGCCGCATCGACCTCGAGCGACTGGAACGGCGCATCGAAACGCTCGACGACTGACTTGCCCGCTCACCGCCGCTCGATCACCTCGTCGAGCGGGAAGCGGACTTTCGGTAGCGCCGCGTACTTGTCGTCGGCGGCGCGGTAGCCGGCGACGCAGACGACGGTCGCGGCGAGCCCCTTCGCGGAGAGGCCGAGCAGCGAGTCGTACTTCGCCGGCTCGAACCCTTCCATCGGGCAGGTGTCGACGCCGACCATCGCCGCGGCGGTCATGAAGTTGCCAAGCGCGATGTAGGCCTGGTTCGCGGCCCATTGGTTGGCGATGAGGCTGCGCGGCCCGTCGACGACATCGCGCACCATCATCGCGCCGAACTTCGCCAGCGATTCGGGCGCGACGCCGCGCACCTCCGCCGTGCGGCGCACGAAGCGATCGATGTCGGCCGCCGAGAGGTTCTTCCGGATGCAGAGCACGACGAGGTGCGAGGCCTCGGCGACCTGCCGCTGGTTCCACGACATCGCCACGAGCTGCTCGCGCAACGCCGCATCCTCGACGACGACGAACTTCCAAGGCTGCAGGCCGTAGGACGACGGCGTGAGCACCAACGCCTCTTCGAGCGCCCGCCACGTCGCCGGCTCGATCTTCCGGTTCGCGTCGAACTTCTTCACGGCGTAGCGCCAGCGCAACTGGGCGAGCAGCTTCTCGGCGGAGACGGTCGCGTGGTCCATCGGTTCGTTCCTGTTCGAAGGAGGTGCGCGGTGCGGCGCAGGCTGCGCAGGGGCGGGAAGCGTAGCGAGGCGTCGTCGTCCGCCACGCGCCCGCCGCTACCATCCTCGCCGTCGACCGAGGTGGGGGAGGCGACACGGCGGGATGAGGGCGCGACGGATGGCAGCCAGAGCGATCGGCGGCTTCGTGCTCGCCCTGGTCAACGCCGCCTGCAAGGTGCCCGAACTTGCGGCACCCGCCGATCTCCCGGCGCCGCTGCCTGATCTCGTTGCGCCGCGCGCGGCCGATGCGCCGCCGCTGCCGTACGACGCCTACACCGGCGATGCGGAAGTGGCGGGCGACTACTACGTGCGCGTCGAGGAGTGGCGCGATCCGGTCAGCGGGCAGGTGGTCGAGCTGCTGCCGATGATCCACCTGGCCGATGCGGACTTCTTCGCCGCGGTGAGCGAGCGGCTGCGTGCCGCCGATGTGGTGCTGACCGAAGGCGTGGGCGGCGCGCCGTCGCTGTCGCCGACGTCGCTGCTGCTCACCTACGTCTTCGGCAACTATTCGCGCGCGTGCTGGCTCGGCGGTCTGGTGCCGCAGGACGAGGGGCTCGATGCCGGGCCGCATGCCGAGCGCGGCGACTTCGATCAGGCGGAGTACACGGCGGGCGATTCGTGCGGGACGGCGCTGCTGCATGCCGTCGGGTTGCCGGCGCTGATGGCGCTGATCGAACCCATTCATCTGGGGCGCTGGCTGCTGGCCGATGCGCGCGCGATCGCGACCTGGGGCGACGCCGATGAGGCGGCGATGTGCCATTTCCTGGTCTGCGACACCAATGAACGCAACGCGGCCGGCCCTGACCACGCCGACGACACCACGCTGCTCGAAGGGGTGATCGGTCGGCGCAACGACCATCTGCTGGAGCGGCTCGACGAAGTGCGCGCGCGACCGGGCGTTCGGCGCATCGCGCTGCCGTGGGGGGCGAAGCACCAACCGGGGCTCGCCGCCGGCCTCGCGCAGCGCGGCTTCGAGCGCGGCAGCTCGGAGTGGCTGCGCGCCATCGCCGTGCGCGCGCTGCTGCAGGATCCGCAGCTCGACAAAAACGGCGACCGGACGCACGTCTACGTGCCCTACCTCTTCGATGTGCAGAGCTTCCGCTCGACCTGGTCGTGCGGCGTGGCGTGCGATGCGGTGGCGGTGGGTGGCGGCCGCGACTCGTTCGAGAGCTCGCTCTTGTGGGGCTTCCTCGCCGCCTGCGAGAGCGGGCCGCCGCACGGCGAATCGCGCTTCTCGCTGCTGCCCAACGTCTTCGAGCGGCCGCTCCTCTTCGAGTGGCGCCGCCGCGGCGAGTCGCACCGTTGGCGCTTCCTCTGGTTCTTCGAGATCGGCGAGTGAACGGCGTGCGCACCCACGATCGCGTCACTCGAGCGTGCGGCCTGCTGCAGTTGGTCGCCTGCGCTGCGCTGGTTGGCGCGCTCGGCGGCCTGCTCGGGGTGGTCTTCCGCGTCACCGCTGATGTGCTGCAGGGTTGGGCGATGGGCAACACCGGCACGATCCTCGAGGCGGCGCGCGCGCTGCCTTGGTGGCGGCGGCTGTTGACGCCGGCGGCCGGCGCCCTGATCGCCGGTCTCGTCATTCACTTCGGTGCTCGTCGCGATACCGCGTTTGGGATCTCCGACCTGATGGAGGTCGTTCGCTTCCGCCGCCGACCGATCCGCGTCGGCCCGACCATCGCGCGCATCGGCGCAGCGCTCGCCACCATCTCGTCGGGCGGTGCCGTCGGCCGCGAAGGACCGATCATCCAGCTCGGCGCGACGGTCGCGAACTTGTTCGGTCGTTGGCAGCGCGCCGATCCGCGCCAGCTCTCGATCCTGCTGGCCGCCGGCGCCGCCTCCGGGATGGCCGCGTCGTACAACGCACCGCTCGCCAGCGCCGTCTTCGTGATGGAGGCGATGCTGGCCAACTTCGCGCTCGAGGTCTTCGCGCCGGTGGTCGTCGCGTCGCTCGCCGGCACGCTGGTGATGCGCGAGTTCCTCGGCAGCGCGCCGATCTACGACGTGACGGGCGGGCTTTCTGAAGAGGGCATCAGCCTGGTCCTCATCGCCATCGTGCTTGGCGTCGCGTGCGGCGCCGCGTCGGTGGCGATGCAGCGATTGCTGCAGTTCGCCACCGCCTGTTTCCGTGCGTGGCGCGTCCCCGCTTGGCTCAAGCCGGCGGTGGGCGGGCTGCTGGTCGGCGCCATCGGCATCGCCTGGCCCGAAGTCTGGGGCAACGGCTTCCACGCCATCAGCGAGATGCTGCGCTGGAAGATCCCGCTCTTCGATCCCGGCGCGTTGCTGGCGACATCGGTGGTGGTGCTGCTGGTGATGAAGCCGTTGGCGACGGTGGCCTCGGTGGGTTCGGGTGGCCAGGGCGGTGTCTTCACGCCGGCGATGTTCCTCGGCGCGGCGATCGGTGCGCTGCTGGCGTCGTTGCTGGCGCGCGTGCCGGGCATCGACGCGCCGCGCCAGACGCTCGCGCTGGTGGGGATGGCGGGGATGGTCGCGGGCATCGCGCATGCGCCGATCGCCGCGGTGGTGCTGCTGGTCGAGATGACTCATCACGCGGGATTGCTGCTGCCGTTGTCGGCGTGCGCCGCGGCCAGCGCCGCGACGGCGCGTCTGCTCGCCCGCGACTCGCTCTACACGGAGAGCTTGCGCGCGCGCGGCGTACCGCTCGACGCCGGTGCCGAGGAGCTGGCGTTGCGCCAGATGCAGGTCGGCGAGCTGCAGGATGACGCCGTCGCCACCGTGGTCGCGACCACGCCGTTGCAACAGATCGTCGATCGCTTCGCGCGCGATCACGTCGATCAGTTGTGGGTCGTCGACGCCGCGCACGTGCTGCAAGGCGTCGTCACGCTGCACGACGTGAAGGCCTATCTCGGACGCGACACGGGGGCGGCCGGCCGCGCCGTCATCGCCGGCGACCTCGCGCGCCGCGTGCGCGGGTTGGCGCCGTCGCAATCGCTCGCCGAAGTGCTCGAGTCGTTCGACGATCCGACGCTCGAGGAACTGCCGGTGGTGGCCGTCGATGGGCGGCTGCTCGGCCGCGTCACGCGCCGCGACGTCCTGGCGACGCTGCGCCTCGAAGTGCTCGACAACCCGCAGTCGCGCGCCAAGTTCGTGCTCGAAGAGGACAGCTCGGCGCGCTACCTCGAACTGCCCGCCGGCTACGAGATCGCGCGCCTGCCCGTCACCGAGTCGCTAGCGGGTCGTCGCCTCGGCGACACCAAGCTGCGTCGCAACCACGGCCTCGTCGTGCTGGCCATCGTGAAGAGCGACCCCGAGATCGGCGAGCAGCGCACCGCCTTTGACCCCGACTCGCTGCTGATCGAGGGTGAGCAGCTCGTCGTGATGGGGCGGCGCGACAGCCTCGCCGCGGCGCGACAGGAGATCGGGGGGTACTGACCACCGTCCACAAGTCCCCCCGCTGGACACGGCGCCCGGCGATCGGTAGATCCTGAGGGATGGAGATCGCTGGAGCAGCGTTGTGGCCGGCCGACGTGGCGTGGATCGAGGCCGCCGGGGCTTCTCCGGGGATCACGCGCTCGGAGCTGGCGCGCCGACTCTGCGAGCGTCTGTCGTTGCGTGACGAGCGCGGTCGGTTGCGTGAGGTCGCGGTGCGGATCGACCTTGGGCGCCAGGCGGGAGCGGGTCGGCTGCGGCTGCCCGCGGTGGCGGCC
>JANNXA010000034.1:0-214119 GCA_031409275.1 Planctomycetota bacterium
ACCCACTGGCGAAGAGGACACCCTGCTCGCTACTGTCGTGCACGCTGAAAGCCCCTCGAATGCCTCGGATCAGCTGTGGTAGGCCGATTCGTACGCATCGAGGGCTTTCGCGTTTCAGGGATTACGAATAATCCGGGCTAGCCCGCTGGCGCTGCGACTCAGGGGGAGTTGTCGCGCGCCTGCCGCCGGCACAGTGCCGTCCACTCCACGAGCGGCTCGAAGTGGTGGGGCGGTCGCGCTTCCGTTTCCGCCATCCCGCCGGCGATCAGCGCCTCGCGCACGCCGTCGAGGGCGCGCTGGCAGGTCGCGACGAATCGCTCGCGATCGGCGGCGAGCGCTCGTTCGCAGGCGGCGAGGAAGCGTCCGAGATCGCCCTCCATCCCGAAGAAGCACGGCTGGATGCCGACCTGTTCGTCGAGCCACGCAACCGCAGCGGCGCGCGGGCCGGGATGCCACGCGCAGCTCGCGAGGCAGCACGCGAGCTCTTCATGGAGGAGCGTGCGCCCACGGTCGTCGTCGAGTCGGAAGGGGATGCGCGAGTACTCCGTCGCGTGGTCCTTCGCGACGCGCCCGAGCAACACGACGTGCGCGAGCTCGTGGAAGAGGTTTTGGACCCCTTGGACCTCGATCACGAACGCCCGCGTTCCGGCTTCGTCGGCTTCGCGGCGCCGCACGCAGTTGTCCGCCGCCGCGAAGAAGCGCACCGTCGCCTCGTTCGCTTCGAGCCAGCGAATGGCCGCCGCCGTCGCGCGCTCGATGGCGCGTTCGTGGTTCGGATTCGCTGCCAAGGCTCTCGATCCCTCCGCGTCATGCGCCCCGCCGTTGCGCGGCGGCAGCGCGCGGGCTCGGAAGATTCTCCGACCTCGCCCGTTGCCGCAAGTTCGTCGCCAGCATCGCAGCGCGAAACGCGGTGAATTACCGGAAAACGCTTCGCTTCCGCGCGATCGCGGAGGTCGCGATCGGGCAGGTCGTGCAGATGCCGCTACGATTCTGCGCCCGTCGATCAGCACCGAGAACGCAGGAGGATGCTCCGTGATTGCGCTGTGGTTCACTCTCGGCTGGTCGCTCGCATTGCCGCCGCAGGTCGCGGCGCCGCAAGCGGTGCCGTTGCCCGGCGATGCCGCGCTCGCCGCGCGAGTGCAAGGCCACTTCCAGCAACACTGCGCCCGCTGCCACGGCGTCGAGCTCGAGAAGCAGGGCAAGAAGCCCAAGGACGGCTTCGGTTTCGTCGACGACCTTGCCCGTCTCGCGCGCGATCGCGACTACGTCGTCGCCGGCGCGCCCGACCGTTCGCCGCTCTATGGCGCGTTGCTGCCCGATGCCGATCCGCGCATGCCGTTTGGCGCCGACAAGGACCCGACCAAGGCGCTCGCCCCCGACGCGATCCGGGACGTCGCCGATTGGATCCGCAGCCTCACGGCCGATCCGGCGCCGGCGCGCGGCGACGGCCCGTTCGTCCGCGACGCAGAGCTGGTCCAGGCGATGGGACAGGACCTCGCTCGGCGCGCGAGCCCGAAGCAACGAGAGCTCACGCGCTACGTGACGCTGACGCATCTCTACAACCAGGGCGCCACCGAGTCGGAGCTCGAGCTCGCGCGTCAGGCCGTCACCAAGTTGCTGAACAGCCTGTCGTGGGAAAGCTCGCTGGTCGTGCCGGAGCCGATCGACGCGACGAGGACGCTGCTGCGCTTCAACCTCGCCGACCTCGGCTGGCGGCCTGAGGAGTGGGAGCGCCTCGCCGATCGCTACCCCTACGCGGTGATGACCGGCACGGCGGCCGCGCGCGAGTTGTCGGCGGCGATGAAGTGCGCGCTGCCGAGCGTGCGCGGCGATTGGCTGGTGGCGAAGGCGTCGGTGTCGCCGCTCTACGAGCAGCTGCTGCGGTTGCCGACCACCCCGGCGGAGCTCGCCGCGTTCGAATTCGACCGGCTCGGCGTCGAAGTGAACGCGAACCTCATGAACGAGCGGGCGAAGCGCGCCGGCGTCGAAGTCTCGGACGTCGTGGCCGGCCATCGCGTCATCGAGCGCCACCCCGCTCGCTTCGGCGCCTACTGGATCACCTACGACCTGAAGGCGACTCGCGCCGCCGGACGCGAGGGCGCAGCCGAGGTGCGCCGCAGCATGTTCCAGGCGCCGCTCGGTCCAGCGACGCTTGCTTGCTTCAACGGGACGCGCCGCGACCTGTGCTTCGAACCCGCGAGCAGCCAGCGGATCTTCAGCCTTCCCAACGGCCTGCAGGGCTACCTGATCGTCGACGGGGCTGGCGCTCGGATGCTCGCTGAACCGGCCGGCAACTTGCAGGACTCGTCGGGCAAGGCGCGTGGTTCGGTGAACGGCATGGGCTGCATCGCCTGCCACGATCAGGGCATCCATCCGGCGCGCGACGCGCTGCGCGATCACGTCCTTTCGTCGAGCGCGTTCAGCCGCGAGGTGAAGGAGACGATTGCCGCGCTGCATCCGTCGCGGTCGGAGTTCGACCGGCTGATCGAAGCGGATCGCCGGCGCTTCGTCGGAGCCCTGGAACAGGCGGAGGTCTCGACTCGCGGGCCGGAGCCGATCCAGGCGCTCGCGACGCGCTTCGAGCAGCGTCTCGAGGCGCGCGCGGTCGCTGCCGAGCTCGGTCTCGATCTGCCGGAGTTCGACGAACGGGTCGATCGCCGCGCGCTGGAGAGCCTCACTCAGTTGCGCGAGACGCTGCGTCGCGAGCCGATCGCGCGGGCGCAGTTCGTGTCCCTGTTCGAGTCGTTCGTGACTGGACTCGAACTCGGCCAGTACCGAGCCGCGGGCTCACGCGGCGGTGGAGCCACCGCTGCGAACAACGGCACCGCCAGCGAGGGCGCACCGAGTGGCGATGCGCCGACGGTGATCGACGGTTTCACCTACATCGGACGCAACGACCAGGGGAAGCACGAGTACCGGCACGACCGGTCGAGTCTCGTGTTCGTCTACCTCGAAGGCGGGAGCTACACGCAGGGGTCGCCCGGCAACGAACCGGGTCGTGGAGACGATGAAGGACCGGCGCGCCAAGTCACGGTGTCGCCCTTCCTGATCGCCAAGCTCGAGGTGACGCAGGAGGTCTACGAGCGCTTCATGCGAGCGAACCCTTCCGGCTTTCCAGGCGACGGCAGGCGGCCGGTGGAAACCGTCAGCTTCGACGATGCCTTGCGCTTCTGCGAGCTCGCTGGGTTGGCGCCGGCGGGTCGCGGCGAGCTCGGCATTCCGACCGAGGCGCAATGGGAATTCGCCTGTCGCGCCGGGACGACCGGACTCCTGTCGGGCAAGCTCGACGACGTCGCCTGGTACGACCAGAACAGCGATCGCCGGACCCACCGTGTCGGCACCAAGGAACCCAACGCCTTCGGCATCTACGACATGCACGGCAACGTCTGGGAGTGGTGCCGCGACTACTACTCCGAGCACTACTCCTCTGGTCCCGTCATCGATCCGACCGGTCCGGCGGCGGGAACGGGCCGCGTCTATCGCGGCGGGTCGTGGGGCAGCTCGCCGAGCGGGTGCCGTTCGGCGTACCGCTTCTGGTTCGTGCCTTCGAGCTCGTTCAACCTGCTGGGCTTCCGGCCGGCGAAGTCGCTGAAGTAGCGGGGCGGCGGCGCGGCGGACGGCGTCGCGGCATCGCGTGGCGCGACCTGCTTCGCCTTCGCCAGCGCGATGCCGTCGCGATGCCGTTGTCGTCGAGCAGGCTCGCGTGCTCGATCGAGTCGACGCCCACCAAGACGATGCGCTCGCCCTCGATCGCGATGCGCGCGTTCGCCAATGGCGGCCCGCCGGCGCCATCGATCAGGCGCCCGCCGCGGATCACCGTCTTTGGTGGCGCGGTGGGGGTGGTATCGGGGAGCGTCGCGAACGCGAGCGCGAAGGCAGGGAGGAGCGACAACCTCGATCTCCTCGCGGCGATCCTTCAGGGCTTCGGGGCCTCGAACAGGGCGAGCACGGCACCGGCGGGATCGCGAATCACGGCGAAGGAGCCGCCCATCAGCTCGCGCGGCCCGAAGAGCACTTTTCCGCGCCGCCGCTTCGCCGCCGTGAGGCTGCGCTTCAGGCTGGCCACCGCGACGTAAGCGAGCCACTGCGCTGGCAGTCCGGCGTTGCGACCGCGCGCGGAGCAGATCCCGGCCGCGGGCTCAGCGTCGTCGGGCTTCTCCATCGACCAGTCGGAGTAGCCGCCCATGTCGATCGCGCGCGGCTTCCAGCCGACGACGGCGGCGTAGAAATCGCGCAGCCGTCCGGCGTCCTTCACGGTGAGGTCGAGCCAGCCGATCGTGCCGACCGGCGGCGCTCCGCCTGGCGCATGGTCGTGGTCGCACTGCTCGGAGTGCACGTGGACCGTTTTCTTCGAGCGCTTGGCCGCCCGCGTCGCCGCGCGCTTCTTCGCCATCCGTGTTGCTCCCCTGTTCCTGCCCGACTGCGCCGTTACTGAAGCCAGCGGTCGAGCCACTCGATCACCGTCTCGTGCCAGCGGATCGAGTTCTTCGGCTTGAGCACCCAGTGGTTCTCGTCGGGGAACCAGAGGAACTTGCTCGGGATGCCGCGCCGCTGCAGCGCGGTGAACGCGGCGAGACCCTCGGCGTCGATCAGGCGGAAGTCGTTGGCGCCGTGGATGACCAGCTCGGGCGTCTTCCAGCTCGCGACGTAGCGGCTCGGGGAGAACTTCTCGAAGAGTTCCGGCTTCTCCCACGGCACGCCCTGGTACTCCCACTCGGGGAACCAGAGCTCCTCGGTCGTGAAGTAGTTGGCTGCTTCGTCGAAGCCGCCGTCATGGCAGACCAGCGTCTTGAAGCGATCGGTGTGGCCGTTGATCCAGTTGATCATCCAGCCGCCGTAGCTCGCGCCGAGCGCGCCGACGCGCTCGCCATCCATCCACTCGTTCGCAGCCAGCACCGCATCGAGCCCCTTCATCAGGTCCTCGAACGGTCGGCCGCCCCAATCGCCCGAGATCGCGTCGGTGAACTTCTGGCCGAAGCCGGTCGAGCCATGGAAGTTGACCGCGACCACCGCGTAGCCGGCGCCGGCGAGGGCGTTCAGGTTCCAGCGGTAGTGGAAGTGGTCGCCGATCGCGCCTTGCGGACCGCCGTGGATCACGAAGGCGACGGGGTACTTCTTGCCCGCCTCGAAGCCGACCGGCTTGGCGACCCACGCATGCACCTTGACGTCGTCGGCGCCGGCGAACCAGAAGTCCTCGGGCTGCGACTGCTCGATCAGGTCGAGCCGCGCGTCGTTCACGCGCGTCAGCCGCAGCCGCGCCGCTCCATCGAGGTCGCAGCGGAACAGCTCCGCGGGTGCAAGGAAGCTGTCCTGCGCGTAGGCGAGTCGCGCCGGCTCGTTCCCACGCGCGGGGATCAGCGCGAGGCCGTCGTTCCAATGCTCCTTCAACAGCGGCCGCACGGCGCCGCTCGCCACGTCGACGGCGAAGACGCGTTGGCGCGCCTCTTCCTCCGCGGTGACGATCAGCGTCTTGCCGTCGGGCGTCCACAGCGCCGATCCGACCGAGCGGTCCCAATCACCGGCGATCGTGCGCACCGCGCCGCTCGTGCGATCCATGACGTGGATCACCTGCCGGTCGGCCTCGAATCCAGGCCGCGCCATGTTGAGCCACAGCAGCGCGCTGCCGTCCGGCGAGTAGGCCGGCGACTTGTCGCTGCCGCGGTAGCTCTCGGTGATGCAGCGCGACGGGCCACCCGCGACCGGCACGACGTAGACATCGAGGTCGGTCGACCAGGCGTAGTCGGCGCCGACCTGCGCGACGTAGGCGATCTCGCTGCCGTCGGGGGAGAAGAGGAAGTCCTCGGCGCCGCCGAATGGCTTGGTCGGGCAGTCGGCGTCGAGCTCCTTCACCAGGTCGAGCGCCTCACCGGCGAGGCTCGGGTTGCCATCGGCGTCCCAGCTCAGCGGCTGCACGAACACGTGGCTGCGCTTGCCGTCTTCCCAGGTGTCCCAGTGGCGCACCATCAGCTTCTCGTAGCTCTTCGCCTTGACCGGGTCCTTGGCGAGCTCCGCGTCGCGCTTGGCGGTCTCCGCCGGCGTCGTGCCGGGATAGACCTCAGCGCTGAACGCGAGGTGCTTGCCGTCGTCGCTGAAGCGGAAGTTGTCGATCTCGATGGGCAGCTCGAGGAACTTGCGCGGTTCGCCGCCGTCGAGGCGCAGCAGCCACGCCTTGCCGCCGCCGTCGCGCGACGAGCCGAACAAGATCGAGCGGCCGTCGGGTGACCAGATGGCGGAGCCGTCGGCGACACCGCGCGCGGTGGTGAGCTGCTTGCTCTGGTTGCCGTCGACGCTCACCAGCCAGAGGTTCGTGGTCTTTTGGTTGGCCTCGGCGTCGTAGCTCTGGCGCGTGTGGAGCAGCCAGCGACCGTCCGGCGACGGGATCGGTGCGCCGACCCGTTCCATGCGCACCATGTCGTGGACCGAGAAGGCGTGCTTGCGATCGAGTCGCGGGGCCGGGCGCGTCGCGACCGCCGCGCGCGCGGCGGGGATCGGGCCGTCGCTGCCCGTGGCCGGCGATCCCGCGCGACCGCTGTCGCGATCGCTGGCGCAGGCGGACAGGCAGAGGCCGATGGCGAGGGTGGCAGCAGACGGTTTCGCGAGCGGACGCGTCTTCATGGACGAGCTTCCTTGGCAGAGAGTCATGGACCCGACGGAACTTGGATCAGCGCGGCAGCGGCGACGCTCGGTACGTCCAGGTGAGCGTTCCTGTTCCCGCGATTTCGACCTGGCTCGAGCCGGAGTCGGTGCTGCCCGCGCAGCGCAGCGGTCCGGCCAGGGTCATGGCGACGATACGGCCGTCTTCGCGCCGCACGGCGATCTCGCCGGACAGCTCGAAGGTGGTCGTGACTTCGGGTGGTCGCGACTTCGGAAGCGGGGGTTGCTCGGCGGTCGCCGTCGCCAGCAGCACCAGGCACTCGACGCCGGACTCCTCGCGAAGGGCGATGGGGGTCAGCACGAAGCGCTGGAGCGTCGCGCCATGCAGCGCCTCGTCGAGGAGCGGTGTGCCGGTCGCGAGCGGCACTTCGATGGCGGTTTGCGATACGACCGGCCCGTTGGCCAGCAGCGTCGCCAGCCAGCCGCCGGCGAGCGCTTCGCGCGACAGGCGCGCCACTTGATCGGCGAGGTCACCCGTCTTGAGGAGGTTGCTCGCCCCCGACTTCGCATCGCGTTGCGAGACGAGCGGCTCTCCGTCGCGCATCGAAACGGCGAACTCGCGATGGTCGGCGTCGAGCGTGCTCTGCTCGTCCACGGCATTCCGGCGAAGTGTCGATTCGAACTCGTCGTAGCGGACTTGCGCGGTGAGCTCGCGATCCGGGTCGGCGATCAGTTCGACGGTGGCTCGCGAGTGTTCGTGCAGCGCCTGCTCGAACTTGCGCAGCTCGGTCCCGCGCACTTTGAAGGTCACCGCCAGCTGATGGTCGAGCGTCGAGGTCACCTGCCAGGCGCTGCCGCTGGTCGGCGCGGGCGCGCGCACGCGCCAGTCGGTCGTCGCGCTGCCCGCCGCCGCCGCTTCCTGGGCGATGGCGGACAGGTTGGCCGAGGCGATGGCCGGATCGTTGGCCAACGCGCGGTGCAGCGCGAGCCCGGCCAGCAGTCCCGACACCACCGCGATCGACGCCAAGCCGGCCCTCCATCCTGCTGGCGCGCACCGTCGTTCCGAGCGCGCGGGCGGTCAGTATGGCAAGCCGGCCGGCGTCGCGTGCGCCGCTGAGGTCAGAAGTCGACGATCGTCTCGGCGGTGAGGCCCGCCTCGCAGGTGACCGACTTCTGCGGCGCGCCGTTGTCGCGGCCGCCGCGGCCGTTGGCGTGCACCGTGATGTTCCAGGTGCCGGGAGCGAGGCTGTCGAAGCTCGCGACGCCGTCGCTGTCGGTGAAACCGAATTCGCGGCCGTCAGCGTCATTGGTGAGCTGAACGGTGTGGCTGTCGAGCGGTCGTCCGTCCGCCTTCGAGCGCACGGTGACTTTCAGGCGCGCGGCTGCGGGGAGCGAGACCTTCACGTTCTCGACGTGACCATTGGTCGCCATCTCGAGCACCTCCGAAGTGGCGCCGAGGTGATCGGGATGGCTGAGGCGCAGGCGGTACTTGCCGGCCGGCACCCACGGGATGCGGAACGCGCCGCTCGCGGAGCTCGCCACGCGCGTCGCGGAGTCGTCACCGCCGAAGCGCATGGTCCGGTTGCCGCGAATGGGGCCACCGACGACATTGAAGGCCATCGTCACGGCGCCGGTCGTGCTCGCGGCCTCGCCGTCGCCCTCGTTCCCCGAGACCCGTTCGAGGTTGACCGTGGCGCCATTGACCGGTGTCTTGCCATCGGGGCCGACCGCGATCCCCTCGACCACGCCGCCGTCGAGCGCGAAGTCCTGACGCGTTGGCGTGCCGCCCGCGAGCGTCAGACTGACGGTCGTGGGGACGAGGCCCTGGGGGTGGCGCACCGAGAGGCTCCACTCGCCCGGATCGAGGTCGGTCAGGCGGTAGCGGCCATCGGCTCCGGTGGTGGCCTGGTTCGCGGAGCCGCCGAAGATCATCGGCGGTCGACGTCCGTCTCCGCCCTGGTTGGCGCTGACGATGGCGCCGGCGACCGGCCCATCGCTGCACGTGACGATCCCTTCGACGATCGGCTTCTCGACCTGCGAGAAGTCGACGCGCACGCTCTTGCCCTCTTCGATGAGGACCTTCTTGCCCTCGTCTTCGCCGTTCCCGCCTCCAGCGGCCATCGCGAAGACGGCCACCATGTCGTTGCCGCCGCCGCCCTTCGATTCCTCGCGCGTCGCCACCGCCTCGCCGGCGGGGACATGGTCGACGCGGTAGTAGCCGTTGGCATCGCTGACGGCGGAGACCGTCACGCTGGAGATCACCCGGCTCGTCACTTCGATGCGATCGCCGGCGCGCGGCGTCCCATCGACGTTGACGACGTTGCCTTCGACGCTGCCGCCGCGGGACAGGGCGAAGTCGACGCCGCTCTTCTTCTGACCGACCTCGACCTCGCCCGTGCTGCCGCGCAGGGTCGCGAAGTCTGCGTGGCTCACTTCGAGATCGAAGGTGCCGGCCGTGAGGTGCTCGAGCTGGTAGCGGCCATCACCGTCGGACTTGGTGCGACCGACGCTGCGGCGACCGTCGAAGTTGAAGCGGCCCATTCCGCCGCGACCCCGACCACCGACCCGAATCGCGCGCGAGATGAACGTCGCTGCGCCATCGGCCGCGGCGGGTAGCTCAGGCTCGTAACCGCGGACCTCGGCATTCGCGACCGGCGCGCCGGTCGGATCGAGGACGCGCCCCTCCACCATCGCGCCGCGCTCGACCTCGATGACGACGTCCTCGACGCTCTGCCCTTCCACGACCTTGATCGGCGTCGACTGGCCGCGTGCCGTGCCCTCGGCGCGCGCCATGACGCGGTAGTCGCCCGGCTCGAGGCCCTCGATCCGGAAGCGGCCATCCTCGCTCGCCTTGTTCTCCGAATCGTCGGTGTCGATCATCCCGAACTGGAAGTTGTCTTCGCCGAAGTACGGGAGCAGCTGCACCTTCACGTTGCGCGGCGCATCGCTCGATCCCTTGATCCGGACGCTTCCGGCAACGAAGAGCGTCGCACCCAACGTGATGTCGAGCGTCGAGACCTGAGCCGGATCGATGTTGGGATGGCTGGCGCGCGCGTAGCCCTCGGCGCTCGCGGCGACGTCGTAAGCGATCGCCTTCAGGCCGGTGATGGAGTAGCGGCCGTCGTCACCGGTGACGTAGTCCGGTTGCCCGCCGCTGCGGATCATCCGCATCCAATCGCCGTTGTTGACCGCGAAGATCTCGGCGCCGCCGACCGGTTTGTCGCTGCCGTCCTTGACCACGCCCTTCAACTCGTAGCCGCGCTCGAGGTGCAACATCACTTCGCCGGCGGTCTGCAGCGGTACCACTTCGATGGCGTCGGAGACGGCCGCGCAAAGGCCCGATGCGGTCGCCTCGACGACGGCCTTGCCCTTCGGCATGCCGGTCAGCCGGAAACGACCCTCTTCGTCGCTGGTCGCCTTGCGGTCGCCGCGAGTGCCGAAGCTGAAGTTCATGAAGCGGCGTGTCGGCTCCTCGTCCGGCGCGTCGAGCAGCACGACCTCGGCGCCGGCGAGTTTCGCGCCGCCCGGTCCGAAGACGAATCCGGTCACCATGCCGCCGGCCTCTAGGGTCAGGCGACCGACGTCGAGACCGCTCGCGGGCAGCACCAGGTCGTTGCGCGTCAGCACGACGAAGTCGGGATGGTCGATGCGCAGTTCGAGACCTTCCGAGCGCGCGACCTTCGGCAGCCGGAAGGTGCCGTCCGTCGCCGTCTTCGCGCTGGTGGTGGGCAGCGGCTCCTCATCGGCGCTGCGTCCGAATGGCAAGCCACGGCCGCCGCGTCCAAATCCACGACCACCGCGTCCACGTCCGGCGGCACCACGAGCGCCGCGATTGCCGAGGCTGGCGAGGAAGCCGGGACCGTAGCTGACCTCGGCGCCAGCGACGGGCCGCGCGTTCTCGTCGACGACGATGCCCACGAGGTACTCGGCGGTCGGCACGCTCGGGTCGATGGCGGCGGGTGCGCTCGCACCGCTGACGAGCGGCTGCGCGTCGCGCTTCGCGTTGGGCTGAGCGAGGTTGGTCGCATCGACGGCATCGGGCAGCGACTGCTCGCCCGCCTTGCCGCCACCGCCGGCGATGGTCGGCGCGACGATCTTGTGGTCATTGCCGCCCTTCAGCAGGAAGAAGCCAACCCCGCCGACCGCCGCCAGCGCGATCAACAGCAACGCCAAGCCCTTGCCGGAGTGACTCATCGTGCGATCCTTCTTCCCGCTCGCGCCTTCTTCCTGCTCAGGGCCGCGCACGGAAGCGTGCGAACCCGGCGGCAGAGGAAGCGCAGAGTACGTCCGGAATCACGCCGGTGTTGGCTCGCCGACAGAATGGACGCGTCATGGATCCGTCATCCAACCGTTTCCCGCTCACTCACCCCTCCGTCGTGATGGCGGTTCGCAGCGCCGACGCCCCGCAGCGACAGCGCGCGTGGGAGCGCCTCGTCGAGTCGTACTGGAAGCCGGTCTACAAGTACCTCCGCCTGCAATGGCGCGCCGATGTCGAGCAGGCCAGCGATTGGACGCAGGAGTTCTTCGCGCGAGCGCTGGAGAAGGGCTTCTTCGATCGCTTCGATCCGACCCGCGCCCGGTTCCGCACGTTCCTGCGCGTGTGTGTCGATGGGTTCGTCGGCAAGGAGCGCGAGGCGGCGCGGCGCCAGAAACGGGGCGGCGGTGTCGCGCCGCTCTCGCTCGACTTCACGACGGCCGAGGGCGAGCTCGTCGGCCTCGAGCCACCGGCGCCCGAAGCGATGGACGACTACTTCCACCGCGAGTGGATGAAGAGCCTGTTCGAGGGCGCACTGCAGGAGCTGGAAAGGAAGTGCGCCGCCGCCGGAAAGGAGGCGCTCTATCGACTGTTGGTTCGTTACGACCTCGAAGCCGAAGGGCGCGTCGAGAAGCTGTCGTATGCAGAAGTCGGGCGTGAGCTTGACTTGTCGGTGACGCAGGTGACCAACGGCCTCCATTCGATTCGCTCGCAGTTGCGCGAGATCGTCCTGGCGCGGCTGCGCGAACTTTGCGGCGACGACGACGAGTTCCGGGCCGAGGCGCGCGCGCTGCTGGGAGTCGATCCGCGATGAGCCAGCCGCCTTCGCGCGCGAACTCGCTCTCCGATGCCGCGCTCGATCGGCTGCGGGCGGTGCTCGACGAGCCCGATCTGAGCGGTACCCGTTACGAGCTGCGCGAGTCGCTGGGCCGTGGCGGCATGGGCACCGTGTGGCGCGCGTTCGATCGCGAACTGGCGCGCGACGTCGCGCTCAAGGTGTTGGACGAGCCGTGCCCCGAGGCGGCGGCGGCCGTGAGCCAGCGTCTGCTCGACGAAGCGCGCGTGCTGGCGCGGCTCGAGCATCCCGGGATCGTGCCGGTGCATGACGTCGGCACGCTGCCCGATGGCCGGGTGTGGGTGGCGATGAAGCAGGTGCGCGGCGAGCGACTCGATCAGCGCATCGCTGCCGGTCTCGACGAGGCGCAGCGCCATCGGATCTTCGCGCGTCTGTGTGAAACCGTCGCGTTCGCCCATTCGCGCGGCGTGGTGCATCGCGACCTGAAACCACAGAACCTGATGATCGGCGAATTCGGCGAGGTGCTGGTGCTCGACTGGGGACTGGCTGTCGCGATCGAAAGCCCCGGCGAAGGACGCGGCCGCGCCGGGACTCCCGGCTGGATGGCGCCCGAGCAGACGGCCGGCGGCGGAGTCGACGCGCGTACCGATCTCTTCGCGCTCGGGCGGCTGCTCGACGCCCTGTGGGCCGGCGACGCGGGCGAGGGCGGTGGCCGGCCGCTGCGCGCGATCGTCGCGAAGGCGACGGCGGCCGACCCTGCCGCGCGCTACGCCTCCGCGGTCGAACTTGCGGCCGACGTGGCGCGCTGGCAGGTCGGCGCGGCGGTCCTCGCGCTGCCGGAAGGGTGGCGCGAGAAGCTCGCCCGCCACTACCGCCGCTGTCGCGCGGCGTACTGGCTGATCGGCACGTACGTGGCGCTGAGGCTCCTGTTCGAACTGTGGCGATCGCATGGGGCCGACGCGTCGCGGTGAGCCGCGCCGCGCTGGCCGTGACCGCGAGTCAACTCGGCGGCGGCATCACCAGCACGTCGGTGGCGGCGGCGCGCACGACGTAGTCGGCGGTGCTGCCGAGCAGCATGCGATGCAGCCCTCCGCGCGCGTGCGTCCCCATCACGATGACGTCGGCGTCATGGAACTTCGCGATCTCGATGATGCGCCGCCGCGGATCGCGCGCGGTGGCGATGGAGCACTTCACTCGTTCGGACGGGAGGCCGGCCGCTGTCGCGAGCTGTTCGAGCCGGAGCTGCATCGACGCCGTCTCCGCTTTCGACTCCGAGCTCGAATTCCGATGGTTGCGCCGTCCGGCTGCGGCCGGGATGCAATGGACGAGGAGGAACTTCGCGTTGGGGAAGAACTCCTTCGCCAGCTGCAACAGGCGCGGGGTCGACTCGCCGAGATCGACCGGCACCAGCACGGTGCGGTAGCGACGGCTCGCGCTGCTGCGCGCGAGGAGGACGGAGCAATGGACGCTGCGCAACACCCGCTCGGCGGTGGAGCCGACCAGGAAACCCTCCAGCGAGTGTTTCGACTGGTGGATGCCGACCACGATCGCGCGCGCGCTCTCGGTCTCGGCGGCTCGCGCCAGCTCCTCATGGGGAGCGCCAACACGCACGAGGTGGGTGCGCACGGCGGTGGCGCCGCCGCCGTTCATCTCCAGGGTCTCCATCGCCTCGGCGGTTCGCTCGTCCCGCTCGCCATGCGAGATGTGCGCAGCGTTCACGACGTGCGTGGTGACCAGTCGCAGCCCGAGTTGATCGGCGAGCTGGCTGGCGCGCGCCACCGCGCGGTTGCCGTTGCGGCTGAAGTCAGTGCCGACCACGATCGAAGGCGTCGGTGCCACGGCGATCCTCCTCGAACGGTTGAGAGGGTTTCCCAGCGCGCAGGGTGAACTCCACCACCCACGGAAGGGGACGGAGCGCACCACGGGCGGAGGCGGGCGAAGGAGTCCGCCGGGACGAATCCACCGCACGGCGCGTTCCGAATGGTGCTTCGGCCAGTTCTGGCCTACCTTGCGCTCGCCCAACCGCTCGCGGCAAAGGACGCGCAGCCTTCGCGGAAGAGGGCGCTGGCCAGCGATTCGAACAGGAACCAACGGAGCGACTGCAATGAACAAAGCGCTGCTGGGTCTGACTCTGGGGGCTGCGCTTGGACTCGTCGACGGCTTGTCGGCGGGCTTCTATCCCAAGGTGTTGGAGGTCGAAGGCAAGCTGCGCTTCATCGCGCTCGCCTCGTGCGGCAAGGGGCTCGTCGCCGGCGTGATCATCGGTCTCCTCGCGCGCAAGCTCCGCAACGTGCCGTTGGGGACGCTGCTTGGGCTCGTCGTCGCGGCGCTGGTCACGTTGCCGGTCGCGGTGGGCTACGACCCCGACCTCGGCAAGACGCCCTTCTGGGAGATCATGATTCCCGGGTCGATCTGCGGTGCGATCGTCGGTTTCGCGACGCAGCGCTACGGTGCTGCGCCGACCGCCGGGGTGCCGGCGTGAACGCACAGGCGGTTGGATCGCAGCGCTTCCATCACTTTTCGAGAGATGCCATGTCGACTCGCGTCCTGCTCCGTTCCATTCGCGCCACCGCGCTCGCCGCGTTGGCGCTGCTCCCGGCTTGCCGCGCCACCATCGATGGCAAGACGGACGGCCAGGTCGATGCGCTCGCCGCCTTCGCGCGGCTGAAGGGCCTGGCCGGTGACTACCAGGTCACCATCGACGGCATGCCGGCGCCGACCACGGTGAGCTACGAATCGGTGTCGGGTGGCCATGCGTTGCTCGAGCGGCTCAACGTCGGCGCGCCGGAGGAAATGGTGTCGCTCTACTTCCTCGAAGGACGCGACCTCGCGATGGTCCATTACTGTGGCATCGGCAATCGGCCGCACCTGCGCCTCGATCGCACGCAGTCGACCATCGATCGCATGGTCTTCGTCTACGACCCGACCACCACCGGCATCGAGGCGGCGCACGACCCCCACATCCACGGCGCCATCTTCAAGTTCGTCGACGCCGACACGATCGACGTGGAGTGGGAGTTCTTCGCGAACGGCGCGTCGCAGAACAAGAAGGTCTTCCCGTTGCGCCGCAGCGCGGGCAGCTACACCCCGCCAGCGAACCACTGAAGGAACGAATCGATGGCAACCCCCGAGCAAGGCATGCAGTCGATGATCGAGAACCTCGCCGCGAAGAGCGGCAAGGCGCTGCCGGAGTGGATCAAGATCGCGCGCGGCAGCGGCAAGACGAAGCACGGCGAGATCGTGAAGTTCCTGAAGGAGCAGCACGAGATCGGCCACGGCTACGCCAACCTGATCGCGCAGGAAGCGCTGAAGGCCGACGGCGCCGCGGAGCCGAGCGGCGATGCACTGATCGACGCGCAGTACGACGGCAAGAAGGCGGCGCTGCGGCCGCTTTGCGATGCGCTCATCGCCGCTGCGAAGAAGCTCGGCAGCGACGTCGAGGTCGCGCCGAAGAAGACGAGCGTCAGCCTGCGCCGCAAGAAGCAGTTCGCGCTGATCGAGGCGGCCACGGCGACGCGCGTCGATCTCGGCCTGCAGCTGAAGGGCGTCGCGGTCGCGGGCCGCCTCGAGAAGTACAAGAGCACGATGTGCACCCACCTCGTGCGGCTCGAGTCGCCCGCGCAGCTCGACGCCGAACTGAAGCGCTGGTTGAAGCAGGCCTACGAAGCGGCGGGGTGAGCGCCGCGCCGTCGGGGATCGGGCGCCCGCCGGTGAAGAGCGCGCCGGACGTCGGCATGATGCGCGGCTCCCCGAGTCGCCATGGAGATCCCGATGCGTCGCACGTTCTACCTCGGTGGTCTGCTCGCTCTGGCGGTCGCTGCGCTGGTCGCGCGGCCCGCCGCCGCCGTGCAGGCCGCAGCCGTGCAGGCCGCAGCCGCCAACCCCGCGACCACTCCGGTCGCGCGCGCCGACGAATGGTGGCAGCAGCGCCATGCCGCGATGAACGAGCAGGTGAAGCAGGGCAAGGTCGACCTGCTCTTCCTCGGCGACTCGATCACCCAGGGTTGGGAGGGAGACGGCGCGAAGCTGTGGGCGCAGCGTTACGCACCGCGCAAGGCGGTGAATCTCGGCATCAGCGGTGACCAGACCGAGCACCTGCTGTGGCGCCTGCAGAACGGCAACCTCGCCGGCATCGCGCCGAAGGCGGCCGTCGTGATGATCGGCACCAACAACGTCGGGAACACCGGCGGAACTCACAGTGCCGAGCAGATCGCGGCGGGCGTGAAAGCGTCGCTCGACGAACTCGCCAAGCAGGCGCCCAAGTGCAAGGTGCTGCTGCTCGCGATCTTCCCGCGCGCCGATCCAGGCGATGCGATGCGCACCAAGATCGCCGCCATCAACGCGCAGCTCGCCAAGTACGCCGCCGCCGAGCCGGCGCGCCTCGTCTACCTCGACCTCGGTCCGAAGTTCCTCGCCGCCGACGGCTCGCTCCCGGCCGACGTGATGCCCGACAAGCTCCACCTCTCGGAGAAGGGCTACACGATCTGGTCCGACGCGATCGAGGGCGAGCTGAAGAAGCTGATGGGGGAGAGCCGCTGATGGCCGACGCGGCCCCCGCGGGGAGCGTCCGGCACCAGCGGCCGGAGCGGCCGGCGGGGCTCGCCGCGGTGCCGATCGCCGACCTCGCCGCCGAGCTGCTCCATCGCCTGGTCGAGGCGGCGGCCTCGCCTCGGCTGATCGGCGAGGCGGACGTCCGGCTCGGGCTCCTGCTGGCGCGCGAGCTCGAGGCGCGGCTCGACGTCCACCAGAACCGGTCGTCGCGAACGCGCTACCACGACCTCTTCGAGAACTTCCACCGCTCGATCGCGCCGCTCCGGCCGCCGCTCGAAGGGTCGACCTGGGTCGATCTCGGCTGCGGCGCGGTCAACCCGTTCGGCGCGCTCTTCCTCTTCCTCGCGCTCGGCGCGCGGCGCGGGATCGCGCTCGACGTCGACGGCGTGCAGGACGTCGCGGAGTCGGCGCGCGCATTGGCCGATCTCGCCGCGCTGCTGCTGGTCGACCCGAGCGGCGTCGTCGGCGACCATCCGATCGAGCGCGAGGCGCTGCTGCGCCACCTCGCGGGCTTCGATCTCGCGAAGCTGCGCGCCGGCGACCCGGCCGGCATCGCCGCGGAGCGCCTGGTTCATCGCCGCGACTCGGTCCACGCGCTGTCGCTGCAGGACGGCGAAGCGGACGTGGTGATGAGCAACGCCTTCCTCGAGCACATCGATCGGGTCGAGGTGGCGGTCGACGAGTTGGCGCGCGTGACGCGACGCGGCGGCTTCGGCATCCACGTCATCGATGGGCGCGACCATCGCTCCATCGAGGACGGGGCGGTCCATCGCCTCGAGTTCCTGCGCGAGCCGGGCGGTGCCGGGCTGCGCCACGGCTGCAATCGGCTGCGGCCGCTCGAGTTCGCCCGCCTCTTCGAGCAGCGCGGCTTCGCCGTCCTGCAGGTGGTCGAGTTCGAGCGAATCGCCGTCGACCCCGCCACCGTCGCGAGCCTCGCCGAGCCGTACCGCTCGCTCCCGCAGGAGGCGCTGGCCGTGACGCAGGCGAAGCTGGTGGTGCAGCGGAACTGAGGCGGAGCCGGGCGAGTGGTGCGGAGCGCTCGCACGCGGCTCGCATCGATGACGATCCGAATCGAGGGCTCTTGCCATGCGAACTCCGTTCCTTGCCGTCCTCCTCCCCGCGCTCCTCGCGTCGACGCTCGTCGCGTTCGCGGCGCGTCCCGCCTCGCCCGTGCAGCAGGTGAGCGGCGGGCACGACCACGATCGGCGGTCGTCGAGCGTCTTCGTGTCGAGCGAGCAGTTCGAGACGCTCGCCGCGGTGTCGATCGGCTACGGCGCGGCGCCCTGGCGCGACGGCTACGACGCGACGATCGACGCGCTGCGCGGCAGCCACTACTCGCGGCTCGGCAACGGCTGGTGGACCACGTTCGACACGATCGGAGCGGTCGAGATCGGTGGCACGCGCCTCGAGGCGGGCAGCTACTACCTGGGGCTCGCCGTCGACGCGGAAGGCGCCTTCAGCCTGCTCTTCTACGACAGCGCGCAGGCGATGAAGGCGCGGCTGCTGCCCGGCACGACCGCGCTCTACACGGGCGGGGCGCAGCCCGAGGCGAGCGCCCCGCTCGCCTTCGCCCGCGACTCGCTGAAGGAGCCGCCGGCCGCCCTCGCGATCGCGATCGCCGCCGATCCGCAGGCGCCGACCACCGGCAAGCTCTCGATCCGCTGGGGCACGCACGAGCTGTCGGCGCCCGTCCGTTTCGACCTCGCGGGCGCGAAGGGGGCCGGCGGCGAGAAGAAGTAGCGCTTGCGAGTCTCGCTCACCCCGCTCACCCCGGCCCGAGCGGCCACCCCGCGGCCATCCAGATCGCGAAGAGGATCGACCAGCTGATCAGGAAGGTGACGGAGTAAGGGAGCATCGTCGCGACCAGCGTGCCGATGCCCGCCTTCGGGTCGTAGCGCTGGAAGAAGGCGATGATCAGCGCGAAGTAGGTCATCATCGGCGAGATGACGTTGGTGCACGAATCGCCGATGCGATAGGCGCATTGCGTCACTTCGGGCGGGTAGCCGAGCAGCAGGAACATCGGCACGAAGACCGGCGCCATCAGCGCCCACTTGGCCGAGGCGCTGCCCATGAAGAGGTTGACGCCGGCGGTGAGGAAGATGAACGTCACCAGCACCGGCGTGCCGCCGAGCCCTGACGCCTTCAACGCCTCGGCGCCCTTCACGGCGAGGATCAGCCCCAAATTGCTCCAGCCGAAGAAGGCGACGAACTGCGCGGCGAAGAAGACCAGCACGAGGTAGCCGCCGAGCGACTGCATCGACTTCGCCATGCCGGCCATCACTTCGGCGTCGCTGCGGATGGTGCGCGCGGCGATGCCGTAGGCGAGTCCGGCGAGCGCGCCGGCGACGAAGATCAGCGTCACGATCCCCGACATGAAGGGCGAGTGGAGCAGGTCGCCGCTCTTCGGATCGCGCAGGAACCCGCTGGCCGGGATCGTGCCCCAGGCGACGATCAGCGCGAGCGCCGCCAGCACCACGCCAGCCGCCAGCAGCCCGCGCCGCTCGCGCGCGTCGAGCGGCCGCAACGCATCGGCGGCCTCCTTCATCGCGCCGCCGCTCGCTCCCTCGCCCGCGCCGCGATCCTGCCAGCGGCCGAGCCGCGGCTCGACCACCCGCTCGGTCACCAGCGTGCCGATCAGCGTCAGCAGGAAGGTCGACACGAACATGAAGTGGTAGTTGCAGGCAGGGTTCACGCGCGCGTCGGGCATGACGATGCGCGCCGCCTCCTGCGTCAGCCCGGAGAGGAGCGGATCGACGGTGCCGAGCAGCAGGTTCGCGCTGTAGCCGCCGGAGACGCCGGCGAACGCGGCGGCCATGCCGGCGATCGGATGGCGGCCCGCGGCCTGGAAGATCAGCGCCGCCAACGGGATCAGCAACACGTAGCCGATCTCGCTGGCCATGTTCGACATGACGCCCGCGAAGACGATCACCGTGGTCAGCAGCCGGCGCGGCGCGGACAGCACGAGCTTGCGCATCGCGACGCCGATCAGGCCGCTCGATTCGGCGATGCCGATGCCGAGCATCGCGACCAGCACGGTGCCAAGCGGCGCGAAGCCGGTGAAGTTGGTGACGCACTTCTCGAGGATGCGGTGGAGGCCGTCGCGGGTGAGCAGGCTCACCGGCAGGATCGTCTCGCCCGTCTTCGGGTGGAGCGCTGACAGGCCGGCGCGCGCCGCGAGGTCGGAGAGGAGCAGCACGCCGAGCGCGAAGAGCAGGAAGAGCGTGCCGGGATGCGGCAGCGCGTTGCCGCCGCGCTCGACGACGGCGAGGAAACGGTCCATCGCGCCGCGCGCCTTCGGGCGCGCCGCATCAGGGGGGAGTGCGGTAGCCATGGGGTCGAACATACGGTGGCGGCGCGCCGCGTCATTGCCCGCCCCGCACCGCGCCGCTACGGTCTGCGGCCCTCATGACGACTGCCACTGCACCTACGGGCGCGAAAGAGCGCCTGCGCTTCGACAACCTCGAGCAGCACCTGCTGCTGAAGAACGGCAACTACCTCTACAAGGTGCCGTTCCGCGGCGGCTTCGCGGTGCTGAAGGTCTATCAGGGCAGCCGCACCTGGTTCGACTACGCGCTGAAGACGTGCGGCAACGTGCTGGTCTGCAACCAGACGTCGTTCATGCCGCGCGCGCGGCGGCGCACCGAACTCGACTGCTTGAAACTCTGGCGCGAGGCGGGCTTCCGCGTCTTCGGCCTCTACGAGGACGTCGAGGTCGAAGGGATCGACCCGACGCTGTGGGCGCTCTACGAGTACGTGCCGCGGCCGAAGCTGGTCGACCTGCTCGGCAAGCGCGAGATCCCGCTGGCCGAGCGCCTGGCGCTGTGGCGCAACTTCCTGCCCCTCTGGCATCGCCGCCACGCGCTGGCGGTCAGCCGTGCCGAGCCGCGCCTCGTCCACGAGAACGGCGACCTGAAGCACATCATGGTGCTGGAGGATGGCGGCTACCTGCAGTTCGACTTCGAGATGGTCTTCCGCTCGAAGACGCGCGTGAAGGAGTTCGTCGCGCGCGAGATCCTGTCGTTCCTGAAGAGCCTCGGGAAGACGGTCGGGGAGCAGGACTTCGCCGTGTTCATGGAGGAGACGGTCCGCCACTATCCGGACCACGATCTCCTGCGCTACACGCACGCCTTCGCCTTCGCCAATCCGAACCTGGTCCTTCGCCTCGCGCGCGCCATCGACCGCCGCATCAAGCCGCGCGCGCAGAAGCCTTTCTCGAAGTACAACGTTGCCCGCCGACTCGCGCACGCCCTCGCGGGACGCTGACGCGCATCCGCGCGACCCGTGGCTCGGGGCGAAGCCTCGCGAGCGCGTGACGCTGCACGGCCTCGACGGCGAAGTGCTCGCGCGCAGCGCGCGCGGCGATGGCCGCCACCTCGTGCTGAAGATCTCGCTTCACGGCGTGCCGGCGGTGCTGAAGCTCTACGGCCGCAAGCGCGATTGGCTGAAGGACACGCTGCGCGACATCGGCCACCGCTGGCTGCTGGGCAAGACCGGCATGACGGCGCGCGCTCGCTGGACGACGGAACGCGAGACGCTCGCGCTGTGGCGCCGCCACGGTTTCGACGTGCCGGCCGAGTTGCAGCTGCCGCTGCCGGCCGCGGTGCCGCCGATGCGCCTGCTCTCCGTCTTCGTGCCCGGAAAGCCGCTCTACCTCGCCATCGAGCACGAGACGTTGCCGCTCGCGGAGAAGGAGCGGTTGATCGCGTGGCTCGCCGCCGATTGGGGCCGCCGCCACACGCTCGCGCTGCAGCTCGTCGAGCCGCGCCTGGTGCAATCTCACGCGATGCTGGCCCACGTCTTCCACGTTGCGCCGGGCGCCGAGGCACCCGACAGCGCCGAGCGCCTGGTCACCTTCGATTTCGAGGTGGCGTGGGCGCGCCGCTCGGCCCTGCCGCGCCTGGTCAGCCTCGAGATCGCGCAGCTCTTCGATTCGATCGCACGCTGGGCGCCGGTCGACCACATCGGGCCGCTGATCGCCGCCTTCGCGCGCGGCTATCCCGATCGGGCGCGCCTGGCGCGAGTGGTCGAGGACGTGCAGCGCGGCCGATTGCCGTTGTTCGCCTGGATCTCGCGCCTTGGATTGCAACTGCGTGAGCGTGGGCCGCGTCGCAAGCTCGCCGTGCTGCACCATCTGCAGGCGGCGCTGGCGATCCCGAATTCGGAGAAAAGGGCATGACGGTGGCGAAGCGGATGGTGAGTCGGCTGGGTTCATGGGCGGCGTGGCTGCTGCTGGCGGGGCCCGCAGCCGCGGCGCAAGAGTCGTCATCGACCCAGGCGGCGCCCGCCGACCCCGACCACGAGTGGGAGCGCGCGCTCCTGATCCGGATCGGCGACAGCGACGGCGCCCGTGAGGCGTCGCTGCACTTCGGCGGCCGCTTCGCGCTCGACCTCACGCGGTGGGATCGACGCAACTCGAACCACAGCGGCTTCGACCTCGCGGCGTTGCGCCCCCTCTTCGAAGCCGACGTCGGCGGCCGCTCGCAACTGCGCGCCGAGCTCGATCTAGTCGGCGTCGACAGCAAGCGTCACAGCTTCGATCTGTGGATGCGCCAGGAGTTCGGTCGCCACCTCGCCTTGCAGGTCGGGCAGATCCGAGTCGCGATGGGCAGCGAGTACGCCACGCGCGAGGAGAACCTGCCCCTGGTCGGCTACGGCTTCACTTCCTACCTGACCGGCCGCTACGACCTTGGCGCGCGCGCCACCGTCGATGTCGCCGACGACGCGCTGCACGGCGAAGTGGCGGCGACTCTGGGCAGCGGCTTCGGGCTCGAAGGCGAAGGCAAGGACGATCCGCTGCTGATGGGTCGCATGACCCTCGAGCCGCTGCACGCACTCGAGGTCGAGTGGCTGCGCGGCCTCTACGTCGGCGCCGCCGTGGCGTTCCAGCCGCGTTTTCGCGACGAGCTGCGCGTCAACACTCCGTTGCAGTCGACCGTCTTCACCACCGGCGACCTGCACGCCGATCGCGCGGCGTGGGGGCTGATCGAGGCGGGCTGGCGCTACGGGCCGATGCGGGTCGGTTTCGAGGGGGTGCGCGGGGTGCTGGACAACGTCGACGTGCCCGGGCCGGGCGTGAAGGACATGGACGAGCTCTTCGCGTGGACCGCCACCGCGTCGGTGCTGTTGTCGGGTGACCGCGTGACCTGGAGTCGCGGGCGCTGGGGACCCTACGCGCGGCGCGCGGCGCGCATCGAGCCGGCGCAGGACGCTTTCACGGCGCTGCGCGTGCGCGGCGTCGATGGGCCGATCGAACTCGCGGTCCGCTACAGCAACGCCGATCTCGACCGCGACCTCTTCCGCAACGGATTGGCGACCTTCGATCCCTCGACGCAGGAAGTGCGCACCTTCAGCGTGAACCTCCTGTTCCACCTCGCGCCCGGCACGCGCTTCCAGGTCGGCGGCGTGCGGACGATCGCGGACGACGACCTGTCGACCTTCGGCGGCGCCAATCGCGACACGTCGCTGGTCGCGCGCTTCGAGGTCGACTTTTGAGAGCCCCTGACGGGATGCCCGCTGCGGTCGGCCGGCTGCGGCCACCCCGGACTTCGTCGACCTCCATCGGCAACTCCATTGGAGTCGCCTGCTTCGGTCTCCTCGCCCGAGGCGCCCTCGCTCGGCCTTGGTGCAACGCGTTCATCCTGTCGGGGACTCGTTGAGATGGCGTTCCAGCGGACGCGCGTGAAGTGGCGGCGCCACTGGCTCGCGCTCCGTGCGGCGATGCGGCGGCCGGCCATCGCGGCGGCGGCGCGGCGCGCGGCGCCCGGCATGCATCGGATCGTGGTGCCGCCGCGCGTGCTCGACACCTACGAGGAGACGGCGGGCGGCATCGCCGACGGCTTCCGCGCGCTGGGCCGTGACGCGGTGGTCGAGTGCGTCGAGCGCCTCGAGCAGTTGGCGCCGCAGAAGCCCGGCGATCGCGTCCTCGTCTTCGGTGCGCATCGCTACGAGCCGTGGCAGCCGGCGGCCGGCGTGCTGCTGGTGGGCGTCAACGTCGAGCAGTACCCGCCCGACTGGACGCCGCACGGCACGTCGGTGGTGCACATGGCGAAGACCGACCGCTTCCTCGCCGGCTGCCATTTGCTGCTCGAATGCAACGAGTGCCTGCTCGAAGAGTCGGCGCGATTGGGGCGGCCGGCAGCTGGAGTCCTGCCGTTCGCCTACACGCCGCGCTTCGATGCCGGCCTCGCGCCGCTCGCGCGGCCGCGCTTCGAGATCGCCTTCCTCGGCCGGCCAGGCGAGGGGCGGCGCAAGGAGGCGCTGGCTCGGCTCGGCGCACGCTTCAAGCTCGCGCCGGCCACCGTCGCGTGGGGGCGCGCGCGCGGCGAGTTCCTGCGCAGCGCGCCGATCCAGTTGAACCTCCATCAAGGCGAGGCGGCGGTGCTCGAAAGCCATCGCTTCGCGCTCTGTCTCGCCAATGGCGCGTTCGTGTTGAGCGAGCCGCTGCCGCCGAGCGCCCCGTTTCGCGCCGGCGTCCACTACGCGGCCGCGCCGCTTGCGGAGTGGGACGCCGCGATCGCCTCCTGGCTGGCGCGGCCGGACGAGCGCGCGCGCATCGCTGCGGAAGGTCGCCGCTTCCTGCGCGAGGAGTACGCCTATCCGCAGGCGCTCGCGCGGCTGTTGCCGGTGCTCGATGCGGCGGCGGCGCAGCGCTGAGCGATCGGCCGGTCGAGCGGGCCGCGCGCGAATCTTTCTCCGCATTCCTTGCGCAGTGGTCGCCAGCCATCGAGCGCCGCCGCTGGAAGCGTCGATCGGTTCGTCGATGCCGCATGGGGATGCGGCGACCCGACCGCACTTCATCAGGGTGGGACAACGATGACGCAGTTCGAGGATCGCGACCTGACGGCCCGCGCGTGGACGAAGGCTCTGGCCTTCGCGGGGCTCGTGACGCTCTATGCATGCGGCGGCGGTGGCGGTGGCGGGGGAGGAGGAGGCGGCGGCGGTTCGAGCGGCGTGCTCCCGTCCGCGGCGTTGACCACCATCGTCGTGACCCCCGATACCGGGCTCGCAGCCGACGACACTGACACTGCCACGATCGTCGTCGTGGTGCGCGACACGGACGGCCTCTTGCTGCCCGACGTCGAGGTGGAGATCGCCGCGACCGGCAGCGGCAACTCGATCACGCAACCCGCCTTGCCGAGCAACCCCAGCGGTGTCGTCGCGGCCGGGCTGACTTCGAGCGCGGCGGGCGCGAAGACGCTCACCATCACGCTCGATCCCGATGGCGCCGCCATCGTCTGCAGCGACCACCCGGTGGTTCGCTTCGGTCCGCAGGCGACGGTGCTCGGCGCGGCACGCTTCCTCGACACCGACGGCAACGGCCTCTGCGACGTCGGCGACGAGCTGATCGTCGGCTTCGATGATGACGTCAGCTGCGGCAGCTCGTCCGCGGCAGCGTTCGCGACCGCGGTCACCGACGACACGCTCGGCACCGGCGCGACGATGGCCGATGGCCCCGAATCGAACGAAGTCACCATCACGCTCGGCACCAGTCCGAAGCTGCGCACCCGGCAGGAGTTCGACGACGGCAACGTCGTCAGCGGCGCGCCGTCCGGCATCGACATCAGCGGTTCGATCGCCGATGGCGCGATCGTCGACCTCACCAGCGGCCAGACGGTCGTGGCCGCGGCCGCCGTCGATGTGGTGGCAGGGTTCCAGGTGCTGGCCAACGGTCTCGGCGCCCATCGCAGCCTCGCGCAAGCGGCGGCCGACATCGATGGCGACGGCGACCTCGACCTCGCGCTCGTCAGCCACCTGCGTGCGGTCACGATCTGGACGAACGACGGCAGCGGGGTCTTCACCAACACCCTGCAGGACCTCGACATCGGCGATTGCCTCTCGTTTGGCGACCTCGATGGCGACGGCGCCGCCGACCTCGTGGTCGGCGTGACCGGCGGCCCCGACACGATCTGGATCAACGACGGCGGCGGCACCTTCACGGTCAGCAGCGAGACGCTCGGCAACGAGACGACGGTGACGGTGCTTTGCGCCGACCTCGATGGCGACGGCGACGTCGACGTGCTCGAGGGCAACCTGTTCGACGACGACGAGATCTACCTGAACGACGGCACGGCGGCATTCACGGCCGCCGGCTCCGGCTTCGCCAGCGGCGGCACGATGAGCGTCGCGGTGGCCGACGCGGACGGCGATGGCGACCTCGACTGGTTCGCGGGCGGGCTCTTCACGGGCGTCGCGTACTGGCGCAACGACGGCGGCGTTTGGAACGGCGGCGCGACCATCGGAGCGATGGTGGCGGAGGCGATCGACGCCTACGACTACGACTACGACGGCGACGTCGACCTCGCCATCTCGGTCCTCACCGACCCGATCCAGATCTGGGAGAACGACGGCAACGGCGTCTTCACGGTGACCGCGGCCGCACTCGGCGAGCCCAACGCGCGCAACCTCTGGTTCGTCGACCACGACTCCGACGGCGATGCCGACCTCATCTGCGGCACCGACACCGGTGTGCGAGTTTTCGAAGGCGATGGCATCGGCGCGCTCTTCGACAGCGGCCGGCTCTACGAAGGCAACGCGTTGCACTCGATGGTGGTGGCCGACTTCGATCGCGACGGCGACGTCGACGTGCTCGGCGGCAACTTCGCGACGTCCGACCAGGTCTACGAAGGGTCGCGCACCGGCACCTTCGGCGCCCCGTCCTACACCCAGTCGTCGGAGGCGCTCGGCAACGACGACACGCGAGCGCTGGTTCGCGGCGACTTCGACGGCGACCGTGCGCTCGACTTCATCGAGGGAGCGTACGGCAGCGACTGCGTCGTGTGGCTCGGAGCGAACGACGGGACCTTCAGCGCCGGCGACAGCTTCGGCAGCGACACTACCAGCAGCCTCGCGGTCGGCGATCTCGACGTCGACGGCGACCTCGACCTCGTGCAGGGCGTCGGCAACTCCGGCGCGACGGCGATCTGGCTCAACGACGGCAGCGGAGCCTTCACCGCGACCGTGCAGACCTTCGGCCCCTACAACACCGAGGCGGTCGCGCTCGGCGACGTCGACGGCGATGGTGACCTCGACCTCGCGCTCGGGATCTACTCGAGCGGCAACCGCGTGCTGCTGAACGACGGCAGCGCCGCGTTCACCGACACGGCGCAGTCGCTCGGCACGGCCGACACGACCGACCTGCTCTTCAGCGACCTCGACGGCGACGGCGACCTCGACCTGGTCGAGGCGGCGGCCGGCACCGACGACGAGGTGACCTGGGAGAACGATGGCGCTGGCGTCTTCACCGTCCTGGAGACGGCCGACGCCGGCAACTCGACCTGCGTCGTCGCGTTCGACGTCGACGGCGACCTCGACGTCGACCTCGTCTTCGGCAACGACGGCGGCGGCAACACGGTCTTCGTGAACGATGGCACCGGCGCCTTCTCCGACAGCGGCCAGGCGCTCGGCAACACTGCGACCACCGCGATCGCGCCCTACGACGTCGATGGCGACGGCGACGTCGACTTCGTCGCGAGTTCGAGCTCGGTCGGCCTGCAGGTGTGGCAGAACGATGGCGCCGGCGTCTTCACCTTGGCGCTCACGTTCGGCGGCGCGTCGACCTATGCGCTCCTCGTCGAGGACCTCGAAGACGACGGCGATCCCGACGTGATCGCGGGCGACTCGGGCAGCGACCCGGTCCGCGTCCACCTGCACGACTGACCGGGGGCCGGCTCGCGTCAGCTCGGGACGGGCCCGGCCGGCTCGCCGCCGAGTTCTTCGTCGGCTCGGTCGCTCGCCTCGTCGCGTGCGCGGCGGTTCTGGATGTTCCAGTGGCGCAGGTAGACGCCATTGGGCTTGCGCGAGAGTTCGTCGTGCGAGCCCTGCTCGACGATGCGGCCACGCTCGAGCACCACGATCCGGTCGGCGTCGCGCACGGTCGAGAGGCGGTGCGCGATCATGATCACCGTGCGTCCGACCATCAGCCGCTGCAGCGCCGCCTGGACGACCGCCTCGGATTCGGAATCGAGCGCCGAAGTCGCTTCGTCGAGGATCAGGATCGGCGGGTTGCGCAGCAGCGCGCGCGCGATGGCGATGCGCTGCCGCTCGCCGCCGGAGACCCGGAAGCCGCGTTCGCCCACCGGCGTCGCGTAGCCGCTCGGCGCGCGCTCGATGAAGTCGTGGGCGTTGGCGGCTCGCGCCGCGGCGAAGATCTCCTCATCCGTGGCGTCGGGCTTGCCGTAGGCGATGTTCTCGCGGATCGAGTCGCGGAAGAGGATCGTCTCCTGCGAGACGATGCCGATCTGCTCGCGCAGGCTGCGCAGGTTCAGGTCGCGCAGGTCGACGCCGTCGATCGAGATCGAGCCGCCGTCGACATCGAAGAAGCGCGGCACGAGGTCGATGAAGGTGGTCTTGCCGGCGCCGCTCGGGCCGACCAGGGCGACCTTCTCGCCCTTCTTGATGACCAGGTTGATGCCGTTCAGCGTCGGCTTGTGCTTCTCGTGGCAGAACTTGACGTTCTCGAAGCGGATCTCGCGCGAGAAGGGCGGCAGCATCTTCGCATCGGCCTTCTCGGTGATCTCGGAGCGGGCGGCCAGCACGGTGCCGACGCGGTCCGCCGCCGCGAGGCCGAGCTGGAAGTCGTTCAGCTGCTTGCTCATGCCGCGCAGCCCGGTCATCGCGCGCGCGAGCGCCAGCACGTTCATCATGAAGCCGGTCGAGTCGAGCGTGCCCGCCAGCACGCGGTCGCCGCCCCACACCATGATCGTGGAGATGCCGATCGCGCCGATGCCCATGACGACCGGCTCGGTCAGGCTGCGCAGCCGGCGCTGGTGCATCTGCACCTTCATCGCGATGCGCGAAGCGCTGCGGAAGCGCTTGTACTCGCGATCCTCCGATGCGAACGCTTTCACGACGCGCTGGCCGGTGAGCGCCTCGGTGATGACGATGGCGATCTCGGCCATGCCGGCCTGGCTCTGCCGATCGCGCTTGCGCAGCTTGCGCGCGATGGCGTTCACTGGCGCGATGGCGGCGCCCATCACTCCCGCGATCACGAAGATGAACGCGCCGCCATTCAGCGTGATGAAGAACATCATCGCGCTGAAGTCGAGGAAGTCCTGGACGAAGCGGACGAGCGCTTCGGTGAGGAAGCGGCCGAAGATCTCGAGGTCGCCGGTGATGCGCGCGATCAGCTGGGCCGAGTGGTTCTTCTGATGGAACCGGATCGACAGGCCCATCACATGCTTGAAGAGGTGCGAGCGCACGTCGCGGACGACGCGACGCGACACGCCGTTCATCAGCACCGACTGGCCGTACTTCGAGGCGCTGGCCAGCAGCACGGCGATGATCAGGACGATGGCGAAGAACCAGAGCGTGCGGCGCCGCTTCGCCTGCTCCTCGGGCGCGAGCACCAGCCGGTGCGCCTCCTCGTGCGCCTGCTGCGCCTTGCTCTTCGGCGGATCGGGCGGCTCGAGGTCGAGCTTCCAGTACAGCCACTTCTGCAGTTCGAAGAACCTCCAGCGCGCGCGTTCAGTGAACGGGGCGTTCGCGTCGGGGCCGGTCGGTGGCAGCGGCGCGGCGAGGGCGGCTGGCACGGACGGGTCGTCGGGGTGTTCAGGGGCGGCGACGGCGCCCGACGGTGGTTTCGCGACACCGCCTCCGGCCGCGAGCTCGGCAGGCGTCGGCGCGCCGAGGATCTTGCTCAAGCCGCCCTGCAGGATGCCGAGCTCGGCGCCGACGAAGACCGCCGAGAAGAACGCCATGAGGATCGACAGCGCGAACTTGCCGCGATACGGCGTGACGAACCGCATCAGCGACTTGTAGGCGCGCAAGTCGTCGCCCGACGCGGGCAGGAACAGGTGCCAGATCCGCAGCTTGCGCCGCAGCTCTTCGCGCTTCGCCTCGATCTCGACGAGGTTGGTCACCTCAGGGCGGGGCGTCTCGCTCAAGAAGGCTCATGCTCCGGCGGGCGGTGCGCGTGGCGCCTCGGCGCCTGCGACCAAGCGCGGGAGAGTAGGCCACACTGGTAGAGCGCACAAGCGAGCGGCGCGGGGGCCACCGGAGCGAGCAGGGATCCGAGGCGCTCGTTCAGCGATGGACCCGCACGATGACGTAGTCGCGATCGTCGCTGGTGACGGCCACGAGCTGATCGATCTCGAGGCCAAGCAGCGCCGGCAGCCGCGCCGCATCGCGTGGCTCGCAGACGATCACGAGCCGTGACCCATGGCGCGACGCCAGTTCGCGCAGCTCTTGCGCGGCGGCGCTGGCGGCGACGTCGGCGTCGCGCTTGGGCAGCTCGACGATCACCAGTGGCGCCAGCTTCGGCAGCCCGTGGGCGCGCCGCTCACCCTCCGAGTAGTAGCGCAGGCTGTCGGGGTGGCGCAGCGACAGCGCGACGACGACGTCGTCTGGCGTCGCGGCGGCAGCGAGCGCGGCGCCGAGCGGGCGCGGCGACTTCGCTGCGAAATGGAGCGGTCCGAGGTCGAGGCCGCGATCGAGGCGCGGCATCACCCACAGCGCGCCACCGGTCAGCAGGACGCAAGTCGCGACGACGAAGCGGAACCACTTGCGCCGCGCCGCGGTCGCATCACCGACGAGCCACGCCAGCACCAGCGCCGACAGCATCGCGATCGCCGGCTGCAGTGGCATCAGGTAGAGGCTGCGTTTGCCGCGGATCGCCGAGAAGATCACCACCACCACGACCACGAAGGCGAGCAGGAACCGGCGCGCTTCCGCTTCGGCGGGCGCCACCGATGGCGACACGGCGGGCGTCGACGAACTCGCCGGCCGGCGTCGTTGTCGCCATGCGACGACCCCTGCGACCAGCCACGCGATGCTCCATGGCAGCGCGTCGATGGGAAGCGTCGTGAGGTAGTACCACGGCGGTTGCGAGTGGGGCGCGTCCTCTCCCATGCGACCGGCCGTCTGGCGGCGGAAGTTCGCCAGCAGGTCGTCGAGTCCGAGGCGATGCCACAGCGGCCCGATCCAGATCGACAGCACCGCGGCGAAGACCAGCAACTGCAGCAGGCCGCTGCCAAGAGTTGCCATCACGCGTGACGCGGCGCTCTGCGGTGGGATCGCCCGCCATCCGGGTTCGAGGCGGCGCGTGCGCCACGCCGCCCACTCGCGCACCAGCCGACCGATCAGGCCGAAGATGAGGACCGGCGGCCCTTTGGTGAGGAACCCCAATCCAAGGCACGCCGCGAAGCCGAGCCGCCAGCGCAGCGCGCCCGCGGCGTGGCCGCTCGCCTGCTGCGTGCGCGCGAGCTCTTCGCACAGCAGCGCGGCGACGATCCAGGTGGCGAGGATCCCGTCGAATGCGGCGCGCTGCCCCAGCCACCACCAGTCGAAGCTCGTGGCGAGCAGCGCCGCGGCGAGGAAGGCGTGCGCACACAGTCCGAGGCGGCGTGCCCACTCGTAGGTGAGGACGACCCCGAGGATCGCGAAGAGCGCGGCCGGGAGGCGCGCCGCGATCGGATCGACGTCGCCGCGCAGGTGACCGATGGCCGCCTGCATCCAGAACAGGAGCGGCGGCTTCTCGCGGTAGACCGCGTCGTTCACGTGCATGACGACCGCATCGCCCGACGTCACGATCTCGCGCGCGACCTGCGCGTAGCGCGGCTCGTCGGAATGCCACAAATCGCGCGCCCCCAGCAACGGCAGGATCGCCAGCGCGGCCAACATCGCGAGGAGGAGGCGCTCGCGGTGCGGCGCAGCGGGCTCCATTTCAGCCGCCGCGTTGCGGGGTGACGTCGCTGGCGGAGAAGCGCAGCACGCGCCACTGCATCCAACGCACGGCGAGGCAGTCGAGCAGCGCCTTGAACACCCGGTTCCAGACGCCGTACTTCGAGACGCCCGCTTCGCGCGGGCGGTGATCGACGGCGACCTCGACCACGGTCCGCCCGTGCATCTTGAGGAGCGTCGGCAGGAAGCGGTGCATCCCCTCGAACAGCGCAACCTCGCGGATCTGTTCGGTGCGGAACGCCTTCAGCGAGCAGCCGGTGTCGCGAATCGTCTCGCGCGTGATGCGGTTGCGCAGCGCGTTGGCGAAGCGCGAACTCACCCGGCGCACATTCGAATCGTTGCGCTTCTGCCGATAGCCGACCACCGCGTCGGCGCGGTCGAGCTCGGCCAGCAGCTTCGGGATCTCGCTCGGCGGGTTCTGGAGGTCGGCGTCGATGGTGACCAGCACGTCGCCGCGCGCCATGCGGATGCCGGCCGCCGTGCCGCACGTCTGCCCGTGGTGGCGATCGAGCGCGACGACACGCAGTTCGGGGAAGGACCGCGCCAGCTCGAGCAGCGCCGCGCGCGTCCCGTCGGTCGATCCATCGTCGACGACGATCAGCTCGAATGGCCCGACCGGGCGCAGCGCCGCCGCCACCTCGGTCACGAGGCGCTCCACGCTTTCCCGCTCGTTGTAGGCGGGAACCACGACACTCAGCAGTTGCGGGCGCATGCGAAGCGGCGGAAGCTAGCCGCCCAGATGGAAGCGGGCAAACCAGGAAGTGGCGACACGGTGCGCGCCGGAGCTGCACGTTCGCGCCTTGCCGCGTCATTCCGTGGCGGCGGAATCGTCGCGGGCGCGCTGGTGGTGGCGCTGATTGCCTGGTGGCTGCTGCAGCCGTCGCGCGAGCCGCGCCTTGCGCCGCTCGCTGACGCGGTCAGCCGTGCGGGTCGTGCCGAGCCGGACGAGCGCGGAACGGTCGCGGCGTCGCCACTGCCGGCCGACGCGACGTTGGTCGACCCTGCCGTCCCGTTCGAAGGCGTCGTCGCCCAGCGCAGCGAGATCGAGCGCGCGAGCGACGATTCGGTGGACGCGCGAACGCTCCACGGCTTCGTCGTCGACGAGCGCGGCGTGCCGGTCGAAGGGGTCGCGGTCGCGTGGTTCGTCGACGACGCGGAACTCTTCGTGATGCAGTCGGAACTCTTGGGCAGAAGGATCGAGGGGGCCTCCACCGCGGCCGACGGTGGTTTCGAACTGCACGGGGTCCCGGTGGGTGTCGCGCTGCATGTCAGCGCGACGGCGACACCGGAGCGGCAGATCACGGTTGCAGTGGCCGCCGACGCCCGCTCCGTGCGCATCGTCCTGCCGCGCCTCGGCTCGATCGCCGGCCTCATCCGGGTGGGCCCGGGGGTCGCGGCCGAGGAGCTCTTCCTCAGCGTGACCTCGCACGACGGCGCTCCAGGCGCGGCGGCCTGGGGCACCGGAGGCTTGGAGCTCGCCACGCGCGCGCAAGCGACTCCCGATGGACGATTCGAGCTGCTCCACGTTCCGGTGGGCGAGTGGACGCTTCACGTGGACCACTGCGGGCTCGGAGTGAGCCTGCGCGTCGCCGAAGTGGCGGGAGTTTCCGCCGTGGCCGACTCGGCTCCGCCCGATCCGCGCCTGTCGCCGCTCGACCTCACCGCGGTGCTGCGAGCGGTCACCGTCGAGGTCGTCGCTGCCAACGGCGCGCCCGTCTCCTCCGGCTGGTGGACGCTCGCGCGCGCAGCGGACGGCCGCCCCATCAGCGACCGCGACGCCATGCCGACCGATGCGATCGCTCCCGCGCCGCCTCCGATGCCGCTCTGCAAGCCGTTCGGCTCAGGTCGCTTCACCGTCAGCGTGCCGAGCGGCTCGCGCCATCGCCTCCACGTCGCCGCGCCAGGTCATCGAGTCGCCGCCGCCGACCTCTCCGAGTCGCAGGTGCGCGTCATCGTCGGACCGCCGGTCGTGCTGCGTGTCGCCCTCGACTCCGAGCTGCGCGAACTCGCGCGCCTCGCCCCCGCGAACCTCACGCTGGCCAGCCACGACCGCTGGAGCATCGAGGAGTTCCTCGGCAGCGAGGCGCGTTTCGATGCAGACGGCCGCGCCGAGATGCCGCTCAACTTCGTCGGGTGGTTGGCGCCGAGGGCGTTCATGCGCTCCTCGCACGAGGCGGAGCTGTCGAGTTGGGTCGACCTCGAACCGATCGAGGTGGGCGAGACAGTCGGCAACGAGTGGATCGAACTGCGGAGAGCACGATGAAGCTAGGAGGCCGCGGCGTGAAACGGACCATCGGCGCGTGGCGCGTGGTCGCGAGCCTCGCCTTCGCAGCGCTCGCTGCCGCTCCCGTGCGCGCGCAGGTGATCGCCTACGACGAGTTCGACGGGCGCTGCCGCAACGGCTGGAAGAGCGCGGGGCTTGGCGAGTGGAAGGCGTGCGGCGGCGTCGAGCGCGATGGCGCCTTCGTCACCGAGCGCGGCAACGATTGGCGGGCGCTCGACCATTCGGTGGAAGGCGTCGTCTGGTACGCGCTCACGTTGCGCCTCGCCACGCCGATCGAGGGCTACGTGACGGTGGCGCCCTCCGACACCGCGCGCGGCCAGTTCAGCGAACTCGGCTTCAACTCCGGCTACGCGACGCCGGCGCCGCTGTGGACATCGAGTCGCGGCGTCGTGAAAGCGGAGGCGCTTGGCGACGGGACACGGCCGGTCACCTTCCTGCAGCGCTACGACTTCGCGCACGACACCTGGAGTGCGTGGGCCGTGGCCGGCGATGGCGCGTCCTTGCTGCCGACCGCCGAAGCGATCGCAGCGGCTTCCGTCGAAGGCGACGCGCTGCCCGCGGCGCAGCCGCAGGTGCGTGACGCGAAGTGCGCGTGGAACGGCATCGGCTGGCTCTACCTCAGCAAAGGAAGCGCACAAGCCGTCGCGATCGAGCGGGTCGCCTTCGCGCGCACCGCTCGCGAAGCGCTGACCCCGGTCACCGATCCGGCGACTCCGGTCGAGAGCGGCGCGGCAGCGCTCGAAGCGGTAGAGCAAGGTGGCGCGGCCGCGATCGCGAACGCGGCGATCGGGACGGCGGGGCGGCGCGATCTGTTCGGCGCCACGTCGCTGCTGCGCGACGGCGATGTCGTGTCGTTCTTCGGCGACTCGCTCACGTGGCAGGGGGGCTACGTCGATCGCCTGGCGCAGGAGTGCGCCGCGGCGCTGCCGGGGCGCGACGTGAAGTGGATCAAGCGCGGCATCAACGGCGGCAAGTCGACTGATCTGCTCGCGGGCTGCAAGGAGCTCTACGGCTGCACGCAGCCCGCTCTCGCCGAGTGCATCGCGCAGGATCGCGGCAGCGTCGTCGTGATCCTGATTGGCATCAACGATGTCTGGCACGGCGAGCAGGGCAACGCGCCCGACGTGTACGAGGCGACGCTGCGCTCGCTGGTGCAGCAGGCGCAGAAGGCGGGCGCGGCGGTCGTGGTCGCGACGCCGCCGCTGATCGGGGAGAAGGCGCGCGGCGGCAACTCGCTCGACGCGAAGCTCGACGAGTACGCCGCGATCGCGCTGCGCGTCGCGGCGGAGAGGGGTGCGGTCGGAGTGCCGCTGCGCGATGCCGCTTTCGCCCAGCTCGCCGCGCGCAACCGCGCCGACGCCGAGAGTGGCGTCCTCACCTACGACGGCGTTCACCTGAGCGAGCTCGGCAACGAGTGGCTGGCGGAGGAGTTCGCCAGCGCCATCGCGCAGGCGCTTGCGCCCATGCGGCTGCTGTCGATCGTCCCGTGGCCGCGTGAGGTGGAGCGCCTCGGCGTCGCGCGCTGGGCGTTCACCGTCTGGGAGGTGGTGGCGAGCGAGCTGGCGTTGGGGCCGCTCGGAGAGGCGACAGCGGATGCGCTCCATCGCGGGTCGGGCGTGGTCGCACGATGCAGCACGGTTCGTCCGCACAACGGCGAAGGGAGGGTCGAGCTGATGCTCGATGCAGCCTTAGCGGCCGAGGAGTACGAGCTGCGCATCGACGACGGCGTGACGATTCGCGGCGGTTCGCCGCGCGCGGTGGCGTGGGGCGTCGCGAGCCTGCTGCAGCTCGTGCCCGTGCGGCCGCCGGGCGAACTGCTGCTGGGGAACGGCGGCGATGCAGTCGTCTTCGAGCCGCTCGCGCTGCCCTCGCTGCTCGTCCGCGACGCTCCCGACTGCAGCTACCGCGGCCTGCTGGTCGACGTCGCGCGACAGCCCCACACGCTCGCCACGCTGAAGCAGCTGGTGACCCTCTGTTGGCTCTGCAAGGTGCCGTGGCTGCAGCTCCACCTGACCGACGACCAGGCGTGGACCGTGCCATCGCGCCGCTTCCAGAACCTCGCCACGCCCGGCCATTCGTTCACGCGCGAAGAGATCGGGGAGCTCGTGCGTTTCGCCGCCGCGCGCGGCGTGGCGATCGTCCCGGAGATCGACATGCCGGGCCACTGCGGCGCGCTGATCGCCGCGCAGCCGCTGCTCTTCAAGGCGCACGAGCTGCACCACGCGACCATCGCCTTCGCCAAGCCCGAAGTCATCGCGGCGATGAAGTCGCTCGTCGACGAAGCGATCGAGCTCTTCCCAGGCGCGCCGTGGTTCCATCTCGGCGGCGATGAGTGCGACCTCGAGCACGTCGACGAGAACCCCGCGTTTCGCGAGGCGTACGCGCGCGTCGGCGTCGCCGACAGGCACGGTCTCTACCTCGCGTTCCTGCGCGAGATGACCGACCACGTGAAGGCGCGCGGCCGCCAGCCGATCGTCTGGGAAGGCTTCGGTCATGGCTCGCAGCCGGAGCTGCCGCACGACGTCACGGTGATGGCGTACGAGGCGCTCTACCACCTGCCCGACTGCCTGTTGCGCGACGGCTGGCCCGTCATCAACACCAGCTGGGAGCCGCTCTACGTGGTGAATGACCGCTGCTGGTCTCCGCAGCGAATCCATGGCTGGAACCGTTTCCAGTGGGATCACTTCGTCGAGGGCTTCCCCGCGTACGACGGCCTCGTCGTGCCGCCCTCCGATGCCGTGCTGGGCGGACAGCTCTGCAGCTGGGAACAGCCCGATTCCCTCGAATTGTCGAGCCTGCGCGCGCGCCTTCCCGCGATGGCCGAGCGCCTCTGGGCCGAGCGTGCCGACCGCGGCTGGTCGGACTTCGCCTGGCGCGCCGCGCGGCTCGAACGCGCGCTGGCACGACAGCTCGACGAGACGCCGCAGCGATGACGTTGGGCCACCCCTTCTTTCGCTACGTACTGGTCGGGCTCGGCAGCCTCGCCACCGACTTGTCGCTTTTCGCGCTGCTGACGCATGGCGCCGAGCTCGACCCGCTGGTCGCGAACCTCATCAGCCGGCCGATGGGTGGGCTGGTCTGCTACCTGCTGAATCGTCGCTTCACCTTCCGCTCGACCGGGGCCGTGCCGGGCGAGCTGGCGCGCTTCACCGCCGTCTTCCTGGTGAGCCTCGGCCTGACCGAGGCGCTGCTCGCCCTCTTCTGCCACGTGCTCACGTTCGGGCCGGTGGTGGGGAAGGACCTTGCGGAAGCGTGCGCCTTCTTCTTCAACTTCTTCGCGCTCAAGCACTTCACTTTCCGTCGGAGTCGCGCCGCATGATCGCCGCCTCGTCCCGTCTCCTGGTCGCCTTCGCGTGCGCTTGGTTCCTGCCGGCGCAGTGGTGCGCGGCGCTCGCGTCGCCGCAGGACAAAGGCAAGAAGGGCAAGCTCGCGCCGACCGAGCAGTCGATGGTCGCGCCCGGCCTCGGCTACGCGCGATGGGAACAGCCGGGCGTGATCGCCCATGTGCTGGCCATCGACCTGAAGCAGAAGGCGCTGCACATCCGCAGCGTGAAGTCGAAGGGCAAGGAGTCGTTGCGCGAGATCGCGGATCGACTCGGCGCCGGCGACGAGGAGGTGCTCGGCGGCATCAACGGCGACTACTTCCGCCAATCGAGCGAAGCGGGCCTTCCGTATGGCGCGCAGGTCTGCGACGGCCGCCTCTACTTCGCGCCGATGAAGCGCTCGCTGCTGAGCTTCGCCGCCGACAACGAACCGACCATCGGCATCGCCGAGCTGAAGGCGAAGTTCACGCTGGCCGGGAAGGACAGCCTGAGCGACTCGTCATGGTTCAAGCTCGACGACGTGAACCAGGTCGAGCACGAGGATGCGAGGAAGAGCGGCATCTACCTCTACACGCCGGCGTTCCTCGGCCTCTCGAGCGCGCGACCGAAAGGGACGATCGCGGTGATCGACACCATCGAGCCGGCGCTGCAGGTAGGCGACGTCTGCACCGGCACGTTGGCGCGCGTCGAGCCAGCCGGGACGCCGGTCGACATCCCGGAGAACGGTTGCCTGCTCTACTTCTTCGGCGACTCGCACAAGTCGATGGCGGCTGGCTTGAAGCCCGGCCGACCGGTCGCGCTCAAGCTCGAGCTGCCGCCCGTCACCGGCAGCGTCGTGCAGGCGATCGGCGGCGGCCCGCGACTGCTGCGGAACGGCAAGGTCGCCGTCGAGCTCGACAAGGAGGAGTTCGATTCGGTCTACGCCATGGAGATCTCGAAGCGCCACCCGCGCTCGGCCGTCGGCTTCGACAAGGCCAAGGAGACGCTCTGGCTGGTGATGGTGGAGGGGCGCCACGAAGGCAGCCGCGGCATGACGTTCGGCGAGCTGGCGGCGTTCCTCGATCAGCTCGGCTGCTGGCAGGCGATGGCGTTCGACTGCGGCGGCTCGGCCGGCCTCTTCGTCGGCGGCAAGGGGATCGTGTCGAAGAGCATGGGCGGCCAGAACCAGCCCGAGGAACGCGAACTCGCCAACGCGCTGTTCCTCACCGCGGCGAAAGCGGGGCAGCAGTGACGCGCGCGACGCAGGGACGTTGGCTGCTGTTCCTGGGTGGGGCGCTGTTGGTGGCCGGCTTCGCGTGGCCCGAGCTGCGCGTCGCGGTGGGCAACGCGCTCGATGCCGCGCGCACGAGCGGTGCTCACGCGCACGGCGCGCCGCAGCGTTCGCACTGGTTCGTCCTGCAGGAGAACCTCGACATGCTCTCCGAGCCCGACGAGACGAGCCCCGCCTACTTCACCGTGTGGTACGGCGTGCAGGTCGCGGGCCTCGCGTGGTTCGGGCTGGCGGGCGCCGTGCTCGCGCTGTCGGCGCTCTTCTCGCGGTCGCGATTCGTCGCGGCGCTGATCAGTTGCTTCCACGGCGGCGCGCTGCTGCTGCTTGCCGGTGGCGCAACCTACGTCTTCGCGTCGCTGCCGCCGCCATCGCCTGGCCACTCGGCGTTGGTGACGTTGGGGCCGGTGGTGCTGTTGTGGGTGCTCTTCCTCGGGCAGACATTCCTGAGCTTCAAGGCGGTGAGCGGCGGGATGGCCCGTTTCGTCGCCGTCGACGTGGCCAACGCGTTGCCGCTGCTGTTCCTGCTGCTCGCCAACGCCGGATTGTGGATCGCGCTGCGCGGCCACCCGAACTGGCCGGCGAGCGGCTACCTCGTTGGTGCGATCGGCGCAGCGTTGGCGCTGCTCGGCGTGCTGCGAAGGGGACGGTGACAGCGACGGCGTGAACGGGAGGTCAGCGCAGCCGCCGCAGCGTGCGCGCGACGCGGATGCCAATCTGCACGAAGTCGCGCACCGGCCGGAAGTGGGTGACGCGGCCGCCTTCGGGCGTGTAGGTCACGCGGATCGGCACTTCGCGAATCGGGATGCCGGCGCGCGCCGCCGCGAAGAGCACCTCCATCTCGAGGTCGTAGCGGTCACCCTGCAGCGGCAGCGCCCCGATCGCAGCGAGCGGGTAGCTCCGGAAGCCGCTCTGCGTGTCGTGGCAGCGGATGCCGGTGAAGAGGCGCAGCGCCGTGTTCGCGCAGCGCAAGCCGAAGCGGCTCTTGCGCGGCGCCCCCGCCGCCTTCATGTCGCGCACGCCGATCACCAGCGCGCTCGGCTCGGCGGTCGATGCCGCCAGCAGCAGTGGCAGGTCCTCCGGAAAGTGCTGCGCGTCAGCGTCCAGCGCGATGGCGTGCGTGAAGCCGGCGGCCGAGAGCGCCGCGAAACCGTCGCGCAGCGCCGCGCCCTTGCCGAGGTTCTTCGGGTGGCGCAGCGACCGGATGCGGTCGCGAAACGACTCGATCACTGGCCATGAGCCATCGTGCGAGCCGTCGTCGACCACCAGCACGTCGGGGATCACCGCCAACGTCCGCTCGATCACGCCGCCAAGCGTCCGGCCGTTGTCGTAGTTGGGGATGAGGGCGGCGGCGCGCATCGCGGGACGGTAGCGTCCGGGAACAGAAGTTCGCTTCCACGAAACCGGGCGCTCTTTGCGCCATGCTTCGTCTCGCCTCGTCACCAACTGCCAGGGAAGTTGCTTCGTCGGCACTCCTCGCCTGACCCAAACATCGCCTCGGTCCGTGTTCGCGAACTTCTGTTCCAGGACGCTCGCACGCCGCCGCGCGGGCGTCCTATTTCAAGTCGAAGAGGAGCGCCTCGAACGCATCCGTCGCGGTGAGGGTGAGCTTCCCGGCGTCCTCGGTGCAGGCGCCATCGCCCGCGGCCAGGGCGATGCCGTTCAGCGTGGCGCCGCCGCGCGCGACCTGCAGCCAGACGCCGCGGTCCGCCGTCACTTCGTGCTCGAGCGACTCGCCCTTTTTCAGCAGCACGCGCCAGACGTTGGCGTCTTGATGGATCTTCGCGCTGCCGTCGCGCCCGTCCATCGACAGCAAGAGCACCTTCGCGGTCCCCGCGTGCGCAGCGTTCGGCTTCCATTCGGTGTAGCTCGGTTTCAAGCCGCTCATGTGCGGCTCGATCCAGAGCTGCAGGAAGTGGGTCGGCTCCGTCTTGCTTGGGTTGAACTCGCTGTGGCGGACGCCGCTGCCCGCGCTCATCAGTTGCACCTCGCCCGGCCGCAGCGTCCGGCCGTTGCCCATGCTGTCCTGGTGTTCGAGCGCGCCCGCCAGCACGTAGCTGAAGATCTCCATGTCGCGGTGGCCGTGGGTCGGGAAGCCGCCGCCCGCCGCGACACGATCCTCATTGATGACGCGCAGCGTCTTGAACCCCATCTGCTGCGGGTCCCAGTACTCGCCGAAACTGAAGGTGTGGCGGCTGTCGAGCCAGCCGAAGTCGGCGCGGCCGCGGTCGGCTGCCTTGCGAAGGGTGATCTTCATTGCGGTCGCTCCTCGCCAGGGGCGATCGAGCGAGCCTCGGCCGAAGCGGCCGCTGCTCAGCTGCCGATGACGAGCACGCCGCTCGCGTTGATCTCGTAACCGACGCGCGCGATCGCCTTGCCGCCCGACTCGCTCTCCAAGTGCTGCGCATCGGCCTCGCTGATTTCCTTGGGATAGAAGCTGCCCTGGATCAGGACGCGCTTGCCGATCGCCTCTTTCGGGAACTTGTACTGGCCGCCGCAGCCCGCTTCCCAGCGCACCATCGCCTTGTGGCCCTGGTCCTCGATCTGCATCCAGCAGCCCATCTTCTGGCAGACGTTGGTGATGGTCGCCTCGACCAGCAGCGTCTGCTCGAAGTACTTGGCGGGATCGGCGTCGACGGTCGCGAGCGGCAGCACGTCGCGCACGGCAACCGGCTCGCCGATGGCTTCGCCGGCCGGCAGTGGGCGTGGGCCGGAGCTGCACGCAGAAGCGATCCACGCCAGCGCGGCGCTCGCGAAGAGCAGCGGACGGCGCGCAGCGGAACGGGCGGCGACGAACTTGTTCACGGAGGGATCTCCTGTTCTCGCGAGGAAGGTCAGATCGGTGGAACCATCTACCCGACCGCGACCGCGGATGCGACCGGCAGTCGCTCCGCGTAGGCTGCGCCGTGCCGCGCTCTTTCAGGCCTCGCGAGAGATTTCCCATGTCGTGTCGCGCTCTTCTCCTCGCTCCGTTCGTGGTGGCCGCCGCGTGCCCCGCGGCATTGCCGCTTGCGCAGGAAGCAGCCCCCGCGGCCGGACTCTCTGCCGATTCGCGCGCGGCGCTGCTCGCTGACCTTGACGCGATGCGTCGCCGCAACGGGATTCCAGGCATCAGCGTCGCGCTGATGCAGGGCGGCACGATCACGCTGGCTGAGGGGCTCGGCGTGCGCCGCGCGGGCGACGAGCCGAAGGTCGATGGCGACACGCTCTTCCAGGCAGGTTCGATCAGCAAGCCGGTCGCGGCGATGGCGGCGCTGCGCCTCGTCGCGTCGGGCGTGCTCGATCTCGACCGCGAGGTGAACGAGCAGCTCGCGAGCTTCGTCATTCCCGACAGCCCGCTGCGCAACGGCAAGACGATCTCGTTACGCAGCCTTCTTTCGCACACGGCCGGCCTCTCGGTGCACGGTTTCCTCGGCTACCTCGGCGACGAGCCGATTCCCTCGCTGCTCGACATCCTCGAAGGCGTCGCGCCGGCCAACTCGCCGCCGATCGTGATCGAGCTCGAGCCGGGCACGAAATGGCAGTACTCGGGCGGCGGCTACACCGTGATGCAGCAACTGCTGATCGACGTGACGGAGCGCGACTTCGCCGAGCTGCTGCAGGAGCAGGTGCTCGTGCCCGCGGGCATGACGCGCAGCAGCTACGAGCAGCCGCTCCCGCCCGAGCGGCGCGGAAACGTCGCGGCGGGGCACGGCTTCCCGCCCAAGCCCTTGCGCGGCGATGCACCGACGATGCCCGAACTCGCCGCCGCCGGCTTGTGGACGACGCCGAGCGATCTGCTGCGGTTCGGGCGCGCGCTGCAGAAGTCGCTGCTCGGTGACGAAGGGGCGTTGCTGCCGCAGCCGCTGATGGAGCAGGCGTTGCGGCCGGTGTGCGATGGCGACTACGGACTGGGCTTCGAGCTGTTCAGCGACTCGGGGATGCCGCTGTTCGGTCACAGCGGCGCGAATCAGGGATTCCGAGCGTTCCTCCTGCTGCGCCGCGATCGGGAAGAGGGGATCGCGCTGATGATGAACAGCGACAGCGGCGATGCGATGTTCGCACCGGCGCGCGCGCGGCTCGTCGAGGCGCTCGGATGGAAGCCGGCCGCCGCGCCCAGTAGCGCGCCGCCGAAGAAGGACGGCTGATCGAGCCGGCGATGGACCCGCTCGCGCGCTGTCCTCAGGCTGGATGAAAAATCCCCGCCACCTGTTACGCCGGTGGAAGTGGATGAAAGATCCCCGCCACCTGTGACGCGGCTACTTCGCGGCGTGGGCCTTCCAGTGCTCGCCCATCTCGCGGTGGATGCGCTCCATCATCCCCTTGGGCCAGAGCTCGGGGTGGGGCTGGTAGATGGAGCCGTGGTCGCGGCCTTCCACCAGGACGATCTCGGCGTCGGAGCCGAGCTCGGCGAGCTCGTCCTTCAGCAGCAGGGCCGGCCCTTCCAGCCGGAAGGTGTCGATCGTTCCGCAGTAGAGATGGAGCTTGCCGGTGAGCTTCGGGCCGATGGTGGGCCACTCGCGCTTCAACTTGAGCGCGATGTCGTAGGGCTGCCACGAGTCGGCGACGGCGGCGTCGATCGCACCGGTCTTCACGTCGACGAGCGACTTCGGCATTCCGTCAGGGCCGAGCTCGCTGAAGACAGCGTTGAAGCTGAAGAACTGGCCGCCGATCGGCTCCTGCGCCTGCTCCATCTGCATGAACTGCTGGATCGAGGTGGTGAACTTCCCGCCGCGCCGCATCAGCATGATCGGCTGGCCTTCGGGGTCGGTGAACGCATTCTCGTAGCTGTAGATGTCGATGCCGGTGAAGTCGCGGAAGTCCGTCGAGTCGGGCGAGGTGGCCCAGCAGCCGCCGAAGAAGTCGGGGTAGGCGACTTGCAGCCAGAAGACCGACCAGCCGCCGCTCGAGTGGCCGGTCAGCAGTCGTCCGGCTGGCACGCCGGCCGCGCCGTACTTCGCTTCGAGCGCAGGGATGAACTCCTCCGTCAGCGCCTTGCCCCAGGGGCCGGCGGCGCGCGAGTCGGCGAACTCGTGATGGCCCCACTCCCACTGCGCGTTCAGGAAGACGTAGAGCATTCGCGGCGTCGCGCCGCTGTTCATCGCGGCCTGCAGCTGCGGCCCCTGGCCCCATGCGATCGTGTGGTCGCCGCCAAAGCCGTGCACGTTGAAGATGATCGGCAGCTTCTCGTCGGGCTTGCGATCGAGCGGCTCGACGACGCCCGCCTCGATGAAGCGGTCGATGCCCCAGAAGTCGCTGACGCAGCTGCTGCGCAGCTTGAACTCGCTGATGCCCGGCAGCTCGACCGCCGGGAGGCGCGGTTGCGGCTTGGCGCCGGAGAGCTTCGGGCGGATCGCCGGCGCGGTCGCCGTGCCCGTGGCGCCTTGCTGCGCGCGAGCTTCAAAACTCGGAGCGGCGAACGCGACCGTGAAGAGCGCCAGCGCGAGCGACGCGCGGCGCAGGCAAGACAGTGTCGACATCGGGTTTCGATCCTCTTCGCAAGCGATCCGTGGAGGCGCGGGAGGATAGCGGGCGTCGATCGGTGCACGGCGCGCCGCGGTGCGCCAAGATGCACGCCATGACACGCCTCACCACCGCTGCCGAACTCGCGGCCGCCATCGCCGCGCCGCGTTTCCTGCTCTTCAAGCACTCGACCCGCTGCCCGATCTCGGCGGCCGCGCACGAGGAGTGGGTCGAGTGGCAGCGCGTGCACCCCGATGCGCCGACCGCTTGGATCGACGTGATCGAGCAGCGGGAGGTGGTGCGCAACTTCGCGGCACAGTGCCGCGTGCGTCACGAGTCGCCGCAGGCGCTTTGGTTCGTCGCCGGCCAAGTGGTGTGGCACGCCTCGCACGGCGACATCACGGTGGAGTCGCTGCAGGCGGCTACGCCAGCAGCTCCCGCACCACCTCGCCGTGGACATCCGTGAGCCGCATGTCGCGGCCGCCGTGGCGGTAGGTGAGCTGCGTGTGGTCGATGCCCAGCAGGTGGAGCATCGTCGCGTGGAGGTCGTGCATCTCGAGCTTGTTCTCGACGGCGAAGTAACCGTAGTCGTCGGTCGCGCCGTAGGTGCTGCCGCCCTTCACGCCGCCGCCCGCCATCCAGACAGTGAAGCCGTAGGGATTGTGGTCGCGGCCGTCGCTGCCTTGCGCCATCGGCGTGCGGCCGAACTCGCCGGCCCATACGACCAGCGTCGTTTCGAGCAGCCCGCGTTGCGCCAGATCGCTCAGCAGGGCCGCGATCGGCTGGTCGGTAGCGAGCGCGTTGGCCGCATGCGCGTTGGTCAGGTCGGCGTGCTGATCCCATCGATCGCCGGCCGCCGGCGGGCAGGTCAGCTCGATGAAGCGCACGCCGCGCTCGATCAGGCGCCGTGCGAGCAGGCAGACGCGGCCATAGCGGCGCGTGTGGTCGTTGGGCGAATCGAGGCCGTAGAGCGCCTTCGTCGCGGCACTCTCGCCAGCGAGGTCGGCGACTTCGGGGACCGCGGTCTGCATCCGGAACGCGAGTTCCTGGTTCTTGATCGCCGCCTCGACAGCGCCGCGATCGCCCACGCGGCCGAGCGCGGCGCGATCGAGCTCCGCCAGCAGCGCGAGCTTCGACTGTTGCGCGGCGCTGCTCGCCTCTCGCGGCGCGGTGTCGGCGACGAGGCCGGCCTCCGGCTTGAACATCGAGGCCTGGTAGCTCGCGGGCAGGAAGCCGTTGCTGAAGGTCTCGAGTCCACCCGGTGGCACGAGGCCGCCGTTCAGCACGACGAAGCCCGGCAGATTGCCGCATTCGCTGCCGAGCCCGTAAGTCACCCACGAGCCCATGCTCGGGCGACCGGTCTGCCCGAGCCCGCTGTGGAGGAAGTAGTTGGCGCCGGGATGCTCGCTGAACTTCGACGTCAGCGAACGCACCACGCAGAGTTTGTCGGCGTGCTGCGCGATGCATGGGAGCAGCTCGCTCACCATCAGGCCCGATTGGCCGCGCGGCTTGAACTCCCACGGACTCTTCAGCACGCTGCCGACGTTGGCGAACTGTGTTTTCGGGACATTGGCCAACTGGATTGGCTGGCCATGCTCCTTGGCGAGACGCGGCTTCCAGTCGAAGGTGTCGACCTGCGATGGCCCGCCGTCCATGTAGAGGAAGATCACCTGCCTGGCGCGCGCCGGATGGGGCGGCGCCTTCGGCAGCAGCGGATCGTCGTCCGAGGTCGCGCGCAGCAGGGCACCGTACGCCGACTCCTGCCACAGCGCGGCCGCGGCCAGCGCGCCGAATCCGTTGGCGCACTGCAGCAGCATCTCGCGGCGCGTGGTGGGGCGCACCGGCCGATGGAGCGGCGTCGCGGGCAGCTCGAAGCGATGGGCGAAGCGCGGCATGACGGCCGGGCATGATGCCGCGATGCGCCGGTTCGTCCATGGAGGACGCGCGACGGAATCGCGCAAGGAGCGCCGATGAAGCCTGGGATTGCGACCGCTGCGACGCTGATCGTCGGTCTGGTCACCGGATTCGTGGCGGGGCGCGCGTCGGTTTCGCGCGGAGCACTCGCGGCGCCCGACGCGGCGCGGCTTTCGGGTCCAGGAGCGCACGCCGACGGGGCGACGCCGGCCGCCGCCGCGGAACGCGTCCACGGGGCCGGCATCGAGGCACCCGCAACGCAGCGCGTCGTCGCTCCCGCTTCGTCCGACGCGATCGCGGCAACGCCGGAGGGCGTCGCGGCTGGAAGCGTCGGCCCCGCCACCGCGCCCGCCAGCGCCACCGTCGAGTCACCGCCCGAGTTGACGTTGCGCGAGCGTCTCCTCGCCGCGTCGGAGGTGGAGCGCGCGCAGATGCTTGGCGCGCTCGTCGCGGAGCTGCGTGGGGCCGAGCCTGAGTCGCGCGCGCAGCAACTGCACGAACTCTTCAAGGCGGACGGATGGTTCAACGATCACCCGGGGCCGGCGCTCGACGACGCGAGTTGGCGCCTGGCGGCCGACACGCTGCGTGAGCTGCCCGACGGCGGCGCGCGCGACGAGCTGCTGCAGACGCTCGGTCAGCAGCTAGCGCGCGTACGCGGGACCAACGCGATGTCGACGCTGGTGTCGCTGTCGACGCTGACGCTTGCCGACGAGGCGGCGCGCATCGCAGGCCGCGCGTCCGATCCCGATGCGGCTGCCGTGGCGCAGATGCGCCAACTGCTCGCCGATTCGGCGGCGGACGGCACCCTCGATGAGGAGTCGGCGCTCGACGCGGCGTTCGGGATCGGCGGCGCCAGTGCGAGCATCGACGATCAGCGGACTCTGATACGACTGGCGAGCGAGGGCCGCATGCCGCGCATTCGCCTCTCGGGCTACTTCGCCCTGGCCACGACGCCACCGAGCGCTGAGGTCGACGCCTTCCTCGTCCACGATGCCAGCAGCGCCGGCAGCTCCTGGAAGACGCGTGCGATGGCGTGGCAGGCACTGGTTCGCCGTGGTCGCGAAGAGCTGCTGCCTGCCCGCGTCGTGCAGGAGATCCTGGTCGAGTGGGAGCGCTCGGGCTCGACCGATCTGGAGCAGCTGTTCAACGAGTGACCGGCGCGTTCCATTCGCCGAGCAGGAACGCCTGCGCGTCGGGCAGCAGCGGGAATGGCTTGAACAGCAGCTGCAATTGCACGCCGCTCGCGGCGGCATCGACGACGAAGCGCACCACCCGTGTTTCATCGACGTCGAGGCGATCGTCGGCACGCGACTCCGTCTTGCCCGGCTTGCGCAAGGTGACGTACTGCGGCTCGCCGCCATCGACGACAAGCTTCAGCTGGAAGACTCGCGATGGGATCTCGCCCGGAAAGCGATGGCCGGTGCGGTTGCGCAGCGTGACGCGTACTTCACCGCCGTCGCGCACGCACTCCCAGCCGATGGCGCGTCGGACGAAGTCGGGGTTCAGCCCGCCGTTGGGTCCGTGGCTGCGTCCCGCTCGATTCGTCGCTTGCGGCATGTGGCAATCGACGCATCGCACGCCGACTGCGTGGGCATCGGAGCGCTCGTACTCCTCGAACGCGTGGTGGGTCGGCTCGTGGCAGGGCCAGCACGACTGCGCCGACACGAACGCTTCGACGTAGCGCGGCCGGCACGGCGCGTCGACGACGGTGCGCGCTGCTGCGACGCCGTCGTCGAGCCCGTGGCACGACAGGCAGTGGACCCCATCGAGCTGGTTGAAGTCGCGATAGCGCGGCCGTTGATCGAGTCCGCTGGCCAGCACCGGCAACGGACTGTGGCAGGCGCGGCAGCCGGTCTGCGCGAAGTCGTTGGTTTCGGCGCGCACGTTCTCGTTGGTCCAGGCGTGCTGATGGAGGCTCTGCGACCACTCGCGATAGACCTCGAGATGACACGGGCCGCATGCCGCCAGCGACGGTCGATCGATCTGCTGCCAGGGCGGACGCGCCTCCGCGAGCGTCGCCGATTCGTCGCTGGCCGGCGTCGGTTCCTGCTGACACGCGGCGAGCGCCGTGGCGACCGTCGCCGCGCGCACTCGCGCCCACCCCCGCGGCACCCGCCTCATCGGCGACTCGTCGCGAGGAAGCGCGCCCACTCGACGTAGGCCGCTTCGCGCTCGGCAGGATCGCCATCGATCCAGTTCGCACACCAATCCTGGCTGGTGAGGCGGCGCAACGAGAGCCACGCGCACAGGCGCACGAACGGATCGTCGGCGCGCAGCAGGTAGGCCAATCGCGGCGCCACGTCAGGGCGTTGCGTCGCGCCGAGCGCCACGCAGGAGGCGGCCTGCTCGGGGTAATGAGCGTTGCGCGCGCGCGCGGCCAGCGCCTCGACCGCGTCGTCGCCGCCTTGGCGCGCCAGCTCCATCAGCAGCGTCTCGCGCAGCGGGATCTCGGCGAAGAGGTCGCGCTCGACGGCGGTGGATCGCGGCGCCCGTCGCGACGCTTCGAGGTGGTCGAGGATCGCGTCGCGCGCCGCGGCGCGCACTTCGGGCTGCTTCGGATGCTCGATCGCCGCTTCGGCCTGGCCGGCGAGCCACTCGATCTGCTGCGCGACCTCCTCGTCGGATCGGCGGGGCATCGCCGCCGTCGTCACCAGCCGCTCCATCAGCTCGGCGGCCAGCTTGCGAAGTCGAAGTCGCTTCGGGCCGATGGCCACGGCGTCATCGAGGAAGGCGTCGACCCATGCGGTGAGGTCGTTGCTGGCGCGAGGCGCCTCTGGATCGGTCGATTGCAGTGCGGCGATCAGCTCGGCGTTGGCCAGTTTGTGGCGTCGCCCCAACACCTGCACCACCAGCAGCAATCGCCAGTGCTCCTCGGGCAGCTTGGGGGAGAGCAGTCGCAGTCCATCGGCTCCGATGAGGCTGCGCGCCACCTCGAGCGCGCGCAGGTCGTTGGCACGATCGAGCAGTTCGAGCAGCGCCAGACGCCACGGCAGCTCGTTCGTCGAGTCGAGCGCCATCGCGGCGGCGACATCGAGTCGATCGGGGTTGGGCAGTCCGGCGACGGCCGCCAGCCGCAATTCCGGCTCGCACGCCACGTCAGCGGCAATCTTGCGCAGCCGTGCGCTGCCGGCGTCGCCAAGCTCGCCCAATACGTCGACGAAGACGTGGCGCGCCAACGGTGCCACCCCGCCGAAACTCGGGCTCTCGAATCGCGTCAGGCGGCCCCCCGCAAGCGACGGCTCGTCGAAGGGCTGCACCGCGAGGCGTGCGCGTGCGGCGTCGTCGGGAGCGAGCCGCCACGCGATCAGTCGCGCCAGCTGCACGATGGCTCGCGCGCGCAGGTCGGGCGGATCGGGGACGTCGGGTGAGTGATCGGGGCGGTCCACTTCGGCGAGGCTGCGCACCGCTTGCGTGAGCTCCTGGTAGGGCGCGATGAAATCGGCGAGCGCGCTCGTGTGGCGTCCGGGTTCGATGCGCGCCAGCGCGCAGAGGCGCCCGACCAGCGGCTCCGCCTGCTGCGTCAGGAGTTCATTGGGTCGCACCAGAAGCGCGATGGCGGAAGCGTCTCCGAAGCTGCCGAGTGCGTGGACCAGCAGCGCGGCGAGGAACGGATCGACCTTGCTGGCCAGCGCCGCGCGCAGCACCGGCGCCGCGCCGCGCGCCCGCCGCCGACCCAGCGCGTCGATGGCGCGGGCGCGCGCGACCGGATCGTCGGAGGTCGCGACGACGCGCGTCAGCGCTTCAGTCGACGTGGTCGTGTCGATCATCCCGAGGAAGGCGACGGCGTTGCGACGCAGCAGCGGCGCGTCGCTGTCCGCCAGTTGCGCAGCGATGGGCAGCGCTTCCTCGCGCAGCAATGCGAGGCGACGGCCGAAACGGAAGTCATTGGAGTAGGGGCGCGCGGCGCAGAGCTCTTCAGCGACGAAGCGGCGCAGCAGCGTCGTCGATGGATCGAAGTCGCCGGTCGGGGGCAGCGGTCGCAGCGGCATCGGGCCGATCGACCTGCGCAACGCTGATGCGAGGTCGGCCACTTCCGGGAGCGAGCCGCCCGCCTCGATTCCGGCGCGCGCGCCTTCACCGAGCAGGAGCAAGCGCGCGCCGATCTCGGAGCGCAGCACTCGGCCTGGATGGAGCATCGCCTGCAGCAGCAAACCGCTCGCGCGCCAGTAGAGCTCCTCGTCGAACGGCAGCGGCCACGCGTGGCCGAGCGCCGAGCGATTGCCTGTGACGGACGCGCCGCTGCCGGTGGTGGCGGGCGCGGCCCAGTTCAAATGGTTCGCAAAGTCGACCGTCAACAGTTCGCTCGGCTGTGCGATGCCCAGCACGGGAAGCGTCGGGCGCGCCGTGGGCGATGCGTAGCGACCACCGTCGCCGCTGCGCGCCAGCTCGAACGCCCCTTCCGGTCGCACGTAGCGCTGCGGCGTGAGCGGGGTCCAATCGAGCGGCGTGCCGGCGGCGACGTGGACATCGAGGTCAGGTGCGCCCGCGGCGGCGAGCGCGGCGAGGGCGATGACCGGCGCGACGGCGGCCGCGAAGATCCCGGCAACGACGATGGATCGGCAGCGCGACATGAACGGCTCTATCGCCGTCACGGCCGGCGGTAGCGCCCCGCCATCAGCACCAGCGAATCGCCGTAGCGACCCATGCCGTCGATTTCGTAGCGCGCGTCGGTGCCAGTGCCGAGGCAGCGCTCGCGGAACGTCTCGCTGCGGCCGTCGCTCTGCACCGACCAGACCAGCTCCTCGTCGCCGTCGGGCCCCTTCACGAGCCGGCCGACATGCTCGACGTGGTCGCCGCTCTCCTTGTCGACGATGCAACGCAACTCGAGCGAGCCATCGGCGCGCCGCGTCGCGAGGTTCTTGCCGCGCCCCTTGGTGGTCTTGCCGCTCGCATCGGTGTCCGCCAGCACCACCTCCTGCGTGTTGGCATCGAGGCGCCGGTAGCTCTGTTTCACCGCGATGCGGTAGAGCTCCTTTCCGCTCGCGTCCCAGCCCACGAAGGAGCCCACCCAGTCGCCATCGAGCCCGGCGAAAACGGCGACGGGCTCGTCGGCGAGCGATGCCGTCGATGGCGGTGGCGTTGCGGCGGGTTCACCAGCAGCCAGGGTTGCCGACAGCAGCAGCGGCATCGCGCTCAGCCACCGGCGCGAACGGGTGAAATGGGCCATGGAAGACTCCTCGCTTTGCATTCCGGGCCCCCTCACTCCACGAAGACGAAGGCCTTCGCGCAGAAGAGCACGTGGATCCAGTCGCTCCAGAGCGCGGCGTCGTTCCAGGCGACCTGGCGTGATGCGAGCTCTGCGTTGAGCCAGGCGAGCGAGGCGTCGATCTCCTCGTCGCGCGGCGGGCGGCCGAAGGTGGTGCGCAGTAGCGACTCGACGCGCGCGGCGGGGGATTGCGGCGGGCCGGCCAGCGAGCGGCTCGCGCAGCGACGTGCCATCTCCTGCACGAGCTCGCCATTCATCAGCGCCAACGACTGCGCGGGCACATTGCTGACGCTGCGCCGACCGCAGGTGGCCGCGGGGTTGGGGAAGTCGAAGGCGAGCAGGAATGGGTCGAGGAAGTTGCGCCGCACCGAGAGGTAGAGCGTGCGGCGGCCGTTGCCATCGAGCGGTCCTTCGCCGGGTCGACCACGCCCCTCCATGAACGGGGTCAGGTGGGTGGGGACCGCCGGCCCGAAACGGGTGGAATCGAGCGAGCCGGAGACGGCCAGCAGCGCGTCGCGCAACTGCTCGGCGGTGAGGCGGCGGACCGGCATGCAGTGCAGCCATCGATTCGACGGATCGACCTCGCTCGCGCGCGGATCGGCGCCGCTGCTGCTCATCGCGTAGGTGCGCGACAGGACGAGGCGGCGGATCAGTTGCTTCTGCGACCCGCCGCTCTCGATGAACTGCGCCGCCAACGTGTCGAGGAGCTCGGGGTGGCTCGGTCGTTCGCCCAGCGTGCCGAAGTCGTCGACGCTCGCCACGAGGCCGCGGCCAAAGAGGTGGTGCCAGATGCGGTTCACGGCGACGCGCGGCACCAGCGGATCGGTCGGATCGGTGAGGCGTTGCGCGAGCGCGAGCCGGCCGCTGCCGGGCTCGTCGGCAGCCAACGGCGCCGTGCCATCGATCGCTTCGAGGAAACGACGCGGGGCCGCCTCGCCTTGCGTGCGCCAACTGCCGCGGATCAGCACCGCCTCGTCGAATGCGCTTCCGTCGAGCAGCGCCGGTGCGACGCGCGAGCCGTCGCGCATCTCCGCCAGCAGCGCCGCCTGCGCCGCACCAAAGCGGGCGAGCGCACCGTCCGCCGCGCCTGACATCACCGTGCGCAGCTCCTCGGCCGGCACCTTCGCCAGAACCGCGTCGAGCAGCGCCGCCACGTCGCCGCGGTTGGCGCTGTTCCCCAGCTCACCGCGCGCGAGCGAGTCGATGGCTGCGTCGAATGCGGCCGCCAGCGTTCGTCCTTCCAGAAGTGCGTTCGCGCGCGCCTCGATCTGCGGCGGCTGCGCCGCGTCCCACAGCGCCGCGACCTCGAGGTCGGGCGCGATGCCATGCTCATCGAGCGGCGCGAGACCGATCTCGCTGTGCATCCGCAGGCCGACGTAGTCGGGGAGATCCTGCGTGACGACCCGCCATGCGCCGCCCGTGTCGACCTCCATCAACGTCTGCGTGTGGAGCGGTCCCTCCAGCGTGCGATGCGAAGCGACGCACGCGAAGAGGATCCCCTTGCCGCGCACCAGCCAGTGGAGCTTGCCGTGCTGCAGCGCGAAGCTGCGGGTGCGTGCCACGCGGCCGGGTTCGAGCAGTCGCGCACGCGTCGGGTCGATCTCGCGATCGGCGGCGACGCGCACGTGGTCGAGCGCGGCGTCGCGCGCGAGCACTCCGACGGTGGCGAAACCGGCGATCGGCGCCGCGGGGTCGCCGCGAAAGCGCAGGGCACCGCTCGTCAGCGGAGCGACACCGAACGCCACGCCGTCCTGGTTCCAGTCGCCCGGCCGCGGTGCCGCGAAGTCGACGACGGTGCCACACTGATCGGCGGGCAGCACGACCCGCGGGGCGGTCGCTTCGCGCAGCGCCGCGGCGAGTTCGGGCTCGACGTCGACGCGCGCGGTGAGCTTCGTGGCAAGCGGGCGCAGCGCCTGCGCGACTTCCTCTTCGAGCGCTCGATGCTGCTGTGCGCGCAGCGCTGCCACCGCCTGCGCCGCCCGTTCGTTGGTGGGCAGCGCCTCGTAGGGCGTCTGCCGTGCGCTGGCGCCGGCGAGGAAGCTGCTGAAGGCGTAGTAGTCGTGTTGCGTCAGCGCGTCGAATTTGTGGTCGTGGCAGCGCGCGCAGGCGAGCGTCACGCCGAGGAACGCCTTGCTGAAGGTGTCGATCTGGTTGGCGACGCGATCGCACTCGTCGCCGCGGATGTCGACGGGCGAGTGGACCGCTTCGCCCAGCAACCAGAAGCCGGTGGCGACGATCGATTCGTTGGCGCCGCTCGCCGGATCGAGGCGCGGCGGCTGCATCAGATCGCCGGCGACGTGCTCGCGCAGCAGCTGGTCGTACGGCACGTCGCCATTCAGGGCCCGCACGAGGTAGTCGCGATAGGCCCATGCGTTGGGCAGCGTGAAGTCGAACTCGTGACCGCGCCCTTCGGCGTAGCGGGCGAGGTCGAGCCAGTGGCGCGCCCACGCCTCGCCGAACGTCGGTGCGGCCAGCAGTCGGTCGACCACGCGTGCGCGTGCATCGGCGCGCTCGTCCGCGAGGAAAGCGTCCTGCTCGGCGAGCGTTGGCGGCAACCCGGTCAGATCGAACGTCACACGACGCAGCCACGTCGCGCGCGGCGCGTCGGGCGCGGGCGCGAGGCCGACGCTTTCCAGTTTCGCGAGGAGGAAGCGGTCGACGTCATCGAGCGGCCAATCGCTGCGCTGCACCGCGGGCGCAGCGACAGGCGCGAGCGGTGCCCAGGCCCAGTGGAGTTTGCGGGCGGCCAGGTCGAACGGCGGCGCGCCGCTCTTGGCGCCGCTTGCAGTGGTGTCGCTGTCGCCGGCAGCGGGGCCGCTGGGTAGCGCGGCGCCGCCGCGAATCCACTCCGCGATCGTCTCGCGCAACGACTCGTCGAGCTTGCCCCGTGGCGGCATCTGCAGGTCGTCGCGTTCCCAGGCGAGCGCCGCGACGATCAGGCTCTCCTCGGGCTTGCCGGCGACGAAGAGCGCGCCGCGCTCGCCGCCTTTCGCGACTCCCGCCACCGTGTCGAGTCGCAGCCCCGACTTCTGCCGATCGGGACCGTGGCACTTGACGCAGTGCTCGTGGAAGAGTGGTCGGATCGAGTTCTCGAAATCGGCGACGCCGTCGCCTGCGCCGCGCGCGGCGAGCGCGAGCGGAGCGACGAGCAGCGCGAAGAGTGCGGGCGCGATCGAGTTCATCGAGGCGGGTGGCTCCGGTCGGCCATCGAAACCGTTGCCGGTCGCCGCAGCAAGCCCCCGTTACCATCGCGCCCGGTTCCGCTTGCCGCTGGCTTCGAGCGCGCACCGCGTCGCAGCCCGTTGGAGGTGTCCCGGTGGTCCCATTGCTGCTTTCGTCGCTCGCCTGGATCTCGTCGTCGTCTGCGAGCGTTCCATTCGTCGCGCCACTCGTCGCGCCCGTCGCCGACGGAAAGGCGCTCTATCGCGAGCATTGCGCCGGTTGCCACGGCGGCGATGGCGGTGGCGATGGGCCGTTGGCGAAAGAGCTGCGCTTCAAGCCGCGCGCCTTCAAGGAGGGCAAGTTCGCGTTCGGCAACACGCCGGAAGCGATGGGGAAGACGGTGCGTTCGGGCATTCCCGACGCGCAGGGTTTCCGCATGCCAGCGTTCGCCACTGTCCTGAAAGAGGAAGAGATCGCAGCGGTCGTCGACTTCGCGCGATCGTTGATGCCGGCGTCACTCGATCCCGCGGCCCCCGCCGACATGGTGTTGGAGGTCGGCGCCGAGGCGAAGTTGGCGCGCGGCGTCTTCCCGCCGCTGCGCGACGGTGCGCCGGTGCAGGCGCGCGGACTGCTGGCGGGACTGCCCGGCGGCGCGTCGTTTCAGTACGCGACCGATCCGCTCCACCTCGTGGCGATCCGCCGCGGCGGCTTCGTGTCGCGCACCGACTGGCTCGAGCGCGGTGGCAAGCCGCTGACGCCGCTCGGCAGCGCGGTCTGGGTGGCGCCGGAGCCGGAGCAGTGGCTCCCCTTCGCGCTCGCCGACGTGCCGGTGGGCGACGCGCCACCCGCGTTCGCCTTCGCGTCGACCAAGTTGCGCGAGACGACGGTGCGCGGCGCCGTCGTGGAGCTCAAGGCCGACCTGCTCGATGCAGGAGGCCGCTTGCGCGCGCACGTGATCGAGCGGCCGCTCGCGCTCGAAGTGACCGGCGGCTTCGGCGTGGTGCAGGAGTTCGAGTTGCTGGCGACCGACGAGCCGGTGGTGGTGCTCGCCTCGCTGGCGCTGGCGTGCGACCCACGCCGCTCGATCGCCCCCGACCAAGGCGGGGACGCGCCCGCGCGCCCCCTGCTCCCTCCGCTCCGCCACGCCGCCGAGCAGCAGCAGCTCCTCATCGCGACCGGCTGGTTCGTGGTTCCATCGCCGGACGGCAGCTTCGCCTGCGTGCGAATCGTCGCGCCGCCGGCGGCGAACGAGAGCCGCTTCAACGGCCCGGCGCACGATTGCCGCGACGTGACGATCGCGCTTCGCGAGGAGCTGGTGCTGCTGCGTCGCATCGTCGTCGTCCGGCAGGAAGTGAGTGTCGCGGTGCTGCAGCAGATGACGCGCGAAGTCGATGCGGCGCTCGACGCGGCGCAAGCGGGGAGCAAGTGATGGACGCCACGAAGCTCGCTTGGTCATTCAAGATGGGGCGTGAGATCGCCGGCGCGGCGCTGCCGCTCCTCGTGCTCGCGGCGCCGCTCCACGCGCAGGAGCCCGCTCGCGAAGCGGACTACTACGCCGTCGACTTCCTGCCGACGCCGGCGGGGTCGCTCGAAGTGGGCGGGCTCGCCTTCCTCCCCGATGGACGACTCGCCGTCAGCACGCGCCACGGGCAGGTCTGGCTGGTCACGAACGCGCTCGCCGCGAATCCGGCCGACACGAAGCTCTCCCTCTTCGCGGAGGGGCTCTACGAAGGGCTCGGCCTGAACGTCGTCGACGGCGAGCTCTACGTCGTGCAGCGCACCGAGCTGTCGCGGCTGCGCGACACCGACGGCGACGATCGCTGCGACACCATCGACACCATCAGCGACGCATGGGGAGTCTCGGGCAACTACCACGAGTTCGCCTACGGATTGCCGCGCGACACGGCTGGCAACTTCTACGTCTCGCTGAACGTCAGCTTCTTCGATCCGAAGTGGTGGCACGGCAAGTCGCCGGCGAAGTGGCGCGGTTGGATCGTGCAGATCGCGCCGGACGGCAACGCGACACCGTGGGCGACCGGTCTGCGCAGCCCCAACGGCATGGGCTTCAACGCGGCGGGCGACCTCTTCGTCACCGACAACCAGGGCGACTGGATGCCGGTCGGCCCGCTCTTCCACGTCAAGCAAGGCGCGTTCTACGGCCACCCCGCCGGGCTGCGCTGGACCGACGACTACCAGCGCGCGCAGCGCGATCCGAGCGACACGGAGCCGCCGCTGCGTCCGCGCGATCCGGCCGCTGTCTGGTTCCCCTACGGCCTTTCGCGTAGCGCCGGCAATCCGCTGCTGGACGACACCGCGGGCAAGTTCGGGCCGTTCGCCGGCCAGATGTTCGTGCCTGAACTCACCAACGGCAGTGTCGTGCGGGTCGATCTCGAGCAGGTCGAAGGCGAGTACCAGGGCGCCTGTTTCCAGTTCCGCCGCGACACCGGCTCGGCCAACCGCATCGCCTTCGCGCCCGACGGCACGCTCTTCGTCGGCCTCACGAACCGCGGCTGGGGCGGTGCGCCGCCTGGCGACGGCATCGCGCGATTGCGCTGGCTTGGCCGCGTGCCGATGGAGATGGCGAGCGTGCGCCTCGCCGACGACGGTTCGAGCGGCTTCGACGTCGCCTTCACGCTGCCGTTGGCCGACGACTGCGTGCCCGCACCCGCCAACGTCCGCCTCGCGCAGTACGACTACGCGAGCTGGTGGGACTACGGCAGCCCCGAACTGCACGTCACGAACGTGCCGGTCACCGCGGTCAAGTGCTCGGGCGATCGGCGGATGATCCGCATCGACGCGCCGCAGCTGCAGGCGGGGATGGTCGCGCGCCTCGTGCTGGACGGCATCGTCGGACAGAGCGCGCGCGGCCGCGAGCCGCTGCTGCATGTGCAGGCCGACTACACGGTGAATCGGCTGCACGGGATGAAAGAGGCCGTGCCGGTCGCGAAAGGTGTCGCGCCGCCGACCGCGCGCGAGGATCAGGAGGAGGGGTGGGTCACGCTGTTCAATCGCCGGTCGATCGCCGCGTGGGAGGCGCCGGGTTGGAAGCTGGCCGCGATCCACCTCGACGAGCGTGACCCGACGCGCTTTGCCGAGCACCCGATGGTGGACGACTGGGACGGGCTGCTGGTGGCGGGGCTCGGTGACGGCGGATCGAGCGACGCGATCAGCACGGTGCAGCACGGCGACTGCGACGCGCGCATCGAGTTCTGCCTGCCGAGCGGCGGCAACTCGGGCGTCTATTTCCAAGGGCGCTACGAGGTGCAGCTGCTCGACAGTTTCGGCAAAGCGAGCGTCGGCTTCGGCGATTGCGGCGGCATCTACGCGGGCGAAAGCGCGTTCGCCGGCAGCGCGCCGCAGATCAATGCATGCAACGCGCCGGGCGAGTGGCAGCGGCTCGACGTCCGCTTCCGCGCGCCGCGCTTCGATGAGTGGGGGAAGAAGATCGCCGACGCCCGCTTCGACTGGGTCGAGCTGAATGGCCAGCGCGTGCAACAGGACGTCGTGCTGCCCGAACCGACGCGCGGCGCAATCGCGCGCGAGGAGGTCGCATTCGGGCCGCTGCGGTTGCAGGGCGACCACGGGCCGGTCGCCTACAAGAAGGTGCGCCTCAAGCGGATCGAGTCGGACGAAGACGCCGGAGCGACCGGTGCGATGCGACTGCTGGTGCGCGCCGCGCAGGGCTGGCACCCGCTCTTCGACGGCGCGTCGCTGCAGGGGTGGAGCAGCGAGGGCGCGGCGCAGTGGCGGTTCGAGGAGGGGGCGCTGGTGGCCGAGGGAGGCAGCGGCGTGCTGCGGAGCGCGCACCGCGACTTCGCGAGCTTCGAACTGCGCGCGCAAGTGCGCGGCGAGTGGGGCGCGAGCGGGGCGATCGAGCTGCGCCGCAGCGGTGGCGCGGAACAGCCGCGCGGCGTCGCGCTGCTGCTCGTGCAATCGAACGAGCCCGAGCGCGCCAAGAGCGGCAGCCTCGTGGCGATCGGCACGAAGCCGATCGTGGCGCCGGTGGTGGCGCCGCTGGTGGTCGATTCGGTCTGGCACGACGTGCGAGTGCGCGTCGTCGAGCGGGCGGGGGTGCTGCACGTCACCGCGTGGCTGAACGAGATGGAGGTCGCGTCGGCGGAGATCGAAGCGGGCCCCGTCGGCTCGATCGAGCTGCGCCACGACGAAGGGCCGGCCCGTTGGTTCCGCGACCTCGAGGTGAGGAAACTGCAATGAGCGACGGTGCGATTGGCGAAGCGTTGTTGGTGTGGCTGCCCGACGTGATGGTGGAGGACGACGGCGGCTGGCTCACCGGATTTGCGCTGCGCGTGGTCGCGGCCGCCGCGCTCGGGATCCTGGGACTGGGCTGCGTCGTGATCACGGTGCTCGGGTTGCCCGGGCTGTGGCTGCTGTTGCTGCTGGCCGGCGCGCTGCAGTTCTCCGACCGGTGGCTGCGCAGCGACGGCAGCTCGACCTTCAGCCATTGGACGCTGATCGGCGCCGTCGCGGCGGCGTTCGCCGCCGAGTTCGCCGAGTTCGCGGCGGGTGCCAGCGGTGCGAAGCAGGCGGGCGCCAGCAAACGCGGCATGGTGGGCGCGATGGTCGGCGGCATCGCCGGCGCGATCCTCGGTGCGCCGTTTGGGCTGTTGGTGGGCGCCATCGTCGGCGGAGTTGCGGGCAGCGCGATCGGCGCAATCGTCATGGAGCTGACGTTGCCGCACCAGACTCTTGAAGGAGCATTGAAGCCCGCGCACGGCGCCGCGATGGGCCGCCTGAAGGGCATCGCCCTCAAGCTGTTGGTCACCACCGCGCTGTGGATCGCGCTGACCGCGGCGGCGTTCGTCGAGTAGCGCGACGGACGCGGCCGTTCGCGAATCGAGCGTCTGCGAGGGGCGTGCGCGCGCGCTTCGGCGGCCGGCTCGGCACAATGCGCACGATGAGCGCCTCCCACCGCTGGCACCTCCGCTCTCGCGTGCCGCAGGCAGTGGCGCTGTGGTTCCTGCTGGCACCCTCCGTTCGTGCGCAGTCCGTGGTCGACTTCGCGCGCGACATCGAGCCGCTCTTCGCGCAGCGCTGCGTCAAGTGCCACGGCCCGGCGCGCCAGAAGGGCGGACTGCGGCTCGATCGCAAGGCGGCGGCGCTGCGCGGTGGCGACGACGGGCCGGTCATCGTCGCGGGCGATCGCGCGAAGAGCGTGCTGATCCAACGAGTCAGCGGAGTCGATCCCGAGAAGCGGATGCCCCCGACCGGCGAGCCGCTCGATGCCGAATCGCTGCGACAGCTTGGCGATTGGATCGATGCGGGGGCGGCGTGGCCCGACGAGACGGCGTCGGGCGCGGCGGCTGCCATCGAGAGCGATCTCTGGTCGCTGCAACCGGTGCGCAAGGTCGTGCCGCCGGCGGTGGCGCGCGCCGAGTGGGTTCGCAACCCGGTCGACGCGTTCGTGCTGGCGAAGCTCGAGTCGGCGGGGCTTGCTCCGGCGCCGGAGGCCGATCGCGCCACGCTGATCCGCCGGCTCTATTTCGATCTGCTCGGACTGCCGCCCGAACCGGCTGAGATCGACGCTTTCGTCGCCGATCCCGATCCGCGCGCGTTCGAGGAGCGGGTCGACGCGCTGCTCGAATCGCCCCACTACGGCGAGCGCTGGGGGCGCCACTGGCTCGACGTCGCGCGCTTCACCGAGAGCCAGGGCTTCGAGTACGACCGTCTGCGCGACCACGCCTGGCCCTACCGCGATTGGGTCATCGCCGCGTTCAACGACGACCTCCCGTACGACCGCTTCATGCAGCTCCAGATCGCCGGCGACGTGATCGAACCGGTCACGGCGGAGGGCATCGTCGCGACCAGCCTGCTGGTCTGCGGGCCCTTCGACGAGGCGGGGAATGCGCAGGCGAATGTCACTCAGCGCCAGCGCACGCGCGAAGAGGAGATGGAGGATCTGGTCAGCGTCGTCGCGCAGTCCTTCCTCGCGCTGACCGTGAACTGCGCGCGCTGCCACGCGCACAAGTTCGACCCGATTCCGCAGGAGGACTACTACCGCATGCGCAGCGTCTTCGACGGCGTGCGCCACGGTGAGCGGCCGAGGGTCGCGCCGCGCGAGGAGCAGGCGCGCGCCGAGCAGGTCGCCGCCGAGCGAGACGCCATCGCGGCGCTCGAAGCGGAGGTCGCCGCGATCGAGGCGACGGTTCGCGACGCGATCGCGGCACAACGCCGTGCAGTCGAGTCGTCGACCGCGCCGCGCGGCGCGGACGGCCCAGCGCCCTTCGCGCGATGGGAGTTCGAGGGCGATGCGACGGACGCGCTCGGCACTCTGCACGGGACGTTGGTGGACGGTGCGCGGATCGCGGGCGGTCGCCTGCTGGTCGACGGGCGCGGCGCGTTCCTGCAGACCGCGGCGTTGTCGCGCGACCTCATCGAGAAGACGCTCGAAGTCTGGCTCGTGCTTCCCGATGTCGAGCAGGGGGGCGGCGCCGCGATCTCGGTGGAGAGCGGCGACGGCGCGACCTTCGATGCGCTCGTCTTCGCCGAGCGCGAAGCGCGGCGCTGGATGGCGGGCAGCAACGGCTTCCGTCGCACCCGCGAATTCGGCGGCGCGGCGGAGGCGCCAGGCGCGCTGGTCCATCTGGCGCTGGTCTACGGCGCCGATCAGACCATCCGCTGCTACCGCAACGGCGAGCCCTACGGCGCGGCGTACGCATCTCCGGAGCCGCTACCGACGTATCGCGCCGGCGCTGCGCATGTGCTGCTCGGCAAGCGGCACGCCGCCGGCGCCAACGTCTTCCTCGCCGCCGAGATCGAGCGGGCGGCGCTGTACGACCGGGCGCTCGACGCCGCGGAGGTTGCCGCTTCGTTCGCCGCCACCGGCGACGTTCCGACTCGCGCGCAGGTGGTGGCTGCGATGACGCCCTCGCAGCGCCGTCGTCACGCCGAGTGCATCGCGCAGCTCGAACACGAGGCAACGCGACTCGAGGCGCTCGCGGTCGCACCGCCGATGGTCTACGCGGGGCGTCGCGAGCAGCCGGAGCCCGCGCACCGGTTGTTGCGCGGCGACGTCACCCAACGGGCGGAGGTCGTGGCTCCAGGCGGGCTGTCGGCGATCGCCGAGCCGGCCGCCGACTTCGCGCTTGCGCCCGACGCGCCGGAAGCGCAGCGGCGGCTCGCGCTGGCGAAGTGGCTCGCCGACCCGCGCCATCCGCTGCCGGCGCGCGTCATGGTCAATCGCCTGTGGCATCACCACTTCGGCCGCGGGATCGTCGGTACGCCGAGCGACTTCGGCGTCAGCGGCGAGCGGCCGTCGCATCCGGAGCTCCTCGACTGGCTGGCCGCCACGTTCGTCGAAGGCGGCTTCAGCGTGAAGGCGATGCATCGGCTGCTGTTGAACTCGGCGAGCTGGCGCCAGAGCTCCGATGCGAACGACGCGGCCGCCCGCCTCGACGTCGAGAATCGGCTGGTGTGGCGACACGAGCCGCGCCGGCTCGAAGCGGAGGCGGTGCGCGACGCGATGCTGGCGGCGAGCGGCCAGCTGAATCGGGTGTTGGGCGGGCCGAGCTTCCGGCCGTTCGACACTTCGAGCTTCGGCTCGACCTTCTATGCGCCCGTCGACAAGCTCGGTCCCGAGTTCGATCGGCGGACCGTCTACCGGATGAACGTCAATTCGGGGAAGGAGCCGCTGCTCGACGTCTTCGACTGCCCTGAGCCGTCGGTGAAGACGCCGGCGCGTCGAGCGACGACCACGCCACTGCAGGCGCTCAGCCTGATGAACGGCTCCTTCGTGGAGCGGCAGGCGGCGGCGTTGGCGGCGCGCGCCACGCTGGAATCGGGCGGTGAAACGACGGCCGCCATCGAGCAGGCGTATCAGCGGGCGCTTGGGCGTCGCGCCACGCCGGCCGAACTCGACCGCGCAGCCGTCCTCGCTCGCGACCACGGCCTTGTCAGCGTCTGCTGGGCGCTGTTCAACAGCTCGGAGTTCCTCCATGTTCGCTGAGCCACGCGACCGTGCCGGCGAGATCGCGGCGCTCTCGCGGCGCGAGTTCCTGTGGCGAACGGGCGGCGGGCTGGGCGGGATCGCGCTGGCGTGGATGCTGCAGCGAGAGGCGCGCGCGGCGATGGGTGGCGCCGGTGATGGAGCGCTCGCGCTGCCGCACCACGCGCCGCGAGCCAAGCGCGTCGTGCAGCTCTTCTGCCTCGGCGGCGTCAGCCACATCGACACCTTCGACTACAAGCCGGAGCTCGAACGCTTCCATGGCAAGTCGCTGGTGGGGAAGGGCGAGAACCTCGGCTTCTTCGGACAGCCCGGGAATGTGATGAAGAGCCCATGGGCCTTCCGTCAACACGGCGAGTCGGGCGCGTGGGTGAGCGACCTGCTGCCTCACCTCGCCCGGCGCGTCGACGACCTCGCGTTCATCAAGTCGATGGTGGCGAACAGCAACAACCACACGCCGGCCACCTTCCAGATGAACACCGGCTTCACCATGAACGGCTTCCCGTCCATGGGCGCGTGGCTGAGCTACGGGCTCGGGACCGAGAACGAGGACCTGCCGACCTTCGTCGTCCTGCCCGATCCGCGCGGGCTTCCGGCGGGCGGCTCGATCAATTGGACCGCCGGCTTCCTGCCCGCCACCCATCAGGGAACGCCGTTTCGCACCGACTCGCCCGAGCCGATCGTCGATCTCGCCACACCGACGGGGACCAGCTCGAATCGGCGCGCCGCCGAGCTGGAACTGCTGCGCCAGATGAACACGGAGGCGGCGGCGCGGGACCCTGGCGACAGCGTGCTCGCGGCCCGATTGCGCGCCTACGAGCTGGCGCAGCGCATGCAGACCAGCGTTCCCGGTGCCATCGACCTCGCCGACGAGCCGGAGTCGATCCGGCGCATGTATGGGCTCGATCGTCGCGAGACCGCCGGCATGGGGCGCAACTGCCTGCTCGCGCGTCGCCTGCTCGAGCGCGGCGTCCGCTTCGTCCAGCTACTGAACGGCGGCGCTTTCGGCAGCCCACGCATCAACTGGGATGCGCACGAGAACCTCGTCGAGAACCACTCCGCGATGGCGGCCGGGGTCGACCAGCCGGTGGCGGCGCTGCTCGAGGACTTGAAGCAACGCGGCATGCTCGAGGACACGCTCTTCTTGTGGACCACCGAGTTCGGGCGCAGTCCCGCCACGCAGGGGCTCGAGTCGACCGGACGCGATCACCACCCGAGCGCCTTCACCTGTTTCCTCGCCGGCGCCGGCGTGAAGCCTGGGATCACCTACGGCAGCTCCGACGAGGTCGGCTACTTCGCCGCCGTCGACCGCGTCGAGATCCCCGATCTGCATGCGACGGTCCTGCACCTGCTTGGTCTCGACCACAAGCGCCTGACCTACTACCACAACGGAATCCAGCGCCGCCTGACCAACGTCAGCGGCGAGGTGGTGCAGGGAATCCTCGCGTAGGTCCGAGCGGCGAGTCGCGAAAGAGACGGGCCGATCCCGGTCGAAACTCGATCGCCGTGTCCCGGCCTCTGCCGACCGGAATCAACTCATGAAGACCTTCGGAGCGGCCTTGTCCGCGCTCGTCAGCAACGCCTTCCCATCGATCGCCTGGAGCCGCGCCGCCGCACCGCGTGCTCGACCATTCGAGACGCGCGATGCGGCGGTGTGCGGCCAGTCAGTTGCCTGCGGTCGCCGCTGCGAACCCGCTCCAGTGGTCGACGGTCGTCTGCAGCGCTTCGGTCAGCGTGCCGTCGGCGGCGAAGAAGAGGGTCGTCGGCATCGGGAGCCGCTCCGGGTCGAGCAACTTCTCGAAAGGCTGTCCCGTAGCGAAATAGCTCGGCAGTTTCATGCCGAGCTTGGCCAGGAGTTCCGTCGCGCGACCGAAGTCCTCCAGGCCATCGAGGCTCACCAGCACGACGTCATTGCCGGCAGCGGCGAGCTTCGCGAGGTCGCCCATCTCGGCGACGCATGACTTGCAGTAGGTCGCCCACAGGTTGACGATCAACGGCTTGGTCCGCCCCGTGAGCGGCAGGCTGACCGTCTTGCCATCAGCGCCGCACAGCTCGAGCTTCTCCATCCGCGCGCCGACCGCGAACTGCAGCCCCGGCACTCCCGGGTCCTTGAGCTCAAACGTCTTGCGCGGCAGGTCGCTCGCCTTGCCGGTGCCCTCGACCAGCAGCACCTTGCGGCCGGCCTTCACCACGCCGAACGACTCGACGGCGCGGCCTGGCCAGCGCACGGTGAGCGTCGCCTCGGCCGCGTCGCCGCAACCGAAGATCAGCTCCGCGGCGTTCTGCGATTCGAAACCGGTGCCGACGGACATCACTTGCGCGGTGGTGCGCGCGCCCGCCGTCGAGCGAACGATCGCGCCCGGAGCCTGCCACGGCCCCTTGGTCGCCTGCAGCTGCACTTTCACGCCGCGAGCGCCGAGGTTGACATCGTTGCGATACAGCATGTGCCGCTCGCGCTGGATGTTGTGGACGAAGAACTCGGGGTCGCCGTCGTCGTCGAAGTCCGCCACGCATAGCGCGCGGCCATCGCCGTCGTCGTCGGCACCGGAGACGTCGGAGACGTCGAGGTACTGGTCGTCGAGCTTCAGGAAGATCTTGTCCTTCTCGAATCCGGAGAAGGAGAAGCCGTCCCCGAAGATCTGGCCCATGTGCTTGTTGGTGTAGCTGCTGTCGTTCACCTTCTGCGTGCCGAACTCGTCCCGAGCATCGAGAGTGGACGCCACCACGTGGCGCCAGTACGTGCTTCAGGTGTCTTTCAAACTGTTCCCGGAGATGAATCCGTTCGCGCACGCGAGGTCGAGGTCGCCATCGAGGTCGAGGTCGAGGAACTGCGGTGCCCAGGCCCACGCGGCTCCGACGCCGCCGAACTTCGAGGAGACCGTCGTGAACTTGCCGTCCTGGAATTGGAACAGCGTGTTGCCGGCCGCGAGCTTCTTCAGCGTCTTCTCGCGCTGATCGCTCGTGTCGCTCTTCACCAGCCGCGAGAGGATGCGGTTGCCGGCGCTCGACGACATGTTCGAGGCGTAGAGATCGATGTCGCCGTCGGCGTCGTAGTCGCCGAAGCAGCAACCCATCCCGTTGCCGACGTCGACGACGCCGACTTCCGTGGCGATGTCGGTGAACTTGAGTGCGCCGTCGTTGCGCCAGAACTCCTTCACGCCGTAGTCGTTGGCGACGAAGAGATCCTGATCGCCGTCCTCGTCGAAATCGTGCCAAGCCGCGGCATAGGTCCAGCGGTTGGCCGGGAAGCCCGCTTCGGCGCTGCGCTCGCTGAACGTGCCGTCGCCGTTGTTGACGTAGAACGCGTTCTTGCTGCCGTTGTCGGCGGCGAACCACGAGTTGGGACCGGCGAAGCTGCCCTTCTGGTAGCCGGGGATGAAGAGGTCGAGATCGCCGTCATTGTCGGCGTCGGCCGCGCACGGCGAGAAGCCTTGCAGCAGCTCGGTGAAGCCGGCGGCCGCGCTGACGTTCACGTACTTGCCGCCCTCGTTGCGATAGAGCTGGGTCGGCCGACCGACTTTCTCGGCCCCCTCCATCCACCCCGAATGCGCGACCAGCAGGTCGAGGTCGTTGTCGTTGTCGTAGTCGAAGAAGATGGCACCGGTGCCGGCGGGCGGCTGTGCGACTCCGACCTTCGCGGCGACGTCTTCGAACGTGCCGTCGCCCTTGTTGCGGTACAGGAAATTCTCGTTCTGCGACGGGACGAAGAGGTCCCACAGGCCGTCCCGATCGAAGTCGGCGACGGCCGCGCCGTTCCAGAAGAACGACTTGTTGCCGTCCTTGCCGAACTGCGGGCCGCGATGGGCGATGCCTGCCGAGCGCGCAACCTCGGTGAAGATCGAGGCGGGCCGTTCGATGTCGGCGAGCGAGGTGACCGTCCACCGGTCGACCTGCCACTTGCCGGCGACCTTCTTGATGTGGACGCGGCCGAACTCCTCGCGACCCATGCGGCCTCCGCCCGACTTGCGCCCGATCACGTTCACGCGCACGGTCAGCGCGCCCTCGACCGGCGTCGACTCGGAGAACTCGGCGCCACGCACCTTCACGAAGAAGAACTCGATGGTGCCGAACGGTGCGATGAACTCGCGCCAGCTCTCCAGGAAGCCGCTGCGGTTGACGACCGTGAGACCTGCCTTGGTGTCCCAGGTCGACTTCGTCACGTCGAGCGGGAACGATTTGCTCTCCGCCTTGCCGGGCTTCGCGAGGTCATGACCGACGAAGTCGGCGGTGAAGAGCCCCTTGGCGCCGTGGAAGTCGCGCAGGCGGATCTTGTCGCCCCACTCGACGAAGGTGTTGGCGACATCCTCGGAAAAATCTTCGACCTCTTCGAGCGACTTGAGTCGCGCTGCCGGATCCTCGATGGCCGGCAGCGTCGCCGGGAGCTGCGCAACCGCCACCTCGACTTCAGTGACGGGTGCCGGAGCTGCCGCGGTGGCGGCCCCTTCCGACGGCGGCGCCGGAGTCGGCGCCTCGTCGCTGCAGGCGGCGACGAGCAGCGCGCATGGCGCGGCCGCTCGTCGGACCCAATTCGCCGTTCGATTCCGAATCTGCATCGCTGACTCTCCTTGCCGCGGTCGACCCGATCGTTCGCGATTCAGTGCGAACCGCTCCGGGCGTGATCATGCGTTCCTCGACACTCCTTGCCGAGCAACTCGAACCGGGTCGATTCGAGTCGTCCCCTCATCGGGTTGGGGCGACTTGTCTCGCGGCAAGGGCGAGTCTTTCCGCTTGCGGGGGTGCCGACGGCGCAGCGGGTTAGGCACACGCATTGCCTAGCGGGAGCCAGCGCGCACCGCTGCGCACCACACCCCGCTCTCCATGAGGCCTCCCAACCGTGACCGCCACCCGCCGCCTTTCGCCTCGCTCTCTCGTTGGCCCGCTCGCCGCCGCTGCCGCACTTGCCGGCTGCAGCGCGACGTTGCCCACCAATACCCGTGTTCCGATGCAGCCCGAGGAGGCCGGTGGCTACCGCGGCAATCCGACCAAGCCGTTCGGCTCGCTGTCGCAGGATCTGACCGCGGTCGACCTCGAACCGCAGGCGGATGGCCGCTACACGCTGCGCACCGCGCCGACGGCGGGCGCGCCGGAGTGGAAGGACCTCGACCTGCGCTGGTTCGTGCCGCGCATCCCGGCGCTCGCGAAGGGCAACGACACGTTGACCCGCGTCGCCCTGATGCAGCGCGAGTTCAACCGCAACGAGACGAAGTTCGGCGCGGTCGGCGACTACGCCGAGACGAAGATCGCCAACAACTGCCTGCGCGCCGGAATGTGGGAGGTCGTCCTCGAGAAGAAGAAGGAGGACGGCTCGATGGGCATGACCTATCACGGCTGGTTCGACTTCCCGCTCGACCACTACGCCGCGCTCTTCCAGCAGGCGAACGGGATGACGTTCGACGCCGCGCGCGAGCTCGTCATCGGCTACCCGGCGTTCGGCGGCTTCGCCTTCCCGCTCGATCAGCTGCGTACGGTGGAGCGCGAGCGCGTCGTCTCCGCCGCGCAGATCGACCGCCACGCCGCCGACAAGCTCGCCCGTCTGCCCGAGCAGACGCGCAAGGCGGCGCTGGTGCTGACGCCTGGCATCGAGACCTACGGCGACTACAGCGATCCGGCGAAGCAGCCGATCCGTGTGGCCGAGTTCAGCGAGCCAGGCTTCTACAACCTCGACAAGCCGGTCGCGTTCGACTTGTCGTGGCTCGCGAAGCCCGAGTCGATCGCGTGGCGCGCGGTGAAGGGCGTGCAGGCTCCCATCGAGCTGAACGAGCTCGAGATCCGCTTCGCCGGCGGCCCGCGCATCGTCATCGGGGACGAGGGAATCGCCGCGCTGCCGGTCCGCGAGGCGGCACCGACCAAGGAGTCGGAGACGTTGCGACTGACCTTCGGCATCGGCACGCCCGACATCTACGCGACGCTCGCCGAGCGAAAGGCGGAGTTCGAGGGCGGCCGCGCGAACTACCTGCTGCTGCTCGACGCGCACGGCCAGCACCTCGACAACCACCTTGGCGGTTGCGACCGCGTCTACCTGTGGCGCACCGCGGATGCGTTGCACGTCTACCTGATCGGCTACGAGCGCATGACGATCGTGAGCCACCTCACGATCCCGTGGCAGCTGCCCTGATCGCCGCGAGGTTCGGCGCGAGCGGATGAAGCGAAAGATGCGGCCGGCTTCGTCAGGCGAGGCCGGCCGCTTCACTTCGTCCCGTGAAGCGGCCATGCTCGCCCGCACTCCCGGGACCCACAGCAGTCGATGACGCAACGAGGGGAGAGCGCGCGCCGCTGGGTCGCGACGGTGCATCTCCCTTCGAATCATTGAAGAGGGAGACACGCGGATGATGCGGATCAAGGAAACGGCGACGCTCTGCGCGCTCTGCGCGCTCTGCGCGCTCTGCGCGCTGGCGTTGCCGGCGTCGGCGCAGTCGGAGCTCGACCTCAAACTGAAGAAGCTGAACGACGCCGCGCAGGCCGATCCGGGGCTTTCGGCCGACTTCAAGGCGGCCCTCGCGGACGTCGCGGGAACGCTCGGCAAGGCGCAGGGTGGTGGACTCGGTCCCTGGGTCGACAAACTCAAGTTCTACGGCGACTTCCGCCTGCGCCACGAGACCGACTTCCACCTGGACGACCAGGAGAGCCGCAATCGCGAGCGACTCCGCTTCCGGGTGGGCGGCGACTACGCCGTGAACGACGAGATGAGCGTGGGCGCGCGGCTGGTCACTGGCAGCGCCACCGATGAGAACTCGCCGCACCAGAACCTCGGCGCGACGTTCGACAAGTTCTCGATCAGCCTCGATCGCGCCTTCGTGACCTGGAAGCCGGCGGCGATCGCCGGCACCTGGATCACGGGCGGCAAGTTCGGCCACCCGATCGAACGCAACCCTGTCTACGGCGAGCTCATCTGGGACGACGACGTGCAGCCGACCGGCATCGCGGCTGGCGGGACGCATGGCGCCTTCAAGTGGATGGCGGGCGAGTACCTGCTGCTCGACAACTCGAACAGCGGCACGCTCGAATCGGCCGCGGCCCTGGTCGCGCAGGCGAGCGCCACTGGCAAGCTGAACGACGCCAACAAGGTCACCGGCGCGCTGACCTTCTATCGCTACAGCCGGTTGAACCCCGATGACGTGAACGGCGGCCGCCTGTTCAGCGAGAACTTCGGCAACGTCGGCGTCGACACGACGGGCGACGCCACGCTCGACGACTACCTGTCGCGCTTCACGATCTACAACCCGATGGTCGCGCTGGAGAACAACAGCTTCTCGCAGCCGTTGATCTTCGCAGCCGAGTACCTCCTGAACCCGCGCGCGAAGATCGACGCCGACTCGGGCTACTCCGTCGGCGTGAAGTGGGGCAAGAACAAGGCGAAGGGCGATTGGCAGGCCTACTACAACTGGCAGGCGATGGGCCAGGACGCGGTGCTGTCGAACTTCACCAACGACGACTTCCTGTTCGGCACCAACTACCGCGGCCACCTCGTCGGCGTGAAGTGGCAGTGCCTCGACAAGGCGGAACTCCACTTCTGGGGCTCGGCGATGCGCCGCTCGAACCTCGGCACGTCGGCAACCACCGACGACGACCAGCTGCAGATGCGCGCGCGGGTGGACCTCAACATCCGGTTCTGAGCGAGATCACGTTCCCGATCAGCGGCGCGCGAAGCTCACGCGCTCCCGGCGTGGCGCGCCGCTGATCGGGTCCTTGCTCGCCGCGCCGAGGTCGAAGTCACGCGCCGTGCCGCGGTCAAGGTCGCTCGACGGCCGGGCTCGCGCCAGCGCCGCTTGCCACGCCTCGTGCTGCGCTTCCGGAAAGGGCGCCTCGTTGTCGCGATAGGTGACGGTCCAGAGGTGCCCGCCCGGCCCTGTCGCATCGGGCGCCCACAGCAGCTCGACGCCGCGTTGGCGGGCGAGCAGCAGCAGCTCGTAGCGCAGCCGCCCTGCCGAGCCGCGCCAACCGCGCAGGTCGGGGCCGACGGTGTTCTCCGCGTAAGCGCCAAAGACCGCGATGCGATCACCTGGCGCGAGCTGCTCTGAGAACCACTGAAACGCCGCGCGGCTGTTGCGATCCTGCGCGGTCTTGTAGGGCTGAAGGACGTCGCGCACGGCGCTGCCAAGCGCGAAGAGCGCGAGTGCCAGCGTCGCGATGCGACCGGCCGTGACCGCGCCCCGCGCACCGCGCCAACGCGCCGTGATGGCGACGACGCCGCTGGCCGCCAACAGGCAGATCGGTACCGCGAGGTGGAGCGTGATGCGGGCGCTGCCACCGAAGGGGTACTTGCGCAGCGCGGAGGCGACCAACATCGGGAGGAGCGGCGCCAGCAGCAGCAGCAACGGAACGCGCCGACCGCGTCGCCACCACGCGACGGCGCCGGCGACGACCAGCAGGAAGGTCGCGCTCGAGCCGAAGTTCGGGCCTCCATTGGGGTAGGCGAGCATGTTCCCGGTCAGCTCGCGCAGCAGCCACCAAGGCCAGCGCCACGGCGCCGACAGAGGCAGAAAGGCATCGGCCCAGTGGCGCGCGTCGGCGATGCGCTCCTCGCTCCACTGCTGCGCGTGGCCGAAGGCGAAGTACATCACCGCGAAGCTCGTCAGGATCGTCGCACCCGCAAGCAGCGCCGCCATGCGTCGTTCGCGCCGCGCCCGCATCGCCAGCACGACGCCGCAGCCCGCCGCCACGAAGATCGCCGGGTAGCTGCACCACACCGCGACCGCACCGATCAGCGCGAAGCGCAGCCACGCTCGTCGCTCGTCGCGCGCCACCCGCAGCGCCGCGTCGTAGAGCAGCACGCCCGCCAGCAGATCGAAGGCGTAGGGCTTCACCTCGGCGCCGTGGCGGATCAAGTAGTAGGAGCCGCCGAACCAGGCGATGGCGGCCAGCGCCGTGACGCGCGGCAGCAGCCGACGCGCGACTCCGGCGAAGAGCAGCAGCGCCGCGATGCCGGCCAGCAACGCAGGCAGCCGCAGCACCAACGTCTCACCGCCGAAGTGCTGCACCAGCCAGCCGGTCGGCAACAGCCAGCCAAGCGGCACGACCATCTCGAACTCGAGCGGCTGCAGCAGTCCGTGTCGATCGCGCGCCAGCAGGCTGCACGCGACGAATGCCTCGTCGCCCCAGATCGGGAAGTCGACCGCGTAGCGAACCACTCGCGCCGCCAGCGCGAGCGCAACGACGATCCAGAGCGCCCTTCGCCCGCGCATCGCGGCGTGCAGAGCGCGCCGCAGCTCGCTCATCCGTTCGCGCCGCGCCGCGCCACCCACGCTTCCATCCGCGCGCTCAGCAGATCGAGCGGCAGCGCCCCTTCGCCCAGCAGCTCGTCGTGGAAGTCGCGCAAGTCGAAGCGGGGGCCGAGCTCCGCCTGCGCGGCGCGTCGTAGCTTCCAGATCGCCAGTTCGCCGAGCTTGTAGGAGAGCGCTTGCGCGGGCCACACGATGTAGCGATCGACCTCGACGATGATGTCATGCAGCGGCTTGCCGGTGTTGTTGGCGAAGTAGTCGATCGCCTGCTGGCGCGTCCACCCCAGCGCATGCAGTCCCGTATCGACCACCAGACGGATCGCGCGCCACATCTCGTAGGAGAGCTGGCCGAAGCGCGAGTAGGGATCGGCGTAGAAGCCCATTTCGTAGCCGAGCGCTTCGGAGTAGAGCGCCCATCCTTCGACGTACGCGTTGCAGCCGCCGTGGCGGCGGAACTCGGGCAGGTCGAGCTCGGCGGCCAGAGCCAGCTGCAGATGGTGGCCCGGCACCGCTTCGTGCAGCGCCAACGCCTCCATCTCCCAGCGCGGCCGCGAGTCGAGCATGCTGGTGTTGGCATAGAACCAGCCCGGTCGTCCCGCCTCGAGCGAGCCCGGCAGGTAGTAGGCCATCGTCTGCGATTCGGCGCTGAAGGCGGGCACCTCGATCACGCCGTAGGGCAGGCGCGGCAGCTTTCGCACCAGCTTCACGAGCTGCGGATCGACGCGCTTGCAGAAGTCGCGGTACTCGGACAAGAGCTGCGCCGCGCTGGTGCAATAGAAGCGCGGGTCGGTGCGCAGGAAACTGCAGAAGTCCGCGAAGCTGCCCTGGAAGCCGCTGTCGCGCACGGTCTGCTCGAGCGCGCCGCGCAGCCGCGCCACCTCTTCGAGTCCGATCTCGTGGATCGCGCGCGGCGACAACGAGGTCGTCGTCTGCTCGCGCACCTTGAAGGCGTACCACGCCTCGCCGTCGGGAAGGTCGCGCCACGCCGTCGATGGGCGCGACCCGGGCAGGTAGCGCCGGGTGAGGAAGTCGCGCAGCGTGACCAGACGCGGCGCGATCCGCTCGCGCATCAGCGTCGAAGCGTCCTCCTTCATCAGCGTCGCCGCCGGGCCGTCGGCATGCAGGGCGGCGCTGACGATCGGCGCGAGCAACGGGCTTTCGAGCGGATCGGCGGTGTAGAGCGCGTCGACTTGGTTCGGCACGTCGCGCAGCGTCACCTGCGGCGGCGTGATCCCGCGCGCGAGCCCTTCGCGCAGCAGCTCGAGACTCTGGTCGAGGAGCAGCGGCAGCGCCTCGAGGCGCGCCAGGAGGTCGGCACGATCGCGTTCCGTGGCCGCCGGCGCCGCGGCCATCAACTGCACCGGATCCTGATGGACGCCGTCCATCTGGGAGATGCAGAGCAGCTCGAAGGGCCAGCGCGTCTCCTCGATCGACTGCTCGCAGTCGCGCACGAAGAGGTCGAGGTTCAACTGATCCGCGACCGCGAGCTCGCGCCGCGGCAGCGTGCGCGCAGCCGCCAGCGGAGCCTGCAGTTCGCCGCGGCGCCGCTCGATGGCCGCGCGCGAACGATCGGAGAAGCGGTGGTTCTCGCCCGGGAAGCCGTGCCACGTCGCACGCTCGGGGAACTCGTGCATCTCCCAGGCCCAGGTCGCCTGCAGCAGCTCGTGAAGCCGCGCGGCCGCGCTGGTTGCCGGCCGTGCAGCGATCTCCTGGCAACGTCGGGCGAAGTCCATGCGGCGCGCGCTCCGGTCCGCGAGTCGATGCGGAAAAGCGCGAGAAACTAGCAGCGCGCGCGTCCGCCGTCAGGCCGTCGGCTTGGCGTCGCCGTCGTCCTTCTTCGATTCGGGTGGCGGCGGTGGCGGGGGCAGAGGGGTTGCCGCGTGACGCGCCAACGCACCGCGCGCCCGCTCGGCGACGTCGAGCTGCGAGTAGAGCTCGATCATCGTCGTCACGTCGAGCTTCAAGTGCAGCAGCAGCAGGTCGGTCAGCTGCCCGATCGGCACGTTCTGCGGCAGGACGACGCTGGGGCTGCGCGCCTTCACGGCGACCATCAGCTCCTTGCGCAGCGGCGTGGTGTCAGCGGCGGCCGGCGGCTTCTCCGCGAGCGGCGCGACCTCGACCTTTCGGTAGGGGCGATCGCTCGAGACTTCCGTGAGGCGCACGCGCTTCAGGCCGACCACGAAGATGAGGAAGCGGCCGTCGGGGTAGCGCTCGTGGCGGGCGATCTCGCCGAGTCCGGCGATCTCGTGGACCGGCGGCGCGCCAAGGAGCTCGTGCTCGTGGCCGGGGACCACCGTGCCCAGCACGAGGCGACCGTTGCGATCGAGGAGGTCCTCGATCATCTGGCGGTAGCGCGGCTCGAAGATGTGCAGCGGCAGCGCCGTGCCCGGGAAGAGGAAGAGGCCGGGCAGAGGGAAAAGCGGTACGACGCCATGCGAGGCGGGCGTTGCCGTGGGGCTGTCGATCGATTCGGTCATTGGGCGCGATCGTACCGCCGCGCGCGGCAGCGCGATCAGCTCGCTGGCGGCGCCGACCACGGATGACGACGGCGGAACTCGCCGAGCGCGAGGGCGGCCGCGGTGCTCTGGTTCAGCGAGCGCACCACGCCGCGCACCTGCGGGATCGAGACGCAGCGGTCGCTGCGGGCTTCGCGCAGCGGGCGCGGCAGCCCTTCGCTCTCGCAGCCGAGCACGAAGACGGTGCGCTCCTCGAAGGGCACGTCGTAGAGCGAGCGCGGCGCCTCTGCCGTGAGGAACCACGCTTCGCCCAGCGCCGGAAGCGCGGTCAGGAACAGGTCGAGATCGCGGTGGAGGCGCGGATGGACGTGCGGCCAGTAGTCGAGGCCGGAGCGGCGCACCGCGCTCGCATCGAGCGAGAAGCCGAGCGGCTCGACGAGGTGGAGTTGCGCGCCGAACGCGAGGCACGAGCGGGCGGTGTTGCCCGTGTTCCACGGGATCTCGGGCCACACCAGCGCGAGATGAAGGTCATGCGTCGGGTCCATCGCCGCGAATGTACGCGCGCGCCGTCTCGATAGCGTTGGACGCGATCGAGTCGCGGGGAGGAAGCCATGCGCAGTGCCGTTTCACGGATCCTGGCGGGAGTGAGCGTCATCGTGCTCGCGGTCGCGGGAGGGGGCGCGCGCGCACGCGAGGTCGCGAAGCCGCCCGAACTGTGGCTCTACCTCTCCACCAACCTGCTCGTGGACGAGAACGTCGCGAAGGCGCAGGCGCTGCTCGAGCGGGCCGCGCGCGCCGGCTACGCCTGCATCGTGCTGGCGGACCACAAGCTCTCGCTGCTCGATCAGATGGAGGAGCGCTACACCGGGAACGTGCAGCGTTTCCTGGCGACCGCGCGCGAGCAGAAGCTGCGCGTGGTGCCGGCGATCTTCCCGGTCGGCTACTCGGAAGGGCTGCTGCACCACGATCCGAATCTGGCCGAAGCGCTGCCGGCGAAGGCGGTGCGCTTCGTGGTGCAGGACGGGAAGGCACGCGAAGTGGCGCAGCGCCAGGAGCTGCTGCAGCCGGAATGGAAAGACGAGTGCTGGCACGAGGAGGCGCCCGGCGCGTGGCGCTGTCGCGCCCCCAACGGCAATGCGCGTGTCGTCTTCCGCGTGAAGGTGAAGCCGTGGCATGCCTACCACGTCGCGTTCACCGTGGAGACCAAGGAGTTCGAGGGCGAGCCCAAGGTGCAGGCGCTGGTGGGGGATCGCGGGCTGATCTTCTCGAACCTCGGCGCCGCGCGCACCCAGCCGCCGACGCTCCATCACGCCGTCTTCAACTCCTTCGAGCACGAAGAGCTACGGCTCTACTTCGGTGCGTGGGGCGCCGGCGGCGGGGATCTCGTCGTGAGCGGCGCGTCGCTCGAGGTGGCGGGAATGGTGAACCTCGTGCGTCGCGACGGCGCGCCGTTTCAGGTTCGCGACGTCGGCGGTCGGTTGCTGAAGGAGGGGCGTGACTACGAGCCGGTTCGCGATCCGAAGATGGGGGTGACGCCCTGGGTCGGCTCGTTCGACGTGTGGCACGAACCGCCCGCCATCGCCACGCGGCTTCCCGATGGCACTCCGCTCGACGTCAGCTTCCATCACGTCGTCACGGTACACGACGGTCAGGTGATGATCTGCCCGTCCGAGCCGGCGACGCTCGCCGCACTGGCCGATCAGGCGCGCCGCGTCGCGGAGTTGTTCGGCCGCGAGGCCTTCTTCCTGTCGCACGACGAGATCCGCGTGCTGAACCAGGACGACTCGTGTCGGCGCCGGGGCCTCGATGCGGGAGCGCTGTTGGCCGACCACGTTCGCGCCTCCACGCAGATCGTGCGCAAGGTCGCGCCCAAGAGCGAGCTGTGGATCTGGAGCGACATGTTCGATCCGCAGCACAACGCGCACGCCGACTACTACCTGGTGCGCGGCGACCTGGCCGGCGCCTGGGAGGGGGTGGCGAAGGAGGTCGGCATCGCCGCCTGGTACTTCGAGCAGCGCGACACGAGCCTGAGCTTCTTCAAGCAGCGCGGCCACCGATTGCTGATCGCCGGCTACTACGACGGCCCGGTCGCGGCGATCGACGAGTGGCTCGTCTCGGCGAAGGCCGTGGGTGGCGTTGCCGCGGTGATGTACACCACCTGGCAGGCGCGCTACGACGACCTCGAGGCGTTCGCCGCGCGGGTGCGCGCCGCGAAGTGACGGCTCTCGCTACGCTGCGCACCCCTCGCGCCCTTCCGGAGACGCTCTGCATGACTCCCGCCGGCCTGCTGCCGCTCTGCCCGACCTGCTTCGATCGCGTGCTGGCGTGGAGCGCCGCCAAGTGCCCGAGTTGCGCGAAGGACTCGGCCGTCGCCCAATGCGACAGTTGCCAGAAGTCGCGAGCGGGCGCCTTCGTGCCGGAGGCTGCGACGAAGGACGGATCGAGCGGTGGCGCCCAGCGCTTCGTCTGCTCCGATTGCATGGAGGAGATGTTCGAGAGCAACGTCTCCGACACGATGTTCAACGCCGTGTTGACCGTCGGCCTGAGCGTCGTCGCCGTGCGCTACTACGGACGCTTCACCTTCCTGCCGGTGGTGACGGTGGTCCTCTTCGCGGCATCGCTGGTCTGCCTTGCGATCTGGTGGCAGGCGGCGGCGCGGCGACGAACTCCCAAGCGCTGGTCCACCTCCGCGTGGAAGCTCTTCGCGAAGCGCGTCGAGAAGGTGATCGCCAAACGACCCGGCGCCCGCTCGCGTTGAGGGGCGCCGTGGCGTCGAGTCGAACTTGCGGCGCTCTCAGTTCAGCGCGCGCCAGAGTTGACCATCGACCGACGGCGCTGGATTGCCCGCCATCGAGAAGACGCCGGTGATCAGACCGGTCGAGCCGGTCTCGAAGGCGGCATCGGGTGGCGGCACGTTGCCGAGTCCCGAGTAGGTGCCGTTGGTGCCACCGACATTGTCGGACTGCACGAGGTCGCCGCCCTGGTTGACGGCGAAGACGCGCTTGCCCGCGGTTCCGTAGCCCGCGGGCCACGCGTAGCAGACCCAGGCCACCTCGCAGAGGTTCGGATCTTCGCCGGCCGGCGAACCGCCGCCGCCCGCTTCGGTCACTGGCGCACCGCCGGGTGCCGGCAGCGCGAGACGGAAGACGTAACCCGACTTGGACACGACGCCGTTCGCGTTCACGACTCCGAGCGAGCGGGCGAGCGACGAGGGCGTCATGATCGCGCCGCCGTTGGGACCGGTGTTGTCGCGCACCGGCACCATGCCGCCCATTTCGGCGAACCAGCAGTACTCGCCGAGGCCATCGGTGTCCTGGTCGATCACCGCGGCCGTCTGCGCGACCGACTGCGCCGAGACGATGTGCTTCATCGTCGAGATCGCGGCCGATTCGTTGGCGCCGATGCGTGCGGACAACAGGTTCGGAAGCGCGATCCCCGCGATGATGGCGATCATCGAGACGACGATCAGCAGCTCCATCAAGGTGAAACCGTTTTGACGACGCATCGTGAGCCTCCCAGGTTCGTTCCTGGGTCGGTTGTCGTCGGCTGCGGGTTTCCACTCAAGGGTCGTGGGCGCGTCGGCACGTCGAACGGAAGCGATTGCGCGTCGTTCAGGGCTTCACGAGGTGGCGCGCCGCCCAGGTGGCCAGCGCCGGGCGGGTCGCCGCAAGCGCCGCCAGAGCCGTACGGGCCTCGCCGCTCGTCGCATCACGCGCCATTTCGAGCAATTGCAGCGCGGCGCCGTCGTCGAGGCCCGGCAGCGCATCGCGCACCCGTGCGATCGCGTCCGACTCGCGCGCGCCGTCGAGGCGAGCGGTCGCCGTGGCGCGCGGGCTCGACCAGCCGGCGACATGGTCGCGATCGATCCAGATCGGATTGGTGATCGCCAGCGCACGCGGCAGGCTCATCGGCCAGTAGGGGGCGGTCACCTTCGGCGCGCTGGCGATCGCCACCAACCAGCTGTCATGGTCGGGGACACGCACGCGCACGCGGCGCACGCGCTCGCGCGGGCCGTCGCCTGGCTGCATCTCGTCGAGCGCAACCGCTGCGGCCAACGTGCCGTCGATGACGATCTCGACCTGCTTCGGCGTGATCCACGCCGGGTGGCGCACGCGCACCAGCGCTTCGACCTCGTCGCTCGCCGGCTCGACCGTGTCGCCCATGCCGCGCCCCTCGATCTCGATGGTGGCAAACAGGCCGTAGCTCACGCTGACTCGTCCTTCCTTGAACGCGCGGCAGGCGGCAGCGACGTCGATCTGCGCCGGATCGTCGGTGACGCTCGGCACGTAGGTGCGCCCCTGACCGACGATGACTCCGACCGCGTGCGAATCGGACGAACCGATCGCGGTGAAGCGCTCGCCGCGATTGAGCAGCGCAAACCACGCGGGGAGCACGCCTTCCGGAGGCGCCGTCGGGCCATCCGAGTTGACGATCTCGATGCAGTCGAACAGGAAGCGCTGACCGGTGCCGCGCTCGCCGCTCTGATCGTCGAATCGAAACGCCGTGAGCGGATCCTTGCCGTTCTCTGGCCAGCGCGGGTGATTCAGGATCACGACCTGCGCCCCCTTGGCTCGGATCCCCTCGACGAGCTTGCCCCAGTCGGTCTCCTTCCAAGGCGGGACGTCGGTCCCGGCCGGCAGCGGGAAGGCGTTCATGTGGCCGTTGTCGCTGGTCACTTCGTTGCCGACGACGGGCGTGAACCACCGCGTCAGTTGCAGGGCCTGCTGCGTCGGCCGGTAGTCGATCTGATGGTTGTGGTCGGTCGCGATGGGCAGCTCGAGCCCTTCGCCCGCGATCGTGAACATGCGCTCTACGACCGTGGCGTCGCCATGCCCGCTGTGCGTCAGCGTGTGGATGTGGGTGTCGCACGCGACCCAGCCCGCCGTGTCGACCTCGCGCGCGATGACCAGCTCGACCTTGCGCGTGGCGCCGGTCACGACCTCGACGGCGACCTGCGCGACGCTCCATTCCATGCCGCGGCCGGCCCACACCGTCACCGGGCCGGGCGGCAGCTCGAGCAGCGCGTGGCCCGCCTGCGTGTAGGCGATGCCGCGGCGCACCGCGGTGGAGCGCGCGTCGGCGTAGTAGAGCTCGACGAGTGCGCCGCCTCGGTCGGTGAAGGTGAGGCGCGCGGGCAGCGGCTCGCCGTCGGGATCGTGCACGTCGACCTCAAGGCGCCCGAGCTGCAGCGCTTCGCGAAGCGAGCGCTGTTCGAGCCGCGCGCGGCCGACCAGCATGTCGTCTTTGGGGTCGCTGGCGATGATGCGCAGCTCGTTCTTGCCGGTCGCGACCGCGCCGGGCGGCACCACGAAGCGCAGCTCGGTCAGCGCCTTCACGCGCGCCAGCAGGCCGAGCGCCCGCCCATTCAGCTCGACGCTCCAATCGCTGTCGATGTCGCGTGCCGACAGGTAGAGCAGCCACTCGCCGGCGTTGGCCGCCGCCTCGAAAACGATCACCAGCGGAGCGGCCTCGGGTGGCGCGGGCGCCTCGGTCCACTCCGGAGTCGGGTCGTCGCCGACGTGATGCAGCGTCGCGTCGAGCACTCGGCCCTCTACCTGTTGCGGTGCCAGGTCATGGCTGGCGGCGGTGAGCAGCAGCGGTGCGCTGGCGAGCGCGACCGCGAAGAGCGCGAGGCAGCGCGCGACCGCCCCTTGGCGAGTCGTCCGCGGCGAGCGAGCGCGAGTCGTCATCGTCATCCCCCGATCGAATCGGCGGCCGAGGATATCCCGCCTGATTCACGATCACCGTGGCGAGGCGCCGGAACGTCGGCTCCGAACGACAAGGAGAGGCGCGTCCTCCCGACCGGTCCGCAGCAGGGGCTTCGTGAACGACGCGGGATAGAGTCGCGCCGTGCCGCGCCGCGAACCGCGCGCGCTCGCGGAAGGAGATCACCGTGCTGCATCTGGCTGCGCTCGCCCTCGGCTTCTCGATGGTGTCTGCGGTGGCGAACGGCGGCGCCGGTCAAGCGGCCGAGGCGATCGTCTGGGAGCGGGAGGTCGCGGTCGCGCAGGCGCGCGCCGCTCGCGAGCAGAAGCCGTTGCTGATGGTGCTGCGCTGCGAGAGGTGAGTGGATTGCAGCGCGTTCGACGGCCAGTTGGCCGCCGCCACCCCCGAGATCGTCGCGCTGGCCGCCAGCTTCGTCTGCGTGCGCGTCACCGACCTGCGCACGCTCGACCTCGCCCGCTGGCGCGTCGACTTCGATCTCACGTTCGCCGCGCTGACCGCGACCCCGGAAGGTGCCGTGCTCCATCGCTACGGCGGCCGCGATGCGCGCGACGCCGAGGCGTTCCTCTCGCTGCCGTCGTTCGCGGCGTTCCTGCGCGGCTCACTGGCGCGCTTCACGGATGCGGCGCAGCGCCCGGCCGCGCCACCGGCCACGCTGGCGCCCCGCACGATCGAGGCTTCGCCGACCTTCGCGCGACGCGATGCCGAGAAGCGCGTCGATTGCGTCCATTGCCACACCGTGAACGACTTCGAGCATCACGACGCCGTGGCCGAGGGCCGCTTCCGGCGCGACCAGATCTTCGTCTTCCCCGATCCTGCTCGGCTGGGTCTCGAAGTCGAGCGCGACGATCAGCAACAGGTCGCGCAGGTGACGGCCGGCGGTGCTGCGGGGCGAGCGGGCCTTGCCGTTGGCGATCGACTGGCCACGGTCGCCGGGCAGCCGCTGTTGACGCGCGCCGACCTGCAGTGGGTGCTGCACCAGCAGCCGACGGGCGCGTGCGTGGTCGAGGTGGGAATCGTGCGGGCGGGCGCATCGCAGCGGTTGCGAATCAACCTGCGCGCCGGCTGGAAGGAGGCGGACGCCCTCGAGTACGCGTGGCGGCCCTACAAGTGGAACCTCACGCCAGGACCGGGATTCGGCGGCAAGCTGCTCGACGCGAAGCGCAAAGCGGAGCTCGGCCTCGCGCCCGACGCCTTCGCTCAGGAAGTCGGCTACCTCGTGACGTGGGGCGAGAAGGCGGCGACCGGCAAGAGCGCCAGCGCGGCAGGCTTGAAGAAGGGCGACGTCGTGGTCGGCGTCGCCGGCCAGCGCGACTTCAAGAGCGAGGACCATTTCCAGGCGTGGTTCCGTCTCACGCGCAAGGTGGGCGAAGTGGTCGATCTCGACATCATCCGCGCCGGCAAGCGCCAGACGCTGCGGATGAAGGTGGTCGAGTAGCCCGCGCGCTTCGCGGGCGTCCGTGCGCTAGCGCGAGGCCGGCTGCGGAGCGGTGTCGAGCGTCGGCATCACGGCGGGCACGCCGTTGGGGAACAGCTGCTGGCGCTGCTTCACGATTTCGAGCGCGGCGACGCGGTACGCCTCGGCCAACGTCGGGAAGTTGAAGATGTTGTCGACGAAGCAGTCGACCTCGGTGTCGGCGATCAGCGCCATCTGGCCGACGTGGATCAGCTCGCAGGCGCCTTCGCCGACGATCTGCACGCCGAGCATCCGCTTGCCGCCGGGATCGGCCACCAGCTTCAGCATCCCGTCCTGGATCGCGCTGATCTGGCCGCGCGCGAGCTCTTCGTAGCGGGCGCGCCCGACGATGCAGCCGCCGTACTTCTTGATCGCGTCGACCTCGGTGAGGCCGACCTGCGACATCTCGGGGATGGAGTAGATGCCGGCCGGGATCGTCTCCGAGCCGTGGCCCAGCGTGAGGCCGAGCGCGTGGCAGACCGCGCGCCGCCCCTGCTCCATCGAGGAGGAGGCGAGCGCGGGCGGCCCGATCACGTCGCCGACGGCGTAGATGTGCGGCACCGTGGTGGCGCAATGGGCATCGACGGCCAGCAATCCGCGGTCGTTCACGGCGAGGCCGGCGGCCGCGAGGTTGAGCTCATCGACGTTGGACAGGCGACCGAGGCAGCAGAGCAGCCGCTCGGATCGCACCTCGGTGCCATCGTCGAGCGTGGTGACGACGGTGTCGATGCCATCCCATTCGACCTTCACGTGGCGGCGGCCGCCGAGGTACTTGCCACCGCTGCGGTGGAAGGCGACGACGAACTTGTCGGTGATCTCGGAATCGAGGAAGCCGAGCGGGCGCGGGCCCTTGTCGATCATCGTCACCTTGACGCCGAGCGCCGCGAAGATCGACGCGTACTCGCTGGCGATGACGCCAGCGCCCAGCACGGTCAGCGACCTCGGCATCCACGTCATCGAGAGGATCGAGTCGCTGTCGAGGATCTTGTCGTGGTCGACCGGCACGTCGGGGGGAGTGCGCGGGCGCGAGCCGGTGGCGACGATGATCAGATCCGCGCGGGCGCGACGGATCGAGCCGTTGACCAGCTCGATCGCGATGGTGTGCGCGTCGAGGAAGCTCGCGCGACCATGGAGCTTGGTCGCGCCGTTGCGCTTCAACTGCTCGGTCATGAAGCGCTCGTGCGCCTTCACGACCTCTTCCATGCGCGTCATCAGGCTCGCGACTTCGAGGTCCTCGCGCACGGTGATCGGGAAGACCTCGCCGGTCTTGCGCCGGAACGCGGTGAAGGCGAGCGCCGTCTCGCGCAGCGTCTTGCTCGGGATGGTGCCGCGATGGACGCAGGCGCCGCCCACATGGGTCTCGCGTTCGATGAGGAGCACCGTCTTGCCGGCCTTGGCGGCCTGGATGGTCGCCTTGTGACCGGCCGGACCGCTGCCGATCACGATCACGTCGAACGGTTCGATCTCGCCGTGCGCGGCCGGGCCGGTGCTCACAGGACGGTCTCCGCAGCGGTAGCGATCGCTTCCTTCTTCTTCAGCAGGCCCTCGAGCTCGTCGCGATAGACGTTCAACGGCACGAGCATCGGATGGGAGCGGAGCGACTCTTCGGCGACTTCGCGCGGGCCCACCGCGAAATGGGCGAGGTCGTCGGCGAGGTTCACCATCATCGCGCTCTGCGCGAAGTTGGGCGCTTCCTGCGGACGGTGGTGGTAGGCGATGGTCTCGGCGATGCGCTCGGGGAGCTTCCAGCTCTCCACGAGCTGCGAGCCGACCGCGGCGTGCATGCTGTCGAGGATGTCGTCGACCAGGTTCGACTCGACGCCGAGCTTGAGATCGCGCTGCACGTCGGCAAGGAGCTGCCAGAGGACCGGCTTGCCGGCGTCGTGCAGCAGCCCGCACAGGAAGGCGTCCTCGACGTTCCAGCGGCGCAGGCGGGCGATCTCCTGCGCGAACGCGGCGGCGGCGATCGAGTGCTTGAAGATCGCGCGGACCTGGACGTCGTAGCCGGGGACCCGGAAGACCTTGGTCTGCGTCGCGATCAGGAGCGCGATCTCCCTGATCTTCTTCATGCCGAGCCGGCTGACCGCCTGCTGCAGCGAGACGATCGGCGCCGTCGGTGCGTAGAGGGCGGAGTTGGAGATGCGCAGCACGTGCCCGGCCAGCGACGCGTCACGCTGGATGATCTCGCCGAGCTTGCGCACCTCGCAGTTCTCGTCGGCGGCGGCCTGCATCACGCGCGATGCCGCCTCGGGCAGCATCGGCAGGTCGAAGGAGCCAGCGGTGATCTTGTCGAGGAAGTGCCCGCGGAAACGCGCGACCGTGTCGGCCACGCTGCCGATTCCAGCCGTCGTCGCTTTCACGCTGTCCGCCATTCCGCGCGCTCTCCCGTCTCCTCTTCGGCGAGAAGAGGCGTGTGACTGGGATGGACGTGCGCGAGGAAGGCGGCGGGGACGCGAACTTTTTTCGAGGGGAGCGGCCGCGGCCGGCTCCCGTTCGGTCAGTGGGTGCCCTGGCCCTCGGTGACCACGTGCTCGCGGTCGAGCGCGAGGTCGGCGAAGCGCTCGCGCTTGCCCGACGGCCAGCGCACCTCGACGGTCGCCGTCGTCTCCGTGGTCGAGCCGAGCCCGAAGGTCGCCGCGATGTCGCATTGGCTCAGGTACGAGGAGCCGGTGCGCACGTCGCGACGCAGCGTCTTGCCGCCGGTGGTGAGCGTGACCACGGCGCCGATGGCGTCGCGGTTCTTCCCGGTGCCGCGCGGGCGGATGCGCAGCCAGCGGTGCTTGAGCGCCTGGTCGTTGCGCATGACGATCGCGGCGCGGCCGTTCTGGGTCATGACGAAGTCGAGGTCGCCGTCACCGTCGAGGTCGCCGGAAGTGGCTCCGCGCGCGACGACCGGGCGGGTGAAGACCTCGCCCGACTTCGCGCTGACGTCGGCGAAGGTGCCGTCGCCGCGGTTCCAGAACAGCTGGGTCGGCTGCTCGTAGGCGACGTCCTTCTGGACCGACTGGATCTCCGGCTCGATGTGACCGTTGCAGACGAGGATGTCGTGGCAGCCGTCGAGGTCGTAGTCGCAGAAGACGACGGCGAAGGTCAGCGAGAGGTTGGTCGGCGTGGCGACGCGCGCGGCGCCGGCGCGATCGATGAAGAAGATCTTGTCGCCGGTCTGCGTGTACATCGCGATCGGCTCCTTCGAGAAGTTGCCGATCGAGATGACGAGCTTGCCGTCGTTGCACACGTCGCAGGCGTCGATGCCCATGCCCGCTCGTGCGCGGCCGATCTCGTCGAACGCGATGCCCGCCTCGTTGGCCATCTCGGAGTAGCGGCCGTCGGGCTGGCTCACGAAGAGGTAGTTCGGTTCGGTGTCGTTGCTGACCGCGAAGTCGGGGCGGCCATCGCCGTTCACGTCGGCGACGGCGACGCCGAGCGCCTTGCTGTCCTTGCGCAGGATGCCGGCGCGCTCCGTGACGTCCTCGAAGGAGCCGTCACCCTTGCCGCGCCACAGGCGGCAGCTGTCCGCTTCGTACTTGGTGGGGATGGTGTAGGCCTTGACCGACCCCAGCATCTCGAGGACGTCGTTCTCGATCGACCAGTGCACGTAGCCGCAGACGAACAGGTCGAGCACGCCGTCGCAGTCGTAGTCGACCCACGCGGCGCTCGTCGACCAGGCCGGGTGCACGCGCCCCTGCTTGTCGGTCCAGGTCGTGGTCTTCAGGCCCGAAGCTTCGGTGACGTCGACGAACTTGCCGCCATCGTTGCGCAGCAGGTGGTTTGGCCCGAGCGCGGTGATGAAGAGGTCCGCGTCGCCATCGCCGTCGTAGTCGGCCGCCGTCGCGCCCATGCCGATCAGCGACAGGCCGCAGCCGGCGGCTTGCGTCACATCCTCGAACTTCATGCCGCCGAGGTTCTTGTAGAGCTTGCAGGTCGGCGCCGGGTCGCTCGCGTGGTCGGGCCACTCTGCGCCCTGCAGGAAGAAGAGGTCTTGCTTGCCATCGGCGTCGTAGTCGAGCATCGCGACGCCCGCGCCCATCGTCTCCGGCAGGTACTTCTTGCCGCGCGCGCCGCTCACGTGGGTGAAGGCGATGCCGGACGCCGCAGTGGCATCCGCGAAGGCAACGGCGGGCGCCGCTTTGCCGCCGGTGTCGCGCGGGTCGAACTTCTCCTTGGGAACGTAGGTCTCGGGCGCGATGGGCGTCACCACCTCGACCTTCTTCTCTTCGCCGCAGCCGGCAAGGAGAGCGACGGTGGCGAGCGAGCTCGCGCCGAGGGTGGTGAAGGTGACGAGTCGAGCGGGACGCGAGTGCGAGCGGGGCATGTCAGGTTCCGGAAGAGGAGGTCGTGAGAGAGGAGGTCGACCGGCCAGGCGGAGCGATGGCGCTCGAGTCACGAGCCGCCGGCCTTCGGCTTGGCCGGCAGCGGCGCGAGCTCATGCGCGTGCACGGTGTTCGTCTCGAGGTTGGCGTGCGGATCCTTGTGGCGGAAGTCGTTGGTGAGCGCCTGCGCCGACTCGTCGATCTGGTACTTCTCGTACGCCTTCGACGCCTCCTCCGCCTCGGCCGTGCGACCGAGCGCCTGCAGGTTCAGCATGCGGTGGTAGTGCGCCTCGCGGTCCTCGGGATCGATGTCGAGCACCATCCCGTAGGCCTCGAGCGACTCGGGGAACTTCTGGTCGAGGTAGTACGTGCGGCCGAGCCGGCGCCACGTGTCGCGATCGGCGGGGAACTCCTGCAGCACGCGCTGGTACGCCTCGATCGCCTGCGCGTAGCGGCCATCTTCCTGCAGGCCGTTGCCCCAGACCCAGGCGGTCTGCGGATCGCCCGGCGCGAGCTCCTCGCACTTCGACAACAGCTCGAGCGCGCGCGCGATGCTGCCGTCGGTCAGCGCGTTGCGCGCCATGTTGCGGAAGCCGTCGACTTTCGCCGGCGCCACGCGCTGCACTTCGGCGAACCCGATCTCGGCGAGGCGCGTGTCGCCCTTCAGCATCATCGCGATGCCGTAGTCGTTGGGTCGGATCCACTGGTCGGGCGAGGCGTAGACGGCCGGCGGCGTCGGGTGCACCGTTTCGCCCATGGCGGCGACGCGCAGCGACACCTTGCTGCCGGCGATCTTGGTGACCGGGAGGTCGATCTTCTTGTCCGGGGTCTTCGCGAAGACGAAGTCGGTGTAGTGCTGCTTGAACTTGCGCCATTGGAGGTTCGCGGTGAGATCGAGCGTCGTGCCTGCCGCGCTCGCCGGCACCACGAACTGGTAGCGCACCACGTCGGACGTCGAGGGACCGATCACGTTGGCGTAGAGGCCGACGTGGAAGTCATGCGGATTGCGCAGCTTCGCCTCGGTCCCGTCGTGGGCGATGATCACCGCGCCGTAGCGATGCGCTGCCGGGTCGAGGTGCTGGTCGGGGCCGATCCAACCGCTGTGCAGCAGCTGGCCGCCGCCCTGCTGGTCGACCATGAACTCGAGGAAGCCTTCGTTGCTGTCGTTGGTGCCGCCCGGGAAGGTGTGTCCCACTCCCTTGTTGCGCACGACGACCTGCACTTCGATTCGCTCGCCCGGCACCAGGACCGGCTGGGTGCGATCGAGCGCGGTGACGACTTCGGTCTCGTTGCCCTGCGCGTCGAGGCGCCGCAGCGCGAAGACGTCGACGCGCATCTTCTCGTCCTGGAGGAAGTGCTCGATCCGCTGCAGCGTGTCGGTGTCGCCGCGCAGCGCCGGCAGCCCCGTGTTGGCCGCGAGGAAGCGGTGCGACTTGACCTTGCCGTCCTTCGAAGAGACGTCGCCGAGCGGCGCCTCCTCGAGCGGCATGTGGCAGTCCTGGCAGTTCTTCTTCACCGGAGCGCCGGTGACCGGATCGCGCGGTCGGTAGAAGGTGCGCGCGGCGTTCTGCGCCACGCCGCTGTCGTGCCAGTTGTCGTATTCGTTCTGTCCGCGGAACCAGCGGTACTTGTTGACCGGCACGTCGAGCGCGACCTTGTGGCACGTCGCGCAGAACTCGCTGGTCTTGAAGAACGGCTTCAGCATCCGTTCCTTGTGCACGTTCGGCTTCGCCTTGAGGACGATGTCGCCGATCGCGCGCAACGTCCCTTCGCTGGTGTCGTCGAAGAGGTAGGGCGACTCGCGGTCGTCGGGGATGTTGTAGGCGCCGTTGCCGGTCCGATTGTGCAGCGAGTCGATCGTGTGGCAGGCCAGGCAGGTGAGTCCTGCCTGCGCGTTGGGGCCGTCCGGATCGAATTCCTTGCCGATCTCGCCGGCCAGCATCAGTGCCGGCTCGTGGCAGCCCGAGCACCACTGCGACGGCTGCTTGCCGATGTCGGGCCGCTCGCGCATCGCGAGGAAGGACGCCCGATAGAACGGGTTGTTCATCGAGCTGAAGCGGTGCGCCGACTTGCTCCACTGCTCCACCACGTCGGGGTGGCAGCGCTGGCAGGTGACCGCGCCGATCTGGATGTCCTTCACGTAGCCGTACTTCGCGACCTCATCCTTCAATTGCGCCGCGTCGGGCAGCTCGCCGCGCGTGACGACGGCCGACGCCATCCATTCGCCGGTCGCCGTGGTCGCCGGCGACGGGAAGAAGCGGCTGCTCGTGGGCACTTCGGTGAACGAGACGAAGGGGTGGAACGGGTCGATCGACGCGTCCTGCAGCAGCTCATCTTTCGGGACGGTGGCGAGCACGGTGCCGCGATCGATCGCGATGATGCGGTCGGAACGTTTGGGCAGCGTGACCACATGGATGCCGAGCGCGAGGATGGCTGCGACGCAGGCACCGCCGATCGCCTTGCCGATCGAGCTCCAGGTCGGCGGCGTGACCGACGTCACGCGGTGGATGATGTAGACCAGCGGCAGCCCGACGCCGAGCCCGATGTGCGTCCAGTACTGCGGTTGGTTATCGCGGCTGTTGGCGGCCGTCATGATGAACAAGCCGCTCAGCATCAGGCCGACCATCGCGAGGATCAGCGAGACGCCGGTGCTGACGGCGACACCGTGGCGGCGCGCCCACGCGCGACCGAGGTGCCACACGGCGAAGATCAGCGCGCACGGGGTCAGCGCGATGCCGAGCAGCGTGTGGCCGAGCACCATCGACTGATAGAAGACGGGCAGCGTGTCGGGCGGCAGCCGGAACTGCTCGGTCGCTTCGGTCACGCGGAAGAGCAGCAGGAAGAGCGCGTTCGCGAGCATCGCGAGCCCGCCCCAGACGATGACCTTCAACAACACCCGCTGCGCGGGCGTCAGGATGCTCTGTCCCATTCCGTCTGCATCTCCGTCAGAGTCGCGATGGTCGCCGGCCTTGGAGTCCTGCTCCCGAAGTCTGCCTCACCCTTCGGGGCGCCCTTCACGCATGACTTCGTCGGGCCTCCTCATCGACTTCCCTCGAAGTCGATGTCGTCGGCCCGCCTCGCCTTGCACGAATCTCGCCTCGGACTCCTCTCCCGAACTTCGGGATGAGGACACTAGGAGCGTGATCGGCCGCTGCCGCCTCGCGAGTGGGGTGCCATCTTGGGCATTCGCCCCGCGGGGCTCGCGAAGCCGAGTGGATGGCACGTCGCAAGCCGAAGCGAACGTGCCGCTGGCCGGTCGCCGAGAAATTCACGACACGATCGTTAAGTCATTTCAGAATAGACAGTTGCGTCATTCACAGGAACGCCGGTGGCAGCGCCGAACGGGTGCGACCCGAGGTGCTTTGGGACGTCGCGTCCTGACCTCGCGCGGCCATCGGGACGCGAAGTCTCAACTCGCTCGCGAGGCTGCGTACGGGGATGCCGTGCCCGCGCGCGTGTCGCCCCAGCAAGTTCGCGCGCCTCGCGTGGGATTTCGAGCCGAGCGGCGTGCTCAGTCGGCTCGCATCCCCTTTGACTCCTCGGGCGCCGGCGCCGCCGCCGGCGCCGGCTTCGGTTCGGGTTCGCTCCAGCCGTAGCGCGATGGCAGCGGCAGCGGATCGTGGAAGAGCGTGCCCGCGCCGATCTCCAGCATCAGCACGCGCACGCGAGCACCGACCACGCCGACGCCCACTCCCGCCAGCGGCCAGAGGTCGAGGGAGAAGAACTCGCCATCACGTTCGGCTTCGTTCAGCAGTCCGAGCTCGATCAGGTTGCCGTTCCAGCGCGGCCAGGCGCTGGTCGTGGCGTAGATCACGCCCGGCCCGTCGACCTCGAAGCGATCGGGCGAGTCCTCGAAGCCGCACGTGACGTGGATGCATCCGGGCGCCGCAAGGCCGACGGTGGCAAGCAGCGCCGCCGCTGCGAGGCGGCAGACGGGACGAGCGGGCGCGATCGGCATCGAAGGGCTCCTGAGCAACCACGGCGGCGGGCGTCGCTCGCGCGAGTGGCGGTCGACCGGGGAGTCGCGGTCGGCACGAAGCGTTGGAATCGTTCACGGCGGCGGCGCGAACTCGGTCTCGCGCGGCGGGTCGAGACGGAGGTCGAACGCCAACCACAGCGCCCGCGCGTAGCGGAAGAAATAGAGCCCGAACAGCGCGATCAGTGCGCCGATCGACACCAGCTGAACGCGCATGGGCACCTGCCAGACGAACTGCATCAACAGGAGCAGCGGCAACGCCAGCACGATCGCGACGCCGTAGTTGATGTAGATCGAGCCGAGGAAGTAGCCCTGCTCACGCTCGAAGCGCAGTCCGCAGCTCGAACAGCGCGCGGCCATGCGAAACCACCCGGAGAAGAGGCGTCCGCCCCCGCACCACGGGCAGAGAAGCGCCAGCGCCCGTTGTCGCAGCTTCTGACCGCGGCCCGCCGCCGTGGTCGGCGTTTCGCTCACTGCTTCGCCGACCCGTTCATTCCGAGCGCCTTGATCAGGAAGGCGTACATGTCGGCCTTCTCCTCGATCTCCATCTGCGTCGACTTGCCGGCGCCGTGGCCGGCGCGCGTCTCGATGCGGATCAAGGTCGGCGCGCTGCCGCCCTGCGCCGCCTGCAACGCCGCCGCGAACTTGAACGAGTGGGCGGGCAGCACGCGGTCGTCGTGGTCGCCGGTGAGGATCAGCGTGGCCGGGTATTTCGCGCCAATGCCCAGCGAGTGGAGCGGCGAGTAGGCGTGCAGGAAGGGGAACTGGGCCGGGTCATCCGAGCGGCCGTATTCGCTGGCCCAGGCCCAGCCGATGGTGAACTGGTGGTAGCGCAGCATGTCGAGCACGCCGACCGCCGGCACCGCCGCCGCGAACAGGTCGGGTCGCTGCGTCATGCAGGCGCCGACCAGCAGTCCGCCGTTGCTGCCGCCGTGGATCGCCAGCTTGTCGCTGCGGGTGTAGCCCTCGTCGATCAGGTGCTCGGCGACGGCGATGAAGTCGTCGAAGACGTTCTGCTTCTTGCCCAGCATTCCGGCGGCGTGCCACTCCTCGCCGTACTCCGCACCGCCACGCAGCATCGCCTGCACGTAGATCCCGCCGAGCTCGAGCCAGGCGAGGCGATCGGTGCGAAAGCTCGGCGTGACGGCGATGTTGAAACCGCCGTAGCCGTAGAGGAGGCATGGGTTGCGGCCGTCGAGCGTGGTCTCTTTGCGGCAGGTGATGTGGATCGGGATCCTGGTGCCGTCCTTGCTGCGCGCGAACGCGAAGCGCGTTTCGTACGGCGACAGGTCGAACGGGATCTTGGGAGCGAACCACGGCGCCGCCTTGCCGGTCGTGAAGTCGTGGCGGTAGACGGTGGTGGGCGAGGTGAACGAAGTGAACGAGTAGTAGGTCTCGGTGTCGCTGTTCTTGCCGCCGAAGCCGCTGGCGGTGCCGATGCCCGGCAGCGTCAAGTCATGCGCCTCGCCGCTCTTGACGACGTGGACGCGGATGCGCGTGCTGCCGTCGTGGAGGTAGTTGAGCAGCAGTTTTCCGTTCACCAGGGTCGCGCTGCCGAGCGGATCGTCGCTGGTCGCGACCACTTCCTTCCACTGATCGCGCGCGGGTTGGTTGAAGTCGACCGCGATGACGCGGCCGCGCGGGGCATCGAGGTCGGTGCGGAAGTAGAAGGTCGACCCGACCGCGCCGATGGTGTCGTAGCTCGCGTCGAAGTCATCGAGGAGCGGTCGCATCGATCCCTTGCCGTCGGCGAGGTCCTGCACGTAGATGCGATTGCGCCGATCGGTGCCCTGGCTCACGTTCAGCAGCAGGAAGCGGCCGTCGTCGGTGACCCACGGGCTGAAGCCCCATTCGCGCTGATCGGGCCGCTCGTAGACCAGGCGGTCCTGCTCCTGCGTCTCGCCGAGCTTGTGGAAGAAGACCTTCTGGTCGTAGTTGGTCGCCTCGAGCTCGCTGCCGGCCTCGGGCTGCGGGTAGCGGCAGTAGTAGAAGCCCGAGCCGTCGGCCGCCCACGCGGCGCCGGCGAACTTGCTCCAGCGCACAACGTCGGCGGTGTCCTGCATCGTCTGCAGGTCGCGCACGTGCCAGGTCTTCCAGTCGGAGCCGCCGTCCGACGTCGCGTAGGCCAGCCAGCGCGCGTCGTCACTGGGCTCGAAGCTCGAGATCGAGACGGTGCCGTCTCGGCTCAGCGTGTTGGGATCGAGCACCACCAGCGGTTCCGCGTCCTTCGGCCCCTGCTTGAAGAGGACGGCCTGCGCGGTGAGGCCGGGGTTGCGCGAGAAGAACAGCGTGCCACTGCACTTGGTGATGACGATGCGTCGCTCGTAGGCGAAGAGCTCGGTGAGCCGCTTGGAGATGCGCGCGCGTTCCGGGATCGTCGTCAGGTAGCTCTCGGTCAGCGCGTTCTGCGCCGCGATCCACGCCTTCGTCTCGGGGGAGTCGACGGCTTCGAGCCAGCGATACGGGTCGGCGACCTTGGTGCCGTGGTAGTCATCGACCTGCTCGACGCTGTTCGTCTTCGGGTAGCTCAATTTCATCGGCGGGATCGTTCCGGTCGCTTGGGGGACGCCGAGTGCGGCGTGAAACGGAACGAACAGCACGGCGCCGGCGACGACGCCGCTGCGCACGATGGGATCGACGATCGACATTTCGGCTCTCCGAGCTTTCGTCAGATGGACGCTGCGAGCGCCACAGGATGACGGTGCCGGCGCGCCCGCACAAGCGCCGCCGATCCCGCGAGATCCGGCGTCAAAGCGTCGCGCGGAGGTCCGCTTCGGCGGTGGCCGGCACCACGTCGAGGCGGGGGTAGCGCGCATGGTCCTGGCCCGGCACCGCCTTCCAACGCACGCGAATCAGCGGACCGAACAGGTCCTCGACGTCGCCCTCCTCGAGCGGCGGCAGCGCGCCATCGACCACGATCGCGCGCAACTGCTCGGCGAACTCGGCCGAAGTCTCGTCAGCGACCCGCTCGAGCAACGCCGCCGTGTCGGCGTTCGCTCCGCCGCGCGCCGCAGCCACGACATCGCGCATGAAGTCGTCGAGCGAACGCGCGCCGTCGGAGCTCGCGCGGATCTCGCGATCGAGCAGCGCCGCGACGATCGCGCCGCGTTGGTAGGGGAGGTCGCTGACGTTGCGGTCGCTCCAGAACTCCTGCGTGATGCGAGCCGCGGGTGCGTTGCGCGCAGGATTGGAGAGGAACGCCTGGAGGCAGTGGTTCCACTCTCCTTGCCAGTGGGCGATGCTCCACGTGCCGCTGCGGACCATGAGGCGGCGCGTGAAGAAGTCGGTGAATCCCTCGGAGAACCAGTATCCGAGCCCTTCGGTCTCCGTGCCGCGCACGATCTCGCCGTTCCAGTGGTGGAAGTGCTCGTGCGCCAGCAGGCCGGCGATGCGGAAGCGGTCGTCGCTTCCAGGTGCGAGCGTGAATGCGGGCGTCATGCATAGCGCGAAGCTGCGCGTCAGTCCGGTGCCGCCCAGCGAGTTGCGGTTCGCGTTGCTCGGGTCGAGCGCCAGCGTGAGCACGAAGAGATCGTCGCCCGAGTCGGCGAAGAAGGCGCGCTCGTCGCGGATGATCTGCGTGGCGAGGTCGACGAAGTCGTCGTCGGTGAAGCGCAGCGTCCCGGTCAGCGCCATCAGCAGCTTCTTGCCGGCGAGGTCGCGTTCGTGGAGCCGCACCGCTCCGCCGATGAAGATCGAATGGCAGAAGGCGTCGAGCGTCTCCTCGACCTCGACGTGCGGTCCGCGTCCGAACGAGCACGCGGCCCCGCGGCCGGGCGCGTCACACCCTTCGAAGTCGACGACGAAGCGGTGGCGCTCGCCGTCGGCAAGCGCGTCCGCTCGCAGCAGGCCGATGCTGCCGAGGAATCGAAACGCCTCCGCCGTCACGCACGGGCGGTAGTCGTTGCCCGTGCTTTTCGAGGGTGGCTGCGGTTCGCCGATCCACCAGGTGGCGGTCAGCGCCGCTTCGGCGGCGTGCGTGACTCGGAAGTCGTTGGCTTCGATCCGCTCGAACGCGAGCGGCTGGCCTGCCGGATCGTGGAAGGCGAGGTCGTGGAGATGGTCCACGATCGCGTCGACGCCGCCCCAATCGTCAGGTACCGAGAACGACGAGTCGCCATCGGCATCGCCGGCGACGTGGAGCTCGAACTCGACGCGCGGCGTCGGCACGACCACATGGCGAACGACGTAACGCGCGGCGGGCGCCGTTGCGGAGGTCGCGATGGGGAGAGCCAGCAGGAGCGTCGCAAGCACGGGAATCTCGTCGAGGGAGAGGAGTCGAATGGCGGTCCAATCGATCGGGGTGAAGAAATTGCGGGAAAGTCCTGCCGTGTCCGGAGCAGCCTCCGGGGCGGCGAGGGGCGGGAACGAGCGGTGAGGATCGTCCCGCCTTGAGCGATTGGCGCCAGCCGCCGAAGAACCATGCACGAACCTGAGCCCGGTTGCCGCATGCGATCGGGGAACTTCGAGCGGCAGACGCGAACCCTGCCGTTCCGCAAGCGAAGAGCGGCGCGACGCCGAACCCGTCGCGCCGCTGCTTTTGTTTTCGGGTCCTACGTTGCCGCCATCGGGGCCGTTGGGCGCTTGCGGCCGAGCTGCTCGGCGAGCAGGTCGGCGATGAACGCGGCGTTGCGCCGCTGCTCATCGGCGTCGGGAGCGCCGCTCGGCCGCGCCACCGCCGGCTTCGCCAGCAGCTCGCGCAGGCCATCGGCGATCACCGCGATCGAGGGCGCTGCGGCGGCGGCCTCGGCGGACAGCCGGCGCACTCCGAAGCGCTCGGCGTGGTAGTCGACGTGGCGCGACTGCAGCGGGTGGCCCGCGATCGGCAGCGCCAGCGTCGGCAACCGCAATCCAGCGCACTCGGCCAGCAGCGAGAGCCCGCCGGTCACGACCGCCGCGTCGGCGATCGCGAGCCAGCGACAGAGTTCCGCCGGCGGTCCGGCGCGGCCATCGTCGAGCGCTAGTTCCGGCCCGGAGAAGTGGCGCACGACGAGGTCGCCGCGCTCCTTGGCGATGACATCGACCGCTGACAACGCCGCTTCGAACTGCGGCGCTGCGTAGGCGCTGCCGGTGGCCACGACGACCAGCTTCTTCTTGCCGAGCCCGACTTCGTCGCGCAGCGTCGTGCACTCGCGAAGGTGCAGGCGTGCGAGGCCCGACACCGGGCCTGAGTAACGGAAATAGCGTCGCGACCAGACTCGTAGTTCGGGCTGCGCGAGGTAGCTCGGTTCGCCGAGGAAGAAGCGCAGCCGCGTGCTGGCGACGACGGCGCGGCGCACCATGCGGGTGGCGGCGGCGCGCGCGAGGCCGTTCTCCGCGGGCGCATCGCGGAAGTGGTCGGTCAGGAAGACGACGTCGAAGCCGCCGCGTCGCAGCACCGGCGGCGCCGCGAAGAGCGAGTCGACCACGACGAGCTCGGCGCGCAGCGCTTTCGCGGCGCGCAACGCCGCGTGCGCGTGCGCGGGCGCGAGGCGTCTCACTTCACGCTCGGCGGCGAGGGCCAGCGCGGTCGGCGTACGCTCGGCTGAGGCGAGTGCCGCCCGATCGGGCACCACCGCCGCCAGCGAGTCATCGACTGGGAAGTTGCACGCCGCGCGCAGCAGCGTCCCCGTCGCCGGGCCAGCCAGGAAATGGGGTGAAATCACCGGGAACAGCGAGTGGAGCTGCTCGGCAATGGCGAGGCTGCGCCACGCTTTGCCCGTGCCGAGCGGTTCGGTGACGAAGAGGACGTTCCTCATCGTGCGCGCTGCCGGCCGTTCACGACGCCGTGGCTTCCGCGTCGTCGCGCACGTTTGCGGCGCGCGCGTCGAGGTGCATCGCGTCGGTGATTCCGGCGACCACGCCGACGAAGAAGCCGGAGATCCAGACCACCCCGGCGCTCTCCATCGCATGCGGATCGGCCGAAGCGGCGGTGAGCGCCGCCAGGATCGACGACGGGAAGGAGCCGCAGACCGCGCCGATCAGCAGGCGACGCAAGAAGCGCAACCAGGTGCTCGGCGAACGTTCCGGGAAGAGGCGCAGCAACCACAGCGTGGGCGCCGTCAGCAGCGCGACGAGCGGCGCCACCAGGAACGCGCCACCCGGCGTCGTGCCGTCGCGCTTCGCCCCCTCGTTCAGCGCCCACATCACGCCGAGCGCGACGAAGCAGAAGGTCGCGAACAACCACGCGCGCAGGTAGAGGTGCCACGTCGCGCGCCGAGCGGCGACGCGGTGCGGACGCGCAGGGTCTTTCGCAGGAGTGTCGGCTGGCTCGTTCACCGGGCGTCGGAGCTTAGCGGCGCGAGCCAGTGCCGCAGCCCGTCGCCGAACTCCTGCCACGGTTCGAGTGCGCGATCGACCGGACCGCCTTTCGCGAGCGGTCGCTCGAGACCCAGTCGCGGCATCGGCGGCAGCCAGCGCTCGATGCGAGCCCCGAGCTCGAGCGCTTCGTTCGCCAGGCTCGCGACCACCGCGTCGCCACTGGCGGGACGGTGCGGAGCGAATCGGGGAACCAGCGGCGCCAGCAGCGCGATCAGCAACACGAAGCCGGCCGCTTGCGCGAGCAGCAGGAAGCGCTGGCGGTGCGGGCCGGCGAGGAGCGTCGGTGCGGGCGACGGTTCTTCAGCGTCGCTGCGGACGGGGCCGTGGCGTCGCTCGCGCGCCAACGCCCGCTTCAGCAGCATGCGCGCCGCTGCGACCTCGGTCGGGGCGGGGCCGCGATCGCGAGCGAAGAGCGCGGCGAGGCGCGGATCGAGGTCGCCCTCGTCGCCGTCCGGCGGAAGCACTTCGCGATTCATGGCATCTCCCCCGGACCGTCGCCCGTCGTGTCGAGCAGCTCCTGGCGCAGCCGCTTCATCCCCTGGTAGTGGTTGGCGCGCGCGGCGTCCTCGCGGATCGAGAGGAGCTGCGCGATCTCGGCGAACGAGAGGCCCTGATCATGGCGCAACACCACCACTTCGCGCTGCCTCGGCGGCAGCTTGGCGAGGGCGCGGCGCAGCGCGGCGACGTCGTCGGCGAGCTCGAGCGGATCGCCCGCGTCGGCGGCGGCGAAGAGTTCCGGCTCCAGGGCCGCGGTCGGCGCGCGCCGTGCCTGCTGGCGCCGCCGCCCGCGGCGGACCGTGATCTGCAGGAGCCAGCCGCGGAACGCCTCTGGAACCCGAAGCTGGTGGAGCATCCGGTAGCACTGCAGGAAGACGTCCTGGAACAGGTCGGCAGCGTCGCTGGCGCCCACCAGGCGCTGGCAGAGGTGGAGCACGGTTCGCTGGTGGCGATCGACGAGCCTTTCGAAGGCCTCCTCGTCGCCCGCCAGGAACGCGCGCACCTCGTCCGCATCGGTCGCGGAATCAGGAGGCTTGGCCGGGACGGTCATCGCGTGGATCATTCCTCGCCCTGGGAGTCGCGCCAGGGCGCGGTCGTGAAATCGCCGGGCGGCGATGGGAAAGGAGGGCGCAACTGGACGGCCTACCCGAGGGAGTGGTGCTGCGGATCGATCGCAAGCAGATCCATGTCGAGATTGGCGATCGAGTGGTCCCTTGCAGCCTGCGCGGGCGCCTTTTCGAGGGGCAGGACGACGACCCGGAAAGCCGGCCGGTCGCGGTGGGCGACCGCGTGCGCGTCGTGGTCGACGGCGAGCAAGGGAGCATCGAGGAGGTCCTGCCGCGGCGCACGCGCATCGCGCGTCCGCGGCCGCGCGACCCCTCCGGCTGGCAGGTGATCGCCGCCAACGTCGACCTGCTGGTGATCGTCGCCGCCGTGAAGCAGCCGGCCACCAAGCCGGGGCTGATCGATCGCATGCTGGTCACCAGCGAGCGCGAGGGGATCGAGCCGCTGGTCGTGTTGAACAAGGGCGATCTGATCGATGCGGCCGCCAGCGCGGCGATGGCGGCGCCGTACCGCGAGCTTGGCTACCAGGTCCTGGTCACCAGCGTGCCGGACGGACGCGGCCTCACGGAACTGCGCACGGCGATGACGGGGCGCGTCGCGATGCTGCTCGGCCACTCCGGCGTCGGCAAGTCCTCGCTGATGGCGGCGCTCGATCCCGGGATCATCGCGCGCATCGGAGCGCTGGTGGCGGCCGGCACCAAGATGGCCCGCGGCGCGCACACGACCACGTCGGCGTCGCTGCATCGCCTCGCCTTCGGCGGCTACCTCGTCGACACCCCTGGCGTGCGCGAGTTCGGCCTGCCGCCGATGGAGCCTTGGGACCTTGCCCATTGGTTTCGCGAGATGAAGCCGCTGATCTCGAAGTGCAAGTACGCCACCTGCATCCACGATCACGAGCCGGACTGCGCGGTGAAGGCGGCGGCGCAGGCCGGGACGATCCGGCCCGAGCGGATGCAGACGTATCGCAAGCTGCTCGACGAACTGCGCGGCGGCGGCGAGCGCATGCAGCGTCACGACTCCTACTGAGGCGATCGAGCGCGAGCCTTCTCCGCCTGCAGCACCTCGAACGCCTTCTTCGCGATGAGCGCGTAGCCGTCGGCGTTGGGGTGGCCGAGATCGGCGCTGAAGTAGCGTTTGCGGTCGTCTGCCTCGAGTTCGGAGCGTGAATGGTCGGCGTGGACGTCGGCGAGCGGCCAGCCTCGATCGGTCGCCAGCGCGCGCAGTGTTTCGTTGAAGACCGGCTCGTCCTCGGCGAAGTAGGTCAGTACGACGACTTCGAAGCCGTGCTCTCTTGCGAGCGTCGCCAGTCGCTCATGCTGCACGGCTGCCAGGCGTGCGAACTCGTCGTCCTTTGCATTCCGGAAGAAGAAGCGGCGGATGCCCCACCATCCACAGCGACACGGCTCGAGCGCGAGGTTGGCCGCGATCTCTTCGAACGTCGCGCGCGGTCGCTCGAACAGCCAGCGCAGCGGTGCCGTGCAAGGCGCCTCGAAGCGCTCATGGGCGCGTCGTCTGCCGGCGGCGTGCGCCGGCGAATCGAGCCCCTGGCGCGCACCGTCGACGATCTCCGCGACCGCCATCCATTCGCGGCCGATGGGGAGGTCGCGTGACCAGTACACCATTTCCCATTTGCCGGGATCGCTGGTGAGGAGGGGGTTGGCCGCCACGGCGCCGTCCGCGCTGCGCGTGGTCCCAAGCGCGAGGCTGCGGGCGAGCGCGGTTCCGCCGAGCGCGTAGGGCCAGCCGACGCGCGGCGAGATCGACTCGCTTTGCATCGTGGCTTCGGCGAGACGCGTCGCGGCCGCTTCCCAATCGCGGCGCAGCATCGCGGCGAATCCCTGATGGAGCCGCAGGTAGGCGTTGCCCCACGGATCGTGCTCGTGGAGTGGCTGCTGCTCGAAGCGCGCGATCACGTCGGGGTCGCGGGCGCCCGACCATTCCGCGAGGAAGGTCGAGACATGAAGGAAAGCATCGGACTCGAGCGCTCGCTCGATGGGGCGCGGGGCGGGGCCCCAGTGGCCGCTTTCGATTCCTTCGAGCTCCCAGGCGTAGGTCGCGATCGACTGGCGCAGGATGCGCTGGATCTCGTCGAAGCGCGGCGACTCGATCAAGTCGGTCGCTGCCTCGCGCATCAGCTTCGGCTCTTCGACGTTCCAGAAGAACTCGAGCCAGCTGCTGATGCTGCTGATGCCAGAGGACCTGCTGCTTCGATAGGCCGATTCCCATTCAACGGAAGGAACCGCACACGGATTGGGCACGTCGCGGAGGGCCGCTCCACCGAACTCGGCGCGCTGGAGGTCACCGCGCAGAGTGCGCCAGAGCGTGCGGCCGATTCGCCAGGTGCGCAGGTGCGAGAGCAGGTCGTTGATCGAGTCGAGCCTGTGCGCGGTCGGGTCGGCTCGAGGCAAGTCGAGCAGCTCCGGAGTCTGGGTGCGATCGTTATTGCCGGCGAGGAAGAGCACGCAGGAGGGCGTCGACTCGGCCAGCAGGCGATCGAGCGCATCGAGGGCCATTCGGGTGGTGAAGCCCGCGACACCGACGTTCACCACACGGCGCTCGTCGCCGGCGGCGTGCAGCAGCTCCTTCAGCTGAGCCGGGTAGGAGTGTCCTTCGTCGGCGCCGATGCCGAAGGTGTTCGAGTCGCCGACGCAGACGATCGATCCGTCATCCATGTCGCTCGAAGAGTGGCGACTGCTCTGCACGTGCTCGACCAACTCGCTGCCGAGCGCCAGCGTCAGTTCGCAGGCAGCGAGCGCGAACAGGAGTCGCAGGCTCCATTTCGTCGCGGGGTGGCGGAATCGCTGGACCAAGACGCGGGCCTCTGCCGGAGCCTGGGCGAAACCCCCGTCGAGTCGGCGCGTGGCAGCGCGTCCGGTGGGTCGTTATCGCACCGGCTCGACGGGATTCAAGTCCTGCGGTTCAGCGCGTCCCGAACAGTTTCGCGTAGCGATAGAAGACTTCGAGGCACAGCACGTTCATCGCGGTCGAGTAGATGCGTCCGCCCTGCGTTCCCCACGGGTCGACCTGTGGATCCCAAGATCCCGTCTCATCCCCTTCCCGCCGCTGATGCGATACGACGGTGTCGGCGAGCCCCTGCTCCCAGCGGTTCCACGACTCGCCGCCGACCTGCCACATCGCATAGGTGCCGTAGTACCAGTAGTAGAAGTCGATCGATCCCTTGTCTTCGTCCCAGCGCGGGCGCTGCGCAAGCAGCAGGTCGACCCGTCGCTTCTGCGCGGCGCTGGCCGGATCGACGCCGTCGAAGGAGTCGAGCAGCAGCGAGCAGGCGGTCATCGCCTCGCCCTGGTCGTTGGGCCAACGATCGGCCGCGCCGACCTCGCGCGCCGAGAAGCTGCCCTTCTCGTGGTAGCCGGTGCGGCCGGTCACCGGATCGGTCATCGAGCGCACCCAGGCCAATCCGTCGCGCAGGGCGTTGTCGTCGATGACGAGTCCAGCTTCACGACCCGCCGAAAGCGCGAAGAGCATCCAGCCGCTGACCGACACGTCGTTGTCACCGTCCGGCGGCACGGCGTAGCGCCACGCCGCGTACGGGTTGCGGCAGCGGCTGATGAAGTCGAGCGCCTGCTGCGCCGGGGCCTTCAGCAGCGGCTGCTTCGAGGAGTGCCACGCCTCGACCAGCGCCAGGGTTCCGATCGCGTGTCCGTAGAGGAAGTGCTGGCCCGACTTCGTTCCGAGGCAGCCGTCATCGGTGTCCTGCACCGAGGTGAGCCAGCGAATGCCGTTGCGGATCACTTCGCGGTCGCGGCCGCGTTCGGGCGTGTCGCCGAGCCCGAGGAAGGCCAGCAGCGCGAGTCCGGTGCAGCCGACGTCGTTCAAAGCGGAACCCTTGCCGTCGCAGAGGTTGCTGGCGCAGCGTGACTGGAAGCCGTCGCTGTCCCAGAAGCCGACCGGATCCTGGTGGCGGCGCAGCCAGAGGAGCCCCGCGTCGATCGGAACCTGGACCGCCGTGCAGCCGATGCGGGCGACGCGTGGCCCGTGGCCGCCGCCGTTGGGTCCACCGGCGCCGCCGCCGAGGCCGATCACGTCGTTTTGGCCGTGGCCAGTGAACGGAGCATTCACGGGAGAGAGTGTGTCACTCGGATCGACCGAGTCCTGCGGGACGAGCGACTCGATCGTCGCCACCGTCGGATCGTCGATCACCTGTTCGCGCAGCTCCACCAGCTGCGGCACCGGTGGGGGAGGCAACGTCTCGGGTACGAGGATCTCCACGTCCTCCGGTGGCGGACCGCAGACGATTCCGATCGGCGTTTCGACGATCGGGACGCGGTAGTCGAATTGCATCAACACGACGATCGCGAGCGCGTGCAGAGCGGCCGACAACCCGATCCATGGCGCGCGACGTAGCGACTCGCGCAGTTCTTCCTCGAACGATGCTCCCGATTCGGCGGTGGTCGACATCACACTTCTCCTCGTGGTGATTGCGTCGCGCTCGACGCGCGATCCCATCCACGAAGTGTCAACGCAACACCACACCCCCGGTTCTCATGCCGTCGATCCTCTCGACCACGTCAGAGGTCGCGCACCCTTCCCCTGAAAACAGCGAAGGCGGCGAGTTTCCTCGCCGCCTTCGATCTTCGTCATCACGTTTCAGTTCTTGCCGCCCGCCCGCATCCTGCCGATCGCCAGTTACGGAGCTGAGCGGGGCGAGGAGGCCCGAGCGCGAGGAGGGCGGGGTGAAGTCTGGCCCAGATGGGCCAACGAACCCCGCCCGACGAAGCGATCGGGCCCCGCAGCTCGCTCAGCGCGAGCCCATGATCTTGTCGTAGCGGTAGTACACCTCGAGGCACAGCGTGTTGATGGCCGTCGAATAGACGCGGCCGCCGTTGTCACCCCACGGATCGACTTGCGGATCCCACGAACCGGTCTCGTCACCGCTGGTGCGCTGGTGGCTGACGACCGTCGTCTCCATCGAGCGCGACCAGTTGTCCCAGCTCTTGCCGCCGATCTGGAACATCGCGTAGGAGCCGTAATACCAGTAGTAGTAATCGATCGACCCGGCCGCCTCGTCCCACTTCGGCAGCTTGGCCATGATCAGGTTGTTGGCGCCCTTCACCGCGGGCGAGTCGGGCTCCTCGTGGTTGAAGACGCGCAGCATCGTCGCGACCGCCGACATCGACTCGGCCTGGTCGGCCGGCCACTTGTCCATGTCGTCCGGTTCGCGTGCCGAGAGGCTGCCCTTTTCGTGGTAGCCGGTGCGGAAGTTCGACGGATCGGTCATCTCCTCGATGTACGCCATCCCGTCCTTGATCGCCGCGTCGTCCGACTGGAGACCGGCATCCTTGGCGGCGAACAGCGCGAAGAGCATCCAGCCCGAGACCGAGACGTCGTTGTCGCCGTCCGGCGGGTAGGCGTAGCGCCACGCCTTGTAGGGGTTGCGCGAGCGACCGATGAAGTTCAGCGCGTTCTGCGCCGGCTGCTTCAGGATCGGCTGCCGCGAGAGGTAGTAGCCCTCGATCATCGCCAGCGTCGCCAGCGCGTGACCGTACATGAAGTGCTGGCCCGACTTGGCGCCGACGCAGCCGTCATCCGGATCCTGCACCGACTGCAGGTACTTGAGCCCCGCCTGAACGACCTTCTTGTAGCGGCCGGTCGTCATCGTGTTGCCGGCACCGAGGAAGGCGAGCAGCGACAGGCCGGTGCAACCGACGTCGTTCAGCGCCTGTCCCTTGCCGTCGCACTGGTTCGTCTTGCACTGCGCCTGGAAGCCGTCGCAGTCCCAGTACCCTTCCGGATTCTGGTGATTCTTCAGCCATTCGAGACCGAGCTCGACGGCCTTCTGCGACGCGCGACCGCCACCCTTCGCACCGCCGCGTCGGCCGTACTTGCCGCCACCGAAGCCACCGGCGCCACCGCCGACGCCGATGACGTCGTTGGTGCCGCGGCCTTCGAACGGCGCATCGACCGGTGAACGGGAATCGGACTCGACCTCGGAGACGTTCTCGACTTCTGCGTTGTCGTCAGAGACGACCGGGTCATCGGTCTGCTCTTCGATCTCTTCCTTGGGCTGCTCTGGCGGCGGCGGGATCTCTTCCGGCTCCATGACTTCGGTGTCTTCGGGCTGGAGCGACGCCTGAATCGCCTGCTCCGGCGCCGGCAGCGGCGTCGAGAAGTCGAACTGCATCAAGATCCAGATCGCGAGCAGATGGATCGCCAGCGAGATGCCGATCCACGGTGCGCCCTTCATGGCGCCGCGCATCTGGTCTTCGAAGGTCTCCTCGAAGGCGTTCATGTGCTGCTGCTGGAAGACCAGGTTCTCTGGCGGAGGCGGCAAACGGGCCGGCTCTTCGGGCGTCGACGACATGGATTTCCTCTCCGGGAGCCCCCGAGCAATGAAAGTGCCCGGGACGACGGCAGCAGAACGTGCCCCGCCCGGAATGGTTCGCAGGCGAAGGGGCGGGGATTGTAGGCGGCCAGGAAAAGGGCAGCAACACGAACGAAACGTGCGCGAGGCGATCAGCTCTTCGAGGCGGCGGCTCGGTTCATGCGCGCTCTCCGCTCTTTCGTCCCAGGGATCAGCTGTTCGATCTCGTCATCGAAGAGCTCTTCGGGGCCAAAGAATGACTCGGCGAGGATTTTGACCACGAAATACTGCTTAGCGCGGTAGTCGCACCGCCCGTTCTGAAGGATCTCTTTGATCTTCGGCGCCGCGTCCTCGAACGCGAGCTCGCGCCCCGGCTGGCGCGAAAGGACGGTGAAGAGCATCACCGACGCGCTGCCAATCACCGGCGCCGAGAGCTCACCGGGCTCGGCGGTCCGCGCGAACGCCAGCACGTCTTCGCGCAAGTTCTCCTCATGGTCGAGGTCGTCGATCTTGAGCAGCGAGTAGTCGCCTGGCGCAAGCTCGCCCGCGGCCGCCTCCAGGCTCGACTTCTCGATCGCTCGCTGTCGCAGCGTCGCGGCCTTGGCCTCGACCGCGGCGCCGTGCACCTCGCGACCGAGCAGCACACGGCCGAGTTCGACGCGCGTCGGCACCTTGTGCAGCTCCGGGTTGTTCTCCCAGAAGCGGCGGACGTCGTCGGGCCGGGCGATCGTGCAGCGCCGGAACTCGGGATCGCTTTGCAGCGACAGCTGCAGCGCAATGCGGCTTTCGGCCTTGCGCCGCATCAGTTCACGCTCGTCGAGCGGGATCGCCGGGTCGGTCCACAGCGACCCCCACATGTCACGCGCCTCCTCATCGACGAGCTTGCGCGTGACGACTTCCGCATACATCGGGAAGGCTTTGGCGTGCGCCAGCCAGAGGCGATCGATGACGATCTTCTTCGCCTCCTGCATCTGCTCTTCCGGAGTGCGCGGCGCGGCGGGTCGGTCCGGGTCGGCGTTCCTGCGCGAGTCGAGGCGCCACTCGATCAGCACGTCGCGGATGGTGACGATCTCGTTGTTGACGGCCGCCAGCACGAAGTTGACGTCGATCGGAGTTCCGTCGGGCCGTTTCGGATCGGCCGGCCGCGCGTCGACGGGCGGCGCCGCTTCCTGCGCGCACGTCGCGTGCGCCGCTGGATCGACGGTGAGCAGGAACAGGACAACGGCCGCGGCAGTGGAACTCACGACTTGCGATCTCCCATCACGCGCGGTGGCGCAGCTGCCGGCCGCTCTTCGAATTCAGCGAGAAGGTACCGCAGCAGCTCCTCGGGCGTGCGGACTTCGGGCGGCAGGACCACCATCACGCGCGATCCTTCGACATGGCGCCCCTCGCCACGCCGCAGCCGCAGCTTGCCGAAGCGGTTGTAGTCGCGCACGAACAGCAGCACCTCGCCGCCGCCGGTGTGGAACACGCGCGCGATGCCGAGCCGCCGGCAGTGCTCCTTCAGCTGGAACATGTCGATCAGGTGCTGCACGGGCGCCGGCGGCCGCCCGAAGCGATCGCGCATCTCCGTTTGCAGCAGCGCCACCGCCTCGGGGCTGCGCGCCTCGCCGAGCCGCCGCAGGATCTCCATGCGCTGGTGGCTCGAGCGGACGTACTCGCGCGGCAGGAACGCCGGCAGCCCGATGCCGACGTCGATCTCCTCCGGTTCGGCCGGCAGCTTGTGGCCGCGGCGCTTGGCGATCGACTTGGCCAGCATGCGGCAATAGAGGTCGTAGCCGATCGACGCGATGTGGCCCGACTGCTCTTTTCCAAGGAGATTGCCGGCGCCGCGGATCTCGAGGTCGCGGATCGCGATGTCGAAGCCGGCGCCGAGGTGGGACAGCCCTTCGAGCGCCCGCAGTCGCTTGAGCGCGATGGCCGGCAACGGCTTCTTCGGGATGAAGAAGAGCGCGTACGCCTTGCGGTCGGAACGGCCGATGCGGCCGCGCAGCTGGTGCAGGTCGGCCAATCCCATCAGGTCGGCGCGATCGACCACCAGCGTGTTCACCGTCGGGATGTCGATGCCCGCCTCGATGATCGTCGTGCACACCAGCACGTCGATCTCGCGCGCCGCGAACGACAGCGCCACCGACTCGAGCTTGGTGCCGGGCAGCTGCCCGTGCGCGACGCCGACCCGCGCGCCGGGCACCAACCGCTTCACCTTCGCGGCGACGTCGTAGATCGGCCCGACGCGGTTGAACAGGTAGATCACCTGCCCCTCGCGCTCGAGCTCGCGCTCGATGGCGGCGCGCACCAGCTCATCGTCCTCGTAGGTGACGCGCGTCTCGACTGGCAGGCGTCCGCGCGGCGGCTCGCGCAACGTCGAGATGTCGCGCAATCCCACCAGCGCCATGTGCAGCGTGCGCGGGATCGGCGTCGCGGAGAGCGTCAGCACGTCGACCGTCGTCTTCAGCTTCTTCAGCGCTTCCTTGTGCTTGACGCCGAAACGCTGCTCCTCGTCGATCACCAGCAGCCCGAGGTCCTTGAACGAGACCTTGCTCGACAGCAGCCGATGGGAACCGATCGCGACATCGACGTGGCCCTGCCGCAGCCCCTCGATCACCTCGCGCGACTTCTTCGGCGGAGTGAGGCGCGACAACGCCTCGACGCGCAGCGGATAGTCGGCCATGCGGTTCTTGAACGTCTCCGCGTGCTGGCGGACCAGCAGCGTGGTGGGGGCGAGGACCGCGACCTGCTTGCCCTGCGTCGCCGCCTTGAAGACCGCGCGAATCGCCACTTCGGTCTTGCCGAAGCCGACGTCGCCGCACAGCAGCCGATCCATCGCGCGCGGCAGCTGCATGTCGCGCTTGATCTCTTCCGAGGCGCCGACCTGGTCGTGCGTGTCGGCGTAGGGGAACGAGGCGTCGAACTCCGCCTGCATCTCGTCATCCGGGGCGTAGGCGTGGCCCGGCCGCGTCTTGCGCTGCGCCTGCAGCTCGAGCAGCTCCTCCGACATGTCGTCGAGCGCGTTCTCGACGTCCGCCTTCTTTCGCGCCCACGATTTGCCGCCGACCTTGTCGAGCTTCGGAGCGCTGCCGCCGGCGCCGATGTAGCGGCTGACCAGATCGATCTTCGAGGCCGGCACGTAGAGCAGCGTCGCCTCCTCGAACTCGAGTTCGAGGTAGTCCTCGGTGCCGCCCTCCTGCTTCATCTCCTTCATGCCGCGGAAGAGCGCGACGCCGTGCGTCTGGTGCACGACGAATTCGCCCGGCGTCAGCTCGAGCATCTCGCGGATCGGGCGCGCCGCCGTCGCGCGCAGTTCGGAGACGCGCTGCAGTCGTGTGCGGCCGAGCAGCTCGTGGTGATTGCCCGCCCACACTCCCGCCGCCGCGCACCAGAAGCCGGCCGCGAGACCGCCGCGCGCGTCGACGATGCTGCGCCGCGGCGAGGCGGGAAGATGGGCGCGCAGCAGCGTCGTGATGCGGCGCCCCTCGGCCGCGGTGGCCGAGTAGATCACGAGCTTGTCGATGGCGGCATCGAGCCGATCGCAGAAGCGTCCGAGCTCGTGGATGCCGCCAGCGCCTTCGACCGGGCGCGCCAACAGCGACTGGTCGGCTCCCGCGTGAAGCTCGGGATGGAGGTCGATGCGCGGCAGCGTGGCGGCGCGCGCCAACGCCTGTTGCCAGTCGCCCGCGCGTCCCGGCTGCTCCTCCGCCACTTTCGCGACCGCGAGCTCGTGCGCGACCGGATCGATGCGCACGCACAGCGGAGGCTCGGCGAAATGGTCCTGCGCGGTGAAGCGGCGCACGCCCGCCGCCTCCGACTGCTGCACCAACCGCGTCGCCGTCGGCGTGCCGATCAGCTCGACCTCGAGCAGTTCGCCGGTCGACCGCTGCGACTCCGGATCGAACGCGCGCAGCGACTCGATCTCGTCGTCGAAGAGTTCGAGGCGCGTCGGTCGGGTCGCTCCGTACGGAAAGAAATCGACGATGTCGCCGCGGAACGACACTTCGCCGGGAGCGGAGACCAGCGGGGCGGGTTCGAGACCGCTGGCGTAGAGGCGCCGCCGAAGCTCCTCGCGGTCGATGCGCTGCCGCGCCTTCAGCACGAGGTGTTCGCTGCGCGGCGCCGTCGGATCGCCCGCCGAGTCGGCGAGTGCCGCCAGCGACGCGAGCACCACGCGCACGCCGTTCGGATCGCGCAGCTGCGCCAGCGCCTTCTCGCGCTCGCTCTTGTTGCGGCGCGCTTCCGGCGTGCCCGCTTCGAAGCGTTCGAGCTCCGGCAGGCGCGCCATCGTGATGCCCGGCGCCAGCAGCGGCCAGTCGAGCTCGACATCCTTCGCGTCGCTGGCGCGCGCCGTGACCAGCAGCAGCCGCACGTTCGCGGCGTTGGCGAGCGCTGCCGTGAACCAGGTGGCGGCCGAGCCGTGAACTTCGCTGACGCTCGCGCTCGCGCGTTCGCCGCGCGCCACCGCCAGCAACGCCGGTGCGATCTCGGGTCGTGGCAAGGCAGGAGCGCTCATCGCGGCACGCTACCATCCGCGCTCGACGACGAGGCGCAGTGCAAGAGCCGCGGCGAGGGCCACCATGACGACGTTGGGACGACTCGTGACGGGCGCGCTGCTGGGCTTCGCCGCGTGGCCTGCGTCCGCACGCGCGCAGGCGGGTGGCGACGAATCGAGCCTGATCGCCGCGATCGAGTCGGCGCGCGATGACGCCGACGTCGAGCAGCTCGCGCAGCTCGCGATGAAGAAGACGCCAACCGCCGCCAAGGCGCTGGTCGCCTTCTACGGCAACCTCGCCAGCATCTGGATGAAGCGCGAAGTGCTGCGCGCGCTTGGCCAGTTCGACGGCGCCGGCGAGGCGGCCGCGCCCGCGCTCGATCACGTGGCGACGGTTGCCGCCAACGCCACCGAACCGGAGCTGCGCGACGCCGCGTTCGAGGCGCTCGCCCAATGCACCCGGCTGGGGCCCGCCTACCTCGCCAAGGTGGTCGAGCTGCCGGTGCAGGATCAGGTGCGCGAGCGCGCGCTCGCGCTGCACGGGAAGCTCGCCGACCCGAAAGCGAACGAGGAGTGGTATCGCAAGCTCTACAGCGACGAGAAGCTGCCGAAGAAGTTGCGCGAGCGCGCCTTCGAGGCGCTGGTGAAAGGGATGAAGGACGCCGAGCTGATCAAGGCGTTCAAGGACCTCCACGATGGCACGCTGCGACGACTCGCGCTGGAGGCGTTGGCCACGCGCGACGTGGCCGCCACCGCGGACCTCGCGCTCGACACGCTGAAGCAGGTGAATGCGTTGCCGACCGATCGTGCCGCGGCGGCGCGCGTGCTCGCGGAGAAGAAAGGGGCGAAGGCGGCCGACGTGCTGATCGAGATCGGCCTGACGCAGGCCACCACCGGCGAGCATCTGCGCGAGGCGGTGGCGACGCTGCTCGCCGAGATGAAGGACGAAGGGGTCGACAAGCGTCTCGCCGGCCTGCTCGGCAAGGGCAAGCCGCACGAGAAGCTCTTCGCGCTCCACGCGACGCGCCACTTGCTGCTCGCCGACGACAAGCTGCGCAAGAAGGTGCGCGCGCAGATCGACGACAAGGATGTCGAGGTGCGCCAGCTCGCCATCCGCTTGCTGGGCGAGGCGCGCGACGTCGAGGTCGCCGCGGATCTCGACAAGGTGCTGGCGAAGAGCAAGGAGCGTGGCGACCTGCCGGTCGTCGTCGCGGCGCTCACCGCGATCCGCGCCGGCGAAGAGGGATGGCGCAAGAAGCTGCTCGAGTTCGCAGCGGGCGCCGACCGCGATCTGCGCAACGGCGCGTTGCAGTCGCTCTCCGCCGCGCCGCAGGCCGCCGACCTTCCGCTCTATCGGCAGGCCTTGACGCACGCGGACTGGTCGACGCGCCTCATCGCGCTGGCCGCGATCGAGAAGCTGCGCGATCGCGACAGCGTCGGCGACGTCGTGGCGCAGATGCAGAAAGAGGACGGGCGCACGCAGGCGGAGTTCGGCGCGGCGCTCTTCCGCCTCACCGGCGAGCTGCACGAGACCGACGCGGCGACCTGGAAGAAGTGGTGGGAGGGGCCGGGCCGCTCGCTGCCGTTGATCAGCGCCGCCGACCTCGAGAAGAAGGTCGCCGAGCGTGAACGCAAGCGCCTGAAGCAGACGACCGTCGCCCGCTTCTTTGGCGTCAAGATCGACTCGCACAAGGTCACCTTCGTCGTCGACATCTCCGGTTCGATGGCGGAGCAGTTGCAGAGCACCATCACCGATGGCCGCCCGGCGACGCGCATGGACGTGGTGAAGCGCGAACTGGTGAAGGCGATCGAGGCGCTCGAGGCCGGCGCCTGGTTCAACGTCGTCACCTTCAACGCCGCGGTCGCGCCCTGGAAGCCCGCCTTGACGCCGCTCACCGACAAGAGCCGCGCCGAGGCGATCGACTACGTCGAACATCTCGGCTCGCGCGGCGGCACCAACATCTACGACGCGCTCGAAGCGGTCTTCCTCGACCCGGAGGTCGACACCGTCTTCCTGCTGACCGACGGCGAGCCGAGCGCCGGCGCCGTCACCGACCTGCAGCGCATCCGCGAGCACCTCGCCCGCTGGAATTCGACGCGCCACGTGAAGCTGCACTGCATCGGCGTCGGCGGCGACTTCCCGCTGCTCGAGTGGCTCGCGCTCGACGCGGGCGGGACCTACACGAAGTTCAACTGAGCCGCCGAATCGAGGATCCGGTGCCAGCGCGAGGGTCTCGAACGGTCGGACGCTGATCCGCTGGCAACATCGATTCCAGCTGGTCGGACCCAAGCGCCGAACTCGCGATAGCCTCGTCCGCGCGGCGTCAACGTCGCCGCCCCCCCCTCGCTCCGGAGTCGAACGAGATGTCGCCGCTTCCCGCGCTCGGGTTCCTGTTGTCGGCGATCTTGCAGGTGCCGCCGCCCACCGACGAACCCGCGCCGAATCCTGCGTCCGTGCCGCTGCAATCCGCCGGCACGCTGCGGATGGTCGAACTGCTGAGACAGTGCACCGCGCGCGTCGATCCGCAGAAGGCGCCGTACATGAACGATGTGCGCGTGCCGTTGATCCGCGCTTCCGTTGCGACCGCGTCGAATCCGGGCGAGAAGCGCCGCCTGCGCGAGGTGCTCGGCTACGAGCTGCTGCTGAACGGCGAGACCCAGGCGGGGATCGACGAGCTCACGTCGCTTCGCGCGGAGTACCTCGCGAAGAATCCGCCGAACGCCGCGACCAAGCTGCCAGGGATCCGCAGCTTGCTCGCGATCGCCTGGATGCGGCTTGGCGAGCAGGAGAACTGCCTCGCCAATCACGGCCCCGACAGCTGCCTCGCTCCGCTCCAGGGCGGCGGCATCCACGCTTTTCCGCGCGGAGCGGAGAACGCGTTGAGGGAGCTCACGGACGCCCTGCACGACACGCCGGACGACCTCGGCGCGCGCTGGATCTACAACGTCGCGTCGATGCAGCTCGGGCGCTGGCCGGATCAGGTCCCGAAGGAACTGCTGGTCCCGGCGGCTGCGTTCGCGTCGGACTGCGACTTCCCGCGCTTCTTCGACGTGGCGCCGCGACTCGGGCTCGACACCGTCACGGGCGCGGGGGGCGCGATCGCAGAGGACTTCGACCGCGACGGCTTCATCGACGTCTTGTGCTCCGGATTCGGTCTGAGCGAGCAGCTCCGCGTCTTCCGCAACAACGGCGATGGAACCTTCACCGACCGGACGAAGGCGGCGGGACTCGAAGGGCTCTTCGGCGGCTTCAACTGCCTCGACTTCGACTTCGACAATGACGGCTTCGTCGACGTCATCGTGCCGCGCGGCGCGTGGTTTCGTGGCGAGGGCAAGTTCCCGAAGTCGCTGCTGCGCAACCGCGGCGACTTCACCTTCGAGGACGTGACCGAACAGGCGGGAATGCTCACGTTCGCTCCCTGCCAGAAGGCGTGCGTCGGCGACTTCGATGGCGATGGGTGGCTCGACCTCTACTACGGGTGCGAGTACAGCAAGGACGCTCCGATCTCGCCCGAGCTCTGGTGGAACCAGCGCAATGGCACGTTCCAGAATGTCGCGACCGAGGTCGGGCTCAACCCCAAGCTCTTCATCAAGGGCTGCGCCGCCGGCGACTACGACAATGACGGACGCATCGATCTCTACTCGTCGGTGCTCGGCGCGAAGAACCACCTGTTCCGCAACGAGCCCGTGGTCGCGCCGGCCGGCCGCCCGAATTTCCGCTTCCGCGACGTGACCGTCGAGGCCGGCATCCCCGACTTCCAGGACAACTTCACGACGTGGTTCTTCGACTACGACAACGATGGATTCCTCGACATCGCGACTTGCGGCTACACGGTCCTGAACGACAAGGCGCCCGCCGACGTCGCCCGTCTCTACCTCGGCATGCCGACGACCGGTGACCGGTTCCACCTCTATCGCAATCGCGGAAACTCGACCTTCGAGGACGTCTCGCGCGCGATGGGCGTCGATCGCTCGATCCTCTCGATGGGCGCCAACTTCGGTGACATCGACAACGACGGTTGGCTCGACTTCTACATCGGTACCGGCGATCCCGACCTGCGCACGCTCATGCCGAACAAGATGTTCCGGAACGACGGCGGCAAGCGGTTCCAGGACGTGACAAGCGCCGGCGGCTTCGGCCATCTGCAGAAGGGCCACGGCGTCGTCTTCGCCGACTTCGACAACGACGGCGATCAGGACCTCTACCACTCGCTGGGCGGCACCTACACCGGCGACAAGTACCAGCACGTCCTCTTCGAGAATCCGGGGTTTCCCGGCAACCACTGGATCACGATCGAACTGCGCGGAGTGAAGTCGAACCGCTACGGCGTCGGGACGCGAGTCGCGATCACGGTGGCGACGCCGGCCGGCTCGCGCGTGATCCACGTCGTCGGCGGCACCGGCAGCGATTTCGGCGGCAACTCGCTGCAGCTCGAGATCGGACTCGGCGATGCGACGGCGATCGAGAAGATCGAGCTTTTCTGGCCAGCGTCCGGCATCCGCCAGTCGATCCCTGGCAACGCCGTCGGCCTCACCTTGGATGAGAAGATCCTGATCGAGGAGGGCGACGACACGGTCGTGCCCGTCCCGATGAAACGGATCGATCTTTCGCCCGACGACGCGCCGCCGACCGAGCACCACCACCACCACTGATCACCGGCACGGCGCGATCGCTGCACGCCAACGCGGTGTGAAGACGTCGCGCAGTCGACTCGATCCATCCCGCTCGCCCGCCTCGGCTTCGCGAGGTTCGGGCCGATGCGAAGCAACGACCTCGCCATCGCGAGCGCCGTCGTCACGTCGTTCCTTCACGTGCCGTTGATCGTCTCTTTGCGCGCGCCCGCGATCCTTCACCATCGATGAAGGCCGGCCTGCGGCGTCGATCCACGCGATGCGCTGCAACCCTCACGCGCTCTTCATCACGCCTCCACACCGTTGGCCTAGGTTCCTGCGCCATCGGAGATCCAGGCGAGATCGGCTCCCGCGGACTCCGGTTTGAGACCTCAGCTCGAGGAGACATCCGTTGAAGAATCCAGCTCACAAGGCCCTGCTGCTAGGCATGGGCATGGCTGGGATGGTCGGACGCGCGCACGCGGCCGAGATCCTGGTCACGACTGACATCTCCACGTCGACGACGTGGACCGCGGACAACACCTACAACCTCCAGAATCAGATCTACGTCATGCCGGGCGCGAGCCTGACGATCGAGGCGGGCACGCTGATCATCAGCGACACCGGCGTCGGCGGCAGCCTCGCGGTGACCAAGGGCGCGCAGATCTTCGTGCAGGGCACGCAGGCGGCCCCGGTGATCTTCACGTCGAAGGCGGACCAGGCCACCTGGACCGGCGGCGACCCGAAGACGGGCGCCTGGCGCGAAGGCGTGAACGAGTGGGGCAACCTGACGATCATGGGCGCGGGGTACATCTCCGAGAACGCCGTCGCGGGCAACACCGCCACTCCGAACGCGAACAACGTCGCGGCGATGGAAGGGCTCGTCGCCGGCTTCTCCGGTGACACGAAGGTCCTCTACGGCGGCGGCAACGACGACGACGACAGCGGCTCGATCAGCTACGTCTCGCTGCGCTTCGGCGGCAAGGTCGTCGGGCTCAACAACGAGCTGAACGGTCTTTCGCTCGGCGGCATCGGCCGCGGCACCGACATCCGCAACGTCGAGATCATGAACAACGTCGACGACGGCGTGGAGATCTGGGGCGGCACGGTCAACCTCAAGTACCTCAGCATCTGGAACATCGGCGACGACTGCGTCGACCTCGACCAGGGTTATCGCGGCAAGATGCAGGACCTCCTGCTGGTGCAGGGCTATTCGACGAACGCGAGCCAGGGCTCGGGCGTCGGCGACAACTGCTTCGAGACCGACGGTGCCGAGGATTCGGACTGGCAGCCGGTCACCACGGCCACGATCTACAACGCGACGGTCATCGGCCAGCCGGTCGACGGCGACCACGCCACCGCGTGGCGCGACAACGCGCGCGTCCAGTACCGCAACTGCATCTTCATGGACCTCGGCGAGCGCCTGGTGTCGTTCGACAACCAGGACGGCGATGGCGGCAGCGGCTACGGCTTCAACGGCACGCTGTCGTGGGCAAGCACGTGGACCACGGACTGGAACAACTACTCCAGCGTGAACGCGCCGGCGAATCCGGCTGATTTCTACAAGGCGCAGACCTCGGGCAAGCTCGCCGAGATCACCGACAGCGTCTGCTTCCGCAACCTGAACAGCGCGGCCTACACCGAGGCGAACAACCGCAACGTCTTCGACGTCGCCAACAACAACGTCCAGATCGCGGGCTTCGCGGACGTCGACTCGCCGGTCACCACGCTGACCCGCGGCGCGGCGGTCGTCAAGGGCGGCAAGACGATGCTGCCGGTCACCTACCTCGATCCGCGTCCGGCCAATGAGGCGCTGACCAGCGTCGAGTGGGCTCCGAAGGACGGCTTCTTCCACTCGGCGCGCTATCGCGGCGCGTTCAAGCCGGGTCTCAACTGGCTGTGTGGTTGGACGGCTTCGCAGGCCTATGGCTTCACGCCGACCGACTGCGGTTGGACGGACCTCGAGAACGCGCTTGCCGGCACCAACGGCGATCCGCTGCTGACGGCCACCGGCGATCTGACGCCGGACACCGACATCACCGTCTACGTCAGCAATGGCCTCCCGAATGCCTACGCGGCGCTGATCTTCGGTTTCTCCCGCATCGATATCCCCTTCCAGCAAGGGATCCTCGTCCCGTTCCCGAACGTCGTCATCCTCGGCCTGTTGACCGATGCCAACGGCGAGATCGAGATCACCGACACGATCCCGAGCGACGCTCCGTCCGACCTGAGCTTCTACGTCCAGTTCTGGATCTCCGATTCGGCGGGTCCGAAGAAGTGGTCGGCCACCAACTGCCTCCAGGGCACCACGCCCTGATCGCAGTCTCCACGCCGCGGACACTGCGCGGCTTGGCGTGATCGGTTCCTGATCGGTTCTTTCGGGGCGGCCGCCCGTTGGCGGCGGCCGCCCCTTCTCTCGAGTCCGCCTGTGTCCTTGCTGTTCCTGTCTCGTCCTGACTCCAGACGGTGCTTCCCCTGTGATGAACGTACTCATGCTTCTGATGGTCGCGACGACGATGTCGCTCACCGAGTCCCTGGAGGCGTGCACCGCTCAGGTCCCACTGCCGGCGCCAGCTCCGGCAGTGGCGGCGACCGATGAGTCTGTGGCGAGCCCGTTCGACGCGCTGATCGATCTCGCCTGGCGCAGCGCGATCGCCGTTCCGCTGAACCCGCATGCGAAGACGCGGGCGCGGCTGCAGGAGTCGGTCGTCGACGCCTGCCTCGATCGAGCGGACCCGCAGCGCGCGCTGGCGTGGATCGACGCCATCGAGAACTGGCGCCGCGGCGCCGTCTACGCCGACTACGCATTTCGTTGCGCGAAGGCGGGCTCCCACGACGAGGCGCGCCGCGCCCTCGCGGTCGCGCTCGAGATCGCGAAGCTCCCGCCCGACGCGAATCCGCAGGATTGGCAGCGCGATCGCATCCTCTCCGGCGTCGCGCGCGCCTTGCTGGTGCTCGGGGATCGCGAGCCGGCGGCTCGCCTGGAGCTCGGCCTGTCCGAGTCGGAGTCGGGTCGCAGTGGCATCGTGCTGGCGGGCCAGCTTCCAGTCGAAGAACTCGACGCGCAGCTCGCGATCCTCGACCCGATCCTGCTGAATGGCACGCTCGACCAGGTGCGCCACGCACTGGCCACGCTGACCGAGCTCTTTGACCGCTTCTACGCCGACGACGAGCGGCGTGGCTCGATCGAGTCGCGCATCGATTCCGTGCAGAGGAAGCTGCCGGTCGATCTGCGAATCGACGCGAGCCTCCGGATGGCCGCAGCGGCCGTCGCCCACGACGCGCGGCCGCGCGCGCTGGCGCTCCTCGAGGACGCGCAGCGCGCGCTCGACGCCGCCCACTGGACGCCGGAGCTGCTGGTTCCGCTGCTCGCGCGCCTCGCGGTCGCGCGCCATGGCGCCGGCGACGCGACGCGCGCCCGCTTCGATCTCGACGCCGCGCTCGCGCACTTCCACGCCGACCACGCGCGCATCGTCAACATCGATCGCGCCGACGCGCTGCGACCCGTCGCGGAAGGCTATGCGGCGCTCGGCGATCGGGCCGCGGCGCTCGCCGTCTATCGGCTCGCAGTCGAAGCTGGCGTCGAGAACCCGAACTCGCGACCGCGCGCCGAGGACCTCGTCCTGACGCTGCTGTCGCTCGCGAGTCACGCGGTCGAGCCTGACGCGCCGCTCCTCGATCGGTTGCGCAAGATCCACGAACTGCTGGGCGATCCGTGGTAGCGGCGGTGTGCCGGCGGCTGTGGTGGGCAGCGGCCGGCCTCCTCCTCTTCGTCCTGGCCGCTCCGGCTCACGCGCAAGCGCAAGTCGGCTCCATCCGCGGCCTCGTCCTCGACAAGGACTTCGACGCGCCGCTGCCGGCCGCCGACGTCACCCTGCTCGAGCTGAACCAGAAGGTCGTCGCCAACGACCAGGGCGGCTTCCTCTTCGCGCAGGTGGCGCCAGGCCGCTACACGCTGGTGTTCGCGAAGGAGGGCTACGTCCGCCAGGTGAAGAGCGACGTCGTCGTCACCGCGGGCCAGCTCACCGACCTGCGCGTCGCGCTTCCCGGCGACTACTCCGACATGGAGGAGTTCGTCGTCGAGGACGTGCTGCGATCGGCCGCCGGCACCGAGGCGGCGCTGCTCGAGCTGCGACTCGACAGTCCGGCGCTGCTCGATTCGATCAGCTCCGAGCTCATGAGTCGCGCCGGCGCCAGCGATGCGGCGGGAGCGTTGCGACTGGTCGCGGGCGCCTCGGTGGCGGACGGCAAGACCGCCGTCGTTCGCGGCCTGCCCGATCGCTACGTGAGCTCGCAGCTGAACGGCGTGCGCCTGCCGACGGCGGACGAGGACAAGCGAGCGGTCGAGCTCGACCAGTTCCCGAGCGCCGTCATCGAGAGCATCCAGGTCAGCAAGACCTTCACGCCCGATCAGCAGGGCGATGCGTCGGGCGGAGCGGTCGACGTGCGCCTGAAGGGCGTGCCCGACGAGTCGATCTTCCAGATCAAGACGCAGCTCGGCGGCAACTCGCAGGTCACCGGGATCAACGATTTCCTGTCGTATCCGGGCGGTGGCGTGAACACCTGGGGTCGCGAGGATGGCGATCGCGACATCCAGAGCGATCGCATCGGCAGCAGCTGGGAGGGAGCGGCCGGCACCTCGACCGAGCCAGCGCCCAACGACTACAAACTCTCGCTCGCGCTCGGCGGCAAGCACGACCTCACCGACGACTGGAAGATCGGCGGCTTCCTGAGCCTCTTCTACGAGCGCGACAGCTCCTACTTCGACGACGGCGTCGACAACTCCCTGTGGATCGAAAACCCGGGCGATCCGCTGACGCCCGAGACGATCCAGGGCACGCCACAGGACGGCGACTTCAAGACCGCGCTCTACGACGTGACGCAAGGCAGCGAGATGGTCCAGTGGGGCGGCCTCGCGACGTTCGGCATCGAGTCGGAGCACCACGAGGTCGCGCTCTCCTGGCTGCGCACCCACACCGCCGAGGACACGGCGACGCTGGCCATCGACACGCGCGGCAAGGAGTACTACTTCCCCGGCTACGACCCAGCCGATCCGAGCGATCCCGGCAATGCTCCAAACAACCTGAACGCTGCGCCCTACCTGCGCCTCGAGACGCTCGAGTACACCGAGCGCACCACCGACTCGCTGCAGCTGCACGGTCGCCATGAGCTGCCGCTGTTCGACCGCGGCGGCGACGGCTCGATGAGGTTGCGTCCGCCCGAGCTCGACTGGACCCTCTCCGCGAATGCGGCCGATCTCGACCAGCCCGACAAGCGCCAGTTCGGCGCGCTGTGGTTGCCGGAGTCGCTGAATCCCGGCGCGCCGCCGTTCATCCCGCCCTTCACGACGCCCGAGACGTGGTTCCAGTACAAGCCGTCGGCCAACTTCACGCTCGGCAACTTCCAGCGCATCTGGAAGACGATCGCCGAGGAGAGCACGCAGTACACGGTGAACCTGAAGCTCCCGTTCGATCAGTGGACCGGCGATCGCGGCTACTTCAAGTTCGGGCTCTTCGACGACGCGGTCGATCGCGACTTCGACCAGGACACGTTCAGCAACTTCAACGACAACAGCAGCTTCAGCGGCGGCTTCGACGAGCCCTGGAGCGCGGAGTTCCCGGACGAAGTCCACCCGATCACCGCCTCCTCGTTCGACGTCGACTACAAGGGTGATCAGGAGATCTCCGCCTGGTACGGGATGGTCGATGTCCCGCTGATCTCGGCGTTGCACCTGATCGGTGGCGCGCGCATCGAGTCGACCGATCTCGCGATCGTGAACGACGCCGAAGCGGACGCGACCTGGTTCCCGCCCGGCGCCATCGCGCCGGTGGTGCTCGGGCCGGGCGACGCCGATGTCGAGTTCAGCCAGCGCGACGTGCTGCCGTCGATCGGCCTGAACTGGGAGCCGCACGAGACGGTGACGCTGCGCGGCGCCTACAGCAAGACCGTCGCGCGCCAGACCTTCAAGGAGCTCACGCCGATCCTGCAGCAGGAGTTCCTCGGCGGCCCGATCTTCATCGGCAATCCCGAGCTCACGATGAGCGAGCTCGAGAACTTCGACCTGCGCGCCGACTACCGACCGCTGGAGCAGAGCCTGCTCTCCGCGTCCTGGTTCCACAAGGACGTCAAGGACCCGATCGAGTACGTGCAGCGCGTGGTCGGGTTCACGTACACCACCGCAGTCAACTATCCGAAGGGCAAGCTCGATGGCTTCGAGCTCGAGGCGCGCCAGGGGCTTGGCGTCCTGTGGGATCCGCTGCAGGGTTTCGGGGTCGGCGGCAACGCGACCTTCATCGATTCCGAGGTGACGCTGCCGGCCAACGAGATCGCGGAGTTCAACCTCCCGAACATCCGCCAGCCGATGCGCAAGCGCGACATGACCAACGCGCCCGACCACCTCTTCAATCTCTACGCGACCTGGGACATCGAGGCGAGCCGGACGCAGCTCGCGCTCTTCTACACCGTGCAGGGCGACGCGCTGGTGGCCGGCGCGGGGCAGTCGAACGGCAACTTCGTGCCGAGCGTGTACGCCAAGGAATACGCGACGCTCAACTTCAACATCGCGCAGAAGCTCGGCGACCACTTGAAGCTGCAGCTGCAGCTGAACAACCTCACCAACTCGAAGATCAAAGAGGTCTATCGCGCCGACGGGATCGGCGGCGACGTCACCAAGACCTCGTATGCGAAGGGTGTCGACTACTCGATCGGGCTCAGCGCGGAGTTCCGCTTCTGAGCCGCAGTCGGCGCGTGGACCTCCCATGGACATGGAAACGATGAAGCAGGATCACGGGAACGAATCGACCGGAAAGCGCCGCCGCGCGCTGCTTGGCCGCGGCGTGCTCACCGCGGCAGTCGGCGTGTTCTGCGCCGCGACGATGCTGGCGCGATCGGACGAGAGCGGCGTCGACACGGCGCGCGACGCGATCGCGAAGTGGGTCGAGACGCGCCGCATCCTGTCGCAGGAACGGCGCGACTGGGAGCTCGGCCGCGAGCTCCTGGACGATCGCATCGCGCTGGTGCAGCGCGAGATCGAGGCGCTGCAGGGCCGCATCGCCGACGCGCAGAAGAACGTCGGCGAAGCCGATCGCAAGCGCCTCGAGCTGCTGGCCGACAACGATCGTTTGAAGGCGGCGTCGAGCGCGCTGCTCGGCACGGTCGCCAGGCTTGAAGGTCGCACCAAGTCGCTGCTCGCCCGCCTGCCTGATCCGATCCGCGAGCGCGTCAAGCCGTTGAGCCAGCGCTTCCCCGACGATCCGGCGCAGACCAAGCTCTCGCTGGCCGAACGTTTCCAGAACGTGGTCGGCGTGCTGAACGAGGTCGACAAGTTCCACCACGAGATCACCATGACCAGCGAAGTGCGCCAGCTTCGCGACGGCACCGCGGCCGAGGTGACCGTGCTTTACGTCGGGATCAGCCAGGCCTACTACGCCAGCGCCAACGGCAAGGCCGCCGGTGTTGGCAGCGCTGGCAAGGAGGGCTGGCAGTGGACGCCGGCGGATGACGCTGCGCCCGAGATTCGCAAGGCGATCGCGATCCTGCGCAACGAAGCGGTCGCCGACTTCGTGCACCTGCCGATCCGGATCGATTGAGAGGAACTGAACTCATGCAACTTCCCGCGACCGTTCGGTCCGTCCTGTTCCTCTCGTTGTCGAGCGTTGCGGCCGCGCCACGCGCAATGGCCCAGGAGACGCCGCCCGCCGCGCCCGCGTTCGCGGACGCCGCCGCGTCCGTGCAACGCCAGCTCGCCGAAAGCGTTGCCGAGCTCGACACGCTTCGCGCGCAGATCGCGGGCGAGCAGATCCCGCTCAGTCGAGAGCTGCGCGACCTCGAAGCGAGCCTCGTGCAGCAACGCTCCGCCTATCAGGACGTGGCCAAGGTCCTCGACGGGCGCACGCTCGACCTCGCCAACCTGCGCACCGAGATCCAGGCGCGCCAAGGCGAGTCGAGCTACCTCTCGAACCTGCTCGGTGAGTACATCAACAACTTCGAGTCGCGTCTCCACATCGCCGAGCTGCAGCGCTACGCCAACGAGATGAAGGCCGCGAAGCTCGCGCCGGAGAACAGCAACCTCTCCGCCGAGCAGGTCTACGCCGCGCAGGCGGGGCTGCTCGAGCTGTCGCTCGACCGCCTCGAAGAGGCTCTCGGCGGCAGTCGCTTCGAAGGGACGGCAGTCGATCCGGGCGGCGTCGTGAAGCGGGGCACGTTCGTGCTGCTCGGGCCCGCGGCCCTCTTCGCCTCGGACGACGGCAAGGAGGTCGGCACCGCCGAGCAACGCCTCGGCTCGCTCGAAGCGTCGGTGCTTCCGTTCACGAAGCCGGAGGACCTGCAGGCCGCGAGCCGGGTCGTCGGGACGTCGAGCGGACGCTTCCCGCTCGACCCGTCGGGCGGCAACGCGCACAAGATCGCGGCGACGCAGGAGTCGCTGATCGAGCACATCAAGCTCGGCGGCCCGGTCATGGTGCCGATCTTCGTGGTCGGCTTCGCGGCGCTGTTCGTGGTGCTCGCCAAGTGGCTGTCGATGGCGTTCCTGCGCAAGCCGTCGGCCAGCCGCATGAGCGCGCTGCTCGCCGCCGTCGCGCGTCGCGACCAGCCGGGCGCGAAGCTCGAGGCGCAAGCGGTCGGCGGTCCCAGCGGGGCGATGCTGGCGGTCGGCGTCGCCCATCTCGACCAGCCTCGCGAGCTGATCGAGGAGGTGATGTACGAACAGGTCCTCGCCACGAAGCTCAAGCTGCAACGCTTCCTGCCCTTCGTCGCGCTCTCGGCTTCGGCGGCGCCGCTTCTCGGGCTGCTCGGCACCGTGACCGGCATCATGAACACGTTCAAGCTGATCACCGTGTTCGGCACCGGCGACGTGAAGACGCTGTCGAGCGGAATCTCCGAAGCGCTCATCACCACCGAGTACGGCCTGATCGTGGCGATCCCATCGCTGTTGCTGCACGCGCTGCTGACTCGCAAGGCGCGCGGCATCGTCGACGACATGGAGCGCAGCGCGATCGCGCTGATGAACGAGTACGGCAAGAGTGCGTCCTCCAACGTCGGGACCGCGGCGTAGGCCGCGTTGCGAAACGATGCCGACCATGGACACGATGCTCGTGCAGCTGCGCTCGCTCTGGGAGCGTGCGGTCACCATCTGGGTCGCGGGTGGCTGGGGCATGGCCGCCATCGCGTTCGACGCGCTGGTGCTCTTCGCGATCGGGATGCATGTGCACCTCGGCCTGCGCGCGAAGGGCTTCCACGCCGTGCACGAACGCACCTGGCGCCACTGGATCGACCATCCGCGCGAGCGGCATGGTCCGATCGGAGCGCTGCTCGACTTCGTTGGCGGCGCGCGCTCGCTCGCCGAAGCGGGCCAGGCCTTCTCTGGACTGCGCGCCACCGAACTCGCCTCGTTCGACCGCGACCTGCGCGTGATGCGAGTCTGCGTCACGCTCGCGCCGTTGCTCGGGCTGTTCGGCACCGTGACCGGGATGCTCGCCACGTTCGGCGCGCTGGCGTCGGGATCGGGCGGCGAGAAGACCATGGGGATGATCGCGAAGGGGATCTCGGAGGCGCTGATCACCACCGAGACCGGCCTCGTGATCGCGCTCCCGGGCCTCTTCCTGACCTACCAATTGTCGCGTCGACGTGACAGCTACAAGACCTTCCTCACCCATCTCGAGACGGTCTTCACCCAACAGCTTCACGCCGCGATGAAGCGGACGCGCGTGGCCGCGAGCGCCGCGGCGGCCGTGTTTCCCTCGACCTCTCCCTTCTGAGCTGCGAGCCACTTCATGGGACGTTTCCGCGATTCTGGATCGGATGAGGGCGGCGAAGGCGGCATCGACCTTTCGCCGATGATCGACTGCGTCTTCATCCTGCTGATCTTCTTCATCGTGACGACGACCTTCGTCGAGGAGACCGGCGTCGAGGTCGACAAGCCGCAGGCCGCGTCGGCCGTGCGGCTCGAGAAGACCAGCATCCTGATCGCGCTCACCGCCAAGGGCGAGGTGGTCTACGGCGGTCGCGACATCGGCATCGGCGGCGTGCAGCCGTTGGTGAAGCGGCTGCTGCAGAAGGAAGAGCTGCCGGTGATCGTGCAGGCCGACGCGGCGGCGGCGTCGGGGATGCTGGTCCGCATCATCGATCAGGCGAAGCTCGCCGGCGCGGCGAAGGTCAGCATCGCGGCCGCGGCGCCCCGGAGCTGACGGCGATGGTCACGGAACCGCGAAGCTCTGCCGCCAGCCGCCTCCTGCGCAGCGTCGGCGTTTCGGCTGGAGCGCTGGCCGCGGCGGTCGGATTGTTCCTGCTGCTGCCGGTGCTGCAGGCCATCAGCGAGACGCCGCCGCACGACTTGATGGTGATGGAGGTCGACACCGCGAACGTGCCGCCGCCACCACCGCCGCCGCTCGAGGAGGAGCCGCCGCCCGAAGAGAGCGAGCCGGAGCCGGCGCCGCCCGACTTGACCGCGGATGCCGCGCCGCTCGATCTCTCGCAGCTCGAACTCGCCCTCGATCCAGGACTCGGCGCCGGCGCGATGGAGGGTGACTTCGCCGTCAAGCTGCAGGGGGTCACGAGTGCCGCGAAGGTCACCGGCGACGGCGACGAGGTCGACGCCCTCTTCTCGCTCTCCGATCTCGACCAGAAGCCGCGCGTCATCTACCAGCCGAGCCCGACGTTGACCGCGGAAGTGCGCAAGAAGGCGCCTGGCACGGTCTACGTGCTGTTCGTCGTCGACGCGTCGGGCAAGGTGCAGGACCCCGTCGTGCAGAGTTCGACCGACCCCGTCTTCGAGCCGTCGGCGCTCGCCGCCGTGAAGCAATGGAAGTTCGAGCCAGGGAAGCGCAGCGGCCAGGCCGTGCGCTTCCGCATGCGCGTGCCGATCTCGTTCCCGAAAGGAGGCTGACCTTGTTCCTCTCCCGTGCTTTCCTCGCGCTGCTGTTGGCGGCGCCGTTCGTCTCCTCGCTGGCGGCGCCGGCGCCGGTGCGCGCGCGTGCGGACGAGCTTGCGCTCTGGAACGATCCGGGGTTCCAGCGCCGCTTCGCCGAGAGCTACCTCGCCGAGAGCGACGTCGAGCCGAAAGTCACCTCCCACGAGCGCGACGCGCTGCAGAAGGTGCTCGAGCTGATCGCCGCGGACAAGCCGGCCGACGCGATCACGCTGATCGAGAAACAGCGCGGGCCGGCCGCCAGCGCTGTGCTCGACTTCATGCTGGCCAACCTGCACTTCCAGAAGGACCGGCTCGATCCGGCCGCGGCCGCCTACAAGATCGCCGTCGAGAAGTACCCGAAGTTCCGGCGCGCCTGGAAGAACCTCGGCCTGATCGAAGTGCGCCAGGAGCGGTTCGCCGACGCCATGCGCTCGTTCACGCGCGTGATCGAACTCGGCGGCGGCGATGCGATCACCTACGGACTGCTCGGCTTCTCCTGCTCCAATGTCGAGCAGCACCTCGCGGCCGAGTCGGCCTACCGGATGGCCGCGCTGCTCGATCCGGAGGCGCTCGACTGGCAGATGGGGCTGGCGCGCAGCTTCTTCAAGCAGAAGCGCTACGCCGACGCCGCGTCGCTATGCGGCAACCTGATCGAGCGCCATCCCGAGCGCGCCGATCTGTGGCTGCTGCAGGCGAACGCGTGGATCGGGTTGCAGCAGCCACTGCGTGCTGCGGAGAACTACGAGATCGTCGAGCGGCTGGGCCGTTCCACCGCCGAGAGCCTGCACATGCTGGGCGACATCTACCTGAACGAGGGGATGTACGACCTCGCCACCGATGCCTACGTGAATGCGCTCGACCGGGCGCCGACCGCCAGCGCGGCGCGACCGCTGCGCGCCGCGAAGGTGCTGACGGGACGCGGGGCGCTGGCGCAGACACGCCGCCTCGTCACCAGCATCGTCGCCGTGAAGGGGGAGACGCTCTCCGTCGACGAGAAGAAGGCGCTGCTCAAGCTGCGCGCGCGCCTCGCCGTGGCCGAAGGCGCCGGCGAGGAGGAGGTGCGGGTGCTCGAGGAGATCGTCGCGCTCGATCCGCTCGATGGCGACGCGCTGCTCTTGCTGGGCCAACACCGTCAGCGCGCCGGCGATGCGGAACGCGCCGTCTTCTTCTACGAGCGGGCGGCGAGCCTGCCGGCGTTCGAGGCCGATGCCAAGGTGCGCCACGCCCAGCTGCTGGTCGGGCAGGGTCGCTACTCCGAGGCGCTGCCGTTGCTGCGAAGGGCGCTGGTCGTCAAGCCGCGCGATGCGGTGCAGGACTACCTCGAGCAGGTCGAGCGCGCGGCGCAGACTCGCGGCTGACACGCCGCCGCTCGCTCAGGGCGTCGCGTCGTCCTCGTCGTCGTCGCTGTCGGGAGGCAGCTCGGCCTTGAGTTCGCGCAGCGCGTTCTTGGCGGCGCGCTGCTCGGCCTTCTTCTTGTTGGCGCCGAACGCCGGCGGGAACGAGCGGCCGTTCAGCACGGTGCGCACTTCGAAGGTGCGTTCGTGGTCGGGGCCGGCGGTCGTCATCAGTTCGTAGGTGGGTGTGCCGAGTCCAAGCTGCTGGGTGTGGAGCTGCAGCAGCGATTTGTGGTTGGTGGCGGCGCGCTTGATCGAGCTGCGACGGATCAGGTCGCCAAGCTGCACCACGACGAACTCGCGCGCCTTGTCGATCCCGGCGTCGACGTAGAGCGCGCCGATCAGCGCTTCGGTCGCATTCGACGCCACGGAGCGCGGGATGGGGCCCTGCTGCAGCATTCCCTTGGCCATCAGCAGGTGGTCGACGATGTGCAGCCGTTTGCCGAGGTGGGCGAGCGCGGCGCGACTCACCACCGACGACTTGACGCGCGTCAGCTCCCCTTCGTCGGCGTCGGGGAAGAGGTGGTAGAGGTGCTCGGCGATCAGCAGGCCGAGCACCGCGTCGCCGAGGAACTCGAGCCGCTCGTAGCTCACCTTCGTCATGTCGATCATCGACGGATGGGTGAGCGCCGTGATCAGCAGCTGCGGATTGGCGAAGACGTGACCGATCGCCTTTTCCATGGCGGCGAGCGCCGCTGCGGGCAGAGCATCGGCGAACTCGTGCTCGCGGCCGCTGCTCTCGTCACGGATCTTCGCCATGGGGGCGGGCGTTCTAGGTGCACGGGCGGTTGGCGGCAAGGACGCGAATCGACGCCCGGGGCTAGAACTTCTCAACGGCCGGGTCGTACGGCGGGGTCCCGCCACACGTCGCCCTGAGGAGTCGCCATGCGCGAAACCATGATCGACCGAAGGTTGCTGCTGAGCTGGCTGATGCTGTGGCCCATCTCCACGACACCGGCCGTTCTCGCCATCGCAGCGCCGTTGCTGCCCGCGCAGGCGGAGTCGCGATCGGCGGCGCAGGTCGACGCGCGCGCGCTCGAGACGCTGCGTTTGCGCACGCTGCAGGCGAAGTCGGACGCGTTGTGGGTGCAGGTCGATGGCGAGTTCGTCACGCAGGAGTACTTCAACACTCCGCGCGGGCCGATCGAGCTGATGTCGTGCAACAAGTCGGTGGTGAATCTGCTGGTCGGGATGCTGATCGATGACGGGACGATCGCATCGGTCGACGCGCCCGTCACCACCTGGTTCCCCGAATTCGTCGAGGCGCTCGAGCGGGCGGGCGGCGTGAAGCTCGACGAGACGGCGCGCGCGCAGCGGGCCGGTGTCACGCTGCTCCACCTGTTGACTCACACTTCCGGTCTCGCCGCGGATGCAACCACCGAGAAGATCTACGCCAGCCCCGACTTCGTGAAGTTCGCAGTCGAGAGTCCGCTGAAGACGGCGCCCGGGACGGCGTTCTTCTACAACAACGTCGCCTGCAACCTCCTCTGCGGCGTCATCGAGAAGGCGAGCGGCCAGAAGGCGGATGACTTCGCGCGCGAGCGCCTCTTCGACCCGCTCGGCATCACCGAGTTCGAATGGACGCATGACGCCGCCGGCAATCCTCATGGCATGGCCGGCTGTCAGCTCCACGCGGAGGACCTCGCGCGCATCGGGCAGCTCGTGCTCCAGCGCGGGATGTGGGAGGGCGAGCGGCTGATCAGCGGGGCGTGGCTCGACGCGTCGATGCGCCCCGCCTTCCCGCAGCTCGGCGGTGGCGCGGAGATCTGCGGTCGCCTCTGGTGGCTCGACCTTGCGCCCGCGAAGCCGATCGACGACGGCACCGCCGCTGCGCCGCCCGCCGTCCGCGCGATCCGCGCCGACGGTTTCCTCGGCAACTACCTCGTGATCGTCCCGTCGACCGGTCTCGTCGCCGTTCGCCAGCGCCGCTACCCGACCAACGGAGCCGAGGTGAACGACCGGAAATTCAACTTCCCCGACTTCATCAACCTCGTGCAGAAGCTCGTGCCGGCGAAGTGACGGCGCGGCGGTGCGCGACACGGAGCTGTCGATCGTCACCGATTGACGCCGCCTACTTGCGCCGCGATCTCTTCGGAGTTCTCGCTTGGATCCTCTGCACGCCACCTCCCTCCTCCCGTTCGTGCCGAGCGGGAAGGAGTACGACGCGAGCCGCCGGCTCTTCCGCGAACTCGGCTTCGAGGAGCTCTCGGAGAACCACGGCTATGCCCGTTTCCGCAACGGCGCGACGCAGTTCATCCTGCAGCGCTACGACGAGCGGAGCTTCGCCGAGAACTTCATGGTTCGGCTCGAGGTGCCCGATCTCGACGCGTGGTGGGAGGCTGTCGCGAAGCTCGGCCTCGAGCAGCGCTACCCCGGTTTCCGGATCAAGCCGCCGCAGCTCTTCCCGTGGGGCCGCGAAGTGAACTTCATCGACATCGCCGGGGTCTGTTGGCACGTCTGCCCGGCCAAGGGCGGCTGAGCGCATCCGGCGGCGGAAGGCCACGTGTCTCGAGCGGCGCGTTCAGTTCGCCTCGCTCGGCGTCTTCGCGTTGGTGCGCCACGCCTCGGCCAGGTTCTTGGTTGGAGCCTCGGTGTTGCCGACCAGCACATTCAGGTCGCTGACGAGTCCGGTGCAGAAGCCGCCGATGCAGCCGGTCACCATTCGCTCGACGATGCGGATCGGGATCACGATCGGCGCCGCGAGGCAGGTGCAAGCCGTCGGCAGGCTCTCCGCCTCGTCATCGGCAGCGTCGACATCATCGAGATCGCGCGAATCGACGGCTGCTTCGACGAACTGCCACGGTGTGGTGAAGGTGCAGACGACCGGCTTCACCACCGTGCAGCCTTGCAGCGTCAGGGCGGTGGCGAGCAGCGCAAGCAGCACGTTCCGGTGCGAGATCATGTCGTGTTCCTCGCTGGTTCAGGAAATCACCACGAAGAGGTCCAGTCCATCCAGCAGCCGAGAGTATCGAAGGGCGAGATCAAGAACTCGACGGGCGCCGCGACCACGTCGATGACCAGCGTCACCGGCAGCACGAAGGCGTAGGCCCAAGCCCCCGGGCGATCCCAGTCCGTGCGAAGCACGCCGACGGGATCACCGAAGAGGAGCGCCGCGTCGCCGGGCGGTCGCACCGCAAGGCGCTCGTAGGCCATCGGATACCCGTTCTGGTCGTTCACGCCACGCTGACACCAGACGGCCCAGATTTCCGACGGTACGTCCGCCACCGCGGACGGCGGCGCCGTCGCCCGCACGATCGAGTGCGCACTCGGGGGCAACGCTGTTCCATCCATCACCAGCACCCGAGACCAGCGGCGATCGTCGTAGGGACGGCCGCGGAAGGCGACTCGTTGTCGCTGTGCGTTGGTGAAGGTGAGATCGACCGTCACCTCGCCATCGGCGCTCACCGTCACGTCATCGAGCTGCTGGATCCGGACCTGTGGCCGAACGTCATGCACCCAGGTCGAGAGGCATCCCGGAAACGACGCCGCCATCGCTGCCAGAACCGCGATGTTGCACATCGACCTTCGCCGTCTCATTCGCACCGTGTCGCTCCCTGCTTCGCGTCGGTGGTTCGTGCGGCGTCAGTCAGGGGCTCTTCTTCACCAGCCGCTCCCATTCCTGCTGCGCGAAGCGGTCGGTCATGCCGGCGACGTAATCGCAGGTCACGCGCCAGTCGCTGTCGCCGGGGAGTGGGTGGGCGAGGCGCACGCGGGCCCAATCGGCCATCTGGTGTGGGTTCGCGTGCAGATGGAGGAAGAGCTCGCGCAGTTGGCGACGCGCTTCGCGGCGGACCGACATGACATGGTCGGCGTAGTAGAAGCGCTTGAAGAGGTAGCGCTTCGCTTCCGACTGGATCTCTTGCATCTCCGGCGAGAAGCCGATCAGCCGCTCGGGCGTGCGGCGCGCAGCGAGCGGTGACGTCGCGCCGGCGGCCTGCAGGCGCGCGTCGCTGGCCGCGATGAGGTCGGCGACCGGCAGCGCGAGCGTCGCGTGGACCGTGGGACGCAGCAGCTCGTCGGTGGCGGCCAGCGGGTAGCGGCGCTGCGCCTCTCGCCGCGCGCGACGCCACAGTTCGAGCTCGCCTAGCTCGGAGTCGTTGAAGACGCCGAAGCGCAGGCCGTCGTCGAGGTCGTGCGAAATGTAGGCCAGCGAGTCGGCGCCGTCGGCCACTTGCGCCTCGAGCCACGGCTGCGGCTCGACGTCGATGTCGGCCGAGGTCGGCCCGCTGCTCTTGGTGCCGTGCTTCAGCAGTGCGCTGCGCATCTCGTAAGTGAGGTTCAACCCCAGTCGGCCGGGATAGGGATTCTCCAACAGATCGACGATGCGCAGCGCCTGCGAGTTGTGCTCGAAGCCGCCATGCTGGTCCATCAGCTCGCGCAACTCCTCTTCGCCCGAGTGGCCGAATGGCGGATGGCCGAGGTCGTGCGCAAGGCCGATCGCCTCCACCAGCGCCTCGTTCAGCCGCAAGGCGCGGCCGACCGCTCGCGCGAGCTGCGCCACTTCGAGAGTGTGGGTCATCCGGGTGCGATAGTTGTCCCCGGTGCCATTCACCAGCACTTGCGTCTTGTATTCGAGGCGGCGGAAGGCGCCGCTGTGGATGACGCGGTCGCGATCGCGCATGAAGGCGGTGCGGTGGGGGTCTTCGCCCTCCGCATGGCGTCGGCCGCGGCTGTGCACGGACTTCAACGCGAACGGCGCGAGGTCGCGCTGCTCGAGCTCTTCGAACTCCTGTCGGGTGCGTTGCATGGCGGCCTATTGTCTCCGCGCGGCGCAGAAGATGATGCGCCGAGCTGGAGGGAACGTGGAAAAGGACGCGACCGACGAGATCGCCGAGTGGAACAAGACTGCCTGGAACCGCCAGGTCGCGCGCGGCAACCGCTGGACGGTGCCGGTCGATGGCGCCGCCATCGCGGCGGCCCGCCGCGGAGAGTGGCAGGTGGTGCTGACCCCGGCGCGACCCGTGCCGCGCGACTGGTTTCCACCGCTGGCCGGCTTGAAAACCCTCTGCCTTGCCTCCGGCGGTGGTCAGCAGGCGCCGCTGCTCGCGGCGGCCGGGGCCGACGTCACCGTGCACGATCTGTCGCCGGCGCAGCTCGCCCAGGATCGGGCCGTCGCAGCGCGCGAGGGGCTCACGCTCCGGCTCGAAGAAGGCGACATGCGCGACCTCTCGCGCTACGCCGACGGCAGCTTCGGCCTCCTCTTCCATCCCTGCTCGAACGCCTTCGTTCCCGATCCGGCGCCGGTCTGGCGCGAGGCGTTTCGGGTGCTGGCACCGGGTGGCGTCCTGCTGGCCGGCGTCACGCAACCGGTGCGCTTCCTCTTCGATGAGAAGGCGCTCGAGCGCGGCGAGCTCGTCGCGCGCCACTCGCTGCCCTACTCCGACTTCGTTCATCTCAACGAAGCGGAGCGCGCCGAACTTCGTGCCGCCGACGAGCCGTGGTGCTTCGGCCACACGCTCGAGCAGCAGCTCGGCGGTCAGCTCAGCGCGGGGTTCGTGCTGACCGGCCTCTACGAAGATCGCTCGCCTGGCGACGCGCTCGATGCGCGCATCGCCTGCTACCTCGCAACGCGCGCGGTGAAGGCGCCGTCCGCCTCCATCTCGAAGGGGTAAGGTGCCGGCCTTTGCGCACCCTGGAGCTTTCGATTGGCGAGCAGTGAACGGTCGGTCCACTTGTCGAGCCTTTCCACGCACGAGCGCCGTCGGCTCTGGTTGGCGGTCTATGCGAGGGGCGCCGGCATCGCGGCGGCCGTCTTCTTCGTGCTGGTCACTTCGCTGCACGGCGTCCGCGAGCTCGAACGCAGCCTCGCGGGCGATGGGAGCCACGCCGAGTCCGCCGCGCGCCTGTGCGACGGGTTGACCGTGCTGGTCGGTGCGCTCGTCTTCGCGGGCGGGTTGCGGTTGCTGATCGGTTGGCTGTTGCGCGCGCCGATCGGCGCGCTGCGCTTCGCGGTGGTGCGCACGGGGGATACGGAGAAGCGGTGATGAGTCGATTGCGCGGACGGGTGTCTCTGCTGCTGGTCGTGTTCTGCGTTCTGGTTTCGGCGTGCGCGACGCCGCCGCCCGTGCCCATCGCGAATGGAGTCGCGACGCTCGCCACGACACCGCTCGCGCCCCCTGCGGCCGACGGATTCGTGCCGCCGATGGTGCGCGACCCGTCGGGCAAGCTGATCGGCTGGCTCGATCTGCGCTACGCCGCGGTCGATGGCGTCCCGCCGGCGGAGCAGTCGCTCGACCTGATCGGGCCGGCGACGCTGACCGGCGAGGGGCAGCCGGCGGTGCGCGGCCTGCCGATCGTCGTCTTCGTCCATGGCGGCGGTTGGCAGCGCGGCGAGAAGCGCGGCTTCCTCGAGCGGCGCGCGCCGGCGTTCAGCGGCGCCGGCTTCCTGCTCGCGACCATCAACTACCGACTCGCACCGCAAGCGACCCATCCGGCTCAGATCCGCGATACGGCCGCCGCACTGGCCTGGCTCCATGCGAATGCGCGCGCGTTCGGTGGCGATCCCGAGGCGCTCTTCGTCATGGGCCACTCCGCGGGGGCGCACCTCGCCGCACTGGTCGCGACCGACGAGCGGTGGCTCGGCGAGCATGACCTGCCGTTGTCGGCGTTGCGCGGCGCGATCCTGCTCGACGGCGCGAGCTACGACCTCGTCGGCCGCAGCGGCGACATGGAAGGGGCCGAGCAGTTCATCGCGCAGGTGTTCGGCAACGATCCGGCGATCTGGGCCGAGGCGTCGCCGATGAACCACGTCGCTGCGGGCAAGGGAATCCCGCCGTGCCTGCTGCTGGTGGCCGGCCGGAACCCCGACTCCGGCGAGGACGCCGCGCTCTTCTCGGCGAAGTTGCAGGCGGCCGGCACGAGCGCGATCGTCGAGACCTTTCCCGCCAAGACGCACGTCGCCATCTCGCGCGAACTTGGCCTGCCCGGCGATGGCCCGACCGCTCGCATCCTCGACTTCGTCGCGCAGACCAGCGGTCGGCCGCGCCCGCCCGAGCCGTCCACCTCCGGCGCCAATTGACACCGACAGGAACCGAATCGATGGCCACTCTCTTCACCAAGATTCTCGAAGGCGCGATCCCCGGCCGCTTCGTGTGGAAGGACGAGAAGTGCTTCTCGATCCTCACCATCAACCCGATCCAGCCGGGCCACTGCCTCGTCATCCCGCGCCAGGAGATCGACCACTGGCTCGACGTGCCGGCCGACCTCTCGCGCCACCTCTTCGACGTGGCGCGCACGATCGGCAAGGCGCAGATGGCGGCGTTCCAGCCCGAGAAGGTCGGGCTCACGATCCTCGGCCTCGAGGTGCGTCACGTGCATCTCCACTTGATCCCGATCCGCGAGCCCAAGCACATGGAGTTCGCCCACGCCGACAAGAACCCGAGCGCCGCCGCCCTCGACGAGGCGGCGGTGAAGTTGCGGGCGGCGTTGAGGGCGCAGGGCGCCAGGCACGTCGCGGGTTAGCGCGGCGACCGACGCCGCGCGGGGCGCCTGCAACCGCGACCGGCCCATCGGCATAGAGCGGCCCGTGAAGGAGCTCGTGCCGATCGTGTCGACGCAGCCGCCGGTGACCCGCTCGCCTGCGGAGGAAGCGTTCGCGCGCCGGCTTGCGGAGTTGCGCGCGGCGGTGGCGTCGCTGCTTCGGCGCGCCGTGCGCCATCCCGATCAGCGCGGCGATGCGCTGCAGGAGACGTTCGCCCGCGCATGGGCGGCGCGCGGGCAGTACGACGCGACGCGACCGCTCGGGCCGTGGCTCGCCACCATCGCGTGGCGCGTCGCGCACGAGCAGGAGCGGCGCCGCGTGCGCCGGCGCGAGGAAGAGGCAGTGGAGGAGCCGCCGGCCAGCGCGCACGGCGATGAACCGTTGCGGTTGCTCGAGCGGCGCGAGGAGGAGGCGGCGCTTGCCGCGGCACTCGCGCAGTTGCCGGAGCTGCCGCGCGAGGTCGTGCGGCGTTTCTACGCGGAGGGGGAGTCGGTGATGGCGATCGCGGTGGCGCTGTCGTTGCGGGAGAACACGGTGAAGAGCCATCTGCGGCGCGCCCGCCTCGCTCTGGCGAAGACGCTGGCGCCGCGTGCCGGCGGGGAGGCGTGACGATGGGCTGCCCGAGCGAGAGCGAAGTCGACGAGGTCCTCGATCGCGTCGCACCGCGCGAGCGCGCGCAAGCGGTGCATGCCCATGTCGCGGCGTGCGAGCGCTGCCTCGCGCAATTCGGCGCGAGCTTCGAGCTCGAGCTGTGGGGCGGCGCGCTCGGCGCGGAGACGACGGAGCCGGCGCGGACCGCGTCGCCATGGTGGCAGCGCGCTCGTTGGCGGGCGGCCGCGGCGGCAGCTGCGTTGCTGGTCGTGGCGGGAGTCGGCGGGCGGCGCTGGCTCGCGATGGAGCGATCGACGCAGGCGACGCGCCTCGATGCGGCGGCGGTGAGCGCGTTGCCCGAGTCGCCCTTCCTCGCGGTCTACGCGCTCGAGTTCGAGCAAGGTTGGCGCGGTCCCAACGGCCTCGAGCGGCGCACCGCGCGCCTCGATCCGATCAAGCGGGCTTCGATCGACTACACCGAAGTGCGGCGCGATGCGTCGGGCTTCGAACAACGTTCGCGTCGGACCGCGCTGCTTCGCGTGGCCGCAACGCCCAAGGAGTCGCCATGAGTCTGCTCGCCTTCGTGCTCGCCGCAGTGCCGCATCACGCGCTGCAGGCCGTTCCGTCGCGCGCGGCGCCGACCACCATCGTGCGGCAAGGAGACGACTCGAAGAGCGTCACGCACGGCGACCAGTCGGTCGTCGTCTACGACGTGCACGATTTGTTGGCGCCGCCCAAAAAGGGGATGGCCCGCCAGTTCGAGGTGCTGCTCGAGCAGAAGCGCGCTGCGGCGAAGGCGGCGAGCGAGGCGCTGGGGCGCGGGACGGGCGAGGCGCCCCTCGTCGATGAAACCGGCAGGGCGGACGAGTCGACGGTGGAGGAGGAGCGCGCCGCGCAGCAGCAATTGCTGGTGGCCTATCTGCAGTGCCTCGGCGCGCGCGTCCACGACGACAAGCTCCACGTTGACGCGCGCACTCCCGGCACACTGGTGGTCCACGCGCGCACCGCGACGTTCGCCATGGTCGAGGCGCTGATGCGTCAGCTGCGCGAGCGGCACGACGAGGCGCGGCCGAGCGCGGCGGTCGAAGTGGAGATGAGCGCGTTCTGGCTCGACGCCGACGGGCGCGAGGAGCTCGAGGAGTTCGTCGAGAAGGAGAGCGGCACGAAGGTGGACGGCAACGTCGTGACGATGCTGCGGCCCGAGCTGGTCGCCCGCTTCGTGGCGCGCGGTGAGAAGATCGACTCTCTGGCGATGCCGCGGATCGTCGTGATGCCGCTCGAGCGGTTCGAGTTGTCGACTGGCAGCGAAGTCGCCTACGTCGCGGGATTCGATCAGGTCACCATCGAAGGGATCGGCAGCCTGATCGATCCGGTGGTGAAGACGCTGCACGAAGGGCTGCGGCTCGATGGGCGCGCGCTGACCAGTGCGCCACTGCCCGGCCTCGCCGAGCCGCCCTTCGCGCTGCAGGTGACGCTCGACGTCGCGAAGCTGCACCGGCCGATCGCGATGGCGAAGACCGACCTTGGCGTGGTCCAGCTGCCGGAAATCAGGCACGCCTCATTCAGTACGACGATCGCTGGCACCATCGGCACGACCTTCGTCCTCGGCGGCATGCCCGCCCCGCGCCTCGAAGGCGATGGCGCCGAACCGCGCCTCTATCTCCTGGTCACCGTTCACCGCGCCGGCTGGAGCGACGGCGGCGCGCCGAAGGTGGATCGCTAGCGCGATCGTTCGATCGACACCTGCACGACTTCGCCCGCACGCGCTTCGACGATCCGCGGTGGGATCGGCGCAATGCCAGGAGGAGGCACGAGTTCGAGTCGATAGCGGCCGAACGTCGGCACGCGGAACCAGCCGGCGCGCCAGCGCTGCCAGTCGGCGTAGATCGGAGGGCCTTCGGGATCGAGCGGCACGAGGCGCGCGCGGCGAAGTGCGCGGTCAAGTTCGTCCGGCTCGGCGTCGAAGTCGAGTTGCGCGGTCACGTCGGGTGCCGCCGGTTGCCATTCGACGGCAATGATCGTCGGCCGCCCGACGGCCAAGGTCAGTTTGTTTGCTCCCGGCTCCAACCAGCGCTCGTCGCCGTTGACGATGGCGAGCGATTCCCAGTGGTTGCTGACAACGTCGAAGCGGACCGGGCCAGCCGCGGTGACGAGGTGGGTGCGGTCGTTCCGGTCGAGGGGTCTTTCTACGCCGCTGAACCGTACGTCGGACAACAAGTCCCCGGCAAAGGAACGGAACGGCACGAAGGGGGCGTCCGGTCGTCGGAGAAGTGTCAGGACTTCGGCGGGCGGGCCGCCGGTGGCCGCGTCGACGAGGGTCACCTCGAGATCGGCCAGCTCGGGGACGATCAGTTCGAAGCGCTTCGCGTCGGGTTGCGATTCGCTGTCGCTGATCTCGAGATCCCACGACACGCCGAGCTTCGGCTCGCTCACCCGCCACCGGCCGGGACGAACCGCACCCAACCGCACTTCCCGCCACGCTTCGAGCGCGCCGTCGGCGGCGCTGCCGTGGGGGTGCGCCGGGATCGTGAGCGGTCCGTTGCGGCGATGCGGGCGTGGCGACTCCTCGTCACCGATCGGCTCCCACCAGAACTCGAAGCTCTCGAGCGTGGTGCCCGTCGGCCAGCGCACCGTCCCGACCAGCGGCACGAAGGGGCCATCCGTCGGCAGCAACAGTGGCAGCGTGATGGAAGTCGTTTCGCCCGCGACCACCACGACCTCGACCTCGTCGAGCGCGGGACGGGCGACGTCACCGTCTCCCGGCGCCACCGCGAGGCGGTAGCGACCGGGCGGCAGGTGCTCGAGCTCCGTGACACCGTCGACTGGCAGCGGAGCGACCGCCGTCAGCGTCGAGTCGAAGAGGAGCGAGTGTTGCCAGCTGAGGTGCTCCCGCAGCTGCGACTCGCTCGCTAGCGACCCGTCGGAGAAGAGAGCCGCGACCTCGGCCTCACTCAGCGTCGCCTGCCAGGCGAGCTCGCCCTCCACTTCGAGATCGAGCGGGTCGAGCGCGCCCGGATCGAGCGGTGTCTTGAGCGTCAATAGCAGCGGTGCCGTGAACGACTCGAACGCATCAAGACTCCACCACGCCGTCACCGTCGGAATCGCGGGGGACGCCGGCGCACGCGCCGACGCGAGCCGCCGCTCGACCTCGCGGTCGCTGCCAATCCCCGTCACGCTGATCGACAGCGCGCCGCCGCGCACCAGCTCGACGCGCGCGCGCCCGCCGACGAACCAGTCGACGTCGAGCGTCGCCCAGACACGGCCCGGTGCGCCGATCGACAGCCGCTGGCGCGCGCGCCCAGACTGCAACTCCTCCCGCGTCGGCGCCAGCAACAGGGGAGCGCTCGCGTCCATCGCCCGCGCGCTCGGAAGCGGCCACAGGCTCTCCGGTTGCCAGCGCCAGCTCTCGTAGCGCAACGCCCCAACGGAGGAAAAGAGCGCGCCCCTTTGGCTGTCGACGAACTGCACGTTTCGCAACGGCTCGCCGTTTTCAGCGGCCACCACCTCGACCGTCACCGGCCGCGCGTAACGCGCCGAGAGGCGCAGCGTGCTCGAGTCGGTCACCATCAGCTCGGGCGCATCGGCCGCCAACAAGGCGGGGCCCCCGTCGAACTCCAACGATTGGATCGTGCAGCGCTCGTCCGCCTCGAGATCGATGACGAAGCGCCCCGAGTCGACGGCACTCCATTCAAGTTCACCCCGCGACGAAGAGCCGCGGCGCGTCGAGTTCATCACCCGATAGGTGACGGCGCCGGAGGGTGCCTCGAACCACTCGCCGTCACGACCCTCGACGCGCACCTCGACCGTCACGTCGCCTGGCGCCGGCACCATCACGAGGGCGAGCAGAAGATCGCCGAGCCATGGCGCCATGGAGATCCCCTGGCAAGAGCGGCCCTCCACGGCAGGTAGGCGGTGGCGGGCAACGAGCGAATCGAGTTGCAGGGATCAATGTAGCCCGACGGCATGGGTGGAGGTCACGGCGCGGACGCGTCGGGCTACAGTCGTCGCGGTTCGGGATGGCGCGAAGGAGCGGTGCGATGGCGTCGACTGCGCCGGAGAGGACGCGCTCGCTTGTCTTGCTGATTCCCGTCGCCATGGCGTGCGGCGTGGTGTGGTTCATCGAGTCGATGCTGGAGGACGGTCCACCGCGGGTCGTGCGCCCGGTCGCGAGCTTGGTCTCCACGTTGCGCGAAGCCGACGCGATGGCTGGCGCAGGCGCCGCGCGCGACGGCTCTGCGCCACTTGTGGAGCCGGACGCGGCACGCAAGCAGGAGACTCCCGTCGCCGATCCGCTCCGACCGCTCGATCCGCGCGAGGAGCGGCTGCGCGAACAGGCGGGCCGCGTGACGCTTTGCGGGCTCGTGCTTTCGCCCGCCGGTGAGCCGGTCGCCGGCGCGAAGCTCTTCGTCGACGGAGAACTGGTGGGTCGCAGCGACGCGCGCGGCGCCTATCGGATCGAGTTCGCGCACGATGTGCTCGGTGACTCCGCTGCCATCGCGGCGATCGCCGAATCGGTCGGCTCGTGCGTCGTCCGTCTCCAAGGTCCCGGCCGCCGGCTCGACTTGACGCTCGAGACCGGCCACGTCGTTGAAGGGCGGACGGTCGAGTGGCGCGGCGGCGCGCCGGTGGCCGGCGCGACGGTCGACCTGCTGGCGCGCGATCTGGGCAGCGGCACGGGCGAGAGCTGCTTCGCGTTGACGGCCCGCTCCGACGCATCCGGCGCTTTCCGTTTCGCCGCGATTCCGGACGGCCCGATCGAGCTGCGTGCGCGCGCGCCGGCCGCCGACACGCTCGCGTTCCGGCCCTATCGGCTCGTCGACGATGCGGCCGCGACTCGCATCGATCTCGAGCTGCGCCGCCGCGTCGCGCTGTGCGGTCGCTTCGACCCGTGGCCGCCGCGCGGCTTCGTCAGCGCAGCGCCGCGCGAGGTGCGCGCCTGGACGAGTAGCGGCGGTTCGCGCTGGTTCGACGGCCGCGACTTCCGTGCGCCGATCGACGGCGACGGCCGCTTCGAGCTGCTGCTGCCGGAGTACGCGAGCTACTCGCTCGCGCTGGCGGCCGGCGACGAGGCGCTCTGGTGCGAGACGTGGCCGCTGCCGCCTGACGCCGCGCCGGTCGACCTCGGCCGCATCGCGTTGGGCGAGCCGACGACGCTGGCCGGCCAGCTCGACGTGCCGTCGGAGGTCGCGGCGCTCGGCGTCGTCGTGCGGGGCCACGCGCAGTGCGGCGAGGCGTCGATCGAGTTCGAGCGGCGCTGCGCTGCCGACGGGAGCTTCTCGATCGGCCCCTATCCGCTGGAGCGCGTCGAGTTCGAGCTGGTCTGCCGCCACCGCGTGCTCCACCGCGCCGAGCCGCTCGAACTGCGCCGCGGCGACGGTCGGTTCGACCTCGGGCTCCTCGACGGGCTGCCGAGCTGGTTCGGTCGGGTCGTCGACGAGTCGGGGCGGCCGTTCGCGCATGCCAGCGTGGTGCTGGAGGAGGGCGGCAAGTCGGTGCGGCCGATGGTGGAGTGCGACGGCGACGGCGTCTTCTGGTTCAACGCGGGCGCGGAGCTCGCGGCGGACGCCGCAGCGCCTCCGACGCTCGTCGTCACCGCGCGCGGTCTCGCGGCGCATCGCTTCCCGGTCGCCGTTCCCGCCACCGCCGTCGCGCGGCTGCCCGATCTGGTGGTGCGTAGCGAACCAACGCTGCGGGTCGGTGGCGTCGTGCGCGAGGCGGATGGCACGCCGATCCTGGGTGCGCTCGTTACGCTCGGCTACGCCTCGCTCGAGGAGGTGCGCGACGTGACCGGCGTCGACGGCCGCTTCGAGTTCCGCGGGCTCGTGGTCGAAGGCGCGCGTTCGTGGCCGGTCGTCGTCGAGCTGCCGGATGGGCGCTCGTTCGAGCCGCCGCCACTCACGGCGGCGGAGCGCGAGCTCGAGTGGCACGCGCCGTCGCGCGATTCGTCGGAGTCGCGCTGATGGCCCGCGCCCGCGCGGCGGTCGCGCTCTTCGCTCTGCTCCTCGTCGTGATCGGCGGCGGCGCGTGGTGGCTGCTCGATCGCGAGAGCCGTTGCCTGCCGAAGCTGCCGCCGCTCCTCGATTCGAGCCGCACGGAGCGGCCGGGCACCGCGCGACGCGATGGCGCGTTGGAGGACGCGGTCGATGCGCCACCCGACGACGACGGTGCTTCGACTGCACAGCGCGCCGCGGTCGACCGCTCGCCGCTCGAGCTGCCGGCCGACGACGAACTCGCGGCGCTCGAGTCGCGCGGGCGGCTCTTGCTGGCGGGGCGGGTGATCGACTTCGACGGGGCGCCCTGTCCCGACGCGGTGTTGTGGCATCGCGGCGCGGTGATCGGACGCAGTGATGCGGAGGGGCGCTACCGCGTCGAGGTCGATCGACTCGGTTGGTGGGTGCGGGGCAGCGGCGCGAGCGAGGCGCTGGCGGCGGTGAAGGAGGGGGTGGGTTCCGGGGCGATCGATGTCGGCGACGTCTCGCGTCAGGTCGACCTGCCCCTGCAGTGGCGCGCGCGCTTCGGCGGCACCACGGTCGAGATCGACACCGATCGACTCGTGCCCGACGCGACGGTCGAGCTGCTCGCCTTCGACGCCTACGGCTTCCCGATCTATCCGATCTTCCGGCTGACCACACGCTCCGATGCAAACGGCGCGTTCGAGTTCCTCGGCGTTCCGCCGCACGGCGTGGCGCTGCGCGCCGAGTCGGAGTCGCACGCGTCGGCCGGCTGGTTCAGCTGCGACACCCGCGATGGAGAAGACCACCTCGCAGTGCCGTTCCGGATGATGCGCCGCGTGCACGTGCGCGGCTGGTTCGTGCCGCCGCCGCCGGCCGGCGCGCGCCTCGTTCTCCTGCCGGACCTGCAAGGCGAGGTGGCACGCGAGCTCGAGAAGTTCGAGGCGGCGATCGATGGCGAGGGGCGCTTCGACTTCCAGGTCGCGGCGTCGATGGACTGCGGCGTCCGGTTGCAGATCGACGATGCGCCGCTCTGGAGCGGCAAGTTCGAGGTGCCGATCGACGCCTTCGAGGTCGACCTTGGGCGGATCGAGGTGGCGGAGCCGGGCGCGCTCGAGGTGGAGGTTTCGTTGCCCGACGAGGTGCTCGAGCTCGGGCTCGAGGTGCGGCTGCAGACGGGGCGCCACGAGTTCGGCGAGCTGCGTCGGCCGATCGGCCGCGATGGGCGCGCGCGGATCGAGCGGCTCGCCCCGTGCGCGTACTCGCTCCAGGTCGTCTTCGGTAGCTGGTATTCGCTGGAGCAGGACGAGCTGCCACCGCTGCTTCCCGGCGAAACGCGCCGCTGGCGACTCGCGGGGCCGGAGGCGGGCGAGCTCTGGATCGTTGGGCGTGTCACCGACCCCGATGGCACGCCCGCAGTGGGCGTCGACTTGCGGATGCTCGTCCCCTACGAAGGCGCCGCGTACGAACTGCGAGCCGGCGCGATCAGTGACGCGGCCGGGCGGTTCGCTCTCGTCGCCGAAGCGCGTGGCGCCGACGCCTTCGTCGCGCCCGGCCGGTCAATCGAACTCCTCGCGCGCGGTCGGCGCGGGGTGCGCCATCTCGAAGTCGCGAGCGCGCTGCCGGCGGCGGGCGCGGTGCGACGGCTCGACGTCGTGTTGGAGCCGGGCGCGCGCCTCGCGGGCCGGGTCGTGAACGCCGCCGGAGCGCCGGTCGGCGACGTGGCTCTCACGATCGCACCCGCCGAACTCGCGGCCGAGGACGTGCGCTTCTTCGCGATCGATTTCATCGCCGCCAACGACGGCACCTTCCGCGTCGACGGCCTCGAGGCGCGCGACCATCGCGTCTGGCTCGACACGCGCCGCGGCCGGATCGAAGTGGGCCGCATCGAACGCGCCGCGATCGTGTCGGGCAGCGCGCCCGTGACGCTGAACCTGCCCGCGAATTGGAACGAGTGATGGGAGCGCAGGCGACACGGCGACCGCTCGGCAGTTCGCGGCTCTGGCTTGTCATGGTGGGTGTGCTGGCGGTCGTCGCTTTCGTCGCGCGGGTCGTGTGGCGCATGCGGTCGCAGCCGATGCTCGTTGCGCTTCCGATCGAGAGCGTCTCCTCGCCAACGCGGCTTGACGCTTCGCCCGCGGTCGCGCCGCCGGCGACGCGCGACGCGGCGCGGCCCTCGCTGCTCGAGCTGCCAGGAAGCGACGAGCTCGCGGCTCTCGAGTCGCGCGGGCAGTTGCTGTTGGCGGGGCGCGTGCTCGACTTCGATGGCGCGCCATGTCCCGGAGCGACGCTCTGGTGCAACGGCGAGCAGGTCGCGACGTGCGATGCCGCCGGCGCCTACCGCGTCGAGCTCGCCAACCCTCTCGGCTCGTTCGTCGTTTCGCGCCACAGCGGGCGGATCCACGCGGTGCAGCCGGGGGTCGGCGCCGGGATGGCGCGCCTCGGTGAACGCAGCGGCGTCCTCGATGTGCCGCTGCTCTGGCGGGCGCGGCTGCGCGGCACCTCCATCGAGGCGGCGACGAAACGGCCGGTCGGGGGCGTGTCGATCGAGTTGCTGGCCATGGCCGATTCGAGTGATCGACCCGACTGGTCGCTGTCCACGACGGCCGATGAAGCAGGGCGCTTCGAGTTCGTCGGACTGCCGCCCTTCCGAGTGGCGCTGCGCGCGATGAAGTCGCCGCTCGCCACCGCCGGTTGGCAGCTGCTCGATACGAGCGATGGCGGCGATTCCCTCGACTTCGAGCTCCTGCTGCACGCTTTGGTGCGGTTGCGCGGCCGCTTCGTCCCGTGGCCGCCGCCACTCGACCCGGCGCAAACGGCGACGGCGCGGCTGGTCGTGCTGCCGGCGGCCAGCTCGCTGTCGACGAGCGTCGAGCAGTGGAGCGTGCCGCTCGCCGCCGACGGTTCGTTCGACTGCAAGGTCTCGCGCACCTTCAATGCGGCGCTCTCGCTGGCGGTCGACGGCGGCGTGCTCTGGCACGGCAATCGGCACATCGAAGGCGAAGCGCTGGAGATCGACCTCGGGCGCATCGATCTCGTCGCGCCGGCAGCCATCGATCTGCAGGTCGACCTGCCGAGCGAACTGCTCGAACTCGGCGCGATCGCGACGCTGCGCGAGGTCAGCGGATCGGGCGGGCCGTGGCATGCGCCGATCGGTCGCGACGGCCGCGCCCGCTTCGCACCGCTCGACCCGCGCCAGTTCCAGATCGCCGTGCAATTGGGCGAAACCAGCAGCTTCTTCCATTCGGGCGACATCGATCGGCTGCGACCCGGCGAGCAGCGCGCGCTGCGCCTCGGCGGGACGCCGCCGCGCGTGGGCGGCCTGCAGCTGGCGGGGCGCGTGGTCGATGGCGACGGCGCGCCGGCGGTAGGAGTGCAGCTCGTGCTCGTCGTTCCGATCGAGGGGCAGCCGGCGGTGCTCAGCGCGACCAGCGATCGGCACGGCGTCTACTGCTTCCCGTCGCGTGTCTGGAGCAAGCAGGCGGTGCTGGAACGCGGCGCTTCGATCGAGCTGCTCGCGCGCGGCCGCTGCGGGTTCGCGCGCGTCGCGCTCGAGTCGGCGCTGCCGGCGCAATGGAGCGCGCGGCGCATCGACGTGACGCTCGCAGCGGGCTGGTCGTTGCGCGGTGTCGTCGTCGATGCGGCGGGAGCGCCGCTCGCGAACGCGACGCTCGAGCTGCGGCCGGTCGGCGCCGATCGCATCGACCACGAGGCGGGGCCGATCGAGGTCGAACTCAACTCACGCGGTGCCTTCGACAGCGACGCCCTCGAGCCGCGTGACTACATCGCCCGCATCCGCGGCGCGCACGACTGGATCGAGCTTGGTCTCGTGCGGCCGGGCGTAGCGCCGATCTCGCTGCGGCTACCGGCCGAGGCGCCTTAGGCGATCTCGCGGCGCGCGCTCCGCTGCCGTCAGCCTTGCCCCTCACCCCGCCGCCGGCGCCTTGCTCCGCACCACCAGCGTCGTGCCCATCACGATGACCGCGCCCGAGACGACCATCGCGAGCGTCACCGGCTCGCGCAGGAAGAGAGCGCCCCACAGCACGCCGAAGAGCGGCACGAGGAAGGTGACGGTGGTGGCGCGCGAGGCGCCGATGCGGTTCAGCAGCCTGAAATAGAGCAGGTAGGCGAGTCCGGTGCAGACGACGCCCAGCACCGCGCCGCAGCCAAGCGCGCGCAGCGACGGCGTCGCGGTTGGCCAGTTCGCCACTCCGAACGGCAGCAGCAGCAGCGTGCTGGCCATCAGGCTCGCGGCCGAGATGGTGATCGGCGGCATCCCGGCGAAGCGCCGCTTCGCGTGGTGGGCGGCGCAGCCGTAGAGCAGCGCCGCACAGAGTCCGGCGGCGACGGCGCCCTGGCCCGCGCGACCGTCGAGCTTCGGCCACGCCAGCGCCAGCACGCCGCCGAAGCCGACGACGAGCCCGATCGTCTTGATCCGCGGCAGCCGATCGCGCCAGATCGCGAAGCCGAGCAGCGCGACGAAGAGCGGCACCGTTGCGTTCAGCACCGAAGCGAAGCCGGCCGGCAGCGTCTTCGAGGCCCACGCGAACAGGCAGAACGGCACCGCCGAGTTGATGGCGCCGAAGAGCGCGAGCTCGAGCCAGCGGCCGCGCGCCGCGCGCAGGTCGCCGCGCGCGATCGCCACCGCCGCGAGCACGGCCGCCGCCACGCCGACGCGGATCGTGATCAGCGGGATCGCGCCGAGTTCGGGCGCGGCGACGCGCATGAAGAGGAACGACGCGCCCCAGATCGCGCCGAGCAGCACCAGCATCAGCCGGTCGCCCGCGCTCATCGGCCCGTCTCCGGCGCCGACACGGCAGCAAGCGGCAGCTTCGAATGCTCCTTCGCCGTCGCCAGCACGATCGTGGTGCGCGTGTGGGTGATGCCTTTGATCGGCTTGATCTGCTGGTTCAGCAGGCGCGCGAGGTCGTCGGTGTCGCGCGCGCGCAGCTTGAGCAGGAAGCAGTCGTCACCAACGACTTGATGGACCTCGAGCACCTCGGGGATCGCGGCGAGCGCTGGGCCGAGCGCGTCGCTCGTGCGCGCTCCCTCGACGCCGACCGAGACGAACGCGGTCAACCCGAAGCCGCAGGCGCGCGGGGCGAGGCGCGCGGTGTAGCCCTCGATCACGCCGCGCTGCTCGAGCTTGCGGATGCGCTCGAGGATGGCGGAGGGAGCCATGTCGAGTTGGCGGGCGATCTCGGCGTTGGCGACGCGGGCGTCGCTCTGCAATGCCGCCAAGATGGCGAGGTCGGCTGAATCGAACATTGTTCGTCCAAGGTTCGTGAACTGAGTCGAATGATCGTGCTCCTACGATCTTCAGAGAATGAAGTTCATTCGATGAGGATCGGATTCAGATCAATATCGGGCGCCTCGCGTTCGACAACCTCGCCGGCGCGGACCACAATGCGCGTCGATGATCCTCGCCGCGGATGAAGACACCGATGGCCGGCGCCCACGCTGGACCGTCTATCTCCTCGCGTCCCCGACTCGCACCTACGTCGGCGTCACCACCGATGTGCGGCGGCGCCTCGCGCAGCACAACGGGACCGTCGCTGGCGGAGCGCGCTCGACGCGGGCGGGACGGCCGTGGCGGGTGGCCGCGAAGTGGGGACCGTTCGCGTCGCGCGGAGAGGCGCTCAAGATCGAGTACCAGTTGAAGCAGCGGCCCGCACGCGAGCGGCGGCGCTGGAAGAGCGGCACGCTGCCAGCGGCGGCGGGCGACGCCGCGCGACCGGGATCGTGAACGACACGAGCTAACGCCGCGTGTCGCCGAGCGGGATGAACTCGCCGAGCAGGTCGTCGAGCTTGCAGCACTTCGCGTCGGCGGGATCGTGGTCGAGGTGCGCGAGCGCCGTCTCGGCGAGCTCCTTCATCGCGACATGGGTCTCGGCGCCGGCCAGCTTGGCGAGCGTGTCGCGGCAGTGTTCGTGGCGACCGCGACCGACCGCGTAGACGGCGCACGCGCGCGCCAGCGTGACGCGATCGTTCAGCGCCTTCTCGAGGATCGCGTCGAGCTCGGGGGTCGAGACCATCGAACCCATGCCGATCAGCGCGTGGCCGCGAATGTTCTGGTCGTTGCCTTTCGACTTCTTCACCAGCAGCTCGCGGATGGCGCCATCGCGCGGTCCGCAAGCGGCGAGCGCGCGCAGCACGCGGCCCTGGTCATTGCCGGTCAGCGACGGCAGCAGCTTCTTCAGCGGCTCCTTGGCGTCGGGCAACGCCACTTTTCGCAGCGCATCGACGGCGGCCAGCGCGACGTACTCGTTGCGCTCCTTCGTCACCGCCAGCAGCGGCTCGAGCACGGTGTAGTCGCCCGAAAGCGCCAGCGACTCGATGACGGCGACGCGGGTCGCATCGTCGTCGCCTTTCTTCACGTAGTCGAACAGCCGTGCGCGTGCCGCTTCGCTCCCGAGGTCGTGGATCTGCTTCAGGAACTCGTCCTTGCGCCAGCTGCGCGCCTTCTGCGCTTCGGCGAGGAGTTCGGTGACGCGCGTCGCTTCGACCTTCGCCTCGGGGCTGTCGGCGGCCGGCGCCGAATGGGCGCGCAGCGCTCGATCGAGGAACTGGAGCAGTTCGGGCAGCGGGAGCTGCCACGCGCGGCGCGCCAGCACGCGCCCTTCGCCCGTGCAGACGACGTGCTGCGGCGTGATCGCTTCGCCGCCGCCGAAGAGTTCCGCGGCCGCCTTCGTCGCGCATTGCTTGTGGTCGGAGCAGCTGCCGCCGCCGAAGCGCTCGCAATGGAGTCCGCTCGCCTCATCCGCGGTCTCGGTGTGGACGGTCGCGCTGGCGATGACACAGACGAAGGCACCTGACTTGGCGACCAGCTTCTCTTCGCGATAGAGCTTGGCGGCCGCGAGGCTGGTCGTGTCATCGTCGGAATCGAAGGCGACGAAGATCGGCTTCTTCTCGTCCCGCGCGCGGCGCAACGCTTCCGGCCAGCTCGACAGCCAGTCGATGGTGGGGGCCGCTGGAGCAGGCGCAGGTGGGGCGGGTGGCGCTGCCGGCTCGGGAGCGCTCTGCGCGGCACGGGTCACTGGCGCGAGGAAGAACGGCGCGATCGAGGCGCAAAGCGCGAACAGAAGAGCGCTTCGCGCATGCATGAACGGTGGTTTCATCGCAACTCCCTGCGCATGCGCCGCGCACTCATTGCGCCGCCGCTTGGCTTCGTCTTTGATCCCGCGCCCTTTCGACCGAGTCGACCATGCGCACCACGATCCTCTCCGGTGGCCTCCTACTTGCAACCTCCTGTGCTGCGGCTCCGCGGCCGCCAGCTCCCTTGCCGCTCGCGCCGCCACCGAACTGGAACCTGGCAACGGGCGCGTTGCCGGGGCGAGCGCTGGCGGCGGGCGCCACGACACCGCTTGGCGTCGAAGGCCTCGTGGACGGTGCCCCGTTGCAGTTTGCGCAGATTCGCTTCGCGCTGCTCGCGACCTGTCCGAGCGACGGCGGTGAGCGGCTGGTCGATTCGCTCGCCCTGATCGTCGATCCGTCGGAGAGCGGTTCCGTGCTGCTGCCGTCGAGCGCGCTCGAACCGGCGCGGGTGTGGCGCGGCGACGCGGCTCGTGAACTCTGGGATCGGCTGACGCCGCTCGCCGAGCACGCCTTCCTGCCCCTGGCGAAGCTCGAGGAGCCGCTGATCGCCGGCTTCACCCACTCGTTCGCCGTGAGTGCCGATGAACGGGTCGATGATCCGCGGGACTTCCTGCGCGAGCGGACGCCGGCGACCACGCGGACGCGCCGTTTCGGCGTGGCGCTCGATGGCATCGGCGCCGCCGGCGCCAACGTCACCTTCGAGCGCGGTTCGGCCGGCTTCGATGGGGAGCTCGGCAAGCTCGCGTTGCCGCTGGCACCGCTCGCTGGGCCGCTGCTGATCGTCGTGCCGACGCCGTTCCTCGGCGGGCACGGCGCTTGGTGCGCAGCGTGGCTTGCGTTCGAGGAGGTGGCGGCGGACTCGCCCGCGGCGGCCACGTGGCATGCGCGCGCGAACGAGTTGCTCGCGCAAGAGCAGGTGCGTCGCGCTGCGGCGAGCGCGCCGGTGTTGCGTGCCAACGAAACGCTCGCAGCGTGGGAGGCGCTGCCGACCGATGCGAGCGGCCGCACGGCGCTGGTCTGGCAGACCGCGCACCTGCCGGACAGCCTCATCGCCGACCTGGCGGTGGTGGCAAGCGATGCGGAGCTGACCCGGTTGCTGGAGCAGCTCGCGGCGACGCGCGCGCGCGGGGCTTCGCCGGCGGACGGCGCCGCGCTCGATGCATTGCTCGAACGCGAGGCGATCGCCTTCCTGGCGCGGCTTGCTCTCGAAGACGAACTGCCACCGGAGCTCGCGAGCGTGGCGTGGCGTCGCACCGGCGCGGTCGGCGGTTTCCCATCGACGTTGGCCGAAGTGGCGCAGACCGCCGGCGGTTGGACCGCGCTGCAGGCACGGCTGATCGTCGAGAACCAGCTCCTTCTCGAAGAGAGCAGCGCGGCGATTCGAGTGCGAGCGTTCGACTGGTTGGCCGCGCGCCACGCCGCCCCGGCCGGTTTCGATCCGTTGGCGCCGCAAGCGCAACGCCGCGCCGCGCTGGCCGCGGCCGCGGAGCACGGCGATGAGTGAGAGCAAGCCGCTGCACCGACGACGCTGGCCGCGGCGGTTGGCGTGGACTCTGCTGATCGGCGCGGTCGCGATCCGTTTCGGCGGAGTCGCGCTGCTGCCGACGCTGATCGATCGCTTCGTCGAACCGCTCGGACTCGCGCTCCGCTACGAGCGGCTCGACTTGTCGCTCTTTGGCGGCAGCCTCGAGCTCGGCCACCTCGAGTTGCGCAGTCGCAGCGATGAAGCGGCGCTGCTGACCCTCGAATCGCTGCAGGTCGATGCCGAGATGAGCGCGCTGTTCATCGGAGAGCTGCGCGTTCGGCGCGTCGAGGTCGATGGAGTCCAGGCGAAGCTGGCGCGCCGCGCCGACGGGTCGATCGGCCTCGATGGGTGGTCTCCGCCGCCGGGAGACGCTCGCGAACCCGAGTCGCAGCGCGCTGCACCCGACGCAGGTCGCGCACCCGCTCCTTCCGCGACGACGAAGACGGCGTTCGACTTCACGCCGCCGTGCGAAGTCGAGCTGTTGCGCGTCCAGAACGTCCGCGTGCTGTTCCGCGACGAGACCGTCACTCCCGAGCTGCTGACGCCGGCATCGATCGAGCTGCACGTGAGCGACATCGGACATCCGTCGCGGGCGACCACCGTCGATCTCAGCGTGCGTGCGCCCGGCGTGGTCGACCGCGTCTCGTTCGCGCTGCGCGCGCGGCTTGGCGTCGGCGAGGGCGATCTCCAATGCGCGCTGGGCGTGCAGGGCGTCGCTGCCGAGCTGGTCCGTCGCTACGCGCCGCGCGCCGGAATCGACGCGGTGGCGCGCACGCTCGATTTCGAGCTTGGCGCGCGCGCCGGCGTGCGTCCGCTCGATCCGACGGCAGAGGCGCTGGGTGGCCGTTTCGAACTGACGTGGTGCGCTGCGATCGTCGATGGCAAGGAGGAGCTGACGCTTCAAGCGCAGGCCGAGCTGCTGGAATGGACGCGCGATGGCGCGCACCTCGGAACGGTGACGAGCGCGCTGGGCGGCCGCGCGGCGCGGCGTGCCGATGGCGTGTTGCAGGCGCTGGGCTTCGCGTTCGCGCGCGGCGAACCGGGTGAGGTGGCGGTGGCGCCACCACCCTCGCTGCCGAGTTCGCCGCCGAGCCAGCCGCCCGCTTCTCCGCACGCTGCTGGGGACGAGAGACCGTTTCGGCTGCGCATCGATGAGATCCGACCGTCATTGCGACTGGCGCTGCGCGACGAGGCGCTGCTCCCGCCGCGCGATCTGGTCGTCGAGCTCGCCGACAGTGCGCTGCGTGGCTTCGACACGGAAGCGTCGGCGACGGCGGAGCCGACCACGCTCCAGCTGCATCTGACGGCGCCCGATGTCGTTTGCACGGTGCGTGGCGAAGTCCGTTCCGAGGTCGCCGCGCCGCGCGGGTCGCTCGAGTTCGAGATCGCGCTTGGCGATGGGCTTTCGCAACTGAAGCCCTACCTGGCAATGGCCGGGATCGAGCCGACGTTCGAACGCGGGACGCTCACGGGTTCGATCCGAGGCAGCGCCGTCACCTCGGCGACCGGCGCAAGCGAAGTCTCCGTTGCGATCGGACCGCTGCGCTTCGTCACGAGCGCGGCCGGTGGCGACGCTGGCGCGCCGCTCGAGGTGCTGGCGCTCGACCGCTTGCAGCTCGATCAACTGCGGATCGGGCCGGCGGCGGGAGAGCTGGCGCTGCGCTCGCTCGAGCTCGGTGGAGTGCGCGCCACGGCGCGGCGCGAGGTCAGTGGTGCATGGAACGCGGCAGGTTGGCGCATCGTCGCAACGCCAGGCCAGGCGCCGGTCGAGCCGGTGGAGCTCGCGCTCGAGGAAGTGACTGTGCGCCTCTCCGATGTCGCCATCGATGCCGACGCGACGCTGGAACCGAAGGCGGCGGCGCTCGACCTCACGGTGAAGGTGCGCGACCTCTGCGAGCTGCTGCACGTGCAGGGGCGCGTGGCGCTGCGGCCGGCGCCGCTGATGGCGGCGGCGCAACTTCGACTCGATGCGAGCGGATTGCGTGGCGGGCCCCTCACCTCGCTGCTGCGCGAGCGCGGGATCGAGCCGGAGCTGCGCGCGGGAACGTTGAGCTGCGGCATCGATGTTGCCGTGCGCGACGACGGTGCCGTTCGTCGCGCGTCGCTGCATGTCGAGCCGCTGCGCCTGCTCGACGGCGAGGAAGAGCTCGTGGCGTTGACGGCGCTGCGCGTCGGCGACGTCGTGCAGCGACCGGGCCGGCTCGTGTGCGGACCGATCGAGATCGTCGAGCCGCGCGCGTCGGTGCGTCGGGATGAAGCGGGGACTCTGCACGCCGCTGGCTTCGCGTTCGCGCGGCCACCGGTCGCGGCCGCTGCGCCGGCGCCGTCCGCTGCTCACGCTGCCAGCGAAACGACGGTCGGGCCCGATCGCGCGCCGGCAACGATCGAGCCCGCGCTGGCGTTCGAGCTGGCCGGCTTGAAGCTGAGCGGCGCTCGACTGCGTTTCGACGACGCTGCGGTCGTGCCGGCGGTGGCGACGAACGCGACGGTCGACGTCACGGTGGGCGGCCTCGTGCTCGGTTCGGCCTCACCGACCCACTTCGAAATCGTGGCGCGCGTCGCCAACTCCCTCGATGAGCTGGCGCTGCGTGGCGACTTCACCACCGATCCGCTCGATCTGGGGATGCGTGCCACGGTGAGTGCCAATGGGGTGCGCGCCGGTCCGCTCGCCGCCTACGCTCCGACGGACGTCGCGCTCCTCACGAAGGATGGCCGACTCGCGTTTTCGTGGTCCGCGCGGCTTCGCGCCGACGCCTCGGGAAGTCGTCGCGCCGAGTTCTCATTGCGCGAACTCGCGTGGCGAGATGGCGAGGCGCCGCCCTTGCTCGCGCTCGACGAATTGGTGGCGGTGGTGCCGCAGCTCGACCTTCCGTACGGGCCGTTGGTGATCGAGCAGGTCACGTCGCGCGGGCTCGTGCTGCGAGGTCAGCGCGTCGATGACGAGACGATCGAGCTGCTCGGGCTGCGGGTGCGTTCGTCGGCGCCATCGGCAGCGGGCGCCGACGTCGGCGCCGCCACGGCTGCCACCGCGCCGATCGCCGCTCCTTCGGCGTCACGATTCGAGCCGACGCTGCCGTCGATCGTGCGGCTGGGGGTGATCGACCTCGGAGTCGCCGAGTTCCGCTTCAGCGATGCGCGTCATGCCGATGCGCCGCCGCTGATCGCGTCGTTCTCCTTGCGGCATCGCGAACCGTCCGTCGTCTGGAGCGAGGAGGCGGCTCAGATCGAGCCGTTGCGCTTCGAAGTCGTGGCGAGCGCGCTGCCCGTGTTGCGTGAATTGGCGATCGCGCTGGAGGCGACGCCGTTCGCGCCGACGCCGGAGCTGACGCTGATCGTCGATGCCGTGGGCGGGTCGGGACCGGGGCTGCTGGCGGTGGTGCCGCAACTGGCGGAGCAGCTCGAACTCTCGGCGCTCACCGACGCGACCTTCCACGCGCGGCTCGTAGCGAGCGCGCAGGTGAAGCGTCGCGGCGCTGCCGCGATCGACCTTGGCGCGGGCTTCGGCGGCGAGCTGTCGCTCTCCGACGTCGCGTTGCGGGCGACACCCGATGGCGGACCGATCGTCGCGCTCGAGCGAGTCGAGGTCGATGTGGCCAAGGTGCGGCCGGCGACGGGCGCCGTCCATGTGCGTTCGATCGAGGTTCGCAAACCGGTCGCGGCCGTCCGGCAGACCGCGGAGACGATCGAGCTCGGGCCGATCCATTGGCGCCGTCCGGCGGTGGCGCCGGTGGTGGCGACCAGCGAGGCGGACGCGGTGGCGAGCGAATCGGGCGCGGCGTCCGAATCGACGGAGATGGCAGCGCCCGCGCGTCCCGAGATCCGCATCGACGAGCTGTTGGTCACCGGGCTCGACTTCACGCTGCTCGATGAATCGGTGGCGCCGCCGCTGCGGCTGCCGCTCACCGACCTCGAGGTCGAGGTGCGTCGCTTCACGACCCGTGCCTTCACCGAGCCGCGGCCGATCCCATTCCGCGTCGGCGTGACCGCGGGCACCGTCGAATTGAAGAAGCGGGATGCTGGCACGCTGCTGGGAGGCTTCCTGCGTGCTGCGGCCGGTGCGGTGGTCGGCTCCGCTGCGGAAGTCGAAGTCGAGCCTCGCGCCGCTTGGGAGGAGCTCGTGCTGCAGGGCTCCGTCGCGCTGTTCCCGGGGCCGACCGGTTTCGTTCAGCTCGACGTGCGCGCGCTGGAACTGCAGGCCTTCAAGGGAGCGGCAGCCGCGAGCGGCGTCGAAATCGGCGATGGGCTGCTCGACACCAACGTGCGCGTGCAGTTGCGTGGTGCGAAAGGGATGGTGCTCGACTCCGACACCACCTTGACGTCGCTGTCGGTGACTGAGCCGCCCAACGGACCGATCGCGACCTACCTCAAGTTGCCGGCGCCGCTCGACTCGATCCTCTTCCTGCTGCGCAACGAGGACGACGAAACGCGATTGCCCGTCCGCTTCGAGGTCGCGGGCGACGGCATGAGCGGCGGCGAGATCGCGCGCGTCGCCACGACGACTCTCTTGCGCCTCATCGCGGATGCGGTCGCGGCGGCGCCGATGCGCGTCGCCTCGGGCGCGCTCGACGCCGTGCAGCTCAAGAACCTGCCCGGACTCTCGAGTGTTCCGGGACTCGGCAGCCTGCTCGGAAACGCGGAGCCGTTGCCGTTCGATGGAACGCCGGTGGTGCTGTCGCTCGAGGCGGGCGCCGCGGCGCTGCCAGCCGATGCGCTGACCGCGTTGGCGCCGATCCTCGCGCAGCTGCGGGCCGATCCGAGCCTGTCGGTGGTGGTCGAGCATCAGTTCGGCGGCGCCGACTTCGAGCGCATGCGCCGCTGGTCGCAGCCGCAGGACGACGACCTCGCCGATCTCGCGCGCAAGCTGCGCGCGCGGCGCGACGTGCTTGGAGCGCAACGGGAAGCGGCGGCGAGCGCCGCGCGCCTCGCGTTCGGCACGAACCGCAGTGGCGACGGCGCTGGCGGGGCGCAAGCGCGGACGGCTCAGGAGCGGCTGCGCGAACTCGAGCAGGAGCTCGCGCGGACCGAGGCGGCGCTCGATGCGACGCTGGCGCTGCATGGCGACAGTCGCCGCGGCGCCGCGCAGCGCGTGCGCGCGGGAGCGCAGGCGCTCGCAACGACACGGCTGGCGTCGGCGCGCGATCTGTTGATGGGCGCGGCGGTCGAGGCGATCGGGACGCGGCTCGACGTGAAGCGTCCGCGCGTCACGCCACCGGTCGGCAGCGACGGTGGATTCCTGATCGTCACGCCGCGCCAGAAGCGGGGCGCGAAGTAGGCGCGCCGCTCACGGCTTCGCGGCTGCGCCCTCGATCTGGCCGCCCACCTCGGTGATGACCGGATGCACGAAGAAGCTGAGCGGCGGCAGGATGAACCAGAGCGTCAGCTTCGACGTCTCGGCGATGTCGACGCGCTTGCCGCCGCGGCCGCTCGCCTCCTTGGTGAACTCGGTGACGGTGCTCTCGAGGGAGCCGTCGCCGAAGATCGGGTAGACGAAGAGCCCGTGGAGCGCGTACGACGTCGTCGTCTGGTACTCGATCGGTTCGCCGCGGATGCCAGGCACTCCCGACAGGTCGCTGCAGTGGGTGTGGGTCACGCAGCCGGCCAGCGGCAACGCGAGGACGATCAGGCCGGCAGCAGCTTGCAGTGAACGGTGCATCGCGGACTCCTCGAATGGAAGGAGCCGGCGAGTGTAAGAGCGCCTAGCAGAATGGACGCGTCGCGCCGAGACCGAGCGAGGCCGCCCAGGACGAGGAGGCCGAAGCAGGCGACTCCGAAGAGTCGCCGATGGAGGTCGACGAAGTCATGGGTGGCCGCAGCCGGTCGAACGCAGCGGACATTCTGTTCGGCGCTCGAAGAGTCTGCCGCGCGTGCGCGAGCGCGACGGCGCCGCGCCTCAGCTGTTGACCGGCATCGGCTTGCGCTGTTCGAAGCGCACGCGGCTGCGGGCGGCGGCGACCGCCTCCTCGCGGCTGATCACGCCTTCGCGCAGCAGGAGGTCGAGCGAGTCGTCGAGTCGCCACATTCCCCTCTCGCGACCGCCCTGGAGGCAGTTGGGAATCTCGTGCGTACGCCCCTCGCGAATCAGCGATTGGATCGCGGGCGTCGTCAGCAGCAGCTCCGTGGCAGCGACGCGTCCGTGGCGGTCTGCGCGCGTCAGCAGCGTCTGCGACAGCACGCCCTGCAGCGATTCGGCGAGCATCGCGCGCACCTGGTCCTGCTCGGCGATGGGGAAGATGTCGATCACGCGGTCGATCGACTGCGAGGCGTCGTTGGTGTGCAGCGTGGCGAAGACCAGCATCCCGGTCTCGGCGGCGGAGAGCGCGGCGCGCGTCGTCTCGAGGTCGCGCAACTCGCCGATCAGCAGCACGTTGACGTCGGCGCGCAGCGCGTCGCGCACGCCGCTCGGGAAGTCGGGGACGTCGTCGCCGATGCAGCGCTGGTGGACCATCGAGCGCAGGTTCACATGGATGAACTCGACGGGATCCTCGATGGTGACGATGTGGCGCATGTACTGGCCGTTGATCACGTCGATCAAGGCGGCGAGCGTCGAGCTCTTGCCCGAGCCGGTCGATCCGGTCACCAGCACGAGGCCGTTGCGGACGTGAGCGAGCTCGTCGACTCCTTTGGGGATCCCGAGCTGATCCAGCGAACGGATCCCCGACTCGATGCGACGGAAGCTCGCCGCGAGGCCGGTGATGCCGCGGTAGTAGTTGACGCGGAAGCGCGTGCCATCCTCAGCGACGCAGGCGCAGTCGACTTCGCCGTGCTCCTCGAAGCGCTGGCGCTGCCCGTCGTGCAGCGACTGGTCGATCAGAGCGGCGAGGTCAGAGCGCTCGGCCACCGGCAGCCCTTCCGCGATCTGCAGCTCGCCATGAACGCGCACGCGCGGAGGCAGGCCGACGTGCAGGTGCAGGTCGGAGGCGCCCATCTCGTTCACCAGGCGGAACAGGGCGGCGAGATCAAGCACGGGAGCCTCCTCCAGCCGGCTGCAGGAAGCGCTCCGGCTCGGTGCAACGGTCGAGGGCCTCGTCCAGCGCGATGCGCTTGGCACGCACCAGTTGCTGCAGCGAGTCGTCCATCAAGGTCATGCCTTCGCGACGCCCGAGCTGCATCGCCTGCGGGATCTGGTGCATGCGATCGTCGCGGATCAAGTTGGTGACGGCGGACGTGACGTTCATCACCTCGGCCGCGAGGACGCGCTCCTTGCCGTCGAGCGTCGGCACCAGCTGCTGGCACACGATGCACTTCAGCACGTTGGCGAGCACTGCGCGGGCGTGCTCGCGTTGGTGGCCAGGGAACTGGTCGAGGATGCGGTGGATCGTGCGATCGGCGCTGCTGGTGTGCATCGTCGCGAAGACGAGGTGACCCGTCTCGGCGGCGGCCAGCGCGATCGACGTCGTCTCGAGGTCGCGCATCTCGCCGACCACGATGACGTCAGGGTCCTCGCGCAGGGCCGCGCGCAGCGCGCTGCTGAAGTCCCGCGTGTGCGTGCCGACTTCGCGCTGCGAGAAGAGCGCCTTGTCGCTGGCATGCACCACTTCGATCGGATCCTCGATGGTGATGACATGGACCTTGCGCGAGCGGTTGATCCGCTGCAGGACCGCCGCAAGGGTGGTCGACTTGCCCGAGCCGACCGCGCCGGTCACGAGCACGAGGCCCTGGTCGAAGCGGCAGACGTCGGCGACCTGGGGCGGCAGTCCGAGCGCGTCGAACTCCCATGCCGCGTCGGCCACGGCGCGGATCACGCCGCTGATGCCGCTCGAGTGGTGGAACAGGTGGACGCGGAAGCGGCCCGCTTTCGAGTCGTGGTAGGCGAGGTCGAGGCTGCGCTGGCGCTCGAGGCGCTCCGACTCCGCGGGAGTCAGCACGCTGTCGAGCAGCGCCGCGCAAGCGGGCGCGGGCAGCGGATCGATGGGCAGCTCGCGGAGACTGCCGTGAAGGCGCAGCGTCGGCCGTTGTCCGGCGGAAAGGTGGAGATCGGAGGCGCCAAGCTCGCGCGCCACGAGCAGGTACTCGGAAAGCGTGGCGCCCGTGAGGCGCAGCTTCAGATCTTCGGTCGGGCCGCTCTTCGACTTCGCCTTGGTCGCGTCGACCTTGCGCTGCTGCGCCGTCAGGATGCCGCGCAGGCCCGCCTCGTTCAGGATTCCCATCTCGACCATGACTTCGCCGAGCAGCTTGCGCGGCATGCGACGGCGCTGCTGGTCGAGCGCGTCCTTGAGTTGCCGCTCGGTGATGAGCCCGAGGTTGAGGAGGAGCTGGCCGAGGAGCATGTGATGCATGGGGTGAGGACCTCGGCATCGATGTCGACCAATTCAGGCCGCAGGCCGAAATCGCCCGGGAGGGAAAGATCGGAATCCAAACTTTTTCTTTTTTTCGGAAGAAGCCTCAAACCAACTGGACGTTTAGGTCGTACTGTTGGACGAGTTGACCGTTTTAAGGGAACGCGAGCACCCGCAACTGCGGCCCAGCTCGCTTCAAGAACCACGGAGGATTCGTTCGATGTTGAGCCTTCTCTCGTTTGCCTTCGCCGCAGCGCTCCCGACCACCGGTGGCACCGACATCGTCGACACCGCAGTCGGCGCCGGGAAGTTCAAGACGCTCGTCGCCGCCGTGCAGGCCGCGAAGCTCGTCGACACGCTGAAGAGCGCCGGCCCGTTCACGGTGTTCGCGCCGAATGACGACGCGTTCGCCAAGCTCCCGGCCGGCACGGTCGAGATGCTGCTCAAGCCCGAGAACCTCGCGAAGCTGCAGGGCGTCCTCGGCTACCACGTCGTCGCCGGCAAGTGGCTCGCGAAGGACGTCTCCACGATGACCGGCGCGGTGACCGTGAATGGTCAGCGCCTCGACTTCAAGATCGATGAAGGCAGCGTTCGCATCGATGGCGCCAAGGTGATCCAGGCCGACATCGAATGCAGCAACGGCGTGATCCACGTGATCGACAGCGTCGTGATGCCGTCCGCGAAGAACATCGTCGAGACCGCCGCGGGCGCCGGCTCCTTCAAGACCCTGCTCGCTGCCGCGACGGCCGCCGGCCTCGCCGAGACGCTGGCCAAGGATGGGCCTTACACCGTCTTCGCGCCGACCGACGAAGCGTTCGCGAAGCTCCCCGCCGGCACGGTCGAGAACCTGCTCAAGCCGGAGAACAAGGACAAGCTCGTCTCCATCCTGAAGCTGCACGTCGTCAAGGGCCGCGTCTACAGCACCGAAGCGCTGAAAGCCGGCATGGCGACCAGCCTCTCGGCGGCCTCGCTCGCCATCGTCAAGGGTGAGAAGAGCGCGACCGTGAATGGCAGCGTCCTCCTCGCCACCGACATCGATGCTTCGAATGGCGTCATCCACGTCATCGACACCGTGATCCTGCCCAAGGCGAACTGATCTCAAGACCCTCTCGCGGGGCGGCGAACGGGACAGCGCCTTTGAGGCGCGCCGCGCGTCGCCCCGCTCTGTTTTGCCACCGCCGTGCTTACTGCGGTTTCTCAGGAGTTTCGAATGCGTCGACTGGTTGCACTGGCGCTGGTGTTGGCGGGAGCGGCTGCCTGTCGCTCCGAGCGCGCGGCGCCGCCGGCCCTCGATGGCGCGACGTTCCCGTCCGTCACGTCCGAGGCGCTCGATGGCAAGCGCTGGAACCTGCCCGCCGATCTGGCGGGAGCGCCGGCCATCCTGCTGGTCGCGTTCGAGCAGGACGGCCAGTTCGACTGCGATCGCTGGCTGCTCGGCCTCGCCCAGGCAAAGACGCCGGTCAAGGTCCTCGAAGTGCCGACCATTCCCGGAATGGTCCCTGGCCTGTTCGCGGGCACCATCGACTCCGGCATGCGCAACGGCATCCCGTCGGAAGATTGGGGCGTCGTCGTGACGCTCTATGGCGACGCCGCCCGACAGGTGTTCGATTTCACCGGCGGCGTCTCCGATCGCAACGCACGCGTACTGCTGCTCGACGGTGAAGGGCGCGTGGCGTGGCATCACTCGCGCGGCTACTCGGCGCGATTGCTGGTCGACCTCGATGCGCGCGCGCGCGAACTCAGCGCGGTGCCGGTTCCGGAGGCGTCGCCGAAGCGTTGACGTGGCGCTCGGCGTAACGGCGAATCCCGGCGAGCATCCCGTTGAACACGATCGCGTGGAGCGGGACGACGGCGTACCAGTAGGCGAGGCCCGCGAGGCCCTTCGGCCGGAAGCGCGCGGTCTGGATCAGCCGCGTGCCGGTGCCGGAGGGCTCGAGTTCGAAGGTCAGCGTCGCGATCCCGGGCAGCTTCATCTCCGCGCGCAGTTCGAGGCGTTTGCCGTCTTCGAGTCCGGTGACGCGCCAGAAGTCGAGCGCCTCGCCGAAACCGACCGCGTCGGGATCCTTGCGCCGTCGTCGCAGGCCCGGTCCACCGACCAGCCGGTCGATCAGGCCGCGTGCACGCCACAGCAGATCGGCCGCGTAGTAGCCATGCCCGCCGCCGATCCGGACGACCGCGGCGAAGACCGCCGGCGCCGCCGCCGCCACGTCGCAGCTGCGGCGATCGACGAAGACGCGGCCGCCCGCCCAGTCGGGATCGCCGGGGATTGCGCCAGCATCGCTCCACGCCGACTCAAGCCCTCCTGCGCGCTCCTTCGCCAACGCCTTCGCGATGGCGACGCGCACCGGCAGTCGCGCTCCCGGAAGCAGTTCCAGCGCGCGTGGATCGCGGCAGACCACGCGGTTGCGCAGCCCTTCGGCGAGCGGTCGCGCGATCGCGTGGTCGATCGGCGTGACGAGGTGGATCCACAGCGAGGAGAGCCGCGGCGTGAGGACCGGCAGCGGCACGATGAGGCGCCGGCGCAACCCGAGTTCCTCCTGCATCACGTGCATCAGGTCGAGGTAGCTCAGCACGTCGGGGCCGCCGATGTCGAGCGTCGCGCCGATCGTGGCGGGCACGTCGAGGCAGCGGACCAACGCATCGAGGACGTCGGCGACGGCGATCGGCTGCGATTCCGTGGTCACCCAGCGCGGGGTCACCATGACGGGCAGCCGCTCCACCAGGTAGCGCAGGATCTCGAACGACGCGCTGCCGGAGCCGAGGATCATCGCGGCGCGCAGGACGGTGAGCGGAACGCCGCCGCTCGCCAGAGCGGTCTCGACCTCGCGTCGCGAGGCGAGGTGTTCGGAGAGCCCATCGCCGAGCTCGCCAAGGCCACCGAGGTAGATCAGGCGGCTGACGTTGGCGCGCTTCGCGGCCGCGGCGAACCCCGCTGCGAGGCGCTGGTCATGGCCGCGGAACTCGCGGCCCGCCGTCATCATCGAGTGGATCAGGTAGTAGGCCGCTTCGCAGCCCGCCATCGCCCGCGTCAACGCCGCTTCGTCGCCGACGTCGCATTCGACGACGCGCAGTCGCGGATGGTGGATCCAGGTGCGCGCGCTGAGTTTGCGGGCATCGCGCGCGGCGCAGACCACCTCGTGCCCGGCGTCGAGCAGACGTGGCACCAGGCGCCCACCGATGTAGCCCGTCGCGCCGGTGACGAAGAGGCGCCGGATGGGCTGGGCTGGATCGTTCACGCGTGCCGATCGGAGCTGGCTCGCGCGCGGTCCTGCAGCGAGGCGAGCGAATCCTCGATCACGACCCGCTGCGGATCGAGCGGCAATCGGGCGTCGCGCAGCTGGCCGCTGACGCGTCCACCGATCACCAGCAACGTGCGCTCTTCCGCGAGCGCCGCGGCAAGCTCCTCGACGTAGGAGCGCGCCGCGCCGCGCGGCTCGTCGGAGGAGATCGAGATCCAGACCATCGCCGGTTGCCAGCGCTTCGTCGCCGCGACGACGGCGGCGACGGGCAAGCGTGCCCCGAGGTTGATCGTGCGCCAGCCCGCCTGCTGCAGCGTCATCGACGCCAGTTGGCTCGGGATCTGGTAGGGATCCCATTCGGGCGACCCGCCGATCGCCAGCGGCCCATCGCTCACCGGCAGCAGTCGAGTGATCTCGTGCAGCGCATGCAGGCACGCTTCCGTCGCCGCGTGCTCGATGACGATCCCGTCCGGTCCGTGGTGCCACAGCTCGCCGAGGTGCTCGAGCGCCGGTTGCAGGACGTCGCGCGCGAGCGTGACGAGCTCCACCCCATCGACGAAGGCATGCAGCAGCACGGCGTGCGCTTCCGCGAGCTGCCCGTCGACGAGGAAGCGGGCGAGCGTTCGCGCGTGTTCATGAGTCGGGAGCCGGGCGAGCTGTCGACCGCGTGCCGGCAGGCCGAGCAGTTCCGGACGTACGACTTCGTGGTGCTGTTTCTGGATGAAACGAATCGCTTCCGGCAGACGGATGCGGCGATGGCCGCCGCTCGTGCGAACGAGCTTCAGCTGTCCGGAGTCGGCCCACCGCTTCACCGATGATTCGGAAACGCCGATCGCCGCGCCGAGGTCGCGCGGGCTCAGGAAGACCGGCAGGGAGGTCATCGAACCAGGAGGGGAGGACGGTGAGGGATCGACCATGGATCTTCTCGGCGGGAGGAGCTGCGCGCGGGTTTCCGGGACGTGTCGGAATCTGAACGATTTGGTTGTTTTATAGGAGGAGTTGCTGTGCCGCCAGTGGGCAGGCGCGCGAAATCGTGAAGCGAAGTGATGACGATGACGAGGTCTCCCGCGCGCCACTCCGCGGCGGCGCTCGGCAGCCGCCGCCCGATCTTCAGCCCCTCGAACTCGGCAGGTGAGAGAGCGTCCGGAGTGGCGCCGGGCCGCCGCGTCTCCACCCCTGCAACCGTCGCGTGGATGTTTTTGGGGCCGCTACAGTCCGCACCTCACGACGCCGTGGTGCCGTTGGCGGCCAAGAGGAGGATGCGATGGTCCAAGCCTGGTTCGCCGCGTTGCTGGCGGCTCCGTTCGTCACGCTGACGCCGGAGGTCCCGAAGGTCGGCGCCGACGTGCCTCCATTCCGGATGGCCGACCAGGATGGCCGCCTGATCAGCGCCGCGTCGCTGCAGGGCAAGCGCTATCTGCTGGCCTTCTATCCCAAGGATTTCACCCCTGGCTGAACCAAGGAGCTCTCGGACCTGCGGGACAGGTTCGCCGAGTTCAAGTCGCGCGGCGTGATGGTCTTCGGTGTGGCGCTCGATGGGGTCGAGTCGCATCGCAAGTTCTGCGACTCGCTTGCCTTGCCCTTCCAGCTCCTCACCGACGAGGAGGGGCGCGCGTCGCGCGACTTCGGGGTCTTCCTCGAAGCGATGGGTGGCATCGCGCGTCGCACCATGTTCCTGGTCGGTGCCGGCGGCAAGCTCGACTACGTCGACGAGGCCTATGAACTGAAGAGCGACGCCGATTGGGAGGCGCTGCTCGCCGCGCTTGGGCCGCGGCCGGAAGTGCCAGGCGCGACCGCACTCATCCCCGAGAAACTCGACGGCGAGGCAATCCGCAAGGATCTCCAGAAGCTGGCGTCGGACGAGTTCGAGGGGCGTGGCGTCGGCACGCGAGCCGAGCGGTTCACGGTCGACTACCTCGTCGAGCAGCTGACGGCGGCTGGCTTCGCGCCCGGCAACGGCCCGAGCTTCGTGCAGCAGGTGCCGCTGGTCAGCGTCCAGAAGGCGAAGTCGCCGCAACTCGAACTTGGCAAGGTGCCGCAGCGCTTTCTCGATGACTTCGTGGTGATGACGCGGCGGCAGAAGGAAGCGGCGCTGAAGGCCAGCGGCGAGCTCGTCTTCGTCGGCTACGGCTGCAGTGCGCCCGAGTTCCGTTGGGACGACTACGCCGGACTCGATGTGAAAGGCAAGGTCGTGGTCTGCCTGGTCAACGATCCGCCGCTCGCCGATGGCCGCTTCGGCGGCAAGGCGATGACCTACTACGGACGCTGGAACTACAAGTTCGAGGAGGCGGCGCGCCGTGGTGCCGCCGGTTGCCTGATCGTGCACGAGACCGAGCCGGCCGCCTATCCGTGGGAGGTCGTTCGCAACAGCTGGGGCGGCGAGCAGTTCGATTTCGCGCGCGCCGATGGCGGCGCTTCGCGCTGCGCCTTCGAAGGCTGGATCACGCGCGAGGCCGCGGTCGATCTCTTCCGTCGCAGCGGCGGTGGACTCGATTTCGATGCGGTGCACGCCGCGGCCGGCCAGGACGGCTTCCGTCCGGTCGCGCTTGGCCTCGACGCCAGCGTCCAGATCGAGCAGAAGGTCGCACCGATCGTGTCGCGCAACGTGCTCGGCGTGCTGCCGGGCTGCGATCCGCGCCAGAGCGGCGAATTCGTGCTCTTCTGCGCGCACTGGGACCACTTCGGCATCGATCTGACCAAGGTCGGCGACCAGATCCTGAACGGAGCGGTCGACAACGCGAGCGGTTGCGCTGGCCTGCTGGAGCTGGCGCGCGCTCTGGGTCGTGCGCCGCGTCCAGGCCGCTCGGTGGCCGTGCTCTTCGTCACCGCCGAGGAGCGCGGTCTGCTCGGCTCGCAGTGGTACGCCGAACATCCGCTGATCCCGCTCGAGCGGACGCTCGCCGCGATCAACCTCGACGGGATCAACGTGTGGGGGCGCACGCGCGACCTCGCCGTCATCGGGATGGGGCAGTCCGATCTCGAAGAGCGGCTCGGCGCGGCGATCGTCGCGCAGGGGCGAACGCTTGTGGCCGACCCGGAGCCCGAGAAGGGCTCCTACTTCCGCTCCGACCAGCTGAGCTTCGCCAAGAAGGGCGTGCCGGCGCTCTATGTGAAGCAGGGCGTCGACTTCATCGGGCAAGGAGCCGAGTACGGCCTCGAGATCCGCCGCAGCTACACCGCAGAGCGTTATCACAAGCCGGGCGATGAGTTCGATCCGAGCTGGGTGTTCGATGGCGCAGTCGAGGACCTTTCGGCGCTCCTCTTCGTGGCGCGCGGCGTGTTGGCCAGCGAGCAGTGGCCGCAATGGAACGCAACCTCGGAGTTCAAGGCGCTGCGGCCGCAGGCGGGGCCCGCGGCAACCGGCCGCTGAGCGAAGGAGGAGATCCCGTGTTCGTCGTCATCGATTGCGAGACCACCGGCCTGCCGCGCTCGTGGAGCGCGCCGAAGAGCGATCTCTCCAACTGGCCGCGCGTGGTCCAGCTGGCATGGGCGAGCTTCGACGCGCAAGGCAAGGCGATGACGGCGCGCAGCCTTCTCGTGCGTCCCGACGGATTCACCATTCCCGCAGACGCCGTCCGCGTGCACGGCGTCTCGACCGAGCGCGCCCTGCGCGAAGGGTCACCGCTGGCCGAAGTGCTGTCGGCCTTCGCTGCGGCCATGAAGCCGGCGCGGTTCGTGGTGGCGCACAACCTCTCCTACGACGAGTCGGTGCTCGGCGCCGAGTTCGCGCGCGCGCGCCGTCCCGATCCCTTCGAAGGCAAGCAGCGCCTCTGCACCATGAAGGCGTCGACCGAGCTATGCGCGATCCCGGCCGAGAAGGGCTTCAAGTGGCCCAAGCTCCACGAACTCCACGCGAGGCTCTTCGGTCAGCCATCGGAGGAGCGGCACGAGGCGGCGTACGACGTCGACGTGTGCGCCAGGTGCTTCTTCGAGCTCCGGCGCCTCGGCGTGGTCAAGACCGCGCGTGAGCAGAGCCTTTTCGGGTAGCAGCGGCTCGGCGCACGATTTCATGGTCGGGAAAACGATCGGCGACTCGTCGGTAATGGAGCGGCGGCGCCGCGAGTGGCGCCGTCCTTCACAACCTCTTCAGGAGTGACGTATGGACATGGAGATGCCCAAGCCCGGTCCCGCTCATCAGCAGCTCGCCAAGCTCGCCGGCCAGTGGACCGGCACCGAGACGATGCACCCGTCGCCGTGGGATCCGCAGGGCGGTCCCGCGACCGGCAAGGTGAACAACCGTGTCGCGCTCGACGGTTTCAACGTCATCCAGGATTACGAGCAGACGCGCGGCGGCGTCGTCACGTTCCGCGGCCACGGCGTCTTCTCCGTCGATTCGGAAAGCGGTCAGCCGACCCTGCACTGGTGGGATTCGATGGGCTGCACGGCGAGCCTCTTCACCGGCGCCTGGAATGGCAACACCCTGGTGATGACCAGCCAGTCGCCGATGGGCCACTCGCGCTGCACCTTCGGCCTCGCCGGCGCTCGCTACACCTTCCTGATGGAGATGTCGCAGGACGGGAAGCAGTGGGCGCCCGCAATGTCCGGCAGCTACACGAAGTAGGAACCCGCGGTGGGGCGGCTCCAGCGGGGAGCCGCCGCCGCCTTGCCGCGCGAGCGAGGGCGACGATCCGCGGCCATGGACCCCTTCCCGCGGAACGAGCTCTCGCGCGGTCAGTTCACGATCGGCGCCCTGAGCGGGCTGCTGACGACGAGCGTCCTCCAGACCCTGCGGGCGGCCGTCGACTTCGATCGCCTCACCAAGGAGGTCGCGTTCCCCGATTCGGGCGAGCGATCGGTGGGCTTCGACTTCCCCCAGCCCCGAGGGGCTCGCGCTCACGTTCGGGAAGCAGATCTTCGTGCTCGGGAAGGGGCGCTCGATCGTGCCGCACGGACACAACAACATGGCCACCGCCTTCGATGTCCTGAAGGGCGAGTTCCATGGTCGTCATTTCGAGCGCGTCGAGGACATGGTGATCGAGCCGACGATCGACCGCAAGTTCGGTCCGGCCGAGGCGTCGACGATCAGCGACTACAAGGACAACGAACCTCTTCGTTGCGGCCGCAGCGATCCGAGCAACTTCCTCATCGGGTCGGACGGTCGAATCGCGTGGCGGGCACTCGGCTGCGACGAGACCGCCTTGCGCACGGCCCTCGAAAACGTCGTCAAGGCGAAGTGAAGTGCGCCGCGATCGACCCTTCGGTCGTCGCGTTCACTTCAGCTTCACGTAGTCGACGTACGCCACCATCATCTCGTCGCTGGTCTGCTCGCCGACGTGGACCCGCTGCGAGGGGTCGGGGTTGCGCGGGTTCGCGGCGGAGTTGTCGTAGGCGGCGTTGAGGACGAGCTCGTCGCCTGGTTCGAGGCGCAGCGGATCGCGCAACTCGTAGGTGTGCTGCCAGCCGAAGTCGTAGCGCGGCACGTCGAGCAGGATGCGCCGCGTGCCGTCGACTCGCGCAAGCTCGATGCGGAAGGCGTGGCCGCGCCAATGCATGTGAGGCATCAGTGCCGTGACCAGGATCGGCTCGCGGAACGGTTCGGTGCGCGTGAAGCGGGTGTCGGCTGCGAACGGCTCGAGCTCGACCTTCGGATTGGCGATCGTCCAGTTGGCGACTTCGCGCGTCACCGGAGCCCGCGCGAAGCGAAGCGCCATGCGCGTGCGATCGGTGGTCGCCTTGCCATTGGGCGTGTAGTGCAGTTGGAAGAGGAATCGCGTGCCACGTGCGACACGTTTGGCCATTCCGTCCGCGAGCTCGATCGGCCGTCCGCCCGGCGCGCTGCCGGCGAAAAGGAGGTTCGGGTTCAAGACGCGCTGGTTCAGGCCGGGCGGCAGCAGGAAGACGCCGATGTGGTGGGTCACCTCCCGATTGCCGGGTCGCACCTCGATCGCCTGCACCAGGCGATCCTCGGTGAAGTGCGGGTCGACTGGCACGTAGCGGTAGGGGACGACCCCCTCCGCCGGGATCGGCTGCGGCGCGGGCAGCTCGACGACGACGTCGGGCGTGCCGATCGACCACTCGGCGCTGTCGAAGCGCGGTGCCGGTGGCGCGTCGCTCGCGTCGCCCAGCGCGGCGCCGCTCGCATTCCAGTCGTGCAGCGTCCGCTTCTCCGTGTCGGTGAGGCTGCGCTCGTTCGTGAAGTGCCCGTAACGCGGATCGGCATGCCATGGCGGCATGCGGCCATCGGCGACCACCTCGGCGATCTGCGGCGCCCAACCTCGCGTCTCCGCGCCATCGAGGAAGCTCATCGGCCCGATGTCGCCAGGATGGTGGCACTCGACGCAGCGCGTCCACAGGATCGGCGCGACGTCGCGGAAGAACGTCGGTGCGGCGGGCGCGGCGGGGCGCAGCTTCGTCAACGCGACACCCGCCGACGTGCCGTCGTCGTCGGACGCAGCGGAGCTGGCGATCGGCTGCGCCACCAACACCGCCGCGATCGCATCGGCCAGCGGTTGCGCGCTGGCGAGGTCGAATCGCGCGAGCTCGACGAACTCGCGGTCGAGCAGCAGCGCGGTCGCGGTCGTCGTCACTCCAAGCCGCTCGCACACCGCCTGCAGCGGATCGCGCAGCAGCGGGAAGTCGAGCTTCGCAGAGTGCGCGAAGGCCTGCAGCTCCAGCGCGTCGTCCGCCGCCGCCGGATCGATCGCGAGGAAGCGCACGCCGCGCGGCGCCTGCGCGCGCGCAAGCTCGCCCATCGTCGGTGCCAGCGTTCGCGTCGCCGCGCAATCGAGCGCCGCGATCCACAGCACCGTGCAGCGGCGCGCCGCGTCCTCGGCGACGAGATGGACGCGCTGGCCATCGCTCGCTTCGAGCAGGAAGTCGCTCAGCGGTCGCGCGTCGGGGGCGGCGAGCGACAGCGTGCCCAGCGCGAGGAGCGCAGCCAGCGGACGTTTCATCGCGTCACTTCGCTTCCCATTGCAGGCGCGGTCGCGGCCGAGCTTCGGGCAGTTGCTGCGCCATGGTGCGCGCATCGAAGAGTCGGCCGTTCGCACAGGTGAGCTCGATCGAATCGCTGTTTTCGAGCCGCTCGAGCGGGTTCTTTGCCATCACCACGAAGTCGGCGAGCTTGCCCTGGTCGAGCGAGCCGAGCTCTCCGTCGAGGCCGAGGTACCAGGCGCCGTAGTGGGTCGCGCAGCGGATCGCCTCCAGCGGCGAAAGACCGCCCTGCCCCAGCATCCACAGCTCCCAGTGGGCGCCGAGGCCCTGCAGCTGGCCGTGCGCGCCGAGCTGCAGATGGCCGCCGGCGCGCAGGATCTTCGCGCACGCCTGGGCGACCTTGACGTGCTGGAAGTCGTCATCGAACGCGAAGACGTCGCGTCGGCGCGACTTCGCCTCGAGCCAGCCGGGCGGCGAGAGCGAGAGGAGCGGCTGCTTCTCGAAGACGCGGTCGTGCTGGTACCACCAGTACTCGCCGTTCAGGCCGCCGTAGGTGACGATCAGCGTCGGCGTGATGCCGGTGCCCGATTGGCCGAAGAGGTTGGCGACGTCGGCGTAGATCGGAGCCACCGGCAGGTTGTGCTCGACGCCAGTGTGGCCGTCGAGGCACATGGTGAGGTTGTGCGCCAGCAGCGAGCCGCCCTCGGGCACCACCAGCATCTGCTCTTCGCGAGCGGCCGCGACGACCCACTGGCGCTGGTTGCGACGCGGCTGGTTGTAGCTCTTCACGCTGAAGGCGCCGACCGCCTTCAGCCGCTTCAAGTGGTGGCGCGCGTCGTCGAGCGAGTCGATCTCCGCCTTGTTCGGGTTCTTCGCGCCATAGAGGATGAATCCGGTCGAGTCGACGCGCGGGCCGACCATGCGACCACTCTTGACGAGCTCTGATTGCGCGAAGACGAGCTCCGTCGGCGCCGAAGGATCGTGCGTCGTGGTGACGCCATAGGCGAGGTTGACCACGTATTCCCACGGCTGCGTCGGCTGCACGTCGAGCGCGTTGTAGTGCAGGTGCGCGTGGACATCGATGATCCCCGGCATCACCGTCTTGCCGCGGCCGTCGACGACGGTCGTGCCGGCGGGGACCGTGGTGGTCGCGCTCGGACCGAGGCCGACGATGTGGTTGCCCTCGACGATCAGCGTTCCCTCCTCGATCACCTCGTCGCCGCGCATCGTGATGAGGCGCGCGCCAACGAGGGCGAAGCGACCGCTCGGTGCGTCGCCCGGTGCGCTGGCGTCGAGCGCCACGAGGCTCGCATCGGGGCGCACCCCTTGCGCATTGAACTCGGCGGGCTTGTCGGCGGGCTTCGTCTCCGCGGGCGGTGTCGTCGCCGGCGGGATCGCGGCGGCGGCCTTCGCCGCTTCCGGTGCGAAGAGCGGCGCGACTTCCTGCACGGCGAACTGCGGCCCGAGCGCCCACGTGAGGTACTTGCTGTCGGCGCTCCAGGTCGGCCAGCTCCCGCCGATCTCGGTGAGCTTCTTCACGGGCATCGGGGCGCCGTTGCGGCCGATGGTCAGCGCGCGCCCGACGGCCGAAGGGAACGGCGCGACGTAGATTTGATGCTGCTCTTTCCAGGCGACCCACTTCAGGTCGGGTGAAGGTGCGATCTCCTCGGCATCCTCGTTGGTGGCGAGCGTCAGCTTCTCGCGTCCATCGAGCGTCGCGCGCACCAGCACCGTGCCGGCGCCCCCATCCTCGAACCACATCAACTGCTGGCCATCGGGGGCGAAGAAGAGGCGCGGCATGCGCCGGTTGGTGCCGCGATTGCTGGTCGTCGTGAGTTCGTGCGGTGGAGCGCCGGCGCTGGCATCGACGACGAGCCACGCGATGCGCAGCGAATCTCCCGCGAGCGATTCACCGCGCGCCGTCGCATCGCTGCCGAGCAGGAATGCGATCTCGTTGCCAATCGGCGAGAACGCCGGATTGGCGATGATCCCCGGCTGCTCGTAGCGGACGCTCGGCGCGCCGCCGCCGTCGCTCGGCACCAGCCAGAGCTTCCCGCCGACGCCATTCTCGAAGGTCGTGAAGGCGAGCACGCGGCCGTCGGCCGAGAGCGCCGGCGCGTAGGCGAGCGCGCCAGGCGCGGTGGCGATCGCCGTCGCCGCACCGCCCGCGCGCGGCTGCTTCCAGATCTGTCCGAGCGCCTGGAACCAGATCGTCGCGCCGTCGGGCGACAGGAGCGGCCAGCGGATCATCTTCGCGTGGACGGTCGGCTCGAAGACGGGCCGCGCGAAACGCAGCGCTTCATGCACTTTGTGGGTGGTCTTCGCGTGGAAGGGAATCCACGTCGTGCGGCCGCTCGTCGCGCCCTCCGCGGCATCGATGCGCGCGAGCTTGCCGCCCGCCGTCACCACGATCGCCGAGCTGTCGGGCAGCCAGCAGTAGCCGGGAAAGGTGCCGTGCGTGGACCACGTCTCCATCGTGTCGTGGTCGAGCCCATCGAAGAGAAGGCGCTCGCGGCCCGATGCGAGGTCGCGCACGAAGAGCGCGGTCTTCAGTCCCGCGCGGCGTACCAGCGCCACCGACTTGCCGTCGGGGGACGGACGTGGCCGGCAGGCGCCGCCGCTGCCATCGCTGAAGGGCTCGCGCTTGCCGTTGGCGCGATCGATGCGCGAAACCGCGTAGATCCCCTGGTAGGGGTTCTTGTTGTAGGCGAAGTCGCCGGCGTGGCTGAAGTAGAGCCAGCGCCCGTCCTTGCTGATGGCCGGCTCGTTCACGTCCGCGGTGTTCGAGCTCTTCTCGGTCAGCTGGACCCCGGCGCCGCCGCCGTTCGCCGCATACATCCAGACCTCGCCGGCGCCGAGCGACCGGGTGTCGGTGAAGTGCTTGCGCGCCAGGATCCACTCGCCGTCGGGCATCCACTCGGGGCAATGGACGAGACGGAAGTCCTCCTTGGTCACCTGGCGCAGGTCGCTGCCGTCGCGCGCGCAGCTCCAGATGTTGTCGGCGCCGCCGCGATCGCTGACGAAGGCGATGCGCGCGCCGCTCGGGCTGAAGCGTGGCTGCCACTCCCACGCCGCGCCGCCCAGCAGGAGTGTCGCCTCGCCGCCGGCGATCGGCAGCGTCCAGACGTCGCCCAGCAGATCGAACAGCAGCGTCTGCCCGTCGGGGCTGACGTCGACCTGCATCCAGGTCCCCTCGTCGGTGTCGATGGTGACGTCGCGCGTCGGTCCGAACGGCACCGTGACATCCCAGTCGGTGGGGGCGGCGCGCGGCGGATCGAGCAGCGGCCCGGTCGGGGCGCGGCCGCCCGCGCAGCACTCGTCGCCGGTCGGCGGCAGCGCGGCCGGCAATGCGGTTAAGGGCGCCGCGGCGGCGAGGCCGATGAGCGGCAAGAGAGTGCACGCGAAACGCGACGGGAGGTGGTGTGCCATAGGGCGACCATGTTGCCGCGTCGTGCGCGTGCGGGAAGGGTATGGCCGAGTGGCAGGAGGCGCGATGAGGTCCGATCGTCGATCGTTCGCGCGCGGCCTCGGCATCGTGGGGGGGCTGCTGCTCGCTCCGGCGCCAACGCAGGCTTCCGGCGATGGCGCGCGCGCCGCCAAGGGCCAGTTCCTCGGCCCCGCCACCTGCGACTCGACCCACTGCCATGGCGCCGCACGACCCGCCGATGGCCGCGTCCGACAGGATGAGTTCGCGACCTGGTTCGCGCGCGACGACCATCGCCGCGCATGGGAAGCGCTCTCGGCGCCGCTCGGTCGCGCGATGGGCGAGCGGCTCGGGATCGACGCGACGAAGGCGGCCGAGTGTCTCGTCTGCCACGCCGGATCGGAGAGCGCCGGCGCCAACGTCGCCGACTTCGGCGTCAGCTGCGAGGCGTGCCACGGCGCGGCCTCGGGCTGGTACGGGACGCACTTCCAACGAGGATTCGATCGCGCGACGGCGGTTCGCGAGCTCGGCCTCAACGACACGTTGGACCCGGTGGCTCTCGCCGCGACCTGCGTGCGTTGCCACGTCGGCGATGCGACGCACGTCGTCGACCATCGGTTGATCGCGGCGGGCCATCCCGACCTCGCGTTCGAAGCGGGCTCCTTCCTGCTCTCGATGAGTCCCCATTGGCGGCAGCGGGGCGCGACGAGCCGCGACTGGTTCACTCGCGCGGCGCTGGCGGGCCCGCTGGTGGCGCTCGAAGCGCAGCTCGAGAAGCTCGCGCGCGAGGCCGCCGGATCGCTCGACTTCTCGAGCCGCGAATGCTCCTCCTGCCATCACGACCTCGCGGACGGCGGATGGGATCAGCTACGCGAGTGGCGGCTTGCGCATGGTCTTTCGGTCCCGATCGGCCGACCGCTCCTCGACGCGTCGCGCTTCGTCACCGCGGGTGCTGTGGCGAGCGCGGTCGATGCGACTCGCGGCGCCGCGCTGCGCGAAACGCTTCACCACATGGAGCAGCTCGCCAACGCGCAACCGTTCGACGGCGCGGCCTTCACCGGCGCGGTCGAGCTTGCCGGCCAGCAGGTGCAGCCACTCTTCGACCTGTTGCAGGCGCGCACCGAAGCGGAGTCGCTGGCGCGCGAGGTCGTGACCGCGCTCTCACGCGAGGGCGATCGCCTCGCCGGCCACGGCATGAAGGCCGCGGAGCAGGCCGCGCAGCTGATCCACTCACTGCAGACGACGTTCGATGAAGCGAGCTGGAACGTCGCGCCGGGCGGTGCCGCTGCGGCGATCCGCGCGCGCCTGCTGGCGCCGCTCACGAGGCCGGCAGAGTTCCGGCCGGCCGACTTCGCACGCGAGTGGAAAGCGACGACCGAGCGGGAGTGAGAACGGGGCGGAGCGCCGCCGCGAGGTCCACGCGTGCCGCAGTTCGCGCCGGCGCACCATCGGTCGCTTCCGATCCATATCCGGCGCACGTCCTACGGCGATGTTCTCGCCGATCGACGAAAGGTACGTGATCGGCGCCGCGCTCGGCAGTCGTATGCGCGGTTTGAACAATCGTCCATGGATCGGTGGCCGGACCGGACGTCTGTCGCGTTGCGGGTCCGCGCACGTCGTTTGCATTGGCACGAACACTCCCTGGAGCAGTTCATGCACAAGGCATCTGACGACTCGACACAGCTCTTCCGCGCGCGTGTCCGCCAACGCTGGGGGCATCTGAACGATGCGGATGTCGACCTGTTGTGCCTGCGCCGGGCGAAGGCGCTGGAGGTGCTTGGTCCGATGCGTTACGCGAAGCATGTGGCAGATGCGATGGGGTCGATCGAGTGGCTGCGCGTGCTGTCGGCGCCGCTGGCGCGCGCCACGAACGCGCAGCGCGCGCCATGAGCGGTCTCAATGAAAATCCAGATCGCTTCGACGGCGCCCTGAGCCTGCCGAGTCACCGAACGTTCGAAGGCGTGAGGAACTTCGGGGTTGCGACTCGGGAGGATGACGCGTTTCCGAATCAGGAAGCGGTCGAGCGCAGTCGGCGCTTCCTTGCTGCCGACTTCCTGTCCTTCAATCCGACGAATCCTCGGGTCCGCATCCGCGGATCGAATGACGGTTTGAGTTCTCAGCTGCTCGTCATCGCCATCTGCTTCCTGCTGCTCGCGACGCTCGGCACCCTGTCGATGTTCTAGCCCGAATAATTCACGAGCCATGAAACGCGAAAGCCCTCGGTGCGTACGAATCGCCTACCAGAGCTGATTCGAGGCAATCGAGGGGCTTTCAGCGTGTGCGACGATAACGAGCAGGGTGTTCTCTTCGCCAGTGGGTTGTCGCGGCGGATCGAGGTGCAGTTCGACGAGCCGGATACGACGTCGGATGGCGGTGCGGTGCTGCTGGCGCAGGTGGACCGCTCGCTCGGTCTGACGTCTTCTCTCGCGCGGGCGGTCCGCGAATGGCGGAGCGACTCCCGCATCGAGCATTCGCTCGAGTCGCTGGTGCGCCAGCGCGTGTTCGGCATCGCCTGCGGCTACGCCGACTGCAACGACTCGGCGCGGCTGCGGCACGATCCGATGCAGCAGGAGCTGGCCGGCACGGCGGAGACTCACCTCGCCTCGCAGCCGACGCTGTCGCGCTTCGAGCGGCAGGTGTCGCGCGGGTCGCTGCTGCGGATGGGCGCGACGCTGACGGACTCGGTGATCGAGCGCCTGAAGAAGCGTCATCCTCGGGCGCGGCGGATCACGCTCGACCTCGACAGCACGGTCGATCCGACACACGGTCGCCAGCAGCTCTCGCTCTTCCACGGCAAGTACGGCACGTGGTGCTACCTGCCGCAGCTGTGCTTCGCGACGATCGACGGCGATCCGGAGCAGTACCTGCTGGCGGCGCTGCTGCGACCGGGGACGGCGCACGAGGTCGATGGCGGGCTGTGGCTGATCCGGCGGATGGTCGAGCGGCTGCGCGCCGCCTTCCCGATGGCGAAGGTGCGCGTGCGGCTCGATGCCGGATTTTCGGGTCCGGAGCTCTTCGCTCTGCTGAAGGAGCTCAAGGTCGAGTACGTGGTGTCGATGGCGGGGAACCCTGTACTCGCTCGCCGATCGGCGAAGCTCGTCGAATTCGCCTGGGAGCTGTCGGCGATCACGGGCCAGTCGGCGCGCTGCTACGGCGAGACGCGATACGCCGCGCGCAGCTGGAAGGGCGAGGCGCGGCGAGTGGTCTTCAAGGCGGAAGTGACGCGCGAGGGCGACAAGCCCGCGCGTGAGAATCCCCGCTACGTCGTCACGAACCTCCGCCGCGGCTCGCCGAAGTCGGTGTACGAGACGTACTGCCAGCGCGGCGATGTCGAGAACCGGATCAAGGAGCTGAAGGACGATCTTTCGATCGACCGCACCAGCTGCTCGAGCTTCGCCGCCAACCAGCTGCGGGTGCTGCTGACGGCGGCGGCGTACGCGCTCTATCAGGCGCTGCGCAGCGAGCTCGCACAGCGGGGCGAGGCGCGGGCGCAGGTCGGCACGATGCGGCTGCAGCTGATCAAGATCGGCGCACGCGTCGTGCGCTCGGTGAGGCGCGTCGTGCTCCACCTTGCCGCGCAGCATCCTTGGCGCGACGCTTGGACAAGGCTCGCGCTGAGGCTCGGCGCGGTCCCGATCGCCACTCCGGCCTGATCGACGCCGACGCCGAGCGCGACGAACGGTGCCAAGAGCGGAGATGCTCCGTCCAGACCATGCGACGGAGCATGAAAACGGCTGTCGAAGCCTGCCTCAACCGCCCGAAAAGCAGCTCCGCGAGCAGGTCGACGCTGAACGCGCCGACGAAATCGCAACTAGGCGACGCAGAGGGTGTCGACGGTGCCGGACGACTCGCGCTCATGAATAGGTCAGGCTAGCAGCCCGTTGGAGAACTCCCCGTGTCGCCTGGCGGCGTCTTTCAAGCCGCTACTTCGTCGGAGTCTCTCGACAACTCACAGGGGAGTTGGCTTCGAACCTCCTCCTCGTCCCGACTCGAAATCCGCTCGCCAGACTCGCGGTGACTTCTCCAACGGGCTGCTAGAGCGCCTGATTCACGAGCCCCGTCGCCTGGCTACGCGGATCGTGAAGAAGTCGGGCGAACGCCTCGCGGGGCCATCTCGACGCTCCTCGCCATGCACTCGGCTCGAGGGCGGTATTCGCGTGAGCTGCGTGGCCGGCTGCAGCGAGGAGGTGTCCTCGCTCGTTGGAGCCATGGCCTCCGTCGCGACGCGGGAGGCTCAGGACGCGGAGGGAATGCACGGTTCTGGGGCGTCGTGCGTGCGAGGTCGAGCGGTGGCACCGCTGCGCAGGCACCCACCCGATTCTCCGGAGAGCCATCGCCGACGTCGTGCGACGACGGCGGCGATGGCGTCGCCTCAGCTCTTCGGCTTGACCGTGATGGAGATCGGCTGCGTGATGGCGATTCCGCCAGCCCCGCTCGCCGTGACCCGCGCGACCGACTTCTCGACGAGCGCCGCGGAATCGGTGGCTCGCAGCGTGTAGGTGCCGCGGTCGCCAACGATCTTGGTGCCGGAGTCGACCACTTCGACCCCTTGCGGGAGGTCGGCGAAGTTGATCGAGACCTCGCCGGTCAACAGGTGGCGCTCGATGTGAAGCTCAGTGGTGGCCGTTCCGCCGCGCACGAGGCTGACACCCGCCGGGGCCTGCAGCGTGAGCTGAGCGCCGGAGGCGCCAGTCACGGTGGAGGACTTCTGGCAGCCTGCCGAAGCGAGCACGAGGAGGAAGAATGCGATCGGACGTTTCGACATGACGGACTCCAGACGAGGGGTGAAAGTGATCATTCGACGACGGTGAGCGCGACCACCTGCTCCGTGGCTTGACCGTTCGCCCCCTCGAGGGTGATCCGAATCGAGTGGTTCTGGAGCAGCGATGCCGTGCGCGACGCGCGCAGCACGAAGGTCGTCGCCGTGGTTTCGACTCGGCGCGACGAGTCCTCCGCGGAAACGCCATCAGGCAGTTGCGACAGCGTGACCGTGACGGCGCCGGTGAAGCGCTCGCGATCGATGCCGACGGCGAGTAGCGCCGAGGCGCCCCGCTTCAGGTTGACGGAGAGCGGCGTGGTCACGGTGATCGACGTGCCGTCGTCACCATGCACGGTCGAACTCTGGCAACCCATCGACATCAGCGACACGACGCAGCAGGAAGCGATGGCAATGAAGGCTCGGCGACAGTTCATCAGAAGTCTCACGGTGGAATCGAGCGGTGGGGTCACGCAAGGCGCGTGACTGGCCTTGAAGAACGCAAGGGGCGCGCCGCGGCGCTTGGGTGCAGGCGGCCGGCGGTGCCCGCGAGCTCGCGCCCGCGACGCTTCTCGATTGCACCATCCGCTTGCAAATCGCGCCTCCGCCGTCCGGTCTCGTCGCCGCTCGGCCGGCCGCAACGAGTGGCACGCTTCGTGAAGAAGTGTTGCCAGACCCCAACTGCGCGGAGCTCCGAACATGCTTGAAACGATCGCTCTCGTCCTCGTCGCCTTGTGGCTGCTCGGACTCGTGTCGTCCTACACCCTTGGCGGCTTCATCCACGTGTTGCTCGTCGTCGCCGTGGTGCTGATCTTGCTGCGCGTGATTCGCGGACGCCGGGTCGTCTGACCCGTGCTGACGGGACGCGCGTAATGGACCCCTCGCCATGACCGGGGCGTGGCCGTATGCGCCTTCACGAGTCACTCGACAATTCCGGAGCGTTCGCTTCGTGGCGCCCTATCGTCACGACCTTGTCGTCGCGGTCGAGCGGGGCGAGCGCTCCATGAAACCGCGTCCTCACGGGTGACGAGAGTCCTCACCCGGACGCTTCCCAAGCCACCGACGCGATTCCTCCTGGGCGCCGGTGCGAGTCGGGCGACCCGTTGAGAAGTCGGACCCGTTCAGGGCCAACGCGCGGCGTGGCCAGAACCCCCACGCGATCGCGGGGGCGCGAAACAGGACGGGGCGAGGAGAGGCGTCGATGCGGGCAAAGCCGGCCACCAAGCAACGACCGTCACGCGCAGCGGTGGCGCGACCGGGTCGGGCCCCGATCCCATGGATCGTCGGGATCGGCGCTTCCACCGGTGGGCTCAAGGCGTTCTCTGAGCTGCTGGCCGCGCTCGAACTCGATAACGGCGCTGCCGTCGTCCTCGTGCAGCACCTCGCTCCAACTCACAAGAGCCTGCTCACCCGGCTTCTAAGTGCGAAGACGCAGCTGGCGGTGGTGGAGGCCGGTGACGGAATGGTGCTGCGCGCCAACCGCGTTGTCGTCATTCCTCCAAGCGCCGAACTGACCGTTGCGAAAGGACGTCTCCATCTCGTCCCGCGCCGGCGGGGTCCAGGAACGCCGCGGCCGATCGACGTCTTCTTCCAGTCCTTGGCACAGGGGTGCGAGGGCAGATGCATCGCCATCGTGCTTTCGGGTGCCGGGACCGACGGATCGCAAGGGCTGCGAGCAGTGCGAGCGGCGGGCGGCATCACGATGGCCCAGGATCCGGCGACGGCGGAATGCTCCGACATGCCGGTCGCCGCGATCGAAACCGGGGCGGTGGACTTCGTGCTCGCACCGGCCGCCATCGGCGTCAAGATCGGCCAGCTCGAGAAGATGTCGCCCGCGGCGATCCACCATCTCGCGGGTCGCCGCCGCGACGCGACCGCGCCCGGACTTGATCCGCTTACGGCAATCTTGGAAGCCGTGCGCCGACACTCCGGCGTGGACTTCTCGCATTACAAGCGCCCGACCGTGCTGCGCCGACTCCAACGCCGCATGCGGGTTCATCAAATCACCACGATCGCAGCCTATTGCAGGCTGCTGGGCGGACGCCCCGAGGAGGTCGGCGAACTCTTCCGCGACCTGCTGATCCATGTCACCAGCTTCTTCCGCGATCGCCCGGTCTTCGATGCGCTGTCCAGCGAGTTGCTGCCACGCCTTCTGGCGCAGCGTGCGGACGACGTCCCGCTGCGCATCTGGGCACCAGGCTGCGCGACTGGTGAAGAGGCCTACTCGCTCGCCATGTGCCTGATCGAGTCGATGGAGACCGCGAAAAAGACGGTGCCGGTTCGCGTGTTTGCCACTGACGTGAGCGAGTCTGCCATCGAGACGGCGCGTGCAGGTCTCTACCCACCGTCGATTGCCGCCGACGTCTCACCGGAGCGGCTCAACCGTTTCTTCACCCGCGTCGACGGCCACTACCGAGTGACGAAGGCGGTGCGCGACCTCTGCATCTTCGCGCGACATGACGTCAGCCGCGATCCGCCCTTTTCGCGACTGGACTTGATTCTCTGCCGCAACCTCCTGATCTACCTCGATGCACCGCTACAACGTCGTCTGCTCACCGCCTTTCACTACTCGCTGAAACCGGGAGGCGTCCTGGTGCTCGGCGCTGCCGAGTCGATCGGAGCGCAGACCGGGGAGTTCGGCCTCGTCGATGCGTTGCACCGCATCTTCGTTCGCAAGCCGTCCGACGCGGTGGTCGTCGCCTCGATGCGGTGGCCGCCGCCCATTTCGCCGCTCACGCTGCTTACGCCGCTCAATCCGCTCACGCCGGCGGACGCATGCGAAGTCCCCGGGCTGAGTGAACGCGCAGACGCGTTGATCCTTGCGCGCTTCGCACCCGCGGGAGCGATCGTCGATGCCGATGGACGGATCGTCAACTTCCGCGGCGCAACCGGGAACTACCTTGAAGCGCCGTCCGGCGAAGTCACGCTGGATCTGCTGAAGATGGTGCGCAGCGGGCTGCTGCGCGGGACTCGGGACGCGCTGCTCGAGGCGCGCCGCACCGGGCTAGCCGCCGAGCGTTCGGCGCTGCTTGTCGAGAAGAGGTGTCGGGTCAAGGTGGTGGTGCTGCCGATGGCACCGCCCGGGCCCAACTGCCACCGTCTCGTTCTGTTCGAAGACGGCGCGATCGATTCCAAGGCGTCTGGGCGGCGGAAGCTGGCCGCATCGGAGCTGCGCCGCGTTGTCGGATCGACCGAGCTCATTTCGCAGCTGCGAAACGAGCTTGCGGCGAGCCGCGACTATCTGCAGACGATCCAGAACGACTTCGAGGCGGCACACGAGGAGCTGCAGTCGGCGAACGAGGAGATCCTCTCCAACAACGAAGAGCTGCAGAGCGCCAACGAGGAGCTCGACACCGCGAAGGAGCAGACGCAGTCCTCGAACGAGGAGCTGCGTTCCGCCAACAATGAGCTGCGCGCTCGTGTCGATGAACTCACGCGCTCCGGTCGCGACCTGATCGACCTGGTCGCGTGCGGTTCGACGGCGGCGTTCGTGGTGGATGCCGAACTGCGCGTGATTTGCTTCACGCCGAGCGCAAAGGAGCTGCTCGACCTGGTGCCGGCCAACGTCGGCCAGGCTCTCGTCGCGGTCGTCGCGTCGCTTGCACTGCCGGAACTCGAGTCCCGGTTGCTCGCGGTCATCGACGGCGGCGCCCCGTTCGTTGGCAGTGTGCGTGACGCGAAGGGGCGCCCCTTCACGCTGCACCTCCAGCCGCGCCTCGACCCGAATGGGGAGATCACAGGAGCCATCATGATCCTGGCGGGAACGTCTCTCGCGATCCACGACGGCTCCCGACTTCCAGCGCCGCAGACGCTGGTCGACCGGTTGTTTGCCATGTCGCGCGAGCCGCTCGCCCTGCTCGATGGCGATCTCCGCCTTCTGCGATTCAACGCGGCGTTCGTCGCGGCGCTGAAGTTGCCACCGCTCGATGTCGCGTCGCCGCTCGCGGCGCGTCTCGCCGATGGCACGGCACGAAAGCAACTCGGCGAACTGCTCCAAGCGGATGCGCCGAGCGGGACCGCTGACATCACGTTGGACGCTGCGTCGGGCGAAGAGAGCGTCCTATTGCGCGCCACGCGCTTCAGAGCCGACGACGCCTCCCCGAACCTGCTCCTCGAACTCGCGAGAGCCGGTGGCGCTTCGTGAAAAAATCAACCGGCCGCACAAAGACGCGTCCCGCCATCGCAAGGCTGGATCAGGTGAAGAACGACTGCGAGCTCGACGATCTGCAAGTGCACCACGAGGAGCTTCAGACGCAGAACGAGCAGCTCGTCGAGGCGCAGCAAGCGCTCGAACTGAGCCGTTTGCGCTACCACGAATTGTTCGACCTGGCGCCAGTCGGCTATTCGACGCTCTCCAGCGTGGGCACGATCGAAGAGGTGAATCTCGCGCTCGTCCGACTGCTCGGCCGCGAGCGGCATCAGCTGGTGCGACGGTCGCTCCGGACCTTCGTTGCACCAGACCATCGCCGGCGTTTCCTGGCGCACCTCGCGGACTGCGGTTCCGACGAACGCATGCACTGCGTCGACCTCGATCTGCTGGCCGGCGACGGCGAGAACGTCCCGGTTCGCCTCATCACGCAAGCGATTCAGCCCGGCTCGTTGTGGACGGTGATCACCGACCAGCGCGAGCAGGTGTCGATGCGGGCGGAACGAACTCTCGCTGAGAAGCGCGAGGCGGTCGCGGCGGCGACGATCGACTCCAAGGACCGTTTCCTCGCCATCCTCAGCCATGAACTGCGCACGCCGCTGACGCCGATCCTCGCGGCGGTCACGAGCCTCATGGACCTCGCCGAGCTGCCGACCTCGTTGCGCCCGCTCCTCGATGTGGTGTGTCGCAACGTGCGCGTCGAGGCGAGGCTGATCGACGACCTTCTCGACCTGACGAGTTTCGAGCACCAGAAACTCAGTCTCGAAGTCGAGTCGGTGAACGTCCACGACGTCGCTCGAGACGTCGCGGCCGCACCCGGTGAGCCGGGTTCCGGCGAGCATTCAGTGCAACTTGAGTTGAACGCGACGATGGCTTACGTCGCGGCCGACCGAATGCGCCTGCGGCAGGTGCTGTCGAATCTGCTCAGCAACGCACGGCGCTATTCGCCGAAGGGCGGCAACGTCGTGATCAGGACGAGCGATGTCTCGACCGGCTTCCTCGAGTTCTCGGTCGAGGACAATGGCATCGGCATCGATCGCTCGCTCCTCGTCCACATGTTCGAGCCGTTCGTGCAGCTGACGAAGCGCCGGCCAGGATTGCGCGGTCTTGGCCTCGGGCTCGCGATCTGCCGCGGAATCGTCGTGACACATGGCGGCCAGATCGAGGCGCACAGCGACGGCCTCGGCAAGGGAACACGCATCGTCGTGCGATGGCCGACGGCTTCACGAGTCGCGGCGACGCCGCCACCCGTCGAGTCGCCAAAGGAAACTGCGCGGCCGCTGCGCATCCTCCTGGTCGAGGACGACGAGGATTGCGGGATCTCGCTCGCATTCCTCCTGCGACAAGCCGGCCATTCGGTCGAAGTGGCATCTTCATGCGCACAAGCGCGTGTGGTGTGTGTTCCGCCGCCGGACCTCATCATCAGCGACCTCGACTTGCCCGACGGAAACGGCTACGACCTGCTCGTCGAGCTGCGACAAGGGCGACCGTTGCCTGCGCTCGCACTTTCCGGATTCGGCGCTGCCGAGGATCGACGCAGGAGCCTGGCGGCCGGGTTCGAGGAGCATCTCATCAAGCCGATCGAGCGCAGCGCTCTGCTCGCCGCCGTAGCCAGTTCCGTGCAACGCAGTGGCGTGCTGGTCTGACGGTCGCCGTACTCGTTCAGCGGCCACGCGGGCGTTTCTTGGCGGCTTGATCCATGCCGATGGCGATCTGCGCCACCTGGGCCGCCTTTCGCTCCTCGACCGATCGTTCGGCCGAAGGCTGGTGAGCGACGGTGGAAGACGGCTCCATCGGAAAGACCGACGGAGCGGGCGGTGGAGTCGCTTCGGGGGAGCGAGTGCGGCGCTTTGCGAGCGGCCGCGCTTCGGCGGTGTGTCCGCCGCCGGCCGCTTCCATCTCTCCCCGACCATCGCCGACTCCATCGGCGTTGGCACCGGACTTTTCGGTCAGAAGCCGGTCCGGTTCGTTGCGTTTCGGATCGAGCGTCGGCAGGTGCCGATTCGGATCGACCGCGGGCGCACGCATGCGGGGTCGCGGGGCATTCGGGGATGGAGGGTTCATGAATTCCTTGCGATGGCGGTGGTCGTCGCATTGCGGACGGGCACGGCTCCCCGCCCGGCGCCGAGTGCGGCGACGGGCGGGCAGCCGAGAACGATTTCAGCGCGGCAAGGTGGCCAGTGGGTCCGACCCTTCGGAACCGACCCACCACGGCTGCCGTCCGTAGTAGCGGTGCACGTCCGTGCCCCAGGTGCGATCGGCGAAGTTCGGCCAGTGGTGCTTGTCGAAACCGGGCGCTTCCGCGAGGCGCTGCTTGGCGACGTCGAGGATCAGCGTCTGACGTCCATCCACTGCGGTCGATGTCAGCGAGGACCACGGCAGTGCGAACAGCTTGTCGCCCATGCCAAGGAAACCACCGAACGAAAGAACCGCGTAGACGATGCGATCGGAGCCATCCTCGATCGCGAGGTCGGTCAACGTGCCGACCACGGCACCCGACGGATCGGCGACATCGGCGCCAATGACGTTGGAAGCGCGCTCGAGGCCGCGGGCGTGCATGATCTCGGGGTCGAGTTCGACCGAGCCGACCGGTCCGACGGTCCGGTTCAGGGTGCTCGGCGAAGTGGCGCGGTAATGGGAGTTCACCGACTCGGTGTACTTGCGGTCGAACTGAGGCCAGGAGCCCGGCGCGAAGCTAGGCGCCCCTTCGAGCTCGACACGCGAAAGGTCGGAGACGACGAATTCCGAGTCCGACGTGCGCTTCAGGCGGGAGAGCGGTACGGCGAAGTGCTTCTCGCCGATGCCGAGGAATCCGCCGAAGGAGAGCACGGCCGATGCGAGGTAGCCGGCGCGCTCATCGACGATGAGTTCCTCGATGGCGCCGATCTTGTCGCCCTTCGCGTCGCGAACGTCGCATTTCAACAGCTGCGTGGCGCGGCGAACGCGATGCAATGTCGTGCGCGGGGTGGCGGTGGACCCGAGAGGGGTGGAGCCGGCGAGCGGCGCCGACGGGTAGGGTGGGTTCATGTGTTGTCTTCCATCGGGAGCGCGCGAGGGCACGCTCGGTGAATCGTGACGCGTACCTCGCGGCGGCCAGTCAGCCGCCGCGAGGACGCGTCACGATGGATAAATCAGCGGCCTGCGCTCGGCGGGTTGGTCTTCGCCTTGGGATCAATCCAATAGGGGTCCTGACCGTAGTAGCTGTGGATCTCGATCCCCCAGCGAGGATCCGCCATGTCCGGCCAGTGCTTCTGATCGAAGCCTGGGGCTGCCTTCAAGCGGTCCTTCGAGACGTCGAGGACCAACCGATCCTCGTTCTTCATCGACTGCTTCATCGCCTTCCATGGGATGGCGAAGTACTTGTCGCCCATGCCGAGGAAGCCGCCGAATGAAAGGACGGTGTAGACGATCCGGCCGGTGCCGTCGTCGATGACCAGCTCCTGCACGTCGCCAAGCGACTTGCCGTCGGTGTCTTCGACCGAGCTGCCGATCACCTTCGAAGCGCGACGCATGCCGCGCGCTCGAAGATGGTCCTTGTCGAGGGCGTCCTTGGTGATGCGAGTGGCATCCTGGTGCGGGACTCCGCTCGCAGCCAGCCAATACGGCGTCGCCTTGTAGTAGGTGTGGACCGTCTCGCCGTACGTGCGATCGAACGTCGGCCAGTTGTCGGAAGCGAATGCGGGCGCCTTCTCGAGCGTCGCCTTGGTGATGTCGGCGACCACACAATGTTCGTCGTCGGTGCGCACGACGTTGGCGAACGGGATCGCGAACAGCTTCTCATCGAAGCCGAGGAAACCGCCGAAGGACAACACCGCGTAGGCGATATACCCCTCGTCCTCGTCGATGATGAGGGCCTCGACTTCACCGATCTTGCCACCCTTGGCGTCCATGACGTCGCAGTCAAGGAGTTTCGTGACGCGGCACACGCGGCCGCGCACGACTTCCTTCGCAGGGGCCGGGATGGAAGGCTTGTCCTGGCTCTTCGCGGGAGCCACGCCGTCCTGAGCGAACGCGGAGTTCGCGAACGTCAGGAGTGTCACCGCAATCGATGCGGCATTTCGATGCAAGGTCATTTACTTCTCCGAGGAGTGTCAAATTCGCTGCGAGACGAAGCTCGCGACGCAGGGGAGCAAGCGCAACCGTCATGCCGCCGTCCGGCGCTGTCGCTCCCTGCGGGCGCGCGCGATCGCCGCTGGCGATCGCGTCGATTGCTACAACCGTTGCAAACGCCCGTTCCCCCGGTCGTCGAGCGCCGCACGTTGAATCGAAACGTGGTGCCGCGAGCGGTGATGCGCCCGAGACTGGCGCGACCCGCTCGATCCGGCGCGGTGGTCAGCGGTCGAGCAGGTGAGTCACCGCCACTGGCACAGTGACCGGCGTGGCATTGAAGTCGGTGAGCCGATAGTTCATCGCGAAATCGAGCAGCTCGGCGGCCTCCGGCGCCAGACGAGTCGTCGCTTCCTGTGAGAAGCCCGGCCGCAGCGGGGCGATGATCAGCTCAGCGACGGCGCCGTCACGCACGACGATGCGCACGCGCAGCGAAATCGCGCCTGCCGTCGCGCGCGGGTCGGCGCCTGACGGCAGCTCGCAGTCCCAGGCGAGAGCTCCGGCATTGTCGCCATTCGTGATGCGCGTCGCGCTCGTGATGCGCGTCGCGCTGTGGTCGAGGATCTGGTGAGGGGCGAGGAATCGGACGAAATAGGGCAGCGCCGCAAGTGGCGGCGCCCCCGACGCGAGCGGCTCCGCGGGCCGCGCCGCGTTGCGCAGCAGTTGCCAGTCGTCGCCGCCTTGCAGGCGGAAGACGAGTCGCCCACGCGCGCGGAACGCCTCCACGCCGGCGCCGGTGATCTGGAGCGGCAGGGGGCGGGCGGAGCGGCCTTCGAGCTCGAAGGTGGCGGCCTTCGCCGACGTGCTCCACGCCGCGGGGGCGGTACCGGCCAGGAGGAAGCGGTAACTCTCGAGCTCGTCGAAGGCGATCAGCGCGGCGCGCAACTCCGCATCGATCGCGAGGCGAGCGTTCGGATCGATGACGCGCGGCGTCTCCAGTGGTGGCTTCTGGGGTGTCGTTTGCGGAGTTTGGGGCGGCGTGTTCTGCAAACTGGTGCGCCACGGTCGGTGGCCGAACGATCGTGCCGTCGGCGAGAACGTGCTGGACGGCAGGATCACGAGCAGGAGCAGCAGGGCAGCGATCAACATGGGCGAGCCTCGGTCGGTGGCGCGGTGGCGGCGGGACGCCACGACCGAACGCCACGCCCACCGACCTTGGCAAGACGCATGCCGCCGTTACGGCGCGTCCGGAAAGTCGATCCTCATGCGCCCGTCGAGTCCGAGCGTGCCGACGAGCGAGAGCTCGCCGTCGCGGGTTCGGATCAGCTCGCGCGCGAGACGCAAGGCGAGGCGATGGGGGCGCGGGATCGCGCACGTGCCAGAAGCAGGCAGCGCTTCGAAGTCGATCGGAGCCAAGGGCTCCGACGCGGGGTCGGAAAAGCCGAGATCGAGGTGGACGCCGCCGGCGTCGCTGGTCGTCACGACCGCGGCCGTTGCGTGCTCCCGCGTCGCCAGGACCTTGTCCAGCATCAAGTAGGCGCGCCACGCGAACCCAACCACGGTCGGGTCGATCTGCACGCGGTCGCTGCGAAGCGGGCCCTTCGCGCGCGACGGCGCGTTGCGTCGTGGCACCCATTCGCCCTCGAGTTCGGCGACGATGGTCTGCAGCAGCGCGTTCGGCTCGATGGCACTGGTTCCCGGACTCGACGCGGCTACCAGCGTCGCATCGAGGAGCAGCTGCAGCATTTCCGCGGTCTGCATTGCCTGGCTGCGGATCCGCGCGAGAAGATCGCGGCGCGCTTCGCCAGAGATCGACGGGGCTTCCTCGAGCACGGAGGCGCAGGTGACGATCGTGGAGAGGGGCGTCCGCAGGTCGTGTCCAAGCGACATGCGAACCTGCTCCATGAACGCGCGCAGCTGCGTGCGGCGGTCGGGGATCGGCGCCAAGGCTTTGAGCAACTGCGGGCTCCGTGGTGCGTTGGTGTGCCGATCGCGGGGCTTCAAGGTGCTCCGGCGCGATATACGCTCAGTCGGTTGTAGAGCGTCTTGAGGCTGATCCCGAGCAATCGAGCAGCTGCTGGCTTGTCGCCATGAGCGTGATCGAGCGTCGCGACGATCAACTGCCGCTCGGCATCAGCGATCGAGGCACCGACTGCAATCGCAAGCGACGCACCAATCGGCGTCGGCGTCACCGGGATCGCTTGCGTTGCCTCGGCTTCGAGCGTCGTGTCGGCGAGGATCCATGCTCGGTAGACGGCGTTCTTCAACTCGCGCACGTTGCCGAGCCAGGCGCGCTCCGTCAGCGCTTCGAGCACGCCGTTTCCCCACTCCTTGTGGGTGCCGTGCGCGCGGTTCAACAGGTCGAGAAAGTGGATCGCCAGCGGCATCACGTCGGCGCGCCGATCGCGTAGCGGCGGCAGGTGGATCGGGAAGACGGCGAGGCGGAAGTAGAGGTCCTCGCGCAGGCGGCCGTCGCGAATCGCCTCGAGCAGATCGCGGTTCGTCGCGGCCAGAACGCGCACGCTCACGGCGAACTCTTCGGCACCACCGACGCGCTGCAGGCGGCCACTTTCCAGCACGCGCAGCAGCTTCACCTGTGCCTGCAGCGGCATCTCGGTGATCTCGTCGAGGAAGAGCGTGCCACCGTCCGCACGCTCGAAGCACCCGCGACGCAGCTTGTCGGCGCCGGTGAAGCTGCCGCGCTCGTGGCCGAACAGTTCGCTCTCGATCAGCGTCTCGGGAATGGCTCCGCAATTGACGGCGATGAGCTTTCCCGCCGCCCGGCTGCTCGAGTCGTGAATGGCCTGCGCGATCACTTCCTTGCCAGTGCCGCTCTCGCCGCTGATCAGGACGCTCGCTTCGGTCGGTGCGATGCGTGCGACTTGTTCGAGCACCGCCTGCATCGCGCGCGAGTTGGCCACCACCGGTCCGCCTGCGCGATGGGCGAGCAGCTTGGTGCGCAGCTCGATCACCTCACGCTTCAACGCACGCGTACGACGCAGCTGGGCGAGCGTGCTCTTCAGTTTGACGCGATCGACCGGCTTGGTGAGGTAGTCGAACGCACCGCCTTTCAGTGCATCGACGGCCGAGTCGACGGTTGCATGCCCGGTGATCACGACGAACTCGGCGCTGCCGTTGCGTGAGGTTTCGAGCAGAACGCTGCCGTCGCCGTCGGGGAGTTCGAGATCGGCGAGGATGGCGTCGAACGTGGTCTTTGCCAGCGCGGCGCGTGCGGCAGCGCAACTGGCGACTCCCGTCACCGAAAAACCCTGCTGTTCGAGCAGCAAACTCAGGCTGCTGCGGAAGTCGGAATCGTCTTCTACGACGAGCAGCGCGAGAGAGGGCTCGCAAGCGCGCTCGGTCGCGATGAGCGCTTTGGCGGTGGTGGCCATGGGAAGAAACTCCTGCGAGCGACCGGGAATCGGCGTGCGAGCGCGTGCCGAACGCAGGCGGAGAGTAATTGCACCAACCCTCGCGCAGTTGAACAATCGCTCGTGAGAAGTCGGAGCAATCGTCGTGCAGGCCGGTCGGATCCAAGTGGTACGTGCCTTGCCATCCGGCGGGACAGGTCGTCGGCGGCGGGCCATGGTTCCGGGCGCCGACCGAGCGACCGTGGAGGACGACTTGCCCGAACGCCCGATCGACGACCCACGACGCCCCGATTCAGACTTGCGTCGATCGGCGCGGCGGGTGGTCGAGGACGTCGAAGCCCTCGGAGGCGTCGTGGCCAGGCGGGTCACCGATGGCGCGCGCCGCGCGGTGGCGGCAGACGGCGCAAAGCCCAAGTCGTTTCGTCGGCGGGCGCACGCTTTCGTCATCGCGGAGCCATTGGTGGCGCTCTTCGCCGCGGTCGTGACCAGCGTGCTGCTCGCCCTCGGCATCTGGTGGTTGCTCTGAGCGCCGACCGGCCGAGCTGACTCGAAGTTCACATCAAGTCACCGCACGCTCCGCGGAACCGCCGCGTCGAGCCCGCGATTCTTCGCGTTGCGCAGCCCCCGTCTCCCGCCGCCCCGCATCGCGAGCTCGGAGCGAGGAGCCTGGCGACGTGTGTCGTCGACGACGACCCAACAGCACGATTCCCAGCCATCGGAGCGGCAGCTCGTTGCACGACTCGCTGAGCAGGCGAGGCGTCGTCGTGCGTGATTCGAGACACACAAAAATCCATCGCCGCCTTCGGTCACAGTTCGCGAACAGCGAACGGCGCACGAAAGCGGCGATGGCACATCCAAATCAAGCGGCGACAGGCGTCACCGCATCAGGGGGCGATTGCTTCCAGGGCATTGCTCGCCGAGAAGTTCTTCACGCCGGCCGGATCGATGATCCAGGCCTGCAGATAGAACGTGTCGCCGGTGGTGGCATCGCTCGGCCAGGTGTCCTGGAACGTGAAGCCGCCGTTGCCGTCGAGCACGCACGGCAGGATGGCGTTCAGCGCCGGCACGAAGGTGCCGCCGGCGAAGGACGCGTCGATCCGGCTCACGCCGACGATCAGGAACGCGGTGGCGTTTGGCAGTCCGTTGCCGATGACGGCGGTTGTCGTCGACAGGGGCTCCAGAGTTCCGATGCCCAGCAGCGTCGGCAGCCCGGTGGAACCGGCGAGAGCGAATCCGAGGTCGGAGAAGGCCGAGACCGCCGAGTTCACCAGCACCGAGATGCTGTTGCCCGATTCATTGGTGGTGACCAGGTCGACCGATCCGTCTCGGTCGAGGTCGCCCATCGCGAGGTGGCCGGGATCCGTTCCGGTCACGAAGATCTGCGCGAGGCCGAACGAGCCGGCGCCGTCGTTCGCGAACGTCGTCAGATTGCTCGAGTTCTCGTTCACGACCGCGATGTCCATGTCGTAGTCGAGGTCGAAGTCGCCGGCGATGACCGCGCTGGGGTCGGTGCCGGTCGTCGGATAGTTGATGCCGCCGGCGAAGACGCCTGCGGAGGTCTGGATGAAGATCGTCATCCGGTTGAGGCCGCTGTCGGAGCCGGCCGAGATGAGGTCGTTGTCGCCGTCACCGTCGAGGTCGCTGGCGAAGACGCCTTCCGGCTTGAGCGGCGCCATCTGCAGCGAAGCGGCGGCGGCGAATACGCCGTTCCCGTCGTTCATCAGCATGAAGATCGCCTCGGAGTCGTGGGCCGCGGCCGAGAGGTCGAGGTCGCCGTCTCCGTCGAGATCGGACGGGCAGAGCGCGCGGGTGTCGAGTCCGGCGGGGAACGCCGCAGCGGCACCGAAGAGTCCAGCGCTGGTCTGCAGCAGCACGTCGACCTTGCCGCTATCGCGGCAGGACGCCGCCAGATCGATGCTGGCGTCGGGATCGAAGCGGCCGACCACGACGTAAGTCACACCGTGGCTCACCGGGTAGCTCGCGCCGAGAGTGAAGGAGCCGCTGCCCTGATTGATGACCACGAGCAGCTGGTCCTGGCCGTACAGCGCCACGACCAGGTCGAGGTCGAGGTCGCCGTCGAAGTCCGCGCAGGCGATTCCCTTCGGCGAGCTGCTGCTCGGCAAGTTGACGTCGTTGCCCGCGCCGAAGGTGCCGGTGCCGTCGTTCACGAGGATGGTCACCCGGTCGGGGCCATCGCTGGTGATGGCGAGATCGAGATCTCCGTCGCCGTCGAAGTCGCCGACCGTCGTCTGATCGGGCGTCGAGGTGACCTGGACGTCGACGTGGGGAGCGAACGCGATCTGGCCGGCTGCGTAGCCTCCGACCGCGATTGCGGCGATCGACGCGATGCCGATCGCCGGCAGAAGTTTGGTCATAGACGTGATTCCATGGGTGTAGAAACGCGCCGACCAGTCGGCATGAAACGAAGTCTCCGACGAATTCCGTCGACGCGCATGGCTGCGGCATTGCAAGCGTCATGCCTGCGGCCAGCGCCGCGCGCCTCGTGGTTCACCTGGACGGGGGGACCAGCCTTCGGTCGCCCGGTGCGTCGGGAGTGCGCGGACGACTCGATCGACACCTCCCCGCTCGCGACGTCCGATCGGAGCGGTTCATCGCGCACGACGCGTCACGCCGTCGACGTCGGCATGTCGTGGCTCGACGAAGGCTCGGCCGAGGCGGCGCCCAGAGAATGCGGTCGCCCCCGGCGGCAGACGGCTCGGCGGTTGCGGATTCCGCAGGGCATCCACCCGACGCCGCGCCGCCCCGTCTCTCGCCGCGAGCGCGATGGGACCACTTGTAGAAAACTCCATGCCTTACCCCCGTCTGCTGATGCTCGCCGCTGTCGTGATCGTGGTTGCGGCGCTCTACCTGGCGCAGACGGTCCTGATGCCGGTCGCGATGGCGATCTTCCTCAGCTTCGTGCTTTCGCCGCTGGTCACGTGGCTGGAGCGTTTTCACCTGGCGCGCGGCGCGTCGGTTTTCTGCGTTGCCTTGCTCGCCTTCACCGTCATCGGTGCGGCGGGTTGGTTCGTGGCGCGGCAAGCGGTCGACCTCGTCACGCGGCTTCCGGAATATCACGCGAATCTCGACGCCAAGCTGGCGTTGGTCCGCGATCGAATCCATGCGCCGCTCAAGCGCGCGAGCGACGCCGTCCACGAGTTCGAGCGGAGCGCGATGGGAAACGCCCCCGCGCACGTCTCCACCGTCGCGAACGATCCGGCGCCTCTCGCCGTGGCCGAGGAGCCGTCGCCCATTCTTGGATGGACCGCTGGCGGCATCGGAGCGCTCGTCTCCGTGCTCGGCACCGCGGGCGTCGTCGTGCTGCTCGTCGCCATGATGCTGGTGCAACGCGGCGACCTGCGCGACCGGTTCGTCGCTCTCGCCGCTGGCGGAGTCGTGGCGACGACGCAGGCGCTCGACGAGGCCGCGTCGCGCCTGAGCCGCTACCTCCTCGCGCTCACGGCGATCAATGCCGCGCACGGGACTGCGGTCGGCGCGGGCCTCTGGCTGATCGGAGTTCCGAACAGCCTGCTGTGGGGGCTGATGGCCGCCGTCCTGCGCTTCATTCCCTACGCCGGTCCTTGGATCGCCGCCGCGGTTCCGCTCCTCTTCTCGTTCGCGATCAGCGACAACTTCATGGTGCCGATGCTGACGCTCGGGCTGTTCGCGGCGCTCGAGCTCTTGACGAACCTCGTCGTCGAGCCGCTCGTGCTTCCGAATCGCATCGGAGTCTCGGCGACGGCGCTGGTGGTGAGCGTGGTCTTCTGGACATGGCTCTGGGGAGCGCCAGGCCTCGTGCTCGCGGTGCCGCTCACCGTCTGCGTCGCGGTGATGGGAAATCACATCCCGCGGATGCGTTTCCTGTCCACGATTCTCGGCGACCAGTCCGTCCTCTCGGCGTCGTTGCGTCTCTACCAGCGCCTGATCGTGGGCGAAGCCGAGGAGGCGTGGAATCTGGTCGCTGCAGAGCGGAAGGACGGCCTGTCCGTGCTCGAAAGCTGCGACTCGCTGTTGGTACCGGCACTCTGTCTCGCGCAGCGCGATCGGCTCGATCTCGTGATCGACGAGTCCACGTTGATCAAGGTGGCCGACCGCGCTCGCGAACTGGCCGAGGAGATGGCGGATCGTCGCGATTCGAGTGAGCCGGCCGTCGTGATTCGCGATCCGTTGCGCGTCGTCTGCGTTGCGGCGGGCAAGGAGGTGGACGGGGCTGTCGCCGAGATGCTGGGCACCATCCTGCGGCACACGGGCATCGACGCGGTCGTGCTGCCTCACGGCACGCTGGTCGGCGAGGTGTTGGCGCTGATCGCCTCGACGCGCGCCCAGGCGGTCTGCCTCTCGCAGTTGCCGCCGCTTTCCTACAGCCGCCTTCGCTACCTCAGCAAGCGGATCGCCGAGCGCTTCCCCGCGCTGCCGATCCTGGTCGGCACATGGACCGTGAGCCTCGATCCGACGCGTTTCCACCAACGTCTCGAGTGCGATGGCGGCATCGAGGTGGCAGGGTCGATCGCCGAGATGCTCGAACAGATCCAGAGGGTCGCCGCTCGTGTGCGCCCGGAGGCGTCGCCCCCGGCCGCGTTGCTGTCCAGCACCGGCTGAGAGAGAGGGCGGCGGCCGAGAGGTCCGAACTCAGATGACGATCAAGACGAGCACGAGCGCAAGGACGACGACGGCAGCGACGCCGATGCCGCCAAGGGAGGCGCCGTTGTGGCCGCCAGCGAAGTCGCGAAGTTCTGCGGCCGTCGATTCGCGAACAGCGTAGGCGACTTCCTCTGCGAGCGTGGCATCCGTCGGGGTGTCGGTGCGGACGACCGAAGCGGCAACGACGTCGTCAGGGGCGGAGGCATGCGCGAAGGGCGTCGCCGCGGCTGCGCTGAGGATCGATGCGAGGAGGAGGCGAGCGAGGGTCATGGTGAGATCTCCGACGAGTGCATGTCCACCGCGTTCGAGGTCGTCCGAGTTGATGGCCGCAGGAAGACCATCGAAAGGCGGCCGGCCGGCTCCCACTCGTCGAGGAAGCCGCCGAATGTGTAGTTCTGCCAACCGCGTGCCGGATCGAGCGTCACGACACGGTCGTTGGCGCGACTGACGCCAACGACGACGGCGTAGTGCGTCCATTCCGCGTCTGACCACCTCTGCTTCAGCCCGACCACCAGCGGTCGGCCGTGTGCGAGCTCGTGCTCGAGGTCGGCGAACTCTCCGCGAATGATCCACGCCGACAATTCGTGGGCACGGGCGAGGTCACGCAGCGCCACGGCGCGGACGCCGACTCCTTCCGTCGGCGGGCAGGCGACGCGCACCTCCTCACGACCGACGGGGATCCGCCAGTACGCGAAGATCATCGCGAGTGCCGCGCTGCCGCAGTCTTCACGACCGATCTGCGCGACGAACGGAACCCCTTCGACGGCGGTCAGGCCGCAGTCGGTCCGCAATTCCGCGGGGGCGGCGCTCGTCGCACTGCCGAGATAGGTGGCGGTGCAGCCGGCGAGCAACGGCAGCGAAACGGCCAGGAGTGACGCGGCGAGGCGATGCACGCGTCAGCGCCGTGAACGGGCGCGAGCCCGCGCGTCGAGGGCGATGCGTCCCGGCATCGACGGTCCACGCAGCGAATCGCGCAGGAGGACGCCTTGCACGATCAGCGGAACGATGAGCCATCGCCTGTGCCCGAGCAGCCCCACGGCGATCCCGAGCAGGGAGATCGCAGAGGAGTGAGTCCGCAGGCGACGCTCGTCGTTCCGCTCGTTGTCATCCGCGCGCATCCGGGCGTCGCGATTCTCGATCGCAGCGGGGGTTCGCGCTTTCATTCGCTCAGCAACCCGGGTTCTTCGGCGCCGCGGGGTTCGCAGGATTCGCGCCCTTCTTCATGTCGCTGCCGCCGTCGGACTTCGAGGGTGAGTCGCAGCACTCGCCGTCCTTCTCCATGTTCTTCGGGCTGGTCGACGCGTTCGACGCCGGCGCGAGCTTGATGCTGCCGCCGAGGACTGGCCGCGACTGGTCGATCTTCTTGTCGCTGTCCTTGCGCTCGTTGTGCGTGTCGTTGTTGCCGCGCGAGGGCTCGTCGATCATCCGCTTCGATTCGTTCCGACGGCCGTCCTTCTGGGCGTCCTTCGGTGGGGCGAGCGGCGGTGTGTTCTTCGGGGCCGTCGGAGGAACACTCGACGGGGCGACTGGAGTATCGAATCGCGGGTTCGGAGCGTCAGGAGTCGTCATTGTGAGGAGCTTTCTGTGTGAATCGAGGCCCGGAAATACGGGCTCGATGTAGGTGTCTTCAAGTCGTTTGAACGATTGGACGTGTGAAGCGATCGACCAAGCCGGATCCGTTTCGTGGGTCCGCAACGAACTGCGCTGCGGCTCGACCGCGTCAGGTGGATCGTCGAGTGGAAGACAGTTTCGTGAGGCCGATGGCAGCCGCGATCACGCCGACCAGCAGCATCCAGATCGACTTGTCGCTTGGCGCTCCCTGGAAGAAGCGCGAGAAGCGCGACGAAAGCGAGTCGCCCGCTTCGATTCCGTAGAAGATCAATGCCGCACCCACCAGCAGCAGCACCAGACCGACGATTCTTCCGTTCGACATCGCATGTCATCCAATTTGAAAGCGTTCGTGTTCTTCCACGAACAAACGCAACTCGCTTGCCATCGTCGATCGGGTGCGGGATCGAAGACGAAAGGCGAAGCGTTCGGCCGTGCGACTCGCTCGGAAACTGCGCCGCGCGCGACGGCCCATCGATTGCAACCCGGGCGGAGACCACGAGTCGCCATCTTGCGACCGGGTCAGGGGCCGTACCGATGAGTCGTCGAGCGCGAGGCATTCCCGACGGTCCGGGCAAACCGCCGAACCCAGCGCCTGAGCCGCCGATCCGCCCGGAAGAGCGGCCGGTCGAGCGGCCGTACGAGACCCCGCCGGTGCCGCCGCAGCCGACGGACGACCCGCTTCCCGAAGAGCCGCCAATCTCGCCGAGCTTCTGACTCGTGGAGAGGTGGGCATCCGCGGCGCGCGCAGAGGCGGCGTGCGGCGCCGCGCGAGCGCAGTGCGCGGGCAGGTGTAAGGAGCGTCTCGCAGTTGCACAATCGCGGCGCAGTCGCTGCGGGGCCTCATCGCCGGAGGCGGCGGCGGCTCGCGGCGGATGACGCCGGCATGCAGATTGCCCTATCCCGTCGGCGGCCAAACCGGCCGCAGCGGAAACCAGCGTGTGGTCGACCAGGTCGACCACGCCCTGCGACGGAGCGACGGTTCATGATCGATTCCAAGAACGGCAACACGGTGCGTCCCCGGACGGGCGGCCGCAACGTACGCAATCAGTCCCAGCGCATCCTGCAGGACGTGAAGGACCTTGGTTCCATCGCGGCCCACGACGTCACGCTTGGCAAGCAGCGCCTCGCGGCTCGCGGCCGCGAGCTGCTCGCCGATGGGCGGCAGGCGATCTCGAACTACGAGGACAACGCGAAGCAGTACATCGCCGAGCACCCCTTCAAGACGCTCCTGGTGGCGCTCGGTGTCGGGACGCTGATCGGCCTGGTGATCCGTCGTCGGTCCTGATCCAGGGCCGAACGAGCCAGCGATGGACTTCGCGCAAGACTCCAACGGAACGAGCGGTCGGCCGCCGACGGAAGCGCCGCGTCGCGCGTCCTCGGAGGCGGACAAGCAGCTTGGCTCGCTGTTGGAGCAGGCGGCGCAGCATGTCGTCGCGCTGGTGGAGAAGGCCGGCGAGCTCGCGGCTCTCAGCTGGAAGCGCTTGCATCTGCGCGCCGTCGATGCGACCTACCGAGTCGCGCTCGTCGCGACGGCCATCGCGGCCGGCGTGACGATCGTCATCTCGGCGTCGCTGTTGTTGGTGAGCGGGACCTGCGCCGCGCTCGCGCGCTGGTCGCAAAGCGAATGGGTGGGTGATCTCGGTGGCGGAGCGATTGCTCTGTCGCTGCCGTTCCTCGTCCTCACTGCGCTGCGCTGGAGCAGCCGACGCACCTTGCTCGAGAAAGCGCTGCGTCGACGGGTTCGTCCGAGCGCTGCACCCGCAGCCGCCGCCACGGTGTCACCGGTGACAGCGGACGCCATGCCGAAGGTCGTGGGCCAGGATCATCCTCCATGAACTACTCCGACCGAGTCGATCGCGCCTTCGTTCGCCGCCGCCGCGAGCTCATGCGCGAACTGATGGACGACGGTGCGCAGGTGATCGACGAAGTCGTCGCAGTCATCGGCGCGACCGCCGCGGGGCATCCGCTTGCCTACGTTGGTGTGGGCGTCGCCGCCGGGGCCGCCATGGGCGCGCGCTCGAGAATCGGCGCGCCGACTCGCCGCTCGAGCGTGAGCCGAGTCGTGCGGGTGCTGACCCGCGTCATTGGATGGGGCGGTCGCAGTTCGATCGGAGCGCCGTGAAGTTCACCGCTCGGGCTTGACGCGCTCAGCGCGCCGCCTCGCTCAAACGACTCGCGACCGACGGGATCGCCAGCCCTTGTGCAGCGAATCGCATCCGCAGCCCCTGCACCGCCGTGCGGGTCAACATCGCGCCGACGAAGATGCCCACCAGCGTCGTGGCACCGACCATCAGGAGCGCCGCGATCCACTGGGCACCGATCCACCCGGAGCCGCCCGACGTGGAGGCGCTTTGCGTGGCGACCAGAAGGGAGCCGAGGATGGCACCGATCGCGCCGCCGCCGATTGTGGAAATCAACAGTTGGGTGCGGTCGGCGAAGGCCCATCGTCCGGAGGGTGGCGCATTCGGCTCGGTGAGCGCGGGAGTTCGCGTCGCAGACTCCATGTTTGGCACTCCTTTGGAGAACTCGTCGTGTCGATCGGCGCCGCCGATCCCCCTCGATTCGAGAACCAACGCATATCGCGCTCCGTGCGCGGTCGGCGTCGTCGCACCGCGTTGCCCGGTCCTTGCCGGTCAGGGCGTGTCCCGCGGCGCCGTGTGGCCCAGGACGACTTCCACGACATGGTCACCTCCGTCGTCCGTCCACGGGATCGCGCGCGCGTCCACCGCGGCGCCGTCGAGCGTCGCGCTCGCCACACCTCGGCAGCGACGCAGCGGGTTCTCGATGGCGATCCGATAGCGCGTGCGGCCGCTCTTCCAATGCAACGTGCAGTGCGGCCACTCGGCGGGGATGCAGGGATCGACCGCGAACGTCGGCCCGTGACGCGCGAGACCCAGGATGCTGGTCACGCCGAGCTGCCATAGCCAGCCGGCCGAGCCGGTGTACCAGCCCCAGCCGGCGCGTCCGAGGTGGTTCGGGTGGGCGTAGACGTCGCCAGCGCTGACGTAGGGTTCGCCTTTGTAACGCTGCACATCCTGTGCGGTGCGCGTGTGGTTGATCGGGTTGATCATGTGGAACAGCTCGACCGCTTCGTCACCGTGACCGAGCTTCGCGATCGCCATCGCGGCCCAGATGGCTGCATGGGTGTACTGACCGCCGTTCTCGCGGATTCCGGGCACGTAACCCTTGATGTAACCAGGGTCGCGCGCACCGTGGTCGAACGGCGGCGTCAGCAGCAGCACCAATCCGGCGTCACGTCGAATCAGCTGCGTGCGCACCGAATCGGTGGCGAGTTCGGCGCGCCGCGGATCACCCGCGCCGGACAGGACGGCGAACGACTGCGCGATCGCATCGATGCGGCACTCATCGTTCTGCGCCGAGCCGAGCGGCGTTCCGTCATCGAAATAGGCGCGGCGATACCACTCGCCATCCCAGCTCTGCTCCAGCCGTTCCGCGAGGCGCAGCGCTTCGGCGCGGTAGCGCGTCGCGCGCGCCGCGAGTTCGCTGCGCGTTTCGCAGAGTCGCGTCATCCGCTGCAGCACCATGTGAAGGAACCACCCGAGCCAGACGCTTTCGCCCTGGCCGAGGTGGCCGACCCGGTTCATCCCGTCGTTCCAGTCGCCGCTTCCGATCAACGGCAGGCCGCGTGGCCCGCAGTTCAGCGCTCGATCGGTCGCCCGCAGGCAGTGCTCGAGCATCGTCTCGCCCGTCGCCGAACTGGCCGGGCTCCCGTAGCTGCTCTCCTCGCCCGGAGCGATCTCGGGCGCGACGAGGAAAGGGACGAGTTCGTCGAGGAGCGCCCGGTCGCCGGTCGCTTCGACGTGCTCCGCGACCACGAACGGCAGCCAGAGGAGATCGTCGGAGCAGCGGGTTCGCACGCCGACGCCGCTGCCGGGATGCCACCAGTGCTGAACGTCGCCCTCGGCGAACTGGCGCGCCGCGGCACGCAGGAGGTGCTCGCGACCGAGTTCCGGTTGCGTCAACGTCAACGCCAGCACGTCCTGCAGTTGATCGCGGAAGCCGTAGGCGCCGCCTGGCTGGTGGTAGCCGCTGCGCGCCCATAGACGGCAGGCGATGAGCTGGTAGAGCGACCAGCGGTTCACAATCAGGTTGAAGGAATCGTCGGGGGTCTCGACCTTGATCGAGTCGAGCAGTTCGTCCCAGCGCGCCTCGACGCGGATCAGCGCGGCGCTGGCGGCAGCGATGTTGGCGTGGCGTTCGATCAGGTCGCGCGCATGCTCGCGGCTCGTTCCCTGGCCGAGGACGAAGACGATCTCGCGCGTCTCGCCGGCGGCGAGGTCGATGCGCAGCTGCAGCGTCGCGCACGCGTCGAGTCCGGCGCCGACGTTTCCCGAGAGCTCGACGCGACGCAACGCGGCGGGGTCGCGCGGCGAGCCATTGCGGCCGAGGAACTCGGTGCGATCGCCGCTGACGGCGACCGGCCGTTGCGAGGCGGCCGAGAAGGCGACCCTCGCCTTGAAATCCTGCTGGAACGGGTTCCTCGCCAGCACGCCGCCCGACCTGGGGTCGAGTTCGGTGACGATGTGGTGGCGATGGCCTGGGCGCGCCGGACCGAGCGCCCACTCGTCGTACGCGAAGACGGTGAGCTCGCGGCGTCGCCCGCTGTGGTTTCGGAGCACGAGCGTCGCGAAGCGAACCGGGTCCACCGTGTCGACGAAGAGCGTGAGCTCTTGCGCGATTCCCGCCACGCCGCGCTGCCAGCGCGTGACGCCGGCGCCGTGGCGCACGATCCAGCGGCCGCCCCCTTGCACGCGCTTCAGCGGTCCGGGCGTCGCGCTCCACGTCTCGCCGCTCTCCTCGTCTCGCAACAGCAGCAGCGACGACAGCGGGTCGCTCACCGGATCGTTGGCGAACGTGGTCAGGCGGTTCTCGCGACTGTTCTCGGCCCACGTGAAGGCGATCCCGGAGGTGGTCACCAGCGCGCCAAAACCCGGATTCGCCAGCAGGTTGCTCCAAGGCAGCGGCGTCTCGGCGTCGCCTTCGAGCACGACCACGTACTCCTTGCCATCCGCCGAGAAGCCGCCGAGCCCGTTCATCAGCCGCAGCGCTGGTACCGCTGGCGCGATGCGAGCCGTCACCTGCGCGGTGTCGGCCGCCGTTTCGCTGGTCGGTAGGCGGCGAGGCTCGAATCGAGCCGGCAGCAGCGGGCGCGGTGCGCGCGGTCGCATCTGCTCGAGCAGCGAGCCGCGATCGCCGTGCAGCACCGCGCGTGCGGCTGCGGAGATCAGCAGCTTCGCCGCCGATCCCATCGTGTCGCCGCGCAGCAGGAAGACGCTGCCGCCTGCGCGTCCTTTGGTCGCGGCCCAGGAACCGCTCTCGATCAGCGCGGCCAGCTGCTCCTGCAAGAGGTCGCGGTAACTGGTCGGATGGTCGTTCAAGAGCACGATGTCGGCCGCGAGCCCCTTCAGACGCCACAGGTCGACCGCGCGCAGCACCTGACGCACCAGCGGAAGCCCCTCGTCCCCGACCACGCGCACCAGCAGCAGCGGCAAGTCGCCGGAGATGCCGTGGGGCCACAGTTCCCGCTGCCCCTGCTCGTTGGCAGCGACCACTTCCGATTCGGCGCGCAGCGAAGGATCGGCCCAGAAGATTCGCGAGGCGAGGTCCATGCACAGCTGTGCTTCGTCCGGATTCATGCCGAGGTGGGCGAGCTCCACTCGCGCGTTGGTGTAGGCCAGCGAGAAGGCTCGCGCCGCGGCGGTCGGATCGTGGTACTGCTCCGCCAGCGCCAGCGCCCGCGTTCGGTCGCTCGCCATTCCGGTCGCGAATGCCATTCGAATCGATCCGCCCGGCGCGAGCCGGATGCGCAGCCGCAGGCTCGCGATGGGATCGAGCACCGCGCCGGTGGTGCCCGAGAGCGAGCGCCCGTCGAGCGCGATCGGGTCGTCGAGTTGGTGCCCGCGGCCGATGAAGCGAGCACGATCGGTCTCGCACTCGACCGCGCCTTGCAGGTGCCCTTCGACGCTCAACACGTGAATCGCGAAGGCGCCCGGTTCGTCAGCGGCGCGCGGTCGACGCGAGCAGAGGATCGCAGCGCATGCCGGCAGGTAACTGGTCTCGAGGAACAGCTTGCCGAACGCGGGGTGGGCGAGGTCGTCGACGAGCGAGGCGAGCGAGAACTCGACGTAGCTGGTCACGTCGATCTCGCGCGCGCGGTGGCTCTTGTTGGTGACGGTGAGGCGGCGCACCTCGACGTCGCTCTCGGGCGACACCGTCACCTCGAGCTGCGTGTCGATTTCGTCATCGCTTCGTCGGAACAGGGCGCGTTCGGGCAGGAAGGTCGCGCTGTAGCTCTCGGGCTCGCGCACTCCGGGTTGGTGGGTCGCCGACCAGACGATGCCGCTGCGGACGTCGCGCAGGTAGATCAGCTGGCTGCCGCCGTCACGCGTCTGATCCTCGCGCCATCGCGTGACGGTTCGGCCGCGGCAGATCGATGCGCCGCCGCCCGATTGCGTGACGATCGCGGTGTAGCCGCCGTTCGACAGGAAGTGCGCCTGCGGATGGAGCGTGTCGGCGGTGGTGTAGCGGCGCGGCGCGCTGGCCGATGCTGGTGTCCGCGCGCTCATCTCCTGCGGGCGCGGCCGGGTGATCGGCGCGTTCCGTGGCACGCGCTCCTGCAGCAGCGCTTCGGTGCTCTGGATGTACGGATCGGCATGGAAGCGCGCGACCATGTCGGGGCCGAGCAGCGCGGCACCGAGGGCGACGAGCGTCATCCCCTGGTGGTGCGCCATGAAGGTCCGCACGATCACTCCGTCGCCGATCGCAACGCACGGAGTCCCGATCGACGGCGCGTTGCTGAAGTCGATCGCTTCGTAGCTGCCGTAACGGCCGTCAAGGCCAAGTCGCGACAGCGCGCGCAGGTTGTCGCTCGCCTTGCGCGGATCGACGATCGTCGCGAGCGCGGTCGCATAGGGCGCGAGGACGAGGTTGTCGGCCAGGCCGCGTTTCAGGCCGAGCCCCGGCACGCCGAACGCCTTGTACTGGTAGTGCCCGTGGCGATCGACGAAGGCATAGGCCGACTCGGAGATGCCCCACGGCACGCCGCGTTCCTCGCCGTAGTCGATCTGGCGCCGCAACGCGGCTCGACAGCTCGCCTCGATCAGCGTGTCGGGATAGGAGCGCAGCAACAGCTGCGGCATCAGGTACTCGAACATCGACGCGCTCCAGGACACGAGCGCCGGTTCGCGATGGACTGCGACGAGGGAGCGGCCGAGTCGGAACCAGTGTTCCTGAGGAACGTCGCCCTTGGCGATGGCGATGAAGCTCGCGAGCCGGGCTTCGGACGCGAGCAGGTCGTAGCAGCTCACGTCGAGGCGCCCCTCCGAGTCGGCGTCGGCCAGCAGCCAGCCGATCGAGAAGAGCTTGCGCCGCGGTTCGTAGAGGAAGCGGAAGTTCATCTCCGCGACCAGGAGGCGCGCACGCTCCGCGAGCGCCTCGATCGGCGCGACGAGGTCGGCCGGCACGTGCAGCTCGAAGGTGGCGGAGAGCGCGTCGGCGAGGGCATTCGACCAGTGGATGAGGTCGCCGTCGGCACGATCGGGCGATTCACGCTCGGCGATCCGGGCAGCTTCGCTCCGCAGCATTCCGGCGTGCGCCCGCATCGCGTCCGGCAGCGCTTCGGTGGCAGGCGTGTTGGCGAGCCACTTGACGAACTCGTCGGCGAGACGCTGCAGCGTGGCGCGGGACGCAGCTCGTGCCGCGTCGGGTTCCGGCGCGATCGAAGCCCGATTCGCGACCGCTTCCTGCAGCAGCTCGGCGGTCGCCAGCGCCGCCGCGTGCCGGACGGCGGGGACCAGCGGCTCGTGAACCAGGCGCGGCAGTCCCGCCGCCAGGGTGATCAGCGCACCCGCGAGGTTGCCGCTGTCGACGGTCGATACGTAGCGGCGCGGCAGCGGTGCGAGGCTGACGGTGTCGTACCAGTTGAGCAGATGTCCTTCATGGCGCTCGAGCGACTCGACGGCGGTCAGCATCGAGTCGAGGCGCGCGGCCATGGTGCGCGCATCGATGAAGCCGAGGTCGCGTGCTGCGAGCGTCGCGAGCAGGCCGACACCGATGTTGGTCGGAGAGGTCCGATGCGCCAGCGCCTCGACGGGCGCCTCCTGGAAATTGTCCGGCGGCAACCAATGGTCGTCCGGGCCGACGAAGGTCTCGAAGAAGCGCCACGTCCGCCGCGCCATGCGCCCGAGCAGCGCGCGGTCGCTGGCGGGGAGCGTCGTCGTGACGGGGCGCGCCGTTGCGCTGAGCCAGGCGGAGATCAGTGGCGCGAACAGCCAGCAAGCGACGAACGGGGCGGCGATCGGCAACGCGGACGGCCGCTGCCAGGCGATCGCGCCGAGCAACAGGCACGCGAACAGCGGGCTCGCCGCCATCTCTCGCAGGAATAGCGTCCGCGTCCCCTTGGCGCGCGAGCCGGGGGCGCTGGCGCCGGCCGCGGCGGCGCTCTGCCATTCGAGCAGGTTGCGACGGGTGATCGCGAGGCGGAACAGCGTGACCGCGATCGCGTACAGCGTTGACCACGTCGTGTAGGCCAGCAGCACGAGGGTCACGCCGACCTGCTGGGCCGCGAGCGCCGCGTCCTCGCGCACTCCTTCGAGGAAGACTCGCAGCGGTTGCTGCGGCGGCGGGCCGCCGAGCAGCCGCAGCAGCTCGCGCAGCAGCGGTTGGCCGAGGACGGCGAGCACGCCGAGCGTCCAGGGCAGCGGTGCGCCTGGCAGGACCGTCCAGCTCATCGCCAGCAACGCGAGGCAGGCCGGTGCGACGAGGCTGCGGCGCAGGTTGTCGGCGATCTTCCAGCGGCTGATCCATGGCAGACGGTCGCGCACGCGACCATTGCGGGGCGCCACGCTGCCGAACAGCCATGGCAGCAGTTGCCAATCGCCGCGTGTCCACCGTTGCGCGCGGCGCGCGTGAAGCAGCACGCTCGACGGGTAGTCGTCGACCAGCTCGACGTCGGAGACGAGCGCGACGCGAGCGAACAGCCCCTCGAAGAGGTCGTGCGAGAGCAGCGTGTCGTCCGCGACGCGCCCCTCGAGTGCCGCGCGGAACGCGTCGACGTCGTACAGACCCTTGCCGGTGAAGATCCCCTCGCCGAAGAGGTCCTGGTAGGTGTCGGAGACCGCGGTCGTGTAGGGGTCGACGCCGACGTTGCCAGCGTGGATCCGCGAGAAGCGCGAGCCGGTCGCGCTCGAGAGCGTGACGCTCACCCGCGGTTGCAGCACGCCGTACCCCTCGATCACGCGGCCGCGCGCCGGATCGAAGCGCGGTCGGTTCAGCGGATGGAGCGCGATCGAGACCAGCTCGCGCGCGGCATCGCGTGGCAGGTTGGTGTCGGAGTCGAGGGTGATGCAGTAGCGGACGCTCGGCAGCAACCCGAGCGCTCCGACCTGGCAGACGAACGAGGTGTCCGTCGCGCCGCGGAGCAGCCGATGGAATTCCTCGAGCTTCCCGCGCTTGCGCTCCCAGCCCATCCATGCGCCCTGCGCCGCGCTGAAGCGCCGCGCGCGGTGGAAAAGGAAGAAGCGATCCTCCTTGCCGACGGCGTGGCGGCGGTTGAGCCGTTCGATTCCGGCGACCGCCGCGGCGAGCAGCGCGGCGTCCTCGGGCCGTTGCTCGGTCGTGGCGTCCGTGAAGTCGCTGAGCAGCGCGAAGTGGACGTGCGGTTCGGCGTTCCCGAGCGCCTGCACCTCGAGGTGTTCGAGCAGATGCTCCACTCCTTCGAGGCTCGCGAGCAGGGTCGGTACCACCACCATCGTCCGCGCGGAAGCGGGTACGCCTTCCTTCAGTTCCAGGCGGGCGAGGCGACGCGGTGGGGCGAAGGCGACCGCCGCGACGTGCAGGAGATCCGCGGCAAGCTGGCTTGCCGGCACCACCACGAGCAGCCCGATGAGCAGTCGCCAACCGCTGTCGTCGATCGTGGCCACCGCCGCTGCCGTGACGAGCGCCGTCAATGTCATCAGCGCGCCGAGGTAGAGCAGCGTCACGTGGCAGAAGCAGGCGCGTCGCAGCAGACGCAGCCACGGCGGCCGGAACGCGACCGCGGTCTCGAGCGCGCGCCGGCCGCGGCCGAGCAGATGCCAGCCGACGTGGCTCGCGCGCGCGTCGACACCCGGCTCCCCGCTCGCAGCGCGCGCGCTCTCGACCGCCCGCAGCGCCACCTTCAGCTGCTCCTCGGCGGTCGGACCGGCAAGCTCCTCGATGGCATGGCGGCAGCGGTCGCGTGTGGCGAACTCGGCCTGGCCGTGGATGCCCGCGGGATCGCGCAGCAGCACCTGCTCGACCACGCTCTCGCGTTCGACGAACTCGGTCCAGTCGAGGTTCGAGCAGAAGCGCAGGCTGGTGACCGCGTTCTCCATCGAGACACGCCTCGCGGCGACTCCCTGGATGTCGGCGCGAATGGCGTCCTCCGCCTCGATCTGCGACGCGGCAAGGCGCGCCTCGAGCACGGCGCGGATCGGCGCGCAGCGCGGGCCGTGCTCGCGCAGGCGCAGCAGAAGTTGGGCGGTGTACGCCATGGTCGGCGGCTCCGGCAGCGCCGGCAGCTCGACGTTCGGCTCGCCGCGAGCGACGCCGTTCCAGACCGCGTCGGCCTCGAGCCGGCAAGTGCGTCGCGCGAGGATCTCCTCGGCGAGGCCCCTCACGTTCTCGATCAGCCGCACCTTCAGCATGGTCGGCCACGCCCACAGCTCGCCGATGGTGAGCGGTGCGAGCGGCTGGAACGCCGCGAGCAGATGGTGCATTCGCTCGGTGCTGAGGCGGCTGTCGCTGACCCGGATCAGTTCGACGGCGAGCGCCTCGATGCGCGACGTGCAGGCCGATTCGAGCGCGGTCAGCTTCGGGAGCTGACGGAAGTAGTCACGGGGCAGGTTGCGACGCGTCTCGACGATGTCGGCGTCGATGGTGTGGAAGGCGTCGAGCAGCCATTCGGTCGCAGGCTCGATTGGCTGGTCGCTGCGGGCGTCGTCGGCGAGGACGAGGAACGCCTTGCGCAGGAAGCGTTCGTTGTCGGCGAGGCGGCCGAAGAACCGACGCGAACCGCGACGCGACCGGCGCGCGAGCCCGAAGCGCGCGGCGAGGACGCGGGCGTGCTCTTCGAGGCCGTCGATGCCGAGCAGTACGCCAGCGAGCGAAGCCCCCTCGCCGCCATTCTGGCCGCTCCGTAGCTGCATCGACTCCGTCTCTGCGATCGCGAGCCGCGAAACGCGACGTCGTGGGCGGGACGCCGAAAGCAATCGACGTTCCTCGTTCGCCGGGCGGGCCTCCCGTCGTGGGCGAACGGTGCGGCATCACGTCGGTCGGCGTTTTGTAGATCGCGCTGCACGATCGACGGGTTGGGCCGCCGCGAAGCGGTGGTCGCTCGATGCGGGCTCGCCGCCCGCGGCTACTTCACGCCGGACATGCTCGAGTGGGTGTTTCCGAGCAGGTAGCTGTAGACGATGCTGGTGGTCTGGACCGTCTGGTGCACGTTCGCAGCGACGGCGTTGGGCACGTCGCGACGCGAGAGGTCGTACTGCAGGCCGATCGCATGGCGTTCGTGGATGCGAAACGTCAGTGCGGCCTGTTCGCGCAGGATGTTTTCGGTGTGGCCGCTGTCACTCGATCCGGCGCCGCTGATGTAGTAATCACGCGCCGAAAGGTCGAGCATCGCGACGTCCCAGAAGATCAGCCGGATCGCGGCGATCGCTTGCGGCGAGATCCCGTAGTGGTACTCGTCCTCGAGGTCCGAATCAGACTTTCGGCCAGCGGCGCCGTAGCCGACGCCCCCGAGGAGGTTGCCCTGCAGCGCGATGTGGTTGGTGCACCACCATTGCATCGTCGTGCCGAACGAGACGGCCGTCGCCGACAACTGGAACAGCTGCGGCGAGAGGTAGCAGTAGGTGCCGTAGACACCGGCGAGGCCGTGCAGCGTGCCGGAACCGTATTCGGTTCCCACCAGCAGCCCGCGAATGAAGGCGTTCTCCACGAACGCGTCGGTGCTCGAAGTCAGGGAGCCTTCGAGGTGGAAGTAGTCGAACGGATCTTCCCACTGATCGCTGCGCTTGCCTGGCAACCCGTAGTCGATCTCGAAGTTCCCGACGACATGGTTGCGGTCGACGTCACTGGCGCGCCCTTGACGCGAGACTTTGGTGCTCAGGCTGCCCCCAAGGCCGACGCGCGCGAAGATCGCCGGCTCGTCGTGGTCGTACGGCGCGCGGAAGCGGTCGCCGAAAGCGTGCCGGTTAACCCAGGTCGGCGGCGAAATGACGCCGGCGGCCGCCTCGCGCCATCCGTCGGGCTCGATCTCCCCGGCGAGGATCCAATCGGCCGTGCGGTAGAAGGCCTCGCCGATGAAGGTCCCGCCGAAAGAGGTCACGATCTGATCGTTCAGCGACGGTGGCACCGTCTCGCCGGCGATCTCCCAGAGCGCGCTGCCGAGGAACGTGTAGCCCGACGCTTCCCAGAAGCTCAGTCCGGCGGAGCGCGCGAACCCGAAGTAGAGCGACCCCGCGAACGGGTGCCACAGCTGGTTGACGTCGAACGGATCATGATCGACGACCCAGCTCGAGCGCAGATTCTCGGAGATCGAGGACGAATCGCTGCCGTACTCCTCTTCATCGATGAAATGGCGATTCCACTGATTCAGGAGCAGTTCGAAGCTGACGATCTCGAAGGCCGGAATCAGGTAACTGCGGTTGTCTTCGAGGTCGAGCGGAAAGGCGAAGCTGTATTTCATCGCCGCCGGGTCGCCGTGGAACATCGTCGGCGATGCGTCCACCGGGTCGCCAGTTGGAGTGAGCGGGCGTGGTGCGCTCGAAGCGGTGGTCGCCAGCGGTCGGGAGAGGGGCGCTGGGTCCGGGCTGCGATGAGGCTTCGTTGCGCAGCTCGAGCTGAGCGCCGCGAGCGACATCAACGCGATTCGATTCGGATTCATGAGGTTGGAGGCGCCGCAGCAACTCGATCGGATGGATCCGTCCGCGACGCATCTCGTGAATCCGACGTCGCCATCACCATCAGCACGTCGTATGCCGATCGCAGGATCGAAGCGCGGGTGGAACGCGGTGCGACGTCAGAAGTCCGGTTTCGTCGACCAGGGACGACTCGATTTCGCGGCTTGATCGGCGCTGGGCAACTCCGGCTTCGAAGTTGCGTCGCGTCGGCAAATGGCCAAGACGACGCCCGTGACCCTTCGATGAAGAGCCTCTCCGCGGTTGCGTTCAGTGGCGCGAGCCTCGGCCTGTCGATGCTCGCCTGTTGCACCGCCACTTCGCACGAAGGTTGGTGGGAGCGCCATACCGACGTCGACACCTGGGCCCATGCTGCGGGGCAGCAGGTCAACGACCCGCTGCGGCTCATCCCGCAGGCGTCGCTGCTGTTCGCTGCTCCGGTGCTGGTCGTCTACGATCGCGTGCTCGAGCGTCGCTCTGTCGCCCATCCGCGCCTGACGGACGGAAATACCTATGGCGGAAACGTCGCCACCGTCGCGCTCGGCGCCACGGCGCTTGGTGTAGCCGCGGGTCATTGGATGGGGGGCGACTCCGGCAGCTCGTTCGAGGTGCTCGCCGAGTCGCTCACCGCGACGATGGCCACGACTGGCCTGCTGAAGCTCACCATCCCGCGCTCGCGACCTGGAAGCGGACGCGGCTCGTCGTTTCCGTCGGGGCACACGGCGTTCGCATTCAGTACCGCGACCTGGCTCGCTCGCTCGACGTGGGATTCGACCGACACATGGTGGCGCGGAGTCGGGTTCCTGAGCTTCCTGCCGGCCGCCTACGTCGGCATGAGCCGGATCGAGGGCAATCAGCACTACCCCTCGGACGTCGCCGTAGGCGCTTTCGTTGGCGCGGCCCTCACCAACTGGATCTATGACGCGCACGTTGGCGATCCGGCGACCGGCCGCGACGGTCTGCTTCCTGAGTCGAATCGGTTGAGCGGGAGCTTTGCCCCCGTCATCGAGGAAGACGCGGTCGGAGTGGCGTGGTCGATCCGCTTCTAGCCCGCCTGACCCACGATTCCCTGCTGCCGCTCGATTGGTCGAAGCCTTCGCGTTCGCAACAAACTCCCCGTCGCTTGGCGACGGGGAGTGCGAGTCACGCGGGCACGATCACTTGTCGTCAGCCAACTTGCGCTGAGCCTTGCCGACGAGCTTCTGCGCCCGGCCTTCGATCTCCTTGGCTTCGCCCTTGCGCTGCTCGGACTCGCTGCCGATCAGCTTGCCGACGACGTTGCGCACCTTGCCGGCGCCCTGCTTCGCCCCGCCCTTGATCTCGTTTGCGATGCCGCGTTTGTTCAGATCCGAGCTCATGGAGACTCCCCTTGCGGATCGGCGTGAGGCCGATCTTGACCAACGTGTGAAACGTTGGAGGAGAGCAAGCAACGTGCCGCGATCGCCACGCGCCGCCGCATCATCGGGCGGCGACGAAACCCTCGCGACCGGGATCGATCCGGTCGAGCGTCTGCATCGCCTTCGGGTCGCCCTTCTCGGCGGCGGCCAACAGGAGTTCGTGCGCGCGGCCGAGGTCGAGCGGCACGGAATCACCGAGCAGATGGAGCACCGCGAGGTTGTTCATCGCCGCGGCGAATCCTTGTTCCGCGGCTCGGCTGTACCAGAGCGCCGCCTCGGAGTGGGAGCGCGCCACGCCGGAACCGACGTAGCAGAGGTAGCCGAGATTGTTCTGCGCGGCGGGATGGCCTTGCTCGGCGGCGAGCTGGTACCAGCGGGCCGCCGTCGCGTCATCCTCCGGCACGCCCGCTCCTTCGTCGTGCAGCAGTCCGACGAGGTATTGCGCTTCGGAGTCGCCGCGCTCGGCCAGCGGCTTCCAGGACGCGAGTGCAGCGACAGGATCACCGTGGCGGTAGGCGTCGTCGCCGCGTTCGCGCGCCGTGACGCATCCGGTTGAAGCGAGGAGGGCGCTCGACGCAGCCAGCCACGAGCCGGTGCGTGCAAAGTGGTGGAGTTGCATGGAAGGAGCGATCGGCGACGCTCCTTCTTTATCTGAAGCGAAACCTTCACGCCGCACGTCAACTTCTCTTCATCGAACGCGCGGCTCGACGCCACGAAGCCGTTGCGTCAGCGTTTCGCGGCAGGCTCCGCGACCGAAGTGGCGGTCGCTTGCGCTCCGAGCAGCACGCCGCCGTCCCACTCGACGGTCACGAGGAGCGGTCCGGTCGCGGTCGTCGGCACTCCCACGGAGGCCGTGCAGAAGGTGCCTCACATGAAGCCGGAACGGGCGGAGCCGAGCAGGTCGCCGCGCGCGCCACGCAGCTCGATCCGCGCGTCCGACGTCGTCGCGGAGACGATGCGCAGCCCTTCGCTGGAAGAGAGCTGCGGCTGCACCGAGTAGGCGTTGCCGCTGCTGCCGATCGGCGTCACCTCGGCTCCGAAGTTCAGCGTGCCGAGTGGATCGAAGGTGAGCTCGCCTTCACGCGTGAGCGTGTGCCAGTCGCTGTCGCGGCCGTCGCGAGCTCGCGTGAAGACATAGGTCGTCGAGCCGCTGTGCGCGTCGGAAGCGACGTCGACCGTCAGCGCCACGACGCGATAGTCGCCCGGCGGGAGCTCGAGCGTCGGCTGCTCGCCCTTCGCGCGGAAGGCGGAGCCGTCGCGCGCGCCGAGCGTCACCTGCAGCGACGCGACGCGCGTGCCCGGCAGCGGCGCTGCCACCACCAGCTTCACCTTGCCGACCCCCTGCACCTCTTCGAGGCTGAGCGCCCGGCCGAACTCGTCGGCATGCACCGCGAAGCGCTGGCCCCACAGCTGGATCAACGGCACGCAGGCGAAGCGCTCCTCCAGCGGATCCCACTCGCCGCTGCCATCGAGGTCGAGCCAAAGCGCATCTTGCAGATCGCCGAGCAGCCCGTTGGCATCGCCGTCGACGCGGCGCACCGTGATCTCGCGGCCGGCGACTTTGGCGGTCCCTTCGAGCCAGCCGCGCACGGCGCACGCGAGCACCGCACCGCTCTTGCCGACACGAAAGAAGAGGTCGCGACTTGGCTGCGCGCCGGCGCCATCGCCTGAGTTCTCGTCTGAGTCATCGCCTGCTGCGAGCGCCACGGTGAGCGGCACGATCCAACCATCGGAATCGCGGCGCGCGAGTTCGCTCGTCTCGATCAGGCGATCGCGGTTGGTGTCGGCGTAGAGGTCGCGCGTGCCGTCGGCTGCGCAGTCGAGCAGGAGTGCGACCCGTCGCGAGTCGGGGGTCCCGAAGCGCAGCTGGGCGTAGCGCGCCTTGCCGCGCGGCGCCACTTTCACGACGACATTCGCGGGCGGCGTCTCCTCGAGCGTCAACGCGCGCAGCGGCGCGCCCGCGAACTTCGCGGCAGCGTTCGCGTCCGCGGGCGGCGCGACCCAGTGCCAGTCGCTTCCGGCGGCGAACCCACAGACCGCGGCAATCAGCACGAGCATGGCAGCCTCCTCGCGGTCAATCCTCGGTGTCGGGAATCCAGACGCCGAGCGCACTCTCGAGCGCGGCGTCGAATCGCTCGCTGCTCGGGCGAGCGAGCATGCCGATGACGGCGCCTCGCCGGTAGTCACGTGACGTGGTCGCCCGCGATGGGTCGATCCGCGCGGCGTCGCTGTCGAGCAGCTGGCATGCATGGTCGGGATCGATCAGCGCCCACGCCTGGAGCGCGAAGGTCGTCTCTTCGTGGTCGCCCGCGAGCAGCTCGGGGAGCGATGGATCGAGCGATGCGAGGAGGTGGCGCGCGGCGTCGCGGTCGTAGCGCGCGAGTCCCAGCGCGATCGAGCCGTCGCGCTGCACGATCCAGCCGTCGAGCTCCCAGTCGGGGGTGACTCCTTGCGCGCGCCGCCACGAGAGTGCGCGCCACAGGAGTTCGTCGACGAGCTCGGGCGCGACGGCTTCCGCCGTGACGAGGTGCGCCAGTCCGAGTCCAGCGACGCAACGGTCGTAGTTGGTGAGGATCTCGTCGCCGCGGCCGATCGTCTCCAGTTCGGCGAAGCCGCGCAGCAGCAGTTCACGGGCAGCGTCCGGCTCGCCATCGGCAAGCGCGCGCGCCATGAAGAGATGCGCTTGCGCGCGCAGCTGTGGCTCCCCGATGCGCTGCGCGATCGCCTCGGCGCGCGCGAGGTCGAGCGGCGCCATCCGGTAGCAGACCCGCAAGGTTGCGCGGTCGCGACGGGTGGGTTGGCGCACCTCGCCCAGCACTCGCTCGGCGGCTTGCGGATCGCGACCTGCCAGTTCGTGCGCGATGTTGGCGCGATGGCGGTCGTACTCGTTCGGGTCCTTCAGGCTGTCGCAAAGCGCGAGTGCGCGCGGCAGGTCGAAGCTCGCCAGCTCCTCGGCAAACGCGCCCCGCGCGTATTCCTCCCAGTCGTCGCTCCCGAGCTGGCCGGCGTTGGGCATCGCCTCGGCGAGGATCCGCTGCGCGAGCTCGGGGTCGTCGTGTTCTGCGAAGTGTTCGGCGACGCGGGCGAGCACCACGACCCGCATGCCGGGCGAGTCGATCTGGCGGGCGTTGGCCAGCGCCTCGAAGAGCAACGCTCGTCGCGTCGCGGCGTCCATGTCGGGACGCCGTTCGACCGCGTCGAGGAAGCCGGCCGTTCGGAACTGCGCCGTCTCCATCGACTGCACGACTGCGAGCGCATCGTCGAGATCGGCGGCGAGCAGCTGCTGCGCGATGGGCCGCCGTGCGTAATCGCGAAACCAGCTGTCCTGGAAGAGGCCGTGGTCGATTGCCGTCAGCCCACGCGCCGGATCGACGCAGGCGAATTGCTGGAGCAGGCGGTGGTTGGGTCCGTCGTCGGGATGGGCGCGCGCCACGTCCATCACGGGCGCCAGTAGCGCGTCGGCGGTGGCGAGCTCTGCGGCGCGATCGATGGGGGGCGCAAGCGTGTGCAGCGCGCGCCAGGGCGGCTCGTCGCTGCGGGCGAGCGCGAGCGTGACGTCGCTGGTGGGCGCCACGATCGCCATGCCGCGCCGTCGATATCCGGTCGCTTCGGCGAAGAGGAAGCCGTTGCCGGGGAGGTAGCCAGCGAGTTCGAAACGGCCGTCCGCGTCGCTCCTCGTTTCCGTGCGTCGCGGCCCGTCGCCGGATTGGAAAAGGCGAACGCCGGCCAGCGGTCGACCGCTGCGATCGACGACGCGACCGCGGATGGCCGCGAGCGGTCGGAGCGTCACGCGGGCGGGAGCGTGGTCACCGCCGTCGCCGTCGAGCCGGAACCACTCGCTGGTGGCGAGCGCGAAGCCCGTGGCGGAGACGACCCAGCGATACTCCGACGTGGCGTCGATGCGACGCGGATACGTTGCGCGTCCGTCGGCGTCGGTGAGCGCGGTGGGCGTCTCGCCCGACTCGCCGTCGACATCGCGCTCGAGGCGCATGCCGTGCTGCGGTTCGACGTAGCGCCGCCAGAGCTTCGGCCGCGCGCCAACGATCGGCTCGCCGCTCTCGCGCACGACGAGAACGCTCGGACCAAGCGCGCCGGTCGATTCGACGGCGATCTCGAGGCCGATGACGTCCTCGTCGGTGGCGTCGATGGTGATGGGCTCGCGCAGCGCTTCATCGCCACGTTGCGCCGTGAGCAGCCAGCTCAGCCCGCGTTCGATCCCGGTCAGCGCGAAGGCTCCAGTGGAGTCGCAGATCGTCGCGGTTGGCCAGCGAAACGTGCGCAGGTCCTGATCGTCTGGCCGAGCGAGCTTCACCCACGCGCCAGCGGCCGGCTTGCCGTCCGCTGTGTGCACCTGTCCGCGGATCGCACGGCCGCGCGCGACAGCGAGGGGGGCGGCGATCGGCGCGGTCGTGTTCGTTGCGGTCGGTACCGCCACTTCGACGTAGGGTCCCTTCGGCAGCACGCACCACGGGCGGGGAGCTTCACGAACGACGATCGTGGGTGCCCGCAGCGCCGTTGACCACAAGCGATACGCGCCCTCGCGGTCGCTGACGACGGAGCTCGGCGGGACGGCGACCGACTCGACCACCGCGCCGGCGATCGGCGCGCCGTCGCCGGCATCGACGACGCGCCCCGCCACTTCGAAGGCCCAAACGGCGTCGATCTCGACGCTCGCCACCAGGTCCTTGTCGAGGAGCAGGGTCTTCACGAGCTGCCATGGAAAGGTGCGATCGGGCTCGAGCTGCAACGCCACGGTGCCCTGAAGCAGATGCTCCAGCGTGATGGCGCCCTGATCGTCGGTGAGCAGGCGCCGCCGCTCTTGACGCGTCAGCGAGGATTCGAGCGGATCCACAAGAGTGACCCGGACGTCGACGGTGCGGCCGGCAGGAAGCGGCGCGCCACCGGCCGTGAGCGTGACGTGGATCTTCGTGGTGGCGCCGAGCGTGACCTGCGGCAAGTGGCTTCCGTTGGTCCACGTCACGAGCTGAGAGCTGCGATCGGGCGAAACGACCAGGACGCTGCCGAGTGCGGCGGCCTCCACGAGTGGCAGTGGCGCGACCCCTTCGTGGTCCGTGATCCCGGCGGCGCGCTCGCACAGCTCTTGCGGCGGGATCCAGCGATCGTCGCCGACGCATTGCGGTGTGACGCGCGCACCGACGATCGGTGCGCCGGAAGAGTCGAGCACCATCAGTGGCTGCGTGAACTCGGCCGGCAGCTCGACCAGCACGGGGCGGCCATTGGGTGGTTGGAAGAGGTTGACGAGCCCCTTGCCGAGCGCGTGGCCGGGGGCGTGGGCCCAGAACGCGAGGCTGTGGCTGCCAAGCTCCTGCACTTCGTCCGCGTCGACCTCGAAGGCGAACTGCCCATCGGCATCGCACACGGGGCGCGCGAGGACGACCGTCGCCGCTTCGGCGCCGAAGAAGGTCGTCGTGGTCACGAAGACGTCGGCATGGGCGATCGCGACCCCATCGGCGCCGACCACCTGGCCGCGGATCGCGACCGGCTTGCGATCCGCGGCCAGGCCGGCCGCAGCAAAAACCGCGGTCACCAGCGCCACGCAGAGCCCCAGCGCTGCCGGCATCGTTCGCCACTGCTGCATAAGTGACCCCTTCGTCCGGGCCCGACGGTGGTTGAGTCGATTCGTCTACGGGGCCGGGCGACGTTACCTCGCGGCGGCTGAGCTGGGGGCCGCTGGCGGCCCTGCCTTGCCCGCGCTATGCCGTAGCCATTCGCCGCCGAGGCCCGGTCTGGGTACTTCGTGGAGTGAGTCGATGGCGATGAAGCAGGTCTTCGGGTTGCTGCCGTTCACGCTGACGGCGGTGCTGTCGCTGGCGGCGGCGTTCGCTCAATCGGCGCCAAGCGGCAAGTGGGCGCGAGGCAGGTCGTCGCTCGGTGCGACGCTGACGACGACGCTGGCGCCCGGTACGGTGGTCATGGCCGGGGATCTGGTGGAGTTCACCGTGCGGGCGACCAGCCCACAGCCGGCGAAGGTGACGCTGGCTCTTTTGAATCCGCCGCCGGGTTGCATGTTCGTGCAGGATCGTCAGCAGTGGTTGCTTGGCCGGCTCGGAAAGCCCGGCACCGGTGACTGGGTGACGGCGATCGGCAAGGTGCGCTGGCTGGTCCCGAACAACGTCGGCGGGCTGCAGCACTTGACCTTCCGAGCGACCGACCTCGCCCACCCCGACGTGCCCGTGTTCACGACGGTCGACCTGCGCGTCGAGGGCGAGACCGTCGCGGCGATGATCCAGATCGGCGACGTCACCGGTGATGGTGTGCTCGACACGGTGGCGGGAGCGCAGTACGCGAACGCACGTGGCATCGTGGATTCTGGAGCGGTCTACATCTGGAAGGGGGGCGCGTCACCATCCGGCGCTCCCGACGCGACCCTCTCGGTTCAAGGGGCGGCCAAGTACGACCGGCTCGGGGAACCGTGGAAAGGTCAAGGGCTCCAGCTCGCCGACGTCAGCGCGGATGGAGTCCTCGACATCGTGGTCGGGACCTACGAAGCCGACGTGGGGGGCGCCGTCCAAGCAGGGGCAATCTACGTCTGGCAGGGAGGATCGACGCTCACCGGCACGCCGGCGCCGCTTGCCACACTGACGATTCCGGGCACAAAGGCCTACGACTCTCTCACTGCGCGCAGTGGACAGGGGATCCAACTCGCGGATGTCTCAGGCGACGGGGTGATCGACATCGTCACGGGGGCAATGGAAGCCACTGTCAATGGTGTCCCATCGGCGGGCGCCCTCTACATATGGAGAGGTGGGCCGATGCTCGCCGGCACCCCGGCGCCGTTTGCGACGCTCACAGCACCGACCGCGGTGGCCTACGACCGCTTGGGGATGTCCGTCACGCAGTTGGTCGACGTGACGGGTGACTCGGTGCTGGACGTCATCGCGGGCTCGAACTACACCGACGTGAACGGCGTCGTCGATGCCGGCGCGATCTACGTCTGGAAGGGTGGCGCTGCGTTGCAAGGGGCGCCCGCGCCGCGCGCGACGCTGACGATCCCAGGGGCCGCCACCACCAGCATGCTGGGCTACGTGGGCGATCCCTACGACTTGGCGGCGCTGCTCTATCCCGGCACCGTCGGGCAAATCGTTGACGTGACGGGCGATGGCATCGCTGACCTCGTCGTCGACACAATTTGGGCCACCGCCGGCGGTGTCGCCGGAGCGGGGGCGATTTACATCTGGAGAGGTGGCGGCACGCTGACCGGAGCGCCGACGCCGATCGCAACGCTCTCGGTGCCAGGCGGCCAATACGCCGACCAGCTCGGCCTGATCGACTTCGGTGGGGTAAGCGGTCGCGGGATGCTTCTCGACGACGTGACCGGTGACGGCCGGATCGATGTCATCGCGGCGGCCAGCAACGCCGACGTCGGCGGAGTGCTCGACGCGGGCGCGGTCTACGTCTGGGACGGCGCGGCGCTGATCGGGACGTCGGCGCCGCTCGCGACGCTCGCCATCACCGGTGCGGTCGCCTTCGACTGGCTCGGCGACGCGCTGGGCCAGGGCGTGCTGGTCGACGATGTGACCGGGGATGGTGTGCTTGATCTGGTGGTGGGCGATCGCTTCGCAGACCTCGCGGGGGTAGCGAATGTCGGTGCGATCTACGTCTGGAGCGGCGGCGCGTCGCTGGTCGGGACGCCCGCCCCGTTCGCCACGCTGACGGTCCCCGGAGCGCAGGCGAATGATGTGCTGGGGTCGACGGGAGGGGGGACCTTCTTCGTCAAAGCGGGGCTCTCGATCCAGATCGCCGACGTCACGGGAGACAACTACGTCGACATCATCGTAGGATCGATTTGGGCGGACGTGCTCCCAGGCAAGTCGGATGGGGGCGCGGTCTACGTCTGGGCCGGCGGCCCGATGCTGAGTGGCCCGCTTGCGCCGCTCGCGGAGCTCTACGCCCACAACGGCAATACGAACGATTTCCTCGGTGACCTCGGAGGGTTCGCGCAAGGAGTACAGCTTGTCGATCTGAGCGGCGACGGCGTTCTCGATGTGGTGACCGGTTCGATTCGATTCGACGTCGGCAGCAACTTGGACACGGGGGCACTCTTCGTTTGGACGGGTGGAGTCACGCTCACTGGGACTCCCGCTCCAAGCGCTGAGCTGAGAGCGTCGAATCGTCGCGCGTCTGACTTCCTCGGTTTGGCGACTGGGCAGTCGATCCAGATTGCAGATGTCACGGGTGACGGCTTGCCTGATGTCGTAGCCAGCGCGCAATACAAGGACCTCAATGGGAAGCAGGATGTTGGTGCGCTGTACGTCTGGGAGGGAGGCTTCGTGCTACAGGGCACCCTTGATCCAAGGGCCGACTTGGTCGATTCAGCTGCCAAGCAGCTCGACTTCATGAGTCGAGCGACCGCGCAGGGTTACTACCTCGCCGACGTCACAGGCGACGGTGTTCTCGACATCGCGAGCGGAACACCATGGGCGGATCTCAATAGGGTGGATGTCGGCTCGCTCTATCTATGGAAGGGTGGCGCAGCAATCGTTGGCACACCAGCACTGCTCGCCAAATTGACAGTGCCCGGCGCTGCGCAAGGGGACGCTCTCACGAAGTGATCGGAATCATGTCCTCGAAGAATGAAGTCACTTGGCATGCGCAAGCGTCCATTGGCTCCAGCCAGTGTCGGGCTGAGAGTTGCGGAGATCCTTCACTCGTGTTGACCGCGAGGCTGACAATGGGTGGGCCGATCAAGAAGAGGAGCAAAGATCATGCGAGCTCGAATTGCGCTGGAAGTCTTGCTGACGATGTTGGCCGTGATCGCCACAGCAGAGGCTCGGCAAGGGACGCCCGGACTTGGTTCGTGGGCACAAGGGTTCGACCACCCGACGCTGAACGGCCCCGCAGCATGGCCCCCAACTCTTACGACATTCGATGCGATCAACATGGCGGTGATCCCGTTGACTGGAACGGGCACGCCATCCGATCCATTCGGAGAGGTCATCGTCTGGGACGTACGCGTCACGTGAACCCCGCCTTGCCTCGTCGCCGAGCCTGGTCGATCGTCTCCGTCTGGAGACTTCCCAATGGCAGAGCGAGCGAGGGTCCCGTGGTCGGTAAGGCGCGAACAGGTCGCGGATCTGCGATCGCGGCA
>JANNXA010000035.1:0-8000 GCA_031409275.1 Planctomycetota bacterium
ATGACCGACAAGTTCGCGAAAGGCAACCTCTCGTTCAGCAGCGGCTCGCAGATCCAGCTCGGATACATCTATCCCTGAGCACGGCCGCGCGAGGCGCGGCGACGAACGATCCGGATCTCGATGGCGCCGCGCGGCAAGCCCGGAGGGTGCAAACGAACGGCCGCCACCGAATCCTCAACTCATGGCGGAATCGATGGCCGATCAAACGGCTCGGTCGCCAATGGTCCGAGCCGCTCGGGGATCGTCCCCGAAGTGCCGCGACCCCGAGCCCAGGAGCAGGTGGCACCAGCGACACGTCGGCGAGTGGGCGACTACCCTCAACTGAATGCACCCCCTCCTCTACGCCCTTGACGTCATTCGCGCCGGCAGGCGCATCGAACGACGGCGCGCCTCATGGTCCGGCGAGGTCGCCTTCACATGGGGATTTGCCAGCAGCTCCGCTATAGGATACGGCCTCTTCACTTCATCGCGCAAGACCAAGCGCTGCCTGTCTGACGGGTAGGGTGAGCAGCAACTGAACATGAAAGAACACTTCGAGCGACATCGGCAGCCCTGGACGCCGAGCGAGATTCAGAAGCTACACCTGATGGCCGGGAAGGGCATGAGCCTGAAGGCCATCGGCATCGCCCTCAAGCGCAGCGAGGAGTCCATCATGTCGAGGGCCAAGATCGACAAACTGGATGTCTCGAGGAAGCGCTGACTGGCCGGGGCAGGAGCCGAGAGACGGGCGGCGTACCGTCGATGCGCATCGGGTGCAACAGAACAGCCGCCCCCGAACTAACGCATCGTGTCCGATTGCCTGGCGGAATCAATCGATCGGTCGCGGTCCGCTTCAGCCGCCACAAGATTGGCGCTGATCGCATGAGCCCACCACGCTCGTGCCGTGGCCGCGCCAGCCCGCCACGCTCCCGCGCCCCATGCCCCCCATCCTCCACGTCCTGACCGTCGTCTTCGCCGGTTGGCTGAACCGCCACCAGCAGCGCGTGCTCGAGTACCTCCGCGAAAAGAACCCGATCCTCAGAGCGCAGCTCGGTCGCCGGAAACTCCGGCTGACCGACGACCAGCGAGCGCGACTTGCGGTGCGCGGTGCCGCTCTCGGCCGGAGGGGCCTCGACGAGTTCGCGTCGATCGTCACGCCAGAGACGATCCTGCGCTGGCACCGGAAGCTCGTCATGCAGCGCATCGCAGAGCTCGTCGTCCGGATGGCGCGCGAGAACCTGACCTGGGGCTACGACCGAATCCAGGGCGCGCTCAAGAACCTCGGCCATGTCGTTGCGGCGAACACGATCAAGAAACTTCTCAAGCGGCACGCGATCGATCCGGCACCCGAGCGCGCGAAGCGGACGACGTGGCGGCAGTTTCTGCGCACGCACGCCGCTTCGATCGCCGCCGGTGACTTCTTCTCGACCGAGGGCTGGACCGCGCGGGGGCCTGGTCACGTACTGCACGTTTTTCGTCATCGACCTCGCGACGCGCGCCGTGACGATCGTCGGGAGCACGCCCAACCCCGACGACGACTTCATGAAGGTCGGGTCGGGAGCTGGCGCGGTATCCCTTGCGAGACCCGTTTCCAGCTCCCGCCACGTCGAACCGAGCGGGCTGGTTTCCAGCACTCGGCTCACCTGCCGGTTTCGCGCCACGGCTTATGTGACCTATCTGGCGGCGAGTGCTTTCGACCGCGCTCCTCGCGGCGACACGTGGTACCCATCGAAGAGTCCCAGTGCCGTGTAGAGCCACGATCTACTCCACCTCTTCCACCCGAAGCCTTTGCGTTTCTGTGCGCGCATCAAATGCCGCCTCACCTTGTGCTCCACCCAGTCGCGCACGAATTGAAAGCATCGAGACGAATGACCGATGGCGAAGTAATTCACCCACCCTCTCAGAATCGGATTGATCACGGCCACGACCCGTTCAAGCGGTTGGGAGCGGTGATGCCGGAATACTTCCTTGAGCTTCCGCAGCAACGCCGTGCGCTTCTTGAGTTTCGGCGCATAGTCAGGTCGCCACTTGCCGCTCAGGCTCCGCACACGGCGAAACTCGAAGCCCAAGAATCCAAAACTATCCCCCTTCGCCAGATCCACGACTCGACTCTTCTCTTCGTTCACTTCCACATAGAGCTTGGCCAGTTCCTCCCGGAGTCGTCGGTTCACGGCAACGAGCAGTCCCTCATGGCGGCGAAAGCCGTCGACCAAAACCACGAGGTCGTCCGCGTAACGCGCGTACTCCAGGTGCGTGTACGCGTCCGCCGTGAATCGCTTGGCTTTCTCGAGCATCCGATCCACCTCATTGAGGTAGAGGTTGCTGAGGAGCGGCGAGATCACGCCTCCTTGGGGGACGCCTTTCCTGCCGGCGGCTTTGAGCATCTGCTTCAGTAGGGCGAGGATTTCGACGTCCGACACGCGTTGAGCCACCTTCGCGAGCAGCACGTCATGCCGCACATTGTCGAAGTAGGCGCGCAGGTCGACGTCAATGACTCGCGTCTTGGAGAGCACGATGGCCTCTGCCACCGTCCGAATCGCCTGATGAGCCGCTCGCTTGGGCCGGTACCCGAACGAACCCGGTTGGAAGTCAGCCTCGAAGATGGGCTCCAGGATGAGCTTCAGCGCACCCTGAACCACACGGTCTCGAATGGTCGGAATCCCCAAGACGCGGACCTTGCCGCCTTCCTTCGGGATCTCCTTCCGCCGATTCCGCTGTGGCCGATACGCACGAGAGACAAGTTCAGCACGGATCTGTTCGAGGAAGGGCTCCGCTCCGGCGACCTCGATGGCATCGAACGTGATCCCATCCACACCTGGGGCTCCGTCGTTCGACCTGGCCAGCGCGTACGCCTCGCGTAGCGTCTCCATCTTGCAGACGTGCACGAACAGCCCCCAGAAACGCCAAGACGGTTCGGCCTTCGCCTTGACGTAGATCCTCCGTCTCAGATCGTGCAGACCGATCGGTGCCTTTGTCATCTCACCGCTGCCTTTCATGTTGACGGAGAAACACCGACAGCAAGGCGCCTTCGCTCCACGGGAATTACCCCGCTTCAACGCTACTACGCGCCTATCCGACGCCCTCTCGCCTTCAGCCGGTTTCCCGGGTTCGCCGGTTATCCGGCCTACCTTGCTCCGCCGCTTTCGCGACGGGACGAGGAGGGCCTCTCCAGTTGCTCAGCGCGTCCTTGCGATCGTGCCGTCGCTACCACCCCGCCGGAGCGACTCGGTCTGCTTGCCATCGAGTACCGAGTCGTGCTGCCTTCAGCGCGACCTGATCGCCTCGACCTCCGGGGTCTAGTTCTCTTTCGGGGCTACTACTGCGTTCACTCTCGTTACGGCCCGACCGCTCGCTCACCCTCCCGAAGAGGGATTTGTCGATGGGCTTCAGGTCATTGCTTTCGCTCCTACCTGCCATCCAAGCTACGAGGAGATGGCGTCTCCCTCGGCGGGACTGACTCCCGCTGAACGCGCCAGCCTTCGCTGGACGCACCAGATCGCAAGGAACCTGACCGACTGCGTCGATGGCTTCCTGCGGAAGAAGCGGTTCCTGATCCTCGACCGCGACGGGAAGTTCAGCGACGCGTTCCGCGGTGTCCTCGAAGACCACGGCATCGAGATGGTGCTCTGTCCCGCACGTGCGCCGATTCGTCTCGCACTACAACGCCGAGCGGAACCACCAAGGCATCGGCAACGTGCTCATCGAGCCGCGCACTGACGTCAAAGCCCCGACCGGACGAGTCACGCGCGATTCACGGCTCGGAGGGCTTTTGTCGTACCGCCACCGCCTCGCGGCGTAGAGCTCGCGACGCCTTCGGATCCCTCACCCCCGTCGCGATTCGCTCGCAGCGAGTACCTCGTCGTGCGAGCTTCGGCCGAGTTCGGCGCACGGGATTCAGCCAACCGACCCGCCGAATGGCGTCCGTGCGTCCGATTCAGCCACGTTTCTTCGACTGCACCACACGGTCTCAGAATCGCTGGGATGAAAAGCGATACAGGGTCAGCGAAGTTGAAGAAGGAGCTGGCGGAGTTGGGCTACACGGAGGACGGCGACGAAGGCGGCAACCGGCCGCGTTGAGCGGCTTTGGCCGGCGCGCATTGAAGAATCGCGCATCCCGGATGGAACGGAGCAGTGCGACTCGTGGCACTCTCAGCGCTCTTTCGCGATCTCTCGCTGAGCCTCCCCGGTCGCCTTCTGCACCATTCCCTCCAATTCCTTGGCGTCGCCCTTCCGTTGCTCCGACTCGTTGCCGGTCACGTTGCCGATGGTCTTGAGCGCCTTTCCCTCGGCTTCCTTCACGCTTCCCTTGATCTCGTTCTTGATGCCGCGTTTGTCGAGGTCCGAGCCCATGACGCCTCCTTGATTGGTGCGTCGAACGACTGCTGGACGGCAAGCGAGATGCCGACGGCACGGACGTTGCGATCGCAGCCAAGTGCCGTCCCGCCCGAACGGCCCACGCTCCGACATCACACCCTCGATGGTGCCGCCATGAACTCCACGCTTCGACTCGTCTTGCTGGTGATCGTCATCGCCCTGGTGATCGGAGTGCTGCCGACGTGGGGTTACAGCCACGGCTGGGGCTATTTCCCGAGTGGCGGACTGACGCTTCTGCTGGTGGTCATCGTCGCCATCGGGCTCGTCGGCAGCGGCCGCCGGACGCGGTCATGACGTCGCGCAAACCGTTCGCGGGCTCGCTGCTCGCGGCGACCCTGCTCGCGTTCGCGGGCTGCTCGACGTTCGACTCTGACCTGCGCAACTCGTCGGACTCGAGTGGATCGGGTTCGGGCTCCCGCTCGTCCGGCAGCGGTGGCGGTGCACACGTCTCGCAGAGCTACCAACGCGACGTCTACTCGTTCGCGGTCGCCTGCCTCGGCCGCGACGAACCGGCCGGCGAACTCGTGCGCGGCGTCGGCCTCATCGCGGAGCTGCACGGCATCTCCGACTGGGAGTCGGCACCCGACACCTCCGCCGCGTTGCACGCGGTAGTCCTGACCGGCGAGCTTGACGAACGCGGGATTGCGCGCCTGCGCGATGAGTTGGCGCCGCTCGCGCCGGGCCTGATCGCCAACGCCTTCGAGGGCCGCGTGAATCCTGTCGGAAACGCCGGCGGCCGGAACTGACGGCAGCGGCGGCAGACGATCGTGATCCCGCTGCTGTCGTGGTGGTTGCCGGGATTGCTACCGGGACTGCTGTTGCTGTCGCCACGCGACGGCATCGACACTGAACCACCGGCTCCGCTCGCCTTCATCCACGTCGAAGCGAACGTCGGCGGCGCCAGCGGCGGCCACATGGCGCTGCGGATCGGCGACTTCGTCTACCACTTCCAGCAGACCGACGCATCGCTTCTCGAGCTGATCCGCGACGACTGGAACGGCTTCCGCGGCGATTACGCGGGACTCCAGAACCGCTCGCTCCACATCGTCTATCTCGACGTAGCGCCGCGCGACATCGACCGCATCGCGCGTCGCTTTTCCCTCGCCTGGGTCGACCAGCAGATCGACCTTGATCGCGTGGTGCGCCGACGCGACGACGTGCGCTGGCTCGAGGCGTTGCGCGACGGAACCCCGCTGCCGCCGTTGCGGGGCGCGGGTTTGCTGGCGCCCACGACGGGCTGCACCGTTGACGCCACCGACTTGACCGACGCCACGGCGCTGCAAGACACTGTCGCCGCTGCGCTCGGGAGCGACTTCGTGCGCGACGAGATCGGGCGCCTCGATCGCGCGCTGGCGGAGTTCGAGCTCGCGCCCGACTCGACCGATCTCGCGCCGTTGCGCGAACTGCTCTCGCTGCGTGAGGCGCTGCACTCCATCGACGAGCGCCGCCCGCTGGCGAAAAACGCCATCGTCGACGAGCTCGATCGCGCCGGGCGGACCGGATTGCTCCCGCCGCGGAACTTCGCCGCCAGCGAACGACCCCTCGTCGCCCACTTCATCGACGCGCAACGGGTGACGATCGTCGCGCTCCTGCGCTCCCGACGACCCGATCGCGCCCTCGCTCTCCACGTCGCGATCGCGCGCCATCACGTCTTGTCGCGTTCGTCCCGACTCGACCGCTGGATCACGCTCGATCCCTTCCCCGACGACGCGCGCTGCGCTGCGCCGCCCGACCCGGACGATCGACTCGCGAAGCGGCGCGCGGCGGCCGAAGCCGCCACCGCAGCGGACGTGGCCGATCAAGTCCGCGCCACGCTCCTCGTGCGCGCCACCCATGACGAGACCAGCCTCGCCGCGCTCGAGGCCGTGATGGCGCGCCGCCGCGAAGCCGATCGTCGCGCCAGCGGCGAGCCGATGCGCCTCCACTGCGGCCGCATGGTCCCTTCGCGCGGTCGAAGCGTGGAGTGGCCGATCGACCGCGCGCCGTGCCGCCTCGATTCCGCCAACCTCACCGATCGCGCCGCCGCCGCCTTGGCCTCCTGGCAGGCCTCCTTCGGCACGATCGAGTCGCGCTGCGCGTACTCGCTCACCGGGCACAACTGCGTCACCGAGCTCGTGCGCCTGATGAACTCGTCGTTTCGCGACGAGGACGCCGTTGTCGGCGCGCTCGGCGGCCGCCTCGAACCCGGCGAGAACCTCGCCTTCATCCCGTTCCTCCTCCACGACCAGGTCGTCGCGAACCTTCGGATCACCCGCCAGGAGACGCACCTCAGCCGCCGCCTCGACTCCCTCGCGCGGCTCGGGCAAAGCGCGCCCGGGTTGCTGATCGCGCTCCGCGAGTCGATGACCCTCTCGTCAACCCTCTACCAACCCCACGCCAGCGACGGTGAGTTCCTTCTCTTCACCGATGACGTCGTGCTGACGCGTCCGTTGTGCGGCGTGATCAATCTCGCCTACGCCACTGGACAGGGGATCGTCGGAGTGTTCACCGCGGCGTTCGATGACGGACGACGACTCCGCGGAGCGCTGCATGGCGCGATCTTCAGCCTCCCGGAGCTGGTGTTCGGGAATGTGAGGAAGGGGACGTATTTGGAGGAGGGGGCGGGAGCGGAGGGTGCGTGAGGGGTGCGGCCGGTACGACGAAGTCTCAGATGGCACCCGAGTACGCGTCCGGCGCGACCGCAGTTCCTCGGAACGCATCGACGAGTCCGCCGTCCGCCGTAACGAGCGGCACTCCCAGCTTCTGCGCCACTCCGGCAAGCTCGCAGTCGTCGGCTATGCAGCCCGATTCGTCGGCGAGCTTCAGGACAGATCGCATCGTGTCAAATTGCATGGCCGGATCAGCCGATCGGCCCCGAGCTGTTGCAGCCACGTTTCCGGCCGTACGCGAGACGCGCTCGTAGGAGGACAGTCGCGCGCGTTCATGCTTGTTCGCGGTGACGATGCAAGCGCGTTCAGGCGAGACCGAACCGTGCTCTCCGCCCGTCAACCAGAGAACGTGTTCGAGTCCTACTCGGTCCCTTTTCGGAACCGGCCTCGTTTCACGATCTCGCCGCTCTCTCGCGACCTCTCGCCCCAGGAGCAGCTGTCAACCGGTACGTCGATGTTCGCGTCGGCGCCGCGCTTGGTGGGGTCCGGCCGCCGCTGTTAACCAGCCCCGCGCTCTCCCAATCGATCAGAGAGTTCGAGAGCTTCCGACGCCGAAAGTTCGCGTCACCGCTTGGGCTACCCGATCACCCCGCCGCGAACAGAGCGCACGCGCCGTTTTCGGGATCGCCGTATCTCGCGCGACAGGCGCGACTTGGGACGAGGCTCGCGAGCGAGCTACGAGCGGCCGCTGTCAACCAGCGGGGCTGGCGCCCTGACGGGCGAGGAGCGCGTTGGCTCCCCAAGCGATCAGGAAATGCGAACGGTTCTCTGTTCGCGTCGGGCGTGATTGGTGCCGAGAGGGACTCGAACTCGGAGGGGCTGGTTGACAGCGGGATTCGTCGGCTCGGGCCCACCGCCCTAGCCCCTGGGATGACCGCCGCGCAACGAAACGCCGCCAACGTTGATGAATCTAGCAAGCAGCGCCACTGCCGACGGTCCGCGAGGTTCGTGGACCGCCCGAGCGACGCTCTCCCAGGAGGTCCGACATCGTGAACTCGA
>JANNXA010000036.1:0-121838 GCA_031409275.1 Planctomycetota bacterium
GCAAGGAGAAGCGTCCCGAAGCTGTGTCCGAAAGGACACTGCGATGGGCACTTCGACGCCGCAGATGGCGCCCCGCCGCAAGTCGCCTAGTTCCACACCTCGACTTCGTGCTCGAGCTCGATCCCGTGGACCTGCGCGACGCGGGCGCGGACCAGCGCCATCAGCGCGAGGAAGTCGCTGCCGGTCGCGCCGCCGGCGTTGACGATGTAGTTCGCGTGCAGCGGCGAGACGAGCGCGCCGCCGATTCGCGTGCCCTTCAATCCCGCCTGATCGATCAGCCGGCCCGCGGGCTGCTCGGGCGACGGGTTGCGGAAGATGCAGCCGGCGGATGGATAGCGCAGCGGCTGCGTCGTCTTCTTGTGCTCGTGGACTTCGGAAACACGTCGCTGCGTCGTCGCCGCGTCGCTGCGCGCGAATTCGAGCGTCGCGTCGAGCACGAGATCGTCCCACCAGGCGCTCTTGCGGTAGGCGACGTCGCCCGGCTCGACGCTGCGTCGGACCACCTGGCCGTCACGCGTGAGCAGCGTCACTTCGCGCAGCACCCCCGCGATCGTGCCCCACTTGCCACCGGCATTGATCCGCACCGCAGCGCCGAGCGATCCCGGCACGCCGGCGCAACACTCGAGGCCGGAAAGGCCGCTGCGCACCGAGCGCGCCACCATCTCGCCGAGCGGTACGCCCGCATCGGCGCGCCAGCGCGTGTCGCTCTGCTTCTCGAATCGCCGCAAGCCGCGCAACGAGACGATCGCCGCTTCCAGCGGCCCGTCGCCCGCGATGATGTTGCTGCCACCGGCCAGCACCCGAAAGTCACGGCCGCGCGCGCGCAGCCGATCGACCAACGCGACCAGCTCGGCCACGTCGGAAGGCTCGTACGCCTCGGCCGCGGTGCCGCCGATCTTCGCGGTCAGGCGCGAGCGCAGGTCAAGCAACCGTCGCCTCCGGTGCCTGCGTCGGCGCATCGCGCAGCACGTCGGCGAGATCATCGATGTCGCCCGCGCCCATCAAGACGACGAGGTCGCCCTTGTGGGCGACGCGGCCGACGGTCGCGAAGACATCGCCGAGTCCGACCGTGCGATGCGGAGCGCGTCCGCGCGCAGCGATGGCCGTGACCAATGCCTCGGTCTCGAACTCGACGCCTTCGCGCGACTCGCGCACCGAGAAGATGTTGGGCACCACCACTTCGTCGAACGCCGCGAGCTCCAGGGCGAAATCGTCGCGGAAGTCGCGGGTGCGGCTGGCCTGATGCGGCTGGAACACCACCACCAGCCGTTCGCCGGGATGGCTGTCGCGCAACGCCTGCCGTACGGCGCGAATCTCGGTCGGGTGGTGGGCGTAGTCCGAGAAGTACTGCACGCCATCGCGCGCGCCGACCGCTTCGAGGCGACGTCGCACGCCACGGAACGTGCGCACGGCCTGCTCGATCGCCAGCGGAGCGGCACCGAGTTCGAGCGCGGCCGTCGCCGCGACCGCCGCATCGACGAGGTTGTGATCACCCGGCAACGGCAGCTCGAGCAGCAGCGGCGCGTGGCCGCGCACGCGCAGCTGGCCGCGCCCGCAACCGTGGACGTTGCCGCCGCGCAGCAGGCGCGCCGTGCAACCGACGCTCTCGCCCACGACCCGCACGTCGCCGGTGACGCGGCCCGCCAGCACGGCGGCGGCCGACTCGTGCAGCACCGCGACGCGATCGGCGACGCGGGGCACGAGGAAGTCGGCGAAGGCGTCGATCACCTTCTCATGCGTGCCGAAGAAGTCGAGGTGGTCGGGCTCGACGTTGGTCACCAGCGCGACACGCGGATCGAAGTTGAGGAAGGAGCGGTCGTACTCGCACGCTTCGACCACGAAGTGCGGGCCGGCTCCGGCGCGGCCTGGCAGCGGCCAGCTGACCGGGAAACCGCCGACGACGGCGCTCGGGTCTTCGCCGGCGGCCGCCAGCATCTCGGTGAGCAGCGTCGTGGTGGTCGTCTTGCCGTGCGTGCCGGCCACCGCCACGCACTCGCTGCGGTTCGCCTCGGCGCCGAGGAACTGGGCGTACTTGTGCGCCGGGATCGAATGGCGAGCAGCGGCGACGAGCTCCGGATGGTCGGGCCGCGCCGCCGCGGTGTAGATCAACGCATCGAGCGGGCCGGCCGCGTGCGCCGCCGCGTGCTCGAGATCGATCGCGGCGCCGTGGCGCGCGAGCAATCGCAGCAACGCGCCGTCCTTCTGATCACAGCCGCTGACGCGATCGCCGCGCAGCAGCAGGTAGGAAGCGAGGGACGCGAGTCCGCTGCCGCCGATGCCGACGAGGTGGAAGTGCCGTCCGCTCGCGCCGCCTGCTTGAACCACGAATGCCCCCCGATTGCGTCGTACGAATGGGATCTATAGCGCTTGCAACGCCACCAACGCGGCGGCCCCGATCGATTGCGGACCTGAAGCCTGATCGAGCAGCTGCTCGATCTCCTCCACGATGCGGCGCGTGCCATCGCGACGGCCGAGCGCGAACGCCTTGCGGCCACGCGCCTCGAGCTCGTCGGGATCGGCGAGCTTCGGGAGGAGATGGTGCGCGACGAAGTCGGCGCCAGTCGCCCCCTCCTCCACCATCCATGCGGCGCCCGCGTCCACCAGCACGCGCGCGTTCCACTCCTGGTGGCGATCGGCGTGGTGGGGATAGGGCAGGAAGAGGGCGGGGCGTCCCGCGGCGGCGAGTTCAGCGACCGTCATGCCACCGGCGCGCGCCAGGACGAGGTTGGCCGCGGCGTAGCAAGCCGCCATGTCGTCGCAAAACGGGAGGACCTTCGCGTCGACGCCCGCCATCGCGTAGGCGTGGCTGACCTTCTCCTCATCGCGCGGACCGCTCAGGTGCAGGAGCTGGAGGTCGCGCGTCGCGGCGAGATCGGCGGCGCCCGCAATCAGACGTTCGTTGATCGCGTTCGCGCCGAGGCTGCCGCCGAGCGCGAGGAGCACGCGCGCATCGGGGTGCAAGCCCAGCCGGCGACGCGCTTCACGCTGTCCCGGCAAGCTGTCGAACTTGAGCGGCATGCCGGTCACGCGCGCACGCCAGTCGGGGAGCCGAGCTTCCGGTGGCGGCAACCACTGCAGGAAGACGCGCTTCGCGAAGGGCGCGGCCAGCCGCGCCGAACGGCCCGGCAGCACGTTCGATTCGAGGATGACCATCGGTGCGCGCAGCCGCGCGAAACGGGCGATGAAGGCGACATAGCCGCCGAGGAAGACCAGCAGGTCGGGCTTGCTCTTCGCGAGGAAACGGGCGGCGTTGAACCAGGCGCGCGCGTAGAGGTCGGCGCGCCATGGCGCCGGGCGCGAGGTGCGGCCGGGGAAGAGCTCGAGCCCGGTCGCCTCGGAGCTGACGAAGTTGCGCTCCACGGCGCGACCGGCCAACAGGAAGGGCAGCTTCCAATCGGGGTGGCGGCGCAACAACGCCTCGCGCAGCACGACGCCCGGCTGCAGATGACCGCCGGTGCCGCCGCCCACGAAGACGATGGTGCGCGGACGCGAGGGAGCGAGGGGTGGCGGGTTCACGGGATGCGCAATTCGAGTCCGACGCGCACGCGGCCGGGGCCGTCGAGGACGTCGCGATTCGCCTCGAGCAGATCGATCCAGCGCTCCTCATCGCCGTACCAGCGCTTCGCGATCGAGCGCAACGTTTCATCGGCCATCACGACATGCCGTCGCGCCGCCGGTGTCGCGGTCACCTTCGGTGCCGCGCGCACGACCGGCGGCAGTTGCAGCTTCGCGCCCGTCTTCAGCCGCTTGGGATCGAGGCCCGGATTCCACGCGATCAGCACGCGCCACTGCTCGGAGCTGCCGAGCTCGCGCGCGGCGATCTTCTGCAGCGTGTCGCCCTTCTGGATGACCGTCGAGCGCGCGTCGGCGACGGCGCCCGGCGTCGGCGGCGCGATCACCGCCATGCGTCCAGGCAAGCGCACGGGCGGCTCGAAGAAGTCGAAGTGGGCGCGCCGCGCGGGTTGGCGCGCGACCCCCCCACCAGGAGCGTCCTGCCGCCGATCGAGGAGTGCGACGCCATGCGTCTCGACGCGCGGCGCCGGCGGCTGGATCGCTTCCACATCACTGGCAGCGTCTGGCGCCTGCGCGTCGTCGGAGCGCTCGGCCGGCACCTGCTCGGGAATCTGCGCCAGGATCTCCTGTGCGTTGGCCACCGGCTCGTTCCCCGCCAGCGCCTGGGCGAGGTAGGCGACACCGAGGATGAAGGCCGCCACCAAGGCGAGCAGGCCGTAGCGCTCGAGGTCGCCGTGCGACGTCCACTCGAAAGGGGTGCGACGGCGTCGGCTCACCGTGCCACTCCAGCGTCGTCCATGGCGCTCTCCCCCTCCTCGACTCCGAGTTCCGGATCGTTCGCGCGCGCGTGGCGGGCGCACGCCAGAGCGACGCCGACCCCCAGGCACAGCAGCGTCAACGACGAGCCGCCCGAACTGATGAACGGCAGCGGGATGCCCTTCACCGGCGCCCAGCGCACCGCGACGAAGACGTTCATCAACGCCTGGATCGCGATGGTGATCAGGACACCCGCGAGCACGAAGAAACCGAAGCGGTGCCGCATCCCGAGCAGTACGCGGCGACCGCTCCACAACAGCAGGGCGAAGAGCAGCAGCACCGACGTCGTGCCGATGAACCCGAGCTCCTCGCCGATGTTGGCGAGGATGAAGTCGTTCTCGCCCTCGGCCAGGAAGAAGAGCTTGTGGCGACCGGCGCCGAGCCCGACTCCTGTGAGCCCACCGACTCGCAACGCCGACTGCGCGAAGTCGACCTGCGTGGGCAGGCCCGAGACGGGCGCGACATCGCCGAAGTGGTGATCCGTGAACGCGCCGATGCGCTTGAAGATGTACTGCGTATCGGGATTGAGCCACAGGAAGGCGCCGCCCAGCGGCAGCGCGATGGCCGCCAGCAGCAGCAGATGGCGCACGCGCGCACCGGCCAGCAGCAGCAGCAGGAAGCCGAGCGCGGAGAGCAGCAGCGACGTGCCGAAGTCGGTTTCGAGCAGGATCAGGGCCGCCGGCAGCAGCACCATCGCAGCGGCCGGAAGGAACGTCTTCGTGAAGCTCGCGCCGAGGTCCTGCACCTTGGAGACGTAGGCGGCGATCGCCAACACCATCGCGAGCTTGGCGATCTCGGACGGCTGCAGCCCGAAGCCGATCAGCTTCTCCGTGGCCATCCAGCGCCGCGACCCGTGCGAGTTGACCCCGATTCCCGGCACCAGCACCAGCACCAGCAGCACCAGCGCCAGCACGTAGAAGGGCTTCGCGAGCCGCAGCAGCCGGGTCGGTGCCAACCGCGAGGCGCCGAACATCAGCAGCAGCCCGACCACCACCTTGGCGCCGTGCTTCAGCAACGGACGAACGGTCGATTCGCCCGCCTCGGCCGACTCGATCGCCGAAGCGCTGAAGACCATGACGACACCGAACGCCAGCAATGTCAGCACGCAGCCGAGCACCAGGAACGACGAGCGCTCGATCTCTTCGGGCGGCGTCTCGCGCGCGAGCGGGAGCACTGCGTCCGCCGACGCGACCTGCAGCTCGTCCGGATGCAACGTGGTGGAGTCCATCAGCGCACCGCCAACGTCGCAAGGCCGACCAGCGCGCACAAGCCGGCGACGATCCAGAAACGCGTCACGATCTTCACCTCGTGCATGCCACCGAACTGGAAATGGTGATGGAGCGGCGCGCAGCGGAAGATCCGTGTGCGGGTGCGCTTGAACCACGCCACCTGCAGCACGACCGACAGCGCCTCTGCGACGAAGACTCCGCCGACGATCGGCAGCACCAGTTCCTGCTTGGTGACGCAGGCGATGAAGCCGAGGAGTCCGCCGAGCGCGAGCGAGCCGGTGTCGCCGAGGAAGACCTGCGCCGGATGGGCGTTGAACCAGAGGAAGGCAAGGCAGGCGCCGGCGAGCGCGGACGCCACCACCGCCATCTCCTCGGCGCCGGCGACGTGCGTGATCGGGAGGTGGTACGCGCGCTCCGAGCGGCCGACGGCATAGGCGATCACTGCGAACGCGGAGGCCGCCAGCACCACGCAGCCAGGGGCGAGCCCATCGAGGCCGTCCGTCAGGTTCACGGCGTTGCTGGTGCCGACCATGATCAGCGTGCACGCCAACACATAGGGCAGTCCGTGCCACCACGACAGGTCGATCTTCGCGCTGGTGAAAGGGATGGAGAGGGAGAGCAGGTCGCGCAGTTCGTCCGTGTCCTTCGTGCTGCCCTTCATCGTCGCCAGCAAGGCGAAGCCGAGCGCCGCCGAGACGCCGATCTGCAATGCCATCTTCCCGCGGGCCGAGATGCCGCTCTTGCCGTCCGGCCCGTTGCCGCGTCGCGTGAGCTTCAGCAGGTCGTCGATCATCCCGATCAGGCAGAAGCCCACGGCACCGAGCAGCGCGTCGACGACGTAGGGATTGTGCAGGTCGCCAAAGCAGGCCAGCGCAAGTCCCATCGCCGGCAGGAACAGGACGCCGCCCATGGTCGGCGTGTCGCGTTTGCTCTTCGAGAGGTCGGCCAGCTTGGCCGAGTCGACCTTGGTGACCGTCTCCTGCGTGCGCAGTCGCTTGAGCCAGCGCACGACCAGCGGTCCGATCAGGACGCCGACCAGGAACGCCGTCGCGCCAGCCTTCGCCGTGCGCAGCACGACCTGGGGACCGAGATCGGGTCCGCCGGGCGCGATCGCAAGGGTTTCCGCCACCGTCTCAAGAAATGCCACGGCCGGCTCCTGCAGCACGCGCCGCCGATTGGCCGTGCGAGACTTCGATGGCCGCGACGACGCGCTCCATCGCCATGCCGCGTGATCCCTTCACCAACACGACATCGCCGCGTTGCAGCAACGGCGGCAGCAGCACTGCCGCCGCCTTCGCGTCCGCGCAGGTCAACGCGCGCTCTTCCGCGAGGCCGCGGCGCCGAGCGCCCGCGACCACATCGTGCGCATGGCTGCCGACCGCGACCAACAACGCGTCTGGCACCAGGCTCAGCAGCTCGCCGCACTTGCCGTGGAGCGCCGCCGATTGTTCTCCGAGTTCGAGCATGTCGCCGAGCACCACCACGCGACGCCCCTTCGCCGGAGTCGCCGCCAGCGTGCGCAGCGCCGCCTCGACCGAGCCGGGGTTGGCGTTGTAGGTGTCGTCGAGGAGCGTGATGCCGTCGAGCCGCAACGGCGCGAGGCGCATCGGCGGCCCCTCCACGCGGCGCAACGCCGCGATCGCATCGGGCAACGGCACGCCGAGCGCGTCGGCGGCGGCCAGCGCGGCGAGCGAGTTGTAGACGTTGTGGCAACCGCCGAGCGGCACGTAGACGCGCTGTCCGCGCAGCTTGTAGACGAGTCGGCGGAAGTCGAACTTGATGTCCACCGCGCGGAAGTCGGCCGGCCGGCGGATGCCGAACGTCACGACGCGCGCCGCCGTCCGCGTGCGCAGCTTGAGCAGCGCCGGATCGTCGGCGTTCAGCACCGCGACGCCATGCGCCGGCAGCGCTTCGACGAGCGCCCCCTTCTCCGTCACGACGCCATCGAGGTCGCGCAGGAACTCGACATGCGAATAGGAGCAGTTGGTCACGATTCCGACCTCGGGTCGACCGAGGTCCGCGAGGCGCGCGATCTCGCCAGGATGGTTGGTCCCCATCTCGAGCGCGGCGAAGCGTGTGGTCGACTCGATCGACAGCAGCGTCAACGGCAGCCCGATGTCGTTGTTGAACGACTTCTCGGAGGCGATGGTCGCGCCGCCCGCCGCCAACGCCGAACGCAGCAGTTCCTTCGTCGTGGTCTTGCCGTTGCTGCCAGTCACCGCGGCGCGACGCGCATCGCAGCGCAGCGCATGCCAGCGCGCGAGACGACCGAGCGCGCGACGCGTGTCATCGACTTCGATGCGGGCGATCCCGGCCGGCGCCGTGCCCGCGAGCGGCCGATCGACGAGCGCGACCTTCGCGCCGGCGCGCGCGGCGTCGGCGAGGAAGTCGTGGCCGTCGAATCGATCGCCGCGCAACGCGACGAAGAGGAGGTCGGCGCCAGCCTGGCGGCTGTCGGTCGTGACCCCCGCAAGCTCGCGATCGGGAAGCGACGGCACCAGCCGCCCTCCCGTCGCGGTGACCACTTCGCTCAGCCGGAACGTCGGCACAGGTGCTCCCTCGCGACGGCGCGATCGTCGAATGGCAGCTTCGCGCCTTGGACCAGCTGGTAGTCCTCGTGTCCCTTGCCGGCGATGAGGACGACGTCGCCGGGTTGCGCCAGATCGAGGGCGCGCGCGATGGCGCAACCGCGGTCGAGCTCGATCTCGACGATCGCCGCGCTCGGCAGCCCGTCGACGATCTCAGCGACGATCGCCGCTGGATCTTCGCTGCGCGGGTTGTCGCTGGTGACGATGGTGCGATCGGACCAGGTCGCCGCGACGCGGCCCATCCGCGGCCGCTTGGTGCGATCGCGATCGCCGCCGCAGCCGAAGACGGTGAGCAGACGGCCGGGCGTCAGCGGACGCAGCAGCCGCAGGATCTTCTCGAGCGCGTCATCGGTGTGGGCGTAGTCGACGAGCACCGTGAACGGCTGGCCCGCCTCGACCGGCTCGAGGCGACCCGGCACGTGACGCAATGCGGCGAGCCCCGCAGCGATCGCCGGGCGCGGCAGATCGAGCGCGAGCGCCGCTGCGGCCGCAGCGAGCGCATTCATCAAGTTGTGGCGACCGGGCAAGGCGATCGCAGCTTCCATGCGGCCGCCGCCGAGCGAGCCATCGAGCGCAAGCTCGAAACGGCTGCCGTGCACGTCGGCGACGATTGAAGTCAGGCGCACATGGGCGCCGGGAAGATCGCCGTACGTGACGAGGCGCGCCGGGCTTGCCTTGACCATGTCGAGCGCATGCGGATCCTCGCCATTCACGATGGCGAGACCATCCTCCGGCAACTGCGCGAACAGCAAAGCCTTGGCGTCGCGATAGTGCTCCACGCTCGGGTGGTAGTCGAGGTGCTCGCGTGCGAGCTGCGTGAAAAGCGCGGCGCGGAAGCGCATGCCGGCGACGCGCTCCTGATCGAGCGCATGCGAGGAGACCTCCATCGCCAGCGAGCGGCCGCCAGCTTCGCGCACTTGCGCGAGCAGCTTCGCGAGATGGAGCGAATCGGGCGTCGTATGGGTCGAGGGGCGCGGCGCCTGACCGTACAGACGCTCCTCGATCGTGCCGAGCAGCGATGGCGCGAGGTCGGCAGCGGCGAACACGGAGTGCAGGTAGTTGGCGGTGGTGGTCTTGCCCTTCGTTCCGGTGACGCCCACGCACAGCAGATCGGCCGATGGATCGCCGTGGAACGCGTGGGCCGCCAGCGCCTTGGCGCGCCTCACCTCCTCGACGACGAGCAGGGGCAGCCCGCTCCGGATCGCCACCGCGGCATCGAGCTGCGCGCGGCCGACGACAGCCGCGAGCGCTCCCCGTCGGTGCGCGTCGAGCAGGTAGCGGACGCCATCCTCGCGGACGCCCGGAACGGCGAAGAAGAGCGCGTCTCGCGGGCAGTCGCGGCTGTCGCTCGACAACGCGGCCGGCACCCAGGCGGCGACCTCGCACGGCACGACCGCCCCCATCGCGCGCGCGAGCGCGGCGAGAGTCGTTGCGCCTGGAATCGTCGCTGCGGCGGTGCCGAAGCTCGCGGTCATCGCTCCTCCCCAACCGCTGGCGAAATTAGCAGTTCGGGTTCGGGTTCGGCCAGGGGCGCCGCGGGGGCACGCGCGGCGGCGGCGAGCCCTTCGGGATCGGTCGCGAGGACCTCTTCCGGACGATCGCGCGGAACGTCGAAGCGTTCGAGCAGCGCGCCCATCACCGCGCCGGCGACTTTGCCGGCGTTGTCGGAGGCGAAGCGACCCCGGCGCGGATGGTGCAGGACGGTCAATACCAGGAAGCGCGGCGCCGAGACCGGCGCGAAGCACCAGTAGGAGGAGATGGAGATCTCGTGGCGGCGCTCGTCCTGCGCGGTGCCCGTCTTCCCACCCATCGACCAGCCGCGCGGCTTCCAGCGCTTGGTCGCGCCGTCGTCGACGACGTGCTGGAGCATTCCGCGCACGCTCGCCGCAGTCTTTGGCGAGAAGACGACGCGATCGCCGCCGGGCAGCGTTGGAACGGGCTCGAAACCGGAGTCGCCTTCGACGGCGCGCACCAGACGCGGCGCGCGCCAGATGCCGCCATTGGCGACCGCAGCGCATGCCGTGGCCATCTGCAGGCTGGTGACCAGGATCTGCTGGCCGAAGGAGAGCGAGGCGAGGGTGTAGTTGCGGTCCATCGAGGCGAGCGGAGGAACGATTCCATTCTCCTCCCCCTCGAAGCCGCCGACGCGAATGCCGAATCCGAGGCGGCGCAAGTGGTCGAGGACCGGCTGGAACGCGGGCGCACCGCGCTTCGCGTCGGTGGGCACCAGCGAGAGCACGAGCTTCGACATGCCGATGTTCGACGACTCGACCAGCACCTGGGTCGTGGTGAGCAGCGACTTCGGATGGACGTCGTGGATCACGCGACTGCCGAACGCGGCCGCACCGTTCTGGCAATCGACCATGGTGTCGGGCGTCGCCTTGCCGCTTTCGAGGACGAGCCCGAGCATGAACGGCTTGAAGGACGAACCAGGCGGGTAGACGCGGTGGACCACGAGGGCCTGATGGCGGGCGAGGATGCTCTCGTTGGCGGCGGTGACGCGCGCGCGCTCCTCCTTCGTGGCGTTGGCCGCGATCGCGGCGAGGCGCGGCATCGGGGCGGAAGGCGTCGGCCGCTGCCCGACCGCCAGCACGTCGCTCGTCGCCGGATCGAGCACGATGACTTGCGCCCAGTCGGGCGTGAACTCCTCCATCGCCGCGTCGAGTTGCTCCTCGACAGCGATCTGGGCGAGCGGTTCGAGGGTGAGCTGCACGTCGTGACCATCGCGCCACGGCGTCGTCGGCAGCGCGGGGTCGATCATCTCGGTCTGGCGGCCGTCGCGTTGGACGAGCCGTTGCCCGCGGGTCGGAGTCAATGCCGCGTCGCAGCGCTCCTCGAGGCCGGCGACACCGACGAAGCTCCCGGCATCGGGCGCCGCGGTGGCCCCGTCCGCGTCGGTCGCCGTCGCCGTCGCGGTCCATCCGACCCAGCCCAGCAGCGGCGCGAAGAGGCTGCCGCGCGGGTACTCGCGCACGAATCGCGTTTCGAGTCGCAGCGCACGGAAACCAGGTTTCTTGGCAAGTTTGCGCAGATCGGCGATGACGCCGGGATCCCGCACACCGCGGGCGAGCAGCACCCACTGATCGGGCTTGTCGAGCGTCTTCCGGGTCGCCGCCGGATCGGCGCCGACGAGTCGTGCCAGCTTGTCCGCGAGCAAGGCGGGATAGTCGTGGCGCGACGTGGCCGCGATGCCGCTGGTCCAGACGCGCAGGTCGACCTCGCGCACCGACGTCGCGAGCACGCCGCCTCGGGCGTCGAGCAGATCGCCGCGCCGTCCCACCTCTTCGATCGCGAAGGCGCGCCATGCAGCGACCGATGCTGGATCTCGCTGACGGCTGATCTGGAGCCAGAAGAGCCGCGCCCCTGCCGACGCGAGCAGCACGCATGCGAGCGCGAGGACGAACACCGAGCGATAGCGAGCCCGCTGCAGAAGTGTGCGCACGGCGACTTCCCCCCTCTTCGCACGCGGCAGCCCACCGATCGCGGCGCCGTCCTAGAGCCTCGCCAGAACCTCACCCGGACCGGCCAGTGTCAGCGCCTGCAGTCCGAGGCGGCGACGCTCGCGCAACTGTTCGACCGCGGCCGTGACGCGTTCGGGCGTGAATCGCGCCAGCACCCGCAAACGAACCGCGTCGACGGCTTCCTCGCCCTCGACGATCGCCTCGTACGCACGCGCCAGTTCATAGGCCCGCAGCCGCGTGCGCACCTGAAGATCGACAGTGGTGCCAGCGACGGCGACCGTCGTTCCAAGCGCCATCAACATCAGGGCCTTGTGAATCACCGCGCTTCCGTCATCCAGGTTTCAAAACGGATCCGGGTCGCGGGCATGGCGCCGCGCCGAGGGCGATCCAAGGATTCGCCGTCCGCAGCCGAATCCCCGGTTCGACGGGGCTCCATGCCCGCTCCCGAATTCATCCGTCGTTTCACATCGTCGCAGCCGCGCCGTCGGCCAATCGACGCGCGGCGCGCAGCTTTGCGCTGCGTGCCCGCGGGTTGGCCTCCACCTCTGCCGGCCCCGGCTCCACCACCTTGCGCGTCAGCAGCTCGAACTGCCCCGCCGCCGCCTGTGCGCGCAGGCTTCGCTTCACCACCCGGTCCTCGCCGCTGTGGAACGAGAGGACCACCAGCCGACCGTCGGGCGCGAGCCAACGCCCCGCTTTCGCGAGGACCCGCTCGAGTCCGCCGATCTCGTCGTTCACCGCCATTCGCAAAGCCTGGAACGTGCGAGTCGCCGGGTGGATCCGGCTGCCACGCCGACCACCGACCGCCCGCTCGACCAGGTCGGCGAGCTCGAGCGTGCGGCGGACTGGCGCATGCCGACGGCGCTCGACGAGAGCCCTCGCGATCGCTCGCGAGCGCGTCTCATCGCCGAAGCGGAACAGGAGGTCCGCGAGCTCCCGCTCCGAAACGCGGCCGAGCAACTCGGCCGCCGTCTCTCCGACGCTTCGGTCCATCCGCATGTCCAGGCTGCCATCGCGCTCGAAGCTCAGCCCGCGTACCGGATCATCGAGCTGCAGCGACGAGATGCCGAGGTCGAGGAGGACGCCCTGGCAGGCTCCCTCGAAACCGGTCACCCCCACTGCAGCCGCCGCCTCGTCCGCGCGATCGAACGGCGCGTGCAGCGCCATGAACCGCTCGCCGAAGCTGGCCAACCGCTCCGCCGTCTGCGCGAGCGTCGAGGCATCTCGATCGACCCCGATCACGCGCACCGTCGGCGCACGCTCGAGGATCTTCCGCGCGTGACCTCCCCCGCCGAGGGTCAGGTCCAGGTATCGCCCACCCGGCCGCAGGTCGAGGAAGTGCAGGATCTCCTCGACCAGGACCGGAACGTGGCGCGTCTCACCCACCCGGACTCGCCCCTCTCCGCGTCCGACTCTTCCTGTCGGCGTCACGCACGGAAGATCCCCTTCGCGTGCTCTTCGTATCGCACTCCGTTGCGGCCGTCCTGCGCCTCCCAGCGCTCCGGCGACCACAGCTCGAGCCGAGTGTCGACACCCACGAACAGGGCGTCGTTGCCGATGGCGGCGAAATCCCGCAACTCCTTGGGCAGGAGAACGCGACCCGCCGCATCGACCTCGAGCTCGCGCGTCGAGGCAAAGAACTTCCGCGAGAAGGCGCGAGCCTCCTCGCTGCCAAGCGAGTTGGATCGGACCTGCGCGACCACGGCGTCCCACTCTTCCGGGGGGAAGAGGAAGACGCAGCCATCGAGGCCTTGGGTCGCGAAGAACATCCGGGACTCGGTCGGCGCGCGAAAGTGATCGAGGAACTTCCTCGGGACGTTCAGCCGCCCCTTGGCATCGATCGTGTGCTTGTAGGACCCGACGAACACCAGGAACCCTCGCACTCGAAGCGGTTCGACCACCACCCCCGCGCTTCACCCTGACGCGTGGAATCCTAACCCACTTCAACCCACTCGCAACCAGTTTTCGACTTTTTTCGACTTTTCTTGTGGAATTCCAGGTTTCGCCACCCCACCCGAATAGTGCTTATTTCGCACGCATCGTTGGGGTGCTCGAAGGAGCAGCAGGGACACGAACGAACCGCGATCAACGCGCTGGACAGCGCGGCGCGAAAAGGCGACTCGGCGCCTTGCTCGACTCGAGGGAATGAACGCTCGTCCGCGTGCCCGCCGGCGCGGCTTCAGGTTTCGGCGGCGGTGGCAGCGTCCGTCGTGGCAGGCATTTCCGCTTCGTCGATGCTGCCGTCGATCAACTCTTCGAGACGGTGTCGCAGCGGCGGCACATCCGCCGGCGTCAGCAACGGCGCTGGAGCCAGGTACCACTGTTCCGTCGGACCGGGCCGACGCAACCGCAGACACTCCTTGCCGTCCTCGTTCACCAGATCGACGAGCTTGAGGTAGCGCTTGCGGACCAGCAGCAGCGTGATCAGGTAGAGCAGCGATTCGCTGTCGCGCGGCGGCGCCTTCTGCCAGGCCTCGAAGACGCGCAGCAGGCGATCGAAGTCGACCTTCTTCTTCTTCGGCGCGTGCTGCTGGAAGTGCGTCTCCCACCAGACGATCGTGACCGCATCGGCTGGCTTGCACGCAGAGCAGAGGTCGCGGCGGACCGCGCGCTCCTCGGCGTCGAGCGTGATCGCCGAGATCACACGCTCCTCGTGGGCGAAGACCTTCGCGCAGGTGGCGCAGCGATCACGGATTCGGTCGATCTTCCAGTCCATCGTCGTTTCACTCGCCTCGCCAACGCTCATCGAGCAGCGCACGCCATCCCGCGGGGTTGATCTTCTTCGGGGTCGCTCGCAGGTTCACCGCCAGGATGCGCAGGATCTCGCTCACGAGTCCGGCAGCGCGCCCGTCGCGAACCTGCAGACGATTGGCGCGATCGAGCGCATCCACCAACGCGTACTGCGCGGCACGCGTCTCGCAGTTGAGCAGCGACTGCGCCGCCTTGCCGACCACGTCGACTTCCGGGTCCTGCAGCGCCGCGATCAAAGCCGCCTCGACGGCCGGTTCGAAGCTGTAGAGCGAGAGCGCTTCGGCGGCCGCGACGCGCACCGCGCGCTCCGGATCGCGAGTCAGGAAGTGGATCACATCAGCGAGCGGGACGGAGTTGCCGCTGATGTCGCCATTCTCGGTCAGCGAGCGCACCGCCTGCGCGCGGACGAATCCATCGGGGTCGCCGACGGCCGCGGCCAGCGCCGGTCGCGACCGCGGGTCGGAGGTGCGCCGTCGCAGCAGTTCCGCCGCGACTCCGCGCACCTGCCAATCGGGATCCTCCCTGAGTCGTGCGCACAGGACCTCCCCGACCCGTGGGTCGTCGAGGGTCGCCAATCCGCGCAGCGCTTCGGTACGAACCTGCAGCGCGAGACGCCCCTGCGTCGGGGCCAGCGACAGCCCGGCAAGCTCCTCGAATGCATGCAGTTCGACCAGGCCGTTGGTGATGCGCTCGATCACGACGCCATCGACGCGCTCGCGAGCCCCCAGGCCGCGCAGCCCCTCCACCAGCGGCGCGATCGCTTCCGATCCGAACCAGGTCAGCTCGCGGCGAGCTCGCGCCGAGCGGAACGACGTGCCATTGCCGCGGCCGGCCGAGTCATCCGCCATCAGCTCCCGCAGCAGGTTGTCGAGCAGCAGCTGGCGCTCGGAGGGCGGTCCCGCGAGCCATCGCTCGCGCGCCGCCGGCCACTGCTCGTCCTCGCGCAGATAGAGCTGCCACTCCTTGGCGAGCACTTCATTCGCGCGCCGATCGAGCGGCGCGGCGGCGGGATCTGCCGCGCAGCCGGGCCCGGTGGCGGCGCCGAACAGGAGGGCGAGGAAGGCGATGCCACGGACGCCCCGATCGAGGGCGCCGAGGCGCGCGTCCACTTTGCGTCTCGAGAGCATCCTGGGAGTTCTCCCCGATCGCGCCGGGCTGGGCAAGGGTTCGGTCGAGCGCGCGTTGCTCGACCGGCGCGTGGCACGATAGAAGGCGCGCGGTGAGTTGCGGTCGGCGCGGCGCGATCGCGGTTGGCCACCTGGGGAGAAGCCGCTTGGCGACGCGAAACCGCTGCGTCCATCTGCATGTCCACAGTCACTTCTCGTTGCTCGACGGCAACCCGACGATCCAAGGGCTCGTCGAATCGGCGAAGCGCGAAGGAATGGACGCGCTCGCGCTCACCGACCACGGCAACCTCTACGGTGCCGTCGAGTTCATGCGCGAGGCGAAGGCGGCCGGCATCAAGCCGATCCCGGGCATCGAGGCCTACGTCGCGCGCAAGAGCCGCAAGGAGAAGAGCGGCGGCGACAGCGGGAACTTCACCGACCACTTGACCCTGCTGGCTTCCAGCAAGGAGGGCTGGCAGAACTTGATGAAGCTGACGAGCTTCAGCTACATCGAGGGCTTCTATCGCAAGCCGCGCATCGACAAGGAGCTGTTGGCGCAGCACAGCAAAGGGCTGATCGCGCTATCGGGATGCCTTTCCGGCGAGATCGCGCGCTGCGTGCAGCACGCCGACCGCAAGGACGCCGTCGCTGCGGCGCGGCGCTGGCAGGAGATCTTCGAGCCCGGGAGCTTCTACCTCGAGGTCATGAACAACGGCCTCGAGCGCCAGAACCTCGTGCGTACCGCGCTGCGCGACATCGCCGCCGAGACCGGCCTGCCGATCGTCGGCACCTCCGACGTCCACTACCTGCGCCGCGAAGATGCGCGCGCCCAGGAGGTGATGCTGGCGATCAACACCGGCAACACGATGCAGGACACCGACCGCATGCGGATGGAGACCGACCGTTTCCATTTCCGCACCGCCGAGGAGATGGCCGAAGCGTTCGCGGACACGCCCGGCGCCATCGAGCGCACCGGCGAGATCGCCGACCGCTGCAACTTCCAGCTGAAGCTCGGCGAGATGCACCTGCCGACGTTCGTGACGCCGGACGGGACGTCCCCGGACGAGTACTTCCGCAAGCTCTGCGAGGAAGGCGCCCGCCGTCGCTACCCGGTCATCGACGAGAAGGTGCGCGCGCGCCTCGAGCGCGAGATCGAAGTCATCAAGCAGATGGGCTTCGTCTCGTACTTCCTGATCGTCTACGACTTCATCCGCTACGCACGCGAAGCGGGCGTGCCGGTCGGCCCCGGCCGCGGCTCGGCTGCAGGCAGCATCGTCGCCTACTGCCTCGGGATCACGAACGTCGATCCGCTGCGCTACGACCTGCTCTTCGAGCGCTTCCTCAACTCGTCGCGCATCTCGATGCCCGACATCGACGTCGACTTCTGCCGCGACGGACGCGCGAAGGTGATCGACTACGTCAAGCAGCGCTACGGCAGCGAGCGCGTCTCGCAGATCGTCACGTTCGGGACGATGGCGGCGAAGGCGGCGATCCGTGACGCGGGCCGTGTCTTGGGCATCGAGTTGCGCGACGTCGACCGCATCGCGAAGAAGATCCCGACGACCCCCGGCACCGAGCTCGAGAAAGCGCTCGCCGATCCTGAACTCGCCGCGATCCGCGACGAGGACGCGCGCTTCGCCGAGCTCTTCGACGTGGCGCAGAAGATCGAGGGATTGAACCGGCACGCTTCCACGCACGCGGCCGGCGTCGTCATCGGCGACCAGTCCCTGATGGAGATCGTGCCGCTGTGCACGGTCCAGGGCGAAGTGAACACGCAGTTCGGCATGAACGACCTCGAGTCGCTCGGCCTGCTCAAGATGGACTTCCTGGGGTTGAAGACCCTCACCATCCTCGACCAGGCGCGACAGATGCTGGCGCGCAATCGCGGCGTGGAGCTCTCCTTCGAGGCGCTGCCGCTCGACGACAAGAAGACCTTCGACCTGCTGCAGCGCGGCGACACCAGCGCCGTTTTCCAGCTCGAGTCCAGCGGCATGAAGGAGCTGCTGGTCAAGATGCGCCCCGACTGCTTCGAGGACATCATCGCGGTGCTCGCGCTCTACCGGCCGGGACCGCTCGGCTCCGGGATGGTCGATTCCTACGTCAATCGCAAGCGCGGCACCGAGCCGGTGCGATACGCCCACCCGAAGCTCGAGGAGATCCTGCGCGAGACGCAAGGGATCATGGTGTACCAGGAACAGGTGATGCGAATCACCAACGTCCTGGCCGGCTTCACGCTGGACGAAGCCGACACGCTGCGCAAGGCGATGAGCAAGAAGAAGCCGGAGGTGATGGCGAAGTACAAGGCGAAGTTCGTCGACGGCGCGGCCGAGCGGGACTGCGCGCGCGACGTCGCCACCGCCATCTGGGAGCAGATGGAGTTCTTCGCCGGCTACGGCTTCAACAAGAGCCACTCGACGGCGTACGGCCTCGTCACCTGGTGGACCGCGTGGCTCAAAGCCAACTATCCGCACGAGTTCTGGGCGGCGGTCATCACCTGCGATTCGGCCAACAGCGAGAAGGTCGCGGCCTACCTCGGCGAATGCCGCCGCGCGTCGATCGACGTGCTGCCACCGGACCTGCTGCAGTCGGAGCTCGCTTGCACCACGGACGGCAGCGTCGTCCGTCTCGGGCTCGGCAACGTGAAGGGAATCGGGCCGAAGGCGATCGAGGAGCTGATCGTCGCGCGCACGGCGCTTCGTGGCGCCGCCGACCTCGCCGCCATCCTCGATGCGCTGCCGCCGCAAGCCGTGAATCGCGCGGCGCTCGAAGCGCTGGCCCAGGCAGGCGCGCTCGACTGGACGGGCCACACGCGGGCGGCACTCGCCGCGGCGCTCGACACCATGCTCCAGGAAGCGGCGACGGCGCAGCGCGATCGCAAAGCGGGTCAGAAGCAGCTGTTCGGACTCGGCGGCAAGACGCCGGTTGGCACGCCGTCGCGCAGCCGAATCGCGGCCGCGCCCGAATGGCCCGAGCGCGAGAAGCTGAGACTGGAGAAGGAGGCGCTGGGCTTCTACCTCTCGAGCAACCCGCTGGCGCGCTACGCCGACCTTCTCCGCCGCCACTGCACCGCGCGCATCGAAACGCTCGGCGACGTGCCAGACGGCGCCAACGTGACGGTCGGCGGCATCATCAGTTCGATCCGAGTCACGGTCGCCAAGCGCGGCAAGTCCGCCGGCAAGAAGATGGCGATCGTCGAGATCGCAGGGCTCGCGGGAAGCGCGACCGCACTGGTCTTCCCCGACGCCTACGAGCGCGCGAAGGAGTGCCTCGAGGAAGATCGCATCGTCCTGGTCACGGGCCAGCTCGACCTCGGCGCCGAGCGCCCCTCGATCAAGGCGAACGAGGTCAAGCCGCTCGACAGCGTGATGGGTGGCGCATCGGGCGGCCAGCTCACGATCGACCTGCCGGCCCGGCCTGCCGAAACGGTCCAGCTCGATCGACTCGCGGCGATCCTCGGACGCCACCGCGGCAAGAGCCCGGTGTTCTTCCGGATCGCGCTGCCCGAGAAGGCACCGTTGATCTATCGCGTCGCGGATGAGCATTTCGTGCAGATCAGCGACGACCTCGTCGAGGCGGTCGATGCCGAACTCGGTCCGGGCAGCGCCGCGATGCGCTGACCCGGAAACGGTCGCGCATCAGCAGATTCAGCCTCGACCTCGGCCCCCGCCGCGACCGAGAAAGTCGGCCATCGCGAACCTTTCGCGGCGCTGCGATGAACGGCATCATGCGGCCCAGGCAGATGCGCGCCTCAGACCCCGGGAAAAGAGTGGCGAAGCGATGATCCTGCAGACCGTGCTGCTCTTCGGACCACCGGGCTCGGGGAAGGGCACTCAGGCGAAGCGCCTCGAGCGATCCCTCAGAGCGGTGCACATCTCGACCGGGGACATGTTTCGCGACCACCTGAACCGGCGCACCGAGCTCGGTCTCAAGATCGCGAACCTGCTGAAGAGCGGTCAGCTCGTCCCTGACACCGTGACCAATGAGATGGTGCGCGATCGCCTGCTGCGCCCCGACGTCGCGCTCGGGACCCTCCTCGACGGCTTCCCGCGCAACATCGTCCAGGCGCGCTGGCTCGAGTTGCTGCTCGGCAGCCGCGGCTACGGCATTCGCGGCGTCATCGTCATGAACGTCCCGCGCGATCAGCTCATCGATCGGCTGAAGGGCCGTGCGATCAAGGAAGGGCGCAGCGACGACGCCGACGAAGCCGTGATCCGAAGCCGACTCGACACCTACGCGGCGCAGACCGAAGCGTGCCTCGGCTACTACAAGCTCGAACGCAAGCCGGTCCACTTGATCGACGGTGTCGGCGAAGTGGACGCCGTGACCGAGCGCATCTTGAAGGCGCTCGGCGCCTGAGCGAGCGCGCCGTCCGATTCGCCCGCGCGGCGGCGCTTCATTCACGCTTTCGCCGATGGCGAGTCCGGGTCGCGTGAGCGACTCCAGGGCAGGGTCGCCGCCGACCGGCTGGAACGAAGTTGAAACGAAGACGGCGCGCTCGGTTCTCACCGAGCGCGCCGCAGTGCTTCGAATCATCGTTTTCCGGTCGTCGTTCCGAACGTCACGCCGTCGTTCGCCCCGCTCGGGCGCGACGGCGATCGCGGGGCCGCTTAGCTCTTGGCGGGCTCCTTCGCGGCCTCTTCGCCCTTCTTCTTCTTCGGCTTCTTGCCCTTGGTGGCCTGTTCGGCCTCGAGCGCCCGAGCCTCGTCGGCCGCCTTCGCGCGGCGTTCACTCTCTCCGACCAGCTCCAAGATCGCCCGCGGCGCAGCGTCGCCGACGCGTGGCTTCGAGAGCTTCAAGATGCGCGTGTAGCCGCCGGCGCGCTCCGCGAACGGAGGAGCGACGACATCGAACAAGCGCTTCACGATCGAGCGCTTGTTGCCCAGCTGGGAAGCCGCACGCCGAATCCGAGCGAGCGAGTTGACCTTCGCGAGATGGATCAACTTGTCAGCGTGGCGGCGGTACTCCTTCGCCTTCGCCAAAGTGGTCACCACTCGCCCGTGGAGGATCAGCGCAGTCAGCATGTTCATGCGCTGCGCCTTGCGGTGATCGGCACGAATGCCGAGCTTGCGTCCGAGTTTCTTGTGCCGCATCGCGGGGTTCTTTCTCTGCTCTCGCTACCGGTACTGGCGCGCCGAGCTCAGGAGTTGACGTCGAGGACCGGACCACCGTTGCCCGAGGGCGCGTCGCCAGAGCCGCCGTCATCTTCGCCGTCGTCGACGTAGATGGCCGAACCTGCGAGGGCCAGGCCGGACTCACCGAGCTTCAGCTTCACTTCCTTCAGCGAGGTCTGGCCGAAGTTGCGCAGCTCGAGAAGTTCCTGCTCGCTCAGCTTCACGAGCTGGCGGATGGTCCGAATGTTCTCCGCATCCAGGCAGTTGCGAGCCCGCACGGAGAGATTGAGCGTCGTGATCGGCTGATCGAGGAGCGCCGCGCCGCCACCACCATCGACCGGCAGGTCGACCATGCCGACGCGCGAAGCGCTCGGCTCGCTGCCTTCCGTCGCCAGGATCCCGGCGCCGGGCTGCAGGTAGTGGACGAACGGGTTGAGATGCTTGCGGTAGATCTTGGCCGCTTCCACCAGCGCGCTGTCAGGCGTGACCGCGCCGTTGGTCCACACTTCGAGATTCAGCTTGTCGAAGTTGGTCATCTTCCCGACGCGGGTCTCTTCGACCTTGTAGCGCACTCGGGTCACGGGCGAGAAGTTGGAGTCGATGGCGATGACGCCCGTCTCCTTCTCTTCCTTCTCGTTCTCTTCCGCGGTGCGATAGCCGCGACCGCGCTGCGCCATCATGTCGAGCCGGAACTCGCGATCTGCCGTCAGCGTGCAGATCACGTGATTCGGGTTCATCACTTCGGCGTCGGCCGGGCACTGGATGTCACCGGCGGTGACGGGCCCCTTCTTGCGTACATCGATGCGCAAAGGCACTGGCCCCTCGCCGGCGAGCCGAACGAGAACGCCCTTCACGTTGAGGACGAGATCGACGATGTCCTCCCGCACGCCCTCGATGGTCGAGAACTCGTGCTGGACGCCATCGATCTTGATCTGCGTGATCGCGAAGCCCTCGATCGACGAGAGCAACACGCGCCTCATCCCGTTGCCGACGGTGTGGCCGAAGCCCCGCTCGAACGGCTCGACGACGAAGCGCCCGTAGGTGGTCGTGGCCGACTCGGTGTCGGCAGCAACTCGCGACGGCAGCTCGAAGCTGCGCCACTTGATTCGCATCTGGGTCATCTCCGTTGGATCAGCGCGACATCAATTCGACGACGAGCTGTTCGTCGACGGGGAACTCGAGGTGCTCGCGCTTGGGCAGCTCGGCGACCTTGACGGTGAAGGACGCCTCATCGAGCTGGAGCCAACTCGGCACCGACTCGCCCTTGCGCGATTCCTGGCACTCCTTCAGGTACTTCACCACCTTCTCGCGCTTGGAGAAGGTAAGGGTGTCGCCCTGGCGGACGTTCGCCGACGGAATGTTGCAGCGCCGGCCGTTCACGAACACGTGGCCGTGCTGGATGAGCTGACGCGCGTGGCGGCGCGACAGCGAGATCCCAGCCAGCTGCACGACGTGGTCGAGGCGCTGCTGGAGCAGCTTGAGCAGGTGCTCGCCGGTATTGCCCGGCAAGCGCGATGCGCGCTCGAAGACCAGCCGGAACGCGGTCTCCGACACTCCGAAGAAGCGCTTGAGCTTCTGCTTCTCGCGGAGGCGGACACCAAAGTTCGAGGGCCGGCCACGGCTCCAGGAGTGCTGGCCGGGCTGGTAGTTGCGCTTGACGATCGCGCACTTGGCCGATTCACAGCGAGCGCCCTTGAGGTAGAGCTTCTCGCCTTCGCGGCGGCAGAGCTTGCAGACCGATCCGGTTTCGCGAGCCATTGCTTCGTTTCGAACTCCGAGTCAGGCGGAAAAGCCGCCCATATTGGCCTTCGAGTCGGGAAAAGCGAACGAATCAAACGCGACGGCGCTTCCGAGGACGGCAACCGTTGTGCGGAAGAGGGGTGCGATCTTCGATCGCGCGGACGGTAAGTCCAGAGGCGGCGAGGGCTCGCACCGCCGATTCGCGGCCGCTGCCCGGGCCATTCACCCGGACCTCGACCTCCTTGACGCCCATCTTGATCGCGGTCACGGCGGCCTTCTCGGCTGCCTTCTGCGCCGCGAAGGGGGTCGATTTGCGCGAGCCCTTGAAGCCGACGTTGCCGGCGCTCGACCAAGCGAGCGTGTCGCCGCGCAGATCGGTGATCGTCACCATCGTGTTGTTGAACGTCGCCACGACGTGCGCGATCGCCTTCGCTGAACTGCGGCGCGCCTTCTTCTTCTTGGCCATCCGACTTCGTTTCCTGTCCTGGGACCCGCGAGCAGTCGCCCGCGCGTCGTTCCGTTGCGCCCGCCGTTGGAGCCGAAGCCCGCGACGAGTTCGGCCCGCCGCCCGGTTGCCGGGCGACCGCCAAGGATTACCTCGGGACTACTTGACCTTCGCACCTTTCTTGCCGGCGACGGTCTTTCGCGGCCCCTTGCGGGTGCGCGAGTTGGTTTTCGTGCGCTGTCCACGAACCGGCAGGCCCTTGCGGTGCCGCAGCCCCCGGTAGGTGCCGATCTCCTTCAGGCGCTGGATGTTGACCGCGATCTGCCGGCGCAACGTTCCTTCGACTGGCATCGTCTTGTCGAGCCACTCGGCGATGTGCGCGAGCTCTTCCTCGGTCAGGTCCTTCGCGCGCTGATCCGGATCGATCTTGAGGTCGACGCAGATCCGCTGGGCCGTCGGAATCCCCACGCCGTAGATGTAGGCGAGCGAGTAAGGGACCTTCTTGTCGGCAGGGATGTCGACACCCTGAATACGAGGCATGGAGCGTTCCTCTTGTGTGCGGCGAATCGAATGCGTTGCGCGGGCGACGTCTGCGGATCGGCCGTACCGGGCGCGTCGAAAGCGCGCCTCGGTGCGATCAACCCTGGCGTTGCTTGTGACGCGGCTCGGTGCAAACCACGAAGACGACGCCACGGCGTCGGACGATCTTGCACTTGTCGCAAATGGGCTTTACGGAAGCACGTACCTTCACAGCACTCTCTCCTGAGTCACGAGACCCGACGAACCCTGCACGCTACTCGCAACCGTCCTACTCACGATAGACGATGCGCCCGCGAGTCAGGTCATATGGCGAAAGCTCGATCGAGACCTTGTCGCCGGGAAGGATGCGGATGAAGTGCATCCTCATCTTTCCCGAAGCGTGGGCCAGGATGGTGTGACCGTTCTCCAGCTTCACGCGGAAGACCGCGTTCGGCAGCGACTCGGTCACGACCGCCGAGATTCTGATCGCCTCTTCTTTCGCCACTACGCCGGATCCTCTCACTCGCGTCCTGCGGTCCGAATCTGCCGCCGCTCAAGGGAGCGTCAGCACCTGCGGACCATTCTCCGTCACTGCCACCGTGTGCTCGAAGTGAGCCGAGCGGCGACCATCAGCCGTCACCACCGTCCACAAGTCATCGAGCACGCGGACATCGTGAGTGCCGGCGTTCACCATCGGTTCGATGGCGAACACATGCCCCACTTCAAGGACGAGTTCCGAGAACGGAAACCCCGCCTCGAAATAGTTCGGGACCTGCGGCTCCTCGTGGAGCGCGCGGCCGATGCCGTGGCCGACGTACTGTCGCACCACGGTGAACTTCGACTCTCGCTTGACGAAGGCCTCGACCGCCTTCGACACGTCACCCAGGCGCCGACTCGGTCGCATCTCGGCGACACCCGCCATGAGCGCGCCTTCGCAGACGCGCAGCAGTTCGAGCGACTCCGGTTCGATCGCGCCAACGGCGTAAGTGCGCGCCGCATCGCCGTGCCAGCCATCGAGCACCGCACCGCAATCAACCGTGACCACGTCACCGGCGACGAGCCGGCGGTTGCCGGGAATGCCGTGCACGACCTCTTCGTTGACGGAGATGCAGAGGCTCTTCGGAAAACCGTGGTAGCCCTTGAAGGAGGGCTTCGCGCCACGGCTGCGAATGTGCGCCTCGGCGAACTCGTCGAGCTCGAGCGGCGTCGTTCCGGGCCGAATCATCGGTCCCACGGCGGCGAGGATCTCGCCGACGATGCGACCTGACTCGCGCATCTTCGCGAGTTCCGTTGCGGTCTTGGGGCGGATGCGAGCTGCCGTCCGCACGATCAATTGCCCTCGCCTTGGGGCTCGCGGCGACGGGCCCAACCCCCGCTCTGCTGACCGCTGGTGAATCCCTCGTAATTGCGCATCACGAGCAGCGCGTTGATCTTGTCGACGAGGTCGAGGCACACGCCGACCGTGATCAAGATCGACGTCCCGCCGATGGCGTACGCGATCCCGCGACCACCGCTGGTGCCGAGCAGGTCGTTCGCGAAGTACGGGAAGAGTGCGATGACGGCGAGGAAGGCCGCGCCGACCAGCGTCACTCGCACCATCACGCCCTCGAGGAACTCGGAAGTGCGCTGGCCCGGCCGGATGCCGGGGATGAAGCTGCCGTATTCCTTCAGGTTGTTCGCCATCTCCTTCGGCTGGAACATCACGGCGGTCCAGAAGAACGAGAAGAAGAAGATCAGCGACGTATAGAGCAGCAGATAGAGGAACGACTCGTAGCCAAGGTACTCGTTGATGAAGCCGAGACCTGGCGCCTTGCCGAGCATGCTCGGGATCACGAACAGGGTCTGCGCGAAGACGATCGGCATGACGCCGACCGCGCTCACCTTGAGCGGAATGAAGTGCCTGGCCCCGCCGAGCTGGCGACGTCCGCGCGTCAGCTTCGCCTGCTGGATCGGAACCCGTCGCTGTGCTTTCGTGAAGAAGACGACGGCGATCACGCTGACGAAGAACATGCCGATGATCTCGGCGATGAACTGGGTCTTGTGATCAGGATCGCCGTTGAGCGACGTCGAGATCTGGGTCGGAAGCCGGGCAATGATGCCCGCCATGATGATCAGCGAGGTGCCTTGGCCGATGCCGTGCTCGCTGATCTTCTCGCCGATCCACATGATCAGCAGCGTGCCGGCCGTCAAGATCATCACCAGCGCGGCTTTGAAGAAGAAGCTCGCGAAGAGCTCCGGCGGGATCAATGGCGTCCCGCCCTGAGCGACGTCGCGGCTGATCAGCGTCGTGACGGTCACGCCGGCCTGGAACAGGCAGATCGGCACCGTCGCCCAACGAGTCCACTGGTTGATCTTGCGCTGACCGGACTGCCCTTCCTTCGCGATCTGCTCGAGCGCCGGGACCATCTTCTGCAGCAACGAGAAGACGATCGACGCCGAGATGTATGGCATCACGCCGAGCGAGAAGACCGTTGCGCTGCCGAGGGCACCGCCGGAAAGCGCGTTCAGGATGCCGATGACGCCGCTGTTGCCCGTCCCGAGCCGACGAACGAACTCGTCGGCGTTCACGCCCGGAAGAAGGACGTGGTTCCCCAGACGAAACAGGAACAGAAGACCAAGCGTCCAGAGGATCTTCTTGCGAAGCTCCGGAACACGAAGGATCTCTGTTGCCTTACCGAACATACCGATCTGCCTGGGGTGAGAACGAAGAGCGGCGGGATCGCCGCGCTAACGGGAACTCGAGTCCGTCACTTCTTCTTCGGAGCACCGCCCGTTGGCGGCTTCTTGTCCTTCTTGTCGCCGCCCTTGTCATTCGCCGGACGCGCGATCTTCGCGGTCTTCGCCGGCTTGGCGGCCGCTTCTGCGCCCGGAGCAGGAGCGTTGGCCGCGGCCTTGAGCGCCTTCTTCTTGTCCGCGTCAATCTTGCGGAAGTTCGGCGACGGCTTCTTCGGCAGCGGCGCGTCCACCTTGCCGCCGGCCTTCTCGAGCTTCGCGCGAGCGGAGACCGAGACCGCAACGTCGGCGCCGAGCTTGAACGACTTCGTCACTTCGCCCGAACCGAGGACCTTGAGCCGTTCCGCACCGCGGCGGACGAGGCCTCGCTCGACGACGCTCGCCAGCGAGATCTCCTCGCCGGACTTGAACGCCTTCTCGAGCGCGACGAGGTTGACCGTGTCCCACTCGGTGCGGAACGCGGCGTTGTTGAAGCCGCGACGAGGCAGACGGCGGAAGAACCGCATCGTCCCGCCTTCGAAGCCGAGCTTGATGGAGTTGCCGCTGCGCGAGTACGCGCCGTGCTGGCCACGACCCGCGGTCTTGCCGCTGCCGGAACCGGCACCACGGCCGACGCGCCAGCGTTGCTGGCGCTTCGGGCCGGAGTTGAGAACATCGTGGAGCATCATCCGAGCGTCACTCCTCGCAGCGACTCGATCTGCGACTTCGTGCGCAGCGCCTCGAGCCCCTTGAATGCGGCCTTGACCAGGTTGATCGCGTTCGTCTGACCGATGCTCTTGGTGAGCACGTCCTTGACACCTGCGAGCTCGAGAACGGCTCGCACCGTGCCGCCCGCCACGATGCCGGTGCCGGGCGCTGCCGGCATCATTCGCACCGAAGAGGCCTCGAAACGCGACTCGACCTGGTGCGGGATCGTCGTGCCGACGCGCGGCACGTTGATGAGGTTCTTCTTCGCGTCCTTGACGCCTTTTTCGACGGCGTTCGGGACAGCGCGCGCCTTGCCGAAGCCGAAACCGACCTTGCCGTCGCGGTTGCCGACGACGACGAGCGCCGAGAAGGAGAAGCGGCGACCTCCCTTCATCACTTTGGCGCAGCGGTTCACCTTGACGACGATCTCCTGGAACTGAGGTTCGTCGCCGTCGTCGCGTCCGCGGCCACGGCCATCGCCCCCACCTCGCGGCGGACGCCGGCCTTGGCCGCCACCACCGCCGCCGCCACCGCCGTGCGGCCCCCCGCCACCGCCTCGCGGCGGCTGCTGGTCAGGAGTGTCGTTCGAGCTGTCGTTGTGTTCAGTCACCGTTCACCTCAGAAGCTGAGACCGCCCTTGCGCGCACCGTCCGCGAGCGCCTTGACGCGCCCGTGATAACGGTAGTGACGCCGGTCGAAGACGACCTTCTCGACACCGACCTTCTTGGCGCGCTCGGCGAGAGTCATGCCGACACGCATCGCCACGCCCACCTTGCCGGCAAGTCCCTCGGCCGGAGCAGCGAGCTCCTTCTCGAGGCTCGAAGCGCAGGCGACCGTGCGGCCGACCCGATCATCGATGACCTGGGCATAGATGAAGCGATTGCTGCGGAAGACGCAGAGCCGAACGCGATCCGAGCGAACCTTGATCCGCTTGAACACGCTGCTCGCCTTGCGTCCTCGGCGACGGCGGAGATCTCGATTGTGATCCATCTAAAAGTGCCTTTGCGTTGCGTGCTGAAGCGATTACTTGCCCGCGGCCATCGACTTGCCGGCCTTGCGGCGAATCTGCTCGCCCGCGTAACGAACGCCTTTGCCCTGGTAGGGTTCCGGCGGACGCGAACCGCGAATGCGCGCCGAGAACTCCCCGACCATCTGGCGATCGATCCCCTTGACGTCGATTGTCGTCGGGTTCGGAGTCTCGACCGAGATGCCCTTCGGGATCTCGAGGATGACCGGCGTGCTGAAGCCGACGGACATCGACAGCTTGCCCTTCTCGAGTTTCGCCTGGTAACCGACGCCGTGGATCTCAAGACGCTTGGCGTAACCGGTCGTCACACCCTCGACCATGTTCCGGCAAAGCGCGCGATAGAGGCCGTGCAGCGAGCGGTCGGCGCGATCGTCCGATGCCCGGCTGAACTTGACCTGCGCCGCGCCGGCGTCGATCTCGACCTTGATGCGCGCGTCGACCGCTTGGGTCAGGGTGCCCTTCGGCCCCTTCACCGAGAGCGTCCCGGCATCGAACTTGACTTCGACGCCCTTGGTCAATTGGACTGGCTGCTTTCCAATGCGGGACATCAGTACACCTCAAGCAACGCTTCGCCACCGACGTTCTGGGCACGAGCCTCTCGGTCCGAGAGGACGCCCTTCGCGGTGGTCAGGACGGTGATCCCCATGCCACGCAGGACCGGGGCGTGCGCCTCCACGCTGCGATACACACGGCAGCCCGGCTTGCTCACGCGGGTGATGCTCTGCAACACCTGCTCGCCGTCGGGCCCGTACTTCAGCGCGAGCTTGAGCACGGGGAACCCGTCGCCGGACTCCACGGAGAAGTCGCGCAGGTAGCCCTCGCGCTTCAGCACTTCGCAAATGCCGGCCTTCAGGTTCGAGTGAGGCATGCGAACCTCACCGCGCTTGATCGACAACGCATTGCGAATGCGCGTCGCGAGGTCGGCGATCGGATCAGTCATCGTCATGAGCGTGGTTCCGAGTACGTCTGGCGAATCACCAGGAAGCCTTCTTCACGCCAGGGATCTCACCCTTGAGCGCAAGGGTTCGGAAGCAGATGCGGCAGATTCCGAACTTCTGATAGTAGGCGCGCGAACGACCGCACAGGTTGCAGCGGCTGTGCTTGCGCACTGCGAACTTCGGAGTCCGCTTCGCCTTCACCCTCAAGCACGTCCTGGCCAAAGTTCACCACTCCTTGTCTGCAGCACCCGGACGTTCCGGGTGCCTCCGGTTCCAATCGAGCGATCTCAGGTCTGCTGGAACGGCATCCCAAGAGCCGTCAGCAGGGCCTCGGCCCCAGCGTCGTTTCCAGCCGACGTCACGATGGAGATGTCCATCCCTTGCAGGTTGACGACCGTGTCGGTGTCGACCTCGGGGAACACCGTCTGCTCGATCACGCCCATCGTGTAGTTGCCGCGCCCGTCGAACGACTTGCGCGAGAGTCCGCGGAAGTCGCGCACGCGCGGCAGCGCCAGCGAGATGAGCCGATCGAGGAACTCCCACATGCGATCGCGGCGAAGCGTGACCTTGAGGCCGACTTTGTCGCCCTCGCGCACCTTGAAGCCGGCGATCGACTTCCGGGCACGCGTGACGACCGGCTTCTGGCCGGAGAGCGCGGCGAGGTGCTTCTGCACTTCGTCCACGAACTCCTTGCTTTCCTTTTCCTTCCGCAGCCCCATGTTGATGCCGATCTTCACCAGACGCGGCAGCGCCATGCGGTTGGTGATGCCGAGCTTCTGCATCAACATCGGAGCCACCTCGCGCTCGTACTTTGCGCGCAGGCGTGGGTTCTTGCGTTCGACAGCCTTGGTCATGGTTGATGTTGCAGCTCGCCTCAGTCGAGGGCGACGCCGTCCTTCACTCCGACCCGGACGCGCTTGCCGTCACGAGTCTCGACACGGAAGCGCTGCCCCTTGCCGAGCTTCTCGCTCCAGAGCATCACCTTCGAAAGGTTGAGCGGCCCCTCGCGGCGGACGCGTCCGCCCTTGGGGTTCTGCTGAGTCCGCTTCATGTGCTTGTACTGGAGGTTGATTCCCTCCACGTAGACGCGGTTCGTCTCGACCTCGACACGGATGACCTTGCCGGTCTTGCCCTTGTCGACGCCGGAGCGCAACATCACCACGTCGCCGCGCTTGATCCGCAGCGCCATCAGACGACCTCCGCCGCGAGGGAGATGATCTTCATGAAGTTCTTCACGCGCAGCTCACGAGCGACAGCGCCGAAGATGCGAGTGCCCTTCGGGTTGTTGTCGTTGTCCAGAAGAACCATCGCGTTGTGGTCGAAGCGTACGTAGCTGCCATCCTCGCGACGGATCGGAGCCTTGGTCCGCACGACGACACCCTTCACGACCGAGCCCTGCTTGATCTCGGAGCCGGGCGAGGCCTTCTTGACCGCGCCGATGATGATGTCGCCGACGGCGGCATAACGGCGGCGCGAGTTGCCGAGGATGCGGATGCACATCACGGTGCGAGCACCGGTGTTGTCCGCCACATCGAGCCGTGTGTAAGTCTGAATCACGGGTCAGCTACCCTCCCCCGCGCGCAGCACGCGAACGAGGCTCCAGCGCTTCGTCTTTGACAGAGGACGAGTGAACTCGACCTCGACGACGCTGCCGATCTTGGCCTCGTTCTTCTCGTCATGAGCCTTCAAGACCGTGCGCTGGCGCACGAACTTCTTGTAGAGCTGGTGCTTGACGAGACGCTCGATCACGATGGTGATCGTCTTCTGCATCTTGTCGGACGTCACGATCCCGATGCGGCGCACCTTGCGCCCCGTGGCATCGGCGACGGCCTGGTCACTTGCCATGGGCCTTGCCCTCCGCCTGCTTGGACCGCGAGCGCTCGCCCTGGATCGTCAGGATCCGCGCGATGTCGCGACGCAGCCGCACGACTTCCTTGGTGTCCGAGATCTCCTCGGACGCCGCCTTGAAGCGCAGGTCAAACACCCGCTTGCGCTTCTCCTTCAGCAGGAAGTCGAGCTCGGCCGCCTCCTGCGTGCGCAGATCCGCAATTTTCACAGACCATGCCTCCGGCGAATCATGCGCACCTTGATGGGCAGCTTGTGCGCCACGCGATTGAACGCGAGGGTGGCTTTCTCTTCGGTGACACCGGCGAGCTCGTAGATGACGTGGCCGGGCTTGACCTCGGCCACCCACATCTCCGGCTCGCCCTTGCCCTTACCCATTCGAGTTTCGAGCGGCTTCTTGGAGATCGGCTTGTGCGGGAACATCCGGATGTAGAGGCGACCTTCCGGGGCAGCGCGGCTGGCCGCGACACGCCCGGCTTCGATCTGGCGCCCATCCATCCAGGCCCACTCAAGCGCCTGCAACCCGAACTCGCCGAACGAAACTTCATTTCCACGCTGCGCAATGCCGCGCAACGTGCCGCGCTGAACCTTGCGCCAGCGGACGCGACTAGGCATCAGCGGCATGGTTTTTCTCCTTGGTCACGGGCTCGTACCAGCCGCGGAAGATCCAGCACTTGCAGCCGATCACGCCGTAGTTGGTCATCGCGGTCGCGAGGCCGTAGTCGATGTCCGCATCGAGAGTCGCGAGCTTGATCGATCCCTGGATGATCGCCTCGCGACGGGACATCTCGGCGCCGCCGAGGCGACCGGCGATGTGGATCTTCACGCCCAGCGCGCCCGCCTGCATCGTGAGCTGCGCCGTCTTCTTCAGTGCGCGCCGGAACGAGACGCGCTTCTCGAGTTGTTCAGCGACGCTCTCCGCCACCAGCTGCGCGGAAAGCTCCGGACGACCGAGCTCGACCGTGTGCACCGTGACGTTATTGCCAACGATGCGGGTGAGGTCGTCGCGCAGCTGCTCGGCGCGAACGCCCTTGCGACCGATCAGGACGCCTGGCCGGGCCGTGTGGATGATCACGGTCGTCGCTTCACGCGTCCGCTCGATATCGATCCGCGCCACCGCGGCCTGCTTGAACTCGCGCTTGATGAAGACGCGGATCCGCTGGTCTTGGACGAGGAGGCCCGGGAAGTCCTTCTTCGTCGCCGTCCAGCGCGAACGCCACGGCTCGCGGATGCCGATCCGGAAACCAAGCGGGTTGACCTTCTGACCCATTTAGACGCGACCTCCCGCCTGCTCAGCCTTTTCGGTCTCCACCGGCGCCGTCGGTGCATCGAGGACGACGTGGAGGTGGCTCGCCTTCTTCAAGATCCGATGGAACCGTCCGCGCGCGACCGGTCGGCCACGCTTCTGGATCGGCCCCTCGTTGACGAAGATCTCGCGGATGACGAGCTTGCTCAGGTTCACCCCTTGCTGCTGCCCGGCATTCGCAAGCGCCGACTGGATCACGGTCCGGAACAATCCGGACGCGCGACGCGGGTTGAACGTCAACATCTCGAGCGCGCGGTTGGCGTTCAGCCCGCGCACAAGATCAGCGATCGGACGCGCCTTGCGGGGCGTCACGTGCGCATACATATGACTTGCCTTGAATGGCATGGTTCTGCCTCGTAAGTCCGGCGTTCAGCGAGACGCCGCGCGAATCACTTCTTGCCACCAGCCGGAGCCGAAGCGGGCGCTTCGGCCTTCCTGCCCGCCGTGTGCCCACGGAAGGTGCGGGTCGGCGCGAACTCTCCGAGCTTGTGACCCACCATGTCCTCGGTCACGAACACGCGAACGTGCTGTCGGCCGTTGTGCACGAGGAAAGTGTGCGTCACGAAATCGGGGATGATCGTCGATCGGCGCGACCAGGTCTTGATCGCCTCTTTCTTGCTGGCCTTCGCCATCTTGGCGACCTTGACCAGCAACTTCAGATCGACGAACGGCCCCTTCTTGATGCTTCGTCCCATGTTCCGTCAGGCTCCGCCTCACACGGTCTCGATGCGCTTCTTGCGGCCGTGGATGATGAACCGGCTCGACGTCTTGCGCGGATGACGAGTCTTGCCACCCTTGCTCGGCACGCCGGTCGGAGATCTCGGAATGTTGCCGCCCTTGCTGCGACCTTCGCCACCACCCATTGGATGCGCGACAGGGTTCATGGCCACGCCGCGAACCTTTGACCGCAGCCCGAGCCAACGCTTGCGTCCAGCCTTTCCGAGCGACTGGTTCTGATGATCGATGTTGCCGACCTGGCCGATGGTCGCCCGGCAGCGAGCATGGACCTTGCGGCGCTCACCCGAGGGGAGCACCAGCGTGGCGTATTCGCCTTCGCGGGCGAGGAGCTGCACCTGGCTGCCCGCCGAACGACCGAGCTGCCCACCGCTTCCGGGGTGGAGCTCGACGTTGTGAACGAACAGACCAAGCGGAATGTTGCCGAGCGGCATGCTGTTGCCGACGACCGGCTCGACCTTCTCACCGGACTCGAGCGTCGCGCCGACCTGGAGGCCGAGCGGAGCGAGGATGTAGCGCTTCTCGCCGTCCTTGTAGTTCAGCAGCGCGATGCGCGCGCTGCGACCCGGGTCGTATTCGACCTGGGCAACGATGGCCGGGACGCCATCCTTGTTGCGCTTGAAGTCGAGCTTGCGCAGGAAGCGCTTGTGGCCACCGCCGCGATGACGCGTGGTGACACGCCCGGTGTTGTTGCGACCACCCGTGCGGCGCATCGCCGTGAGCAGGCCCTTCACCACCGGCTTGCCGGTGACTTCCGACATGTCGGGGAAGGTGCCGGCGCGACGACCCGGCGATGTTGGCTTGTAGTGTTTGACGGCCATCAGATCTCTCCGGCTCCCGTTCCGCTCAGACGACTTCGATCTTGTCGCCGTCACGCAGCGTGACGATCGCACGCTTGAACGGGCGGGTCGTGATCGGGCGCCCGAAGGCGCGCCGCGGCTTGCCCTTGCGCACCATCGTGCGCACGGACGTCACCTTCACGCTGAACAGTTCCTCGACCGCGCTCTTCACCTGCAGACGGTTCGCGTCCGGATGGACCAGGAAGACGTACTGCTTCAGCGCGTCCTGCTGGTACGCCGTCTTCTCGGTGACGAGCGGCTTCTTGATGATTTCACGAGCCTCGAGCATGCGCAGTTTCCTTCTCGATCTCAGCCCGAGACCTTCGCCGCGAGACGCTGCGCCACCTCGGCGAACGATCCGCCGATGAAGACGAGGTGCTTGCGACGCAGGACGTGCAGCGCGTTGACCTCCGTCGCAGGGACGACCTCGCAACGCTTGAGGTTGCGGAAGCTGCGATAGAGCGCATCGACATCGCCGCTCACCACGATGGTGACGCCGCGATCCACGCCAAGGTCCTTGAGACACTTCGCCGCCGTCTTGGTCGACGGCTTCGCGAGATCCAGCTTCTCGATGAAAGCGACCTCACCGTCCACGAGCTTTCCGAAGAGCGCGGACCGGAGAGCTTCGCGCAGCGCCCGACGCGGGAGGTGCTGGCGATAGTCGCGGGGGATCGGGCCGAAGATCGTGCCGCCATGGCGCCACAGCGGCGAGTTCTTGTCGCCCGCGCGCGCGCGGCCGGTGTGCTTCTGCGGCCACGGCTTCGCTTCGGAGTAGGAGGTTTCCGCACGGCGCTTCGCCTTGTGCGTACCTTGGCGCGAGTTCGCCTGGTAGGCGATCACCGCCTGCTTCAGCAGCACCCGGCGACGTCCCTCGCCAAACAAAGCGAGGTCGATGGCGCGAGTGGCGACGGAGCTGCCCGTCAAGACCTTCGCCTGCGCCGTCTTCGGTGTCTCTTTGGTAGTTGCCATTGCTATCGCCCTGTACTCGCAACCGTCACAGCACTCGCGACCGTCACGACGACTTCGAGAACTTGCGGACCGATCGCGCGATCTGCACGAAGACCACCCCGTCGTCAGTCCCCGGCACGGCGCCCTTGACCAGGAGCGTGTCCTGGTCCGGCTGCACCGCGACCACGCGCAGGTTCTTCACCGTGATCCGCTCGTTGCCCCATTGCGTCGCCATGCGCTTGCCGCGCAACACGCGCCCGGGCCACGTACGCATGCCGATCGAGCCGGGGCCGCGCACGTTCATGCTGCCGCGCGTGCTCGGCTTGTGGCCGAAGTTCCACGCGGTCATGACGCCGCAGAAGCCGCGGCCCTTCGCAGCGCCGATCACGTCGACGAGGTCGCCGGGCTGGAAGATGTCGCACTTGATCGAGTCGCCGACCTTCAGCTCAGACGCCGTGTCGAGACGAATCTCGCGCAGCATCTTTTTCGCGCCGACCTTGCGCTTCTCGGCCTCGACACGCTGCGGCTTGTTCAGGCGCTGCGCCTTCTGATCGAGGAAACCGACCTGAAGCGCGTCGTAGCCGTCACTCGCCTTCGTCTTCACCTGCGTGATGACGCACGGCCCGGCCTTCAGCACCGTCACCGGGACGACCTGCCCCTTCTCGTCGAAGAGCTGCGTCATCCCCTCTTTGCGGGCGAGGATCGCCTTGTATGCAACAGCTTCGGCCACCGTCAGTCTCCTGCCACCAAGCTCGGCGTGAACACGCGTACCGTCCGACTCAGACCTTCACCCGAATGTCGACGCCGGCCGGCAGGTTGAGGCGACTGATCGAATCAACCGTCTTCGGCGAAGGGTCGCTGATGAGCACGAGTCGCTTGTGCGTCCGGATCTCGAACTGCTCGCGCGACTTCTTGTCGATGTGAGGAGATCGCAGCACCGTGTAGCGCTCGATACGCGTCGGCAGCGGAATCGGGCCCGCAACGCGAGCACCGGTGCGCTTGGCAGTCTCGACGATGTCCGAGGCGGACTGGTCGAGCGCCGTGTGGTCGTACGCTTCGAGTCGGATCGTGATCTTCTGCTGCGGATTCATGGTCTTCTCAGCGCTTCCTGGGATCACACGTCGTCTGCGGCGCGGTGCCGCCCCGCCACTTCGGCGCGGAACAGGTTCAAGCACCCCCTCCGCCTCACGCCTTGTCCGACCTCAAGGGTCGGGTGGCCGGGGGTCGCGGGGTGCATGTTCTGTACTGCTACCGTCAAAAGCGGGCCGGGAGATCCTAGGAGGGGTCGTTGACAAGTCAACGACATTCTCCGCACCCGCCCGGGAGCGCGCCCGCTCCGCCGGTTCCGGCGGCCGGCGAGCCGAGGAGCGCGCGACACGCGCCCCGCTGGCGCCTCCCGCCCCGGCTGGCGCACCGCGGTCAGAACGTCAGGCGCCCGGCGACATCAGGGGGGACCGGCTGATAGTCCGCCGGCTGCATCGAGAAGCTCGCCCGACCTTGCGACATGGAACGCAGCACCGTCGAGTAACCGAACGTTTCGGCCAAGGGGACGACGCCGCAGATCTTTGCGAAGTCGTGCTGCGGATCGACCTGCTCGATGGTGCCGCGTCGGGCGTGCAGGTCGCCCGTCACCGCTTTCATGAACTCGGTCGGGGTCTGCACCTCGAAGGCCATGATCGGCTCGAGCAACACCGTCCCCGCCTTGCGCATCGCATCATGGAAGGCGTCGTCGGTCGCTTTGGCGAGCGCCGCCTCGGTCGTCTCGCCGTCGCGCGTCTCGCCGTCGAACACTTCGACGTGGACGCGCACGATCGGGTAGCCGAGGTCGAGTCCCGACGTCACCGCCGCCTTCGCCGCCTGCTCGATCGCGAGCCAGTACTGGCGATGAACCCGCTCGTTGGGGATCGCCATCTTCACGGTCGGCTGGATCTCGACGCGCGGCTCGACGCGAAGGCGGATGCGGCCGAACTGCGGCTTGCCGGCAAAGACATGGCGGAACGTCGCGTCCCCCTCCATGGCCTGAGCGGCGGTCTGGCGGTACGCGACACGCGGCTTGCCGATCCGGATCGGCACCTTGTAGTCGCGCCCGATGCGGTTCGACACGATCTCGAGATGGAGCTCCCCCATCCCCGAGACGATCGCCTGCCCGGTCTCTTCATCGATCCGGAACCGGAACGTCGGATCGTCGCGCGCCACGAACTCCAGCGCTTCGTTCAGCGCATCGCGGTCGGCCGCCGTCTTCGGCTCGATCGACTGAGAGATGACGGTGTCGGGGAACAACATGCCCTCGAGGTGCACCGCTCGCGCTTTCGGGCAGAAGGTGTCGCCGGTCTTGGTGAAGCGCAGGCCGATCGCCCCCACGATCTCGCCCGGCCCCGCCTCTTCGAGCGCCTCGCGCTCGTCCGCGTGCATCCGGTAGAGCCGTCCGACGCGTTCCGCCTTCTGCTCGCGGGCGTTGTAGATCGACTGGTTGCTCTTCAAGACCCCGCTGTAGATGCGCAGGAACGTCAGATCGCCGTGGTTGTCATGGATCGTCTTGAATGCGAGGGCAAGCAGATCCTCGTCCGCCTTCGGGGCGAAGCTCTCCGTGCCCTTGCCATCGACGCGCGCCACATCGAGCGGCCCGGCGTCGAGCGGCGACGGCAGGTAGTCGAGCACCGCATCGAGCACCGGTTGGACGCCGCGGTTGCGCAGCGCCGCGCCGAAGAAGACCGGAACGAGTCGGCGCGCGAGCACGGCGCGACGCAGCGCCGCCTTCAGCTCTTCAACGCCGATCGGCTTGCCTTCGAGGAAGTGCAGCGAGAGCTGATCGTCGACGTTGGCGAGCTGCTCGATCAGGTCCGCGCGCGCGAGCTCGGCGTCGTCCTTCATCGCCGGCGGGATCGGTTGTTCCACGAACGAGTCGCCGAGTTCATCCGTCCAGATCAGCGCCACTTCCCGCACCAGGTCGACCACGCCGTGGAAGTCGCGCTCGCGGCCGATCGGCAGCTGGGCCGCGACCGCGTTGACGCCGAGGCGGCTGCGAATCGACCGGACGACGCGATCGGGATCGGCGCCGGTCCGGTCGAGCTTGTTGACGAAAACGATGCGCGGGACGTGATGGCGATCCGCCTGGCGCCAGACCGTCTCCGACTGCGCCTGCACGCCGGCCACGCCGCAGAACACGCCGATCGCACCGTCGAGCACGGACAGCGACCGTTCCACTTCGGCGGTGAAGTCGACATGGCCAGGGGTGTCGATGAGGTTGATCTGGTGCGCCTTCCAGGTGCAGCTGGTGGCAGCCGAAGTGATCGTGATGCCGCGTTCCTGCTCCTCTTCGAGGTAGTCCATCTTCGTGGTCCCCTCGTCGACCGTGCCCATGCGGTGCTCCTTTTTCGTGTAGTAAAGGATGCGTTCGCTGAGCGTGGTCTTGCCCGCGTCGATGTGCGCGACGATGCCGATGTTGCGGACGGTATGGAGGTCGACGGGCATGAGGTCTCAACTCGGGACCGATGAGGAAACGCGCAGGCGGGTCGGCAAAACGCGACGGATCATATCCCGCGGCGGAATCGCGCTTCGAAGGCGGGCCGAAACGAACACGGCCCGCGCGAGGCGGGCCGTGCATCGATTGATCTTTCTGTCGTCGAACCTGCCCGCGAGCCCGTCAGAGCGCCGTCGCAGAGAAGCGGCGGCGGTGACGACTCAGCGAGCCGTCGATCACCAGGCGAAGTGCGCGAACGCCTCGTTGGCCTCCGCCATCTTGTGGGTGTTCTCGCGCTTGGTGTAGGCCGAGCCCTGCTTGTTGAAGGCGTCGAACAACTCCTCCGCGAGGCGCTTCGCCATCGGCTTGCCCTTCTTGCCGCGTGCGCCTTCGAGGATCCAGCGAATCGCCAGGCTCTGCTGGCGGCTCCGCTTCACCTCGTGCGGGACCTGGAGCGTCGCGCCGCCGACACGCCGAGAACGGACCTCGACCATCGGCTTCACGTTGCTGATGGCGTCGGAGAAGACGTCGATCGGCTCCTTCTCCGGGATCTTCTTCTTCAGGAGATCCATTGCGTCGTAGACGACGGCCTGGGCCGTCGCCTTCTTGCCGTCGTACATGACGCAGTTGATGAAACGCGAAATCAGCTTGCTGCTGTAGCGCGGATCAGGACGCAGGAACTTCTCGGTGGACTCGTACTTCCTTGGCATGGGTTGTCAGCTCAAGTCTTGGGGCGCTTGGCGCCGTAAAGCGAACGACCCTGCTTGCGATCCGATACGCCGGCCGAGTCGAGGGTTCCGCGAACGATGTGGTAACGAACGCCGGGGAGGTCAGGGACGCGGCCACCACGCACGAGCACGATCGAGTGCTCCTGGAGGTTGTGGCCGACGCCGCCGATGTAGGCGGTGACTTCCTTGCCGGTCGACAACTTCACGCGGGCGATCTTGCGCAAAGCCGAGTTCGGCTTCTTCGGAGTCATCGTGCGCACGACGGTGCACACGCCGCGCTTCTGCGCGCACGCCTCGAGAGCGGGAGACCGCACGCGCTTGGGGCGGCGTACACGGCCATGGCGAACCAGTTGGTTGATCGTCGGCATTGCTACCTCGGGGCCCATACCGGGCCCGCCTTGGATTGACCCTTGAAGGGCCGTTGATTCAAGCGACTCGTCGGACCGTTTCAATCCATCGCACGCTCAGGCGACCTGATCGGGCTCCTCGACCTCTTCGCGTTCCTCGCCCATGAGCTCGATGGTCTCTCCGTGGAGCTTGACCTTCGACTGGTGATAGAACTTGAAGCCCGTCCCGGTCGGGACCAGGTTGCCGAGGATGACGTTCTCCTTCAGGCCGACCAGTTCGTCGCGCTTGCCAGCGATGGCCGCCTCGGTGAGGACCTTGGTCGTCTCCTGGAAGGAAGCGGCCGAGATCAGCGAGTCGGACTGCAGCGACGCCTTCGTGATTCCGAGCAGCACCGACTCCGCCGTCGCCCCCTTCTTGCGCTCCTTGCGGATGCGCTCGTTGGTGAGCCGGAAGACGTGCCGATCGACCATCGAACCGGGGAGGAAGTCGGTGTCGCCCGGGTCCTCGATGCGAACCTTCCGCATCATCTGCGCGATGATGACCTCGATGTGCTTGTCGTCCATCGAGACGCCCTGCGAGCGATAGACCGACTGCACTTCGCGCAGCAGGTACATCTGCAGTTCGTCCTCGCCCTTGATGCGCAGCAGGTCTTGCGGGACCAGCGGCCCTTCGATGAGGGCGTCGCCGGCGCGCACGCGGTCGCCCGAACGCACCAACAGATGGCGTCCGTGGGGCACGAGGTGCTCCATCGGCTCGACGTTCTCACCCTCCGGCTTGACGAGGATGGTGCGCTTGCCTCGCTTCAGCTCCTTCGCGAGCTCGACGATGCCGTCGATCTCGGCCATCACCGCCTGTTCCTTCGGCTTGCGCGCCTCGAAGATCTCGGTGACGCGCGGCAGACCGCCGGTGATGTCCTGGACGTCGGCTGCGTCCTTGGGCTTCTTCGCGAGCAGGGTGCCGACGGTGACCTTGTCGCCGTCCTCCACCATGATGTAGGCGCGCTCGGGCAGCGGGTGGCTGTCGAGCAGGACGCCCTTCTTGTCCTCGATGACGATCTCGGGGTGCAGGTCGCCCTTGTGCTCGATCACCATGCGGCGGGTGTTGCCGCTGGCGTCGAGTTCGACCTTCACGGTCTTGGCGTCGATGATGTCCTTGTAGCGGACCACGCCTTCGCGATCCGAGAGGATCGGCGTGTGGTTTGGATCCCACGACGCCAGCGACGTGCCCGCCTTCACGTCCTGACCATCCTTGACGATGATCAAGCCGCCGAGCGGAACCGAGTAGCGATCGATCTCGCGACCCTTGCTGTCCTCGAGGACGAGCTCGCCCTGGCGGTCGAGCACGACGAGTTCGCCGGCCTTGTTCTCGACGGCGCGAAGCGCCGAGAACTTGATCACGCCTTCGCGGCGTGCCTTGACCTCGGAGACGGTGAGTTCGCGCGACGCCACGCCACCGATGTGAAACGTGCGCATCGTGAGCTGCGTACCCGGCTCGCCGATCGACTGCGCGGCGATGATCCCGACCGCGAGGCCGAGTTCGACCATCTGGCCGCGCGACAGGTCCATGCCGTAGCAGAGCTGGCACACGCCGAGCGAGGCTTCGCAGGTCAGCGCCGAACGGACGCGCACCTTCGGATAGCCGAGCTTCTCGACCTTCTTGGCGATCTCTTCAGTGATCAGCTCGTCTTCGTGGACGACGACCTCGTCGGTGACGACGTCGGAGAGGTTGTCGCGCGAGACGCGGCCGCGAATGAGCTCCCAGAGCGGGACCTCGAGGCGGTCGCCCTTGTAGATCGGCGACTTCGCGACGCCGCCAATCGTCCCGCAATCGCGCATCGTCACGACGACGTTCTGCGCGACATCGGCGAGCTTGCGCGTCAGGTAGCCCGAGTCGGCGGTCTTGAGCGCCGTGTCAGCGAGACCCTTGCGCGCTCCGTGCGTCGAGCTGAAGTACTCGAGGACGCGCAGCCCTTCGCGGAAGTTGGCGCGAATCGGCGTCTCGATGATGCGCCCGTTCGGCTTCGCCATGAGGCCGCGCATGCCGGCCAGCTGGCGAATCTGCTCGACCGAGCCACGTGCGCCCGAGTCGACCATGACGAAGATCGGGTTCAGGAACGGCTTGCCGTTGCGCGTGTCGTCCTTCAGCCCGCGCATCATCTCCTGGCCGATCTTCTCGCGGGCGTGCGTCCAGACATCGACGATCTGGTTGTAGCGCTCACCGTCGGTGATGACACCGTTCTGGAGCTGCTTCTCGATCATCTCGACCTTCTTGTCCGCTTCCGCGAGGACCTTGTCCTTCTCGCGCGGAACGGCAAGGTCGGCGACGGCGAACGAGAGTCCGGCGAAGGTCGCCGACTTGAAGCCGAGCTCCTTCAGCAGGTCGAGGAGTTCGACCGTCGACTCCTGGCCGGTTCGCTTGTAGACATCCTCGATCAAGCGGGCGATGCCCTTCTTGTCGAGCGTCACATTGAAGTAGACGTCCTTGTTCGGAAGGATGTCGTTCAGCACGAGGCGACCCACCGTCGTCTCGACGAGGCCGTCGGAGCCGCGGTCGCCTTCCTTGCTGCGAACCACGCGTCCAGGACCGATGCGGACCTTGATGCGCGCGTGGAGCGAGATCTTCTTGTCGTAGTAGGCGCGGAACGCCTCGAAGTCGTCGCGGAACGCCTTCCCCTCGCCGATCTCTTGCGGGCGATCGACGGTCAGGTAGTAGCAGCCGAGAACGATGTCCTGCGTCGGCGAGATGATCGGACGACCGTGCGCCGGCGAGAAGATGTTGTTCGGCGCCATCATCAGCGCCGACGCCTCGACCTGCGCCTCGTACGAAAGCGGCAGATGGACGGCCATCTGGTCGCCATCGAAGTCGGCGTTGTAGCCGGTGCACACCAGCGGGTGGATCTTGATCGCGTTGCCTTCGACCAGCACCGGCTCGAACGCCTGAATTCCCATGCGATGGAGCGTCGGCGCGCGGTTCAGCAGGACCGGGTGCGACTTGATCACCTCTTCGAGGATGTCCCAGACCTCGGGCTCTTTGCGGTCCAGCATCTTCTTCGCCGACTTGATGGTGTCGGCGTAGCCGAGCTCCTTCAGGCGGCGGATGATGAACGGCTGGAAGAGCTCGAGGGCGATCTTCTTCGGCAGGCCGCACTGGTGGAGCTTCAGCTCCGGGCCGACGACGATGACCGAACGCGCGCTGTAGTCGACGCGCTTGCCGAGCAGGTTCTCGCGGAACCGGCCCTGCTTGCCCTTGATCATGTCGGTCAGCGACTTGAGCGGCCGGTTGCTGGTGCCGAGCACCGGACGGCGGCAACGCCCGTTGTCGAACAACGAGTCGACCGACTGCTGGAGCATCCGCTTCTCGTTGCGGATGATCACCTCAGGGGCGTTGAGGTCGAGCAGCTTCTTCAGTCGGTTGTTGCGATTGATGAGGCGGCGATAGAGGTCGTTCAGGTCCGACGTCGCGAAGTTGCCGCTCTCGAGCAGGACGAGCGGGCGCAGGTCCGGCGGGATGACCGGAATGACGTCGAGGATCATCCACTCCGGCTTGTTCGGCGAGTCGCGCAGCTGCTCGACCGTCTTCAGCCGCTTGATGATGTCCTTCTTGCGCTGCTTGCTGCGCGTGTTGCGCAGCTCTTCGCGCAGCTCGAGCGAGATCTTCTTCAGCTCGAGTCGACCGAGCATCTTGCGCACGGCCTCGGCGCCCATGTCGCATTCGAAGTTGTCGCCGTAGAGCTGCCGAGCCTGGCGGTACTCGTCCTCGGTCAGCAGCTGGCCGCGCTTGAGCGGCGTCGAGCCACCCTCGATGACGATGTACTCCTGGAAGTACACCACCTTGTCGAGAGAGCTGACCTTGATGTCGAGCAGGTTGCCGATGCGGGACGGCGTCGCCTTGAAGAACCAGATGTGCGCGACCGGAGCAGCGAGGTTGATGTGCCCCATCCGCTTGCGCCGGACCTTGCTGTGGGTCACCTGCACGCCGCAACGATCGCAGACGATGTTGCGGTGCTTGATGCCCTTGTACTTCCCGCAGAAGCACTCCCAGTCCCGCGTCGGACCAAAGATCTTCTCGCAGAACAGACCGTCCTTCTCGGGGCGGTAGGTCCTGTAGTTGATCGTTTCCGGCTTCTTCACCTCGCCAAACGACCAGCTGCGGATGTCCTCCGGCGAAGCAAGCTTCACCGTAACGCAGGCGTAATCGTGGACGCGGTGGAAGACGTCGACGTCGAGCATCGAATCGCACCTTTCGGCATCGGGCCGGTCGCCGCCGACCAGCCCATCGGGTTCCCAGGATCCGCCGCGCGCGCGCAGGGCGGCTGCGCTCGCGAAGCGAATCCGGGTCAGGTCACTCGTCGGCGATGAAGTTCCATGTTCAGACCAAGCCCGCGAATCTCGTTGGTGAGCACCTCGAACGAGACGGGGATGCCCGGCTCGAGGATGTTCGTGCCCTTCACCATCGCTTCGTAGATCTTGGTGCGTCCTTCCACGTCATCCGACTTGACCGTGAGGAGTTCCTGCAGGACGTTCGCCGCGCCGTACGCCTCGAGCGCCCACACTTCCATCTCGCCGAAGCGCTGGCCGCCGAAGCGCGCCTTGCCTCCGAGCGGCTGCTGGGTGATGAGCGAGTACGGGCCGGTCGCGCGCGCATGCACCTTGTCGTCGACGAGGTGATGCAGTTTCAGCATGTAGATCTGGCCGCAGGTCACCTTCTGGTCGAGCGGATCGCCGGTGCGACCATCGAACAGCGTCACCTTGCCATCTTCGGGGAGATGAGCCGCGCGCATCGCGGCCCGGATCTCATCTTCTTGCGCACCATCGAACACCGGCGTGAGTGCCCGGAATCCGTTGACCTTCGCGGCCCAGCCGAGCAGGGTCTCGAGAATCTGGCCGACGTTCATGCGGCTCGGCACGCCGAGCGGGTTCAGCATGATGTCGATCGGGGTGCCGTCCTCGAGGTACGGCATGTCCTCCTCGGGAAGGATCTTGGCGATCACGCCCTTGTTGCCATGACGGCCGGCCATCTTGTCGCCGACCGAAAGGGAACGCTTCGTGGCGAGATAGACCTTCACCATCTCGAGCACGCCGGTCGGAAGCTCGTCGCCTCGCGAGAGCTTGTTGACCAGCTTGTTCTTCTCGTTCTCGGCGCTGTCGATGCGGTCGGACGCATCCTTGAAGAGCTTGTACGCCCCCATCCCGAACGCGCTGTCGATGCGATCGAGCACGTGAGTGCGCGCCACATCGAGCTGCCGACGCAGCTCAGGGAAGGCCGCCTCCTCTTCGATCGTGATGCGTTTGCTGGTGGTCGGATCGGCCACCTCGGCCTTGGTCGCCTTCTCGAGCTCGTCGACGAGCTTCTGCAGCTCGGCGCGGAAGAGCGTGAGGAACTGCTTCTCCGCACGACGGATCCGGAGCAGGTTCTTGGCGCTTTGCTCTTCCGACGTGTCGATGTTGCGCGAGAACTTCTGCGCATCGATCACCACGCCTTCGACGCCCGAAGGCACCTCGAGCGAGTCGTTCTTCACGTCCTCGCCGGCGCGACCGAAGATCGCGTGGAGCAGCTTCTCTTCCGGCGTCAGCTCCGACTTGCTCTTCGGCGAGACCTTGCCGACCAAGATGTCGCCCGGTCGCACTTTGGTTCCGACCTTGACGATCCCCGACTCATCGAGGTTCTTCAGCGCGCGCTCGCCGACGTTCGGGATGTCGCGCGTGAACTCCTCGCGCCCGAGCTTGGTCTCGCGAATCTCGATGTCGAACTCGTTGATGTGGATCGACGTGTAGGCGTCTTCCTTCACCAGCCGTTCGCTGACGATGATCGCGTCTTCGAAGTTGTAGCCGTCCCAGATCATGAAGCCGACGAGGACGTTCTTGCCGAGCGACAGCTCGCCCTGATGCGTCGCCGCACCATCCGCGAGGACCTGCCCCTTCTTGACCTTGTCGCCCTCGGCCACGATCGGCCGCTGGTTCAGGCAGGTCTTCTCGTTCAGGCCAACGAACTTGCGCAGCGCGTACTCGGTGTCGTTGACCTTGATCTTGCGCGAATCGACATACGTGACGACGCCATCTTCTTCCGAGATGACGACCATCCCGGAGTTCCGCGCGACGTACTTCTCCATGCCGGTGCCGACCAGAGGCGGCTCGGTCCGGATGAGCGGCACGGCCTGGCGCTGCATGTTCGAACCCATGAGCGCGCGGTTCGCGTCGTCATGCTCGAGGAACGGGATGAGCGAGGCCGACACGCCGACAACCTGCTGCGGCGAGATGTCGCGGAACTGGACGTCGTCGGCCGTGGTGTAGGCGAACTCGCCCTTCTTGCGCACGAGGACCCGCTCTTCGACGATCTTGCCCTTGTCGTCGACCGCGGTATCGGCGGGAGCGATGATCGCCTCCGCCTCTTCGTCAGCGCGGAGCATCGCCACTTCGTCGGTGAGACGTCCCTTGCGGACGATCTGGTACGGAGTGACGAGGAACCCGTAGACATCGAGCGCGCCGTAGATCGACAACGACGCGATGAGGCCGATGTTCGTGCCTTCCGGCGTCTCGATCGGGCAGATGCGGCCGTAGTGCGAGATGTGGACGTCGCGCACTTCGAAGCCGGCGCGCTTGCGGTTCAAGCCGCCCGGACCGAGGGCCGACAAGCGCCGCTCGTGAGTGAGCTGCGCCAGCGGATTGGTCTGGTCGACGACCTGAGAGAGCTCGCTGCGGCCGAAGAAGTAGTCGATCGCCGAGCTGATCGTCTTGCTGTTGATCAGCGTGCGCGGCGTCGCCGTCTCCGGCGGCTCGAGGTTCATGCGCTCTTGCGCGGTGCGACGCAGCTTGAGGAAGCCCTTGCGGAACTCCTCCGCCGCGAGCTCCGCGATCGTGCGCACGCGACGGTTGCCGAGGTGGTCGATGTCGTCGACTTCACCGCGACTCGCGCGCAGGTCGAGGATGTAGCGCGTCGAGTTGATGATGTCGTCGCGGTGGAGCGTCATCTCCTCGAGATTGATCTCTTGGCGATACTTCCGGTTGATGCGGAAGCGGCCGACGCGGCCCAGCCGATAACGAGCCGCATCGAAGAAGCGCTCGTGGAACAGCTCCTTCGCCTTGTCGAGGTTGCTCGGATTGCTCGGGCGCAGGCGGTTGTAGATCTTGAGCAGCGCCGATTCGTGACTGTTGGTGTCATCCTCGGCGATCGTGTTGAGGATCAACGGGTCGTCCATCCCGTCGATGACCTCGAGCTGCTTCATGTCGCTCTCGAGGATCACCTTCAGGTGCTCGTCCGTGAGCAGCGAACCGCCGGCGATCAGGATCTCGCCGGTACCGGCATCGACGATGTCGCCGACGATGTACTGACCGAGCAGGTCCTTCTCGGCCTGCTTGACGCCCTTGATCTTGACGACCTTCGTGTTGTGGAACAGGCGGATGAGCGACTCGTTGGTCGAGTACTCCTCCGACATCGCGCGCAGGAACGCCGTGGCCGGGAAGCGACCGCTCTGGTCGATCTTGATCCCGAGGACGTCCTTCTTGCTGACCGCGAGCTCGATCCAGCTGCCGCGCTCCGGGATGATCCAGCACGAGTGCAGCTTCTTGTCGCCCGCTGCCATCTCGAGCGAGAAGTCCACGCCCGGCGAACGATGGAGCTGGCTGACGATCACGCGCTCGGAACCGTTGACGATGAACTCGCCACCGCCCGTGAGCACCGGGATCTCGCCCAGATAGACCCACTCTTCCACCGGATCGGGCTTCTCGAGCCGCACGCGAATGCGGAACGGCGAGCCGTAGGTGAGCGAGAGGACTCGGCACTCGTCCGGCGTGTAGCGCGGCCGGCCGAGTTCGTAGCCGACGTACTGCAACGACATGGTCTTGTCGTAGGAGTAGATCGGGAACGTCTCTCGCAGAATCGCCTCGAGGCCCGTGTCGGTCCGCCGGTTGAACGGCTTCTCGGCCTGGAGGAATTCCGCGTAGGAGAGGACCTGGATGTCCGTCAGCGACGGAACATCGCTGATCGTGGGGTACTTGCCGAACCGCCGAATTTCCATGCGGCTCCTCTTAGCTCATCACGAGAAAACGAAAACTCGCACCAAGCAGGCTCGCCCGGCCCACGCGCACGCGGGGGCCGGGCGTTCGAAGGATGCGAGTGACTTGCGTCACTTGATCTCGACGGTGGCGCCGTTCTCGGTGAGCTTCTTCTTGATGTCGTCGGCCTCTTCCTTGGTGCAGCCGGTCTTGACCGCCTTCGGAGCGGCCTCGACGACGTCCTTGGCTTCCTTCAGCCCAAGGCCGGTGATCTCGCGGACCACCTTGATCACCTGGATCTTCTTCTCGCCGGCGCTGACGAGCATGACGTCGAAGGCCGTCTTGGCCTCCGGCTTCGCCTCGCCCGCAGCCGCGGCGCCCGGAGCTGCCATCGCGACAGCAGCGGCCGCCTGAACGTCGAAGACGTTCTCGAAGTCCTTCTTGAACTGCGCGAGTTCGAGGACCGTCATCTTGGAAATCGCCACAAGCACTTGCTTGGACGAACCGTCCGCCAGCCCATTCAGTCGGTCCATGATCGCCTGGGACATCGCATCCTCCGTGAATCGTTCTGAGCGCTCGAAAGCGCGCATCGGTTGTCGTTCATCACGAGCCGCTCCATCGCGACTCGCGCTCGCGCCTGGCGCAGTTGCCGACGAGCGGCCCCCGCGTCATGCGCACCGCCGCGTCCGTTACGCGGCCGGCTTCTCCTGCTTCTTCGCCAGGGCGTCGGCCAACGCGGCCGGCGACGAGAGGAGACTCTGCGTGAGACCGAGCACCCCGGTGAGCGGTGCAATGACGGTCGCAAGGATCTGGGCGAGCAAGGTGCGACGGTCCGGAATGTCCCGGAACTTGTCGACCTGGGCCGGGGTGAGGATCTGCTTTTCGAACAGACCTCCACGCACGGCGAGCTTGCCCGACTTCTTCGCGAACTCGGCGACCAGACGAGCCACCGAGGGCAGCCCTTCGCCGCCATAGATCAGCGCCGTCGGACCCGCGAGGACGCCGCGAAGCGCATCGGCCTGAACCGCATCCTTGAGCGCGATGCAGGCCAACGAAGTCTTGACCACCAGGACGTTCAGGCCCTTCGCGCGCCCGAGCTTTCGCAAGTCGGTGAACTGCGCGACGGTGAGCCCTGATGCATCGACCGCGACGAAGTCCGGGTTATCGCCGAGGCGTCGCTTGTACTCGTTGACGACGGCGGTGTTGATTCGGTTGGCCATGGCTCAGACACCCTCCACGAAGAGGCCCGGCCCCATGCTCGTGGACAAGGCGACGCTCTGGATGTAGACGCCCTTCGAAGCCGTCGGCTTCTGAGCGCGGATGAAGGTGAGGATCGCCTCGACGTTCTCCACGATCTTCTGCGTGGTGAACGAGCGCTTCGCCACCGGAGCGTGCACGATGCCGTGCGCGTCGGCGCGAAGCTGGACCTTGCCGGCCTTGAACTCGCGCACCGCGTTCGCGACGTCAGCGGTGACCGTCCCGTTCTTCGGCGACGGCATCTTGCCTTGCGGACCGAGCACTTTGCCGAGTCGACCGACGATGCCCATCATGTCGGGCGCGGCGACGACGACGTCGAACTCGAACCACCCATCGGTGATGCGCTTGGCGAGTTCTTCGCCGCCCACCTCGAGGGCGCCCGCAGCTTTCGCCATCTCGATCCGATCGCCCTTGGCGAAGCAGACGACCCGCAGCGTCTTGCCGACGCCGTGCGGGAGCGAGATCGCGCCGCGAACGATCTGATCCGACTTCTTCGTGTCGATCCCAAGACGCACGGCGATGTCGACGGTCTCGTCGAACTTCGGTGGCTTGGTTCGCTTCAGGAGATCGACGGCTTCGGGGAGCGGCGCACTGCGCCGACCGCCGAGGGCCTTGTCGTTCTCCTGGTAGCGCTTGGAACGCTTTCGCATGTTTGCTCGCTACCTGACTTCTGCCAGATTCCGTCGAAACGGAAGCCGGCGATCGGCTCAACCTTCGACCTTGATCCCCATCGATCGAGCCGTCCCCTCGACGACCCGCATCGCCGCTTCGATCGAGTTCGCACGAAGGTCGGGCAATTTGACCTTCGCGATCTCTTCGACCTGCTTGCGGTTGACGGTCCCGACCGTCTCCTTGCCCGTGATTCCAGAGCCCTTCGCGATGTTCGCCGCCTTCCTCAGAAGAACCGAGGCGGGCGGCGTCTTCAGCACGAGGCTGAAGCTCTTGTCTTTGTAGATCGTGAGCTCAACCGGGATGACGGTTCCCTGCTGCGGCCGGGTCGCGTCGTTGTACTGCTTGACGAACGCGCCGATGTTGATGCCGTGAGGACCGAGCGCCGTACCAACCGGCGGCGCCGGCGTCGCTTGCCCTGCGGGCAACGCGAGCTTCACGACGATGAGGACTTCCTTGGCTGCAGCCACAGCGATCTCCTTCTGCGAGGCAGCCGTTTCGCCACCGCTCGCCGCGCTTCGCGCCTTCAAGGCCGCGAAGCGACGCATCAGTTCCGTCTAGTTTGCGACCGTCTTCCCTGCGAACGTCCGAAGAGACTTCCGTCGACCGATCCGCCGCGAGCGCGACCTGGGATCGAGGGAGGCTCGGACCTGAAGCTCAGACCGGCTCCACCTGCCAGTACTCGAGTTCGACCGGCGTCTCGCGGCCGAAGATCATCACGTTCACGCGCACGAGCCCCTTCTGAGGATGAACCTCAGCGACGACGCCGCTGAAGTTCTCGAACGGGCCTTCCTTGATCTTGACCTTGTCACCGATGCCGAACTGCATGTCGAGCTTCGGCTTCTCTTCCGCGGTCTTGAGCCCACCAACGAGCTTCTCGACCTCATGCGGCTCCATCGGCATCGGGAGGTTTTCCGACCCGACGAAGTCGCCGATGCCGCTGGTTCCGCGCACGAGATACCACGTCTCTTCGTCGAGGAACATCTCGACCAAGATGTATCCCGGAAAGATCTTTCGCTGACTCTCGCGACGCTTGCCCGCCTTGATCTCGGTGATCTTCTCGGTGGGAACAAGCGCGTTGCGCACGCGCTCGGCCTTCCCGGCCGCCTTCACGCGCGCCAGCAGGTTGTCGCGTACGCGCTCTTCGCGATTGGACGCGACGCGCACGACGTACCAGCGGAACTCCTTCGGAGCTCCCGCGGTTGGGCTGGCGGCTTCACCGGCCATCGCTGCCGCCTCCGTAGATCCAGCCGAAGAAGACCTTCTCCAGTCCGAGGTCGGCCAGGGTAAGGAAGACGACCATGATCACGACGCATGCGATCACGACGAGCGACGCCTTGCGCGCTTCGTCGAACGAAGGCCAAGTGACCTTCTTCATCTCGAGCTCGGTGTCGATCAGCAGGTTGGCGAACTTCGGCGAGTTGAGCAGCCGAAGGATCGCCCACGCGGCGACACCGAACATCGCGAGCGAGATGAGGAAACCAGGAGTGAGCGGGAAGCCAAGGACCGGAAGATCGGTGCCGAGGAGATCCTTCTCAGAGAAGTCCCAACGCTGCGACCAGAGGAAGTAGCGGCGAGCAGCGAGGAACGCGAAACCAGCGAGAGTCCAAAACGCGACTCCGCGGGCGACGACACCCTCTCCTGGTTTGTATTTGAACATCGCTCCCCTCTCGGTCCTGGCGAGCCACCCAAAACGTCGGGCGGCTCTCCCGAAAGCGTTGGCGGATCAGATCGAAGCGCCTACTTGCGCTTCTCTTTGTGCGCGCGGTGACCGCGGCAGTATTTGCAGTACTTCTTCAGATCGAGCTTGTTCGGATCCTTCGGGGTGCGGTAATTCCGATTCCCGCACTCCGTGCACTCGAGGAACATCCACTCACGCATCGGTCAATCCGCCACTGTTGTTCGAAACCGCTGCAGGTTTCGACGTTGCCTGGTTCCAGACGCCGCCGCGAACAACGGCGCTCGGCCGCGCGCGAGCGCAGCCGGGCGCCGCAAAGCGGCTCACTCGTGGATCTTGGTGACGACGCCGGCGCCGACCGTCTTGCCACCCTCGCGGATGGCGAAACGCTGCCCCGATTCCATGGCCACCTTCGAGATCAACGACACCGTCATCTGGACGCTGTCGCCAGGCATCACCATCTCGGCGCCGCCGAGCAGCGCTTCCGCGCTGCCGGTCACGTCAGTGGTCCGGAAGTAGAACTGCGGGCGATAGCCCTTGAAGAACGGGGAGTGCCGGCCGCCCTCTTCCTTGCTCAGGATGTAGACCTGGCAATCGAACTTGGAGTGCGGGTTGACCGACTTCGGCTTCGCGAGCACCATGCCGCGGAAGACCTGTTCCTTTTCGACACCGCGCAGGAGGACACCGACGTTGTCGCCGGCGCGCCCTTCATCGAGGGTCTTCTGGAACATCTCGACGCCGGTGCAGGTGGTCTGCTGAGTGTCGCCGAAACCGACGATCTCGAGCGCCTCGCCCACCTTCACGACACCGCGCTCAACGCGGCCCGTGACGACCGTGCCGCGGCCCTTGATGCTGAAGACGTCCTCGATCGAGAGGAGGAACGGCTTGTCGACCTCGCGAACCGGATCGGCGATCCAGCTGTCGAGAGTGTTCAAGAGCTCCTGGATGCACTTGGTCGCGACCGGATCCTTCGGCGCCTGGTAGGCCGCAAGAGCCTGCCCGCGGATGATCGGGGTCGTGTCGCCCGGGAACTCGTACTTCGTCAGCAGCTCACGAACCTCGAGCTCGACGAGGTCGAGGAGGTCCGCGTCGTCGACGAGGTCGCACTTGTTCATGAAGCAGCAGATGCGCGGCACACCGACCTGCTTGGCCAGCAGGATGTGCTCACGCGTCTGCGGCATCGGGCCGTCCGCCGCCGACACGACCAGGATCGCGCCGTCCATCTGCGCGGCGCCCGTGATCATGTTCTTGATGTAGTCGGCGTGGCCGGGGCAGTCGATGTGCGCGTAGTGGCGCTTCTCGGATTCGTACTCGACGTGCGCCACGGCGATCGTGACGGTCTTCGTCTCGTCGCGAACCGTGCCGCCCTTGGCAATGTCGGCGTAGGTCTTGGCCGCGCCGCCGTACTTCGCGGCGGAGTAGGTCATCAACGCCGCCGTAAGCGTCGTCTTGCCGTGGTCGATGTGGCCGATGGTCCCCACGTTCACGTGGAGCTTCTTGCGTTCGAAAACACCCTTCGCCATTGGACCTTTACTCTCCTGGATCTGCGGCCGGTGAGGCCGTGGTCGCGTTCCGGTCTTTCTCGCCGCATGCTCAGCCGGGACAGGTTAGACGCTTTCCCGTGCCGTTGTCTCAAACTCTTTGGAGCGGGTGAAGGGGATCGAACCCTCAACAGCCAGGTTGGAAACCTGGCGCTCTACCATTGAGCTACACCCGCGCGCATGGCCCTCGATTTGGTGCTACACGGTCCTTGGGACGCGACTTCAGCTTCGCTGTCCTGCTTTTTGCCGCCCACGACCACGCATCGCGCGTGGTGGGGAGAGCAGGATTCGAACCTGCGAAGCCAGTGGCAACGGATTTACAGTCCGTCCCCTTTGACCGCTTGGGTATCTCCCCGTCTGTTCCTTCGAGAGCGCGCAAGCTCGGGGCGCACGCGCGCCCCTCACCCCCCGCCGCCCGGCACTAGCCAGATCCGACCGCGCCGTGGAGCTAGCGGCGGGAGTCGAACCCGCAACCGCCCGCTTACAAAGCGGGTGCTCTGCCAGTTGAGCTACGCCAGCGAAGCTCGTCGGCTGCGGATCGTCCACCGTTTCCAGGCGCCGTCGGGCCGAGCCTCTGGATTGCTCCTGAGTTCGACGCCAAGGGCGAAGCGCGGAAGCGTAGCGGAGCGGCGCCTACTGTCAACACTCGGCCGGCGGCTTCTCACCGCGCGAAGCGATCGCCCCGTTCGGACCAGGCCTACGAGGCTTCGAATTCGCCAGGCCGCGCCATCGGTGCCGCTTCAAGGAGAGCATCGACACGCGACTTCAGATCGAAGATGTCGAGCGGCTTGCGAACAATGAGGGCGATCGACGGTTCACGCGCGACCGTCTCCTCGAGATCGGTCTCGAGGAACGCCGAGGCGAGCACGATGCGCAGCCCCGGTCGAAACAGCCGCAGCTCGCGCGCGAATTCGAGCCCGGTCCGATCGGGCAGGAGGAAATCGGAAATGCACAGCGCGACGTCGGGATGAGCGAGCGCAGCGGCGAGCCCTTCGCCCACCGTCGCGCAAGTCGTGACGCGGTATCCGCTGCCGCCGAAGACGTCGGCGAGCAGACATGCGATCACCGGCTCATCTTCGATCACGAGGATGTGCCGCTGGTTTCCGTCCCCCATGGGTTCGCCTTCTACCAGTGCGGCGGGGCGAGCGCCAACGAGTGGCCGCCCGGCAACCGCGCGCGCATCGCTACGAACGGGTGGTCGGATCCTCCGGAAGCTGCACTTCGTCGAACGAAAGCGCGACCTGCATCTGTCGGTAGAGCACGGTCACCTGTCGTTTGCCGTGATCGACCTTGCGGACCACGCAGTGCTCTTTGTAGCGCGGGAGGAAGACCGCGGCCCCTTTCTTGAGTCCCGCAAGGTAGGCCGCTCGACGTTCGCTCAGTGCCCCGCGGGAGGGCAGTCCCTCGATGAAGTTGCGCAGCTTCTCGAACGACGGCACGAGCGCCGCCGGCACCGTTCCGAACGTCGCCAGCACTTCGCGCCCGCGCTGCTGCGCGTCGCGAAGCGCCCGCTCGACTTCGCGATCCTTCTCCTTCTCGAGGAACTCCGCCTTTGCGCCGAGCTCCGCTTCGCGCGCAACGAGTTCCGCGCGCAGTTGCTCGGATCGCCGCCGTTCCCCCTCCGCGGCGTCGAGGTGGATCAACGCAGCCTGCCGGGTTCGCTCCGTCTGCGCGCGCACGCGGCCGACGTCACTCCCGCGCCCGCCGCTGAGCCATGCCTCGGCGCGCTCGACGATGGCGGCGGGCATTCCGTGACGGCGCGCGATCTTGAGAGCGTTGCTTTCGCCCGGAAGGCCGATCGTGAGCCGAAACAGCGGTTGCAGGGTGTCGCCATCGAACTCGAGTGAGCCGTTCTCGATGCGTTCGACCTCGAACCCGAGGTCCTTCAGGCCCGACAGATGCGTGGTTGCCACCACCTTGCAGCCGCGTTCGAGCAGCGCCACCAGCAGTGCGCGACCGAGCGCCTCGCCCTCTTTGGGCTCCGTGCCAGTTCCAAGCTCGTCGAGCAACACCAGGCTCTGCGCGGTCGCGCGGCCAAGCAACTCGACGATGCGCCGAAGATGGCCCGAGAACGTCGACAGGCTCTGCGCCAAGTCCTGCTCGTCGCCGATGTCGGCGTGGACGTCATCGAACCACGGCACGACGCTCCCCTCGCCCACGGTCACCGGCACCGCCGCCAGCGCCAGCGCGACCAGCAGCCCGACCGCTTTCAGCGTCGCGGTCTTGCCTCCGGTGTTCGGCCCGCTGATCACCAACGCGTCGAAGCGTCCGCCGAGCTCGAGGTCGAATGGCACGACCCGCGCCTGCCCCGCCTCGCCGGCCGCGAGCGCTGCGCTCAAGAGCAGCGGATGACACGCCCGCCGCAGTACCAGCGGGCCGCTTGCCTGCACCTCGAGGATGCGTGCGCCCAGCCGCCGACCGAGCCGCGCGCGCGCAAAGAGGGCATCCTGGCTCGCCAGCAGGCGTTGGGTCTCGTGCAATGCCGCCTCGGCACGCAGCACTTCACGGGTCCGCTCGACCAGGATGCGCGCGACCAGCCGACGCTCCTTCGCGCGCAGGTCGGCCAGCCGATTCTGCGGCTCGATCAGCTCCTCCGGTTCGACGAACACCGACTCACCCGATTGCGAGCGATCGTGCAGGATGCCTGCGATTCGACCGCGTGCGTCGGCCCTGACCGCCAGCATGAAACGACCGTCGCGCATCACCGGCGGACCGTCCCGCAACAGCGACCGCCACTCGCCGCGCGCCGCGATGTCCTGCGCCAGATCGCGAACTCGCCGCTCCGCCGGCAGCAGGCCGCGGCGCGCCTCGGCGAGCTCCGGTGTCGCGTCATCGAGGACCGCGCCGGCGGCATCGATGGTCCGCTCCAGCAGAGCGACGAGCGCGCGCAGATCGGGCATCGCCAGCGCACGCGCCTGCAGCCGCGGCGCGGCGGCGCGCGCGGCGAGACGCTGGCGAACGAACTCCCCCGCCTTCACGCTCTTCAGCACCTGCGCGAGCTCTTTGCCGTCGAGTCCGCTCGCGCGCTGGCGTGCCGCTTCGAGCAGCGGGGCGAGGTCGTCCACGTCACGGAACGAGGGCGCCATCTCCTGCTCGAGCAGCAACTGTGCTTCGGCGACGGCCGCGCTCGCTTCGAGCAACGAATCGCGCGTACGGAACGGGACGAGTCCCCGCGCGAGTCGCTGGCCGAGCGGGCTCTCGGCACAGGTGGCGAGCAGCGCGCAGGCGCGCCCCCAATCGAGCGCTTCGAGCGAGCTCTTCACGCCACGACCCAACCACGCCGCCCGCTACACTCCTGCACCATGAGCAACACGAACGACTCCCACGCTGGCGACGGCTTCGGCACGCGCGCCGTCCACGCGGGCCAGCCGCCCGACCCGTTGACCGGCGCCCTGATGGTGCCCATCTACCAGAACTCGACCTACCGTCAACGCGGCCCGGCCGACCCGATCGACGGCTACGAATACGCGCGGACCAAGAATCCGACGCGCAGCGCGCTCGAACGCAACCTCGCGTCGCTCGAGGGCGGACGCCACGGACTCTGCTTCGCGAGCGGGCTCGCCGCGATCAACACGATCCTCAACCTGCTGAAGAGCGGCGACCACGTCGTCGCGGGCGACGATCTCTACGGCGGGACATGGCGGCTCTTCGAGAAGCTCTACGTCAACTTCGGCGTGACCTTCAGCTACGTCGACCTCGCCGACCTCGAAGCGCTGCGGCGCGCGTTGCGGCCCAACACGCGCTTCGTCTTCGCCGAGACGCCGACGAATCCGCTGCTCAAGATCTGCGATCTTGCCGCCGTCGCGCGCCTCACTCATGAAGCGGGCGCGAAGGTCGTGTGCGACAACACGTTCGCGACGCCCTACCTGCAGCGTCCGCTCGCGCTCGGCTGCGACATCGTCGTGCACAGCCTCACCAAGTACCTCGGCGGCCACTCCGACGTGATCGGCGGCGCCCTGATCGTGGAGGACGACGAACTCGCTGCTCGGCTCGCCTTCTTCCAGAACGCGGTCGGCGGAGTGCCCGGCCCGCAGGAGTGCTTCCTCGTCCTGCGCGGCACCAAGACGCTGCACCTGCGCATGGATCGCCACTGCGCGACGGCGGCGCGCATCGCCCATTTCCTCGTCGCCCATCCCGAGGTCACCAAGGTCTACTACCCGGGACTCAAAGATCACCCCGGCCACGCCATCGCTGCCAAACAGATGAACGGTTTCGGCGGAATGATCTCGTTCGTGGTGAAAGGCGATGTCGCGCGCGGCATGCGGGTCGCCGCACGCACGCGCCTCTTCGCCTGCGCGGAGAGCCTCGGCGGCGTCGAGTCGCTGATCGAGCATCCGCCATCGATGACGCACGCCTCGATCCCGGCGGAACTGCGGCGCGCGCGCGGCCTCGACGACGGGCTCCTGCGGATCTCGTGCGGAGTCGAGGATGCCGACGATCTCGAACGCGACTTGCAGCAAGCGATCGAGTCGCGTTGACGCTCGCCGTCCTCGCCGCCCGCGATTCAGCCCGTCGGCGCCGATCCCGCCTTGCCGACTTCCGGGCCGCCGGCGCCGGCCGCCCGCGCCTCATGACGCGTGAGTCCATCGCTCACGACGTCGCGCATGACGCGCCCCACCTTGAACTTCACCACCCGCTTGGGTGGAACCTCGACCTTCTGCAGAGTGCGCGGATTCTGAGCGCGGCGAGCGCGGCGCGGCTTCACCTCGAAGACGCCGAAGTCCCGGAACTCGAGCCGGTTCCCGAGCGACAACTCGCGCACGATCTCGTCGAGGAAGGTCTGCAGGACCTCTTTGGCGACGATCTTGGTCTGCCCGGTCTTCTCGGCGATCCGATTGACCAGCTCTTTCTTGGTGATCGTCGCCATCGTCCATCCCCGCAGCAGCGTCGTCGCCGCCACCCTTTCTTCGCTTCGCTGGCGGAGCGCGGGCACGCTCCTCCCCGATCGCTTCGGGCGGCTTGTCCACGGGCAACCTAGCTCTTGTCAACTCCCTGTCAACCAAGCACTTGCGACGAGAATCGCTCGACCCTGCCGCCGCCCGAGCGCAGTCGCTGCCGAGGCTCGATCGCAACCTCGCCCGGAGCTCCATTGCCTCCGAACGGAGGGCTTTCCGCGACGACCTTTGCAGCGTTCGCGCAAGCGCCCGCCCACCCCTTCAAGACGCATCGAACCGGCGACGTCGCGCAGATCGCCGCGAGCGCGACACCATGGGGCGTTGCCGCCATCCGCAAGCGCTTCTGGTACCCGCGTGCCAGCGACCGTTGGAACGGCGTCTTTCGCACGACCTTCGCCGCCCGCTCGCGAGTCGCCGGCGAAGCGGCCGCACTCGAACGGCTGGCGCGACTCGGGCTCCAACCACCGCTTCTGTTGGCCTGGGGCGAGGCGCGCCGGCACGGCTTCCTCCACGACTCGTTCCTCTACTTGCGCGAGATCGAGTCGGAGTCGCTCGACCACTGGTTCGCGGCGCCGCATGAGCCGGCCGCGCGACTCGTCACGCTCGCGGCACTCGCCCGCTTCGTCGCTGCGCTCGGTCGCGCGCGAATCGTCGATCGCGATCTCCACCTGCGCAACTTCCTGCGGCGACCCGACGGAACGCTCTCGAAGATCGATTCGCCCTTCGCAAGGGTCGTCGGCGGCGCGTGGGGACGGCGCGGTCGGGCGCGCGACCTCGCCGACCTCGAGCGTGACCTCGCCGCCGCGCTCAGCGAAACCGAGTTCGCGGAGTGGCGCCGCGCGCTGTCCCGATCGTGCGAGACCCCGCCGTCCCGCTGATTCGCGACGACGGCGCGCTCAACCGCGGTCGGGGGCCGGCACGGCGGCTGGCAGCAGGACGCTCGTGTCGAGCACGAACGTCGCCGGGCCTTCGTTCACCAGTTCGACCCGCATCGACGCGCCGAAGCGGCCGGTTTCGACGGGGACGGCGCGGGCGCGGAGGCGCGCCACGAATTCGTCGAACCAACGGCGGCCCGCCTCGGGCGGCGCCGCGGCGATGAAGTCGGGACGGCGACCGCGCGCGAGACCGGCCAGCAGCGTGAACTGCGAGATGGCGAGCACGCCGCCAGCGATCTCGGGCAGCGCAAGGTTCATCTTCCCGGCGCCATCCTCGAAGACGCGCAACTCGTGGATCCGGCGCGCCAGGTAGTCGGCCTCGCGCTCGCCGTCGCCATGCGCGACTCCGAGCAGGACCACGAAGCCCCGACCGACGCTCCCGACCAGCTCCGCATCGACATGCACCGTGCCGCGAGCGACCCGCTGCACCACGGCGATCATTGCCCGATCTCCGGCGGCGCGTCTTCGAGCGGATCGACCGTTCGCGGCGCCGGCTCGTCGCGTTGCAGCTGCGCCCGCAGTTCGCGCACCTGATTGGGCACGTAGAAGAGCCGGTAGAAGACCTGGTCGGCCGGCAGCGGTCGCGTCATGGTCTGCGCGCGCAGCAGATACTCCTCGAAGGCCGCGAGCGCTTGTTCGGGATGGTTGCGCTGCTTCATCTCGACCACGCCGATGTTGTAGAGCGCGGTGAGGCACTCGCGATCGAGCGCCAGCGAGTGTTCCCACGCCGCGATCGCCTCGCCATCGCGATTGCGGCGGGCGAAAGCGGTCCCGAGGTCGAGCCACGCGTCGCGTGCCAGCTCGAGTGCTTCGGGAGTCGGCGCTTCGCCGACCGTTGCGAGGATCGCGCGCAGCTGCTTCTCGGCGGCCGTCGCGTCGCTGCGATCATCGGCCTCGAGCAGCAGCTGCGCGAGCCGATGGCGCTCGAACGGATCGCCGGCCGTGATCTCGACCAGCAGTTCGCGCGCCTCGATCGCCCGCTCGCGCGTGCCGCCGTCCTGTTCGAGGTCGGCAAGCATCCGCAACGCCTCGATCAGCGACGGGTCACGCGCCAGCGCCTCGTCGCAGAGCACCCGGGCCCGATCGGCGCGTCCGTCGCGCTGCTCCAGGAAGGCCAGTCCGTACCTGGCAAAGGCGAAGTCATCGTCCTGATCGATCGCGGCGGTTAGCAGATTGCGCGCCTCGGCCGACCGCTCCGGCAGGAGAGCGCGCGCGGCGAGCAGCTTCTCCGCGGCGGTCGCGACCGGGCCACTCGCGTAGCGCTCGCGCGCGGCGCGTTCATCGAGCGCGATCTCGAGGTCCTGCACCAGCAAGGCGGCCCGAATCTCCTCGGGCGCCGCCACTTGCGCGAGCCGCGCCGAGATCAACGCCGATTCGAGCAGCGAACGGCGCTCGACCTCGCCAACCGTCGCCGCGTGTCGCTGGGCCTCGACCGCTCGCGCCATGGCGGCCGCCACTGCCGGCGCGAACTCGACCGGCTGCGCCCGCAGCCTCGACGCGCAGCCCCCCGACGCGAGCGCCAGCACCACGAGCAGCGGCAGAATCCGCCACGAACCGTGCGCCGGCGCCGCGAACCTGTCGGCCCCGCCGCGTGTCACTTCCGCGGTGCGAGGCCGCGCACGCCGATGCGCGTGCGGACCTCCTCCATCGTCGCCTGCGCGATGGCCGCCGCCTTCTTGCGGCCAACTTCGAGCAGATCGTGCAGGTCATCGGGCCGTGCCCGCCACGCCGCTTGTGCTTCGCGAATCGGCGTCAGCTGCTCGATGACACGATCGGCGAGCTCCTTCTTGCAGTCGACGCATCCGAGCGCGGCGCTGCGGCAGTCGCGCTCGATCGCCTCGACGCGCGCCGGATCGCGCGGGCCGGTGAAGCAGCCGTGCAACGTAAAGATGTTGCAGATCTCCGGATGGCCCGGATCGTTGCGGCGCAGTCGCGCGGGATCGGTGACGGCGACCTTCAGCTTGGCGCGGATCGCGTCGGGCGCTTCGCCGATGGCGATGGTGTTGCCCTTCGACTTCGACATCTTCGAGTTGCCGTCGAGCCCCTTCAGTCGCGCCAGCTTCGAGAGCAGCGGCTGCGGTTCGGGAAAGGTCTCGCCGAAGCGACGGTTGAAGCGGCGCGCGATCTCGCGGGACAGCTCGAGGTGCTGCACCTGGTCCTCACCGACGGGGACGCGGTCGGCCTTGTAGAGCAGGATGTCGGCGGCCTGCAGCACCGGGTAGGTGAGGATGCCGGCGTTGAGGTTTTCGCTGTGCTGCGCCGCCTTGTCCTTGTACTGCGTCATCCGCTCGAGTTCGCCGACCATCGTGCAGCAGATGAAGATCCACCCGAGTTCGGTGTGCTCGGGCACAGCCGACTGGCGGAAGAGCGTCACCTTCGCCGGGTCGAGGCCGCACGCGAGCAGGCTCGCCGCCATGTCGAGCGAGTTCGAGCGCATCTGGTCGGGCGACAGGTCGATCGACAGCGCGTGGTAGTCGACGATGGCGTAGAGCGCGTCGGCGCGATCGGGCGCGGCCTGCTGCTCCACCCATTGGCGGATCGCGCCGAGGTAGTTGCCGAGATGGGGTTCGCCGGTCGGTTGGATGCCGCTGAAGATGCGGTGACGTGCCATGCGATCCCTTTGGTTGCGCCTTGCGGCGCGCGAGCATAACTTCGCCCGCGTCCGCACGCGGAGGGGAGCTTGAGCGGTCGATCGCGCGCGCGCGCCACGAAATCCTCGTCCACCACCATCGCAGCGGCGCTCGTCGCCATGCTGGCGGTATCGGGCTGCGCCGGCTCGGACATCGACGCCAACCCGTTCCACGTCGGCCGCACCTACGACACTGGCCACGGCGAAGCGGCGCGCGTGCAGGTGCTTGGCCCCCTCTGGGACGATTCGATCGAGCCCGATCGGCGCGAGACGGCGCTCCACCCCTTGTGGCGCCGGGTCGAGACGCCGACCGAAGTCCGAACGCAGGTGCTCGCCCCCCTCTTCGCCAACCGGACGACGGCCGACGAGAGCAGTTCGCGCTTCCTGGCGCTCGCCTTTTCCCGGACCCACCGTTCGAGCAGCACGACCGGCGACTACGACTTCATGTTCTTTCCGCTGCTGTGGTGGGGAAACGGCGATCGCGCCGCCGAGCGCTACTTCGCCCTGTTCCCGGTCGGTGGCGTCATCGAGAGCTTCGGCGGCTTCGCGCGGGTCGGCTTCGTCCTCTTCCCGCTCTACTACTGGGCCACCAAGGAGATCACCGAGTCGGAGACGTTCCACAACATCACGCCGTTCTTCGGCTGGGTCGACGGCGGACCGCGCGACGGCTCTTGGCGCGTGCTGCCACTCGTCGGCCACTGGAAATACGAGGGCAAGTACGACAAGTGGTCGGTCCTGTGGCCCTTCCTCCACTGGCAGAGGAACCGCCTCGACACGAACGACCCGTCGACCAACTTCGCCTTCTGGCCGCTGTTTGGTCTCGAGCGCAGCAAGCGAATCCACTTCCTCTCCTTCCTCTGGCCCTTCTTCCGCTTCCGGACCGAGCGCGTCGAGAGTTTCGATGAGGCAAACGTCCGTACCGAGAGCGAGTACTGGCGGCGCGACGTCCTGTGGCCGCTGTGGCGCAGCGAACACGAGCGCGACTGGGACTACTTGCGCCTCTTCCCCTTCTTCTCGCGCTACCGCAGCGCGGAGCTCGACAGCGACGCCTACGCGATCCCGCTGCTGTGGCGCCGCACGACGCGCGAGCGCGATTGGACCAAGCAGACGTTCGACTTCGTCCCGCTCGTCCACTGGGAGCGCAAGACCTGGAACACGCCGGCCGCGGGCGGCCCTCCTCGCGCCGACGACACCGCATTCAAGCTGTGGCCGCTCTTCTCCGTCAGCGACGAGGCGAGCGCGAACGAGGTCAAGGTACCGGCGCTGCTGCCGCTCGACCTCGAGCGCTACACCGGCGACTTCGAGGCGAGCTTCGGTCCGCTCTTCGAGCTCTGGCACACGCGACGAGCGGCGGACGGCAGCGTCCGCGGCAACGCACTGCTGCGCCTGGTCGACTGGGAATCGCGCGACGGGCGCGACCGATTCTCGATTCCTCTGCTCTACTCCCTCGACCGCACGCCGACCCGGACCACCCATCGCCTGTTGCTGGGCATGCTTCGCTTCGGCAGCGGCGAGGGCGGCGCGGAGTTCAAGCTCCTCGGCATGCCGATCCTGACCCCCGAGGTTGCATCCCGGTGATCCGCTTCTTCTCGTTCCTCGGCCGCACGATCGAAGAGGCGGTGCAAGGCACCGGCAAAACGGTCGAACTGCTGATCGTGGCGTCGCTCTACGTGAGGCACGCCTGGAAGCGCCGCCGCTTCCTGCTCGAGCAGCTCTACACCTGCGGCATTCGTCCTCTGCCGGTCGTCCTTGTCGTCGCCCTCTTCACCGGGATGATCCTCGCGCTGCAGACGGGCATCGAGCTCGACCGCTTCGGTGCCAAGGACCGGATCGCCTCGATCATCGGGCTCGGGCTGTGTCGCGAGATGGGCCCGTTCATGACGGCGCTGATCCTGACCGCGAGCGTCGGGTCGGGCATCGCCGCCGAGATCGCCACGATGAAGGTCTCGGAGGAGATCGACGCCCTCGAGATCATGTCGATCCGACCCGAGTCGTTCCTGGTGATGCCGCGCCTCATCGCCATGGCGATCGCGACCCCGGTGCTGACGTTCGTCACTGACACGGTCGGCGTCCTCGGCGGCTGCCTCGTCGGCGCCACGCGGCTACGCATCGCGCCCGAGCTCTTTCTGAAGCACGTGGTCGAATCGCTGTCGCAGGACTTGACGATCTTCGGCTTGCCCAAGGACCTCTACACGGGGCTCGCCAAGGCCTTCGTCTTCGGGATCATCATCGCGGTGGTCGGCAGCGCGACGGGCCTGCGCGCCACCGGTGGCGCCATCGGGGTCGGCCGCGCCACTCGTAGCGCCGTCATCCAGAGCTTCGTCCTCATCATCGTGGTCGGGTACTACCTGACTTCGCTCTTCTACTCGTGAGCGCGCGCGTGGAACCTCCGTCCGAAGCTGCTGCTCCCCCTGCCTCGGCTGGCACCGACGAGGTGCTGATCCGCATGGTGGACGTGCACAAGGCGTTCGGACGCAAGCAGGTGCTGCGCGGGATCAACCTCGATGTGCGGCGCGGCGAGACCTTCGTCATCCTCGGCCCATCGGGCACCGGCAAGTCGTGCCTGCTCAAGCTGCTGGTCGGGCTGCTCGAGCCGGATGCTGGCGAAGTATGGGTCGGCAAGGAGCGCGTCGACCACGCCACGCACCGCGTCCTCTGGGAGGTGCGCGGCCGCATCGGCTACCTGTTCCAGTCGAGCGCGCTGATCAACTGGCTCTCGGTCGCCGAGAACGTCGCCCTTCCGCTCGCGGAGCACACGCGACTGCGCCGGCACGAGATCGATCGGCGCGTGGACGAGTACCTCTCGAAGGTCCACATGCTGCAGTCGAAGTACCAGATGCCAGCCGAACTCTCGGGCGGGCAGAAGCGCCGCGTCGCGCTGGCGCGCGTGCTGGCGGGGGCGCCGACCATCATCCTTTACGACGAACCCACCGCCGGACTCGATCCGGTGATGACGGCGAACATCGCCGCCCTGATCCGCAGCGTGCAGCGCGAGTTCGGCGTCACCTCGATCCTCGTCACCCATGACCTGCCATGCGCGTGGGAGGCCGGCGATCGCGTCGCCTTCGTCGATGGCGGCACGGTCGTCCACTGCGACTCGACGCAACGGTTCCAGCACAGCAGCCATCCGGCGCTGCGCAACTTCCTGAGCGGCGGCCGTACCCCCGCATCCGGAGCTCCGCGATGAACGCGATCCGCCACACGATCCTCGGCCTCTTCTTCTTCGTGACGCTCGTCGCGCTCGGCTTCATGACGATCTACCTCGGCGACGTCACGACGACCGCGCAGCGCACCACGCTCATCGCCTACTTCGCCAACGTCGAAGGACTTGGCGCCGGCGATCCGGTGATGGTCTACGGCGTGCAGAGCGGCCGCGTGATCAAGGTCGAGTTCACTCCCGGCAACCCGCCACCGGAACGGCGGCTTCGCGTCACCTTCGTGGTCGACGTCCCGGTCGAGCTCAAAGAGGACTACGCCATCGCGATCGGCAGCCCGTCGCTGCTCGGCGGCAAGCAACTCGACCTGATGGCGGGAATCGGCGCACCGCTGCCGGCCGCCGACGCGCTCGAGCTGAAGGGCGGCGCCGACTCGAACCTGATGCGCCAGTTCGCCGGGCTGCTCGAAGAGAATCGCGCCGACGTCCGGCGCATCGTGACCAGCGTCGCTCACCTCGTCGAAGACGTCGACGGCGGCAAGCGCTCGATCGTCGAGCTGCTGCTCAACAAGCAGGCGACCGACGACCTCACCGCGGGGCTCGCGAGCGCCCGTACGCTGCTTTCGAAGGTCGAGCGCGGCGAAGGGAGCCTCGGGCAGCTGCTGCAATCGACCGAGCTGCACGATCAGGCGAAGGGGTTCTTCGCCAACGGCGGCCAGCTGCTGGCCGACGCCCGCGAGAAGAACGGACCGCTGCATGCCGCGATCTACGACGAAGCGCTCACCGCATCGTTGAAGCGCGGGATCGACGGCTTCGCCGCGACCGGCGAGCGCCTCGGCCGCGGAGAAGGCGCGCTCGGCAAGCTCACCACCGGCGCCTCGGATGCGACGTTCGACGCTGTCGCCGAGATCGTGCGCAAGGTCAACGCCGGTGAAGGCGCGATCGGCAAGCTCTTCTCCGACAAGGAGGTCGAGCAGCAGGTGACGCAGATCGTCGCGCGCTTCGCGGGCATCAGCAACGATGCGGCGGCGCTGCTCGACGCCGCGCGGCGCGGCCGCGGCGTGCTCGGACTGCTGGTTTCCGACGACGAGGCGCGCCGCAACGTGGAGCGCATCCTCGATCAGATCGCCCGCGCCGTCGAGGACGCACGCGAGGCGGCTCCCGTCTCCAGCGTGGCATCGTTCCTCTTCGGCCAGCTGTAGGACGTCGAACGGCGCGCCTCAGCGGCGCGCAGCAGCGATCCCAGCCGCGGCGAAGAGCGACACGCCAAACGGCAGATTCACCCAGTCCATGAGGCCGATCTCGGCGCGCATGACGCCGTAGAGCAGCGTTTCGAGCGGACGCGGCAGCTTCAGGAAGAAGTCGGACGTCGCTGGCTCCTTGCCCGCGGCGGCACCGCGCAGCTTTCGCAACGCCCAGACCGGCGGCAGCACGGCGCTCGAGTAGTACGACAGCTTCTGCAGCGCGAGCCCGCCAGCGACGAGCTTGCGCCCGAGTTCTCCGCGCGTGTAGCGGCGGAAATGGTGGAACGCCACGTCGTGCTGGCTCCACAGGAACTGATAGGCCGGCACCGTGACCAGCAGCAGCGCGTCGTCGCGCGCGACGCGCCGCATCTCGGCGATCCCGGCCGCGTCGTCCGGCAGATGCTCGAGCGCGTCGAGCGCCATGACGACGTCGAAGCTCCGCTCCTTGAAGGGCAGCTTCATGGCATCGCACTGCACGATGCGATCGATGCCGCGCCGCTTGCACAGTCGGATCGTCTCGGCGCTGATGTCGACGCCACGAAGGTTCCCGAAGGCCGTGAAGTGGCGAAACGACATGCCTGCGGCGCACGCGATGTCGAGGATCTCGAGCGGCCGCCCCAGCTGCGCGCGACGGCGCTCCAGCCACTTCGCCACGAGGGCGCGGCGCGCTCGGTACCACCAGTTGGCGTCCTCGACCTCGAGGATCTTGTCGAACTCGGCCGCTTCCACGTCGCCCCTCTCCGCCCGCTTCGCGCCTACGTCTCGCGGCGCACGCGCGGGATCAAGAGCATGCCGAGCGCGAGCACGCCGATCACCCCCGCGACCAGCCAAGGAGCCCCCGGCCGCGCCGCGACGAACAAGCGCGGCACCGCCAACAGCGAGCAGAACAGCTGCACGACAGCCAACAGCAGCACCGCACTCCGCTCGCTCATCCCGAGCGCCTGCAGCCGATGCGTCGAGTGGCGGCGATCGCCGCGCCACGGGGCAATTCCGGCGCGCATCCGCAGCAGCGCGACGCTCGCAAGATCGGCGAGCGGAACGGCCGCCAGCAGCAGCCACTCGGGGCGTCCGCTGCTGATCAACACCGTCGCGAAACAGCCGCCGAGCAGCAGGCTCCCGCCGTCGCCCATGAAGACGCGACCCGCGGGATAGTTGAGCAGGAGGAAACCGAGGCTGCTGCCCGCCACCACGCCGCCGAAGAGCGCCGCCGCGCCGTGGCCGGCCACGATCGCCGCCGCGCAGGCGCAGCCGCCGCCAATCGCCGCGACGAGGCCGCACAGCCCATTCGCGTGGTCGATCGTGTTGGTGGCGTGGAGCGCCGCGAACGCCGCAGCAACGGCCACGAGCATGCGCGGATCGAGTCCAGCCGGGTGGATCCGCATCGCCGGCAGGAAGGCGATCAGCGTCGCCGCTGCCTTGACGGCGGGCGTCAAGCCGCGCAACCGCGCGTCGTCGACCACGCCGACGATGAAGCAAAGCAGCGGCACCATCAGCACGAGCGCGTCGCCGGAAGCGAGCCGCGTTCCGCCGATGCGCGTCCCGGCGACGCCGCCGGCCAGGACGCCCGCCAGCAAGGCGCCGCCGACCAGCGGCACCGCTTGCCGCTGCAACTTGCGGCCGCCGGGCGGGTCGACGAGTCCAAGATGACGTGCGCCGCGAATCAGCATCAGCGACATGCCGAACGAGACGACTGCCGCCGCCAGTGCCGCACCGATCACCTCGGGCAGCAGATTCACGCGGCTCGCACCGGACCGGCCAGCGTCCGCTCGTAGAGCGCAAGCAGGCGTGCCGCGTGCTGATCGGGGGCGAGCCCGCGCAACGGCGGCGGCGTCGAGGCGGGCGCCAGGGGTCGATCGAGCAGTTCGAGGATCGCCTCGCTCGCGGCGGCGAGCGCGCGCGGCGGCACCAGCCGTCCGTCGATGCCGTCGCGCACGAGGTCGGCCACACCGCCGACGTCGGTCGCCACGACCGGCACGCCGAGCGCGGTCGCCTCGAGCAGCGACAACGGCAGCCCCTCCTGATCGGAAAGGAGCAGTTCGAGGTCGAGGGCGAGATGCCAGCCACGCACGTCGGCCTGCCAGCCGACGAAACGAACGCCCTCGGAAAGGCCGCGGCGCGCGACCTCGGCGAGGAAGCGCTCGCGGCCATCCCCGTCCCCGATCCAGACGAAGCGCGCGTCGGGTCGCTGCGACCGCACGCGCGCCGCGACGTCGAGGAAGAACCCCGGCGCCTTCACCTTGGTCAAGCGCGCCAGCGTTCCGATCCACGGCCCGACCGCCGGCAGCAACCGCGCGCGCGCCTCGGCCCGCTCCGCCGGCGTCGGCGGCTGCGCCAGCTCGGGAAGCAGCACTCCCGGCAACACCTCGACGCGCGAGCGCTCCGCCACGTGCCACACATCGCAGAGGTCATCGCGCACGCGCTCGCTCACCGCCAGGACGAGGTCCGTTCGACGCGCGAGGCGGCGCTCGACGTGAGCGAGCCAATGGCCAAGCGGCGGCATGAACGCGCCACGGAAGAGGTGGCCATGGAACGTGTGCACGCGTCGAATCGTGGTGGCGAGCTTCGCGGTTCGCGCCAACCACCCGGCCTTGAAGGTGTGGCTGTGGAGCAGGTCGGGACGGAAGCCCGCGACGTGACGCTCGAGCGCCTGGCGCGCGACGCGGTCGGCGAACGGGTGAAGGGAACGGCGGAGGCCGGGCAGCCGCTCGACGCGCACGCCGGCGGCGCGGAACGACTCGGTGAGGTCCTCTTCACCCGGCTCGGGCGCGCCGGTCAGCAACAAGCTCTCGACCCCGCGGGCGCGCAGCTCCGGCAACACTGCCAACAACGTGCGCGCCGGCCCCCCGCGGTTCAGACGGGTGATGACGCGGGCGACGCGCAAGGCGACGAGCTCCTCGCAGGGGTGGGTTCAGAGCGACCGGCGTGCCGCCCTCGAACCGAGCGGGGCGCTATGCTACGCCGCCTTCGCGGTCCGGCGACGCGCCCACCAGAGACGAGCGCCGACCGCCTCAGCTTCCCGAGCGCCTCCATCCATGCTGCTGCTGCTTCTGCCGTCGGGTTCGGACCACCACGCCGCCGGCAATCCCTTCACCGAGCTGATCCTGGTGTCGCTGTTGCTGACGGTGTTCTGGGGCCTCTACCGGATCACCGCGAAGAAGAGCTGACGCGCGCGGCGTCACGGCGGTGCCACAGTTCCTCCAGCAACGGTGCCCCGCCGTCGACGCGATCGACCTCCTGCTCCAGCACGGCGTAGCGCGGCGCGCCATCGACGGCGAGCTCGTCGAGTTTCACCGCGTCTTTCGCCGTCACCACCACCTGCGCTTCGTGGCGTGCCGCCAACTGCGTCGCAGCCGCGAGATCAGCGGCGACGAAGCGGTGGTGGTCGGGGTGAAGCTGGTCGGCGACGACGTTCGCGCCGAGCGCCTTCAGGGTGCGGCGCACGCTGCCCGGGTCGCCGACGCCGGTGCACAGCACGACCGCGCGTCCCGCCAGCAAGGTCGGCGCGTGGCGGACCCCGCCGACGCGGACTGCCGCGATCGTGAAGTAGAGCGCGGCAAAGCGGGCGCGTGGCGCTTGACGCAGGATCGCGGAGCGCGCCTCCGCAAGCGTCGACGCCTCGACCTGCTCGCAGCGCGTCGCCACCAGCCAATCGGCGCGCGCGAGCGCCGCCGGCGACTCGCGCAACGGCCCCGCGGGCAGCAAGCGGCCGTTTCCAAATGGCGAGCCCGCATCGACGAGCACGACGTCGACGTCGCGCTCCAACCGTTCGTGCTGGAAGCCGTCGTCCAGCAGGACGAAGTCGCACGGCGCGAGGGCGAGCGCCGCTCGCGCCGCGCGGGCTCGATCGGGGTCCTGCACCACGCGCACCTGCGGCTGCCGCTGCGCAAGCCAGCGTCCCTCGTCATTCAACGCCGCGCCGCGCGCGCGTCGATAGCCGCGACCCAGCACCATCACGGTCGCGCCGCGCGCGGTCAATTCACTCGCGAGCCACGCCGTGAAAGGCGTCTTGCCGACGCCGCCGACCGCGAGATTGCCGATGCTCACGACGACCGCGGAAAGGCGGACTCGCCGTCGCAGCCCGGTCCGGTAGAGCGCGCGATGGAGCGCACGGCCACACGCGTAGAGGCCGCTCGCGGCGCCGAGCAGCGGGCGCACGGGCCATCCCGGCTCTGCACCGTTCCAAAGCGATTCGAAGTAGCGATCCGCCGCCATTGCGGCGTGACGTTAGCGACGCCCGTTGCGGCCGCGCGCGCTCAGCGATCGGTGGCGCCGTCCTTCGCGCGCTCGCCCTTCGGCTTCGGGTCGACGCCTGCAGGTGGCACGCGCTCTTTCGCTGGAACGGGTTCCGCGGACTTCGGATCGGGCGCGCGAACCCGTGGCGCGGCGCTCTTGCCGTCCGCCGCAGCCTGCGCGACGCGGCGCTGCTCTTCGACCGTCCAATCGAGGAAGAGCGGCTCCCACTGGTCGTAGACCGCGAGGAACCGCGCTTCGCGTTCGTCGGGGAATGCGCCGACCACCGTGCGTCGCCACTCGATCTGGCGCTTCCGTTCAGGAGTCCATCCGAGCGCGGGAGCGAATTCGTCGAGGAGCGAAAGCTTGGAGGTGACGAGATCCTTGGCCGGGGCAGCGGGCTCGCCCTCCGCTTCGATCGGGGGCACCGGCGGCGCCACGTCGCCGAGCGTTGGACCCTCGAGCGCCTCGACACCGCGGCCGCGCACGAGGCGCGCGCTGGCGTACTCGTTCTCCATGACGCGCACCCCGGCGGAGTCGAGGATGTCGCGCACTTCGAGCTTCTGGACATCGCGCCAACGCAGCGAAATCTCGCCATCGAGCCCGTCGACGAAGCGCAGTTTGAAGCGCTGGTCGAGCGCGTAGGGCGTCTGCGTGTGGTGCTGGCCCGCATGGACGATCGCGTGGAATGCGTTGTCGCGGCAGACGACGCCCGCGAAACGGCGACCGCTCTTCATGCGCGCGCTGACTCGGTAGCTCGGGATGTCCGGTGGCCGCGGTCGCGGCGTCGGGATCACCAGCGGCGCACGCGCCGCAACTGCCGCGGGTCCGTTCGGCGGCGCAAGATCGACCGGGCCCGCCCCACCGGCTTGCGCAAAGAGCAGTACGACAGCAGCGAGTGGGGTCATCGACGCGTTCCTCGAGGGGGGAGCCTCTCTCCCATCGAGTCGCGCCGGGCCCCAGATGAGGGCCGTTTTGCCGCAGGCGATCGGGAACGTTTTTCCGATGCGCTCAGTTGGCGGAGGCGGACGGCGGCCGCGGCGGTGCGCCGGGCGCCGTCGCACCGGCCGGCGCAGCCGTCGGCACCGCCGCGCTCGATTCCCAGTGGGCGGCGATCTCGGCGGCCAACGACGAGTAGTCCTTCGCCCCGTGCGAAGCGGGGTCGTAGGCGAAGACCGTCTGGCCGTGGCTCGACGCCTCGGCGAGTCGGACGTTCTGTCGGATGGTCGCCTTGAAGACGTGGGTGCCGAAGTGGCCGCGCGCCTCCTCCTCCACTTCGCGAGCCAGTCGCGTGGTCGCCTGCATGCGGCACAACACGATGCCCAGAAGCTGCGGGCCGCGCTTCAGTCGCCGACGGAGCTTCTCCATCACGTCGGTGAGCCGGCTGATGCCGTGCAACGCGAAGAACTCCGCCTGCAAAGGAATCAGGACCTCATCGGCGGCCGTCAGTCCATTCAGCGAGAGCAGTCCCAACGAAGGCGGGCAATCGATCAGCACGAGGTCGAAACGGTCAAGCTGCGCAAGCTCGGCCAACGCGTTGCGCAAGATCGTCTCGCGACCGATCTCGCCCGCGAGCTCCAGCTCGGCGCTGGCGAGATCGATGTGCGCTGGCAGGAGAGCGAGCCGTTCGGTCGCGGTCGGCGCAATCGCCTGTTCGAGCGGCAGCCCTTCGACGAGCACTTCGTAGATCGATGGCTTGCCGGAGTTGATGTCGTGATCGAGGTGAAGCGAGAGGTGCGCCTGCGGGTCGAGGTCGATCACCAGCACGCGTTGGCCGCGCAGCGCGAAAGCTGCGCCCAGGTTGCAGGTGGTCGTCGTCTTGCCGACGCCACCCTTCTGGTTCATGACCGCCACGACTCGCATGCATCGCCCTCCGCCACGAAGCGCGGGAGTGTAGCCCGAGTGAGCCAGCAAACAGGAGCGGCGAACAGGAGCCGCGAACAGGAGCGGCGAACGCGATCAGGGTCAGCGATCGGGATCGGGGAGTGGGATCGGCGACCGCGGGAGGACGCAGCGCAAGGAGCCTCGGAGAGGCGGCGCGGAAGCGCTCTTGGCCCTGCTGTAAGTCATTGAATAGAATCGACTTACAGTCGTCGAACTGGAGGGGGCACCCGGATTTGAACCGGGGAATAACGGATTTGCAATCCGTTGCCTTACCGCTTGGCTATGCCCCCATCCCGAAGCCGTTTCGCGCCTTCGGAAGGGGGGGCAACTTACGCGCGATCCTCGGCGCACGCAACCGGCTGTCGGGCGCCAATTGGCGCGCTGAACAGAATGGCGGCTGCATTCGACCCGTTGCCGACGCCCATGAATTCGTCGACCTCCATCGACGATTCCTCCGCGTCGCCTGCAGGGGTCGCGTCGTCCTGCGCCGCCTCGCGCGGTCTCGGGGAGACCCACTCCTTCTGTCAGACGCGCTCAGCCGTGGGCGTGAGCTTCGAGCCAGCGTTCGGCGTCGATCGCCGCCATGCAGCCGGTGCCCGCGGCGGTGACGGCCTGTCGGTAGACCGAATCCTGCACGTCCCCGCACGCGAAGACGCCCGGCACGTTGGTGTAGGTCGTCTTCGCCGCCGTCACCAGGTAGCCCTTCGAGTCGAGGTCGAGCTTGCCGACGAAGAGGTCGGTGTTGGGCTTGTGTCCGATCGCGATGAAGAGGCCACCGCACGCGAACTCGGTGCGCGCCTTCGTCTTGTAGTTCTCGAGCACGACCGCGCGGATGCGCTTGTTGCCGTTGGTGTCGAGGACGTCGACCACCTCGCTGTCCCATACGAAGGCGATCTTCGGGTTCGCCTGCGCGCGGTCCGCCATGATCTTCGACGCGCGCAACTTGTCGCGACGATGCACGACCGTCACCTTGGAGGCGTAGCGCGTGAGGAAGTTGGCCTCCTCCATCGCCGTGTCGCCACCACCGACGACGACGAGTTCCTTGTTCTTGAAGAAGGCGCCATCACACGTCGCGCAGGCCGAGACGCCGCCACCGGCATCGCGGATGCGCACTTCGTTGGGGAGGTTCAGCCAACGCGCTTCGGCGCCGGTGGCCACGATGAGCGTGTCGCAGGTGAGGTCCCCATCGGTCAACGTCTTCACCGTAAAGGGACGCTTGCTGAGATCGACTTCGCTCGCCCAGCTCTGCACGACCTTGGTCCCGAAGCGCACTGCCTGCGCCTCGAACACTTCCATCATCTTGGGTCCCATGACCCCGTGCTCGAATCCGGGGTAGTTCTCGACCTCGGTGGTCAGCATGAGCTGGCCGCCGCGCGCCGGACCGTGCAGCACGGTGGGCTCGAGATTGGCGCGCGCAGCGTAGATGGCCGCGGTCCAGCCCGCCGGCCCGGAACCGAGGATCAGCACTTTCGCGTGGTTCGCAGCCATGTTCTCGTGGTTCTCCGTCACTCGAGGCTCTCGATGAGGCGGACCAGCAGGCGCACGCCGACGCCGCTTGCCCCGCCTTCGTAGGTTTCGTTGCGCGGCGTGTCCCAAGCCGTCCCGGCGATGTCGAGGTGCGCCCAGTTCAGGTCGCCGGCGAACTTGCGCAGGAACGCCGCCGCCGTCACGGCACCGCCGAAGCGCGTGCCGGAGTTCTTCAGATCGGCGACCGTCGAGCGCATCTCGTCGAGGTACTCCTCCCACAGCGGCAGCGGCCACACTCGCTCACCGCTCGCCTCGCCGGCGTTCTTCAGCTTCTGCGCCAGGTCGTCATGGTTGCAGAAGAGTCCGCTCGCGCGATGGCCGAGCGCGACGACGCACGCGCCGGTGAGCGTCGCGAGGTCGACCGTGTGATCGGGCGCCAGCTCCTGCGCGCGACCGAGCGCGTCGGCCAGCACCAGGCGTCCCTCGGCATCCGTGTTGGTCACTTCGACGGTGAGGCCACCGTAGGTGGTCAGCACGTCGCCGGGCTTGATGGCGCGGCCGCCCGGCATGTTCTCGGTGCATGGAACGAGGCCGTAGACGCGCACCTTGGGCGCCACCTTCGGCAGCACCGAGAACGTGGCGAGCACGGCCGCGCCGCCGCACATGTCGAACTTCATCTCCTCCATTCCGGGCGCCGGCTTGAGCGAGATGCCGCCCGTGTCGAACGTGAGCCCCTTGCCGATGAGGCAGAGCGTGCGGCGGAAGCGACGCGGACGGTATTCGAGTTCGAGGAAGAAGGGCGGCTGCGCGGAGCCCTTCGCCACCGCGAGCAGGCCGCCGAAGCCGCGCCGTTCGAGTTCGGCGCGAGCGATCACCTTCAGCCGCAGCTTGCCGGTGCGCGCGAGCTTGCGAGCCTGATCGGCGAGATAACGCGGCGTCGCGATGTTGGACGGCTGGTTGCCGAGGTCGCGCGCAAAGCACTGCGCCTGACCGATCGCGCTGCCGATCGCGAGCGCGTCGCCGAAACGGCGCCGTTCGCTGGCGCTGCCGGCGTAGTGGACGGCCATCGAAGGGAGCCGATGCGGCGCGGCGTCGGTACGGACGCCGTGGAAGGAGTAGTTGCCGAGTTCGAGCCCTTCGCCGATGGCGCGGCCCGACTCCTCGACGGCGAGCGGGACCGGAGCGAGCGTGAGCGCCGCGCCGCTGAGCTTGTGCTGGCGCGCCCGCTTGACGACGGCCGCCGCCGCGCGACGCAGCGTGTCAGCACTGACTTTCTTCGGGTCGCCAAGTCCGACCAGCAGGATGCGCTGCTTGCCGGAATAGACCATCGCCGTCTCGAGCTCGCGGCCGGTGAAGTCCTTGGCGTCGATCGGCGCTCGCGCGACGTCGACGACCGCGAGCGGCAGCCCGCGCGCACGCAGCTGATCGGTCGCCAGCAACACGCCGACGAGTGGCGCGCGCTCGACCTCGATCTCCCCATCCCGACCGAACGCAACCTTCATCGTGGTCCCCGCTTCCCGCCTCGATTCAACGATGGTCCGGCGCCGCCCGCGCGAGCTCGCGCAAGGCCCCCACCGCGCGCGCGACCTCGCCCGAGCCTGACGCATGGCCGAACGAAAAGCGCAGCGTACCGTCCGCCGCCGTTCCCAGAACCTGGTGCGTGCCGGGGTTGCAATGCAAGCCGGCTCGTTGCGTGATGGCGAACTCGCTCTCGAGGAGCGCGGCGGCTTCGGCGACCGAGTAGCCGCGGATCCGCATCGGGAAGACCGGCTCGCGCGCCGACATTCGCGGCGGACCGAACGACACGATGCCGTCGATCGCTGCGATGCTCGCGGCGAACTCGGCCCCGATCTCGGCGCGCGCAGCCGCGATCGCCGCGACGCCGCCAGCGCTCTGCCGCTCTTCGATCGCCACCGCAAGCCCGACGATGCCGGGCACGTTCGGCGAACCCGCTTCGAGCGCGCCTGGAAACTCCTCCGGCTGCAGCGGCGCCTCGCTGCGGTGACCGGTTCCACCCTCGCGCAACGGCCGCAGCTCGACCCCTTCGCGCGTCCACAGGAAGCCCGTTCCAAGCGGGCCTCCCGGCCCTTTGTGCCCGGCACCCGCAAGCAGGTCGGCCACCTCTGCAACGTCCTCGAGCGGCCGGTAGCCGGCGCTTTGCGCCACGTCGACGAGCAGCCACGGACGCCGATCGGAAGCATGCACCCGCAGCGCCGCGCCCACCGCCGTGACGGGCTGCAACGCACCGGTGACATTCGATGCGTGCGCCAGCACGACGAGGCGTGTGCGACGGTTCACCGCCGCGAGCAGCCGATCCGCCGCGACGACGCCGAACGCGTCGCCCGCGATGCGATGGACGACGACGCCATGGTCGCGCTCCAGTCGCGCAAGCGGACGCGCCACCGAGTTGTGCTCGATCGTCGTCGTGACCACCTCATCGCCCGGCGACAGCGCCCCTTTGATCGCGAGGTTCAACGCATCGGTGGCGTTGAGGGTGAAGGTCACTCGCTCCGGCGTGGGGACGCCGAGGAGCTGCGCCACGAGTGCGCGCGCTTGCGCGATCGCGCGCGCGGCGGCGCGGCCTTGGGCACCGCCACCGCGATCGGGCGCCACGCCGGGATCGAACAGAGCGTGCGCGACGGCGGCGATGACGCGCGGCGACTTCGGCCACGACGTCGCAGCGTGATCGAGGTAGAGGAGCGGCGTGGTCACTTGCTGTGAAGCGACTGGAACTGGTCGCGGAAGCGGCCTTGCGGATAGAGGCGCAAGTACTCGTCGACCGCGCGATCGATCTTCTTCTGTTCCGTCGCTTGCGCCGCCAGCGCCTTGAAGAGCAGCGGCCACGCCTCCTCCAGCTCGATCTTCTTCGCTGCCGCGATCGCGAGCGCGGTGCGCAGCGCGCCTTCGGCCTCCTTCGGATGGCCGCGCTCGAGTTCGATCCGGCCGAGGTTCATGTGCGCGAGCGGATTGAGCGGCAGCAACTCGATCGAGCGGCGCAGCCCCGCGACCGCGCCGTCGACGTCGCCGGCGGCGTGCAGCCGCAGCGCCTCCTCGAACGCCGTCCGCGCTTCCGCTACGACCGGATCTTCGGCAGCGCGTTCTTCCGAGCGGAACTGCGCTACGACGGCCTGCATCCCGGCGCGATCGAAGTCGGCCGGGGCGATCGCGATCGCGCGCTCGAAGTGGACGATCGCCGCCGGACGGTCGTGCTGGAGCAGGCGACCGTAGCCCGCATCGCGACGCGCTTCGGCGAGTTCGCGGAACAAGGCCTCGTCCGTCATCCCAGACTCGACGACCTCTTCGAGCAGCACCACCGCCGCCTCGAACGCCCGCTGCTGCCGCGCGACGCCGGCCAAGGCACGCACCATCGGCGGCCGCCGACCGACGGCGGCGATGGCGCGATTCAATGCATCGCGCGCCGCGTCGACCCGGCCCTGGGCCACGAGGTGCGACGCCGCCGCGACCGTCCCCCCCTCGATCTCCTCGCGAACACCCGGCAAGCCTGGATTCTTTTCGCGCGCCTCCAACATGCGGTCGATGCCGCGCTCGGCAAGATCGGCGTTGCTGCAGAAGAGGCGGCCTTCGAGCAGGATCGCTGCGGGATCTTCACGATCGAGCTGGCGCGCGCGGGCGACTTCCCGCAACCCGGCGTCCCATTCGTCGCGACCAAGGTAGATCCGCGCCAGCACCAGATGCGGACGCGCCTGATCGGGCGCGCGCTGCACCGCTTTCTCGGCCAGCGTGACTGCCTCGACCAGCCGTTCCTGACCGACGCGCAGCAACGCCAGGCACTGCAGCTCGGCTGAGCTCGCGTCATCGGGGCGAGCGGCGGCGGCGCCGAGCAGTTGCTCGACGAGCGGCACGACCGCCTTCACGAACGCGGGGTCGCGCGCGCTGCGATGGAGCGCCTCGACCATCACGGCGGCGACGGCGGAAACGTAGGCGCGATCGCTCCCGCGCGTCGCGGCCGCTTCAGCGAGCGCCTCCGCCACCGCCTCGGGACCGCGGCAGGGCAGCAGCAACTCGATGCGTCGCGCCTCGAGTTCTGGCAGCGGTGGCGCCGTCACCGGGCGACGCGCCAGCCATCGCTCGACCCAATCGAGCGCGCGCGCCTCATCACCGGCGCGCTCGCGATCCTGGAGCAATCGCCAGCCGAGTTCACGTTCGACGGCCGCAGCGAGCGGGCGTCGCTGCGCTGCAGCCGCCGCAAAGACGGATTCCTCGAGCGGTGCAGGATCACCATCGAGTTCGGCGAGTCGCGCCGCAGCGGACGGATGCGTCACGCCCACCAGTTTCGAGCGCAGGTCTCGCGCAGAGGCGGCGCCTGCCACCTGCAAACCCACCAGGAGAATGGCGGCCGCGCCGCCGACCTTCGGTTGGAGCGCTGCGAGCGCCGCGCTGACCAGCGCGATTCCCGGCAGCGCGACGGCGAGCGGAATCAGGCGCAGCGGGCGACCGATCGCGGTCAACACGATCGGGACGGCGATCACCAGCCCACCGACCAGCATCGCACGCGCGGCGCGTCGATGGACGGCGCTCACCAGCACCGAGAGACCGGCGAGGACGAACAGAGGTGACCAGATGGCGCTACCGAGCGCCGGGCGCCAGTTCGAGACGAACGGTTGCGAGGACACCACGCCGATGCCGCCTTCGATCAGGCCGCGCATCGCGTCGCGCATCGCCGCGATCGCGTCCGGGAGGATCGTCGTGTCGTTGAGTCCCGTCCACGCGCCCGTCGCCACACCGATCGGCCACCGCAGCAGCAGTTCGAGGGCGACCGGAACGATCAGCACGCCAAGTCCAACGACGATGCGGGACCGCGAACCGCTCTCGGGCGCCAGCAGCACCCACGCAGCGATCAATGGAAACAGCAACGCGCCCGCCGAAGCCCACGTGGCCAGCAGCAGCAGGAGCAGGGAAGCGACGGGTGGTCGGGAAGCGACAAGACCTCGCTCGACGAACGCGATCGCGGCGAGCATGGCCACGAGCAGGAGCAGGCCGCCTGGATCCCACAAGGCGCTCGAGGCGGCCGATGCAGCGACGAAGAGGCTCCCCGAAGCCAACGCGCCACGCCCCTTCGCGCCGAGCGCGACCGCGCAACGGCCCGTCAGCCATCCGCCCAGCGCCAGCGCGATCACCAGCGCCGCGCGCCAAAGGACCAGTTTGACTCCGCTGTCCGGCGCGGCGACGAGGAAGCGCAATCCTGGCCACGCGCTCGCCATCGTCACCGAGCCGTCGAACAGCAGGCGCGGCTGAAGCAGCGCCGGCATGGCCGCGAGCATCGCCACCGCGAGCAGCAGCAATCCCTCGACGATTCCGCGACGACGCCCTGTCGGCTCGACGATCTCGACCCGCTGTTCCAAACCGGCCTCCGACCGCAGTCGCTCGCGGCACCCGGTGCCCTCGTTGGGTGCTCGCTCCCATGCGACGCGCGGGCGAGCAGTATGACGCGCCGCCGCGCTGCGGGATGCATCGCTACGATCCGACGCACCGCTGCGTCAGGCATGAGCGCACCGCGCGGAACTCTCGCAAGGCGTCGGACGAGACGGCATCGCAATGGACCAGCGTCACGAGCGACTGACTTTCGAGTTGCGCGTCCACGGTCGCGCCGGAATGCAGCGTTGGCTGCGGCCGCCCGCATCGCAAGTCGGGGGCATCACGGCTCAGGCGCGCGTCCCAGCGACCGCCACCCCAAAGGCTTCCGCGCCCGTCCTCCCCGTGACGGCGTTGACCTCTTTCAATCGATCGCCGCCGCCATCCGGACCGACCGCCCCGGTGGGGATTGGATCGGTTTCAGATCTAACCACTGCGGAGCGTCATGAGCGCCTCGCCCAGTTGTCCGACGAAGTTCGTGCTTGCACGAAATGCAAATTGTGCGAATACCGAACTAACGCCGTCCCAGGCGAGGGGGCAATCGACCCGCCGATCCTCTTCATCGGCGAGGGCCCGGGAGAGGACGAGGACGCGAGCGGTCGTCCCTTCGTCGGACGCGCTGGCCAGCTCCTCGACAAGATGATCGGCGCCATCCGCTTCCGGCGCGACGAACTCTTCATCGCAAACTTGGTGAAGTGCCGACCGCCGCAGAATCGCAATCCAGAGCCAGACGAAGCCAGCGCTTGCCTGCCGTATCTCGTGCGTCAGATCGAGCTGCTTCGTCCACGACTGATCTGCACGCTCGGGTTGCCGGCCACGCGGGCGCTCCTGCCGGACGTGCGCTCGATCAGCGCGGTTCGCGGTCGCCTTCAACAATGGAATGGGCTGCCGCTGATTCCGACGTTCCATCCGGCCTACCTGCTGCGTACTCCGGAAGCGAAGCACGACGCTTGGAACGACCTCAAGTTGGTGGCACGCACCGTGGGTCGCCCGGTCGACGGCGCGTCGTAACCGCATGCGTCGGCGGGCCACGGCTTCGCTAGAAACGAGGCAGCGGCGCAGAGCGCGGGGGCGCAACGAGGCGGAGGATCTGCCGTGCTGATGCGACCGTCCGCATGGGGAGTCGAGCTCACGGGTGGCGCCGTGCGTGCCGTCAGGGTGCAGCGACGCGGCCAGAAATTCGCGATCGTCGACGTCGTCGATCAACCCGTGAGCCCGCCCGGCGAGGGCGCCGAGGAGCTCTCCGCCCATCTGCCAGACGCCGTCGGGCGCGCCCTCACCGACTTGCTTCAAGCGCGCCGCGGCACGCTCGGGGATGCGATCTTCGTCGCGCTGCCGGTCTTCGGGGCGAAACACGGTCGGGTCGACGTGCCGGTCACCGATCCAGCGCGGGCGCCGGGCCTGCTCGAATTCGAACTGCATCAGGCGATCGCGGTCGACCTCGACGGCTGGATCGTTCGCACCACGCCGCCGCGGCGACGCGAATCGCAGACGACCTCGTGCGACTACTTCGCCCAGCGCCGCACGCTCGTGTCGAGTTTCGTCGCGGACTTGCGTCGATTCGGGCTGCCGCTCGATGGACTGATGCCGGGCCCACTCGCGCTTGCCCGCTACGTCGACGCCGAGTGGCCGCATCCGGGGCGACGGTTGGCGATCGAGTGTCAGCGCACGCGAACGGATCTGCTCGTCCTCGACGGGGAACGGGACCGCCACTGGCGCTCGCTTCCGTTCGGCTGCGGGACGCTGGCCGATCTACCGGTGGGAGCCGCGAGTCGCGAGCGCGACGCGACGCGCACTGCGACGCAACTCGTCCGTGAACTGCGCGAGGCCCATGCAACGTGGTTCGGGCCGCACGACGGCAGAACCCTCGATCGCGTCATCTTGCTGGGCGAAGGCACGCGACACGAAGAGCTGCGCCGCGCGCTCGAGCGCGAGCTCGGGCAACCGATCGTCACTCCTCACTTGCCGCGCCGCTTCAGCGTGAGTTCCCGCGCCGCGCCGCATCACCCGCTGCAATTCGGAACCGCGCTCGGTCTCGCGATGGCGGCGCTGTCGACCGCGCCCGAACCGTGGTCGCTGCTCCCAGCGTCGCGAACGCGAAGTGTCGCACGCACGCTGCCGGCCTGGAGCGCGGCGCTATTCGTGATCGCGATCGGATTGCTGGCCACCGGAACGCTGGCGCAGCGCGAGCGGACGACGCTGCGCACGCAACTCGCCGAAATCCAGAAGAAGACCGACTTCGGTGCGCACACGGACTGGGCCGCCGCACTCGCGACGGCGGAGCGCGCCACCGAGGAGACACGCGCGTTGATCGCTGAGGCGGCGCTCGTCCGCCGCCGCTTGCCGTTCCCTGGCGCGCTGTTGAAGGCGATGTCCGACCCGGCGATCTTCTTCCGGCTCATCGACTGCGAGCTGGTGCCAGGCGACTCCGCCGACAGCGCGCGGCTGGTTTTCGAAGTCGACGAGGGTCTCGTCGGAGCGATCGCCTCGATCCGAGCGTTCCTGGCGGAAAAGGCCGCCCTCTCCGTGACCTCGGTCGAGGAGCAGCGCAGCGATGACCGCGTCCTGCGCTTGACGATCGTTGCCGCGATGACGCACGGGAGCTCGTCATGAGAGCGCTCCTGTTCGTCATCGCGCTCGCGACGCTCGGCTGGGCGGGCGCCGATTTCTGGCACAAGACGCGACCGATGCTGGCGGAACTGCCCGACCTGCGCGACCGAGTCAGCGCGCAGCTCACGGACGGCATCGGGCGCGCGCGCGCACTCGGGACGTCGCCGCCACGCGCAAGCGAGGTCGAGGCGGCGCGACGTGCGGCTGCGGACTGCCTCGCCGAGACCGCCGCGCTGGCGAATCGCTGGTACTCGGGCGCACGGAGCGGCTCCGACTACCTCCAGCCGCGAGCGATGCGGCCGAATGGCGAAACCGGCGCCGCACTGCGTCGGCGGCTCGAAGAGCTGCTGCTCTCGCTGCCGGTCGACTTGAAGAAGCTCCCCGCCTCGACGCCGATTCGACTCGGCCTGCTGACGCCGTCGTTGACTCGATCGCTCGACCTTGCCGCACCGGAGTTCGAGGATCAGGTCGAGCGCGCCGTCGTCGCCAGCTTCCTTGCGGACACCTTGCGCAGCGCGACCGCGATCGCAATCGACGACGTCAGCGCGATTCGCAACGGCGACGGTCAACTCGAACTGCGGTTGCGCGCGACGGGATCGCTCGACGACGTGGTCGCGCTTGGAGACGCGCTCGTGGCCGCGACCGACGCCGTCCCGCCTCGTCGCCTCATGCAGTACCACCTGCGCTGCCTGGAGCAGGCGGAATGGAGTTCGAAGAGCGCCGACCTCGCTTCGCCCCCGCTGCAACTCGAGATGGCCATCGCCTTCTGCTTTCCTTCGACAGTCGGGGAGGGCGCGCGATGAAGCTCGGTGACACGAACGGAACCGGAACGAGTCGGTCGCAGGCGGCGCAGGCACGCTTCGTCGGGCCGCTGTTGTTGACAGCGTTTCTGGGCGCAGGTACGGTTCCCGCCCTGCTTTTCTGGTTCCAGCAGGCGAGGGAGCGGGAGTTTCGCGGCCTCCAAGGGGAGCTCGACCTGCAGCTTCGGAGCGGAACGACGGAACGCCGCGAAACGCTGCCGACCCGAGTGTTGGACGAGCGCGAAGCGCCGACTCAGTTCCAGCTTCCGGAGCGCAGTTCACTCCACTTCCGCAGCGAGCTCGCCTTTTCTGCCGCGCAGATCGAGTCGTTCCGCGCCAAGCGTTCACGCGAAGGAGAATTCGAGCGCGCGCTGAATCCTCCGACTTCGCTGGCGGCGACCGTTCGTTCGGGGGCGATCGAGCTTTCGTGGGAGCCGCCAGTCGATCTCGACCAGGTTCGGGATCGGCTGCAGGGCCAGCCGTTACTGCGTTTGGGGTTCCGGGTATACCGCTGGCGCGAGGGTGATGAGCCGAAGCTGCTCACCACGTTCGAAGGCGGCAAGACAGCATTTCAGGACCGCGACCTGCCTCTTTGGCGGGAGCGGTTCTTCTACTGTGTGGCGACGGTGCTCGAAGGCACGATCGGCGAACTGCCGACCCTCATCGAAAGCAAGCGCTCCTCGGTGATCACGGCTGACACTCTCGAGCAGTTCACCCTGCGGGTCCTCGATGGCGAGGCGGACCATGTCCGCTGCGCGCTCGAGGCCTCGCTTGACGGACGGCGCCACGAACTGACCTTTGACGTAGCGGTCGGCCATCCGATCGTTCCGCCGCCCGCGGCCGACCTCGACGCCGAGGAGGCCGTCCGCCTCGACACCGGACTCACCGTGGAGTCGGCGCGGTGGATCGACGGTACGCTGTCCGTCTTGCGACAACGCCCTGAGTTCTTGCCGGACGGACGGCGCAAGCTCGATCCGGCCAGCGGTGCTCCAACGTTTCGGTCCGAGTCGGGCAGTGTGCCGACGCGAACTCTCGAAGTGACCTGCCGCGATCGTTCCGGTGCAACCCGGACCTTCACATCGGCTGCCCCGAACTGATAGACCTATAGGGATTCGGCCGTTCCTCGGTGCGAGGAACCTGGAGATCCAGAAGATGCGAACGAGCCCACCTCTCCTCGGCGCGCTGACGGCGGCTTCGCTGTCCGTGATCGGCGGTTGCTCCACGCACCCCGACGGAGCGACGTCGTCACCTGCCGGTGGCAACGACGCCACCGCTCCGGTTGCCACGAACGTCGCGCCGAATGTGGCCGCGGCCACACAAGACGCCGGCAGCCTGCGCGCGCAGAAAGTCGCGACGCTCGTCCAGGGCTATCTCGACAGCGCGAAGACGGCGCTTGCTCGCGGCGACGCCGAGGCGGCGCACGCGGCGCTGCTCGACGCGTATGAGATCGACCCCGGAAACCTCGAGGTCAAGAACCTCCTCGACTCGGTCGGCGTGCAGCTTGGCAAGCGGCCGAGCACCGTGGGCGATGTGGCTCGCGCGGCGGCCGACCAGGATCGCGTGCGACGCGCCCAGGCTCGACTCGAAGTCGAGAACAAGCTCGTCGAATCGGATCAGCGCCGAGTGCAGGGCGACTTCGATGCCGCCATCCGCTCGCTGCAAGACGCCGAACTGATCCTCCGCTGGAATCCCTACCTCGGTGGCACCACCGACATGGGAGTGACCGAAGAGTCGCTGCGCCAGCGCATCGCGGAACTGACGGCCGCGCGCGCCACGCAGGAGCGTGATGCGACGGCCGAGCGCGAGCAGCGTGCGCTCGCCGAAAAGGCGGCTCGCGAGGCCGAAGAGCGCGAACGCGCGCAGAACCTCGTCAACCGCTTCTTGCGCCAGGCCAACGACGCCTTCTATGCCGAGCGCTACAAGGAAGCCGCCGCCTTCTGCGACCAGGTTCTCGACCTCCAGCCGCAGCACGTCGAGGCGACCGAGCTCAAGCTCACCGCGCAGCAAGCGTGGCACTCCGCCGAGCAGGATCAGTATCGAACCGCCTACAAGGACCACTGGCGCGAGATCTTCGACCAGATCGATCTCATGAACACGCCGGTCACCGAGGACATCTCGTTCCCGGCCAAGGCCGACTGGGAGAAGATCCGCAAGCAGGGCCCGATCCACTTCCGCCTTCAGGGTGAGCAGATCAAGCCCGAAGATCAGCGGATCTGGGACATCCTCAACAACACGCGCGTCGAGCTGAACTTCAACGAGACCAAGCTGCCGGACGCTGTCGAGTGGCTCCACGTCAACACCGGCATCAACTTCATCATCGATCAGCCGGTCCTTGACGCTGGCACCGACACCGGCGCCGCCTTGACCGTCGCCTCGATCACCGCCAAGGGCGCGCTCGAGCTGATCTCGACGGTCTATGGCGTGCTCTACGTCGTGCGCGACGGGGTGATCACGATCATCACCAAAGAGACGGCGAAGGGTGGCGAGTACATCGAGATCTACGACGTGCGCGACCTCATCAACAAGGTCGCCTCGTTCCCCTCCACCGACTTCAACCTCTCTCCGTCGGGTGCGGTCGACGAGGAACCGCCGGAAGCGCCCGAGCCCACTCCGTTCGTCATCGAGGGCGATGCGCTGCGCGACCTGATCACGAACAACATCGACCCGTCGACGTGGGAAGGCAACACCAACGTCACGATGAACCTGCAGCAGTCGGGCGCTCTCGTCGTGCGCCAGACGGCCGACGTCCACGCCAAGATCGATCAGCTGCTCTCCGACCTTCGCGCCAACGCCCGCACGATGGTCAACATCCAGACGCGCTTCCTCTCGCTCGAAGATCGCTTCCTCGAGGACATCGGCGTCGACTTCCGCGGGCTGAATGGGCAGAACGGCTCGTCCTCGACCGCCTCGGTGCCGAACATCGTCCTCGACGATCAGGGCACGCCGGGATCGGGCGGCGTCGGCTCGCCCGGCGCTCCGAGTGGCATCGGCACCGGCAACGATGCAGGTGCCTTCTTCACCGAGAACGGCGGCGACTTCAATGCACGCGGCCGGCTCGAGAATCTCTACGACCTGTCGCTCGGCGATGAGAGCTTCCGCGCCTCGGGTGGCGCCTCTATCGAGTTCACCTACTTCGACGACACCATCGCCGAAGCGATCCTGCGAGCGGTCACCAAGACGACCCAGTCGGAAGTGGTCCATGCTCCGAACCTGACCGTGTTCAACGGCCAGCGCGCCCACATCAACGTCCTGAACCACATCAGCTACGTGCAGGATTTCGAGGCAGAGATCGCGCAGGGCGCCGTGATCGCCGACCCGATCGTGAAGGTCCTCCGCGATGGCCCGACGCTCGACGTGCGTCCGGTCGTCTCCTCTGACAAGCGCTTCGTGACCATGGAAGTTCGGCCGACGCTGCTCGACCTCGTCGAGCCGATCGCGACCTTCCGTACCTCGCTCGCAGTCGGCAACGAAGTCGAGCTGCAGCTGCCGATCCTCAAGATCCAGCGCCTGCGCACGACGGTGACGATCCCCGACGGTGCGACGCTCATGCTCGGCGGCATGAAGTCGCTGGTCGACAAGCGGCTCGACTCGGGGATCCCGTTCCTGAAGGACATTCCGCTGGTCTCGTTCTTCGCTAGCCGCAAGGGCACCGAGAAGAGCAAGACGAAGGTCATGATCTTGGTGCGTGCCAAGATCATCATCCCGGAGGAGTACGAGCCTTCGACCTCGCGCAACTGAGACCCTGACGCCTCCTGCGCAAGGCGGGCCGAACCTGCCTCCCCCACCCGCGTTCTGAAGGAGCGTGGGTCCTTCTCCGGTCCAAGGCTGGAATTGGCAGAAGCTGCCGGCCGCCCGGGAGAGACAGACCCTCTCCCGGGCGGTCTCGTTCATTGGAGCCTCTCACATGTCGAATCGACTCTGGAAGTCGTGGTGGGCGTTCGGCTTGCTGGCACTTGCGACGCCCGCTCGCGCGCAATCCTGGGAACTCCAGGATGAGATCGGGTTCGCCAAGAACATGGCGCGCTATCGCCTGTTCGACCTCGCAACCGAGCACATCCAGAACATCGAGAAGGGCAACCTCACGGCAGAGGACCGCAACGCGTGCCTCTACGCACGCGCCTTCATCGAGAAGCTCGGCGGCGACTTCGACACGACGCCTGAGGGACGTCTGTCACTGCTCAAGTCCGCGATCGGCCACTACAACGAGTTCCTCGGCAAGATCGGCGCCGACAACAAGAACGGCGATGACGCGCGCTCCGAAGCGGCCGCCTGCCAGCGCAAACTCGGTGCGCTCTATGCAGAGCTCGCCGCAGCCGGCACGGATGCCGAAGCGAACAAGAAGGAAGCGGAGACCGCGTTCCGGGCCGCCGTTCAACAGCTGAACGCGTTGCACAACGCTCGCCTGAAGAAGTACGAGGCGATGCCGGAGGAAGAGGAAGACCCCAACGCCGATCCGAACGAGCCGACCCCTCGCTCTGCGAAGGATGAGGCGAAGATCGACGCCTTCGAGCCGGTCTACGAGCTCGCCGCCACCTACTACGACTGGGCGCAGCTCTATCCCGAGAACGACCTCAATCGGCAGGACTACCTGAAGAAGTCGCTCGAGCAGACCACAACCTACACGTGGGAACTCGGCGCCGAGACCATCCGCAGCTACGACGTGAACTTCTACGCCGGGCTCGCGAACATCGGATTGAACCAGCTCGATGACGGACTCGCGATGCTCGAGTACGTCGTCAGCGCCGAGACCGGCGTGCCCGCGGTCATCGAGAACAACCCCGACCTGCCTCCCGACGTCGTCGGAGAGCTCACGCGGATGGTCGAGAAGACCTACCGCGAACTCGCGCAGATCTACAACAAGCAGACCAAGTACGCTGAAACCGACAAGCTGCAGGCGCGCGTCGAGGAGTACTACAAGAAGTTCTCCGCGCGCGGCGCCCAGCGGACCAACGTAGGCGAACTGTTCCTGCTCGAGGTCGGAGTCGCGCGCTTCAAGGCGGGCAACCCCAACGGCATGAAGCTGCTGGAGGAGATCGCCAAGCGCAACCCCGGCAACGAGGTCGGCCAGAAGGCCGGCGAGCTCATGGCCGACGCAATCCGGAGCAACGCGGGGGTCGGCGGAGCGGTCGGCAAAGTCCCGCCGAGTACCTGGATCACGACGGCCGATGCCGCCCGCAACCAGAACAAGATGTTGGACGCGATCGACAGCTACCACAACGCGATCGGCTCGCTCGAACTCGTCACCGATGCCAAGGAGCGCACCAACCTCGAGATCGCCTGCTGGTCCGACATCGGGACCTGCTACCGCAGCATGTCGCGCCACGTCGAGGCTTCCTTCGCGTTCCAGGAGGGCCTCACGCGCTGCGCCGGAGCGACCGGAATCGATGAGGAGACGGTCCAGCAGGTTGGCATCGCCTGGTACAACACGCTCGTCTCGCGCTTCAAGGAGACGAAGGACGATGCCGACAAGCGCGCGAAGGACAGCGCGCTCCGCAAGCTCGCCAGCGACTTCAAGGTCAAGAACACCGAGTACCTGGTCGCCAAGGATGAGTTCGAACAGGCCCGCGTGCTCCCCGCCGAGAAGAAGGACGAACGGCTGAAGGCGTTCGCCGAATGCGCGCAGAAGCTCGGCGCGATCAAGGACAGCGACTCGAACTACGATCGCGCGCGCATCCTGCTCGCGCGCTGCCACGGGGAACAGGGCGAAGTCGACCCCAAGAAGTGGGAGACGGCTCTCACGACGCTCGACTCGTTCGACAAGTACGCGAAGGAGAACGAGACTCCGGCCGACAAGGCGCGCATCGTCAATCGCGAAGTCAGCCGCACCGAGTCGACCTACTACCGCTCGGAGTACCTCCTCGACCTGAAGCGCCACGCCGAGGTGCTCGACGTCCTGAAGAGCTTCGAGAAGGACTTCCCTGCGCAGAAGGACTTCTACGCGGAGGTCAACTACCGCCGCCTGATGTCGCTGCTGGCGCTGAATCGTTTCCCCGAGGCCGAGTCGCTCTTCATCGACGTGACCAAGCAGATCGAGTCAGGCGCCCTCAAGCCCTGGCGCGACTCGGCCGGCTACTGGCTGGCGCGCGGCTACCTTGACGCTGGCGAGAAGGAAGCCGACGCGGCCAAGCAAGGCGCGCTGCTCGCCAAGGGTGCCGAGCTGATGACGGCCTACTGCCGCGCCACGGCGTACCAGAGCTACAACAACCTGCTCTCCGCCGCTGAGACGTGGGCCCGCATCAAGAACTGGGCGAAGGCGGAGGAGACCTATCGCAAGCTGATCGACGTCTTCGGCAAGGAAGCGCAGTACAAGGAGAACATCGATCTCCGCGTCCGGCGCACGCTCGCCGACGTGCTGATGAATCAGCGCAAGTTCTCCGACGCCGCGCCGCTGTTCCGGGAGCTCGAGGTTCGCTTCGCCAAGGACCCGGCGCTGCTCGGACAGGCCGCGCGCTGCTATGGCGGCTGGGTCGAGATCGTCGACCGCAAGGCGGTCGAGGTGCCGGGCGCGGGCGACTACAAGCGCGCCGTCGACCTCTGGAAGATCCTGATGGAGAAGGGCTTCAAGAAAGAGGACGAGAAGGTCACCCCTGCCTGGTTCGACGCGAAGTACCTCTCGATCTATGCGCGCTACCGCGCGAAGGAACTCGACCCTGCGTACCTCCAGGAGGCGCAGGCGCTGATCGGCAACTTCAAGAACAACGTCTGGGACTTCCTGAAGGACGAGCCTGACTTCTTGACCCGCATCGGCGGCGAAGAGGGCAAGCGCCGCTGGGAGTACCTGTTCGAGCGCCTCCAGTAGAGACCTTTCGCCTTCCGGCTCGGCGGTGCGCCGAACCGGGATTGACCGACCCCTCGACCGACCTAAGATCCCGCGCTTCGAATCCGCCAGTTGCGACCTAGCCCGCGCAGCCCCGGCGTGTCCATCGAAGCGCTCGCGAGGTGCATTCGTGAGGAACAGCTCTCTCTTCTTGGCGCTCGTGGCCGCGGTGGCGGCCCCGTCGGCACGTGCGGATGAAATCCTCCAGAAGAGCGCCAAGAACCCGTTCAAGGGAACGGTGCAGTCGGAAGACATCAACAAGGTCAAGTACAAGCTTGACGGCGTCGCGCAGGTGCAGGAGATCGACTCCGCGCTGGTCGCCGACATCACCTACGACGACGCGCCGGAGGCCTTCACGAAGGGCAAAGAGTTGCTGAAGAAAGGCGACGCGGAGAACGCGGCCAACAGCTTCCGCCTCGCGCTGAAGTCGAAGACGAAGAACAACTGGATCAACGTCTACGGCAACTACCAGCTCGGCGTCGCGCTGCAGATGTGGGGCGCGAAAGACGCCACCAAGCTCAAGGAAGCAGCGACAGTCTTCGCTCAGCTGTTGAAGGACTCGCCCGAGTGCCGCTTCATGCCGGACGCACTGAAGCGCGGCGCCGATGCGCTCGCCGCGAGCAAGGATGCCGCCGGTGCCGCCGCTCTCTACGATCGCCTCGCGGAGGTCGCGCAGCAGAAGAAGCTCGGCATCCTCTGGGAAGCTGAGGCGCGAATCCGCAAGGCGGACGCCTACGTGACCGCCGGGATGACCAAGGAGGCGGAAGCCGCCTACGCCGCGGCCGGAAGCTTCGCCGACTCGAACGCCGCGACGCAAAAGGACGAGCCGACGAAGCGCTTGCTGCTGGCGATCGTCGGACGCGCCCAGCTCTCCCAGGGTGGCGCGCTGCTGCGAAACAAGAAGTTCGCCGAAGCGCGCCAGTTCTTCGAGAAGGTGGCGATGGGCGCCAACGCTCAGTCTGACGTCATCGCCGCGGCGCTCAACGGCGTCGGCGAAGTCCTGCTCGAAGAGGGCAAGCCCAAAGAGGCGCTGGAGCGGTTCGCTCGGGTTCGCGTCCAGTACTACCTCGCCCGGGAAGAGGCGGCCCGCGCGACGTACTTCCTCGGTAAGACCTGCCTCGCCCTCAAAGATGCCGAGCCGAACGGCAAGAAGAAGGCGGCCGATTACTTCGCGGAAGTGGTCGAACGCTACGGCGACACCCCGTGGGCCGATCGCGCCCGCGCGGAGATCAAGTGACCGCCGCCACTCGCGGCGCTATTCCACCACACGGTTCCACGCCGTCCCGTTGACGGCGCCTTCCAGGTCGGTTCGCGAACAGCAAGCTCAGGAGCACTTGTCCATGACCCTCAAGAAGCTCGGTTTCACGATGCTCACGCTCGCTGCGGCATTCGCAGTCTCGGGCGTCGCCTTCGCTCAGGATGCTGCCAAGCCGCCTGACGTCTCCTTCTCCATCTCCGAGATCCTGCGTGACGGTGGCTCGATCGGCCACTTCATCCTCGTCGTCTCGGTGATCGCACTTGGCGTGTCGATCGACTTCGCAGTCAACATCCGGCGCGTGAAGATGTGCCCGCCCGAAATCGTTGAGGAGATCGAGGCGCTCTTCGAGGCCGGCGACTATCAGGAAGCGGTCGACCTCTGCGAGGCCGAGCCGACCATGTTCACCAATGTCGTCGCCGCAGGGCTCTCGAAGGTCAATCACGACTTTGCGACCATCGAGTCGGCACTCGGCCAAGCGATCGAAGAGGAGTCGGTCAAGCTGCACACGAAGGTCGGCTGGCTCTCCTTCATCTGCTCGGCCTCGACCCTGCTTGGCCTGCTCGGCACCATCCAAGGCATGATCGTCGCGTTCAAGACGATTGCCGCCACGAAGGGCCAGGCCGACCCGTCGATGCTCTCGGGCGGTATCTCCGCCGCGCTCATCACGACGCTGTACGGTCTCTGCATCGCGATCCCGGTCTCGTTCTCGTTCGTCATCTTCCGCAACCGCGTGATCGCGACGACGATGGAGATCGGCACGATCATCGAAGAGCTCTTCGAGCGCTTCCGAACCAAGGCCGCTGCTTGACGTTCCGCACGTCGGCCGGAAACAAGTTCGGGGTCCTCGATCGGTCCTTGCTGAATCGGAGCTAGCGCCATGAAGAAAGGCAGCATGCCGTCGATGTCGTTCGAACTCGACATGACGCCGATGATCGACTGCACGTTCAACTTGCTGATCTTCTTCATCCTGGTGGTCGACCTCGGCCAGCAGGAGCTCGAAAAGGTCACCCTGCCGCGTGCTTCTCAGTTCCAGAAGGACGACAAGAACGAGAAGGGGCGCAAGGTCGTCAATCTTGACATTGAAGGGACCATCAAGGTCAAGCGCCGTCCCTTCGCGCTCGAGCAGCTGCGCACCGATTTGAAGATCTGGTCGGACATGTACCCGCGTGAAGAGAACGGCCTCTGCAGCAAGTCGATCCTCATCCGGACCGACCGCGGTACCGAGATGAAGCACGTCCAGAAAATCATGCAACTGTGCGGCGAGAAGGGGTTGCAGATCTACAAGATCGAACTCGCTTGCTCAGAGGACGCCACCGGCTTCCACGCCGTGGAGACGCCAGGCAAGAAAGGGCTGGAGTAAGCCATGGGCAGCAAGAACAAGGAAATGGCGGAGTCGATCTTCACGCTCGACATGACCCCGATGATCGATTGCACGTTCAACCTGCTGATCTTTTTCCTCTGCAACATCAACTTCAAGCTGCTCGAAGGGAAGATCCCGGCGTACCTGCCGAAGGACGTCGGCGTGAACAACTCGCCGATCACCAAGGAGCTCGAGAAGATCGAGATCCGGATCACGCGCAGCGCGTCGCCGAACGTCAAGGACAAGAACTGGTCCTGGCACGAGAACCAGATCTCGATCAACGTGCAGGGCAAGCGGATGGCGGGTCTCCAGGATTTCTACACCACGATCAAGCGGGTGCATGAAGCCAACAAGGAGGCGAAGGCCACGCTCTATCCGGGCAAGCAGACGCTCTACATCGACAGCGTGAAGGTGATCAACGAGTGCCTGCGGGCGAACTTCGTGGACATCACGTTCGCCGGCACGCCGATGGACAGCTGAACCGACGCCGATGAACCGGCGCTCATGAGTGGAGCTGCGCGACCGCGCGAAGGCTCTTCGAACCACGGGACGCAGCGAACGAACTGAACTGGATACCGACCGAGGGGCTGGTGCTCGATGCGCCAGCCCCTCGTGTTTTCGCCCGCAGGCGGCGCGACCCCCGGCGAAACGAACCTCTCGAACGCGGCCCGAGGCTAGGCTCAGCCTCGAGGGCAGACCCCATCGGACGTTGGAGCGAGCGATCAAACGGATCGAACTCGTACTGGAGCGGCGCCCCGCCTCGAAGGCGCCGGCCAATGCCGTGCGGGAAGGCGTCGAGTCGACCCTTCGTTCATGCGCATCGCTCCTCCTGGTCGGCACCGTCCTCTTCGGTTGCGACGCGCGCAGCAACGCCGACCGCCCACGCCACCTGCTGCTCGTCTCGATCGACACGATGCGCGCCGATGCCATCGTCCCGGACTCGCCGTGCCGCGCGAGCACGCCGACGCTCGACGAACTCGCCACCCGCGGTCGGCGCTTCGAGAACGTCTGGTCGCATGTCCCGCTCACGCTGCCTTCGCACGCAACGCTCTTCACCGGCCGGCTGCCGCAAGAACTCGGGCTTCACGACAACGCCCCGTTCCCGCTCCGCGGCGACGTCGACACGTTGGCGACGCTGCTCCACGACGCTGGATTCGCGACGGACGCCGTGATCGGCGGACAACCGCTCGGGAACGGCTGCGGTCTGGAACGCGGATTCGAGCAGTACGACGTCCCAGCGCGTGGCAACGCTGGCGCGACGCTGTTTGTGGAGCGCAATGCGGTGAAAGTCACCGACCGCGCTCTCGCCGCGTGGCAGCGGCCGGCAACGTCCGCTCGCGGTCGCTTCCTCTTCGTCCACTACTTCGACGCGCACCACCCCTACCTGCCGCCGGCGAACTGCCTGCGCGGCGACCCAGACGACCCCGCCGCCCGCTACCGCGGCGAGATCACCTTTGTCGACCGTGAATTCTCCCGACTGCTCGCGCGCATCCGCGCCAGTGGCGAGCGCTGCCTCGTGGTCGTCACCTCCGACCACGGAGAGGGGTTGGGCGACGGGGGCGAGTCGACCCACGGCTTCCAGCTACTGCCATCGACGCTGCGCGTGCCCCTGATCGTCGCCGAGATCGAGGGGGCGCGCACGAGCGCCCCGGCGCCGCTCGCCACCGCGCAAGCCACTCGATTGATCGGACTCGTCGATCTGCTCCCGACGATGTTGCGACTGCTTGAAGTCGCCGCTCCCGCAACCCTCGATGCGATCGCGGGTCGTGCGCTGCAGGAGCCCGAAGTCGAGCCGCGCGCTCAGTACGTCGAGTCGCTCTCCGCGGCGCTCCAGTTCGGCTGGGCGCAGCAGTCGGGGGTCAGGGGTAGCGGCGCGTTCCTGCTCCATCTCGGCGCCGATCCGCCCCCCACCGTCGGCGACTTGCGCGTGCTTTCATTCGACGAGAGCGACGAGCGTTGCCTGGTGGATGCCAGCCGCGGCGATCCGAGCGTGGCCGAGCTCGCGGCGTGGCGCGAGCGCTTCGATGAGACGCGGACGCGCAAACTGCCGCGCTCGAGCGAGCGCGCGAGTCAGCGCGCGCTCCAGTCGCTCGGCTACCTCCCCGGTTCGAGCGACCGCAGTCGACACGATCTACTGCCGCTGACCGAGAATGCCCTTCGTCCGTCGCCGCTGGCACGCCGCGACGAGATCGAGCAGTTGCTGCATGCTGTCGCGCGACTGGAGGCGGGCGAAGCACTCGGAGCCGCTTCGAGCCTCTCGAAGCTCCTCAAAGCCGATCCCGAGCAGCTCGCCGCACGTTTTTTTCGCGCACGTGCGCGCCTCGCGCTCGAAGAGCTCGATCAAGGTCGGTCCGGCGCCTTCGCACGCGAGGCGGTCGCCGACCTCGCGCGCGTCGTCGCTACCGCACCGGACTATCCAGGCGCGGCTCTCCTTCACGCCAAAGCGCTCGCTCTCGCGGGCGACTTCGATGCCGCACGCGCCGCGCTCACCGACCGGTCGGCCGTCGCGGCGGAACTCGATTCGGAGGCCGCCGATCGGGAGGAACTCCTTGGAAGCCTGCTGCTCGAGCGAGCACGCGGCGGGCGCGCGAATCCGTGGTTCGATGCCGAGCAGGGGTTCGAACACCTGCTCCGCGCCATCGAGCTCGATCCCGAGCGCCTGGCGCTCGCGCGAAAGCTCGATTCCCAGCTCGCGGCTTTGGCGCGAACGCCCGACGCTCCGCCATGGGTCGCTGTCGCGCGTGAACGGTTCCGCCGCCGCCGCGGTCGCCGTTACCGCGCCCGTCCCGCCCGCTAGTGCATCCCCGTTCCGCTCTCCACGTCCACCGCCGGATGCACGGCTAGGCAGCATTGCCGCCAGCAGCTTTGGGCGCACTGCTAAACCCGTACACGAGAACGAGTTAGGTCCAGGTTTTTGGCGTTGACCACTCACAAGGGTCGGCCTAACCTACCGCGCTCTTTCCCGGGCGCCGGCAGGGCGTTTTGCTCGGGACCGCGAGGGACCACCGCGAGGGATTTCAGGGAATTGGCCGACGGCTGGGAGCGCGCACTGCTTCGCGCGCGCTCACGATTCACACCAGCGTGGCTTGCTCCTTGGGTCTTTCGCCTGCGACCTTCGCGGGCGCTCTTCACGAGCGCTTCTGCCGCCAGGGAAACCACGAACGCCTCGGACGGGATGGCCTCCGCCAGTCGGGAGACGAACAGAATGTTGAGCTCCGCTCGCACGACGCAGCGCTTGCTGTACGCAACCCTAGCCGCCACGGCGCTTGGCGCTTGCTCTTCGTCGGATGAGTCCACCGTTTCACCGACGGCTGCGACGTCGAGCACCGCGATGCCCGACGCCAGCGTCGGCGCGGCGTCGACGGCCGCAGCGCCTCAAGCCGGTGCGCAGTCGCTCGCTCAGCAGAAGCAGCAGTTGATGCTGACTTCGGCGATGGACAACGCTCGCGCCCTGCGCGAGAGCGGCGACCTCGCCGGCGCACGCCGTCAACTCGAACAGGCTCTCTCGATCGAGCCGGGCAACGCCGAAGCGACCGCTCAGTACTTCGAAGTCCTCGAGCTGCTCGGTGAGCGGCCGGGTGACATCGGCACGGCACGCCAGCAAGCCGAGGATCGCTCCGCAGTCTCCAAGCAGCAGTTGAAGCTCGAGGCGGAGGAGTACCACCGGGTCGGTCAGGATGCTCGCAGCCGGCGCGAGTTCGACAGCGCGATCCGCTGGTTCGAACGCGTCCAGCAGTCGATCCGCTGGTCGACGCTCGACGTCGAATGGGGCGACCTCGCCACTCGCAACGACGAGGCGCTCGCTGCGGCTCGTCGTGAACGTGACGAGGCGATCCAGAGCGACCGTGAAACGAAGCTGAAGGAAGCGGTCCAGCAGATCCGCGGCGATGAAGAGGCTGAGCGCGCGCGCCACATGAACCGCGTCGCGGGCCTCCTCGAGAGCGCGAACTACAAGTTCGAAGCCGCGGACTACGTCGGCGCGATGGAACTGTGCGATCAGGTCCTCACCATCGAGCCGAGCAACACGACGGCTCATGAGCTCAAGCGTGAAGCGAACTCCGGCCGACGCTCCAAGCGCAGCGCCGAGTTCGCCAAGCACCGCAGCGAAGCATTCCGCAAGTTCAAGTCGGACATCGAAGAGCTGCGCATCCCGTTTTCCGACGGGCTGACCGCGGCCGATCCTGACTACTGGGCTCGTGTCACGGCGCGCACGGCCACTGGGGCCGGTGGCGCCGACGCCGCCGCGGTCGAAGATCAGCGAATCAAGGAACAGCTCAAGTCGGTGCGAGTGCCGATCGTCGATTTCACCGACGCGGACCTCGACGCCGTCTGCACGCAGCTCTCCAACTGGTCGGGTCTCACGATTCGGGCGACCGAGACGGTTCGCTCGGAGGTCGAGTCGAACTCGACCCTGATCCAGCTCACCAACCTCACCAACCTCTCGCTCGACTCGCTGCTGACCATCGTCACCAAGCGCCTCGGCGAGAAGTTCGCGTGGACGGTGACCAACGGCATCGTCCAGATCACGACGCTCGAGGACGCGTTCGGCGCGACCAAGATCCGGACCCACGCGATCCAGGACCTCACCTTCGGCCGGACCGACTTCAAGGGGCCGGAGATCAACAAGATCGCGTTGCCCGGCGAATACGGTGACGACGCCGAGACCTCGGTCTTCGCGGCCGACCTCGACAAGGTCATCCAGATCACGCCAGAAGACATCGTCACGTTGGTGAAGGAGAACGTGGCGCGCGAGACCTGGGAGCTCGGCGACAAGAAGTTCTCGATCGAACCCGCCGCCAGCAATCAGATCCTCGTGATCCACACCGCCGAGGTGCAGGACGAGATCGAAGCGTTCCTGAACGACCTGCGTCGCTTCACGACCACCGTCGTCCAGATCGAGAGCCGCTTCGTCGAGGTCACCGACGCCTTCATCCAGGAAATGGGTGCGGACTTCCGCGGCCTCGGTGGCGTCTTCGGCTCGAGCGTCACCCTCGATGACACGACGTCGGCGGGCGAGGACATCGCCAGCCGCGGCCTCGACAACCTCGGCACCGGGTCGACCGGCAGCTCGGCGCCCAGCGCCGGCATCTTCTTCAATGACAACTCGGACGGCGACATCCGCGGCCGCACCGAGAACTACTTCGACTCGCCGCTCGGCTCGATCCTCTCCACCACCGGTGGCGGCTCGTTCCAGTTCGGCCTGCTCGATGACACGCAGTTCAACCTCGTCGTGACCGCCGTCGACAAGTCGGTGAACGCCGTCGAGGTGATGGCCCCCGAACTCACCGTCTTCAACACCGAGCGCGCCTACGTCACGGTGCTGAACGAGGTCTCCTTCCTCCAGGACTTCGACGTCGACGTCGCGAACACCGCGTTCATCGCCAACCCCGAGATCGGCATCCTCCAGGAAGGCGTGGTCCTCGACGTGCGCCCGACGATCTCCTACGACCGCAAGTACGTCACCCTCGACGTGCGCACGACGGTCGCCACGATCCAGCGCCCGATCGACACCTTCGAAACGACGCTGGGCGGCTTCTCGGACGCAGTCACGTTCCAGCTCCCGCGACTTGAAGTGCAGAACGCCAACACGACGGTCATCGTGCCCGACGGCGGCGCCGTGATCCTAGGCGGGCTCAAGACCTTGAACTACGTGAACCGCCGCGCGGAAGTGCCGTGGGTCTCGCGGATTCCTCTGCTCGGCTTCTTCTTCCGCCAGAAGGGCGTGGCGGACGAGTCGAAGAGCCTGGTCATCTTGGTCAAGGCGAACATCAAGGACCTGAGCCGCTTCCGCGAGGACGCTCCAGTCCGCTGATCGCAGTCGCGAGCTGACCGCTCGCACCAGACGCAGTATCCTCGGGCCCGCGACGTTCGACGTCGCGGGCCCGATTTGTTTCGGCCCGCCTCTCTCCTCGCCAAAACGCCTTGAGGAGCCGCCGCATGGCGATGCAGCTCCAAGCCATCCTCTTCGATCTCGACGACACGCTCTTTTCGACCTCGGACTTCGCGCAGCGCGCGCGCCGCAACGCCATCCGCACGATGATTGCGCACGGACTGCGCATGGACGAAGAGGCGGCCTACCGCGAGCTCGGCGAGGTGATCGCCGAGTTCAGCTCCAACTACTCGAACCACTTCGACAAGCTGCTCTCGCGTCTGCCGCGCGAACGCTGCTGGCCCGATCTCAATCCGGCGATCCTGGTCGCCGCGGGCGTCATCGGCTACCACGAGACCAAGTCGCTCGAGCTGCGTCCGTTCGAGGACGTCCTGCGCGTGCTGCGCAGCCTGTCGCGCACGCCGCTGATCCTCGGCGTTGTCTCCGCCGGCCTGCAGATCAAGCAATGCGAGAAGCTGATCCGACTCGGCCTCTACCGCTACTTCCGAACCGACGCGATCTTCATCTCCGACCAGATCGGCATCGGCAAGCCGAACCCGAAGCTCTGGACGACGGCCTGCGCCGCGTTGAAGGTCGACCCGCAACACGTCATGTACGTCGGCGACAACCCGCAACAAGACATCGATCCGTGCAACTCGCTCGGCATGGTGACGGTGCGAAGCCGCCGCATCACGCGCCACAAGGACGCCGCGGGCGCCACGACTCCGCGTTACGAGATCCAATCCTTCGACGAGCTGCGGCCGATCCTCGAACGCGACTTCGGCATCACGCTGCCGGAGATCGCCTGACCGCGCGGGCGCGGCGCGCCGAGGAGAGACGGCGCCGTCCTGGATCAGGCGACCGAAGCGGACGACGATGAAGCGCCGCCGATCGGCTCACTCGCCGCGCGTCTCGCACGGCAGCTCGCTGATCGAGCGACGTCCCGCGGCCCCCGACTCGATCGGGTGCCACCACTCGACCTTGCTCTCGCCTTTGCGCCAGCAAAGGTAGATCGCTCGGTCACCGGAGCGGGCCGGGAAGTCGATCAACCCGGTCATCGGGTCCTTCACCTCGATGCCCAAGGACGTCAGTTCCTGGGCGTATCGTTCGAGCTCGCGCTCCGTCTCGAGCAACTCGCGCTCGATCGTCTCGAGTTCCTCGTGGCGAGCCGTCTTCTTGGCAAGTGCCAGCCGCCGCAACTCCTGCGCGCGGGCCACGACGTCGTCCACGATGCGCGCGACCAGAGGCAGTGCCTTGTTCGCGCGCGCGACGGTGTAGAGACGGCAAGGCTCGTTCATCGTGGGGGGATCCTGACGAGGTCGGCGAACAGTAGCACCGACCGGCGCAACTCCTGCCAGGGGGTGGTCCTTCGCGGGATCACTCGACGCAGCGATAGCGGTGATCCGCCCCCGCTTCGCGCTCCGGTGGCGGGTCGCGTCGGCACTCGACACGCGCCACCGGGCAGCGGGGATGGAACGCGCAGCCGGTCGGCCGCGCGAAGGGCGACGGCGGTTCGCCTCGCAGCGCGATCCCGAGCGCCGCGCGCTCGCCGCTGGCGGGCCATTCCGCGGCGGCGAACAGCGCTTGCGTGAACGGGTGACGCGGCCGCGCGAGCAGAGCGTCCGTCGGCCCGATCTCGACGATCTGGCCAAGGTGCATCACGGCGAGCCGATCGCTCACCGCGGCGACGAGCGCCACGTCATGCGAGATGAACAGGGTGCTCATCCGGCGACGCTCGCGCAGGTCGAGCAGCAGGTTGACGACCTGCGCCTGCACCGATCGGTCGAGTGCCGCGACCGGCTCGTCGAGCAGCAGCAGCTTCGGCTCGACCGCCAGCGCCCGCGCGAGGCCGATCCGTTGGCGCTGCCCGCCGGAGAACTCATGCGGCCAGCGATCCGCCGCCGCGGCCGGCAATCCGACCTGCTCGAGCAACTTCGCCACCCGCTCGGCGCGCTCTCTTCCATGCGCGAGTCCGTGGATGTCGATTCCCTCCGCCACCGCGTCGCCGACGCGTTGACGCGGATCGAGGCTCGCCTGCGCATCCTGGAAGACGAGCTGCATTCCGCGACACGCGCGGTCCCGCGCCGCGCCGCACGCGCCGATCCGATCGACCCCTTCGAACTCGACGACCCCGCGCACCACCGGCACGAGTCCGACGAGCGCACGCGCCAGCGTCGACTTGCCGCAACCCGACTCCCCCACCAGCCCGAGCGTCTCGCCGGCCCCCACCTCGAATCCGATCCCATCGAGTGCGCGCATGCGCTTGCGCGCGAAGAGGCCTCCCGGCTCCCCGTATTCGACGACCAGATCACGCACCGACAGGAGCGGCGCGTTCATGACGGCCGCCCCGCTTGCGATTTCGAAGCGACGACCGGGCACGCCAGAGCGAACCCATCACCCATCTCGACCAGTGGCGGCTCGACGCGGCCGCACGCGCTCTCCGCCACGGCGCAGCGCGGATGGAACGGGCAGCCGGGCGGAACGTCGCCGAGGCTGACCGGCGCACCGCCGATCGCGGCCAGCCGCTCCCCGCGCGCCAGCCGAATCCCGCGCGGCCGCGCCGCGAGCAACGCCTTCGAGTACGGGTGACGCGGTGCCTCGAGCAGCGGTGCCGCCGGCCCGCGCTCGATCAGGCGCCCGGCGTACATCACGGCCACCTCATCGCAGCGCTGCGCCACCATGGCCAGGTCATGCGAAATGAGGAGGACCGCCATTCCCGACTCTTGCCGCAGGTCGTCGATGAGGTCGAGCACCTGTCCTTGCAGCGTGGAGTCGAGCGCCGAGGTCGGCTCGTCGGCGATCAGCAGCGCCGGCGCCAACGCCACCGCCATCGCGACACCGACCCGCTGCCGCATCCCGAGCGACAGCTGGTGCGGCCGCGCTCGCGCCCGCAGCTGCGGCTCGGAAAGGCCGACTTTCGCCAGCAGCTCGACGGCGCGCGCATGCGCCGCGCTGCGCGAAAGCCCGGCATGGACGATCAACCCTTCCGCGATCTGGTCGCCCACCGCGAACAGCGGATCAAGAGCGGCCGATGGTTCCTGCTCGATCCACGCCACCTCGCGACCACGCCATCGGCGCAGCTCCGATGGCGACCAGGTCGCCATGTCGCGTCCGCACCAACGCACTCCGCCGCTCGCCACGCGTGCGGCGAGCGGCAGCGACTGCATCAACGCCGCCGCCAACGTCGACTTGCCGCAACCCGATTCGCCGACCAGTCCGAGCGCGCGGCCCGCGGTCAACGTGAACGAGACCTCCGTGACCGCCGGATGGAAGCGGCCCCCCCTCGGGAACTCGACGCGCAATCGGTCGACCTCGAGCAGCGGCTCGTTCATCGTGCGCGCTCCGCTGCCGCCAACGCCGCCGCTTCGGGCGCCACCGCCTCGCGCAGCCGCTCGCCCCACGCATGGAAGGCGAGCACGATCGCCACCATCGCCAGCGATGGCACCAAGGCCAGCCAGGCGCTGCCGCGCGCGAGTTGCCGCTGCCCATCGGCCAGCAACGTCCCGAGCGACGCGGCCGGCTCGGGAATCCCGTAACCGAGCCACGACAGCGCGAACTCGGCAAGCAGCGCGCTCGCCACTGCGAACGTGGTGGCCGGCCAGACGGGTGCCAGCGCGTTGGGCAACAGGTGGCGCCAGGCGATCCGCCAACGCGAAGCGCCGAGCGCGCGCGACGAGAGCACGAACTCCTCCTCCGAGAGGCGCAGGAACTCGCCCCGAACGAGGCGCGCGATCGCGGTCCACCCCACCAGTCCCAGCAGGCCGATCAGCGTCGCGCGTCCGCGCGGCAGGAAGGTGAAGACGACCAGCACGAGGAACAAGTACGGAAAGCAGAGCACCACTTCGACGACGCGCATGAGGAGGAAGTCGACCGGGCCACGCAGCGTGCCGCAGGCGACTCCGACGAGAAGACCGATGAGCACGGCGATCGCGGCCGCGGCCGCACCAATCTCGAGCGACGACCGCATTCCATGCAGCAGACGAGCGAGGAGGTCGCGGCCGGCCGAGTCGGTGCCAAGCCAGTGGCGCATCGATGGCGGCGCGGGGAGGCTCACCTCGGGCCGCGCCAGCAACTCCCAGTCGGAGCGGTCGGGGTCGTGGGGAACGGGCGCTGCCAGCGTGAAGCGAGCCGAAGTCGGCAGCGGCAACGCGGCATCGTCGGCTGCGATCAGCGCGCCGAGGCACGCCAACGCGCCGACCACCGCGACGCGCGACGCGCGGCCGCGTGCGTGCAAGAGCGCGTCGCCCGCAACCACGGCGAGCCAGAAGAGCGCTTGACCGGTCGCCGCCCCGGTCGCCGGCGAAGAGAGGCGGCCGTCCGCAAGCTGCAGCAACGGAAGCGCGCTGCAGAGCCACGGCGTCAGCGCCGCCACCCACACCAACGCGCGCACCGGCCACGCGCCGCGCATCAGCTGGCGCGCACTCATTCGAGGACCTCGCCGCGGCGAAGCCAGGCGTGGAGCACATCGGCCACCACGAACCCGATCAACGTCGCCGTCGCCACCAGCACCGACAGCGCCATCACCGTCGGATAGTCGCGCGCCGCAATCGATTCCAAGGCCAGGCGGCCGAGTCCCGGCAACGAGAAGAGCGTCTCCACGGCGACGCTGCCCCCGACCAGCCACGGAAAGAGACCGCCGAGCAGCGCCACCAGCGGCAGGATGCCGCTCTTCAGGGCGTGCAGGTAGAGGACGCGCCATTCGGGCAGTCCGCGCGCTCGCGCGGCGCGGATCCACGGCCGCTGCAGCGTCTCGAGCACGCCGGCACGCGTGTAGCGGGCGATGCCGGTGACGCCGGCCAACGTCAGGCAGGCGATCGGCAGCGCGAGGTGGCGCGCCCGATCGAGAGCCCGCGCGAAGAACGCAGTCGCCTCCGCTCCCGGCGTCTCCAGGCCGCTGAGCGGCAGGATCGCCAGCGGACCGCGCGCGAACAGGACGATCAGCAGCGCCCCGATCACGACCGTTGGCATCGCTTGCAGCACGAAGAGCGCACCGGCCACGAACCGCTCGCGCCGCGTCCCGGCACGCACCGCCGCCCATACGCCAAGCGGGATGCCGACGAGGTAGAGCAGCAGCGCCGCGCTTCCTTGCAGGAGCAACGACACCTGTGCGGCAGCGCCGATCTTCGCCGCCACCGGCTGCCGATCGGTGCTGAGCGACACCCCGAAGTCGAAACGCAGCGATCGCCCGAGCCACTCGACGTACTGCTCGTGCAATGGGCGATCGAATCCGAGCAGCTTCGCGGTCGCCTCGATCTGCTCGCGCGTGGCCGCGCGCCCTTCTTGCGGATCGAGCAGGTCGGAGAGCGGCCCGCCCGGGGCGAGTCGCGACAGCGCGAACGTCACCAAGGTGATCCCGAACAGGGTCGGGAGGCACCACAGCAGCCGGCGCAGGAGGAAGCGGGTCACCGCAAGGCGCCGTTCACGGCGCCTGCCACCAGTCGAACCAGCGCGCGCCGAGGCGGCGAACCTTCACGTGGCGCAGCTTGGTCGACACCAGCACCAGCGATTGCGGGTTGTAGAGCGGCGTGACCGGCTGCAGTTCGGCGATGCGGCGATGGAGCTCATGGGCCAGATCGATCCGCTCCTCGCGCTCGAACGTGGCGCGGTACTGCTCGAGCAGCTCGTCGCAGCGCGCGTCGTCCAGGCCGCCGTAGTTGGCCCCTTCGACGATGGCGCTCGAATGGAAGCGGTCGTACAGGTCATCGTCGCGCGGATCGCCGACCCAGCTCAGCTGTCCGGCGTCGAAGGCGCGGTCATGCAGGTCCTTGAACAGCTGCCGAGGATCAACGGGGAGCAGCTCCACCTCGATCCCGGCCAGCTTCAGCTGCTCCTGGAACCAGACGTTGCCGGTGGCGATCGCCGGGACCGGCGTGCGCGGATGCTTCAGCGCGAAGTGGAACTTCTGGCCGTCGCGATCGCGCCAGCCGTCGCCGTCATGGTCGATCCACCCCGCGTCGTCGAGCAGCGCCTTGGCCGCGATCGGATCGAACGGGAGCGGCGCGACGGTCGCGTCATATTCCGGCGCAGCGACCGAGCCCAACGTGGAGAGCACAGCGGCATGGCCGAGGTAGACCTTCTCCTTCACCAGCTCGCGCGGATAGAGCAGCGTCATCGCCCGCCGAACGCGCGCATCCTGAAAGGCCGGGTGCGCCTGGTTCCAGACGATGTAGAGCCACTGCGCGAGGTAGTACTCGTGGAACGTCGCTCGTTCCGCGAGAGCCGGATCGCGCTTCATCTCCTCCCACTTCTGGCAATCGTTGACCGGGCAGATCGACAGCTCGCCGCGCTCGAACAGGAGCGGCGTCTGCGAGGTGTCGGCGATGAAGCGCATGCGCAGGCGATCGAAGTGGTAGGGCAACGTCTCCTTCGCGAACCAGTCGGGATTCTTCTCGAGCTCGAGGTACTCGCCGCTCTTCCAGCTCGCGAAACGGTAGGGCCCGTAGCCGACCGGCGCGCGCCCCAACGGATCCTCGTTGAAGGCGGCGGCGTCTTGAGCGCCGAGATGCGCGGGCATCAGCCGAAAGTTGTAGCCGAACTCGAGTTCGACGCGGAAGTAGGGCGCCTTGGCGACCACTTCGAAGGTGTAGCGATCGAGCGCGCGCACCGCCTCGATCGGTCCGAGCGAAGCGCGCACGCGCTCGGCGCGGACGGCGGGATCGGCGATCATCTTCCACGAGTAGAGGACATCGGCGGTCGTCACTTCGACCGGCCCCGCCGCATCGCCTCGATGCCAGTAGATCCCGGGCCGCAGCTTCCAGGTGTAGGTGCGCCGATCTGCGGCGAGCGTCGGTCGCTGCGCGGCGACGAGCGGCACCAGTTCGAGCGTGTCCGCGTCGATGTCGAGCAGCGGCGGGAAGAGGTAGAGGCGGCAGAGCACCTCTTCCGAGTTCATCGTGCGCAAGACGTTGTTCAGCGTGCCGTACTCGGCCGTGATCCACTGCACGATGGTGCCGCCGGGCTGCGGCTTCCCCTCCTGCGACAGACTCGCGCGACCCGCGTCGGAAAGCGCCAACGAGACCGGCAGAGCCTCCCCGGGCGCGGTCGCGACTCCGGCGACGCGCTCGCCCGCTTCGTCGCCGCAGCCGGCAAGGGTGAACGCGAGCAAGCCGGCAACCGCACGACGCCCCGCGCGGGTGGTCATTTGGAGTCCGCCGTTGCGACGATGACGTCGACCTGCGCTTGCGGACGCAGCAATTCGCGCAATGCGGCCTGCGCTTGCGCCCGGCCCCATTGCCGCCAACGATCGACCCGTTGCTCCGCCGCGAGCGGCGCCGAATGGAGCACCCCCGCGAGCGCGAGCGCGCGTGCCTGCGCCGCCGCGCTGTCGATCGAGTTCGCCGCTTCCATCCGCGCAAGCAGCGCCCGGAAACGGCTGTCGTCGAGGCCGGCGCTCCCGTGCAGCTCGGCCACCGCCTGCGCAAGGCGCGTCGAGAGAGCGGCTCCTTCAGGGGCCTCCGCGAAGGCGATCAGTCCGCCTTGCCGATCGTGCTCGACCAGCAGCGGTGTCGATGCAGCAGCCTCCGCGAGGAACGCGGCAGCCAGCGCGAGGCGATCGCCGCGCGGATCCTCGCTCCAAGCCACCCGGAAGCCGACGACGTCCATGGTCGCGCCCGTCGGTGCTTCGACGCGCCGTGCTCGCGCGGCCGGCAGCTCTCGAATCCACGGCGCGGCGACCCCTTTGGCGCGCGGCAGCCGTTCGAGCACGCGGCCCGCTGCCAGCGCGAGCGGAGCCGGATCCGTCGCCGTGACCAACGCGAGCATCGCTCCCTCGCAGCCACAACGCGCGGCGAAGAACTGCAGCAACTCCTCCTTGGTGGGCGGCTTGCGCGAGGAGCGCCGCGCCGCACCGAAACCCTCCGGGCTCTGCGGCGCCGCGGCTTCGCGGAAGCGCTGCACGGCACCGACCGGCGGAGTCGACTGCAGCGCAAGGAGCTCGGTGAAGCGCGCGTCGTCGCAGGTCGCGGCCGTCAGCGTGTCGAGCAACGAAGTGAGCACGCCTTCCAGTTCGGCGAGCTTCGAGTTCCCGTGCAGCAACAACGCCGTCGGCAGCAGTTCCGCAGTGAGCCGCGCCTCGCCGCTGCTGACGTGAGTCAACGCATCCGCAGCGAGGCGCGCCATCCCGCTGCCGGGCGGACTCTGGTCATCGGCCCAGCCGAACGGGAGCGCGAGGTTGAACGCGACCTCATCCGCGGGCAGCTCGGTTGCGAGTCCGGCCGCCGGCGCGATCACGACGATGCGCGCGCCCGATTCGAGCAGCACCTCATGCGCGCGCCCAGGAGCGGCGAACGGCGCGATTCCAACTGCGGACGCAACAACCAGCAGGGCTTCAACGCACCGCAATGGCTTCGATCTCCACCAACGCTCCCTTGGGCAGACCGGCGACCGCAACGGTCGCGCGCGCCGGGCGATGGTCACCGAAACGCTCGGCATAGACCTGATTCATCGCGGCGAAGTGGCCCATGTCGGTCAGGTAGACCGTCGTCTTCACGACGTGCCCGAGCGTCGCCCCTGCCGCAGCCAGCACCGCCGTGAGGTTGTCGAACACCCGCCGCGTCTGCGCCGCGACATCACTGCCCCCCATCAACTTGCCGCCGCTGCCCGCCTCGAGTGCGACCTGCCCGGAGCAGAAGATGAGGCCGTTGGCGACGATGGCCTGCGAGTAGGGGCCGATGGCGTCGGGTGCGTTGGGCGAAGTGACGTGCTCAATGATCACGCGAGGGATCCTCCGCCAGCCGCTGCTCGACGCGCGGCCGAATGCACTCGGGAACAAGACCGCGCAGATCCGCTCCGAAGCGTCCTGCGTCGCGCACGAGCCGCGCCGAAACGAAGGCGTGTTCCGGCGCCGACATCACGAACAGCGTTTCGATCGACGGCGCGAGCTTCCGGTTCATCTGCGCCATGGTCAGCTCGTAGTCGAAATCGGCGGCGCTCCGAACGCCGCGCAGCAGGCAGGAGATCCCCTGGGCGCGGGCGAACTCGACCACGAGCCCATCGAACGCGACCACACGGGCCTTGATCCCTTCCGCGTCGAGCACCGTGCGCAGCAGCTCGAGGCGCTCTTCCACCGAGAAGCGCGACTGCTTCGCGGGGTTGCGGCCGACTGCCACCCAAAGCGCTTCGCACACAGCAGCGCCACGCCGGATCACGTCGAGGTGTCCGAGCGTCGGCGGATCGAAGCTGCCGGGGTAGAGAGCGCGCACGATGGCGGCATTGTATCGGCGAAGGTCACTGCACCCGGCGGACGACGTCTTGCGTTCATGCCCGCCGCACACCGACCCGCCTCGCTGCCACCGCTCCTCGAGGGGGCTTTGTGGCTGATCCTTGCGGCGCTGCTGTGCTTGCCGATCGAGTGGAGCCTCGCGATCGGCGGCCTGCTCGCGCTCGATCCCCGCGGCGGCATCGCGCGCGGCGGGTTCTGGCTCGCGGGCGCCACGCTCGGGATCGCGGCGGGCAGCCTCCCGGTGAGCCTCGAGTCGCGATTCGACGGCTGGGTCCGTGCGCGCTCCGACCGGCAAGCGACCCGTGGCAGCGGCACCATCGCGTGGATCGAGCCGGTCGCAACGGCGTCGCCTGCCGTGACCACGCCGCTGCTGTGGCTCGACCCGAGTGCAGCGACCCTTGCCGCCGGCGACTGGTTCTGCGTCTCCGGAGTCGTGCGGTACGGCGACTCACCGCGCAATCCGGGCGGCCGACCAGGGCTCGCGACGATGCGCGCCACGACCGCCGTCGCTCCCGACCTGGCGCGAGGCGTGCTTCCCCCGCCGCTGCGCTGGCCGCAGTGGTTGGGCGACTCGCTCGCGAGCTTGATCGATCGGCGCCTTGCGACGCTCTTCGATCCGCGCGCCGCGGCGCTCGCCCGTGCGCTGGCGCTTGGGCGGGCCGACCGACTCGACGGGCAACTACGCCAGGCGCTGCGTGATTGCGGCGCGTGGCACCTCATCGCCGTGAGCGGAAGCCACGTCGTCCTGCTCGTCGCCATGCTGCGCCCGTTGCTGCCGCGTCGTCGCCCGCGGCTCGCGCTGACGCTGGCGCTTGCCGCGGTCGGACTCTTCGTGCTGTTGTGCGGCGCGCAACCGCCGGTGCTGCGCGCAGCGATCGGATTCGCGGCGTATCAGCTGGCGCGCCGCTTCGGATTCGCGAACGGCGGCGTGCGCATCCTCGCGGCGGCGTTCCTGCTGCTGATCGCCGCCTCGCCGACCTTGCTGATGGACGCCGGAGTGCAGCTCTCCTTCGCGGCCGTCTTCGCGCTCGAAGTGGCGGGTCGCTACGGTCCGTCGCGCTCCCCCCGCGGCACCGGCCACGGCATCGATTGGCGCGTTCCGCTCGGGCGCGCCTGCCGGGCGGCGCTCTTCGCCAGCACCGCAACGGCGCCGCTGACCGCGCTCCACTTCGGAAGCGTCGCGTGGCTGGCGCCACTCGCGACGGTGCTGCTGACTCCGCTGGTGACCGTTGGCCTGGCCACCAGCCTGATCGCAACGCTCCTCATCTGGTGGCCACCGTTCGTCACCGCGCCGTGCAACGCGCTGCTTTCAGCGCTCGATTCGATGATTGGCTCGCTCGCCGCCGCGCTCGCGGCGCTGCCGGCCACGCCGCTCGAAGTCGTTCCTCCCTCCCTCTTCGCGCGCCTCGCACTGCTCGGGTTCTGGGTCGCGCTTTTCCTGCGGCGCACGGGCGTCGCGCTGCTGGTGGCGGCGGCGCTGCTCGTGCGGTCGCTCCTCCCTGCGACCGTGGCGTCCGTGATGCCTCGTTCCACCACCCCTTCCACGAAGCAGCGCGCCACGCTCGATCTGCTCGATGTCGGACATGGACAAGCGATCCTGCTGCGCGATGCCGAAACGGCGTGGCTCTTCGACAGCGGCAGCAGCCAGTGGGACGATGCGGCGCCGCTGGTCAACGCGCTGCGCGCGCTCGAAGTGCCGGCGCTCGACGGCTTGATTCTCTCCCACCTCGATGCGGATCACTGCAACCTCGCCGCCTCCCTGATGGATCGATGGCCGATCGCGGCGCTCTACGTTTCGCCGCAGGCCGACGCCGAACTGAGGAGCGTGTCCCACGGCCCGCTCGCCGATCTGGCCGCGCGAGCGCGGGCTCGTGGCATACCGCGACGCGTCGTCACCGCCGGCCAGAACGTGGGCGTCCACCGCGTGGTCTGGCCACCCTCCGAACGCCGTTTCAGCGCCCGCAACGACGCCTCTCTCGCCGTCGTCGCGAAACTCGCCGAACAGCAGGTGCTGTTGCCCGGCGACCTCGAGGGCTATCCGCTGCTCGATCTGGCGCACCGCATCGACGACGCAATCGACCTTCTGGTGCTGCCGCATCACGGCAACCGCGACGCCGGACTCGCCACCCTCCTCGAGCGAACGCGAGCGCGCCTTGCCTTCGCGAGTCGCTCTGAAACGGAGCTGCCGCCGGAAACCGTGCGCGCGCTCGCCGAGCGCTGGGTTCCGTGGCGATCGAGCGCACGGAGCGGGTGGCTCCACTACGACGCTTCGGAGCGGTTCCGATGAGCGCGAGCGATCACGCCGCGCGCGCGGCCCCGGCAGGCCTGCGCCTTGCTAGCCTTCCCTCCCTGCCGCCCGCACGGCGGCGGACCGCGATGGAGCACTGCGATGGTCTGGACGTGGTTCTTTCCGATCGTCGCGTCGGCCCTGTCGCCCGCGCTGACTCCGGGTCCAACTCCGGAGCCGACCCCGGATGTCGTCGAGCTGCACGATGGCTCGCGACTCGTGGGCGAGATCCACTCGACCGCGGACGGGATCACACTCGAAAGCGCGCTCGGCTGCCTCCATTTCGCGAGCCGCGAGATCGCTCGCCTCGAACGGCGCAACGACCTGCTGCCACGTGTCCGCAACGCGCTCCGCGCCGCCGGAGAACAAGGTCACGCGCTGCTGGCCGTTGCCACCTTCGCGCTCGATCGCGGCCTCTATCCGGAAGCCTTCGACGCGCTCGATGCGGCCGCGGCCGCGTCGGCGCCCCCGCAAGCGATGGGCGAGTTCGCTGCCGAGCTCGACGCGGCGGCGCTCCTCGAGGGGTGTGGGCGCGGCCGACCGCCGCAATCGGAAGCCAACCGCTGCGCCCTGCTCGCCCGCGTCGGCGGTCGGAGCCTCTCGCGCGCGGCCTTCGCAAGACAGCGGCTCCTCGAGATCGAGCCGCAGTCGCGCACCGACTTCCTGCTCGATCGGCTTGCCCGTGGCAGCGCCGTCGAGCGACGGGCGGCGGTCACGCTCCTCGCGGCCGAGCCGAACGCACGCGCTTTGGGCAAGCTTGTGCGCGCGTCGCTGCTCGACTCCGACGCCGCCGTGCGCGACGGAGCGCGCACCGCCGCCCTCGCGTCGCACCACCCGCAACTCGTGACGGCCTACCTTCCGGCGCTTGCCACCGATTCCGCGACGCTGCGGCAACGGGCCTATCCGGCGCTGGCCGAACTCAAGGATCCGCGCGCCGTCGATGGCTTGATCGGCATGCTCGAACCGCGGCCGGCGCCGGCTGGCAGCGGCGGCGGCTCGACCCCTCCCCGCGCCAACGTCTTCTTCGGTGAGCAGCGCGCCTTCGTCCAGGACTTCGACGTCGAGATCGCGAATGGGGCCGTGATCGCCAAGCCGGTGATCGGCGTGCTGCAGTCGGGCGTCGCGCTGGATGTCGCCGTGGCGGGCGTCCTCGTCATCCGGACCGAGGAGCGGCGGGTCGTGGTCGATGCGCTGCAGCGTCTGACCGGCCAGTCGTTCGGCAGCGATGCGGCGGCCTGGCGCAACTGGTGGAGCGCGCAACACGGCGAGCTGCCCGCGGACACCGCTTCGCGCCGCTGAGATTCGGCGCCTCGGGCGCGCACGCAACCGTCACCGCTCGGCGCGAATGTCGTCCTGACGTGCATGCAGGACGAACCGATCGATCCCGACCTCGTGGAGTCGCTGGCACGCGCGCGCGGAGCGACGTTGGCGGATCTCGCGGCCGTGCCAGTCGAGGTCGAAGTTCGGCTGCTGCGCGGGCTGCTCGGCCTCGTGAAGATCATCGGGCTGCCCGATTCTGCGCTGCGCGAGAGTCGCGAACGGGTGAGCGCCGCCACCGAGGCCAGCGGCCTTTCGTTCCCCGACCGCTCGATCTTGGTCAACCTCGCTCCGGCCGAGACCCGCAAGGTCGGACCTGGCCTCGACCTGCCGATCGCCTGCGCGATCCTGGCGGCGAGCGGCCAACTCCCGCTCGAATCGCTCGAGGCGCCCTTGCTCTTTGGCGAGCTCGCGCTCGACGGACGCCTGCGCGCAGTGCGAGGGGTGGTGGCGGTCGGCCTGCATGCGCGACGCGAGGGGCGCCGTCTGGTGGTGCCGCGGGCCGCGCTCGCCGACCTCGCGCTGGTGCGCGGGCTCGACGTGGTCGGAGTCGACTCGTTGCGCGACGTCGTGAAGCGGCTGCGCGGCGAGGTGGAGTTCGCCCCGTCGCCGCTGCCCGAAGTCGCCGCGTCCGGAGGTGAGAGCGACGCCGATGCCACGCTGTTCGATTCGATCGTCGGACAGGATGAGGCGAAGGCGGTCGTGCTCGCGGCGGCTGCGGGCGGCCACCACTTGCTGCTGTCTGGTCCGCCCGGCAGCGGCAAGAGCATGCTGGCGCGAGCACTCGCGACGCTGCTGCCGAATCTCGACGAGTCGGCAGCACTCGAGGTCTCCTGCATCCATTCCGCGGCCGGACTCGCCGCCCGTGAGTCGCCGCTGCGCCCGCCCCTGCGGGCACCGCACGGCTCAGTGACCGTCGCGGGGCTCGCCGGCGGTGGAACTCCGCCGCGACCGGGGGAGCTCACCCTGGCTCACCACGGAGTGCTCTTCCTCGACGAGTTGCCCCACTTTCGCCGCGAGGCGATCGACTTGCTGCGCGCGCCGCTCGAGGAGGGAGTCATCGCGCTCGCTCGCGGCGGACGGACGCACCGCTACCCGACGCGCTTCCAGCTCGTCGCGGCGATGAACCCCTGTCCGTGCGGCAACGCAGGCGAGCCGAACAGCGCCTGTTCCTGCTCGCCGGCCATGATCGAGCGCCATCGCGCGCGTGTCAGCGCTGCGATCCTCGATCGCATCGACCTCTCCGTTCGCGTCCCCTTCGTGCCGTCCGATCGGCGCCGCGCCTCACCCGCCTCACTGGGACGCGACGCCGCGCGCGCACGCATCGCGGCCGCGCAACGACGGGCACGCGCACGCAACGGCGGCGTGCTGAATGCCGCGCTGCCCGCCGCGGCGCTGACCGCCGGGATCACGCTCGACCGCACTTCACGCGACTGGCTGGCGACGACCGTCGATCGTCTGCGCCTGTCGCTTCGAGCCCACCACCGGCTGCTGCGGGTGGCGCGGACGCTCGCCGATCTCGACGAGGTCGACGCAATCGAGCAGCGCCATCTCGTGCGCGCCCTCACCTGGCGCGAACCGGAGCGCAGCGATGGCGGCCGCGAGATCCGATCGTGAACCATCGACGCAGCCGCTCAGCGCGCCAGCGGCAGTCCGAGGTGTGGTGCAACCCAGAGGATCCACACGGTGACCAGCAGTGCGCTCAGCAAGTCGAGCACGAGGCCGACGCGCACCATCTCGCCGATGCGCAGCTTGCGCGTCGCGAAGACGATCGCGTTGGGGGCGGTGCCAGCCGGCATCATGAAACCACAGCTCGCGGCGAGCGTCGCCGGCACCAGCAACAGCGCCGGTGGCAGGTCGAGCAAGGGTGCCACCGCCGACAGGATCGGCAGGAGGACCTGCGCGCAGGCCGTGTTGTTCATGAACTCCGAAACGAGGATCACGAACAGGCAGGTCACCAGCACGATGACGAAGGTCGGCGCGCCGGCGAGGGAATGGGCGAGTGCGGTCCCGAGGATCTTGCTCAATCCGCTCGATTGGAAAGCGTCGCCGATCGCGAAGCCTCCCCCGAACAGCAGAAGGATGCCCCACGGCATCTTGCTCTCCGCCTCGCTCCATTCGAGCAGCGGCACTCGACCGCCGCCGCGCGGCGGCACCATTCCGACCGTGGGTCGGACCCGTACCGCGAAGCACAGCAGCGTGAGGGCCATGGCCACGGTGCCGTCGCTGATCCAACCCTTCGGCCAGGCGAAGCGACCCCATCCGAACCACGAGCTCCCTCCCACCTCGAAGGGCTCGCGCGTGATCCAGAGCAGCGCCGCGGACACGAAGATCAAGGTGACCAGCAGCTCGCCGAGCGACCAGCGCGGCAACGCCGCCGCTTCCGCGCGAACGGCGGTGCGCGTCGTCGATCCGTCCAGGCGCGGCAGTCGATACGCGAGGACCAGACCGACGGCGAGCGCCAGCAGCAGCGCCAGAGGCGCGAACGCGATCAGCCATTGCAGGAAGCTGATCTCGGGCGGGCCACCCGGCGTGCCGGCCCCGAAATCGCGCACGTAGCGCTCGCGGAAGACCAGATTCGGGGGTGTTCCGACGTAGGTACCGAGCCCTCCTGCGGTCGCGCCGTACGCGATGGCGAGCAGGAGCGATCGCTCGACGCGCGCGCCGTCGGCGGGCGGCAGCTCGTGCGCGAGGCGCCGGCCGACTGCCAACGCGATCGGCAGGAGGACCAGCGCCGTGCCGCTGTTGCTGATCCACATCGAGACGAGCGCCGCGGCCAGCGCGCAGCCGACCACCAAGCGCCGTGGCGCGCCACCGATGGCGCCGAGGACGGCGAGTGCGAGGCGGCGATGGAGCCCCCACCGCTCGAGCGCGAGCGCGAGCAGGAATCCTCCCAGCAGGAGGATCAGGAGATCGTCCATGTAGAGGCGCGCGGTCTCGCCGGCGCTCTTCAATCCGAACAGCGGCAGCAAGACGAGCGGCAACAGCGAGGTCACCGCGATCGGCAGCGCTTCGAGGATCCACCAGAGTGCGACCCAGGCCGTGATCGCGAGCGTCTGGAGCGGCGGACCGTCGAGGCCGCCCGGTTTCCACCAGAGCAGGGCGAGGCAGGCGAGCGGCCCCGCGACGATGGCGAGCGGCCGCGCGTTGCCGTCACCATGCGGCGCTTCGTTCACGACTGCGTCTCGCGAGCGACCCATTCGAGGTAGGGAGCGAAGCCCGCCACGATCGGCAGCGCGATGATCTCGGGCAATTCGTAGGGATGGAGCGCGCGAACCCGCGCGACGAGCGCGTCGAAGCGGCTGCGAGAACTCTTCGCGATCAGCAACAGCTCATCGGCGCGATCGAGCGCCCCGTTCCAGCGGAACAACGACTGCAACGGGCCAAGGCGACCGACGCATGCCGCGAGCCGCTCTTCGACGAGCGCCGTCGCCACGCGCTCGGCGCAGACGACGTCGGGCACGGTGATGAGGACGACGAGGAGCGCATCGCCAGTTGCCAGGTCCGCCATGGGCGCGGGACTATACTCCGCACCATGCAGCGCCTGCCGCTCGCCACTCTGCTCGTGTTCGTGCTGGCGCTCCTGGCGCGGGCGTGGGTGCGGCCCGTCTACGTCGGCGCGCCGGATGCCGCGGCGATGGAGCGCACGTTCGGCTTCGCGCAGCCGTTCGGTGATGACCTCAAGGGCGCCAGCGACGCGTTCCACACGATGCTGGCCGACAGCGTGCGGCGCGAAGGGCTCGCTGCCACCGGCGGCTGGCCACTGATGAATCGGACCCACGTTCCGACCGACCGCTTCTTCTACTACGACCACCACCCGCCCGGCGTGACGCTGTTGACTGCGCTCGCATTCGAATGGTGCGGCATGTCGGAAGCCGTCGCGCGCGCGGTCGCGCTGATCTGCTCGACCCTCACGCTGCTCGTGTTGGCGGCGCTGGCGTGGCGAGTCGGCGGCGAGCGTGCGGCGCTCTTCACGATGGTGGTGGTCGCGGCCACGCCGGCCGGCCTCTACTGGGCGAGCCACCTCGACTACCCGGTGCCGACGATGGCGGCGTGCGCGCTCTTCCTTGCGCTCGCCGGACGCGACGACCTGCGCGGCGCGGGGCGCTGCGTGGCCGGTCTCGCGCTGCTGGCGGCCCTCAGCTTCGACTTCCTCGCCGTGCTCGCGCCGGCCGCGCTCTTCCTCGATCGACTGGTGGCCGGACCTCGCGGCGCCAAGCGACTGCTCGGGTGGCCGTTGCTCGGCGCGGCCTGGACGGTCCTGCTGCTGACGTGGAAGCACCTGCAGCTGTCGCGCTACGGAATCAGCGACACGGTCGCACCGCTCGGCCAGGTGGAGCAGATCTGGAATCTGCCCATCGGCATGTCGGTGGCGGAGTACCTGAGGCGGGTGGAAGGCCACTTGCGCGCGCTCGTGACGCCGCTCGGCGAGGGGCTGTTGTGCTTTGGAATCGTGCGCTCGCTGCTGCCAGGCAGCGACCCGCAACTGCGTCGGTTCGTGCGAACGACCACGCTGCTGGCGCTCGCTGCCGGGCTGCTGCCGCGGATGCGCGCTCAGGACCATCCCTACTTCCAGCTCTATTGGTTGCTGCCACTCGGCGGATCGGCGGCGCTGCTCGCGCTCTCCCTGCTCGGCGCGCGACGTTCGCAGCGCGGGAGCCTCGACGCCGCCGCCGCACTGCCACCATCGGGTCCGCCAAGTCAGGCGCGTTTGGCGATGGCCGGCGTCGCCGCGCTCTTTGCCGCCATGGTCGCGGGCGCCTTCCTGCTCGCGGGCGGCGCCGCGCACCCGCGCTCGACGATCGCTCCGGACCGGCCTTCGTCCCACCTCCTCGGTCGAGAGCTCGCGACGAAAGTGCCGCCCGAGTGCACGCTCGTGCTCGTTCCGGCGACCACCCCGCTCGAGGGAATTCAGCTCACCTGGTACGCGGGACGAATGGTCGCGAAGGCGCTCGACGATCCGCCGGATCGATCGCGCACGATCCCGTTCCTGGGCATGTTCACCCTCGATCAGGCGCCAGCGTGGTGGGCGCCCGGCGTGAAGTGGCCGGGACGCGACGGCGTCACGCGACTTCCCGATCCCGCGCCGTCAGCGCCCCCGCCGCCGAGGTGATCGCGCGGCCGATGGCGCGCGATCGAGCGCGTCAGCGCCCGAGCGACAGGCGCTCGGCGCAGAGGTCGTCGATCCCCTTGATCCTTCGGATCTTCGCCTGCACGGCCGAGATGTCGTACGGGACACGCCACCACTCGACACGGTCGGAATGGAGCACGGCGTAGCACGCGGCGGTGTTTCCGTCGCGCGGCTGACCGACCGATCCGATGTTGAGGAACGCCTTCTCGGCACCGAAGACGTAGCGACCCGCGAGCTCCTCCGGCGTCCGGTGGCCGACTCCGTCGATGAAGACGCCCGGTTGATGCGTGTGACCGAAGAAGCCGAGCCGAGGGATCCGCTGGAAGATCTCTTCCATCTTCTGGGGCGCGAACACGACGTCGGTTTTCATCACGTACTCGCGGACCGGATCGCGCGGCGAACCGTGCACGAACAGCAGGTCGCCGCGCTGCTCGCTGCTCTTCAGTCCGTGCAGGAAGCTCCAACGCGCGCGCTTCGCGGCGGGCTTGAAGAGCCCGGGCCGGATCATCTCGCGGTTGGTTTCGAGCGCCTGGCGGGCGATCGGGTTGAAGTCCTCCGCGCCGCTGAAGATCGCATCGTCGTGATTGCCGCGCAGAACGAGGCTGCAGCGGGTGCGGACGAGGTCGATGACGGGCTCCGGCTCGGGACCGTAGCCGACGATGTCGCCAAGGCAGTAGACCTCGGCGACCCCGCGCGCGTCGATGTCCCGTAGGACAGCGGTGAGCGCCTCGAGATTCGAATGGATGTCGGAGATCAGCGCGATCGGCGCGGCCACCACTCCCTCGTCGGTCCTTCTGCGATTCGCCGCGCCTCTCGCGGGCGAGGCGCAAGTTCGAGGCGATGATAGCCACGCCGGCGGGCCCCGCTCGCCCCCGTGCCGACGCCGGCGTCACTCGCTCGGACGGGCGATGACCCCGCGCTCCGCCGACCAGGCGAGCTCTCCGCGGATGAACACCGCCTCGGTCACCAGGTCGCCGCGCACCGCCGCCGCCTCCAATCGCCGCGAGTCCATCGGCGCCCCGTCGCGCGCGGAGACCAGCTGGAACGTGGCGGGGTCGCCCTCCATCAACTCGGCACGCGGCAGCCCAAGTGCGACCCGGCCGTTGGCCGTAGCCGCGGCGAAGAGCTCCGCGTCGGAGAGCGCCGCGTCTGCGGATCGCCATGCCGCGAGCTCCGCGTGGAGGTCGAGCCCGAGGTTGCTCGCGCGCGAGTCGGTGCCGAGCGCAACGATGGCTCCCGCGTCGAACAGCTCGCGTGACGGGTGACGCTCGTATCGAAAGTAGGCGTGGCTGCGCGGACAGAACACGACCGGCCACCCGCTCGTGGCGCATGTCGCGATCTCGGCAGCGCGCAGTCGATTGCCGTGGATGACGACAAACCCGCGCGGTGGCGCCAGCGCAGCGACCGCCGTCAAAGCGCCCTCGCTCGCACGCGGCCAGCGCGGCGGCGCGAATCGCAGACGGGTGAAGAGCTCACGCAACGGACCGCGATCAGCGGCGAGCAGGTCGAGTTCGTCCTGCGACTCGGCGACGTGACTTGCCAGCGGAACTTGATGGCGGCGCGACCATTCGAACGCACGCTCGTAGAGCTCCGCCGACGTCGAGTAGGGCGCGTGCGGCGAAAGGCCGAGCCGTCGCCGCGGACGCTCCGCTCCGCTCGCCGCCACTCGTTCGAGACGCGCCGCCTGCTCTCCGAAACGGCGGTCGAGCTCGGCTGCCAGCGCGGCGGACGGCGATCCGAGCCACTCTCGATAGATCACGCCTTCGAGCGGCGAGTTCGCCAGCGCGGCGAACGTCTCCCCTTGTGCATCGATGTCGCCGATCGCGACGCAACCGTTGGCCAGCAACTGCGCCGCCCCGTCGCGCGCCGCTGCTGCTCGTTCGCCGGGGCCGAAGTTCCGTTGACGCTCGATCAGCGCCGCGACCCACGCCGCGAACGTCGGATGCGCAATCTCCTCGCCGCGGACTCGCGACAGTTCGAGATGGACGTGCGCGTCGACGAAACCGGGCAGCGCGTACTGCCCGGTGCGTGCGCCATCACGGCGAGGCGCCAGATGGAGCGGCCCGTCCGCCGAAAACGTGAGTCGCTGCGGACCGCCGATGCCGCAGCCGCTCAGCGATCCGTCGACCGCGATCTCGACCATGGAGAACTCTTGCGCGGCCTCGAAAATGAAACGGGGCGCGCGAGATCGGTCGATCCCGCGCGCCCCGCATGCGATCAGGAGGTCAGGGCTTGACGCTGTTGACGTCGATCTCGATCGAGTCGATCCGCACGTCGGTGTACGAATCGCCCAACAGGATCACCGGCGTCACCGCGTCGCCGAGGATGAACTTGAAGCGCGTGAACTGGCGTCCCGCATAGCTCGCCAACGTCGTCGTGGTCGGATCGGCGAACGCCGTCGCCGTCGCCACATCGACGAGACCGGTCGCGGGGTCAGGATCGGCAACGCTCAACAGCAGGTCGAACGGCGCGGCGTCCGGACTGGACGTTGCCGTGTCGATGGAACCGTCGGCGTTCACGGCGTAGACGGCGCTGATGGTCGAGCCGTTCTGCTTCACCGAGTAGCGCACGATGATCTTCTGGTATTCGGGGCTGAGCGCGCCGCTCGGAAGGAAGATCGACTGCGCGACGCTCGACCCGCCGCCCGGGAAGCGTCCGAGATTCTCGGCGGCGATCGTCGGCGTGCCCACGCCGATGAAGTTCGTCGAGCTCAACGTGCCGGCTGCGTTCTCGAGGCGAATGCGGCCGTTGCCGCCATCGCCGCCCTCGATTCCGAAGCCCGCCGCGCCGCCGGCGCCGCCGATCGCCGAGATCTTGGCGCCAAGCGCGGCGGCCAAGGTGCCGCCGGCGCCGAGCACGATCGTGCCGCCCGCGCCACCACCACCGCCGGAGGCAGAGTTCGAACCAGCGAAGTCCGAACGGCCGCCTTCGCCACCATCCGACAGCACCTGGCCCGCGGCCGCGATATCGATGTTGCCGGCCGCGACGATCGTCACCGACCCGCCACCCGCGCCACCACCACCGCCGGGAACCCAGCGCGGCAGCGCGAAGATCGACTCGCTGCCGTCTTCCAGTCCGTTCTGAACCTGGTTCGGCGGCGCGATGCCGCCGTCGTCGTCATAGAAGTCGGTCGTCGTCGAGGCGCCGTTCTGGTTGCGCGCATCGGTCAGGTCGGGGTGACCCGTGTGATTGAACGGCGTCTTGCTGCTGCCCGCGCAATGGACACCAGCACCGCCACCGCCCATGCCGCCCGCCGTGTAGGGAGCGGTCACACGCACCGTCGCACCCGGCGCCATCGTCGTGGTCGACAGGTCGATCGTCGCACCCGTGGAGGTCGTGATCGGCAGGATCGTCACCTGGTCCACGTCGTCCACCGAGAGGATGACGAAGGTGTTGCCCTGGCTGATGTTCGGGTTGATGAGGTGACCGGCGAAGGTCGGGTCGGGCGAACCGGTTCCGTCGTCGAAAAGATCCGTCGTCAGCCGCAGCGTGTCGGCATCGACACGCGAGAGCAGCGTGGCCGTCGGATAGGCGCTGCCACCGGCTCCGCCGGAAGTACCGGTGCCGCCAAAGAGACCCGCGCCGTTGGCCACGGTCGGATCGTCGGAGCCCGCGGCGCCCGCGGTCACGCCGCCGGCACCACCACCACCGCCGGAACGAGCGAGCGTCAGGAAGCTCTGCATCACCGACTGCGGATCGGATCCGGTTCCGGAGGTCGCCACGGCGACGGCGTCATCGACGCTGCCGTCGAGGTCGAGATCGAACAGCAAACCACCGGTGAGACCGGCGAGATCGCCGATGAGATAGGCGTCGTAGATCTCCGACAACAGCGGCGCACGGAAGCCGCCGGAACCATCCGACTCGAGCCACGGGTTGTCGGTTTCCTGCGACAGATCTCCGCGGAAGTTCGCGTCGGCCGGGTCAGAAACCACCGTCACCACGCCGCCGCTGATCGACTCGACCTTGAAGACCGGGTGGAAACGCTCGAAGCGATAGTCGTCCGCTCCGACGTTCGGCTGGATCCAGAGGTCAGTCAGCGTCAGGGCATCGAGCAGCGCCGAAAACGCCGTGTCGGTCAGAGTGAAGGTCGTGGAGTCGAGCGCCGTGCTGCGGCCCGTGACTCCCTGATTCGCAGCTCCGCTCGGATCGAACGCAAGCTGCGGATAGGTCGGCTTGCCGACGAGGCCGCGGCCCGCAAAGAAGTTGCTGGTGCCCGCCGAGTCGGAGGGCGAGCCGCCGCGGCCGCCCGCGGCGCCGCCGCCGGCCGCCGTGCCACCGGCGCCACCGGCCACCACCGCTCCGGTCATCACTGCGCCTGCAGCACCGGAGACGTTCAAGGTACCGATGATGTTGACGTTGCCGGACACCTGCACGGCCAGCGGGAAGACGCCGGTGTGAACCACCGTCCAGCCAGCCGGGACCCGGAAGCTCGTGAACTCGTAGACACGCTGCGTTCCAGGATTCGCGAGCGACTCGGTGTTCATCGTCACGCGCTTGCTGGGCACGTTCAAAGAGATGCCGGAGGGCGGCGATGCCTGGAAGCCAGCGTTGTTCGGGTCGAACGCGCCGTCCGCACCCGTGCCACCGCCGATGCCCGGCGAGAGGAATCCGTTGAAGGTCGTGCCCCACTTCGCGGACGTCACCGTGAGATCGTTCTGAGCCTGCAGATCGAACAGCTCTTCGATCGGGTCGATCGCGACCGTCGCCGGCCCAGGCGCGGTGGTGAACGTGAAGACGTCGTTCGCGCCGGGATTGCTCGTCACCGAGACCTTGCTGTTGCCAGAAAGGTCCTGCACGGTCCCGTCGACCGTGACTACGTAGACGCAGCCCGCGCTCGGATCGGTTGGCAGCTCCTTCAGGAGGCTCTCGAAGAGGACCACGGCGTCGCTGCCGCTGGGAATCAGCGTGTACGTGCCCGGGACCACGACGCGATCGCCGGTCGTGTTGACGTTGCCATCCGAGTCGAGTTCGACGTGAATGTTGGAACTCGAGCCGATGCCGCCGGGATCCACGGCGGTCGACGGAATCACGGGCTCATCGAACGTGAGCTCGATGTTGGGGACCGGGCTCGTCGCGACGTTGGTGGTCGCGATCGGGTTGCCCGTGGTCGGATCGAGGAGCCGCATCGTCGGGACCGGCGCGCCGGCCTTCTGATCGAAGATCTGCGTGCTGGTACGGAAGAGGTACGGCCCGCGATCCTTGGCGACGAGCGTCCGTCCACCCTGCGAGACCAGCGTCGGCGAAGAGGGCGGGATCTGGAACAAGACCTGATAGGTCTTCACTGCGGACGAATCACCCCATCCGTAGACGGCGGTCGTGTCGGTGAAGGTGATCAGCGGGCAGATGGTCAGTCGATTGCCCGACACCTGGAACTCCGCCGCGGCGAGCGGTCCTGGCGCCGGCGGGATGACGGACGTGTCGAGTTCCTGGATGACGATCGACTGCGAGGTCGCGGTCGCGGCGCGAATCGGCTCGCTGAAGTCGAAGACGACGCACATGTTCAGCGGTATCAACGGAGCCTCGCCTTGCTGGCCCGAGGCGTCGAAGCTGCCGCTGAAAGGGTCGTAGCCGAAGATGGTCGACTGGACCGTCAGCGCACCACCGCCGCCACCGCCGGGGCCGCAGGCCGCCAACAGGGCGAGCGAAGCGCCCGCGAATCCAGCCATCCAACGAGCCCGGGGACGAGTGGAAAGAGAGAGATTCATCCTCGCGTTGCTCCTGACCTGCGATCGTCGGGCGCCCCGGGATCTCCGGGGATGGCACGAAGCGGGGCATGGTATCGGTGCGCGGAAATGCTGTCAAAACGCACGCCCGATCCGAGACGCTGGATCGAGCCGTGACTTGGAACGCCGTTAGCCATGACCGCAATGGATGTGCCCGACCGTTCGCGCGTGTCCTGAGGGAGCGCGGCTAGCATCCGCCCCCCCTTCGACCACTCGCGAACGCTCGCACGGGCCCTCCACCGTGGGCGCGACCGCTCACGGAGCCGCTTCGAGCGGCCGTCTTGGAACTGGCACGTGGAGTTCGGGATCACCATGAAGTCACCGTTTGCGGCCGCGTTGCTCGCCTTGCAGCTCGCCACGCTCGGCGTTGTAGTCGGGCTCCTAGTGCGGAGAAACGACTCGAGCGCCGAAGCGCTCGCCCCGATCGCTCAGCGGATCGAAAGATTGACGGTCGGACTCGACGGTGCGCTGCACCGCCAGGCCGAGATCGCGATCTTTCTGGATCAGCTGCGAAAGCAGGGGCAATCGCAGCTCGCCGCCGGAGCGGCCGGGGGCTCCGAGGCCGCAGGAGCGAACGCAGCGGAGCCCAACGCAGCGGGGTCCACCTCCGCGGGGGCGACCGCCCCGACCGTCGCCAGACTCGGCGCCGTGCCGCCCACGCCATTTCCGCTGGCGATGGAGGCGCTGCAGGCGCTGAAGCACGCCGAGCGTGCACTCCGCCTGGAGATCAAGAACAGCTCGAACAACGTGTCGCCGCTCGAAACCGAGCTGCGGCAGACGCGCGACAGCCTGATCGCGCGCGGCCACGAAGCGGTCTACGTCGTGCGCCGCGAAGTCGACCTGCAGCCCTTCGAACCCGAGCGCGAGATCGAGTTCGTGGAGTACCTGTTGAAAAAAGTGGTGCCGTCGCTGTCGAGCGCCGCCAAAGCGGACGCTTTCGACATCGCACGGAGCGCGCTCGTCCGCGCCACCAACGAGCCGGTCCTGAAGTACGCCGCCGCCGTCGCGCTGCAGGAGATCGACTCGGAGCGCTGGAGCAAGGACGTCATCGACGTGATCAAGTTGGGCGGCGCCCAGGAAGTGACGCTGCGCGGTCAGCTGCTCGGGTTGTTCGAGACCCATCCGCGCCCCGAAGCCGTCGACCTGTGCCGCTCGTTCCTCGATGAGGCGCGCTACCCGCCGGAGTTGCGAACCAAGGCCGTGTTCGTCATCGCCCAGCAGGACTCGAGCGCCGTCAATCCCGTCCTGCGCCGAGCTCTGTTCGAGGAACCGTCCCAGCTGATCAAGAACCACGCGTTCGACTCGCTGTGGACGCGGCTCGCCAACTCCCCCGCGGAGCGGCGCAAGCTGCTGGAAGACGTCCTCGCGACCAACCCGGCGCAAATGCCGGAAGCGGTCCAGGTGAAGGCGCAGCGACTGCTCGATGAGCTCGATGGCAAGAGCAGCGCGGAGAAGCCGGCGGGCGCAGGCAAGTAAGAGCGCCTGACAGAATGTCCGCTGCGTTCGACCGGCTGCGGCCACCCATGACTTCGTCGACCTCCATCGGCGACTCTTCAGAGTCGCCTGCTTCGGTCTCCTCGCCCTGGGCGGCCTCGCTCGGTCTCGGCGCGACGCGTCCATTCTGTT
>JANNXA010000037.1:0-110289 GCA_031409275.1 Planctomycetota bacterium
GGCTCGGTCTGCCGACTCCGTACTTCGTCGAGAAAGCGCGCTTCTTCCTCAGCGGGTCAGCAAACCCGCATCGTCGAAGTCGCACTTCCCCTCCTCGTCCAGAGCCGACATCCCGTCGCCTCGCAACGGGGATCATGAATAAGACGGGCTAGCCCGCTTGATTCATGAGCCCCTGCTGCGGCCCGGTCTCTCGACGCATGACATCGTCGGAGCCACCGTCGGGCGAGTCGCACCTACGCCGCCGATTCCTGGACGTTGGGCCGGCGATTTCCGCCGCATCAGGGGTTTGGCGCACCGAGCCGGGCAACTGCCCCGTTGATTCCGCGCGCGCCGTGGTGACGATGGTCGCCCAGAGGTGATCCCATGAAGACTGGTCGCAACGACCCGTGCCCTTGCGGCTCGGGTCAGAAGTACAAGAAGTGCTGCGAGGAAAAGGACGACGCCAAGCGCGCGGAAGCGCTGGCGGCCGAGAACGCCGCGCTGAAGGACACGCTCGACGCCGACGAGGCCGAGAAGGTCAAGCGGCACGACGACGCGACGACCTTGCGCGAGGGGTTCAACTCGCGCGCCAAGCAGGCCGCGCCGGGCATGCGCGCACCGAGCATCCGCAAGCGCACCGTCTGAACGCGGCCCGCGAGCGCGGAGATCGATGATGCAGGTGCCGCTCGGCGAGACCGCGCTGTTGGTCCAGCTTGGGGACGCAGCCGACGATGCCGCGGCCAGGCGCGTGCGTGCGCTTGTCGAGGCGTTGGCGGCGGCACGCCTTCCAGGGGTGAGCGACCTGGTTGCGGCGCACACGACGATCACGGTCCATTGCACCGAGCCGTCGGTGCGCCCGGCGATCGAGCGTTGGATCGAGCGCTGGACCGACGAGCACGCGCGATCGAACGACGTCAACGCCATGGGCGAAGCCAACGGAGCGCCTGCGCGCGAGCTCGTGGTGCCGGTGAGCTACGGCGGCCGCTTCGGCGAGGACCTTGCCGCGGTCGCCGACCACTGCGGATTGACCCCGTCGGCGGTGATCGAGGCGCACGCGGCAGCGCGTTACGTGGTGCGCGCGATCGGCTTCACGCCGGGATTCCCCTACCTGGCGGGGTTGCCGCCGCAGCTTGCGGTGCCGCGCCGGCGGACGCCGCGGCTCGCGGTCGCGGCGGGCAGCGTGGCGATCGGCGGCGCGCAGACCGGCATCTACTCGATCGAGTCGCCAGGTGGCTGGCATGTGATCGGCCGCACCCATCTGGCGCTGTTCGATCCGATCCGCACGCCGGCGACCCTCCTTTCGCTGGGCGATGGCGTGCGCTTCGAGCCGATCGCCGCGACGACGTTTCGTCGGCGCCTGCGCACGCTGCCACCGACGCCGCGCGCCGCTGCGCGCCCGCGCCGTGTGTCCGAGGCGCTCTTCGAGGTCGTGGAGGCAGGGCCGCAGACCACGTTGCAGGACCTCGGTCGCCCCGGTCTTCAGGCGCAGGGGATCACCCCCGGCGGCGCGCTCGACACGCAGGCATTGCGGCTCGCCAATCGTCTGGTCGGCAACGCCGACGCGACGCTCGGGCTCGAGTTCGGGCTGGTGGGGCCGCAGTTGCGTGCGCGACGAGCGTTGCGCCTGGCGCTCACCGGCGCGAGCGTGGCGAAGGTGCCGGGCGGTCGACCCTTCGAGGTCGAGGCGGGGACGCTGCTCGACCTTCGTCTGGTGACGCGTGGCGCACGCGGCTACCTCGCGGTGGCCGGCGGCTTCGACGTGCCGCCCGTGCTTGGCGGCCGCGGCACCGATCTGCGCGCGCGCTTCGGCGGACTCGACGGCCGCGCGCTGCAGGCGGGCGACCGGCTGTTCGGACCGCGTGGTGCGCCGCGACTCGCCGCATCGCCGCTGCCGGCCCCGAACTGGTTCGTCGACGCCGCGCACTTGTGCGGCCGCGATCTGCACGCGCCGATCCGTCTCCTGCGCGGGCCGCAAGCCGATTGGTTCGCGGTGGAGACGTGGAACACGTTGCTCGCGCGTGCCTTCCTGGTGACGACGCACTCCGATCGCATGGGCGTTCGCCTTGCCGGTCCGCTGCTGCCGCTGGCACAGCCGCGCGAGCTGCTCTCCGAAGGGGTCGTGGCGGGCACGGTCCAGGTGCCGCCGGACGGCCAGCCCATCGTCCTGCTGGCCGATCGCCAGACGATCGGCGGCTACCCCAAGCTCGCGACGGTGGTCGCCGCGGATCTGGGACGACTGGCGCAGCGGCGGCCGGGCGACGCGGTGCGCTTCGAAGTGGTCCACCTGGCGACCGCGCATGCGGCGGCCGCCGAAGAGGAGCGCGCGATGGCGATGCTCGACGTGGCGCTGAAGCTGCATGGTGCGAGGCGCTGAACGTGGTGGGCGCGCCGTTCCTGCTCGACTTGAACGGCGATGTCGGCGAGGGAGTGGGCGACGACGCGCAGCTCCTTCCGCTGCTGACCTCGGCCAACATCGCTTGTGGCGGCCACGCCGGCGATGACGCGACCATGCGCGCGACGCTCGCCGTGGCGGTACCGGCCGGGGTCGCCGTCGGCGCTCATCCAGGTCATGAAGAGCGTGCCACGTTCGGCCGGGTCGAGCGGCCGATCGCGCCAGCGGAACTCGCCGCGCTGATCACCCGCCAGTTCGAGCGGCTGGCCGCGCACGCCGCGCACGCTGGGGTGGCGCTCGCCCACGTGAAGCTGCACGGCGCGCTCTACCACCAGGTCGGTCGCGATGCGGCGTTGGCGGCGGCCGCGGTGGCCGCGATCGCGCGGCTCGATCGGACGTTGCGCGTGGTCGGCGCGCCGAACAGCGCGCTCGCGCTCGCGACGCAAGCGGCGGGCATGCGCTTCGTCGGCGAGGCTTTCGCTGATCGCACCTACCGACGGGATGGAACCCTGACGCCGCGGAGCGAACCGGGCGCGCTGATCGACGACGAGGAGCGCGCGGTCGCGCAGGTGCTGTCGTTGGTGCAGCGCGGAGTGGTGCGCGCGCAGGATGGCCACGAAGTGGCGCTGCGCGCCGAGACGATCTGCTTGCACGGCGATGGCCCGCACGCGCTCGCCTTCGCGCGGCGGCTGCGGCGGGAGCTGCTGACGGCGGGCGTCACGTTGCGCGCGGTGGCGCGCTGATGGAGACGTGGCGCGAGGCGCTGAAGCTGATCGGCGTCGCCATCGTGGCCGCGGGCTTCGCGCTACGGCTCCATCCGCTGCTCGTGATCCTGGTGGCGGCGCTCGCGACCGGGTTTGCCGCCGGCATCGGTCCGCTCGCTCTGTTGGCGCTGATCGGCACGCTCTTCGTCGACAACCTCTTCACGACGCTGCCGATCGTCCTGCTGATGCCGCTGATCGGGTTGCTCGAAGCGCACGGCTTGCAGGAACGCGCGGCGGCGCTGATCCGGAGTGCGAGCCGAGCGACGGCCGGCCGCATCCTGCTCGCCTACCAGGCGCTGCGCGAAGTCACCAGCATGTTCGGATTGGCCATCGGCGGCCATGCGCAGATGATCCGGCCGCTGGTGGCGCCGATGGCCGAAGCGGCGGCGGCGGCGCGTCGCGGCCCGTTGCCGACGCTGCTGCGCCAGCAGGTACGCGCGCACGCCGCTGCGGCCGAGAACTGGGGCAACTTCTTCGCCGATGACATCGTGGTGGCGATCGGCCCGGTGCTGCTGATGAAGGGCGTCTTCGAGTCGGCCGGGATCACCGTGTCGATCGCGGCGCTCGGTGGTTGGGGGCTGCCGAGCGCACTGTTCGCGTTGCTGCTCGGTGCGTGGCGCTTTCGACGTCTCGATCGATCGATCGAACGGCAGATGCCGGCCACGGAGCCGCCGTGACGACGCTGCTGCCCGTCGAGCTCTTCCACGCGCTGGCCGGCCTCGTCCTCGTGGCGGTCGCGTTCCAGATCGCGCGCGATCGCAGCCACCCGCGCCGATGGGGCAGTGCGGCGTTCTGGGGGCTGCTGGCGTTGACGTTCCTGGCGGGCAAGCGGCTGCCACCACCGCTGGTCGGTGGCTGCGTCGTCGCGATGGTGGCGCTCGCTGCGTCGAGGCAGGTCGGCGCGCCGCGCCGCGCCGCCGTCGATGCGGCCGTTCGCGCGGCCGAGTCGGAACGGCTGCGCAGCCGGTTGCTGCTGCCGCCGCTGCTGCTGGCGTTGGTGGCGGCGGCGGGTGCGTTCCTGTTGCCGCGCTTCGTCTGGGACGGCGGACGCCTGGTCGATCCGAAGCAGGCGACCACCATCGCGCTGGGCCTCGGCGTCGTGGTGGCGCTCTGCTACGCGATGCGGCTGACGCGTGCGCGCGTCGGCGCGCCGCTGCTTGAAGGCGGGCGCCTGCTGCAGGATCTGGGCTTCGCGCTGATCCTGCCGCAGATGCTGGCGGCGCTTGGCGGGATCTTCGCGAAATGCGGGGTCGGCGAGGTGATCGCGCACGCGACGTCGGCGCTGCTTCCCACCGGTCAGCCGCTGCTGGCGGTCGTCGCCTACTGCACCGCGATGCCGCTCTTCACCATCCTGATGGGCAACGCGTTCGCCGCCTTTCCGCTGATCACGTTGGGCATCGGCATCCCGTTCATCGTGCGCCAGCATGGCGGCGACCCGGCGATCGTCGGCGCGTTCGGCATGCTTTGCGGCTACTGCGGGACGTTGGTGACGCCGATGGCGGCGAACTTCAACCTCGTGCCCGCGGTGCTGCTCGAGCTCGACGATCGCCATGCCGTGATCAAGGCGCAGGCGCCCTTCGCGCTGGCTTGCTGGCTCTTCAACGTGGTGGCGATGAGCGCGCTGGTCTACCGCTGAGCGCGGCGTCGCAGGAGGCGAGTGCAACGATGGGGAGCAGGCTGCCGACCGTGTTGGTGACCGGGTTCGAGCCGTTCGATGGCGAGTCGACCAATCCGTCGGCGCAGATCGCGCTTGCGCTCGAGGGCCGCGTGGTCGCCGGCCATCGCGTAGTCGCGCGCGTGCTGCCGTGCGTGTTCGGACGCGCGCGCGAGGAGCTCCACGCCGCGCTCGCCGACCACGCGCCGCGCCTGGTGCTGGCGCTCGGCCTGGGCGGCGGGCGCAGCGAAATCAGCGTCGAGCGCATCGCCATCAACGTCGACGACGCGCGCATCGCGGACAACGGCGGTGCGCAGCCGCTCGACCTGCCCATCGTGCCCGACGGTCCGGCCGCCTACTTCGCGACGCTGCCCATCAAGGCGATCGTCCGCGCGTTGCGCGACGCGGGCATCGCGGCGGCTGTTTCTCAGAGCGCGGGCACCTTCGTGTGCAACCACGTCTTCTATTCGCTGCTGCATGCCGTGGCGCGCCGCGGCGACGTGCGCGGCGGTTTCGTGCACCTGCCGTTCAGCGAAGAGCAGGCGTCGCGTCATCCCGGCGCCCCGACGCTGGCGCTCGACGTGATGGAGCGCGCGGTGCTGCTCGCCCTCGAGACGGCGCTCAGCCCGTTTGATTCACGATCCCCGTCGCGAGGCGACGGGATGTCGGCGCAGGACGAGGATGGAAATCGCGGCTCCGACGATGCGGGTTTGCTGACCCGCTGAGGAAGGAACGCGGTTTTCCGACGATGTCAGGCGCCGACAGACCGAGCCGCAGCAGGGGTTTCGTGAAGAAGACGGGCTAGGGGAACAGGGTGAGCGAGCACGGCGGGGCGATCGCCTGAGCGCCTCGCTGCGCACGCCGCGGATCAGCCGCCGCCCGCTTCCTTCGCGCGCATCCGCGCCAGCACCCCTTCGGGCAGCTTCTCCAGCAGCGGGTGATCGGGCGGCACATCGATCGCCACGCCGCGCTTCTTCAGCTCGCGCATCACGGAGCTGAGCATCCGATCGATGCGGCGGCGCTCCTCGGCGTTCGGGGCATTCTTCGCGTGTTGTTGCAGCCAGAAGGCGCCGCGCGCGTGTTCGCCCTTCTGGCCGTGGTACTGCGCCAACCACTCGTACGCCTTGGTGAAGCGCGGCTCGATCGCCACCACCTTCATCATCTCGCGCACGGCCCACTCTTCGTGGCCGGTCTGCTGGTAGCACAGCGCGAGGTTGAAGCGCGAGCCCGCCTCGGCGACTTCGCTGGTGCAGAGGCGCTCGAACGCTTCGAGTGCCGCCGTGAAGTCGCCGAGCGTCAGCAGCAGGAACCCCTCGATCTTGTCGATCTCGCCGTCGCGCGGATTCGCGGCGCGCACTTTCGCCACCAGTGCGCGCGCCTCCTGCAGCTTCTGGCGCCCCTGCTCCTGGCGTTGCAGCCGCGTCGCTTCGGGCAGCGCCGCGAAGGAGGCGGCGGTCGCCGGGTCGAGCCCCATCATCACGCGGCCTTGCTGCACCAGCTCGCGAGCTCGCATCGACAGCGCGAGGTCGCCGATCCGCTCGCGCGGCTCGGGCAGCGAAGCGTCGAACGGATCCTCCGCCGACGCGCCGGCGACGTAGCCCAGTTTCGCGAGCGCGGCACGGTCGGCGTCGGTGAGCGAGTGGTTCTCCTGCCAGCCGAGCGCCGCGCTCTCCGCCACCAGGGCGCGCAGCCGCTCCTGCATCCGCGCCACGAGGTCGGGCTCGTCGGGGCCGCGGTCGTGCGCTTCTTGCGGATCATCGGCGAGGCGGAACAGCTGCGGATCGCGACCTTGGATCAGCTTCCAGCCGTTCCAGACCAGCGCCTGCAAGGGATGCCAGCGGTAGGAGTGGAACGGCAGCAGCGATTCGACGTAGATCGCGCGATCCGCATCGGGTTGCGCGATCGTCTGCAGCAGCGAGCGCGCCGCGGTGGCGGCTAGGCCGTCGGTGGCGAGTCCGGCGAGCTCGAGCAGCGTCGGCGCGACGTCCGTGATCGAGACCGGTTCGGAGACGCGGCGCGCCGCCGGCACGCGACCCGGCGCGTGGACGATCAGCGGCACGTGCGCGGTCGCGTCGTAGATGAAGATGCCGTGGGTCGACTCGCCGTGCTGATCAAGGCTGTCGCCGTGGTCGGAGGTCATCACCAGCGCGACGTTGCGGCCGTCCGCCCCGAGGCCGCGCAGCAGCAGGTCGAGTTGCGCGTCGCAGAAGGCGATCTCGGCGTCGTACGCCTCCTTGAAGCGTCCTTCGAATCCGTGCGGCACCTCGTAGGGCGCGTGCGGGTCGTAGAAGTGGACGAAGAGGAAGGCACGCTCGCCGGGCTTGACCCCGGTGAACCACTGCAGCGTGCGTTCGACCACGACGTCCGCTCGCCGCTCGATGACGTTCAAGGTGTCGCCGGCGCGCTCGGTGGTGGGGCCGTCATAGAGCTCGAAGCCCTGGTCGAGCCCGTAGCGGCGGTCAAGGATCATCGTTCCGACGAAGGCCGCGGTCCGCCAACCCGCTTCCTGGAAGAGCTCCGACACCAGGCGCGCCTGGTCGGAGAGTTCGAAGAGGCCGTTGGTGCGGATGCCATGCGCCGGCGGCAGGACCCCGGTCAGCATCGACGTATGCGAGGGCATGGTCAGCGGCGCGACCGCGCGCGCCTGCTCGAAGAGGGCGCCTTCGTTTGCGAGCCGATCGAGCGTTGGCGTGGCGCGGGCGATGGCTCCGTAGGCGCCGACATGGTCGGCGCGCGTCGTGTCGAAGCTCATCAACACGACGACGTCAGGGGGCGCGAAGTCGGTCGGACTCGGAGTGGCCGCCGGCGACGCCTTCGGCGCGGCGCCGTCCGAGGGCTCGTTGCAACTCGTCAGCGCGAGGCTGAAGAGCGCGGCGCCGGCGGCGCAGTTCAAGCCGGCGCGGCGCGGCGGCGTCATTCGCGCGCGTTCAGCTCTGCGCCGTCGAGCTCGGCGGTGTTTCGACGGTGGCCGCAGGCGCTGCCGCTTCGGCTGGCGCCGTGCCGGTGGGTGCCATCGCGGCGATCGTCGCCGCGGGCGCCGCAATCCCCTCGCGCGGGGTGGTTGCCTTGGCGCTCTGGACCCGACGGTCGGCGGCGTCCACCTCGTCGTCGACGTCCTTCAGGCCGCGCTTGAACTGGTTCACCGACTTGCCAAGCGAGCGCGCCACGTCGGGAAGCCGGCCACCGAACATCAGCAAGCCGAGCATCAGGATGATCAGCAGCTCCGGCGCGCCGATCGGTCCGAGTAGTGCGAGCGTCATCGCGAGCTCCGTCGTGCTTGCGGGATCAAGGGGCGTTCCCCGTACGAGCGAGGTGGCACTCTAGCCCGCTTCATTCACGAGCGCCTGCTGCGGCTCGGTCTGTCGACGCATGTCATCGTCGGAAAACCGCGTCCTTTCCTCAGCGGGTCGGCAGACCCGCATCGTCGGAGCCGCGATTTCCCTCCTCGTCCTGCGCCGACATCCCGTCGCCTCGCGACGGGGCTCGTGAATCATGCGGGGTAGGAGGCGGTGCACGGAATTGCAGCTCGCATGACGAGGCGCCGCCGGCGTGTCGGCGGGTGGTTACCATCCCCGCCCGCAGCGCTTCCACGCTGCAGGGGGCTTCGCGCCGGCGATCTGCGGCGCTGCGGAGGTCGACGCGTCATGCCGTTCCTCGTTGGATTCACCCTGCTCGCCGCGTTGGCGCAGGTTCCATCTGCCCCCGCCGTCGACGACACCTCCACCCGTGCCGCCATTTCGCACGCCTCCGAGGCGGAGCTGGCCGGCGACCCCGCGCGCGCTGAAGAGCTCTTGCGAGCCGCGCTCGATCAGGACGAGCGCAGCGTCGCGCTGCATGTCGCGCTCGGTCGATTGCTCTATGCGCACGATCAGGGTGCCGAGGGACTCGGGCTGCTTTGGCGCGCGACCGAGCTTGGGCGTCGCGACGTCGCTGCCGCCGTCGCGCTCGCGGACGTCCTGCTGGAAGAGCGCGACTCCTTCGAGGCGGAAGGCGACTCCTCGAACGCGGAGGCGAACCTGCAGCGCGCGAAGGAGGTCCTCGATCGCGTGAAGGCGGAGCCGCAAGCCGCGTCGGCCGAGTACCGGACGCGGCGAGTGCGCGTGCTGAATCGCGTCGAGGGCGGCGGCGCGGAAGCGTTCGAGCTCGCCGCGAAACTGGTGGAGGAGGCGCCCGCCGATCTCGAACGCCACGCCCTGCTGGCCGATGCGGCGACGGCCGGCCGCGCGTTCGACCCTGCGCTCGCCTGGTACGCCGCCGCCGAGTTGGAACCGTGGGTGGCGGCCTGGTTCAGCGCGGGGATCCTGGCGGCGCGCGCGACCTGGAACTTCAACAACTACGTCGACGACGGCAAGGCGATCGCGGACTACGTCGCCGCCGAGCAGCGCATGTCGATGGCGGCGCGCTTGAACGACGAGTTGTTCGACGCCGCCAGCGAACGGATCAGCTACTACCGCTCCTGGTCGGGCTGGATCCTCCATCGGCAGGAACGCTACGACGAAGCGTTCGACCGCTTCATTTCGGCGTGGGGGCGCAATCCCGCCAACGAGAACGCCATCGCCGGCGTCTTCTGGATCTGCGGCCGCTGGTACGAGCTCGGCAACCTCGATCAGGCGCGCGAGGGCTATCGGCAGGCGTGCGTGCTGGCACCGCAGCGGCCGGAGTTCTGGAACAACTACGCGCTGATCTGTCGCGACTCCGGCCACTACGAAGAGAGCTTCCGGGCCTATCGGCGCACGCTCGAGCTGACGCCGGATGATCCACGGATCATCAATGACTGCGCGCTGATCCTGCAGTACCACCTGAAGCGCGACCTCGACCTCGCGCAGCGCTGGTACGTGCAGGCCGAGGACCTCGCGCGCGCCAACCTCGCGGCCGCCGAGGCCGACGTCGATGAGGCGCGCGCCGCCGAGCAGCGCGCGATCCTCGGGGATGCATTGGTCAACCTCGCGCGCCTCTTCGGCGACCAAGGCAAGCTCGCGGAGTCCGCCGAGCATTGGAACGAGCTGCGCGCCATCGACCCGACGCGCGACGAGCTGCCCGAGAATCAGCCGCAGAAATGAACAGCGCCCCCCACCATCCGCTCCAGCCGACGGTCGATCTGGTGCGCGCGACGATTCGGGCCGCGGCGCCTGGAATCGCCGAGGGCGTCAAGTGGAACGGGCCGAGCTTCTTCGTGAAGAGCTCGCGGCTGTTCTTCGCGACCGTGAACGTCCATCGCAACGCCAAGCAGCCGGAGCACGTGCTGGTGGTGCTCCATCAGGGCGTGAAGGTCACTCGCGCGAGCACGGAGGGCATCGCCATCCGCGATCCGGAGGGGCTGCTCGAGTGGCCGGCGAAGGATCGAGCGGTGGTGCGTTTCGCCGATCTGGCGGACGCCAAGGCGAAGCGTGCAGCATTCGCGGCGGTCGTGCGGGAGTGGGTGGGGCGGCTCGGCAGTCGCGGCGCCGTCCGTGACGGTGACGGTGACGACGCGTCCGGTGGCACCCGAGCCGGAGCGATCACTTCGCCGCGTCGGACTCCCCGAGGCGGGGGAAGTGAGGGACGTGCGCGGCCCCGGCCGTGAGCTCGCCGGTCAGCCCGCCCGACATCAGGAAGGTCATGAACTTGCCGCTGTCGATGGGCAGTGCTCGGACCTGCTCCTTCGGGACGATGATCAGGTTGCCGGCGAAGTTGAGCGACTGCTGGAGCAGCACGGCGACCTCGCCCGGCAGGCCGATCTGCGAGAGGTCGTCACGCGTGACGAAGCCGAGCATCTTGGCGCTGCCGCCCGGGAAGAGGGTGACCACGACGGGGCGGTCGAACGTCTTCTTCTCGCCGCCGACGGCCTGCAGGATGTCCTTCACCGTCCCGTAGATCGTGTTCACCAGCGGGATCTGCGACAGCAGCCAGTCGGTGATCTTTTCGAGCCAGCGCCCGAACAAGTGGGAGGCGAACCAGCCGGCCGCGATCATCGCAACGACGGCCAGCGCGAAGCCAAGCCCGGGCGTGTGGAGCGGGAAGAGGTGGTCGACCCGGTCGAACACGAGGCCGTCGACCCACTTGAAGAACTCGGTCAGCAGCCACAGCGTCGTCACGATCGGCAGCACGACCACCGTGCCACGCACGAGGTAGTGCGCGAGCTTCTTCATCCGACTCTCCAGGTTGACCGCGCGGCCGGACGTTGCCCAAGATGCCGCGTCACGGAGACGCAGCATGGCAAGAGCACGGGTGAATGCATCGAGGTGGCGGGAACGCAGCGGCAGGGTGGCGGCGATCGTGCTGCTGCTGGCGGCCGTGAGTTGCCGCCTGCTGGAGCCGCCGCCGCCGAGCGAGCCGCTCCCCGAGCAGCGCGTCGAGCTGCGCATCGCCGCTGGCCTGCCGCTGGTGGAGGGACGCCTCCCCGGCGACGTCCGCGCCTGGTTCCTGATCGACACCGGCGCGGGTGACTTCACCCTCTTCGACCAGCAGTTGTCGAGTGCGCTCGGCTTGAAGCACGAGCTGATCCGTGATCCGCTCATGCCGTCGATCCACTTCTCGACTCGCGTCCCATTCCTCGAAGTCGACGGGATGGGGCGGCGCGATTTCACCGCCTATGTCGCTGAAGGCCTTTCGGAGCGCCCGGAGCTCTCGGGGCTTGGGGTGGTGGTTCATGGCGTGCTCGGCACCGGTTGGTTTCGCGGCAAGTGCCTCTGGTTCGACTGGAACAAGCGCGAGTTCACGGCCGAGCGCGCGCGCGTTCGTTTGGCGCGCCACATCGCATTGCCGCTGCGCTTCGGGGTCGGGGGCGATCTGCACCTCACCGTGCGGCTGAATGGCATCGCCTGCGAAGCGCTGCTCGACACCGGCTCGGCGGAGACGCTGGTGACGCGCGAGCTCGCCGATCGGCTCGCGATCCGCTACGACGCCGCCAAGCTCGCGCTGCATCGACCGACCGCCGTGGGCGACGGCGCGGTCCGCGATGGCGTGCTCGACCGCTTCGCGCTTGGCACGGCCGAGCTGAACGACCTGCCGGTGATGGTGGTCGAGCGTCGCATCCCCAACGCCGACCTGGTGGTGGGGACCGATGTCCTCTCCCACTACGGCGTCATCCTCGATCTGGGTGATCCCGCCTACCTCGTCCTCGATCCGCTCGAGGGCGCCGCAGAGCCGCAAGCGCGCGCGCCGCTGCCATCGGCCCCGGGCGGAGCGCCCTGACCCCAGCGGAAGGCTTGAACTTCGGAACGACGAAGGGCCGATCTCCGTCGAAGCGCTGCCCCGCGCCCGCCGCGCCGTTGGAGAGTTGCTCGCCGTGACATCGTCCTCGTTGCCGTTGCGTGCGCGCTGCTCCTGGCTCGCGGCGCCGTTGGCCGCATGCCTGGCGCTCGCGGGCATGGTGGCGTGGCGGACGCGCGGCGCCGAGGCGCATGCCGCGGCCCCGGCGCGCTCCGAGTCAGCGAAGAGCCTGCTGCTTTTCACCTGGGATACGACGCGCGCCGATCGTGTCGGCGCCTACGGCTGGAGCCGCGCGACAACGCCCGGCTTCGACGCGCTGGCGGCGCGCGGCCTCCTCTACGAGCGTGCGTATGCAGCGGCGCCGGTCACTCTCCCCTCCCACACGACGATCCTCACGGGCGTCTACCCGTGCGCTCACGGTGTCCGCGACAACGCGATCTTCGAGGTGGGCGGCGAAGCGCGCCTGCTCTCGGAAGCGCTGCACGACGCGGGCTTCGCGACCGGCGCGTTCGTCGCGAGCTTCATCCTCGATGCCAAGTTCGGTCTCGCGCAGGGCTTCGATGTCTACGAAGCGCCATCGCCCGGCGAGCTCGGGCTGGGCTGGAACGTGATCGAACGCAGCGCGCCGCAGGTCACCGAAGGGGCGCTGCGCTTCATCGACCGGTTGAAGCCGGGCGAGCGCTTCTTCCTGTGGGTGCACTACTACGACCCGCACGCGCCGCACGAGTCGCCGGCCAGCGAGCGGACCGGCGAACAAGACGACTACGACGGCGAGATCGCCCGCTGCGATGCGCAGGCGCGCCGCATCCTCGAGCGGCTGGCCGCGCGCGGACTCGACGAGGGGCTGCTCACCGTCATCACCGCCGACCACGGCGAATCGCAAGGCGACCACGGCGAGCAGACGCACGGCAACTTCGTCTACGACGCGACCATGCGCGTTCCGCTCGCGCTGGCGCCGCCGCCGCCAGGGGTCGCGCCCGGCACTCGCATCACGGCGCCGGTCTCGACCGCCGATGTTGCCGCCACGGTGCTGGAGCGGTTGGGGGTCGGGCGCGGCGCGCTGCCGGCCGCGCGCACGCCGACCCTGCTGACCGTGACACCGATCGACGACGAGCGAGCGGTCTACCTCGAGGCGTTCACGCCGTTCTATTCGCATCGCTGGCACCCGCTGCGCGCGCTGGTGTGGAAGGGCTTCAAGTACATCGAAGCGCCGCGTCCCGAGCTCTACGTGGTTGGATCGCCCGAGACCGAGGATCGTTGCGCGATCGAGCCGAAGGTGGCGGCGGCACTCGCCGCGCGGCTCGAGGCGCTCGCCGCGGAGCACGCGCCGCTGGGATGGCACGAACAGGGCAGCCTCTCGAGCGAGGACACCGCGAAGCTCGAGCAGCTCGGCTACGTCGGAGCGGCCAGCGATGGCGATTTCAGCGACCCGAGCCTGCCCGACCCGAAGGATCGCATCGGCGACATCGAGCGCCTCGATCGCGTCGAGTTCCTGCTCTTCGAAGCCAAGCGATTGCTGAAGCTCGACGTGCTGCTGCGGACCGGTCGTCGACCGCCGGTGCCCGCCGCGGACGCGACTCAGGCCGACGCGCATCTCGCCACGGCGCGCGCCGAGATCGCCTCGATTCGCGCCGAGAACCAGAACGATCTCTTCCTCGACCAGATCGAGGCGACGATCGAGATGAACGTGCAGAACTACTCGGCCGCGATTCCGCTGCTCGAGCGTGCGCTGCTGCGATCGCCGCGCCATATGCCGCTGCGCTACAATCTCGCCGTCGCCTATTACAAGACGCAACTCCATGCGCTCGGCGTGCGCGAGATGGAGAAGGCGCTCTTCGTCGAGCCGCGCTCGCTGCAGGCTCACCGCTGGCTGGCCCAGGTATGCGTGACCTTGAAGGATTGGCCGGCCGCAGCATGGTGGCTCGACGAGATGGAGAAGCTGCCGGGGCAGAGCGTGGGCGACCACGATGGCATCAGCAAGGCACGCGCGCGGGTCGGGTTGGAACTGACCCGGAGCGGCGGCGCACCGCGGCCGCCGCGCCCGGTCGCGGAAGACGAGCTGATGCCGGAGCGGTTGCGCGAAGCGGCACCTGCGGAAGGAGAGCGATGAGGATCTCGTTGGCACCGGGAGTCGTGCGGTGCGTCGCCGCGCTCCTGCTCTGCGGGCTGACCGGCTGCGGCGACGAGGTCGTCGCGGGCGGTCATGCCCAAGTGGTCGCGCCGACGTGGCGCTTTGCCGCCGAGCCGGCGAAGAGTCTCGTGCTCGTCACGCTCGATACGACGCGCCGCGACCGTCTCGGCTGCTACGGCTATGCCGCGGCGCGCACGCCGTTCCTCGACGGGCTCGCTCGGCAAGGAATCGTCTACGACCGCGCCTATTGCGTCGCACCGCTCACCCTGCCGTCGCACACCTCGATCCTCTCGGGCGTCTATCCGTGCGCTCACGGCGTCCGCAACAACGGCATCTTCAAGGTCAACCCGAACGCACGCCTGCTGCCCGAAGTGCTGCGCGAGTCGGGCTTCCGCACCGGCGGATTCGTCGGCACCTTCATCCTCGACTCGAAGTTCGGACTCGACCAGGGCTTCGAGGTCTACGACCAGCCCGATGCCTCGATGGTCGGCCAGTCCTGGAAGGTGATCGAGCGTCCGGCGGGCGAGGTGACCGACGCCGCGCTGCGCTTCGTCGACACCTTGAAGCCGGGCGAGCGCTTCTTCCTGTGGATCCACTACTACGACCCGCACTACCCGCATGCGCCCGATCCAGCGTTCGTCTACGAGGGCGGCGAACCCTACGACGCCGAGGTGCGCTACTGCGACGCGCAACTCGAGCGGCTCACGACGCGGCTCGAGGAGCGCGGACTCACCGACGGGATGATGATGGCCGTCACCGCCGACCACGGGGAGTCGTTCGGCGCACACGGCGAGCACTCGCACGGGAACTTCATCTACGAGCCCACGATGCGCGTGCCGTTGATCCTCGTGCCGCCGCCGCAAGGCGTCGCGCCGGGATCGCGCAGCGACGCGCTCGTCTCCAATGTCGATCTCGCGGCGACGCTGCTCGATCGTCTCGGGATCGGCCGCGCGGCACTTCCCGATGCGCGCACGCCGCCGCTCCCGAACGACCATGGCGACGAGGATCGCGCCATCTACCTCGAGAGCCTCACCCCCTTCTACGACCACAACTGGCATCCGCTGCGCGGCGTGGTGTGGAAGGGGATGAAGTACCTCGAGACGCGCCGCCCCGAGCTCTACTCGCTGGCCGAAGATCCGGGCGAGCTGAACGATTTGATTGCGGTGCGCACCGAGGTCGCGGCGGCGTTGGCCCAGCGGCTCGCAGCGCTCATTGCGGAGCATCCGGCGCTGCCGTGGGAGGACGCGGGAGTCCTCTCCGCCGAGGACGAGGCCAAGATCGTGGCGCTCGGCTACACCCACGCTTCGCCCGGCGGGGACCCGTGGGATCCGACCTTGCCCGACCCGAAGGATCGCATCGGCGATCTCGGCGTCATCGATTCGGTGATGGCGATGGTGCGTGACGGTGCCGGGCTGCTCGACATCGACGGCGCCAAGCGAACGGGTGCGTCGGGCGAGTGGGTGGCGCAGCGCAAAGAGCAGGGCCTGAAGCTCATGGATCAGGCGCGGGTGAAGCTGCTCGAGTTGCGCGAGCGCAATCCGGGCGACCCTCACGTCGACGTGATGCTCGGGTCGGCGCTGATGGGGCTCGGGCAATGGGCCGACGCGGCGACCGTGCTGGAGCGCGTGATCACCCGCAATCCCAACAACGCTGCCAACCACTACAACCTCGCCAATTCCTATCTCTACAGCCGGCGCAAGAGCTGGGCCGTTCGCGAGATGGAGAAGTCCGCTCACCTCGATCCACGTTCTCTCGCCGCGCGACGATGGCTGGTCGAGTACTGGATGGGGCAACGAGACTGGCCGTCGGCGGCATGGTGGCTCGATGAGCTCGCGAGCTGCGCCGGACAGAACGAGGCGGACCTGGCCGAGGTGCAAAAGACGCGCGGCGACGTCCAGAAGCAGCTCGATCTGCTGAATTCGAAGCCGCGCGCGCCGAAGCCGGTCACCGATGCCGACCTGCCTCCGGAAGGCGTGCTCGCGCGCAACGCCGAGAAGGGGAAGTGATGGCGCCTCGGTCGCTCGCGGCGTTCGCGTTCGGGTCGGCGCTCGCCGCGTCGATCGCGGCCGGGGCCATGGCGTTCCCGAACGGCGCGCTGCGCGCCGCTGCACGGTCGCCGGAGCGCAAGCCCGACGTGCTGCTCGTCACGCTCGATACCACGCGCGCCGATCGGCTGGGCTGTTACGGCCATGCGGCGGCGCGCACGCCGTTCCTCGATGCGCTCGCCAGCGAGGGAACTCGCTTCACCCATGCGTGGTGCGCGGCGCCGATCACGTTGCCCTCGCACGCGACGATGCTCACGGCGCGCCCGCCGGTGGGCCACGGCGCGCGCGACAACGGCTTCTATCAGCTCGACGAGGCGGCGATCACGCTCCCCGAGGTGCTGAGCACACAGGGGTTTCGTACCGGCGCCTTCGTCGCGAGCTTCGTGCTCGACGCTCGTTTCGGCCTTGCGCAGGGCTTCTCGATCTACGACGCGCCCGGTGCTACGGCGCTGGGTTCCGTGCAGAAGGTGATCCAGCGTCCGGCCTCCGAAGTGGTCGACGCCGCGCTCGCCTGGATCGCGACCGTGCCGGCCGACGCCCCCTTCTTCGTCTGGCTGCACTTCTACGAGCCGCACGCGCCCTACACGCCGAACTCCCCTGCGGCCGCGGGGATGACCGATGCGTACGACGGCGAGATCGCCATCTGCGACGCGCAGCTCGCGCGCTTCCACGCCGAGCTCGCGAAGCTGGCACGCGGCGCCCCGTTGCTCGAGTGGGTGACGGCCGACCACGGCGAGTCGCTCGGCGCGCACGACGAGGCGACTCACGGCCTGCTGCTGCATGACGCGACGATGCGCGTGCCGTTGCTGGCGCGCGGACCGGGCGTCGCGCGCGGCGCGGTGCGCGAGGAGCCGGTCGGCAATGGAGCGATCGCGCCGACGTTGCTGGCGCAGCTCGGGCTCGCCGGCACGCTGCTGCCCGACGCGGCCTACGCGCCGCTCTCCGTCGCGGCGGACGCGGAGCCGTCGACGATCGAGCCGTCGGCGTTGCTGCTCGAGACGTGGATGCCGCTCCATCTGCACGGATGGGAACCGCTGCGCGGCCTCGTTCTGGGGAATCGCAAGCTGGTGAGCGGCCGCTTCGACGCGCTGTACGACCTCGCCGCTGATCCCGCCGAAGCGCACGACCTCGCTCCCGAGCGGCCTGAGGAGGCGGCACGTTGGCGCGAGCGGCTCGAGGCGGAGTTCACGCGCCTCGCCGGAGCGCCCGCGACCGAGCGGGTGGTCGACGCCGCGGAGCAGGCCGCGCTGGCGGCGATCGGTTACGTCCACGTCAGCGCCGCCGCCACGTCGGATGGCGAGCGGATCGATCCGCGGGTCGCGATCGCCGACGAAGCGGAACAGCAGGCGGCGAAGGCCAAGTTCGAGCAGGCGCGCAAGATCCTCGGCCAGGACGCGATGCTGCAGGGCGCCCGTCCGCCGCCGCCCGACGAGCGCAAGAAGAAGCGCGCCATGAAACTCCTCGAAGAGGCGCGCGCGACGCTCGCCCGGCTCGAAGAGCGCCATCCCGACGATCCGTCGGTCGCCTTCGACCTCGGCAACGTCCTGTTGTCGATGAACGAGCCGGCGGCCGCGATCCCGCGCTTCGAACTCGCGGTGGTCCTCGATCCGAAGAGCCCGCAGCGACACTACAACCTCGCGATCTCCTACTCCGGCGCGGGCCATCCCGTCGCCGCGATCCGCCAGATGGAGAAGGCGATCCACCTCGAGCCGCGCCTGGTCGGCGCCTATCGCTGGCTGGTGAAGGCGCACGAGTCGCGCAACGAGCTCGGCCGCGCGACGTGGTGGGCCGACAAGCTCGCCGCTCAGCGGCTGGTGGAGGGGCAGGAACTGATCGCGCTCACCCGCTCTCGCGCGGCGCTCTACGATCGCATGGAGAAGTCGGGGCAGCGCGTGCAGCCATCGGCGACGTTTCCGCCGAAGGACCTCGACCCGGTCGGCGTCGACGCGCGCTGAAACGTCTCGCGCAGGCGCTCAGAGCGCCTAACAGAACGGACGCGTCGCGCCGAGACCGAGCGAGGCCGTCCAGGGCGAGGAGACCGAAGCAGGCGACTCTGAAGAGTCGCCGATGGCGGTCGACGAAGTCATGGGTGGCCGCAGCCGGTCGAACGCAGCGGACATTCTGTTAGGCGCTCTCAGTTCGTGGCGATCAGCTCGTCGAGCCAGAGCGAGCGACAGCGACCCGCGGTGGCGCTGATCGTATGGCCATCGGCTCGTTGCGAAACGCCGAGCAGCAGCGCGCCGGTTGCCGGCCGCCAGACCAGCGCGTGCAGCGTGACGATGCCGCGGTCCTGGGCGACATGGGTCAGCCCTTCCCACGCCTCGCGGGCGTTGATGCGGTGATCCCCGTCGGCGAGGCACGCCTTCGCCGCGTCCTCGAGCGCACAGAGGCGGATCTTCGAATCGGGGATCGCGGCGAACGCGGCGGGGCGCGCGCTGAAGTGGTTGGTGGTGTGCACGATGGGCGCCGCGCCACCCGCCACGTCGGGCAGCGGCTGTTCGACGACGTCGAGGGGATCGATCTCGAAGACCGTGGTCGGTGGCGCGTCGAGCCCGGGCGTCGTCACGCGGAAGAGGAACGAGTTGCGGATGCGGGCGCCGGCCAGCAGCTCGCGCGCGCGCGGCGCGGCGCTGACAGGCGTGCAGCTCTCCACGAGTTCGCGCGCGATGGCCAGCAGCGGGCGCGTCCTGCCCGTCTCGCCGCCGCCGAACGCGCCGTTGCCGACGTGCAGGAACGCGCCGACTCCACGCGCGCTGATGCCGCTGGTGACGCCGATCAAGCCGGGGAAAGCGAAGCTCACGAACGGGATCGCATCGGCGGGCTCGAACGCCAGGACGACGTTCAGGCGAGCAATCGCCTGCTGCGGCTGGTCGACGTCGAAGTCGAAGTTCCGCGAAACGAGCACGCCGCCGTCGTCGGTGGCGCTGCCCCACGCCGTGAAGCCCGAGCAGCCGAACAGCCCCCAATGGTCGATCGTGTTGAGTGCCACGAGGTCGGCGCGCTCGAGCGGTCGCTTGAGCAGGGGCAGCGTCAGGTCGATGCCGCTCGCCGCCATCCCCGCGACGATCCCGTCCAGTTCTTCGAGGAAGCGCGCGGGCAGGTCGATCTCGTTGTCGAGCCGTTTCTGGATCTGCGCATAGCGCGCCTTGATCCCGTGGCAGCGATAGCCGAGGACGAACTGCTCGAAGCCTTCCTTGATCTCGGCCGCCAGCGCCTTGCCGTGCTGGAACCCCATTTCATGGGGCGTGCCCGCCATGCGCAGCACCCGCAGCCCGTCGAGGTCGGTGACGACGCCGATGGGGGACGGCGCGCGATGCGGCGCGACGGCAGGCGGCACGACCGGCAGGCCGCGGGTCGGGGCCACGTCGGCGACGCGATCGCGGTCGACCGTCGGTTCGAGAGCGACGCTGCAGGCGCCGGCGAGCAGCAGCAGCGCGACGAGCCAGCCTGGCCGAGCGTGCTTCGAGGTCGGCTGCCGTTCCGCTGCGATCCGTTTCGCCATTGCGCATCTCCGCCGCCGGCACGCTTCGTCGCGCTGGCGCCAACCGATCGTATCGGCAGCGAAGGAGGCTGGACCGTGACTGAGCTGCGCGCGCCGCGATCCCGGTGCGCGCCGCAGCGCCTCGCGACCGGGCTCACTAGAGTCCGCGTCGGCGTGGAATCGGCTCACCAGGCGAGCGCGGAGAGCGGGGATGGCAAGGACGGCGGCGAAGTCGGGCCAGCGAATGGCGTGGTGCGGCGTCCTGTTGACGGCGGCGTGCTTGGCGCCGAAAGCGGATCCGCTGCGCCAACGACCGCTTCAGGTGCAGGGCGATGCGTACCTGCCCATCGACGGGGAGAGTGTCGCGGCGGACGGGCACCGCGCGCCGCTGCTGCCGGAGCGGCTCCTGCCGCTGGCCCTGGGCGCGGTTCGCCCGCACGGGTGGTTGGCGGCGCAGCTGAGCCGGCTCGCCGAGGGTTGCGTCGTGCGCGGCCCCGCGGCCCGCGGATTCGCCAAGCCCGCGCCGTTCGAGGTGGCGTCCGCGACGCGCGGCGACGCGTCCGACGGTGAAGCGTTGGCGGCGTGGCTCCAAGGACTCGTGCCGCTCGCGTTCCTGCTCGATGGGGCGCCGGTGCGACGCGACGAGCTGCAGGCGCTGGCGCGCGGCTGGATCGAGGTCGTGCTGACGAGTCGAGCGGCCGATGGCTGGTTCGGGCCGCCGCGCTCGGCGGGGGATCTCACGGCCAGCGCGCAGTGGTCGCTGCTCGAGGCGTTGCGCCGCTGGCACGACGTCACGGGCGATCCGCGCGGGATCGAGCTTGGCGTCGCGTTCGCTCGCGGCCTGGCGGCCTGGCCTGCCGACGAACGGCAGCGCCTGGAGACCTCGTTGGCGTCGAGCGATGCGACGCGCGGGAGGGCGACCGCGCAGTTGCACTGGCTCTACGACCGGAGCGGCGATGCGTCGCTGCTCGAACTGGCGCAGCGCTTCGCCGCGGGCGGCGCGACCGTCGCGGCGAGCGACGGTGGCGATGACGACGCGCGTGCCGAGGTTTCGGTGCGCGCCTGGATCGCGAGACTCGATCGCTTCGAGCAGCGCTTGGCCGAGGAGGGCGACGCGCAGTGGGCCGACGCGTGCGCCGACGTGGCGTTCAACACGCTGCCGGCCTTCTTCGCGCCCGACGGCAAGGCGGTGCGCGATCGCCTCGCGGTCAACGACGTCGCGGAGGCGTCGCGTTTCGCTGCCGACGGCGATGCCGCCTTCGATCGCGAACTGCTGGCGCTCGGCCAGGGATGGCCGAGCTACGTGCAGCATGCGTGGATGGCGACGCGCGATGGCGGCGTCGCGGCGCTGCTGCATGGGCCGACGACGGTCTCGTTCGACCTCGATGCGCGGCGCGGCGCGTCGATCGAGGCGCAGACGACCTATCCCTTCGACGCGACGATCCGCTACACGATTCGACTCTGGTCCAGGGTCGACTCGGCGCCGCCGTCCCTGCGCCCCGCACCCGATCCGGCGCGCTTCCCCATCTGGCTCTGCATCCCGGAGTGGTGCCAGGCGCCGGTGGTCACGGTGGATGGTCGCGATTTTCGTCCGCAGCCGGGCAGCAGCCACTTCGTGCGGCTCGAACGCGAGTGGCGCCATGGCGACGTGGTTGCGCTCCAACTGCCGATGGCCGTGCAGGTACGTCCGCGGATCGGTTCGAACGGCGCGGACGGCGCGGTGACGATCACGCGCGGCCCGCTCGCCTACTCGCTCGACGTCGGCGAATCGTGGCGCCGAGCGGGCGGCGACGACGAATGGCCGAGCCGCGAATGTGCGGCCACGCGGCCATGGAACTTCGCGCTCGCCCTCGATCCCGAACTTGCCGCGCGCGGCATCGAGGTCGTGGCGCGGCCGGACCGCTTCCGTACCGATCCGTTCGTGCTGCCGGCCCCGATCGAGCTGCGCGCGAAGGGGCGCCGCGTCCACGAGTGGACGCGGGTGGACGGCCGCTGCGGCGCGTTGCAGGCCAGTCCGGTCGCGACCAGCGCTCCGCTCGAAGAGCTGCGCCTGGTGCCGATCGGAAGCGCGCGCGCGCGCCTCGGCGTCTTCCCGGTCGCTGGGCTGCTCGGGAAGGGGACGGCCTGGAGCCGGTCGCGCGAGCTGCCGCGAGCCTCGCATCGCCACGACGACCCCTTTGCGCCGTTCGATGGGATCGTGCCCGCCCGCTCGGACGATCGCGAGGTCGCGCGCTTCACGTTCTGGGACCATCTCGGTGGCGTCGAGTGGATCGAGCAGGAGTGGCGCGAGCCGACGACGCTCGGCCGCAGTTCCGTCTTCTGGTTCGAGGATGCCGTCGTCGGTGGATGTCGCGTGCCGAAGAGCTGGCGGCTGCTGTGGCGCGATCGCAACGGCGGTTGGCAGCCCGTCGATGCGAAGGGGGCGTACGGCGTGGCGCGCGATGGCTGGAACGAAGTCGAGTTCACGCCGATCAAGACCACCGCGCTGCGCCTCGAAGTGACGCAGGTCGACGGCGCGTCGAGCGGCCTCTACGAATGGTCCGCTTCCGAGTGAGGCCGCTGCCAGCGCTCGAGCCGCGGCAGGCTGCGGGTGAAGAAGCTGGCGAGGAAGCCGGGGATGCGCATCTCGACCAGCTTGGCGCGCACGCGCTGGCGCATCTCTTCGACGGTGAGGTCGGGCAGGACGTAGCGGCCACCGACGTAGCAATGGCTGCAGAACTTCGCGCTTTTCGAGCCGTCCGCTTCGGTGCCGCCGCCCTGCTCGTCGCGATTCATCGGCATGCCGCAACTCTGGCACGCGCGGTAGACCTTGGCGGTCGTGCTGCCGCTCGCCATCGCATGCTCCATGTCGCGTCGTGATCGAGTCGATCGAATCGGAGTTCACCCAAGATGCCACGCCCCGCGCTGCTCTTCCATCTCGCCATCGCCGTCCGCGACCTCGCGTCGACCCGCGCTTTCTACGGTGGAGTGCTCGGCTGCCCCGAGGCGCGCGGCCATGACGACTCCTGCACCTTCGACTGGTTCGGCCACCAACTCGTCTGCCACGTCGCTCCGGAAGTGGTGGCGCGTGACGAGGCGCACCGAGCGACGGACGGCTCGATGGGCGACGACGCGGTGCCGCCCCGCCACTTCGGCGCGATCTTCTCGTGGCAGGAATGGCCGCACTGGATCGCCCGGCTGCGCACGGCCGGGGTGAAGTTCCTGGTCGAGCCGGGCGAGCACGACCACGGCGCAGGCGGCCGGCAGGCGACCTGCTTCTTCGCCGACCCGAGCGGCAACGTCATCGAGTGGAAGGCGCTGAAGGAGCCGGAACGATTGTTCGCGAAGTGAGCGGCGGTACGCTCCGCCCATCGTCGACGCCGCTTTTCTCGGGAGGATCGCCATGCAGCGCAGTGAGTCGCCCGTGATTCGTCGGCTGGCGCTGCCAGTGCTACTGCTGCTCGGCGCCTGTCGCAGTCCAGCGCATGAGGTCGCACCGGCTTCGACAGCCGTTGGGTGCACGCTCTGCTACTCGGAGGTGGAGCGCGTTCGCGTCGCCGGTGGCAAGTCGCCGGCGGGGCGGGTGATCCGCGTGCCGCGCCACCAGTGCCCCGAGTGCCGCGGCAACGTCGAGATCGTCAGTCAGGACGGCGTCGACACGTTGAACTGCAGCCACTGCGCGCCCGAAGGCGTGGCCTGCGATCGTTGCGTGCCACCCGCGAAACAGAAGTGAGATCGACGGCTCGGCTCGCGGCCGTCACTTGCCCCGCATCTGGTTGCGGTTCCATTCGGGGAACGGCACGCCGTCGACCAGCAACTCCTCGGTCGCGCTCCTGCCATCGGCGGCGACGCGCACTGCCAGCGTGAGCTCGGGACGCCTGGTCTCGCGCTGCCACCACTGCGTCGGGTCTTGCGCGTTGCCCGGGATGTAGTAGCGATCGAGACCGAGGTCGAGCTGGAGCCAGCTGTCGTTCGACCATCGGACGCGGCTCTTCAGGAATGGCGAGCGCGCCTGCGCGACGGCGTCTCCGATCAGGAGGCGGCGCGCGCTGCGCGGAGTGCCCTCGGTGGCGAGTTCGAGCGCCGCCTCGTGGCCGAAGTAGCGGCCGAGTGGAACGCTCGCGTCGGCCGCCGACACGTCGCCGCCCGCCACGATCTCGACCGCGGCCGGGTCCACTCGCTCCACCACGACGCGAATCGAGAGGTAGCGGCCCGCCAGCGGATCGAAGGGGTCGACCGGTGCGACCGCCAACACGACGCGCTCCCCGCCGGCCAGCGCACGCTCTTGCGCGGCGACCATCCAACCCAGGAATCCCAGTTGCATCAGGATCGCCAGGAACCATGCGGTCGAGTGCTTCGAAAGGGTGAGCTGGCTCATGAGTGTTGCTCCCGGACGCGGGCGATCAGACGGCGGCGGGCACGCTCGGCGATGTAGCCCACCAGCAGCAGGGTGAGGCCTGCGCCGAGGAAGGTGATCGAGAGGTCGAGGCCCTTGGGGGTCCATTCGAAGTAGCGCGCCAGCACGGTGGCGACGAAGACGGCGATCGCGAAGTTGACGTCCGCCTCAGCGCCGTGGCGCACGCCTCGAACGATGGTGGCCAGCACGCCGATGGCGATCAGGAGGTTGGCCAGCAGGTGCAGCGAGTCGGGTCGCTGCGCGTGCATCACGCCCAGCGCGACGAAGGCGACCGCGCCAAACGCGACATCGAGCCCCTCGCGCCAGAAGACCGAGCGATCGCCGCCGCGCCAGGCTGCGAGCCAGGTGGCGAGCAGCGCGACCAGCGTGGCGACCCCGCCGGGCAGCAGCAGGTCGGCAACCAGCGATGCGAGATGGACGTGCGCGTCGCTGCTTCCCCAGCGGAACAGGTCGAGGAAACCGTGGAAGCCGAGCAGGAAGAGGACGCCGAATGCGACGACCCGCGCCAGCGGTGCGAGCAGGTCGGCGAGCGCCGCGGCGCCGCGCGCGCGGAAGGCGGCCGCCGCCGCCAGCAGCAGGTGGGCGCCGCCGAACAGCGCGAAGGTGACCGCGGTCTCGGCGTGGTGACCATGACGCAGCTCGGCCCATGCGTTGGCGAAACAGCCGATCCAGGTCATGAAGAGCGCGCTGACGATCAGCAGGAAGAAGCGGCGCCGTGACAACAGGAGGAACGGCACGTTCAAGAGCCACCACGCCAGCAGCCCGTTCTGCCAGCGCGATTCGAGGTGGTAGGTCTGCGCCACCAGACCGATCGCGCCGCCGAGTCCGATCATCGCAGCAGCGGTCAGCGCGGTGCCGACGGCCGGGGCGCGATCGGTCGCGACGGCGAGCCAGAAGCCCGCGAGGTGGAGCAGCGCCAGCGCGCCGAGGACGACGCCGAGCTGCATCGCCTTCGACAGCTCTTCCCAATGCCAGGCGATGAAGGAGAGCAGCGAGGCGGAGAGCAGCAGCCCGCCCAGCGCCGCGACGATGCGCACCGTCATCCGGGTCGCATCGCGTGGCGCGGCCAACAGCTCGACCAGCCGCGGCGCGATGCGGCCGGCCTGTTCGCGATCGAGCAGCCCTTCGTTGGCGATCTGCTCGACCGCGCTCTCGATCGCTTCCCGTTTCATGCACGATACCTCGCTGCCGGTGGGGGCGCTTCACCGCGAACGGCGGTGCGCGCCCCCTCGCTCTTCTTGCGAGGCAATGGCAAGCGCGATGCCGCGTCTCACACCACCGGCGCGACGTCCTTCATCACCTCGGCGAGCAGCGCCGTGGCGAAGCAACCCGCCGGCAGCTGGAACGAGAAGCAGAGCGACCCTTCGTCGGGCAGCGCGACGACCTTGAAATCGACCGGCGCGAAGCGAAGTTCGCGACGCTCTCCCCACAACGCCATGCCTGCCGGCCGCGCCAAGTTCTCGGGTGGGACCTCGACGGCCGCGAACACCGAGCGCTCGAGGTCGCCGGGCACCCCTTCCGCGAGATCGACGCGCTCGCCGAAGAGCGGTCCGGTCGGGTGGAGCGCCAGCGCGGTGACGGCGGGCTGATCGGCGGCGGGGTCGGTGCAAGGCCGCGCGGTCGTGCCGTCATGCAGGAGATCGCCCACCAGCGCGACGTCGAGCTGCGCGAGCCGCTGCTCCAGCACGCGATTGAACAGCAGCGCCTGCCACGCCGAGAGCGCCATGCGGCGCATCGCCGGCGGGATCATCCCCGCGACGTAGCCCTTGGGTTTGCCGCGCGCCAGCATCTCGAGGAGGCGCGCCTCGCTGGTGAGGCGACCCGGCACCGAGGCGAGCGCTTCACGGTAGTTGCGGCGCTCGTAGGCGATGCGGAAGGTGCGCGCGCGCGGATCGCCTTCGCCGGGCGACGGAGCTCCCAGCACGAGGTCGAGCGCGCCGATCGCGTCGCGACGCAGCAGGCGCAGTCCGACCTCGGCCGCTTCGCCGCGCACCCCGAACCGTTGCGTCCCGAAGAAGTTCGGCACGCCGCGGCGCTGCAGCACGGCCACGATCTCCTTCGCGCGCGCCAGCGCCGCCATCTCGTCGCCGACGCCGCGCACGTGGATCACGAAGCGGTTGCCGGCGAGCTGGCCGGGGTGGAGCGCTTCGTGGTCGCGCGCGACCTCGACGATCTCGATGGCGCGCAGCTTGGCGGTCGAGAGTTTCTGCTCGGCCGACCACGGCACCGAGATCCACTGGCGCGAGACCGAGTCGGCGTCCTTCATGCCGGCCACGCCGATCTCGGCCGCAGGCACGTCGATCGCCGCGCTGATGCGCCGCTGCAGTTCGGGCGTCGAGATGCCGCGCTTCTCGATCAGCGCCCGCGCGAAGTCGCCCTCGCCGCTGGACTTGCGAAGCGGCACCTCCTCGACGCGGAAGTCCTCGGGACGCTCGCGCAGCACGCCGCCGATGCCCGGCAGCGACGCGGTGAGGAAGGCGGGAGGAGCGATCGGCTCCGGCAGTTCGGGATCGGTCATCGGCCACCGCCCTTCGTGGCGACGGCGGCGCCGAGCAGCGCGCGGCGCGCGAAGGCGACCGGGATCGAACCTTGCGCGAGCAGCTCGCCGTGGAAGCGCAGGTCGCTGTAGTCGCGGCCCCACGCGTTGCGGCATTCATCCTGCAGCGCGGCGATCTGCTGCTCGCCATAGAGATAGGCGCATTGATAGAGCGGCGAATAAGTCATGTAGCGGTCGACCTCGGCTTGGGCGGCGCTGCGTTCGAGGCCGGCGTGCTCGACCATGAAGTCGACCATCTGCGCCGGCGTCCACTCGCGCAGGTGGAAACGGGTGGACACGATGATGCGCGCTGCACGCAGCAGCCGCCAGAACCGATGTCCGATCCGTTCGCGAGGATCGCGGAAGAAGCCGTTCTCGTCGAACACCTTCTCGCAGTGGACCGCCCACCCCTCGACGAAGAAGGGCGAGTGCCAGAGCGCCCGTTCCGGCCGGCGCTGGGCGTTGAAGCCCTGCAGGTGGTGGCCGGGGATCAGCTCGTGCGGGACCACGGTGCGGGTGGTCGGGCGCGCGTTGCTGCGCAGCGCCTCCTGCTTGCGCTGGTCGTCCATGTCGGGGAGCGGCGCGCCGACCCCCATGAAGTTCTCGCCGTAGAAGCCGTAGGCGAGCGTCTTCTGCGTGTCGAAGTCGGAGAGCTTGAGGCGCCAGCACTCGCGCGCCAGAGGATCGATCGGGAAGAGCTGCTTTGCCTCGGCGAAGGCGATCGCGGCCGCGGCGACCTCCTGCACGTAGAGGCGCTGGCCGCCGACGGGCACCGTGTCGCGCTTGGCCAGTTCGAGCCCCAGCCGCCAGTCGGGCGGCCCCTCGCGCAGTGCGGGCGGCAGGTCGACGGGAAGCGCGAAGCCCGGCGTCGCCAGCCACTGCACCGTCTGCGCCGTCATCTCCGCCTGCAGCACCGCGAGCTGCTCCTCGCCGAACGCCAGCATCTGCTCGGGCGTGAGGTCGATCTGCTCGAAGGCGAGCTCGGCGGCGTAGCGCTCGCGGCCGATGGCCAACGGATTGCCGGCGGCGCTCTTCTTCATCTCCTGTTCCTGCTCGCGCAGCCAGGTCGCGTGCGCGTCGAGCTCGCGGTCGAGCGCGGCGGCCGGCTGCGTCGCCCAGAAGGCGATCAGCGGCTCGGCGGGAGCGTTGCGGTGCAGCCAATCGGCGACGAAGTCGCGTGACTGGCGCGTGATCTCGGCGGCGTAGCGCAGCGCCGCTGGGTTGCTGCGCCAGGCGGCGTTCGCGGTCGCGGTGAGGTCCGCCATCGCGGAGCGCGCCGTCACGGCTGCCGCCGCGGCCGCTGAAAGTTCGGCGGCGATGGCGGCGGCGTCGAAGGGCTGCCCCGCTCGATCGAGCGACTCGAGGCGCGCGACGGCGTCATGGAACGGCAGCAACGGCGCGGCGGCGGCCGCGTCCTGCTCGCGCCAGTCGAGGCGGGTGAGCTCCTCCGCGATGCGCGCCAGCAGCAGCGCACGGTCGACGTCGCCGTCGCGGTCGAGGCTGGCCGCGTCGATCGACGTGAAATGGGCCGCCGACTGCTCGAGGAACGTGCGCCGCCGCGCGCGCACCGCCGCGGTCTCGACCGGATGGAACCGATCGAGCAGCTCCGCATCGCGCGCGAAGCGCAGCAGTTGCGCCGCCAGCGATCGGGGCGCGGTCGCCGCGGGTGGAGCCGGCGCGAATGTCACGAGGGGCGTGGCCTGTGGCGCGGCGCATGCCGCGGCGAGCACGAGGGTCAGCGGCAGTGCGCTCATCGGTGGCTCGCGTGGATGCGGACGTCGCCGCTGTCGGTGGAGAGGCGAATGGGGGCGCCGCCGCCGCGAAGCTGCATCACGAGGTGATCGTCGCGGGTCGTGTCGCCGCTGGCGGCGCGCGTGATCTGGCAGTCGACGCTGCCAAAGCGCGTGCGCGCGTCGAGGTCGCCGGAGAGCGTCTCCGGCGCGACGAGTTCGACATCGCCGAAGCGGGAGGCGAGGACGTAGTCGCCGCGATCGGCGGGGATCTCGCCGCAACGCAGCTCGACATCGCCGGAACTCGTCTCCGCATCGACCGCCGAGAAGACGCCCTCGAGCTCGATCGAGCCGAAGCCCGCGCGCACGTGCGCCGAGCCGGTGAACTGGTCGATCCGGATCGAACCGCTGCGCGAATCGGCGATGACTTCGCCGCGACCTCCGCGCAGCTTGACGTCGCCGAAGTTCGAGGTCAGCTCGATGCGCGCTTTTCCGGCGTCGCTGCAGGTGACGGCGCCGCTGCTCGTGTGGGCGACGAGGCGCGCCCCGGAGCAATGGCGCAGCGTGACGTCGCCGAAGCTGCTGTTCGCCTCGACGTCGCCCGCCACTTCGGAGAGTTCGATGGCTCCGGAGCTCGAGCGCGCGACCACCTTGCCGGTGGCGCCGTTCATGCGGACGTCGCCGAACGCGGTGGTCAGGCTTGCGTCGGCGACGACGCCCTGAACCTCGATGTCGCCGCACGCCGTCTCGATCGTCAGCGTCGTCGCCGCGGGCAGCCACAGCTCGACGTCGGCGCGGACGCCTTGGCCGCTCGAGAACTCGCCCCGCACGGCGTGGAGCACGGTCTCGCGCGAATCGCCGGAGACGTCGAAGCGTGCGGTCGCCAACGCCGCTTCCGCCGCGGCGACGTTGCGGCCGTAGCCATGCCAGCGAGCGACCATCCGCGGGGTCTCACCGCTGACATGCACCGTGACGTCCCCGTCGCCCTCGCGCAGGATCAGGGTTCCGTTGGCGGCAAGCGGCAGCGCCGCGTCATCGACGCGCTCCGCTTTCGGGTCGCCGAACATCGTGGCGCCGCCATTGCTGCGGATCTCGATCGAGCAGGCGGTGAACGGCGCCGTGGCGAACCACAGCGCGGCGGCGGCGAAACGGCGATTCATCAGAGGGCTCCTTGCGTTCAGCGATTCTCAATCGAGTTCGAGTACGACCGGCGCGTGGTCCGAGGGCTGCTCGCCCTTGCGCGCCTCGCGGTCGATGGTCACCGCGCGCAGACGCGCGGCCACCGGCTTCGTCACCAGGAAGTGGTCGATGCGCAGGCCCCAACCGCGGTGGAACGCGCCCATTCGGTAGTCCCACCAGGTGAAGAGCTTGCCTTCGTCGTGGCGCAGCCGCAGCGCATCGTCGAGCCCGAACGCCGCGATGTGGCTCAGCGCCGTCTTCTCCTCTTCGGTGAAGAGACACTGTCCGCGCCACTTCTCGACGTCCCAGACGTCGCGGTCGTCCGGGGCGATGTTGAAGTCGCCGCACACGACGAGCGGCTCGTCGCGCTTGCAGTTGGAATCGAGGAAGGCGCGCAGCCGCGCCAGCCAGCGCAGCTTGTAGGCGAACTTCGGGCTGCCGACCTCCTGGCCGTTGGGCACGTAGACGTCGACGAGCCGCACGCCGCCGACCGTCGCGGCGAGGAGACGCGCCTCCGCATCGGGATCGCCGTCGCCCATGCCCCGCACGACGTCGCTCGGCTCCTCGCGGGCGACGATGGCCACGCCGTTGTAGGTCTTCTGGCCGTGCACGACGACGTGCCAGCCAGCGGCGGTGAAGCGCTCGAACGGGAAGTCGGCGTCGACGACCTTCGTCTCTTGCAGGCAGGCGACGTCGGGAGCGGCGCTCTCCAGCCAGCCGAGCACGCGGTCGAGACGCGCGCGCACCGAGTTCACGTTCCAGGTCGCGATCTTCATCGCGGGGAGGCTACCGCCGGCCGCCGCCGTCGGACGGGGCGCCGTCCTGGGCGGGCTCCTCGCCGCTGTCGTCCCCGGTGTAGCCGAGCGCGCGCAGCTCCTCGAGGATCTGCGGATCGATGCCGCTGCCGCCGCTCACCGCGCCGCGGCGATGCAGTTCGTGGCGCTGCTTCTGGAGGGCGAGGTCGCGCTTCAGCACCTTCGCGAGCTGCTGCGCGATGCCGTCGTTGGCGGCCGCGACGTCGTGCACCTCGTGCGGATCGGCTTCGAGGTCGAACAGCTGCAGGCGGCCATCCGGCTTCTGCAGCAGCTTCCAGCGCGTCGTCGTCAGCGTGTGGATCGGGTTGTCCCGCGCCGCCTGGCCGATCACCGGTCGCGCGACGTAGTCAGCCGCCAGCACATCGACTCCGCGGCACTGGGCGGCGAAGGCGGGGTCGCGCATGCCGGGCAGCAGCGCGATCACCGTCGGCAGGAGATCGATGGTGGAGACCAGCGACTCGACGGTGCCGGGGGAGAGGCCGGGCGCACGGATCAGCAGCGGCACGTGGTACTGCTCGTCCCAGGCGGTGCCGTGGCTCATCTGGCCGTGCTGGCCGATGCCATGGCCGTGGTCTCCCACGATGACGACCACCGTGTCGGCGCGGCGATCCTCTTCATCGAGCCGCGCGAACAACGGTGCGAGCTGGTCGTCGAGGAAGCGCAGGCAGCCGTCGTAGAGGTTGCTGGCATCGGTGGTCGCCATCGCGCCGGCGTGCTCGCCCTCGCATTCGTCGGGGAAGCTGCGTTGCGCCAGCCATTCGGAGAGCTGCGCGTCCGTCTTGAAGAGTTCGAGATAGCGCTTCGGCGGCGTCTTCGGCGGCTTCACCGGACCGTGCGCGTCGAAGAAGTGGAGCCACGCGAAGAACGGGGCGTCGCCTGCCGCATCGAGGAACGGCAGCGCATCGGCGAGCACCTCCTTGGCGGTGCGGCGCGGCTCGCGCGACGGCGGCTCGGTGAAGGTCGCGAAACCGACGTGGAGCCCGGTGCTCTTCTTCACCGGAGTCGCGGCGACGAAACCGCCGGTTCGAACGCCGAGCGCGTCGACGGATTGCGCGAAGGTGCGCAGCGTCGGTGAAGTCTTGAGCGACAGCGCCGACTGCTCGACGGCCGGACGCAGGAAGAAGTTGTCGAGGATGCCGTGCTCGTAGGGATAGACGCCGGTGAGGATCGAGGCGTGGCTCGGCGTCGTGTTGGCGATGGGCGAGAGGCAGCGCGTGAAGCGGACGCACTGCTGCGCGAAGCGGTCGAGGTTGGGCGTCGTGTCGCGGAAGTAGCCGTAGCAACCGAGCTTGTCGGCGCGCACCGTGTCGAGCGTGATGAGCACGAGGTGGCGCGCGGCGGTTGCGGCGGGAGCGGGGAGCGCGGCCGAAGCGGGCGCGTCCTGACTGGCGCTGCGAGGAGCGGCGGCGAGCTGCGTCGCGACCGCCAACGCCGCGAGCAGCCCGGTCAGCACGATTCCAGCTCTCATCGACCGCCTCCGCCGTCGTCCTTCTTGTCGCCGTCCGTCGGTCGATTCTCGCCGCCGGCGCCGTACCCGAGTTCGTCGAGCTCGCTCGCGAGCGCGGGATCGAGCGGCGTGACGGCGGCACTGCTGCGATGGCGCCTGGCGCGCTGCGCCGCCGCGTGCTTGTAGTCGTCGATCGCCAGCGATAGCTCCGCCACGACGTCGGCGTGCTGGCTGGCGACGTTCTTCAGCTCGAACGGATCGCCGGCGAGGTCGAAGAGGTCGCACTGGTTGCCGGGCTTGCGGATCAGCTTGAAGCGCTCGGTGATGACGGCGTCGATCTCGTACTGCTCGGGCGCGCAGGCGAACGCCGGGCGTTGAACGAAGTCGGGCGCAAGGAGATCGACGCCCTGCAGTTGCTCGCGAAAGGCCGGCAGCGCGAGTTCCGGCGCGCAGCCAAGCAGCGTCGGCACCACGTCGAGCGTCGAGCAGATCGAGGCGACCGCGTGCCCGGGACGACCCGGCACCTTGAGGAAGAACGGGACGTGGAGCTGCTCGTTCCAGACGATGCCGTGGCCGCGGAAGCCGTGCTGGCCGAGTCCCTGGCCGTGGTCGGCGACGATGGCGACGAGGGTCGTTGCGGCGAGGTCGGGCTTTGCGAGGCGGGCGAGCAATGGCGCGAGCTGCGCATCGAGGAAGCGCAGCGCGCCGGCGTACTGGTTCACGGTCTCGACCGTCGGCTGCGCCTTGTTCGAGCGGCCGGCGGGGTCGGCCGGAAAGCGGCGCTGCGCGAGCCACTCCTCGAGCGCGGGTTCGCGCGAGTAGTAGTCGAGGTGCTCCGGCGGACCGAACTGCTCGGGCTGGAATGGACCATGCGCGTCGAAAAGATGCACCCACAGGAAGCAGTCGCGTTCCTGGCGGCGCTCGAGGAAACGCAGCGCTTCGCCGACGACGACCTTGCCCGGACGTCGCGTCGACGCCGGTTCGGACCAGGTGTCGAAGCCGGCATCGAGGCCGGTGAAACGCTTCACCGGCGTCGAACTGACGAACCCGCCGGTGCTTCGATCCGTCTCCTGAAGCGCTTGCGCGAGCGTGCGCAGCGTCGTGCTGGTGTTCAGCCGGAACGCCTTCTTGCCCTCTCCGCTCTCGTTGATCGAGTTGCCGATGACGCCGTGCTCGTAGGGCGACGTCGACGTGAAGAGCGACGCGTGGCTCGGGGTGGTGTGGGAGATCGGCGCGTAGCAGTTCTCGAAGCGCCACGCGTCCGCGACGTAACGATGCAGCGCTGGCATGGTGTCGCGGAAGTGGCCGTAGCTCGCCAGCAGGTCGGCGCGCACCGTGTCGAGCGTGATGACCACCAGGTGGCGCACCGTGGGAGCCTCTGGGGCGGTGGGCGCGACCTCCTGCGGCGCAGCAGCGAGCAGCGAGGTGGTGGCGAACGCGAGCAGGACGAGGCGGTGTCGCATGGCGGTGCATCTTGCCGGGCTTGAAGCGAGTCGGACAGCGTCGGGAACGCGGGTTCGTCACATCCGACGACTGGCAACGCGGCGGCGTTGCGCTTTCAAGAGGGAGGTGATGGCGACGGTGATGGAACTCCATGGACGGACGGCGCGTCCGAGTGATGTGGCGACCCATTCTTCGCTGAGTCTGATGTCTGCCAACGAGGTGCGCGTGTTCGCGCGCCGCTGACGAGCCCCCTCGCCCGCGACGCCCGGTCGCGCGCTGGGGAGAACGTCATGCCCAGATCCGATGGTGCGGTCCAACGACCGCGGCTTGAACGCGCGCTGCTGGCGTTCGCCGTCGCCTGGATGCCGCAAGTCGACAGCTACTACGCCAATGACGGCACGAACCACATCGCCGACGCGGCGAACGGCGAGTTCGGGCCCGACCTCGGCGGCTTCATCCCGTTCGCGCGATTCGACGATCGGCGTGCGTTGCTCGGCCATGTGCTGGCGCGGCGCTTCGATGAGGCGCAGGCGGGGCAGTCGTTTCGCTCGTTGATGCTCGAGAACTTCCACGATCTGCGGCGGCTCGACGCGAAGCTGCGCCAGTTCGCCGGCACCGCGCTGCTGCCGCTGGCGGCAGCGGAGGCAAGCCAGGACGGTCCGGTGACGAAGCGAGCGACGTGGTGGGGCCGGCCATTCACGCTCTTCCCGTACCGAGTGCACGGCGGCCCCGCGCTGGTCTGCATCGCCGACGACACGCTGACCGCGGCGCCCACCGATCGCCATCTGCTGCTGGTCAACCTGAGTTCGCATCCCTCCGACTTCGCGCGCAACGAGAACCCGCTCACCACCTGGTTCACGGCGCCATCGGGCGGCAGCAGCGGGCCGGTCGGCGCGCCCTTCCTGTCGCCGAGCGAGCAGGCGCTCGAACGCGGCGATGTGGTGGTGGTCACGCAGGAGAACCTGAGCGAGAGCCTCTGGATCGCGCTGCAGCGCACGCAGGAGTGCGAGTGGTTCGTGCGCGAGCAGCTGCTGCCGTCGCTGGGCGTGAAGCTCGACGCCGCGGTGTCGCGCTCCTACCTCATCGGCCACTCGTGGGGCGGGCTCGTCTCGACGATGCTGGCGCTCCTGCAACCGCAGGTCTGGGCCGGCGCAGGGGAGTTCCTGGTCGATGACCTCGGCTACGGCGTCGGCGACAGCAAGCTCCTGAAGACGCTGCACCAGACCGCGACCGGGATGCTGCCGCCGGAACTTCCGAATGACCCGTTCTTCGCGCCGTTCTATGCGATGGTCGACGTCCTCGGGACGCGCTTCGATGCGCCGCAGACGATGGCGGACGGCACCCGCATGCAGCCGTGGGACCTCGGTGGCTTCTCGCTTGCGACGCGGCGCCGCGAACTCGCGGTGCCGGTGCGCGGCTTCATGTCGGGCGAAGACTGGATCGTCAACCTGCACTGGATGGCCGATGGCGCTCGCGCCAACCCGCTGTTTCAGGTCGAGCCGCGCCAGTTCACCGACCACGACGGCGTCTTCGGCGCCAGGGATGGCGTGAACGAGTATTCGATCTGGAGCGGCGATGAGTGGGATCGGCTGCTGAAGTCGGGGACGCTTGCCGGCGCGCCTCAGCCGCTCGTGCCGACGACCCCGCCGCCGCCCACGCGCCCGGTCTATCCCGATCCTTACAGCCACACCCTGCGCCATCACCATGTGGCGGACGCCAATGAGGACTTCCTGTCGGTGGCGGACCTCTCACCCGCGGGTGATGGGAGCAACGCCGCCACGCCGTTCCTCGGTCAGGGAGTGTGGCCGGCGTGGAATGACTCGCTCTTCGTCGGTCAGCTCGACGGCGACGCCGCGATCGAGGTGGCGTTCGGCAACCTCGACGGCCACGTCCACGTGATGGAGATCGACGCCAATCGCGATCCGACCGACCCGCTGCGGCTGCGCGACGAGTGGATGAGCCCCTACCTCGGCTGGGGGATCTTCTCGTTGACGGTTGCCGGAAACGGTCCGAACGCGCAGATCCTCGCCAGTGACGCGCTTGGCCAGATCTGGAAGATCCAAAGCGGCGGTGGTTCCTACACGGTCGGCGCCACGCCGTTCCTTTCGGCCGCGGCGGCGCCGCAGTTCCTCTACGAAGGACCGAATCAACACCTGAAGGTCGGCGACTTCGCGAGCGCCTTGCCCGGACTCGAGCTGCTGGTGTTCAACCGTTTCTGCGACTGGTCGCTCTTCTCGCTGGCGACCGGCCAGCCGATCCCGGGTGGCCGCCTGCAGCGCAGCCTGCACGCGACGGGGCCGGCGAGTGCGACGGTGTGTGACATCAATGGCGATGGCGACGACGAACTCCTGGTACCTTCGATCGACGGCCACCTCTGGCTGCTCGATCCGGGAGCGGACGGCAGCTTCGCCACGGCGACGGAAGCCAATCCGGTCCTGTGGAGCACGTTCACTGGCCGGATGATCTATCGCGTCGAACCCGTCCACTTCGGAACCGGTGGCGCGCTCAGCCACCTGCTGGTGTTCAGCCGCAGCGACGAACTCGATTCGCGTGTGCCGCCGATGTCGCGCAACCGCATCGCCTTGGTGGACGTGCTGACACGGAAGCTCGCAGGCGAGATGGATGCCGACCCTGAGGACACGTTCGATCCGCCCGCCTTCGCCTGGTTGAAGCGCCCGCAGGCGGGGCAGGGCGCGGCGTTCGTGATCGCCGGCGCCAACCTCGTGCAGAAGTACCTGCTGCGCCACGTGCCGGTCGGAGCGACGACCGGGAGCACCAGCGGAGCGAACGGTGGCACCACGCTGTCGCTGCGCTTCGGCGGCCAGATCAAGATGATCGACCCCGATCAGTCGCAGGGGCCCGGCGCGCATGTGACCGCGCTCGAGACGTTCTCGGTGTCCGGCCCGCGCTATGTCCTCGTCGCGCTTGGGAACGGCCGCTTCCTCACGCTCGATACGCATCTCGAGCCAGTGCGCACCTCGGCACAGGAGTACGGCGACGATCCGGACGTGACCGGTACCCGTCCGGCGCGCACCTGGTGGTCGAACCGCTCGCTGGCGCGAACCTTCGCGCTCGACCTGGTGCAGTCGAAGCCTGGCGCTCCGGCGAGCCTCTACTTCGCCGACTTCTCGGCGCGCTATCTCCGCGGCCCCAATCGCTTTCGCCTGGGGCGCGTCGAGATCCCATTGTCGGGTGCGCCCACCTTCGATCCGTTCGTGAGCGCGGTCGAACATGGCGCCGGCAATCCGCTGAACGCCGACTTCACGCGGCGGCTGCGCATGGTCGACCTCGATGGCGACGGACAGCTCGAGCCGGTCACCTTCGCCGAGAGCGGCGACCTCCATTTCGACGCGCTCAGCGCGACGACGCGGCAGTTCTGCACCGTCGCCTTCAACCCCTCGTTCTTCCACGACGATGACCTCGGGAAGGCGCGGATGCTCGGCGGCTACCTCTTCGAGCGGAAGGATGACCCGCTCGATCCCTACGCGTACCTGAGCGGCTTCTCGATCCCGCGCGATCCGACGGTCGCGTACGCCGACAACGGCGGCAGCGACTGGTGGTACCCGCGGGTGGGCGCGCATCGGCTCGACGGACAGATCGCGGCGCCCACGCAGAGCGCGTTCGCCCACACGCTCGGGGCGAGCTTGCGGGTCGTCGACCTGCCAGGTGCCAGCGGTCCCTCCACGCCGCGGCCACATGTCGTGGTTGGGACTGCGGGTGGCTACGTCTATGCCGTCGAGCCGGGCCCGGCGTCGACGATCTCGAGTGGCGGCATCCCGTCGCAGCTCGGCTACGCGTCGGTCGACCTCGGCTCGATCGTGCTGGGACTCGATGCCGGCGAGCTCGACGGCGATCCCGACCAGGAGCTGGTGGTCGGCACGCTGCTCGACACCGGTTCCTCCATCGACTGGGAGCGTGGCAACGTGTCCGCCAACCGCGCGCAACTCGTCGTGCTCGATCCGCAGGCGAGCCTCGGCGCCAGCGGCGTCGGCACCTTCGACATGACGCGCATCGACGGCGACGATCGCTTCGGGCCGGGCGGTGGACTCGGCGCCGGCGTCAGCGGCGTCCGCGTCGATGACGTCGATGGCGATGGCGTGGCGGAGATCTGGTGCGGGGACGCGGTCGGCCACGTCTGGCTGTTTCGACGGACCGGCAGCGAATGGAAGACCTACTTCCGCTCGGCCGACCTTGGCGTGAGCCCCGGCGTCTACAACAACCTCTTCCCGATCAAGGACGCGAAGGGCCGCACGGTCCGGCTCGTCGTGGTCTCGGCCGGCTACGTGATGGCGTTCGAGGTCGACTTCGCGCGGATGTGAGAGAGCTCCTCGATCACGGCTGCGCGGGCGACGGCGGCGTCGCCGCGCGCGCCGGTGAAGTGGAGGTGCTGCACGAGTGCCTGTTCGACGAACATCTCGAGCCCTTCGATCGTCGCGGCGCCGCGCGCGCTTGCTTCTTCGAGCAGGCGCGTGCGGCGCGGGCGGTAGATCAGCTCGAAGAGAACGTCGTCCGCGCGGATCGCCGTTGCGGGCAGCGGCGTCTCGTCGATCCGCGGCGCCATGCCCAAGGGCGTCGCCTGCACGATGAGGTCGCGCGCCACGTCGGCTCGCTGCTCCCACGCGACCGCGGTGGCGCCGAACTCGGCGGCGAGGGCGGCCGCCCGCGCGAACGTGCGTGCGCAGACGGTGACTTCGACGCGAGCTTCACGCAACTCCACGACCGCGGTGCGCGCCACGCCGCCGGCGCCCAGCACCAGGGCTCGTTGCGGCGGCGGTCGACTGGATGGCCACCCGTGGCGCAGCGCGGCGCGAAAGCCCGCCACGTCGCTGTTGCCCGCGCGCCAGCCCTCGACGGTGCGCATCAGCGTGTTGGCCGAGCCGGCGAATGGCGGCCACGGCTCGCCTGGCAGCGCGCCGATGGCGCTGCGTGCGGCGGTTTCCTTGTGCGGGAGGGTGATTGCCGCCGCGGTGACGCCCAGCGCGTCGCACAAGTCGAGCGCGCTTGCGAGGTCGGGTGCGCGCATCGGCACGAAGCCGCGCACGACGCCCGCCGCGCGGTAGAGCGCGTGATGGAGCGTCGGGCTCGCGGAGTGCGCGATCGGGTCGCCGATCACGGCGGCTGCGGCCATCGTCGGGTGCTGCTCGCGCAAACGGTGCAGTCGTGCCAGCTCCGTGACTGTCGGTTGACCGGGCGCGGTGGCGGCGTAACCCGCCAGCGAGCCATACACGAACGCGGCGCCGAGCTTTCCGGCGAGCAGCCGCGTTGGCGCGCCGAGCTCTCCCATTGCGAAGCACGCAACGCGCGCGCCCTGTTCGGCGAGGCTCCGTTGCAGGCGAGCGATCCGCGCGACGTCGACGAGATCGCGCGGCGTGATCGCCAGCTTGACGACCGCATCGCGGCGGCGCGCGACGAGGGCGGCGGCCATCGCTTCGAGGTCATGCGGCGGCGCCCGCCATTCGTGGTGCGACACGATGCGCTGCGCGGGACCGAGCGGCGCGTCGGCGAGCGGGCCATTCGCCTCGAGGTCGATCCACGCGGCGACGCTTGAAGCGGCAACGAGTCGCCGTGCGCGCTCGCCCTCATCGCCCGCGAAGGCGCCGCCGTCGGCGCGCGCGCGAATGGTGACGATCGTCGGCAGCGGCAATCGAGGCAGCAGCGCGAGCCAGTTCGCGAACGCGTCGCCGGCGAGATCGGCGCGAAGTTCGAGCAGATCGGCGTCGCCCACCGCGGCGGCGGCCGCCGCCGTCAGCTCGGCGAGGTCACGGGGCATCACGCTGGCGACGATCGCACACGACATGCGCTCGATCATGCCGCGGACGGAGCGCGGCGCAGCAGATCAGCGCAGCGATCAGCGCAGCAGATCAGCGCAGCAGATCAGCGAGCGTGTTCGCCGTGGCGTCCGCGAGGCGGCCGCTGCGTCGCGCGGTGGCGAGCGTCGCGCGCGCGAACTCCCGGTAGGCGGGAAGCAGTGCCGGCGCCTGGCGCGCCATCGCCGCGAGGTGGAGCGCCACGATCGCCGACTCGCCGCGCTCGATCGGGCCGGTCAGTGCGGCGGGGGCGCCGAGCCGTTCGAGGTTCGCCAGCGTCGAGCGGCCGAGTGCGGCCAAGGCGGCGCGCGCTCCTTCGGGCGAGGCGCCGCCACGTTGCGCGAGCTGCTCCGCGAGCTCGAACAGCGCCACGCCGGCATTGGCGATCGTGCAAGCCGCGGCATGGAAAAGCGTCTTGCCGTCGCCGTCGAGTTCGAGCGCGACGCCGCCCAACGTGGCGATGAGGTCGCGCGCGGCCTGGCGCGCGAGCGGATCGCCGTCGAGATCGAAGGTGACGCCGGTGAAGTCGCGCGGCGCCTCGTCCGGCGTTGCGAACGCGGCCAGCGGATGGCAGCTGCCGATCGCGATCGATCGTCGGCGCAGCGGTGCGAGCACTTCGGCGGGGAGCGCGCCGCTCACGTGGAGCGCGATGGCGCCGGGGCAGTCAGGGAGCTGATCGGCGAGCTCGGCCGCCAGCGGAGCGAGGGCCGCTTCCGGAACGGCGATCAGCGTGGTGGTGGCGCTCGCGAAGAGGTCGCGCAAGGAGCCGGCCGGGTGGCCGGCGCCGATCGAGCGAATGGCGGCGGCGGTGGTGGCGGGAGTGCGGCAGCGGACGCTGCCGATCGGGACGCCGCGTGCAAAGAGGGCGCGGGCGAGGGCACGGCCGGCGCGGCCGGCGCCGAGCAGATGGAGGGGAGGAGTCACTGCTCCATTTCGCGTTCCGGAGGCTTGGCGCGCAAGGGGGGGCGCGCGGGCGGGGTGGGAAGGAGCGCCGGCGCGGCCGACTCGTCCTCTTCATCGTAGTCCGCGCCGAGCTTCGGAGGGGTGTAGCCAGGAAGCTTCGAGCGCTCGACCTCGGCGTAGTACGCGTCGACGATGTGGCCTTGGATGCGGTGTCTGGCTTCGGCGTGGATCGGGTGGGCGATGTCCGTGTGAAGCTTGGCGCGTCCGCGCTCGTCGCGGCCGGCGCGGTCGGGGTCGAGGCCGCGACCGCAGTCATTGCAACAGCGCGCTCGCAAGTGGTTCTTGCCGCCGCACGCGGCGCAGCGATCGGTGAGCTTGCGCGAGGGCATCGCGACGAACGGACCATTGGGGCCGCGGATGATCTTCAAGTCGCGGACGACGAATTCCTGATCAAAGGTGAGCGTGCAGAAGGCCAGCAGCTTGTCGTCGGGATCGTCGACGAGCTTCACCCGGATCTCTGAGATCTGCACGTGGCCCCCTCCCCCCCGAGGAACCTGTGCGCCAACGGGTGGTGGAATCACCGTGCCGAGGCGCGTCAGGTGCACTGCTTTCCCTGGTGTCGATCGAAGCTGCGCACGATCCGGAGGTCGAGTTCCCGCCGGCCCTTCAACTCGTTGCACAGCGCCACTGCATCGCTCTCGTGACCGCTCTCGTTCATCATCGGCGTGAAGATGGCGGATCCGGACCCGGTCATTACCCACACGCGGCCAGTGATTTCCCGCAGCCACTGGAGCGTCTCGCGCAATCGAGGTGCAACGCGGCACGCCGCGTCTTCCAACCGATTGAAGCAGCCGAATGCTGCGATGCCCCTCTTCGCATTCCCCAGACCTTCGGCGCAGGACGATACGTCGCGGCGGGGGCCATTCAAGTCGACCTGCGAATAGGCGAGCGCAGTCGAAATGGAGAATGGCGACAGTGCCAGCACGAAAGTGAATGGGCCCGTGATGTCGAGCGGCTCGAGTTCGTCGCCGCGGCCGCGTCCAATCGCCGTCCCGCCGCGCAGCAGGAATCCGACGTCGGCGCCGAGCTCGCGCGCGACCGAAGCGCGCTCGCTCGCGTCCAATGGCTCGACCAGATGCTCCATTGCGCTCAATACGAAGGCGGCATCTGCCGAACCGCCGCCCATTCCAGTTCCCGGCGGCACGCGCTTGTCCAAGGCGATGTGCACGCAGGGCGCACGCGGTCGGCGGACTCGGTAGCTGCGCGCGGCGCGAATCGCGAGGTTGTTCGCGACCTCGCCGTCGATCGCCAGGCCGCGCAGTTCGAGCGTGTCACTCGCCGCACCCGGGGTGAGCGTGACCCGCAGCTCGTCGCCGAGATCGATCTCGTGGAAGACGGTGGCGAGGTCGTGGTAGCCGTCCGGCCTTTTCCCGACGACCTCGAGGAAAAGATTGAGCTTCGCCGGTGCGATCCCCTCGACCCAGCCCGGGCCGCGGGCGCGGAAACGTGGTTCATCCATGGTGTGCGCACGTCTCCCCAACGGTTCGCGCGAGGCTACCATCCGCCGGTCGAGCGCTCGTCGCCGTCCGCGACGCATCGCCGCCTTGGAGTGGAACATGCGACTCTTCCGTCAGATCGCCTTGTCCTGCGTGGCCGCCGTCGGGATCGCTCCCGCCGCTGAAGCGACATGGTCGATCGTCCTGGTCGACACCGCGACGGGTGAGGTTGCGGTCGGCTGCGCGACTTGCCTCGAGAACTTCGATCTCGAGCTCTACTGCCCGGTGGTGCTCGTCGGCATCGGCGGGGCGTGCGCGCAGTCATCGATCGATTCGAGCGGCCGCAATCGGCGGTTGATCTGGGACGAGATGCAGCTCGGCACTTCGCCGCGGGAGATCCTCACCAAGCTGCGCAGTGGCGACTCGTCGCACCAATCGCGGCAGTACGGCATCGTCGACCTCGAAGGGCGTCAAGTGACGTTCACCGGATTTCTGGCCGGCGCGTGGGCCGGTGGAGTGACCGGTGTCAGCGGCACGATCCACTACGCGATCCAGGGCAATGTGCTCACCGGCCAGCCGGTGGTCCAGGACGCCGAAGCGGCGGTGCTCAACACCAGCGGCGACCTGGCCGCGAAGCTGATGGCTGGGATGGAGGCGGCGCAGGCGGTGGGTGGGGACGGGCGCTGCTCGTGCGATCCAGCCGATGCCGATCGTTGCGGTTCGCCGCCGCCAGGATTCGACCCCGACACCGACAAGTCGGCCCACGTCGGGTTCATGATCGTTGCGCGCATCGGTGACGTCGACGGCGACTGCAACGTCAGCGCCGGCTGCTCGAACGGTTCGTACTACATGAACCACAACGTCGCCAACCAGGATCGCAACGACGAGGATCCGGTCCTGCAGATGCGCACGCTGTTCGATCAGTGGCGCGACGACTGGCGCAACCATGCCGACCACCTGCTCTCGACCAAGACGATGAGCCGCGTCGGGGTGCCGGGCAACGGCACGACTCCAGCCACGTTGACGCTGGCGCTGCGCGACTGGGAAGGGACGGCGCTGACGACGGGTGGTGCGACGATCACGGTGAGCCACGCGGCGACGAGCGCCGGGCTGGCGTCGATCGGGACGGTCGAAGACAACGGCGACGGCACCTACAGCGTCGAGTTGAGGGCCGGCGTCGGGCAAGGCACGGACGTCTACGACCTCGTGGTCGACGACGGCCGCGGACCGGTCACCCTCTATCCGTCGCCGACGCTGAAGCACAACGAGACGCTGAAGGCAGACGCCGCCTCGATCTCCTCTTCGGCGGGTGGAACGATCTCCTTCGACCTCGTGGGCCCCGACGAGGAGCCGCCGGCCGACTACCTGTTGCTCTGCTCCGCGTCCGGAACGGCGCCAGGCCTGCTGATCGGCAAGAGCAACATCGTGCTCCCGCTCAACTACGACGACGTCATGTGGATCTCGTACTACTGCGCCAACACGACGACCTTCGTCAACACCGACAACGTGCTCGACGCCGACGGGAAGGCCTCGGCGCAGTTCCACGTCGAGCCCGACGAACTGCAGTTGCTGGTCGGTTTCGACCTCGCGTTCGCCTACCTGACCAACCAGAAGGTGACGTTTGCCAGCAACTTCAAGCTGGTGACGATCGATCCGTAGCGGCGGCTAGGGCGATCGCGGCGCGGCGATCAGCGGTTGCGCAGCTCGAATTCGCGGTTGTCGTTGCCGCTCATCACGAGGACCTGCGGGCGCAGCGCGCGCGCGGACTCTTCGTCGACGTGGACGTAGGTGATGACCAGCAGCCGATCGCCGGGATTGCCCTTGTGCGCCATGCCGCCGTTCAGCACGCACGCGCCGGTGCCTGGCTCGTCGCGCAGCGCATAGGTCCACATGCGTTCGCCGTTGGCCAAGTTGACCACCTGGATCTTCTCGAACGGCAGGATGCCGGCGCTGTCGAGCAGCTTGGCGTCGATCCCGAGGCTGCCGGTGTAGTGCAGGTTCTTGTCGGTGACGACGATCCCGTGGATCTTCGCCTTCATCATTTCGCGCAGGATCATCGCGGTCCTCATCCGATCCGGCGAGCGGCGTCGCCGAGCAGCAGGTTGTCGATCAGTCGCGTCGCGCCGAGGAATGCCGCGGCCGCGACGACGCCGCCGTTGCCGAGCCGTTCCGGCACGGCCAGCGACTCGTCATCACGCACTTCGAAGTAGTCGAGTCGGAAGGCGCTGGTGCTCGCGAGCGCGGCGCGGCCGACCGCTGCCAGCGCCGTGGTCGAGCGCTCGCCGCGGTCGAACGCGGCGCGCACGGCCTGCAGCGCCTGCTGCAGAGCCGGAGCCTGGCTCCGCTCGGCGGCGGAGAGGTAGCGGTTGCGGCTCGACATCGCCAGGCCATCGACCTCGCGCAGCGTCGGCAGCATGCGCACCGTGAGGTCGAAGTCGAGGTCGACCACCATCCGCTGCAGCAGTCGCGCCTGCTGGAAGTCCTTCTGGCCGAAGTAGGCGACGTGCGGCGCGACGAGGTGGAACAGTTTCGCCACCACTGTCAGCACGCCGCGGAAGTGGCCGGGGCGGCTAGCGCCGCAGAGCGACTCCGCCAGCGTGCCGGGGACGACGTGCGTGTCGAAGCCGGGCGGGTACATCTCGGCGGGAGTCGTGATGAACAGCGCGTCGGCGCCCGCTGCGGCGAGGAGCGCCTGGTCGCCGGCGAGGTCACGCGGGTAGCGCGAGAGGTCTTCGTTCGCTCCGAATTGCAGCGGGTTGACGAAGATCGAGGCGATCACGACGTCGCATTCTGCGCGCGCGCGCTGGATCAGGCTCTGGTGGCCGGCATGGAGCGCTCCCATCGTCGGGACGAATCCGATGGTGCGTCCCGCCGATCGCCACGCACGGCTGGCGGTGCGCAGATCGGCGATCCGATCGAGCGTCCGCATCACGTCGGGCACGCGCGCGCCTCCTCGGGCAGTTTCGCCAGCAGTTCCGCCGCCGTGGCCTGAAGCGTCGGATGGCGCCAATCGGCCGCGATCTCGGCCAGCGGCTCGAGGACGAAACGGCGCTGATGGGCGCGCGGGTGGGGCAGGGTGAGGCCCGGTTCGGCGACCACGGTCGCGCCATGGAAGAGCAGGTCAAGGTCGATCGGCCGCGCCTCGTAGGGAGCGTGGCGCACGCGACCGCCGACGCGCTCGATGGCGAGCAGCACGTCGAGGAGGGCGCGTGGCGACAGGGTCGTCTCCACCAGCACGACGCCATTCAGGAAGCGGCCTTGTTGCGGTGCACCGGCCGGCAACTCCGGCGCGGTGTCGTACGCGCGGGAGCGAGCGACGAGTCGGACTCCGGGCCACGCGGCGAGTTGCGCGAGGGCGGCAACGACATGCCCTTCGCGATCGCCGAGGTTCGAGCCCCACGCGATGGCGGCCGGCGTCACGGCGCATCCCCCTCGGGTGGGGCCGGGCGCGGCCACAACGGGCGCTTCAACACGTGCTCGAGCAGCGAGACGAGCGGGCACGCGAAGACGTAGCCGATCGACACGAGCGCGATCGCGTACTCCGGGATGAGCGAGAGCAGCAGGATCGCCAGCACGATCTGCGCGATGTAGGTGTGCGGATGGCGGCCGCGCATGAAGCGGTTCACGATGTGGACGTACTTCACCCGCGACACCATCGCCAGCGCCAGCAGCGGCAGACAGAACAGGAGGCCGTTCAGGAAGAGCGCGCGACGTTTGGCGAGCCAGAGCGGGGCATCCGGCGCGCTGACGTCGAGGTAGAGCAGGATCCCGGCGGCGACGAACCCGGCGGCGGCAGGGCTCGGCAGGCCGCTGAAGAAGTCGTGCGCGTCGGCGTCGTCCTCAGTCGCGGCGGTGAAGCGCGCCAGTCGGAGAGCGGCGCAACTCACGTAGAGGAAACACATCAGCAGCACGAACTTCGGCTTGAACGGCTGCTCGGCGATCAGCCGCTCCGACTCGAACAGGAACTTCACCAGCAGCGCCGGAGCGGCTCCGAAGGTCAGCATGTCGCACAGCGAGTCGAGCATCGCGCCGAACTCGGAGGTCGCCTTGGTCATGCGTGCGAGCCGACCGTCGAGCGCGTCGAAGACGTTGGCGAGGAAGATCAGCCAGCAGCTGATCGCGAAATGGTGATGGAAGTCGACCAGGACCTCGGGCGGCGGCGGCGAGGGGGCGCGCCACAGCAGGCTGATGGCGTCGGCGCCCTTGGCAATGGCGAGGAAACCGCAGAACGCGTTGCCGAGCGTGCACAGAGCGGGCAGGATCGCGACCGGCTTCACGCGGCGCTCCTCATGCAGACGGCGTCGCGCGCGCCCCGAGCCGCACGAGCGGCGTCGAAGTCCCGCTGACCTTGTCGCCAACCTTCACCAGCACGTCTGGCTTGAGGCGAAGCGGCACGATCAACTCGGTCCGCGAACCGAACTTGATCATGCCCATGCGCTGGCCGCGCGTGAGCGCGTCGCCGACGGTCAGCGGGCAGACGATCCGCCGGGCGATCAGTCCCGCGACCTGCCGCACGACGAACGGGAACTCCGCCTCGAGACGGATCTCCTGCGCCTCGTTCAGCTTCGAGACGTCGGGGTGGCGGGCGTCGAGGAATTGGCCCGGCTGATGTTTCAGGGCCACCACCTTCGCGCTCCATGGGCAGCGGTTGACGTGGACGTTCAGCACCGAAAGGAAGATCCCGACCCGAATGCAGGGTTCCGCGAGCAGTTCGGTGCGCGGCAACTCGACGATGTCGGCGACCGTTCCATCGGCGGGCGAAACCAGCACGGTGGGATCGGCAGGGAGCTTGCGTTCAGGATCGCGGAAGAACGAGACGGCGAACACGAGCAGTGCTGCCGGAACGAGCACCAAGGGCCACGCGACGAGGGCGAGTCCCCACGCGAGGAGGCCACACAGAACCGTGATCGCGATCAACTCGCGCGTACCGTGGGGGGTGATCGGAATGAGCACAGTTTCAGCTTCTCTAGGCCTGATGGGACTGGCGTGGGGCCGAGCACCGGCGCGCCGGAACGGCGCAGATGTGCAGCCGGAGCGGGACCCGTCGACGTCCGCGACGACGGCCGAGCATCCTACCCGCGCCGACCGCCGCCGCGCTTGGAGCGCGCTCGGCGACTCCGAGCTGATGGCCCACTGCCAGAACCGCGCCGAGGAAGCGCTCGAAGTCCTCCACGAACGCCATTCGCCCGGGTTGCTGCGATTCCTGGAGCGGATGCTGCGTGACCGCGCTCGGGCGGAAGACGTCTGCCAGGAAGCGTTCGTGAAAATCTGGCGACGCGCCGAACTCTTCGACCCCGCGCGCGGGACGTTCAGCGCGTGGCTCTATCGAGCGGCCGCCAATCTCGCCTACAACCGCCTCGCGCTGCGGTCCTCGAGCGAGAGCGAGCTCTCCGCACTTCAGGTCCTCCCTCCCGCGAAGGGGCAGAGCCCGATCGACGCCGCGGCCCTCGACGAGCGTCACCGCCTCCTCCACGCGGCGCTCGGTGAACTCACGGAGCGCGACCGGGCCATCCTGGTGTTGCGCCATATCGAAGAGCGCCCGGTGGCCGAGATCGCGGCCATCCTCGACATCCCCGAGGGCACCGTGAAGTCGCGCTGCCACTACGCGATGCACCGGTTGCGCGCCGCGCTGCCGGAAGCTCTCGCGGAAACGCATTGATCCGCGGGAGTCGTTGGCCGGGTAGGTGGCGCGATGTCCTCCCTCCCTCCCGATTCCGACGACCGTGATCCCCATTGTGACCGGGTTGCGGCGGCGTGGAGCGAACTGCTCCTCGCCGCCGCTGACGTTGATCGCGACCCGCAGCGCCTCGACCCGCTGCTCCGCCACCTCGCCGACTGTCGCCGTTGCCGCGACGAGCACGCGGCGTTCGCGGAACTGATCGGCGACCTGAAGACGCTGCCGTCCCCGCCCACCGATCCCCGCCGCCTGGAGGCCCTGCGTGCGGCGCTTTCGTCGGAGCCCTCCCGACGGGAGGCGCGAGTGCGGCTCGCCGAGCCGGTCTCGAGCCGCCACGACGTGGCGCCGATCGAGTGGGCCGCATTGGCCACCGTCGCGCTGGTCCTTGCCGGCGGCCTGCTCCGCTACAGTCCCGCGGTCGCGCGCTGCTTCGCGACGGCACCGTCGAACAGCGAGTGGCTGTTGCCGATGCTCTTCCTCGGGTTCGGGTCCGTGCTTTCGTTGATCGCCCTTCCGTTGTTGCGAACGCCGCTCCTCCACGCGGCCGCGGTCGATGGCCTGCCGCCGAGTTCGACGTGAACCCGCGCGCTTCGCTCGAGAACTCCCGTTTGATCGATTCGCTTCGACACTTCCTGATGCAGCGCCTTGGACGTCGCGGCACGATCGCGCTCGGCGTCGGGGTCGTCGCGCTCTTTGCGATCGCCGGGGGCCCGCTGCTGCTCGCGGGCGTCGGTAGCTCGGTCGCGGCGGTCCTTTTCTTCGCAGCGATCCTGCTCGGTCCAGCGGCCTGGGTGCTGTGGGACGCCCGTTCTCGGAGCATCGCCCGCCCGTTCATCTGGGCCCTGTTCGCTCTGTTCGGCCACGTCGTCGGCGCGCTCGTCTACCTCCTCGTCCGCGACGCCCAGCCGCAAGAAGCGGCCTGCGCGAGCTGCCAGCGCGCCGTGCGGGTCGGACTCGCCACCTGTCCCTGGTGCGGCACGGCCCGCGCAACGAGCCGCAGCGGCTGCCACCATTGCGGCAGCGAACTCGAGTCGGGCTGGCGCTTCTGTCCGTACTGCCGAATCGCAGTCGACTGAGTGCGCTCGCGGTCAAGGGTCGCGCGGAGGGGGTCTCGATGCTCCAATGGGCGCCCTCGGGTTCCCTCGGAGTGCGCTCATGATCGCTGCTTCGCTCCTCGCCGCCACGCTCATCGGTTCCTGCGCATTCGCGCGGCAGCAAGGGGACGCCTCCCCGCGACCGTTCGCCGAGCAGCTCTCGGCCGCGACGACCCGCTTTCAGCAGGCGCTCGCGAGTCACCCCGAGGCACGCGAGAAGCTCGTGTCCGCCTATGCCGAGCAGTTGCTGGCGCTGGCGGCGAGTGCCCCGGCGACGCAGCAGGGCCTCGAGGCGTGCGTGAGCGTGCTGATGCTCGAGCCGGGCCAGCCGATGGCGGCTCGCGCCATCGAAGCGATCGTCCACAGCGGCGCAGAACCGAAGCTGCTGGTGGCGCTGGCGCAGTCGTTGATGCGCGGGGCTGCGAGCTTCTCTCACGAAGCTCTGCTCGACGCGTTGGTGACGACGGTCGATCAGCGTGAGGTGCAGGGGTACGCGGCCTACGCGCTCGGCCACCTGCGGCTCGACTTCGCTGACGATGTCGCCTACTTCACCGACGCGCGCGTCGCCGAGTCGGCTCGTTCCGCCTACGCGCAGAAGCGCGGCGCGGCGCTGCTTGCCGCGAACGTCGCGCGCGGAGTTCCAGCTCTACGCGAGGCCGGACTCGCGTCGCTGCGGCGCGTCGTCGACGACTTCTACTTCGCGGAACACCGCAAGGCGGGCTACTTGGGCGCCGTCGCCGACGCCGAGCTCTTCGAGTTCGAACATCTGCAGGTCGGCATGGTGGCTCCCGAGATCGACGGCGCGGACGAGGACGGCGTGCCGTTCAAGCTTTCCGACTACCGCGGGAAGGTGGTCGCGCTCGACTTCTGGGGCTTCTGGTGCCCGATCTGCCGCCACAACCTTTCGGGCGAGCGGTTGATGGTCGATCGCTTGAAGGACGCGCCCTTCGCGCTGGTCGGCATCAACAGCGATCCGAAGACGCAGCTCGAAGTCGAACTCAAGCATGACCGCCTCTCGTGGCGATCCTTCTTCGACGGCGGCGATGCCTACGGACCGATTGCGACGCGCTGGAACGTCTCGACGTGGCCGACCATGTTTGTGCTCGACGAGGCGGGCGTGATCCAGCTCAAGTCCGAGGACCTCGACGAGGTCGAGAGGATGGTCGACACGTTGCTTGCGCGCAGCACGTCGAAGCCCGCGGCGGGCGGGGCCGGCGCTCCTGCCGTCTCGGCGGCGGGCCGCTGAATCGAGTTCGTCGACCCACACGCCGCTGCCAAGGGCTGATCCCGTGAGAACGTCGAAGTCGATCTCGGTCGTGGCCTGCGTGCCGCTCTTGTTTGCGATCGCTCGCGGCATGAATCAGGAAGCGCCCGTCGCGCCCGCGACGCCGGCGAGCGCGCCGGTCGCTGCGGACGACGCGGCGGCGAGGCGCGCGCAGCGACTGGCAGGCGACCGCGCTCGCTGCGAGGCGCAGATCGAGGCCATGGCGCGCTTCGGCCAGGTCGAAGGCTACAGCGCCGCGATCCGTCGATTGCTCGGCACGGTGACCGAGCGTTTCGCCGACGTCGGCGATGGCGTCTTCACCGACATCGCGCTCAAGAACTGGCTGGACTGGAACGAGAGCCGCCCCGGTGGCCCGGTACTGCCGGTCCTCGATCGCGACAACGCCACCCACCCGTTCACCGCGATCGTCGACCTGAACCGACAACTGCGAGGTCAGGGCATCGACTTCCTGCTGGTGGCCTTCCCGACGCGTCCTTCGCTCTATCCCGAACTGGCGATGGAGATGGCGACCATGGAGGGCTTTGCCGGCTTCTGCCCGGCGACGCCCCATTTCGCGAGGGCGCTGATCGACGAAGGGGTCGAAGTCCTCGATCTCACGCAGGAGTTCGTCGCGCAGCGCTACGGCGCCGGCGCGGATCGGCACGACCAGCTCTTCCTGCGTTACAACCAGCACTGGACCCCACGCGGCGCCGAGCTCGCCGCGGGCCTGGTCGCGGAACGACTCCGGCAGTACCCGTGGTTCACGCCTGGCCCGGCACGAGAGGGCGTCGACTGGATCGCCACGCAGAAGGACGTCGACGTCAAGATCCAATGGGGCGGCACTCCGGAAGGCGCCAAGCCGGAGCGGCTCCATTGCACGCAGGTCACGAAACCGAAGGGCCCGCGTCTCGACTCGGTGCGGCCGTCGAGTCCGATCACGCTGCTCTCGGGGAGCTTCGCGGACTTCCACAACTCTTCGGATTGCGACTTCACGGCGCAGCTCTACCGCTTCAGCGGCTGGTCGATCGACAAGATCAATCCGAAGGGCGGCGTCGAAGACGCCTGCCGCGAAGCGTTGGCGAAGAAGTCGGCGGCCGAATGGAAGAAGAAGAAGATCGTGGTGTGGATGCTGCCCGAGTCGGCATTCCGCGTCGGTCCGGTGTGGCGTCGAATCGCCGTCGTCGGGGAGTGAGCTGGTGAGCGCGCGTTCTCGACTCGGAGCCGGGATCGTCGTTGCATGCGCCTCCGCCGCGATCGTCGCGCAGACGGTCCCGCCCGCGCCGACGTCGACGGTCGTGCCGCGCACGGAACGCCTCTCGATGCAGCGCGCGGCGCTCGAGGAGTCGTTGGCGCGCGTCGTCGCCTTCGGTCATCGCGACGAGTTCGCCGCCGGGTTGCGGGCCTTGCAGGCGCGCAAGCCGGAGGCGGGCCCTGCCGACGCCGAACCCTCCAAAGAGGGCGATGAATGGCGTCTGGTGGCGCGTGGCTGGCTGCCGCGCATGGCCATCGACCACTGGCTCGAGTGGCATCTGCCGGCGCCTGGCCAGACCGACGCGCGCGCCGTCGATTTCTCGCTTTCAGGTCATCCGTTCCAGGTGATCGTCGATGTCGAGCGGCAGTTGCGCGCGCACGAGATCGAGTTCGTCCTCGTCCTCTTTCCGAGCCGTCTCCAGCTCTATCCGGAGCTCGTCGACGCGTCGCTTGCGCCGCCCGCCGACCCCGCTTTCGGTGGCATGGTCGGCGCCACCACCGAGTTCCTGCTCGCGTTGAATGGAGCCGGAGTCGAGACGCTCGACCTCGCGCCGGCGTTCGCGTCGGCGCGCGCCGACGGCGGTCCCGAGGTCGGCGAGATCTACCTGCAGCGCAACAAGCACTGGACGCCACGCGCGGCCGAGCTCGCCGCCAGCCTCGTGGCGCAGCGCCTGCAGACGCAGTCGTGGTACGCGCCGGGGTCGGCGTCCGAGGGCAAGGCGTTCCAGACGCTGCGCCGGGTCGTCGACATCGGCGGCGCCGCCGGCGGTCAAGCGCCCGACACGACGCCCGAGAAGCTGGCGTTGAACCAGGTGCGTCAGCTCGGCGCGCGCGTCAATCCCGCCGACGTGCGGCGCAGCCCGATCGTCCTGCTCGGCGACAGCTTCGCGAAGTTCTATGCCGATCTCGGCGGCGGCTTTGCCGACCAGTTGCGTCGCTTCACGGGTCACCCGATCGACGCGCTCACGCCGATGGGGGGCGGTGAACTGCAGTGCCGCCAGCAACTCGCCCGTCGCGGCGACGGCCTGCGCGGCAAGAAGGTCGTCGTCTGGTTGCTGCAGGAAGACAACCTGCTGCCGAGCGCGCAGTGGAAGACGGTCGACCTGTTCGAGGAGTGAGCCGCGGCCCCGCGCGCGGCGCGCCGCTCACCGCAGCAGGAAGCTCAGATCGGCACCGATCGCGTGTTCGGTCGGCGGTTCGCCGCGGCGGAATAGGCGCACGCTGCCGAACCCTCGCAGCGCCATGCGATCGCCATCGACCTCGAGCCAGCCGCCCTCGCGGAGGCCGACGACCGGCGCGTCGTTCATCTCGTGGAACTCGCGGATCCGCGTCTCACGCGTCTCGCCCATGTGCTTGCTCGACGGATCGGGATCGAGGTAGTGGGGGTTCAAGTTGAAGGGGACCAGGGCGAGCGCGTCGAAGCTCGGCGGCTGGACGATCGGCATGTCGTTGGTGGTCTTGAGCGACAGGCAGGCGACGTTGCTGCCGGCCGACGCGCCGAGGTAGGGCATGCCCGCCGCGACGCGTGCGCGGATCGGGGCGAGGAGCTGCTGCCGCTGCAGCGCATCGAGCAGGCGGAACGTATTGCCGCCGCCGATGAACATCGATTCGGCCGCCGCCACCGCGGCGACCGGATCCGCCGCCTCATGCAGCGAATCGACGCGGACGCCGACCTTCGCGAAGCGCTCGCGCGCCTTCGCGGCGTAGGCGCCCCGATCGTGGAGCGCGTAGGGGACGAAGAGCAGCGACCTCGCGCCGCGCAGATGGCGCTCGATCGCGTCGATGGCGTGGTCGAGATAGCCACGCTCGGGCTGCGTCGAGTTGGAGAGGAGCATCACGCGACGAAGCGGGGCAACAGGCGTCATCGGAACGGTCTCGCGAAGGGGCCTTCGAGCGGGAAGGAGCCTAACGCGGAGCGCGGAGCGCCGCTCGCTGCTAGCTTCCTGCGCCATGCCTCGCAGTCGCGTCGCCCTCTGTCTGCTCGCCTATCTCGCGCTGCGCCTCTGGCTGGCGACGACGCCCGGGTACCCGCCCGATGTCGGGCAGTTCAAGTTGTGGGCGCTGCAGTCGCAGCAGGATGGGCTCGCCTCGCTCTATGCGGGCGGCGCGGACCACGACTTCTCGCGCTACGACTACCCGCCGCTCTACGCCTACGTGCTGCGCACGATCGGCTGGATCTACTCGTGGTTCGAGCCCGACGCGCTGCGCCGCGCCGCCGACTCGACGCTGCTCACCGTCTTGGTCAAGTTGCCGGCTCTGCTCGCTGACCTGGCGATCGCCTTGCTGCTCGCCTGGATCGTGCGAGCCACGGCACGAGCGCCGTCGGCGCGCCGCGTTGCGCTGCCGATCGTGGCAGCGTGGCTGCTGAACCCCGCGGTGCTGCTCGACAGCGGCCACTGGGGGCAGCCCGATTCGATCCACAGCGGATTCGTGCTGGCCGCGTTCGCTTGCGTCGGCGGCGTGCTCGGTCCATCGCGCGGCTCCTTCGCCAGCATCGTCGGCGGTTGGTGCCTGCTCGCGCTGGCGACGCTCATGAAGCCGCTCGGCGCTCCGTTCTTTCCGCTGCTGCTTGCCGCGTCGCTGCTGGTCGGCGGTCTGAGACGGACGCTGGCCGGCGGGCTCGCGGCGCTGGCGACCGCTGCACTCCTGTTCGCGCCGTTCGTTGCGACGTTCGGCGTGCGCGAGGTCGCGGAGCGCATCCTCGGCGACGTCACGATCATGTCGTTCACGTCGGTCAACGCTCACAACGTCTGGTGGCTGGTCGGTCCCTGGCAGCCGAGCGAGCGGCCGTGGCTAGGCACGGTGACCGCGACCGAGGTCGGCCTCGCGCTCTTCCTCTGCGCGTTGGCGGCGCTGATCGTGCTGCTGGTGCGACGCCATCGAGCGCGTCGCGCAGGCATCCATGGCGCGCAGTTGCTCTGCATCGCTGCGTTGCTCGCGGCCGCGTTCTTCCTGCTGTCGACCCACATGCACGAGAACCACCTCTTCGCCGCGCTGCCGCTGCTGCTGGGCGCGCTGGCGGCGGCGCCGCCGGGCAATGGCGCACGCCGATCGGTGCGCTGGATCGCGGCGCTGCTCGCGTTCGGGATCGCTTGGAACCTCGCGGCGCACGACTTCGTGTGGCGCCACCGGTGGCCCTTCTCGATCGGGCCGATCGAAGGAGAACTGCCCGCGGGCTCGGATGGCGCGATGCACGGCGGTGAGCGGCTCGCCGGGACGCTTGGCGCCTGGTGGAACCTGCTCGCGGGCGTGGCGCTGACCGCATTCGTCTTCGGCGCCGGCCTGATGAGGCTGGCGTGGAGCAGCGCGCGGCCCGGCGTCGAGGCGAACGACTCGGCCGACTTCGCCGACTGAACAGGATCGCGCGACCGGGGTCGAATCCGGGAGCTGTCGGTCCGCGTCACCGAGCCATCGACCGCCTCAGCAGGCGCGGTCGATGGCATCGGGTCGCGACCGGCGCGCTCAGCTGAACTTGGTCACGCCCGGAATCGCGACGACGGGCGCCGGTGGGACGGTGTCGAGCGTCAGCGTCGCGAGGTCGGGGCCGAGCTGTTCCTGGCTGTTGAGCGCGGCCTCGTAGGTGACTTCGCTGCCGGTGTAGGCGGCCATGCGGCCCATGATCGCCATCAGCGTCGAATCGCACATGTACTGGCCGTTGTTGATGATCTCGCCCTTGCGCAGCTTGGCGAACAACACGTCGTGCTCGTTCTGGTACATGTCGTCGGGCGTGCCGTCGTCGCGCCAGCGCCAGGCGTTCTCGCCCCAGATCTGGTGGCCCTGGATGTTCGCCTTGCCCTTGCTGCCGAAGAGGTAGTCGGAGACGTCGGTCGACGGCGCGCCGGCCCACTGGCGGCACGAGCTGAACAGACGCAGACCGCTCTTCCACTCGAAGACGGTGTTGAAGTGGTCGTAGACGTCGCCGTACTTCGGGTCGATGCGATTGGCGCGCCCGCCGCTGGCGACGCACTTCACCGGGTATTCGTCCTTCATCGCCCACGCGATCTTGTCGAGGCTGTGGATGTGCTGCTCGGCGAGGTGGTCGGCCGACAGCCAGGTGAAATAGAGCCAGTTGCGCAGCTGGTACTCCATCTCCGTCCAGTTCGGCTGGCGGCCGCGATGCCACAGTCCACCCGTGTTGTAGGTGCACTGCATCGCATGGATTTCGCCGAGCGCGCCGTCCTGGATGCGGGCGATCGTCTGCTGCTTCTTCTTCTCGTAGCGGTAGCACAACCCGCTGACGAGCATCAGGTTCTTCGCCTTCGCCATGCGGCACGATTCGAGGACCGATCGCAGTCCCGGTCCGTCGACGGCGACCGGCTTCTCGACGAAGGTGTGTTTGCCCGCCTCGATGCACGCGCGCAGGTGCAACGGCCGGAACGCCGGCGTCGTGCAGAGCAGCACGACGTCGCAGGCGGCGATGACGCTCTTGTAGGCATCGAGGCCGACGAAGACGTGGTCGGGCGCGACCTTCACTTGCGAGCCCTGCTCGCTCGCTTGCAGCGACTTCAACGCGTTCTCGGCGTGGTCGCGAAAGACGTCGCCGATCGCGACGAGCTCGACGTTGGGATCGGCCGCCAGCGCGTTGGCCGCGGCGCCGGAGCCGCGACCACCGCAGCCAAGCAGGCCGACCTTGATGGTGCTGCTGCCTTGCGAATGGACCGCGAAGCCTGGCCACGAGCCGGCGACCGGCGCGAGCGCGAGACCGCCGAGCGCGGCTCCCGACGTCTTCAGGAAGTCACGGCGGGTCGGCGAATGGGTCGACATCGTCCTCTCCTCTAGCTTCCACGGGGAGTGGCATCATCGGTGGCCAGCCGGGCGACGCGCAAGCACGCACTGCCCCTTCTTCCAGCGTCAGCAGTCGGGACGCCGCGCCAAGAACTCGACCGACGATCGCCGCGGCCCGCTCCGGCCCGGCGACCCCGCAGGCGGTGGCGAGCGCGTCGGCGGTCGCGCCATCGCGCGCAACGACAGTCGCCAGTCCGCGGCGAGTCAGCCCGAGCCCGGCCTTCGGATCGATCACGTGGCTGCGCCGTTCGCCTGCGACTTCGCTCCAACGGAACCGGTCTCCCGACGTTGCCAGGGCGGCGTTGGCGAGCTGCAGGGTCAGTCGCGGCGACGGAGCCGGCGCCGCGTCGTCGTCGGAGAAGTCGGAGAGCTCGATGCGCCAGCCATCGCGATCCGGCGGCGGATCGCCGGCGCGCAGGTCGCCACCGCCGACGAGCAGCGCGCGGGGAAATCCACGCTCCGTGACGACGGCGAGCGCCTGATCGAGGGCGTCGCCCTTCGCGATGGCACCGAGGTCGAGCGCCATTCCGGCCACCGCGAAGGTGAGCGTGCGCGCGTCGCGATCGACCGTGAGGAGCTCGAACCCCGTCGCTGCCCGCGCCCGCGCGAGCGCCGCGGCGTCGGGCTCGACCCCTTGGCGGTGCGCCCGTCGCCAAAGTTGCACGAGCGGGCCGACGGTGATGTCGAAGGCGCCCTCGCTGACCGCCGACAGCTCCTGTGCTCGCGCCGCGACCCGCGCGAGGTCGGGTCCGATCGCGATCGGGGTGCCCGGTGCGGCGTTCGCGGCGCGGCCGACGCGGGACAGTTCGCTGTCGCTCTGCCAGTCGGAAAGGAGTCGCTCCAGTTCGTCGACCCGGGCGAACGCGGCGTCCGCGGCCGCCTGCGCATGGGCGGCGTCGTCGGCGTAGAGCAGCAGGCGGAAGCGCGTCCCCATCGCCGGGTGGTCGAAGGTGAAACGCTCGAGCGGCGCGCTGCAGCCGGCGAGCGAGACGCTCGCGATCAGCAGGAGTTGGAGGAGAGCGGCCTTCATCAGTTTGCGGCGCGGGAGTATAGGTGGCGCCTCGCGGCGCGCTCGGTGCCGACTTCCAGGACGCGGCGAGGACGCGGCAAGGTCGCGGAGAGCGAAGTGGCGATGACGACGCGCACGGCACGAAGTCGACCAGCGATCGCGGCCGGCGCATGCGCCACGCTCTTCGTCTCGATCGCGGCCGTGACCGCGCAGGAGCGCATCTCCGTCTATCCCGAGATGCCGCCCGGCCGTCCGCCGCTCGAAGCCAATCCCGATGCGCTCGCAACGGACGCGGCATCGATGAAGCCCTACCGCGAGATGATCCCGGGCAGCACCATTGGCTTCGAGCTCGTGCCGATCCCCGCTGGTCGCTTCGTGATGGGCAGCCCGGAAACAGAGGCCGACCGCAAGTCGGACGAGGGGCCGGCGCACGCGGTGGCGATCGATCCATTCTGGATCGGTCGCTGCGAGGTGACGTGGGACGAGTACCTGCAGTTCATGTCGAAGCTCGACCTGCAGGCGCGCGGCGGCGGCGAGAAGAAGCAGCCCGGCGACGACTGGGCCGATGCGGTCAGCCGACCGACGCCGCCCTACGTGCCGATGGACTTCGGCTACGGCGTGAAGGGCTTTCCGGCGATCTGCATGACGCAGTTCGCGGCGCGCCACTACACGAAGTGGCTCAGCATGAAGACCGGCCGCTTCTTCCGCCTGCCGACCGAAGCGGAGTGGGAGTACTGCTGCCGCGCCGGAACCACCACCACCTGGTCGTTCGGCGACGACGTCAAGCAACTCGGCGACCACGCCTGGTACTTCGAGAACAGCGACGCGGCGCCCCGTCCGGTGGCGCAGAAGAAGGCCAATCCGTGGGGCCTCTTCGATATGCACGGCAACGTCGCCGAGTGGACGCTGGACGCCTTCGATGCCGGCTACTACGCGAAGTCGGCAGGCGAAGCGGCCGCCGACGGCGCAGTCGCCGGGCCGGTGAACTGGCCTCAGGCCGAGTACCCGCACGTGGCGCGCGGCGGCTCGTGGGATGACGATGCCGATCGGCTGCGCAGCGCGGCTCGCCGCGCGTCGAGCAAGGCGTGGAAGGTGCAGGACCCGCAGCTCCCGAAGAGCATCTGGTACTTCACCGACGCGCGCTTCGTCGGCTTTCGCATCGTGCGTCCCTTGCGCGACCCGACGCCGGAAGAGCAGCAGAAGTGGTGGGAGCCCGGAGTCGCGCAGATCGCCGAGATCCTCGATCGCCAGCGCCACGGTGGCCGCTGACGCCATGAACGGCCCAGTTGAACGGCCCATCGGAGCAGCCATGAGTTCGCGCAACGATCCGACGCGTCGCAGCTTCCTCAAAGTCTCAGGTGCAGCGCTGCTGACGTCGACGGCGCTCGATCGCGTCGCCCACGCGGCGATGCAGCGGCTCGCGCCGGGCGCCTTCCTGACCGGCGACGACACGCTGAAGGTCGCGCTGATCGGATGCGGCGGCCGCGGCACCGGAGCGGCGGCGCAGGCGCTGTCGACGGCCGGGCCGGTGAAGCTCGTCGCCGTGGCCGATGCCTTTCGCGATCGTCTCGACAGCAGCTTGAACGCGCTGCGCGCCGACCACGCCAACAAGGTCGACGTGACTCCCGACCGCTGCTACGTCGGCTTCGACGCCTACAAGGCGGCGATCGACCAGTGCGACGTCGCCATCCTCACCACTCCGCCGGGTTTCCGGCCGCTCCACTTCGAGTACGCCATCGCGAAGGGCAAGCACGTCTTCATGGAGAAGCCGGTCGCCACCGACGCTCCCGGTGTGCGCCGCGTGCTGGCCGCCGCCGCGATGGCGAAGCAGAAGAACCTGAAGGTCGGCGTCGGACTGCAGCGCCACCATGATCCGGGCTACATCGAAGCGGTTCGGCGCGTGCAGGATGGCGCCATCGGCGACGTGATGTTCCAGCGCGTCTATTGGTGCGACGGTGGCGTCTGGGTGAACCCGCGCCAGCCCGGTCAGACCGAAATGGAGTACCAGATGCGCAACTGGTACTACTTCACGTGGTTGTGCGGCGACCACATCGTCGAGCAGCACATCCACAACCTCGACGTCGCCAACTGGGTGAAGAACGGTCCGCCGGTGCGAGCGCGCGGGCAGGGCGGTCGCCAGGTGCGCACCGGCATCGACCACGGCGAGATCTTCGACCACCACCAGGTCGAGTTCGAGTACGCCGACGGCAGCAAGCTCTTCAGCTACTGCCACCATTGGCCCAATGCCTGGAGCAGCGTCAGCGAGCACGCGCACGGCACCAAGGGCTACGCTGATCTCTCGGCCAAACGCATCGAAGGCGCCGCCGCATGGCAGTTCGCACGCGCTCGCGGCGAGGAGGGCGTCGATCCCTACCAGATCGAGCACGACGTCCTCTTCGACGCCATCCGCAACGACAAGCCGCACAACGAGGCGGTCTACGGCGCCAACAGCACGATGACGGCGATCTTCGGCCGCATGGCGACCTACAGCGGGCGCGAGCTCACCTGGGACCAGGCGCTCGCGTCGGAGCAGAACCTCCTCCCCGACGTGCTCGATTGGAAGGCGATGCCGAAATCGCTGCCCGATGCCAGCGGCCGCTACAAGATCGCGCTGCCCGGGTCGGCGATGAATTCGTGACTTCCCGCGGCGTTCGATTCCCCTCCCGACGAAAGGAACGGTCGTGACGACGAATGCTCTTGCCGCAGCGACGGTGCTGCTCGCGGCGTCGGTGGCCTTCTCGAATCCGTGGCAGGACGCGCCGAAACCGGCTGACCCGCCTGCGCGTCCCGCGTCTTCTCCTCAGGAGGAGCGCGACCACCAGGAAGCGGAGGAGACTCCGCTCGCCGCGGAGATGGAGAAGGTCGAGCACGCCGAGCACTTTTTGCGGCGAAGCATCGGCGATGCGGCGCAGGACGCCGAGTCGCTGAAGCGCATCGCAGAAGCGCAGCAGGCGATCCTCGCGGCGAAGCTGCTGCAGCCGAAGATGACGGCGAGCGTGCCCGAGGCCGAACGGGCGAAGTTCTTGTCGGACTATCGCCGCGAGATGGCCGGTCTGCTGATCGAGTTCACTCAGCTCGAGCGCGCGCTGCTCGACGGCGATCGTGAAGCGGCGAAGGCCTCCTACAAGAAGCTGCACGCGATGGAGGAGGTGGGCCACAACTCCTTCACCTCCGGCGACTGACGGGCGGCTGACGGGCGGCGAGGCGGCATCTGCTGCGTCGGATCGCCCTCGTTGGCTCCTTTCGGAGCCAGACTTCGGGCCGATCCTCCTTGCATCTACCACCTCGGCGCTCCGTCAGCGTGAGCGCCGGCGAAGGCGGCGTGAAGTGGTGAGGAGCGGCGTGAGGTGGAGGGGAGCGGCGCTGCGCGCCGGCTCGCGAAGGCGAGGGTGGCGCGAGGGGGTGAAGAGCGGCGCTGCGCGCCGGCTCGCGGAGGCGAGGGGGGCGCGAGGTGGAGGGGAGCGGCGCGAAGCGCCGGCTCGCGAAGGCGAGGGGGGCGTGAGGGGGTGAGGAGCGGCGCGAAGCGCCGGCTTGGGAGAGAAGGGCGGCTTGGGAGGGACGGGTGGCGGCGCGGATCGAGGAGTTGCGGGAGCGATTGGCGGAGATCGCGGCGGCGCCGAAGGACGAAGGGGTGTTGCGCGCGCTCTTTGTGCGGCCCGAGGTCGGGCAGCGGCGTGCGGTCGAGAGCGTGGAACTCGATTGCGTCTTGGGGGTGGTGGGTGACAACTGGAGCCGGCGCGGGAGTCGACGCACGGCCGATGGATCGCCGCATCCCGAGCAGCAGATCACGCTGATGAACGTGCGCGCGCTCGACGCGATCGCGGAGCGCGACGACCGCTTCGCGCTGGCCGGGGATCAGTTGATCGTCGACTTCGATCTCGGCGTTGCGAACGTCTCGTCGGGCACGCGTCTCGCCATCGGCACGGCGGTGATCGAGGTGACGACGCTGCCGCACACCGGCTGCGCCAAGTTCGCCGAGCGCTTCGGCGCCGACGCGCTCGCCTTCGTCAACTCGGTCGAGGGGCGCGCGCTGCGGCTACGCGGCATCAACGCGCGGGTGGTCGAGCCAGGCGCGGTGCGGATCGGCGACTCCATTCGCAAGCACCCGTTCGCGGCACCGTCCGCCCGGGCGACTCCCCCGGGCGCGACTCCGTCGCCATGATCCCGGCATTGAAGAGGCGCCGCGCCGAGAGGAGCGCGGGGTCGCGCTTCGGGAGATCAAGGTCATGGAACGACGTGGACGGTTCCTGTCGCTGTTGGCGCTGCTTGGAATGTCAACCGGCGCTCCGGCGCAGGAGGAGGGTGCCGTGAAGGGTGAGATGAAGCGGCCGAGCTACAGCAAGCTCGGCTACGACCTGACGCCGCCGAGTGCGGAGGCGAAGGCGAAGCGCCTCGCCGAGCTGACGCCCGAGCAGATCCGCGTCACGCAGAACGCGGGCACCGAGCCGGCAGGCTGCGGGCTGCTGCTGAAGGAGAAGCGCGCCGGACTCTTCGCCTGCGTCGTCTGCGGGCTGCCGCTCTTCAAGTCGGGCGCGAAGTTCGAGTCGGGCACCGGCTGGCCGTCGTTCTTCGATCCGTTCGCGCCGGAGCACGTGCGCGTGAACGCCGATCGCAGCCACGGCATGGTCCGCGAAGAGATCGTCTGCGGTCGCGATGGCGCGCACCTCGGTCACGTCTTCGATGACGGCCCGCCGCCGACGGGCAAGCGCTACTGCCTCAACTCGGCGTCGCTGCGCTTCTTTGCCGATGGCGAAGCGCTGCCGCCCGAGAGCCTTCCGGTGGCAACGCAGGTGACCTACTTCGCGGGCGGCTGCTTCTGGGGTGTCGAAGATGTCTTCTCGACGGTCGAGGGGGTGGTCGACGCCGAGTCGGGCTACATGAACGGCAAGACCGAAGCGCCGACCTACAAGCAGATCTGCAACCACGACACGGGCCACGCCGAAGCGGTGAAGATCGTCTTCGATCCGGCGCGAACGAGCTTCCGCAAGCTCGCGCAGTTCTTCTTCAAGATCCACGATCCGACCACGCTCAACCGCCAGGGGCCTGACATCGGCGATCAGTACCGCTCGGCGATCTTCACGGCCGACGCGCAGCAACAGGCCGACGCCGTCGCCCTCATCGCCGAGCTCGCGAAGCTCCCGAAGTACGAGAAGCGGCGCATCGTGACGGTGGTCGAGCCGGCGAAGACCTTCTGGCGCGCCGAGGAGTACCACCAGGACTACCACCTGAAAAATGGCGGCAGCTGCCGGCTCCCGACCGACGACTGAGACGCAAGGCCGCGACGGCGCATCGCGCCGCATCGCGGTTCAAGGCAAACGGTTCACGGCATTGCCTTCCACCTCGGCCCGCTCTCCTCGAGGCTTTTCATGCGATTCGCCCTTCTTCGTCGGTTGCCGCGGTTGCCGTTGCTGGCGCTGCTCGCCCTTTCCGGTGCGAGCTGCCAGCAGTCGGAGAGCGGCGCCGCCGCCACTGGCAGTCGCGTGGGCGGATCGTCGCGCGGCTATGACCTCGCGGCCCCGAGCGCGCAGGCGAAGGCGAAGCGCCTCGCCGAGCTCACGCGCCAGCAGCTGAGCGTCACCCAGGACGCCGACACCGAAGCGCCTGGAAGCGGCGCGCTGCTGCACGAAGAGCGAGCCGGTCTCTTCGTCTGCGTGGTCTGCGGGCTCCCGCTCTTCGAATCGTCCGCCAAGTTCGATTCGGGGACGGGTTGGCCGTCGTTCTTCGCACCGTTCGCTCCGGACCATGTGGTCGTCCGCAGCGATTCGAGCCTTGGCATCACGCGCGACGAGATCGTCTGCGGCCGCGACGGTGCCCATCTCGGGCATGTCTTCGACGATGGGCCGGCGCCGACCGGCAAGCGCTACTGCCTCAACTCGGCGTCGCTGCAGTTTTTCGCGGAGGGTGAAACCTTGCCGGCCGACAGCAAACCGATCGAAGCGCAGACCGCCTACTTCGCCGGCGGCTGATTCTGGGGCGTCGAAGACGCCTTCGCCGCCGTCGGCGGCGTGATCGATGCCGAGTCGGGCTACATGAACGGCACCACCGACCATCCAAGCTACGCGCAGGTTTGTGGCGGCTCGACCGGCCACGCCGAGGCGGTGAAGGTCGTCTTCGATCCGACGAAGACCAGCTTCAAGCAACTGATGCTGCGCTTCTTCGAGCTGTGCGACCCATGGGGCCGGCCTGGCGAATCGGTCGACCACGGCAGCCAGTACCGCACCGCGATCTTCACCGCGAATGGCGAACAGCTCGCGCAAGCGCGCGCGCTCGTCGCCGAGCTCGCGGCGCAACCGCAACATGCCGGCCAGCGCTTCCTCACGCTGATCGAGCCCGCGCAGACCTTCTGGCGCGCCGAGGAGTACCACCAGGACTACTACAAGAAGTAGCGCGCATTCGGCGGGGGGCCGGAATGGAACGTCGGTCGGGGCTCGGGAAGACGCTGCGCGACCTGCGCAATCGCTTCGACTTCTTCGTGCGCAGCCGCCTCCGACTCGGCCGCACCGTCGACGCCGCCGCGATGCTCGCGCAAGACGAGCCGCTCCAGGCCGAGTTCGCCGACTGCCTGTCGCGCTTCGACTGGCGGTCGGCGTTGGCCCGCTTCGCCGGCCGCGATCGGCTGGCGGTGGCGGACGTCGGCTGCCGGACGTTCCTCTTCGCGCCGGTGCTCGAGCGCTGCTTCGCGGCGCACGGGTTGCGCGTCGCGCTGCACGGGATCGAGCTCGACGCCTTCCGCCGCTTCACCGACCTGCGCACCCGCGAGGATCACGGCCGCTTCTACGCTGCGCAAGTCGAGGCGGGGCGCTACCACGCGATCGACGTGCGCGAGTTCCATGAGGCGCTCGACGTCGCGTTCCTGCTGAACCCCTTCGTGACCCGCGAGCCGCTGCTGCGATGGGGGTTGCCGCTGCGGACCTTCGCCCCCGAAGCGATCGTCGCCCACCTCTTCACGTTGCTGCAGCCGCGCCGCGGCCTCCTCTTCACCAGCAATCCGACCGAGGCGGAGCTCGCCATCACCCGGTCGATCGCGAGCGACCGCGGCTTCCGCCTCCTGCAGGAGCATCATTGGCAGGCCGCCGCGCCGAGCGAGTCGACCGACCGCTGGTGCGCGCTCTGGAGCTCCGGCGGCGCCGAGGGCTGAGGCCGGCGGGGTGCCGTGACGGCTGGCCGATCGCGCGGAAGCGCCGTAGGCTCGCCCCTCCTCGATCCGATTCGCGGATCGTCGTGGAGTTCCCGATGGGCCGTCGCCGTCGTCTCGCCCCGCTCGCCGTCGTTGCGGCGGCACTCGCGTCGATCGCGCCCGGCACCCCGGCGCAGCAGCGCTTCGAGCGCGTCTCCGTTTCCGGCAGCGGCGTCGAAGGCAACGCCCACCAGCCTTCCGACTTCGCGCGCGTCTCCGCCGACGGGCGCTTCGTCGCGTTCAGCAGCAACGCCACCAACCTCGCGCCGAACGACGCGAATGGCCGCCTCGACGTCTACCTGCGCGATCGGCAGCTCGGCACCACGGTGCTGATCAGCGCGACGGCGGCCGGGTTCGCCGGCAACGACCGCAGTGAGCTCGCCGACCTCTCCGAGGACGGCCGCTTCGTCGTCTTCCTCAGCTGGGCGAGCGACCTCGTGCCCGGCGACACCAACGGCTTCCGCGACCTCTACGTGCGCGATCGCGATCCCGACGGGAACGGCCTCTTCGACGAGGCGAACGCGACGACGATCCGCGCCACGCTCGGCGCGGGCGGCGTGCAGCCGAACGAGCAGTGCACGAGCGGCTCGATCAGCGCCGACGGCCGCTTCATCGCCTTCGACAGCGACGCCAGCAACCTCGTCGCGGGCGACGTCGAGGGGCGCACCGACGTCTTCGTGCGCGACCTCTCGACCGGCGCCATCGAGCGGGTCAGCCTCTCCGGCGGCGGCGCCGGGGGCGACGGCTTCTCGGTCCGCGCGGCGCTCTCGAGCAACGGCCGCAAGGTCGCGTTCGCGAGCGTCGCCGCGAACCTCGTCGCCGGCGACTTGAACGGCGCGCTCGACCTCTTCGTGCGCGACCTCGATTTCGACACGACGACGCGCGTCTCGCTGCGCGACGACGGCGGCGAGATCGCCGGCGACTCCGACGACTACGAGATGAGCGGCGACGCCAACCGCTTCGTCTGGTGGAGCGGCATCGACGGCATCGTCGCCGACGACACGAATGGCCGCGCCGATGTCTTCCTGCGCGACGTCGCGGCCGGCACCACGCGCCGCCTCTCGATCGCCGCCGACGGGAGCGACGGCGACAAGAGCGCCGAGCTGCCGCACCTCGCCGCCAACGGCGCCTTCGTCGTCTTCCAGAGCGACTCGACCAACCTCGCCGGGATCGAGACCAACGGCACCGCCGATGCGTTCCTCTGGGAGGGGGCGACCGGGAAGCTGCGCAAGCTCTCGGTCCACTTGAACGGCGTCGAGGGCGATGCGCGCAGTTCGGCGCTCGACGTCTCCGACGATGGCGCGGTGATCCCGTGCTACTCCGACAGCTTCGACCTGATCGGCGGCGACGCGAACGGCTTCTTCGACCTGCTGGTGCGCGATCGGACGCTGCCCGATCCCGAGGCGCAGTGGCGCAACTACGACGCGGGCTGGGCCGGCACGCAGGGCGTCCCCGCGCTCACCCTCGACGCGAACCCGGTGATGGGGACCACGATCGGCATCGAGCTCGGCAATTCAGCCGGCGTCGCGACCGTCGGCTTCCTCTATTGCGGCATGAGCGCGATCGCGGTGCCGACGCGCCTCGGCGGCACGCTGCTGGTCGATCCGGCGGCGCTGATGGTGCTGCTGGTCGACGTCGACGGGACGACGGTCGCCTGCGACCTGCCGCTCGACGAGGCGCTCGCCGGCGTCAGCGCCTACGCGCAGCTCCTGCTGCTCGATCCGGGTGCGAGCCGCGGCGTCGCCTTCTCGCGCGGCCTCGAGGCGGCGCTGGGGCAGTAGGGACGGCGATCCGCCGCCGGACGAGCCGCCCTCCGTCGAGACCCTGCGTTCGACCTTCTCGCCCGCTTGACGCGTCGATCAAATGTGCTAAGTTTCTAGCACTGCTGCTTTCTTAGCAGCGTCGCCGCGGAGCTCTGCCGATGAACGAGCGGGTCGAGAAGCACCTCAGTCGACGCGAGCGCCAGTTGATGGACGTCCTCTGGGCGCGCGGCGCGGCGACGGCGAAGGAGGTGCAGGACGCGCTGCCCGATCCGCCGAGCTACTCGGCCGTCCGCGCGCTGCTCCGGATCCTCGAGGAGAAGGGGCACGTGCGCCATCGTCGCGACGGCGCCCGCTTCGTCTACGTCCCGACGCGCGCGCGAGAGATCGTCGCCCGCGGCGCCGTGCAGCGGCTGCTGCGCACCTTCTTCGGCGGCTCGACGGAGAAGGCGATCGCGGCGCTGCTCGACGCGTCGGATGCGGAACTCACCACGGAAGAGCTCGACCGCGTGGAAGAGCTGATCGAGGCCGCGCGACGCAAGGGAGGCCGCCGATGATCCATCCGCTCGTCCTGTTCGCGACGAAGGGGGCCCTGATCCTGGCGGCCACGTGGGGCGCGGTCGCTCTGCTGCGGCGCGCGGCACCTGCGCTGCGCGCGGCGCCCTGGAGCGTGGCCCTGCTCGTGCTGCCGATCACCGTGCTGCCGCTGCTCGGCGGGCCGAATTGGGCGCTGTTCACGGGAGCACGCGCGCCTGCGATGGCGGCGGCACCGGTGGGGGAGGCATCGGCAGAGGCGGCCTGGGCGCGGAGATCTGCCGTGTCGTCGCCACGCGACGGCGTGGTCCCAGCGAATCTCGGGGCGAGCGGCACTGCGAGTGAGGCTGCAGCGCTCACCGCCGTCGCGGGCTCACATGCGCCGCCGAGCGGCTGGTCGAAGAGCTACGCGAGCGCGTTGCCGCGATCGCCGAGCTTCGACCTCTGGATCGCGGCGTGGCTCGCGGGCGCGTTGCTGCTGCTCTCGTGCTCGGCGTGGCAGACGCGGCGCGCCGCGGCGAGCCTGCTCTCTGCACGACGGCCAGCGCCGCCACCACTCGCCGCTCTCGCCGCGGAGGCCGCCGCGCGCCTCGGGCTGCGTGCCGCGCCGCCGCTCTTCCTGGTCGATGCGCCGACCTGCCCGTGCACGCTTGGCTGGTGGCGGCCCTCCGTGGTGCTGCCCGCCGTCGCCCAACTCTTCGCGCCAGCGCGTCTCGACGCAGTCTTGCTGCACGAACTCGAGCACGTGCGCCGTCGCGACAACCTCGTCCATGCGCTCGCGCGCGTCGGCGCCGCGCTCCATTGGTTCAACCCGCTTGCCTGGTTCGCGCTGCGGGAGCTGGCGCGCGAGCGGGAGCTGGCGGTCGACGAGGTCGTGGTCCAGCGCGACGTCGCCGCCGTCGACTACGCGGCGCTGTTGGTCGACTGCGCGCGATCGTTGCGCGGCCTCGCGGGAGTCACGTCGATGGCGCAACCCTCCTCGATCGAGCGGCGCGTGCGACGCATCCTCGCCGCTCCGCTCCTCCCGCCGACGCGCCTCTCGCGATCGCTCCAGCGCGGCGGCGTCGCAGCGGCGCTGCTGCTCGCGTTGGCCGCGGCATGCGCCGGCCCGCGCTCGCCCGACGACGACCCGAACGATCCGCTGGCGCGCATCGCGGCGACGCGGCAGCTGGCGCGCGACGAGCTGCGCGATCTCCATCTGGTGGTGACCGGGCAGTACTGGGACTGGGACGCGACGGCCGGCGACTGGAAGAAGAGCGAGGCCCGCTGGCACGCGCGCGCCTGGTACGAAGGGTATGGCGAGCAGCGCTTCCGCGTCGACTACGACCCGCAGATCGTGCCGTGGCACGGCGGCGCGCGCCCCTTCTCGGAGTGCCGCTACACCGTCGGCTGGGATGGCACGCGCTACCGGAAGATCGACCACGTCTGGTTCGAGGGGCTCTACCAGTCGCGGGTGAGCGAGTCGCGCGAGCGATTCCCGGACAACGTGCCGCTTGAGGGGATCGAGGCACCTCGTAGCACCATGTTCGGTGACGGGACGTTCCGCCTGATGGCGCCGAACGACTTCATCGTGACCCCAGCGCTCGCGCGCAAAGCGGCCGCGTTCGACTGTCCGGTCGCGCTGAAGGAGACGGAGGGGTTTCTCGAAGCGACGATCGGTGAGTCGACCGCCGCGCGCTACGAACTCGATCCGACGCGCGGCTTCGCGACCGTCGCGCTCGACTCGCCGATGGAAACGTGGCGCGCGACCGGCTTCCGCCGCCTCGGCGACCACCTCTGGTTGCCGACCGGTTGGGACCGCACGCCACGCGGTCGCTACCGCGGAAACGGCTTTTCGCGCGTCACAGTGACGATCGACTCGGCCGGCCACTACGCGCCGCGGGACGACGACGCGATCTACTCGCTCGAGGACCTCGTGCTCGGCCGCCGGACGCCCACGCCGCCGGCCGGGCCGTCGTTCGTCGACCTGCCGGCGCGCGAGTAGCCCGCCGCCCCCTCGCACCCTTTGCCGCTCTGCGTGCAGGAAACGCAGCGCGCGCGCGGCGTCGATGGGCGTTCGCGCCCGCCGCAGCGTGCCGGGCGCGGAGGGGCGCGCGGTGGCGGTGCTTCGGCAGGGCCGCGCTCGGCGCGTCGATCGCGGAACGTCGCTTGCACACGCTCTAACTCCGGCTGCGATCTGCCTGCTGCGCGCACGCGTCGCGCGGCGATCGCTGCCGCTCGGAGTGCCACCATGCGTTCCATCCGGTTCGCCGCGCTGCTCGCCGCTGCTTCGCTCGCGCTGCTGTCCGCTCCGCTCCCCGCGCAGGAACTCCTCCTCGAACTGCCCGGCGCCAACGCCGGTGACGCCTTCGGCACGCGCGTCGCCGCGGGCGATCGGCTCGGCGGCGACCGCAATGGTGATGGGGCGAGCGAGCTGCTGGTCACCACGCATGCGCTCGACTCGCTCGGCGCGAGCGTCTGGTCGGTCGACGTCCGTTCGGGGCGCAGCGGCGCGTCGCTGCGGCTCCACCACGCCAGCGACCAAGGCAGCAGCGCCGCCTTCTTCGGCGCGGCGTGCGCCTTCGTCGACGACCTCGACGGCGATGGCGTGATCGACTACTTCATCGATGCGCCCGATGTCGCGGCCGCCACGCATGACGCCTTCCTCTTCTCCGGCGCGAGCGGCGCGTTGCTGCAGACCTTCGCGTTGACCGTGTCGAAGGACCAGCTCTACGCGCGCGTCTCGCCGCTCTCCGATCTCGACGGCGACGGCAAGCGCGACCTCGTCGTCTCCGACTCGGGCCCGTCGGGCGGCCACTTCGACCTCGTCGCGAGCGGCAGCGGCAAGGTGCTCCTCACGGTGACGTCCACGCACCTCTACTGGGGCGCCGACGTCGCGGCCATCGCCGATCGCGATGGCGACGGGCTCGACGATGTCGCCGTGTGCGACGAGATCTGGAACGTGCGGCAGGGGTCGCTGCGGATCTACTCCAGCGCGACCGGTGCGCAACTGATCGAGATCAAGGGGCAGGTCGGCGATCTCTACGGCGCGTCGGTGGCGCGGCTCCACGATCTCGATGGCGACGGCGTCGACGACTTCATGGTTGGTACCGCGCGCGGCTACGGGACGGCTCCGCTGACCGGCACCCTCTTCGTCTACTCGGGCGCGACGTTGAAGATCCTCGCCTTCGTGCCGGGCGAGTTCACCGGCGGTCGCTTCGGCGTCCACTGCGCCGATGCGGGCGACGTGAATGGCGACGGCATCAGCGACCTCGCGATCGGCGCCCCGAACGTGCCGACGTGGGTTTCGAGCGGCCCCTGCTACCTCTTCTCTGGCAAGACCTTCGGCCGTCTCTACCGCTTCGACCTGCCCGACACGATGCAGTGGAGCGACGAGGCGCTGGTCGGCGCGGGCGATCTCGATGGCGACGGCTTCGGCGAGCTCGTGCTCGGCGATCCCGAGTCGTTGGCGATGCCGGCGCAGCCGGGCCGCGTGCGCCTCTTCGGCGGCAACGACCTCCACCTCTCGATCACGCCGCACGTCGCGGTCGCGAACCAACTCGTCGAGCTCGACGTCGGCGAGGGGACGACGAGCCAGATCGTGCTGACCGCGCTGATCGACCTGAACGGCACGCCGCTCTTCGCGGTGCTCGACCTCGGATCCTTCGACGCCGATGGCGATCGCGCGCTCTCCGACACGATCCCGCCCGGCCTCGCCGGCACCGTCGCGACCTTCCAGTGCTTCGCCCAGAAGGCGCCCCGCGGCACGCGCGCGAGCGCGCGGGAGGTGCTGACGCTGCAGTAGGGGGGATTCGCGAGCGGCGCGCTGATCCAACAGCGCGCCGCCGCGCCTCACAGCGTCTTGAGGAACGCGATCAACGCCGACTTCTCCTCGTCGCTCAAGTCGAGGCCGTACTCATGGCCGGGCACGGCGCGTTGTTTCACGCCGGGACCGCGCCAGCCGCTCGGCACGTAGTCGGGTTCGAGGCGGGCGCGGTCGAACCACTCTTCGAGGGTCGCGATCGAGCCCGAGTGCTCCAGCAGCTCGCGGTACCAGAGGCCGCGCAAGGTCGGCACTCGGTAGTAGCCGGTGCCCTTTCGCGTCTGCAGCGCGAGGCCGGGATCGGTGTCGATCTTGTAGTCGGAGATGTGGAGGCGGGCGGTCGCCGGATCGCGCGGGTCGGGCTCGAAGTCGGCGACGCGGAACAGTTCGTTGCTGGTGTAGAGCGGCGCGGGGTGGCACTGCGCGCACCCTTCGTGCTCGAAGACCGACAGGCCGTCGCGCGCCTTCGCGTCGAGCGGATGCGGGCTCGCCACGTGCTCGAGCGAAGCGAGGTAGAGGCCGAGCGCATACGCCGCGGCGTCGGAGGGCCGGTTCTTCAGCTGCGTGTTGCGCTCGGTGATGAAGCGGTGGGGGCCGAAGACGGCGTTGTCGGCGAACTCGACCAGGATCGCGTAGCGCGCGAGGTCCTCCGGCCCGCGATTGACGTGGGTGCCGGTCGCGTCGAGGTAGCGCCGCTTCCCGACGCCGATCAGGTCGACCATGCGCGTCGTGAAGTAGGGGCTGCCGTTGAAGCGGTTGAACGTGGGGCCGACCGGGCCGCCGTCGTCCAACGCATCGAACGCGGCAAAGAGCTCGTCCGGCGCGTTCTTCCACTTTGCATGGAGATCGTCGGCGCGCCAGGGGACGCCGAAGAACTGCCAGAACTTCGCCCCCTTCTTCAGCGGCGGCTGCGGATCGAAGCCGGCCAGCAGCGCCCGCTCGGCGACGGTCGGCGCGAGGTCGTAGTTCGACGGCGCGCCGCGCAGCACGCTGCCGTCGGCCATCAAGTGGGTGTGGCACGACGCGCAGCTGCCGAGCGACAGCTTCAGCCTCCCGTCGCGCTCCACGACCCAGCGGTAGTCGAGGACGATGCCCTCCTTCGTCACGACGTCGTGGCGAGCATCGCGCGCCGCATCGAACGCCGACGCGTCGCTGAAGTGGGCGAGCGCCGCCGCGTCGTCGGTGCGCGCGATCGCCGTATCGAGCTGCTCGAAGACGCGCTCGCCCGCCGCGATCCACTCCGCCTTCGTCAAGAGCCGCTCCGGCTCGATCAGCGGCTGCGGGCCCTGCGCCCTCATCCAGTCGCGATACCCCTTCGGCTCGCGAGCGGGGTGGTAGACCGGGTAGGTGCGCAGGTCATCGACCGGTGCGGCGTAGTACTCCGCTTCGCTGAAGTGGCCGGGCGCGACGCCAAGCCCCGCGACCGGTGTCGCCCATTCGGCGAGCGCCGCGTCGCTCCAGAGCTTCGGGATCGGGACGCCGTCGAGGGTGGGGTGGGGCGCCTGGCTCGCGTCCGTCTGCGCCATCGCGATCGTCGGGCCGAGAATCGACGCTGCGACGAGCTGCGCGGTCCGACCGAGCTTCTGCCTCATCAACTTGATCATCACGGCCTCCGCTCCTCGTCCCTGGATTCTGGCGGTCCGACTGGTTGGAGACGCTCCGAGCGTTCCGGCCTCCTCCACCGTGAACCGATTCGCCCGCCATTCGTGTCCGGTGGCCGTGTCGCGCCCGAGGGCTACGATCCGCGCTTCGCTCCCACTGCGAGCTCACGATGCCCGAAGCCCCGCTGAAACTCCTCCTCGACGCCGACCTCTTCGCGCCCGCGCCACGCGGGCGTTGCGATCTGCTGATCGCCGGCGAGCGAATCGTCTGGGTCGGGGCGGCGGGCAACGCAGTGCCGCGCGAGCTGCGTGACGGTCTCGCGCGCCACCTCGGTACCGAGACGGTCGAGCTGCGCGGTCGTCGCCTGATCCCTGGCTTGATCGATGGTCACGTCCACCTCACGGGTGGTGGCGGCGAGGATGGCTTCAAGACGCGCGTGCCGCCGCTGCCGCTCACCAACTTCACGAAGAGCGGCATCACGACGGTGGTGGGGGTGCTCGGCACCGACGACGTCACGCGCGGGACGGCAGGGCTCGTGGCGCAGACGCGCGGGCTGCGCGAGCAGGGGCTCTCGGCGTGGTGCATGACCGGCGGCTACCACCTGCCGCCCGTGACCGTGACCGGCAGCGTGCGCGGCGACCTGGTGCTGATCGAGTGCATCATCGGTTGCGGCGAGGTGGCGCTGTCGGACCACCGCTCGAGCCAGCCGACGCTCGAAGAGGTGCTCAAGCTCGCGGCCGATTGTCACGTGGGCGGGCTGCTCGGCAAGAAGGCGGGCACGCTCCATCTGCACCTGGGCGATGGCGCGCGCGGCCTCGAACTGATCGAGCAGGCGATCACCACCAGCGAGCTGCCGGCTCGCGTCTTCCATCCGACGCACTTGAACCGCAAGAAGCGGTTGCTGCGCGATGCGCTGGCGCTGGCCGGTCGCTTCGCGGCCGAGTCGGCGCGTGGCGTCGCCGGACGCGAATGGCACCTCGACTTCACGGCGTTCCCCGTTGCGCCCGAGGAGGACGCGGTGACGGCCGACGCGGCGCTGGTCGAGTACCTCGCGGCCGGACTGCCGGCCGATCGCGTGACGGTCAGTTCCGACGGCGGCGGCAGCCTTCCCGAGTTCGACGGCAACGGCTGCTGCGTCGGGCTCGGCGTCGGGCGGCCGGGCGCGCTGGCGGAGGCGCTCGCGGCGCTGATGGCCCAGGGGCAGCCGCTCGCGCGCGTGCTGCCCGCGTTCACTTCGAACTGGGCGAACCTTCTCCGTCTCCCGACCAAGGGCTATATCGACGCGGGCCGCGACGCCGACCTCTGCGTTCTGGACGAGCAGGGACGGGTGAGCGACGTCATGGCACGGGGGATGTGGCACGTCCGGGATGGCCGCGCGCAAGTGCTCGGAACCTTCGAGCGCGCGGACACCTGACGGGTCGTCGCGAGCCGCGGAGACGTTTCCGCCGGCGCCGCGATCGCGTGGGTGCGGACCGACTCTGCGCCGACGTGACGGGGGGTGGTCGGGCTGCGTCGACGCGGCGCCGCGACGTTTCACACCTCCTCGAGGGCCACTCCGCCCATGAGCTCGAAGCAACGTCGCGGATTCGTCGTCCCCATCGGCGGGGCGGAAGAGAAGGAACACCACCCGCGCATCCTCGAACGTTTCGTCGAGCTGTGCGGCGGCAAGCGGGCGCGACTGGCGGTGATCCCGACCGCGTCGCAGCTGAAGACGACCGGCCCGACCTACGAGCACGTCTTCCATGACCTGTGCGGCGTCGAGCGCGTCGACGTGCTCAACTACCTTGATCGCCGCGACGCCGACCGGCGCGACTGGCTCGAGATCTTGAAGCGGGCCGACGGTGTCTTCGTGACCGGCGGCAACCAGATGCGCCTCACCACGGTCCTCGGTGGCACCGAGGTGACGTCGCTCCTGCGCGAGCGCAATCGTCGGGATGGCCTCCATCTCGCCGGCACGTCGGCCGGCGCCGCCTTCGTCTCCGAGCACATGATCGCGAGCGGCGAGGAGGGCCCGACGCCGCACGAGGGGATGGTGCAGCTCGCGAGCGGCCTGGGCGTCGTCGCCAAGCTCATCGTCGATCAACACTTCCGCCAGCGCGATCGACTCGGCCGCCTGATCAGCGCCATCGCCGCCGTGCCGCAAGCGATCGGCATCGGCCTCGACGAGGACACCGCCGCGTTCATCGGCCCCGACGAGGACATCGCCGTCGTCGGCAGCGGCGCCGTCACGATCGTCGACCCCGCCGAGATGGAGTTCACGTCGATCGACGACGCGCCCGCGCATGCACCGATCAGCGTGGTCAATCTGCGCATCCACGTCCTCACCGAAGGTGGCCATTACGACATGAAGCGCCGTAAGGCGACGCGGCCGCAGCCGCATCCGTCGGAGTCCCACAAGTCATGAAGATCGTCGAGACCAGCGTCTACGTCGGCCCCAACCTCTACGCGACCTTCCCGGTCATCCGCCTCACGCTCGACCTCGGCGAGCTCGAGCATTGGCCGACCGCGAAGCTCGGCCCCTCCTTCGTCGAGGCGCTGCTCGCCGCGCTGCCCGGCCTCGCCGACCACGGCTGCAGCTACGAGGAGAAGGGCGGCTTCCTGCGTCGAATGCGCGAGGGCGAGGGGACGTGGCTTGGCCACGTGCTCGAGCACGTCGCCATCGAGTTGCAGAACATCACGGGCGAACACGTCACCTTCGGCAAGACGCGCGGCGCCGGACCGGTCGGCCACTACCACGTCGTCTACGAGTACGAGGCGGAGGAGGTCGGCCTCGAAGCCAGCCGCCTCGCGCTGACGCTGCTCCATTCGTTGCTGCCGGCGAATCTGCGCCCTGCCGGTGCGGTGGGCGGCGACTGGAAGTGGGAGGAGAAGCGCGACGAGTTCATCAAGGTCGCGCAGCGCCTGGCCCTCGGCCCCTCGACGAACTCGCTGGTGAAGGCGGCCGAATCGCGCGACATCCCGTGGCTGCGGTTGAACCGCTACAGCCTGATCCAGTTCGGCCACGGCAAGTGGCAGAAGCGCATCCAGGCGACCATCACCAGCGAGACGCGCCACATCGCCGTCGCCATCGCCTCCGACAAGGACGAGACCAACCGGATCTTCGCCGACCTCGGCCTGCCGGTGCCCAAACAGTCGCTGGTCTACAGCGATCGCGAGGCGATCCGCGCCGCCGAGAAGATCGGCTGGCCGGTGGTCGTGAAACCGCTCGATGCCAACCACGGTCGCGGCGTCGCGATCCGCCTCATGACGCCGGAGCAGGTCTCGGCGGCGTTCGTGGCCGCGCGCGAGCACAGCCGCGGCGTCATCGTCGAGAGCTTCATCGAGGGCTTCGACCATCGTCTGCTGGTGGTGAATGGCGAGCTGGTCGCGGCGGCGTTGCGCAAGCCGGGCCACGTCGCGGGCGACGGCGTCCACACCATCGAGCAACTCGTCGAGATCGTGAACCAGGATCCGCGGCGCGGCGTCGGCCACGAGAAGGTGCTGACGAAGCTCGACTTCGACGCGCAGGCGCTACGGCTGCTGGAGAAGAAGGGCTACTCCAAGACGACCGTGCCGGCCAAGGGCGAGGAGGTCTTCCTGCGCTCGACCGGCAACCTCTCGACCGGCGGCACCTCGGTCGACGTGACCGACACGATCCATCCCGACAACCGCGAGATGGCGGTGCGGGCGGCGATGGCGATCGGGCTCGACATCGCGGGCGTCGATTTCCTCACCCCCGACATCACGCGCAGCTATCGCGAAGTGGGCGGCGGCATCTGCGAGATCAACGCGGCGCCAGGCTTCCGCATGCACGTCGCGCCGACCGAGGGCCATCCGCGCGACGTCGCCGCACCCGTGATGGAGATGCTCTTCCCGGCCGGCTCGCCGGCCCGCATCCCGATCGCCGCGGTGACCGGCACCAACGGCAAGACGACGACCACGCGCATGATCGCGCACGTCTTCAAGATGAACGGGTGGCACCCGGGGCTCGCGACGACCGACGGCGTCTACAGCAACGGCCACCTGACCATCGCCGGCGACATGACCGGCCCGACCGCCGCGCGCATGGTGCTGCGCGATCCGATCGTCGATGTCGCGGTGCTGGAGACGGCGCGCGGCGGGCTGCTGCGGCGCGGCATGGGCTACCAGCGCTGCAACGTCGCCGCGGTGACCAACATCGCGGCGGATCATCTCGGATTGAAGGGCGTCAACACGCTCGAGGAGCTCGCGCGCGTCAAGCGGATCATCGTCGAGGTGGCCAGCGACTACGCGGTGCTGAACGCGGATGACCCCTACTGCCTGCGCATGGCCGACCACACCAAGGCGAAGATCTGCTACGTCACGATGGATCCGGGCCATTCGCTGGTGAAGGAGCACATCCGCGCCGGCGGCCGCGCCGTCGTCCTCGAAGACGGCATCAACGGCCAGATGATCACCCTCTACGACAAGGGCGCCCACATGCCCTTGCTGTGGACCCACCTCATCCCGGCGACGCTCGACGGCCGCGCGCTGCACAACGTGCAGAACGCGATGTTCGCGGCGGCGGTCACCTTCTCCATGGGCATCAAGCTCGAAGGGATCCGCCACGCGCTGCAGACCTTCGACACGACGTTCTTCCAGGCTCCGGGCCGCATGAACGTCTGCAACGAGCACCCGTTCCGCGTCATCCTCGACTACGGCCACAACCCGCACGCCATCAAGTCGATGGTCGACCTCGTCGAGCGCCTCGCCCCGAAGGGCAAGCGGATCCTCGTCGTGGCCGCGCCGGGCGATCGACGCGACGAAGATGTGCGCGAGATCGCCTCGCACTGCGCCGGCCACTTCGACACCTACATCTGCCGTCGCGACGACAATCCGCGCGGCCGCGGTCCCGACGAGATCCCGCAGATGCTGGCGGCGACGTTGCGCGCGAAGGGTGTGCGCGACGACCAGATCCATGTCATCGCCGACGAGCAGGAGGCGCTCCAGGCCGCGCTGCAGATGGCGCGCAAGGAAGATCTGGTGCTGGCCTTCGGCGACGCCATCACGCGTTGCTGGAACCAGATCACCCGCTTCCGGCCGGAGTTCGGAGATGCACGGCCGAAGTCGTTCGAGGCGACTCCCGCGCCGGTGAAGATGGAACTGCGCGACTCGCTGCGCGACGAGGTGCGGTCCGGCTACGAGCGCCTGATCCGCGACGAGCGCGGCGTGCGCCTCGCTCGCGAGGAGAGCGAGGACTGAACGGGTGACCACGCCGACCTACCGCGCCGCGAAGCTGACCCAAGTTGATTCGCGGCGACTCCCAGGCAAGAACCGCTTCTTCGATGGGCCGGCCGCGATCCTCGACGTCGCCGGTCCGGCGGAGCAGGTGGCGCGCCTCGTCGCCCGATGGCAGCACCACGTGCGCGTCTTGCTGACCGCGGTCGGCTGGGGCGACGCGCCGATCGCCACGCGCCTCTTCGGCGGCGGCGACGGCTCGAGCAGCGGCGCCAACCTCGCCTTCGCGGCGCCGCTCGACGCGCTCTACGCAGCCACGGAAGTGAACGAAGCGGCCTTCGAGTCCGCGAAGAGCGAGGTCGAAGGTGGAACTCCGTTGCAGCCGGGCGAGGCGCGCTTCGACGAGGCGGTCGCGACGCTGCGCTCGAAGATCGCTGCCGAGCGCCATCCGGCGCTGCTCGCTCTGCGCGATGCGTGCGCGGCGCGGCGAGTGAGCTGCGTGGTCGACGACGAGGTCGTCTCGATCGGGATCGGCCGCGGCTCGCAGAGCTTCGAGCGCAAGGCGCTGCCGGCTCCCGACGCGGTCGACTGGAGCGCGGTGCACGACGTGCCGGTGGCGTTGGTGACCGGCACGAATGGCAAGTCGACCACGGTCCGAGTGCTTGCGGCCATCGCCACCGCGGCCGGCTGCGTGCCCGGCTTCTCGACCTCCGATTGGGTGAAGGTCGGGGACGAGGTGCTCGATCGCGGCGACTACTCGGGACCGTCGGGCGCGCGCATGGTGCTGCGCGATCGACGGGTTGGCGCGGCGATCCTCGAGACAGCGCGCGGCGGGATGTTGCGCCGTGGGCTGGCGCTAGGGCGCGTCGACGCGGCCGCCATCACCAACGTGACGACCGACCACTTAGGCGAGTTCGGCGTCGCCAGCATGGACGACCTCGTCGAGGCCAAGGTGATCGTGCGACGGGCGGTTTCTGCCGACGGGCTCCTGGTGCTCAACGCCGAGGATCCGCTGCTGGTCGAGCGCGCGACGCGCATGAGCGAACCGATCGGCTGGTTCAGTCGCGAGCCGACGCTGCCGCACGTCATCGAGCACCTCGCGCGGGGTGGCGAGGCGGCGTTGGTCGAGGAGGGTTGGCTGGTGCTGGCGCGTGGAGCGCGGCGCGAGCGGCTGCTGCCGATCGTCGACGCGCCGAACACGCTGCGCGGCGCCGCGCGCCACAACGTGGCCAACCTGCTTTGCGCGGCGCTGATCGCGCGACGCATGGGGTTCGATGCCCACGCGATCGCGGCGGGCATGCGCGCGTTCCATGGCACGCCGGAAGAGAATCCCGGTCGCGGCAACGTGGTCCATTTCGGCGGCGTCACGGCGATCGTCGACTTCGCTCACAACCCCGACGGCATCCGCGTGGTCATGGAGATGGCCGCGGCGCTGCCGGTGAAACGGCGCCTGCTGGTGATCGGGCAGGCGGGCGATCGCGATGACGCCTCGATCCGCGAGTTCGCCGCCGCGGCGGCCGCGTTCCATCCCGATCGCGTGGTGATCAAGGAGATGGAGAAGTACCTGCGAGGCCGCGAGCCGGGGGTGATCCCGACGTTGCTGGCCGACGAGTTCGTCCGTTGCGGCGTCGGGCGTGAGCAGCTCGACCATGCGCCTTCGGAGCTCGCCGCCGTGGAGCAGGCGCTGGCCTGGGCGAAACCGGGCGACCTGCTGATCTTGCTGGCCCATACCGACCGCGCGAAGGTGCTCGCGCGCGTGCAGGAACTCGTGGTCGCCGACGGTGCGCCCCGCGCCGACTGATCGGCGGCGACTGATCCGCGGCGGTCGCAGCGCGGTAGCTTGCGCCTCGTTCCTTTCGGAGTTGCTCATGCCAGCCATCGCATTGCGCGCCGCACTGCTGTTCCCCTTGGTCTCACTCGCGGCGGCATTGCCGGGCCGTCCATCGACGCCGCAGGAGCGTGCCACCGACGCGAAGGTGACGCGCGTGATCCGCGGCGGGCGCCTCTTCGATCCCGAGCTCGCGGCGACGCGGCCGCTGGGTCAGCTCTGGATCGCGGGCGATCGCGTGGTCGGCGAGCGGTCGCTCGACACGCCGCTGCCGGCCGGTGCGGCGCTCTTCGAGGCGGACGGACTCACGCTGCTGCCAGGGCTCATCGACCTGCACTGCCACTCAATGGTGGCGGGCGGGAGCCTGACGGGCGGACTCACGTTGGCGGCGGAGGAGAATCTGGCAACGCACGCGGCGTTCGGCGTGCTGACCGCCGTCGACCTGCACAACGAGCCGGACTACGTCTTCGGGTTGCGCGAGCAGGTCGCGGAGGCGCCGAGCATGGCGCGCCTGCTGGCCGCGGGTGGCGCCTTCACCGTGCCGGGTGGCCATTGCACCCAGTTCGGTTTCGAGCCCAATGTCGTGCGATCCAGCGCGGACGTTGGCACGCGCATGGACGCGTTGCTGGCGCGCAAGCCCGATGTCGTGAAGGCCGTCGTGGAACACGGCGGTTGGGGGACGCTTGGCAAGTTGCCGACGCTCGACCTGCCGACGCTGACGGCCATCGCAGAGCGCACGCGCGCCGCAAACGTGCCGCTCTTCTGCCACATCTGGACGCTGGACGAGGCGAAGACCGCGGCGCGCGCTGGCGTGAATGCGCTGGTCCACGGCGTCTTCGTCGGCGCCGTCGATGACGAGTTGATCGCGCTGATGAAGGAGAAGGACGTCGGCTACGTGCCGACGCTGGCGGTGGTGGTGGGGGCGAAGCGCGTCACCACCGGCCGCTCGCCCTATCTGCGCGAACGCATCGCCGGCCTGCTCCATCCGGAACTCACCGACGTGCTCACCACCGCGGGCGCTTCGAGCTGGATCGACGGCTGGGCGGGATACGACGAGGCGCTCTTCTTCGCGAACCTGCGCCGGCTCCACGCGGCGGGGATCCGCTGCGGCACTGGCACCGACGCCGGCAATCCGCTGACGCCGCACGGTCCGTCGTTGCTGGTCGAGATCGCGTTCTACGTCGAGGCGGGACTGACTCCCGGCCAGGCGCTGCGCTGCGCGACGCTCGAATCGGCGCGACTGCTGCGCCGCGATGACCTCGGCTCGCTCGCGGCGGGCAAGCGAGCCGACTTCGTTTGCGTGCGCGGCGATCCGACGCAAGACGTGGCGGCGCTGTGGCAGATCGAGGGGGTGGTGAAGGGCGGACAGGACGTGGGGCGCGACCAGTTGCGCGAACGCAACGCGACCCGCGCGCGCGGACCGCAGACGGTGATCCTGCACACCGACGTTGCGCCGCAGGTCGACGACTTCGACGACGGCGACCTCGCCTGCAGCTGGGGCGGCGAGTGGAGCGCAGTGGCGGACGGCCTGGCGCCAGGAGGTCGATCGACGGCGACGCTCGAGAACGCGGAGAGCGGCGGGAGCGGCGTGCTGCTGATGCACGGGACGCTTGCCGAGGGCTCGCCCTATGGTGCGTTCGCCAGCGCGATGGTGCAGTGGGATCCACAGGCCGCACGAGTCGTCGACGTCAGTGCCGCCAAGGAGTTGGTGGTGCGCGTGCGCGGCCACGGCGGTCCCTTCGAAGTGGTGCTCGATCGCGTGGCCGTGCGCGACTACGACGTCTTCACCGCGAGCCTCGCGGTCAGCGACGAGTGGAGCGAGCGACGTCTTCCGCTGACGGCGTTCCGTCAGAAGGGCTTTGGCGCGCGCGTCGCTGCCGGTACCAAGGACGTGAGGGGGCTCACGATCAGCGCCCGCATGCCGCCCGGAGCACAGAGCGGCTTCGGCGAGTTCGAACTCGAGATCGACTCGATCCGCTTCGAGTAGGCGCGCGCGGCGTGCTCCGCAGCTTCTTCTTCATCTTCGCTGCGCACGTTCGCCGAGCGTTCACCAACGCTTGACGCAGCCGCGCGAATCTCGTGGACCTCTCGAGCACACTTCCGTGCACGAGCGGATCCAGCCACCCAAGATCCACGAGGAGATCGAGATGCAGTTCACCCGGGCCCATGGAATCGCCTTGGCGGCCGCTGCCGCTGCTGTCGCCGGTCTGGCGACGACCAGCGTCGGCGCCGCGCGCCTGCTCCCCTCCGTTCCGCCAGCCGCGGTGTCGTTGACCGCCGACTACAGCCTGCTGCCGATCTTGAGCGTCGGCGATCGCGTTCCGGTGACGGGGGACGCGGCCCGCACGTACCAGCTCGTCGGAATTCCCGACGGCCTCGGCGCGCGCTCGAACCGCAAGGGCGACGTGATCGTCTACCTGAGCCACGAGAACACGCAGGGCACGCTCTCCGAGCCTTACGTCGGCGAGACCTTGAACCGCGGCGCGTTCGTGTCGCGCTTCGTGATCGACAAGAACGGCGTGGTCCTCTCCGGCAAGCGCGCCTACGACAAGGTCTACCTCGACGACGCGTTCGTCGGCCCCGCTGCCGACGTCGGCAACGCGACGCCCGCCTTCACGCGCTTCTGCTCCGGCTCGATGGCCGGTTCCGCCGAGGGACTCTCCACCTCGATCTACTTCGCCAACGAGGAGAGCGCCGGCGCCGGGACGTTCGAAGGCAAGGGCGGCCTCACGGTCGCCATCTTCGAGGATGAGGCGCACGGCCTCACCTGGCTCGGCCGCTTCGCGTGGGAGAACGCGCTGGTGCAGCCGGGCACCGGCGACCTCACCGTGGTGATGTCGATGGAAGACGGGCCGGCGGAACTCGACCCGACCAAGGACAACAGCCAGCTCTACATGTACGTCGGCACCAAGGACAAGTCGCCTGGCGCGACCGTCCTCCAGAAGAACGGCCTTGTGGGTGGCAAGCTCTACGTGCTGCGCGCGAAGGACTCGACGAAGAACAGCGAGGCGACCTTCACCTCCGGTTCCGTCGAGTGCAAGTGGATCGAGATCCCGAACGCGAACACGCTGAGCGACGTGCAGCTCGAGGCGGCGGCCGATGCGGCGAACGCCATGGTCTTCGCGCGTCCGGAAGACGGCTGCTTCAACAAGCGCAACTCGAAGAACTTCTTCTTCAACACGACGGGTGGCGCGAAGGGCGCGAACGAACTCGGCCGCGTCTACTCGATGCGGATGAACAAGAAGTCGCCGACTGGCGACGCGGTGCTGACCCTGGTCGTCAACGCGGACGCGACCGTCGCGGCGGGTGGCGACACTGCGGTTAGCCCCGACAACATCGACTGCAACGGCGACTACCTGATGGTGCAGGAAGATGGCACGACCGAGTCGCGCGTCGTCATGAGCAGCAAGGGGCGCGATGGCTCGATCTGGCGCTTTGACCTGACCGGCACCCTCGGCTTCAACGCGCTCTCTGCCCTCCGCGTGGTCGAGCTCGATCCGCCGGGTCGCGACGGCGTCGCGGTGGGTTCGGGCGTCTGGGAGAGCAGCGGAATCATCGCGACCGACGGTCTGTTCGGAGCCGGCTCCTTCCTCTTCGACGTGCAGGCTCACCGCCCGACGGCGGCGCCCTTCGCCAACACGGTCGAGGATGGCCAGCTCCTGATCATGCTGAAGAACTGAAGTCCTGAAGAACTGAAGTCCACGATCGGCACCTTGGATCGGCACCTCCTGACGCCGGTCTGTTTTCACCGCACCCCTCTCGTCGCGGCCCACACCGCGGCGGGAGGGGTGTGTCGTTCCGGCGTGCCGATCTTCCGAGCCCTCACTCAGTGGCCGAGCTTCTCCTCCCAGCCCGGGAAGTACTCGCCGAGGTCGCGGCGCGTCTCGTCGCGCGGCTTTCCAAAGGTGTCGATGAAGTTCGGCAAGCTGCCGACGAACTCGATGCCCGGCGGCAGCAGATCGCCGCGGCGCGAGGACGCGTCGATCTGGTCGAACGTCCATGAATCGAAGATGACCCGCCATTCGTCGCGGGGCGAGTGCCACAGCGTGAGTCGCTCGAAACGGCAGCGCTCGAATCGCGTGGCAAGAGCAGGGACGCGGACGTCGAAGAGGTAGCAATACGAGTCAGGGGAGCTGCCGTACCCGCCCGCGAAAACGCAGTCGATGGCGCGCAGCGCCGTCGACGTGAGGCCGAGTGCTTCACATCCGCCCGCCCCGCAATCGAAGCCGACGATTCGCACCCGCTCGAGCGTGATCGTCGCCCGCGTTCTGCCGCGTAAGTCGCAGAGCGGCCCGTCGTTCCAGAAGGTGAAGTCGCGCAGGGTCAGGTTGCGGACGTCGCCGCTCGCCGTCAGGTCTTCAAACTGCAGCAGCGTCTGGTCCATGCCGGCGCCGCTGATCACGAGGTCGCGCGGAAACAAGTCCGTCTCTTCAAGGCTCCGATCGAGCAACGTCGGGAAGCAGCCGGCGGGGAAACCGAGGGTCGCCCCCTCCTCGATCGGAGGCGTCGGCGTCATGGAGCAGCGCCGCATCGGGCGCTTCGCCCTGCTCCATTCGCGCCATCAGCTCGAACGCGGCGCCGACCTTGCGCGCCGCTTCGCGCTCGTTCGCCTGATTCGCGAGCCGTACGCCGAGCGCCTCGGGATGCGTCGCAACGAGAGCTTCGAATGCTGCGAGGCCGCGGACGAGCTCGTCGGCGGGCAGTGAGTCGCGGCGCACGCTCGACCAGCCGGTCGCGAGCCCGGCGCTGCCGCGGCGGCGCAGCTCGGCATCGAATCGGGCCGCGCGGTCGTCGTCGACACGCTCTGCGTCGGGCTCGACGTTCACTCCATCGACCGACGACCGCCCCGTTTCCGACGTCGATCGATCGGCGTCGATGGACGCGAGTTTGTTGGCGAGCGCTGCGACGGCTGAGTCGCGCGATCCGACCGGCCCGGCTCGCGACGTGAGCGGAGTGAAAACGCGATCGAGCAGCACGCCGGCGGCGAGGCTGCCCGCCACGACCGCGACCCATGGAACCACCCGAGGAGTCGCCATCGAAAGAGCTCCGTCTCGCTCGTGCGCCGCACCGCCCCGCCGCCATCCAAGCGGTCGCGCCCGGCGGGAACTCGAAGGCGCACGCAGCGTACCGCCCTCCTCGTCAGCGCAGCGTGGCCCCGGTAGCGTGCGCCACGACTCATGCCACCTCGAGGGATGAAGAAGCCATGAACCATCGCACCGCTTCGCTGCCGCTCCTGCTGCTTGCGCTTGCGACCGGCGCCGCGGCGTCGGGATTCGCGCCCCAGGACGTTCCCGTCAAGCCGGGGGCGCCAGTGAAGGGCGCGGTCGCGGACGACGGCAAGGTCGACCTGCGCGGCGAGCTGTCGACGCTCGAACAGGTCTGGAAGCGGCGCACGGCGTTGCGCTGGTTGAAGGGCAACAAAGAGGTTCTCGAAGCGCTCGGCAAGGTGATCGACCCGATCTCGGCGCAGTCGATCTCGTCGCTGGTTGGCTCGCCGCCGCGCTTCGATGAGCTCGACTACCACTACGTCGAGAAGCAGGAGAACTGCGAGCGGCGACTGCTCGCCCACTTGCGCGCGGAGAAGTTCCGCGGCGTGGCCGACCTGCTCGAAGTCGTGGCGACGAAGAACTACCCGAACTCGGTCGCCTACGCCGACTTGATGGCGCAGGTCGAGCTCAACTGGCGCTTCGCCGCGAAGCGCGGGCTCCTCGACGACGGCGAAGAGACGGCGGCGCTCGGCCGACGACTCGCCGGCGAGACGGAGCGCATCCGCGGGACCGCTGGCCACGCGTTCGAAGAGGTCGCGAAAGACCTGTGGAAGGAGACCAAGCCTGACGACTTCCCCGCGGCCTGGTTCGACGCGAGCTGCGAGGTCATCTCGTTCCAGTTCGGGCCGATCCCTGACGACGGCGGCTTCCCGCGCGTCGACCTCGCCACGGTCACGCGCGAGCAGTTGCTCGAGGTGCCCGGTATCGACGGAGACGCGGCCGACGCGATCTTGAAGTACCGCGCCAAGCGCGGCCTGCGCGGCGCCGAGGAGCTGCGTTTCGTCGAGGCGATCCCCGCGCGCGATCGCGAGCCGCTGCAGACGCTCTTCACCGTCGCCAAGGCGACCGCGATGCCGAAGAAGAAGTGGACCGTGATGGTCTACTTGAACGCCGCGAACAACCTCGAGCCGTTCGGCATCAAGGACATGAACGAGATGGAGTCGGCGGGCTCGAGCTCGGAAGTGAACGTCGTCGTGGAGTGCACCCGCTTCCGCTCGGAGCCCAAGGCGCGCCCCAACGGCGCCTACCTCAGCAACCCGTTCTCCGACCACGAGCCCGAGTACTACCGCGGTCTCGACAATCAGCCCGGCACGCGGCGCTGGTACGTCCTGAAGGACGACGATCCGATGCGCATCCGCTCGGTGATGCTCGACAACATCGGCGAGACCGATGCGGGGCGACCCGAGCCGCTCACCGAGTTCGGCCGCTACGCGATCGAGCAGTTCCCGGCCGAGAACTACGCGCTGGTCATCTGGAACCACGGCGCTGGCTGGAGCGGCGTCTCCGCCGACGAGAACACCCACCACACGCTCGAGATGGGCGACGTGCGAGTGGCGCTGGAAGGGATGCAGCCGTCGCTGCGAGCGCAGGGCAAGAGCAAGCTCGACGTCCTCGACTTCGACGCCTGCTTGATGGCGACGCTGGAAGTCGCCTACGAATTGCGCGACACGGTCGATTTCCTGGCCAGCTCGCAGGAGACCGAGCCGGGCGATGGCATGGCGTACGGCGAGTACCTGCGCTGGCTCAACACCTATCCCGAGGCGCCGGCGGCGTCGCTGGCGAAGGCGATGGTCGAGACCTACGTGCGCGCGTATGCGCCGGGCGGCGTGCAGGTCGAGGGCGATTTCTGGAGCGGCAGCGAGACCAAGTCGGCGCTGCGCCTCGCGCGCATCGGCGAGTTGAAGGGCGCCGTCGAAGAGGTCGCGAAGCTGCTGCAGGGCAAGAAGGAGCTGCTCGGCGACGTGGCCGACCGCATCCTCAAGGAGACGCGCGCCTTCGGGAACCTGGTCGACCTGCAGGACTTCCTGGTCAAGGTCGTCGCCCATGAGAAGGGCGATCCGGCGCTGCGCACGGCCGCGGAGCGGGTGATCGACCTGCTCGGCTATCCGGCCGAGGTCGACGCGCAACTCGTGAACGAGGTCGTGATCAAGCGGCGCTCACCGGGCAACGTCGTCTGGGGCTTTAACGGCTGGGCGAGCCCGCCGCGCAACCTCGCGCCGTTCGTCGCCAACTCGCGCTTCGCGAAGACGCCGCTCTCCGGTCCCGACGAGAAGGGCGACTACGTGGCGCGCCTCGCGTTCCCGCCGATGCTGAAGAACAGCAAGAGCGGCAAGCTCGAGTTCGTCACCGAGATCAACTGGCAGTTCGAGGGCGAAGGCGACAAGAAGACGGCGAAGGATTTCAAGAACTGGAGCTTCACCGCCGACTTCCCGTCGACCGCCGCGGTCCTGGCCGAAGGCCACGCGATCGGCAACCATCGCAGCCACGGCCTCTCGATCTACTTCCCGGCTTACCTCGGCTTCGATCCCGACTACGAGCGCCTCCAGTTCGCGAAGGACTCGGCGTGGACCGATCTCGTGCGCAAGTTCCCGATCAAGGAGCTCGGCCCGGCGAAGCCGGTGGCGTTGCTCGGCCTGAACCACGTGACCAAGGCGGCGCGCACGGAGCTCGGCAAGGCGGTCGTCTTCGAGGACCTCGAGAAGCGCGCGCGCGATCTCGATGTCGCGGCGATCTGGAAGGGCGACTTCCAGGGGCTCGGCCTGGAAGTCGACGCGATCCGCGATCCCAAGCCCTACGGCCTCGATTGGACCGCGATGCTGAGCCACTTCGAGCAGAGCATCGTGGTGCTCGACAACCATCAGGGCGGCGAGGTCGGCGGCGGCGGGATGTCGATGGACGACGTCTACGCGATGATCGGCCAGTTCACCGGCGGTGGCGGCGGCAAGCGGGTGAAGACGCCGCGCGCGGTCGGCCCCGAAGGGCGCGACGTGATGCGCCATCTGCAGGCGGGCGGGCGCATGCTGATCGGCATGCCAGGCGCGGGCTCGGCGGTGTGGGACACGCCGCTCTATCGCGACACGCTCGGCGTTCGTTACGTGCGGACGTGGGATCGCGGCTTCGACTTCGTTGCCCCGGGTGCCCAGAAGATCGCCGCGGACAAGAGCTTCACGCTCGACCTCGCGACCAAGCGCGACAAGGTCAGCGTGCTCGCCGCGGTGGACGGCGCGACGGGCGTCGAGCCGTTCGTGACGCTGCCCGATGGCCAGTGGCTCGGCGTGAAGATCGCGCGGCGCGATGCGACGTCGGGTCGTGAAGTGCGCGCCGTAGTGCTCGGCTTCTTCCTCGCCGATGTGAAGGGCGACGAGGATCGGCGCGCGCTGCTGGCCGAGGCGCTTGCGTTCCTGGGGCAGGGTGGCCGCGACGTCGGCCTCTCGGCCACGGCGACGCCGGCTCCAGGCGCGGCGGCTAGCACGGCACCGGCCCAGGGCGGCTCGTAAGCGAGCGACGCGCTCAGAAGCGCAACTCGATCCGCGCGACGGTCGGCCGCTGCCGATCGCCGGTGCGACGCGCTTCGTGGAGCGCCAGCGCCGGATCGATCGCGACGATGCCCGCATGCACCCGTTTGCCCTTCACCGTCACGGTGAGGGGCAGGGCGGGATCGAGCCATGGCGCCTTCACGAGCAGTGCGGCCGAGCGCACTCCTTTCGCCGTGAATGCGAGGGTGACGCCTTCCTTGGTGAGGCTGCGCTTCCACTCGAGCTTCGCAACCTTTCCGTCCATCGCGCGGATCGTCGCCTGGCGCTGCTGATCGCGGCTGAGCGACGAGGAGACGGGCACGCGCGCCGGCACGTCGACCGCGTCGGGATCGACCGCGACGATTTCGAGCCACGGCAGCGCGACGTGGTCGCCGTCGGCGAGCAGCGTTCCGCTCGCTGGGATCAACGGCAGCGCGACCGGCGTCGCGTCGAGCTTGGCAGCGACCGCGTCCATCCCCTGCAGCGGCAGTTGATGGATGCCGTCCGGATCGATCGTCACGTCGACGTCGAGCCCGAGCTTCGCCGCACTGCGCGCCAACTCCTCGAGATTCCAGACCATCTCGGCGTCGTCCTTGCCGCCGCAACACGCGAGGAGTCGCGCTCCGGCGACGTTCTTCAGGAGCCGCCAGTGGTTGCGTCGCGGCGCACTGCCAAGCGCGACGATCCCACGCGCGACGCCGGGGCGATGCTCGACGAAGTCGAAGCAGGCGTGGCCTGACCAGGAGAAGCCGGTGAGCCAGAGGCGGTCCGGATCGCCGCCCGCGACGAAGGAGGCGGTGTGAAGGAACTTCCGCCAGGCGTCGCGCCCCGTGTCGCTGAACTCGGGCGGGATGAACTCGCCCTCGACCCACGCGACGACCGGCGTCGTCAGTCGGTACCAGCTCGCGACCGTGTTCCAGAAGAGGTCGAAGATGACCGGTGGCGCGCCGTCGCTCGCGCGCGCCGGAGGAACGACGATCAGCTTCAGCGCGGCGCCCTGCCACGGCACCGCCACTTCGAAACGAGCGCCCGCCGGACGCGCGGGTGGCGTGGTCAGCGCGCGCAGCAACGCCTGCGGATCGCCGGCGCAGCGGGTCGCCAGCGCGGCGATCTGCGCCTGTGCTTTCGCGTCGTCGAGTTCGGCGAGGCACGCCTCCACCGCGGCCTGCAGCTCGGCCGTTGTTGCCCTCTCTTGCGTAGCCGTGCGCACCGGCAGCAGCGCGACGGCCAGTGACGCGGCGATCTGGACGAGTGCGACCATGTCGACGCGCTCCAAGGTCGTGCGTGAGCCACGCGTTCGCGTGGACCACCGCAACTGCCAAGCCGTTTCAGCTCGGCAGTTCGAGCACCGCCGCGATGAGCGATCCGTCACGACTGGCCGCTTCCGTGCGGCGCGGCAGGGCGGAGAGCCAGCGCACGAAGTCGGCCCACCACGCACAGTCGCGAAACGGCGGATCGCGATTGGCGCGCAGCAGTCCCTCTTCCGTGGCGAACGCGCGCGCCGGCAAGACCACCACGAGGCTCCTCGCTCCGCTGGCAGCGAGGTCGCGTTGCAGGTCGGCGAGCGACGTGGCCGTCCCGAAGAGCGAGCGCAGCGAACGGGCACCGGGCAGCAGCCCGCGCTGATCGAGCTCGGCGATGACCTCTTCGCGCAGCGGGAGCGAGGGGGAAGCGACGTGCAGCTCGCGCCAAGGATCGGCGTCGATCAGCAACTCATCCGAGAGCTGCAGCGTGAATTCGAAGGTCGTCTCGTCGCGGCGCAGTGCCGGCCGCAGCTGCTCGAAGAGGTCGCTCGCCGCATCGGGGCGACCGTAGACACGTGCGAGGAGCGGGCGCTGCGTGGCCGCGCTTGGCCCCGCCGCCGCCGCCACGATCAACAGCAGCGCGGCCGTCGTGAGGGGCGTGCGAGATTGCAGCGAAGGCACTCTTCGCGCGAATCGCTCCACGACGGCGTGCAGCAGCCATGCGCCGTGCAGCAGCAGGAAGGGAGTTGCCGGCAGCAGGAAGCGCTCGCGCAGGAAGATGCCGCTGCCAAGGAAGAGGAAGAGCGGCAGCGAGGCGGAGAGCAGCAGTCGCTGCGCGCGCGCGTCGCGCCGTGGCGCCGCGATCAACGCGCCGATGATCCCGATCGCGATCGCGGCGGCGAAGAGGACGCCCTGGTGCGTCGCGGCGAAGGTGCGCGCGTAGAAGAGCCAGCCGTTGGCGCGGACGGCCGCATCTTCGGGGCGATAGCCCTCATGCAGGAAGGCGGCCTGCGTCGTGAATCCGGAGAGGAACTCGCGGAAGCGAAGCCACGTGCTCGGCGCGCCGAGCGCGAATCCGACCGCGGCGCCCACCAGCGCCGGTCCCACGCGGCGACCCAGCGCGACCACGAAGGTGAGACCGAAGATGCCGGCCGAGTACTTCGTGGCGGTGGCCAGCCCCAGCAGCACTCCGGCGACGGCACGGCGGCGCCACGAGCCGGCAACCGCCTCGCGCGCAGCGACGGCGTCGATGGCCAGCAACGCCAGCAGCGTGGTGAGGCTCTCGTTGCCGCAGAGCGGTGCGCGACCGATGGCGAGTCCGTCGAGCGCCAGTGCCAGCGCGGCGGCGAGGCCGACTCCGGGAGAGAAGAGGCGACGACCCAGGCGCGCGACGACCAGCACGCACGCGACGCTCGCCGCCATCGAGAGGGCGCGCCCGACCAGCACGATCAGCCACGGATTCATCGTTTCGCGCGCGACGAAGTGGGCGAATCCCGGTTCGACGCCGAGCGCAACGCGAAGCAGCCCGAGCAACGCGCTGGTTCCGGCCAGCAAGTAGCCGAAGAGCGCCGGGTTGATGAAGTAGTTGGTCGTGAAGCGGCCGTTCAGCAGCTCGCGCGCGAGGTCGACGTAGTGCTGCTCGTCGTGGCGAAGGAAGGCGCGGCCGGCGGTGATCGAGCCGTCGGGCCACCAGCGCAGCCACAGCGCGAGCGCGGCGATCGCCAGCAGCGCGAGCTTCTGGCCGCGGCTCATGACGCGCCCTGAACGAGTGCCACGAGCTGTTCGATGCAGGCCGCCTCGCCGAGCGCGCTGGTGTCGAGGACGTGGTGGGCCAGACCGTAGAGCGGCGCCCGTTCCGTGAGGATCTCGCGCAGGCGTGCCATCGCCGCGGGCTGCCCCTGCATCGGCCGCGAGTCGCCCTGCTCGACCACCCGGTTCCAATGGTCGTCGGGAGACGCCTTCAACCAGATGGTCACGAAGCGGCGCCGCAGCAGGGCGTAGGTCTCCGGCGCGGCGACGATGCCACCGCCGGTCGCGACGAGGCGCGGCCGCTCCTCCTTCAGGAGTTGCTGCAGCGACTGCCGTTCGAGTTGACGGTAGTAGCTCTCTCCATGCAGCGTGAAGAGGTCGGCGAGCGGCATGCCGGCGAGCGCCTCGACCTCATGGTCAAGCTCGACGAAATCGACCGAGCAGCGACGCGCGACCGCCTGGCCGATCGAGCTCTTGCCGGCGCCGCGCAGCCCGATCAGCGCGAAGCGGCGGGTCGATCGTCGCGTGACCGCGAGCTCTTCGAGGCGCGCCTGCGCTTCGGCGAGCGCGTGGTCGGGAAGCTGCGCGCTCAAGTCGACGAGTCGCGCCCGCGCCAGCGAACCGGCGCGGCGGGCCGGACCGGCGGGAGCGAGGAGGCCGGCGAGGTCGAGTTCGAGTGCGGCGGCGAGTCGGGCGAGGACCTGCAACGAGAGGTTCGCCTTCCCGAGCTCGACATCGGTGAGGAAGCGGCGCGACAGATCGGCGGCGAGCGCGAGCGCCGCGACGGTCTGGCCGCGCGCGACACGAGCCGCGCGCAGTCGCATGCCCAGTTCGAGGGCGATCGCCGTCCAGTCGGCCGTCGCAGGCGCGGCGGGAGGCGCAACGTCGGCGGCGGGCGGCGATGGGGCGCGGCGGGGTGGCGTGCGCGGCATGGGCAAGATACTGCTCATCGTCGGAGCGATCGTCAAGGGCTCATGAGCAGGATACTGCTTGTCCCCCCCTTGCAGCCGCGCTACTTTTCCCGCCCATGGAACCGATCGACTTCAATCGCCACCCCGCCTCCTACCTGCACTGGAAGTTCACGGTCGACGGGCCGATCGCCCGCCTCGTGATGGAGGTGCAGGAGGAGAAGCCGTGGCGCCCCGGCTATCCGCTGAAGCTCAACAGCTACGACCTTGGCGTCGACATGGAACTGGCCGACGTCGTGCAGCGGTTGCGCTTCGAGCATCCGCAGGTGCGCGCGCTGGTGGTGACGTCGACCCGCGACAAGATCTTCTGCGCGGGCGCCAACATCTACATGCTCCAGAGCAGCTCGCACCCGTTCAAAGTCAACTTCTGCAAGTACACCAACGAGACGCGCATCGGCCTCGAGGAGTTCGCCCGTGAGTCGGGCGTGCGCACGCTGGCCGCGCTGAACGGGACCGCTTCGGGCGGCGGCTACGAGCTCGCGATCGCGTGCGACGAGATCCACCTGATCGACGACGGCAGTTCCGCGGTGAGCTTCCCGGAAACGCCGCTGCTGGCCGTGCTGCCGGGTACCGGTGGCCTGACGCGCCTGGTCGACAAGCGCAAGATCCGGCGCGACGTCGCCGACGTCTTCTGCACCGTGGCCGAGGGCTTCCGCGGCCAGAAGGCGCTGAAGACGGGCCTTGTCGACGCGGTCCATCCGCGCAGCCGCTTCGAGGCAAAGGTGCAGGAGCGGCTGCAGCAGATCGTCGCCGCGGCGCCGAAGTCGGCGCGCAGCGGGGCGGGCGTCGTGCTGGCGCCGGTCCATCCGGTGGTCGATGGCGACACGCTGCGCTACGAGCACGTCACGCTCGCCGTCTTCCCGAAGACGCGCGTCGCCACCCTGACCGTGCGCGCGCCGAAGACGCCGCAGCCCAAGGATGGCGCGGAGCTGCTGGCGGCTGGCGGCAAGGCGTGGGCGATCGCCTTCGCGCGCGAGCTCGATGACGCGCTGCTGCAGTTGCGCTTCGTCTTCGACACGGTGGGGCTCGTGCAGTTGGAGACGGAAGGCGATCCGGCGGCGGTGCTGGCGGTCGACGCGATGCTGGCGCAGCACTCCGACCACTGGCTCGTGAAGGAGACGACGATCCTGATCGGCCGCGTGCTGCGCCGCCTCGACGTCACCGGTCGCAGTTTCTTCGCGCTGATCAAGCCGGGCAGCTGCTTCGCCGGAACGCTCTTCGAGCTGGCGCTGGCCGCCGATCGCTCCTACATGCTGAATGACGCGAAGCGACCGGTGCACCTGCAGCTGTCGGCGATGAATGGCGGGCGCTACCCGATGCCGCACGGCCTCTCGCGCCTCGATTGCCGCTTCCTTGGTGCGCCGCAGAAGGCGAAGACGGCGCTGGCCGTCCGCGAGCCGATCGACGCCGAGCAGGCGGAGGAGCTCGCGCTGGTGACCTTCGCGCCCGACGAGATCGACTGGGACGACGAAGTGCGCATGGCCGTCGAGGAGCGCGCGGCGATGTCGCCCGACGCGCTCACCGGCATGGAAGCGAGCCTGCGCTTCGCCGGTCCCGAGTCGATGGAAACCAAGATCTTCGGACGCCTCTCGGCGTGGCAGAACTGGATCTTCACGCGGCCCAACTCGACCGGCGACGAGGGCGCGCTCTCGCTCTACGGTCGTCCCGAACGGCCCTCGTTCGACTATCGGCGCACCTGAGCGCCCCCCCCGTTCCACTCATCGCCGCGACTGCGAGGTCGCCCGCGCTTCATCGGAGCTGTGACCATGGCTGACGTCGACCGCTTCTCGAGCATCCCGAACAACGTCCACCTGAACGACGACAAGCGCCTGCAGCGCGCGCTCGAAGCGTGGCAGCCCGCCTACCTCGAGTGGTGGAAGGAGATGGGGCCGGCGATGGCGCAGGAGAAGGACGTCTACCTGCGCACGGCGATCTCCGTCGACACCGACGGCTGGGCCCATTTCGACTACGTGAAGATGCCGGAGTATCGCTGGGGCATCTTCCTGGCCGAGCAAGCGCCCGATCGCAAGATCCACTTCGGCGATCACATCGGCAAGCCGACCTTCAGCGAAGTGCCCGGCGAGTACCGCAACATCCTGCGCCGCATCATCGTGACGCAGGCCGACACCGAGCCGGCGAGCGTGGAACAGCAGCGCCGTCTCGCCTTCACGGCACCGAGCCTGCTGGACATGAGGAACCTCTTCCAGGTGAACGTCGAAGAGGGACGCCACCTGTGGGCGATGGTCTACCTGCTGCAGGCGTACTTCGGGAAGGACGGACGCGAGGAGGCGGACGAGCTGCTGCGCCGTCGTTCCGGCGATCCGGACAAGCCGCGCATCCTCGGCGCCTTCAACCAGCCGTGCAACGACTGGATCAGCTTCTACGCCTTCACGATGTTCACCGATCGCGACGGCAAGTATCAGCTCGCGTCGCTGGCGGAGTCGGGGTTCGATCCGCTGGCGCGCACCTGTCGCTTCATGCTGACCGAAGAAGCGCACCACCTCTCGGTCGGCGAGACCGGCCTGATGCGCGTGGTGCGTCGCACCGCGGAGCTGATGAAGGAGAGCCCTGGCAAGGACGTGCGCAGCCTCGGCGCCGTCGACCTCCCGACGATCCAGCGCGTCATCAACTTCTGGTACACCTACTCGCTCGACCTCTTCGGCGGCGAGATCTCGTCGAACGCGGCCGACTTCTTCGCGGCGTCGCTCAAGGGGCGCTACCAGGAAGATCGTCGCGCCGAGCACACCGCGCTCGACCAGATGAAGGTCATCCCCGTGGTCGAGAACGGCCGCCTCACCAACAAGGAAGTGCCGCTTCGCAACGCGCTGAACGAGGTGTTGCGCGACGACTACGTCGAGGATTGCGAGCGCGCCGTGCGCCGCTGGAACCATGAGCTCGAGAAGCTCGGGCTCGAGGAGCGCCTGACGCTGCCGAGCCGCCGCTTCCATCGCCATCAGGGCGAGTACTCGCGCAACTGCTTCGACCCGACCGGCAACCTGATCACGCAGGCGGAACTCGACGCGAATCGCGCCCGGTGGCTGCCGACCGAGTCCGACATGCTGTTCCTGCAGAGCATCATGAAGCCGGTCCACGAGGTCGGGAAGATCGCCCACTGGACCGCCGCTCCGGCGCGCGGCGTGAACAGCAAGCCGTTCGACTTCGAGTACGTCCGCCTCGGATGAATGCGCCACGCCGCGGCGACGACATCGATGCCCGCCTGCCACCGGGCGTCGCGGCGGTCGTCGCGCGCGGCGAGACGTGTTGGCTCTGTGACCATCCGCGAGCGTTGCCGCCGAGCGGCTCGCCGCGAGCGGACTGGGTCGTGCTCCCGCTGGCGTTCGCCTGGATGTACCCCGACTCGATGGTGGTCGCGGACGCGCTCGAGTTCGCGGCGCGCGGGCTGATCCTCGAAGGCGAGCTGGTGGGTGCCGCGGAAGGAGATGGGGGCGGTCACGCCACCGCGGCGTTGCGACGGCTGGCGGTGGTGCTGGGCAGCCTGCAACTCGAAGTGGAGATCGCCACGCAGCTGCCCGCCCCGCGGGTGGTGATCGTCGCACGCTGTCGCTGACGATGGCCCGCCGCTGACATGGCGGCGATCGTTTGCCGGGCTACGATCGCCCGCCTTCCAGCGCCGCCGGGTTCGGCGGCCCCATCGTCGAGTGCACGAACATGCCCACTCCGCGTTCGTCCCGTCCGGTCCGTCGGGGATCGACTCGTTCGACGTCGGCCAAGAAGCCGGCGAACGGTCCGCTGCTGCTCGCCGTGGGGGGCGGAGTGGTGCTGCTGATCCTCGTGTTCATGTTGATGAACAACGGCAAGGATGAGCCCGCGGACGGCGGATCGACCGCGAGCCAGGGCGCGGCGAGTGGAACGAATGGCGCCAACGCTGCGGCGGTGCCGCCCGTCGTCGCGCCGCCTCCAGTCGCCGAAGCGCCGCCCGCGCCGAAGGAGCCGCCGCTCCCCAGCGCGGCGACGCTGAAGAAGAAGAGCAAGACCGCGGCCAACGCGACCGAGGCGGCGACGTTGGCGCGCGATGGCGATCGGCTGAAGGACGCGAAGCTCGCGGAGGAGTTGTGGACGCGCGTCTTCGAGCTCGACGCCGACCACCCCGAAGCGCGCACGAAGCTCGACGTTCGCCAGCTCCGTCCGGGCGAGGACCTGCCGGGATTCAGCGCGCTAGCGGCGACGCCGCAGCAGATCCACCTGCAGCGCTTCCGCGACGCCGCTCGCGCGGACCTTCCACGCTCCGCGCGCGCAGTGCTGATCGCCGACTGGGAGGTCGCCCGCAAGGAGCTCGACGCCCGCGCCGCGAAGGCGAAGAGCGAGCCCTACTACGGTCTCGTCGATGCCTTGCGACTCGAACTGCAGGAGAAGCCCTTCTTCAAGGAGCTGCAGTACGAGATGGTCGAGAGCAAGCCACCCTACGCGCTCTTCGTCGAGGTGGCGGGAACGCCGGAAGAGCGCGCCTCGCGCAAGAAGGCGGTCGAGGATGGCTACTCGCCCTACCTCGAGGCGTACGACCAGAAGATTCGCGAGTACCTCGTGCCGCTGGCGCCGAAGCCACCGGACCAGGCGCTCTTCTTCCCCGTCTTCGTCTTCCTGAACGAGCAGCGCTACCGCGACTACCAGATGGCCGATCGCGGCGACCCCGGCAGCCCGGGCATGCGCGCCCACTACGAGCCGTGGAAGAAGCAGAGCTTCACCTGGTCGACGGTGATCAAGCCGGGGCTTGGCGCCTTCGAGTCGGGCATCCAGACGCTCATGCACGAGCTGACCCACGCGTGGGTCGATCAGCTGGCGTCGGGCGACGGCGGTGAGTCGCGCGCGATCGGCGTGCTGGCGACCCACTGGTTCAGCGAAGGCATCGCCGAGTACATGTCGTTCCACTTCCGCGAGTTCGACAAGTCGATCCGCTTCCAGCCTTGGCGCTCCGGGCGCCTCGGCGAGACGGGCCGATCCGCGAACTACCGCATCGGCCTGGCGCGCGCGCTCGGCTTGCGGCTCCACGGGCTCGATGCGGTCGCGATCACGATGGTCGGCGCGCTCGACGGCGCGAACAAGCAGGCGGCCATCACCACGATCTCGAGCGGCTTCTACGCCGACATGAGCAACTTCATCCTCTGGCTCAACTTCCCGGCGCCCAACGGTGCCGGGCTCGCCGCAGGATTCGAGGCCTACGCGCGCGCGGAGATGGCAGGCGAAGGCGGCGAGGCGGCCTTCAAGCGTTGCCTGCCGGGGCTGCTCGAGCAGCGCGCCGAACTCGACGCCAAGGTCGACGAGTTCGTGCTCAAGATCGCGAGCGGCAAGATCAATCCCTACAAAGAGATGAGTGCCGCCGGCAAGAAGGCCGGTGGTCCATGAGGAACTCCATGCGACGCAACGCCCGTCCTCTTCCGCTCGTGGTCGCGAGCGCGATCCTTGCCGCTTGCCATGCCTCCGACGGAGACGTCTCGAACGTGCCTACTCCTGGCTCCGCTTCCAGCTCCGGCCTCGTGCTCGCGGACCTCGACCTGAGCGCCGACCCGGCGCGCAACTTCTATCGCTACGCGAATGGCGGCTGGCTCGACCGCAATCCGGTGCCAGCCGACGAGTCGCAGTGGGGCGTCTTCAACGAGGTCGAGCAGCGCAACCTCGCGGTGCTGAAGCAACTGCTCGAAGAGGCGGCGGCGAAGCCTTCCGACGAGCTGCATCGCAAGCTCGGCGACTTCTTCGCCACGGGCATGGATCAGGCGGCGATCGATGCGCAGGGCGTCGCGCCGCTGTCGGAGATGCTGGCGGCGATCGACGGGCTAGACGACCTGTCGGCATTGCCGCGCCTGCTCGCGCGACTCCACTCGATCGGCGCTTCGGCGCTGTTTGGCATCGGCTCCGGTCCCGACCTCGCCGACGCCTCGATGAACGTGCTGTGGGTCGCGCAGGATGGCATGGCACTGCCCGAGCGCGACTACTACCGTCGCGACGACGCCGGCTCCGTGGCGTTGCGCGAGCAGTACCTCGCTCACATCGAGCGGATGGTGGCCGGCCTCGGCACGCAGGCCGAGCAGGCCAAGGCGGACGCGGCGACGATCCTCGCGATCGAGACCGAGCTCGCGGCGACGGCGTACGGCGCGCTCGACTTCCGCGATCCGCAGAAGCTGCTGAACAAGGTCGACTTCGCGGCGCTGCAGAACCAGACGCCGCACTTCGATTGGGGCGAGTACCTCGACGCGCTCGAACTCGACGGCAGCGTGACCATCAACCTGATCGCGCCGGCCTACTTCGCCGCGCTCGACGCCTTGCTGGTCAAGCGGCCGCTCACCGAATGGAAGAGCTACCTGCGCTGGCAGCTGGTCCACGCGCAGGCTGAGTACCTCAGTCGCGCGTTCGACGAAGAGCACTTCGCCTTCTTCGGCCGGGCGCTCGGCGGGGCGCAGGAGCAGCGCCCGCGCTGGAAGCGCGTGATCGATGCCATTGGCTCGTCGATGGGCGAGGGGCTCGGACAGGCGTTCGTCGGCAAGACCTTCAGTCCGCGCGCGAAGGAGCGCTGCCAGAAGATGGTCGACGACCTCCTCGTCGCCTTCCGCGCGCGCCTGCAGAAGGTGGCGTGGATGGGAGAGGAGACGCGCCAGAAGGCGCTGACCAAGCTCGCCGCGTTCAAGACGAAGATCGGCTACCCCGACACGTGGCGCGATTGGTCCGGCCTCGCGATCGCACGCGACTCCTACGCCGCGAACCGACAGCGCGCCGCGCTCTTCGAGAAGAAGCGCGACCTCGGCAAGGTCGGCAAGCCGGTCGACAAGGCGGAGTTCGGCATGCCGGCCTACCTCGTCAACGCCGGCTACAACCCGACCAACAACGACATCACCTTCCCGGCCGGCATCCTGCAGCCGCCGTTCTTCAGCGAGAGCTACGACGACGCGCTGAACTACGGGGCGATGGGCGCCGTGATCGGCCACGAGATCACCCACGGCTTCGACGACCAGGGCAGCCAGTTCGATCCGACCGGAAACCTCTCGAACTGGTGGACGCCGACCGATCGCGCCGAGTTCGAGCGGCGTGCGCAGGTCGTCGTGGAGCAGTACGACGGCTACGTCGCGCTCGAAGAGTTGCACGTGAACGGCAAGCTCACGCTGGGCGAGAACCTCGCCGACCTCGGCGGCGTGACGATCGCCTACGACGCGCTGCAGCGTGCGCAGGCCGGCCAGCCGCGCGTGGCCATCGACGGCTTCACCCCCGAGCAGCGCTTCTTCCTGGCGTGGGCGCGGGCGTGGCGTTCGAACGAGACGCCGGCTCAGCAGCGCCTGCAGGTGAACACGAATCCCCATTCCCCGGCGCGCTTCCGGGTGGTCGGCCCGCTCTCGAACGTGGACGAGTTCGCCGCCGCTTTCGGCCTGCCCTCGGATGCGCCGATCATGCGTCCACCGGAGCAGCGCGCGCGAGTCTGGTGATCGCGCGCGCCGCTCAGTGGCCGACGCGGTAGCGCTGCAGGCGCGTTTCGAAGTCGATCGCCTTCGCCTGTTGCCCGGGCGCGAGCTTCTCGATCGCCTACCTGCACCGCCAGCGCCTCGTCGACGCGGCCGACGCGGAAGAGGCTCAGCGCCAGCGTGTCGAGCGCTTGCGCGTCGCCGCGCTCGCCGAGGGCGACCGCCGCCGCGGCCAGGAGGTGTCCGAACTCGTATCGAGCGGGCACCTGCTCCTCTTTCTTCACGATCTCCCACGCCGCCTCGGTCAGCGGTCCCGCAAGCCTGGTCGCGAGGCCGTGCTGCGGCGTGACGAGCGCTTCGGTGAACCGCTCGATCGACGTACCCGTCGCTCCCCATTCGAGCAGCAGCTCGAGCGCTGCTTCCGCCGCGTCGGCCTCGGCCAGCACGCTCACGAGCGTTTCGACCATCGGTGGCCGCAGTCGCGACGGCAGGCCGCGGCTGGCACCGATGAGATCGACCCGCGAATTGACCGTGGGTGTCGCCGCCGCGCGATCGAGCGCTGCGACGAGCCGCGCTTCGAACGGTGCATCGGCGGCCGCGTCGCTCGCGGCGACGACCTGGACGGCGCATTCAAGCTCGTGCACGCGCTGCCAGCGCGACTCGACCACTCCCGCTTTCGCCAGCGCGTGCGCCAGCGACCAGCGCCGCTGCCACTCCGCGTCGCCGCGCACGAGTTCGTGGTCTTCCTCCGATTCGCCCAGATCCTCGAGGATCTCAAGCGCCGCGGACGCGAACGGATTGAACTCGTCGCCGCCAGCGCATCGTTCCAGCGTGGCCGGCGGCTGACGGGAGGCGAGCGCGGTACGCAGCGCGTCGCCGTCGCCGAGCCGCAGATCCCACTTGATCAGGAGCCCAAGCGCCGGCTCGAGTCGCGATCGATCGGAAAGCTGCGCGACGATCGTCGGCGCGAGATACCCGCGCACCGATGCCGGCACCTCTTCGAGGCCGCTGATCGTGATGTCGCGCACCGCGTCCGACCGGTCGCCAAGCAGGGATCGCAGCTCTTCGCGGGCGCGGATCTCATGCGGCGCGAATGCGACCAGAGCGTCGACTCGCGTGATGCAGGCGGCGCCGAACTCCTCCGAATCAGCTTTCGCCGCGGTCTGCGCACCCGCGGACTCGATCCAGAAATCGAGTGGCTGGCCGCGGTAGCGCGCGGCTCCGTCATCCGCGGTTTCGCTGGCGCAGCCGGACCCGATCAGCGTCGCGGCGATCGTCCAACGTGTGACTCGGTTCATTTCCGGTGCTCCCGTTTCCCGCTCTCCATGCGCATTCGCGCCAGGAGAACGGCAATCGGAACCTCGCGTCACCGCGCCCAGATCGCCGCGCACTCCGCCCCTCACCGCCCCTCACCGCCCTTCGTCGCCGCGCGCTGGGTACCCCCAGCCGCGCGCTCCACCGCCTTACCGCCTTCGTCGCGTGCTGCGTACCCGCAGCCACGCGCCCGCACCCCCGCTCCGTTTTCGCCGAGCGCTGCGTACCCGCAGCCGCTCGCTCACCACCTCACCCCCGGTTCAGCTGCGTTCGGCGCGTTCGCGCCGAATGTCAGCTGCAACGCTCGAGAGGCGAGCTGCGCACCGCGCAGTCTCCGCCGGCGCGGTGATGAGCTGCATTCGGCGCACAGCGCCGAATGTCAGCTCCATCACAAAATGTCGAACACCTCCTGCAACGGTCGCAGCAGGGTCGTGAAGTTCGCATCGATCAAGTACGGCGCGTTCCACGGCAGCTCGCTCTTCTCCGCCACGAGCCCAAGCGCGACCACCGCGAAGGCGCGCCGGAACTCCGGCAGCGACTGCTTCTGCGCCAGCTCGAGCAACGGTTCGACCGCGGCGCGTCCGCCAAGCAGGCCGAGCGCCTTCGCGAACGCCGCCGCCTGTGGGAGGTCCTCGGCCGTCGCCATCCGCGTGAGCAGCTCCGCCTCGAAGCCGCGATCCTGAAGCAGGCCCAGCGCCCGCGCGCAGTCGATGCGCACGGAGGGGTGCAGCGAGCGATCGCCCAGCCGCTCGCGCAGCGTCGGGATCGCGCTGCGCTCGCCGGCGAGCGCGCAGGCCAACGCGAGGTGGCCCTGCTCGATGGGGTTCTGCGTCGATTCGAGGGCGCTCTTCAGCATCGGCCCCGCGTCTGGCTCGCCCATCAGCCCGAGCGCCAGCGCGAAGGCGCCACGCAAGGACGGGTCGCGCGCGCCGTCGAGCTCCTCGATGAGCTTGGCGCCGATCAGTTGCGTCAGCGCCGAGACTTTGCCGTCCTTGGAGGTCGCGCGATCGCCGCGTCCGATGATCCCCAGCGCAAGCGCCGCGTAGGCGCGATTGGTGCGCCGCTCCGGATCGCGAACCTCCGCGAGCAGGTGCTCCTGGACGCGGCGGCGCAGCAGCGCGGCCGCCTCGTTGGGAGCCCCGCAGCGTTCGTAGACGCGGCCGAGCGCGAGCAAGGCGAGGTGGCGCGTCACCGAATCGGTGTGGCTTTGCGAGGCGGTGAGCAGCGCTTCGATCGTCTCGCTCTCGTCCGGTTCTGCCAGCGTGCCGAGCGCGATGGCGAGCGAGCGCGCGACCTCGTCGCAGGTCTCCTTGGTCGCGAGCAGTCGCACCACCGTGCCGAGCAGCGCGCGACCGCCCGGCAGCCGCTGCAGCGCGATCGGCACCTGGGCGCGCACGTCGCGATCGAGGGATTCGTCGTCGAGCATGCGGGCGAGCTCGGCCAGCGCGAACGGGGCGTGGCTCTGGTGAAGGCCGATGGCGAGGATGCAGGCGGCGGCGATCTCGCGGCTCGTGCCGGCCGTTCGTGCTTCGCGCGACAGGAGTTCGAGGTTCTCGCGTTGGTCGGTGAGCCCGAGCGCGAGCGCCGCGAGGCCCCGCAGCAGGTCGTCGATCGGGCCGGTCGCTCCGCAGCTGCGCCGTCCTTCACCGCTGTCGGCGAGGATCTCGCGCAGAAGGGCCGCGGCTTCCGGGCCGCCGAGAATCCCGAGCCCGAGGACCGCCGCCTGGCGCGGCGTCCGTTCCGCGTGGGCGAGCGTCTTCTGCAGCGGCGCCAGGAACGGTCCCGCGACGGCGGTACTCACGCTGCGACCGATCGCGATCGCGGCGGCGTCGACCACTTCCGTCGATTCGTCGCGTAGCGCCGACACCAGGAACGGCAGGAGCCGGTTGCGCGACTCGCCGGAAAGCAGCGGCGAGTCGTTCTGCGACGGCGTGTCGCCGCGGCCCGTCAGGTAGCCAGGGATCGACGTCTGCGTGGCCAGTCGGCCGGCCGCGTGGCGCGGCAGGTACATCTCGCGCTGGAAGTACCACCACGCCTCCCAACGATCGAGGTTCGGAGCGGAGCGGCGTGCGCCGACGCCGGCGGTCGCGGGACCGCGCCCTCCCGTCGTGGGCGCCCCGGCGCTGCCCGGGTTGGTGACGCCGTCGCTTGGCGGCCGCCAGACGGCGCCGTGGGGCAACGCGGTCGAAGCCAGGGCGCACGAGAAGATGAGTCCGAGCAAAGGGCGCAACATGGGCGGCTCCGGTCGAGGCGGCCCATTCTTGCGAGCAACCGCGGGACCGTGCCGGAGTTCTCAATCCGATCACCCCGACGGTGGGCGGCCCCGCTCAGCTCTCGGCCGCGCCGCGGCGCTCTCAGAGGAGTTCGAGGATCGCGTCGAGGGGGCGCAACGGCAGCGTGAAGTTGGCGTCGACCAGATAGGGGACGTTCCAGGGCAGCTCGGACCGCTCGGCGAGCAGGCCGATGGCCACCACGGCGAAGCCGCGCTGGATCTCCGGCAGCTCGCGATCCTCGACCATCGCGCGCAGCGCCGGAGCGGCGTCGCTTCCGCCGACGAGGCCGAGCGCCCTCACGTAGGCGCTGGCCGACCACGAGTCAGGCGCGGCGGCCAGGAGGTCGAGGAGCTGGCCTTCGAAATCGCGATCGTCGAGGAGCGCCAGTCCACGCGCGACGTCGATGCGAGTCGTCGGCAAGAGGGCGGAATCCTCGAGGAGGTCGCGCAGCGGGGCGACCGCGTCGCGCGCACCGACCATGCCGAGCGCGACGGCGAGCTGACCGAGCAGCGCCGGATCGCGCGTTTCGGCGAGCCGCGCGGAGAGCACGGGACCAGCAGAGTCCGATCGCAAGAGACCGAGCGCCAGCGCCAGCGCCCCTTGCAGGGAGGGATCGCGCGCCGTCTCGAACGTCTCGATCAGCTTGCGCGAGCTCAGAGCGACTCGCGCGCGCGCCGCCGGCGACGTGGCTTCGCCACGGCCGAACAGCCCGACCGCGAGCGCCGCGAAGGGCTGCTGCATCTTGCGTTCGGGGTGCAGCACCTGCTCCAGCAGGAACGTGTGGACGGGCTGTCGCTGCGCCGAATCGTCTCCTTCGGCACGGGCGCCACGCTCGCCGATGCGGCCGAGGGCGATGAGCGCAAACTCGCGGGTCGAGGCGTCGGCGTGACGCCGCGCGACGTCCATCAGCACGCGCGCCGCTTCGCCGTCGTCGAGCGTCGCGAGCTGACCCATCGAGAGCGCAATGGAGCGCGCCACTTCATCGGGCGTCTGCTTGTCGGTGAGCGCGGCGAGGAGCTTCGGCAGCATCCCGCGCGAAGCGGCGGTCGGCAGGCGTGCCATCGCGATCGGCACTTGCGCGCGCACCATGCGATCGAGACCGCGTTCGTCGAGCAGCCGCGACAGCGTCACGATCGCTGCCGGCGCCGCCTCACGCTGCAGTCCCATCGCCACGACCGCCGTCGCGGCGAGTTCACGCGAGGCGGTGGCGCTCGTCGCCAAAGTGACGATGGGAGAGAGCGCGTCCTGCGTTCCAGCGAGGCCGAGTCCGAGCGTCGCGAAGCCGCGCAGCAGGTCATCGATGGGGCCGGTGGCTCCGCAGCGGCGGCGACCTTCGGGCGCGTCGAGCGCGATCTCTCGCAGCGCAGCGACCGTCTCCGGACCTCCGACGAGTCCAAGACCGAGGATCGCCGCTTCCTGCGGGCTGCGTTCGGGATGGGCGAGGTTCTTCATGAGATGCGGCAGCAGCGGGGCCGCGTCGGCGCGCGGCAGCGAGCGGCCGAGTGCGATGGCTGCCGAGTCGGCAACCTCGACGGAGGAGTCGCGCAACGCCTGCGCAAGGAGCGGGAGCAGGCTCTTGCGCACCTCGTCACTGAGGAGCGATTGCGTCGGTGCCGGGCCGCTGCGACCGGCGGCAAACGTGGGCTGCGGCGTCGCCGGCAGCGCGTTCGTACGGTGGCGGCCGAGATAGAGCTCGCACGTGTGGCCCCACCAGGTCTCCCAGCGCTCGCTGGCTTGAGGCGTGCGCCGCGAGGCGCCGCCCGCTCCGCCGGTGCGGCCGGCGACAGCGGAGGGGCCGGCCGCCGGCGGACCGGAGGGTGCCGTCGGCCCGGTGACGGGACCGCTGACAGGACCGGGGAGTCGAGGAGTGGTGGGGGCCGACGGCGGCGTCGAGTCGGGCGAGGAAGGAGTGGTGGGCGTCGCGGGCGGTTCGGCGGGGGTCGTTGGCGGCGAGGTCGGATCGGTCGGGGGCGGCGTCTCCGCGGGCCGATCCTTCGTCTTGCCGGGGTTCTTCGGTCGCGTCGGCTTCCCGGGGTTGCCCGGTCCGCGGGTCGTTCCGCCGCCCATCGGGCCGCGCATGATTCCGCCGTGGCTGAACGCCTCGGGCGCCGTGATCCCCGCGGCGAACCCGAGCAAGACGATCAGGGTGAAAGCACGGCGCATTCGACTCTCCTCCGGACGCCCGGCGATCTGGCGGCGGCAAAGCGCCCTCCAGATAGCCGCTCGACGGGAGAGCGGTAGTGCGGCGGACGTCACAAAATCGTGGCGTTCGCCCGGGTCTGCCCCGGAGCCGCGCTCAGCCCATCGAGTTGGATCGGACGAATCGGCACGCGCGCCGTAGCCACGGCAGCGCCTGATTCAGGTCACGGGCGGTCTCGAGCGGCAGCTCGACCATGTCGGTGGCGTCTTCGCCCTTCTTGCCGACGTAGGCGCGCGAGTCGCGGACCTTCAGGGCGTCTTCGCGCTGGCGCGGGTGGAGCTTGACCACGACGCCCGTCTTGGTGAGGAAGGAAAAGAGCGAGCCCTGGATGGTGAAGCTCGTCCGGCTCGGCGTGCGCTGGGCTTCGACCCCTTTCCAGCGGAGAAGCGTGTCCTCGAGCAGAGCGGCGACTTCAGATGCCATCGTGATTCCTGCAACAGAGTAGGGAGCGGACCGATCACCGGGCGCTGATCGCCACGAAGGGCGGCATGGTAACGAAACACGCACGCCGACGGAAGTCGCCGGGCGTGCGCCTCGGTCAATGCGGCGCGCCGCTTCCGTTCCGCTTGGCGTCGGCATGGAAGTCCTGCAGCGCACGTGCCCGCATGCCCAGACGCTGACGTGAGTGAATCGCCGACAGCACTGCGCGCGCACCGCTGATCGTGGTGATCGCCGGAATGCCGTGCTGGACCGCCTGCGTCCGGATCACGATCTCGTCGGTACGCGCTTCTTGTTCCGGCGATGGCGTGTTGATCACGAGACCGACTTCACGATTCTTGATGATGTCGACGACGTTGGGCCGGCCGCGTCCGAGTTTGTAGACAGCGGTCACGTTGACGCCCGCCGCCTTCAGCGCGCGGTAGGTGCCGTGGGTGGCAAACACCTGGAAGCCGAGCATCGTCAGCGTCTTCGCGATCTCGATCGCCTCGCGCTTGTCGGCGTCCTTGACCGAGATCAGGACCTTGCCCTCGGTCGGGATGTTCTGGTTCGCGCCGAGGTAGCCCTTCGCGAACGCGAGCCCGAGATCGGTGTCGATCCCCATGACCTCGCCGGTCGATTTCATCTCCGGGCCGAGCAGCGTGTCCGTGCCAGGCAGCTTGCTGAACGGGAAGACCGGGACCTTCACGCTGAAGTGGTCGGGCCAGACCTCTTTGGTGAAGCCGAGCGATTCGAGCGTGCCGACGCCCGCCATCACCTTGGCGGCGATGCCGGCGAGTCCGACGCCGATCGCCTTGCCGACGAACGGAATCGTGCGCGACGCGCGCGGGTTGACCTCGAGCACGTAGATGTCCTCGCCCTTGATGGCGAGCTGGAGGTTCATCAGGCCGACGACTTCGAGCTCCTTGGCGAGCGCGTGCGCCATCGAGCGGATCTCCTGGATCTGCCGCTCCGAGATCGTGTGGGGCGGAAGGACGCAGGTCGAGTCGCCAGAGTGGATTCCCGCTTCCTCGATGTGCTCCATGATCCCGGCGACGACGGCGAGCTTGCCGTCGCTGATGACGTCGACGTCGATCTCGAGCGCGCTCTCGAGGAAGCGGTCGATCAAGATCGGCTTGCCGGGCGCAGCGTCCACGGCCTCGGCGACGCAGCGCGCGAGCTGCTTCTCCGAGTAGCAGATGTTCATCGCGCGTCCGCCGAGCACGAACGACGGTCGCACCAGCACCGGGTAGCCGATGCGCTGCGCGATGGCGGCGGCCTCGCCTTCCGACATCGCGATGCCGCTCTCCGGCTGGCGCAGCTCGAGCTTGGTGATCAGCTCGTTGAAGAGTTTGCGGTCCTCGGCGCGATCGATCTGGCGCGGAGAGGTGCCGATGATCGGCAGGCCGCGCTCCAGCAGCGCGCGCGCCAGGTTGAGCGGCGTCTGGCCGCCGAACTGGACGATCACTCCGTCGATCTTCTGCGTCTCGTAGACGTTGATCACGTCCTCGAGCGTGAGCGGCTCGAAGAAGAGCTGGCTCGAGGTGTCGAAGTCGGTCGAGACCGTCTCCGGGTTCGAGTTGACCATGATCACGTCGAAGCCCGACGCGCGCAGCTCGTAGGCCGCCTGCACGCAGCAGTAGTCGAACTCGATGCCCTGGCCGATGCGGTTGGGGCCGCCGCCGAGGATCATGATCTTCTTGCGCGGGCTGCTGATGATCTCGGTCTCGCCCTGTTCCCACGTGGAATAGAAGTAGGGCGTCTCGCTGGCGAACTCGGCGCCGCAGCTGTCGATCAGCTTGTAGACCGGCGCGAGCTTCAGCTCCTTGCGGCGCGCGCGCACCGCGTCTTCCGTCGTCTTCCACAGGAAGCTGAGCTGGACGTCGGAGAAGCCCATCCGCTTGGCGGCCAGCATCGTCTCGCGATCGCAGTCGGCGAGGTTCTTCACCTTGCTCGCGAGCGCGACCTCGAAATCGACGATCTCCTGCAGGTTGGCGAGGAACCACGGATCGAATCCGGTCAGCTCGAAGATGCGGTCGTGTGCGATCCCGAGCTTCAACGCCGTCCGCAGGTGGAAGAGGCGGTCCGGGTTGGGCACCGAGAGGTTCTTCAGCACCACCTCTTTCTCGGGGACGGTGTCGTTGAGGAACGGGTCCTTGCTGTCGAGGCCGAAGCCGAAGCGCTGGATCTCGAGCGAGCGGATCGCCTTCTGCATCGCCTCCTTGAAGGTGCGGCCGATCGCCATCGTCTCGCCGACCGACTTCATCTGCGTCGTGAGCGTGCGATCGGAGCCGGGGAACTTCTCGAACGCCCAGCGCGGGATCTTCACGACGCAGTAGTCGAGCGTCGGCTCGAAGCATGCCTGCGTCTTCTTGGTGATCTGGTTCTGGATCTCGTCGAGCGTGTAGCCCACGGCGAGCTTCGCGGCGATGCGCGCGATCGGGAAGCCGGTGGCCTTGCTGGCCAGCGCCGAGCTGCGCGAGACGCGCGGATTCATCTCGACGACGATCATCTCGCCGTCGGCGGGATTGACGGCGAACTGCACGTTGCTGCCGCCGGTCTCGACGCCGATCTCGCGCATGATCAGGAACGCCGCGTCGCGCATCAGCTGGTATTCGCGATCGGTGAGCGTCTGGATCGGCGCGACCGTGATCGAATCGCCGGTGTGGACGCCCATCGGGTCGAAGTTCTCGATGCCGCAGATGATGACGCAGCGATCCTGGTGGTCGCGCATCACCTCGAGCTCGAACTCCTTCCAGCCGGCGACCGACTTCTCGATCAGGATCTCGGAGTTGAGCGAGCGCTCGAGGCCCGACGCGCAGATGCGCTCATATTCCTCGACGTTGTAGGCGATGCCGCCGCCGGTGCCGCCGAGCGTGAACGAGGGGCGAATCACCGCCGGCAGGCCCACGCGGTCGCGCGCCTCCATCGCCTCGTTCATCGTGTAGGCGATCGCGCTGACGGGAACGCGCAGGCCGATCTTCACCATCGCCTCGCGGAAGAGGTGGCGATCCTCGGCCTTCTTGATGGCGTCGTAGTTGGCGCCGATCATCTTCACGCCGAACTTCTGCAGCACGCCGCGCTCGAAGAGCTGCACCGCGACGTTCAACCCGGTCTGTCCGCCGAGCGTCGGCAGGACGGCGTCGGGCCGCTCCATCTCGATGATGCGCGCGACGCTTTCGGCGTCGACCGGCTCGATGTAGGTCCGGTTCGCCATCGACGGGTCGGTCATGATCGTCGCAGGGTTGCTGTTGACGAGGATGACTTCGTAGCCCTCCTCGCGCAGTGCCTTGCAAGCCTGCGTTCCGGAGTAGTCGAATTCGCAGGCCTGGCCGATGACGATCGGGCCGGAACCGATGATGAGGATGCGCTTCAGGTCGTCGCGACGCGGCATGCGGTGCTTTCCTCGACGGGCGCGTCAGGGGCGTACAAAATTTCGCGGACGATAGCGTGCCGCGCGTCGCTCAGCGATGGTCCATGTCGAGCCGTCGCCGCAGTTCGCTCCATTCGGCGTCGTCGGGACGCGCCGCCGCGACTCGCCGTGCCCATGGCGCCGGCAGCTCGAGTCCGTGCGCCTCTCCCCAAGCCGCCACCTCGGCCAGGAGCGTCGGGCATTCGCTCGCCTCGCGCAGCGCCGCCGTGAATGCCGCCGCGGCCGGCGTGCCGCGGCGGACCTCGGCGAGCGCCGCGAGCGTCGCCCAGGTGCGCGTCGGCGAGATTCCAAGGAGCGGGTCGCTGCGACCGAGCGAGTCGAGCCGCTCCCGCAGCGGCACGCCGCCGCCGCCCAACGCCGCCTGCAGCAGCGGCACATCGTCCTGCAGCGAGGCGTCGGCCGCCGCCAGCGCCCCGCGGCGGTGGAGTTCGCGGCGCGGCCCGATCGGCAACCGGGCTCGAAAGTCCGCCGCGCTATGGGCCGGCCACAGATCGAGGACGCGCGCGTCGAGCCACTCGCGCAGTTCCGGCGGCGCTCCGACCCGCTCCGCGCTCGCGGCGGCGTCGGCGAAGAAACGCTCATCGCAAGACGCGGCTCGGTGCCCCAGTTGCAACCAGGCGGCGGCCAGCGCGGCGACTGCTTCCGCCGCGGGGCGCTGCGCCAGCGCCGCCACCAGGGTCGGGTCGGCGCTCGCGGTCGGGAGCGGGAGACCCAGCGCCGCGCACTGGAGCGCCGCCGCGCCGCCGCGGACCGCATCCCGCAAGAGCAGGATGGCGATGGGGGCGCTCGCTGAAGCCGGATCGGCGCTCGTCAGCGCGAGCAGCGCCGTGCGCGCCTCGACGATGAGTGGCGCCGACTCGCGCCACTGCTCTTCGGGCAGCGCCAGCGCCGCGGCGATTCGCGCGTCGAGTTGCGCGCGCGCCGCTGCTCCGCCGCAGCGGCCGAGCGCTTCGAGCAATCCATGGCGCTCGTTGGCGTCGACGCTCTCTTCCAGTCGCCGCAACGCGTGCGGCACCAGGACGTCGCGTAGCGACGGCTCCGCCAGTTCGAGCAGCGCCGCGCGCGCGTCCTCGTCGTCGGACTCTTGCAGCAATTGTTCGATCAGCCCCGCGTAACCGGGGAGATGGCGCAGGCTGCCGAGGTCGGCCAGCAGAGGGATGCGTCGCTGGGGCTCGAGTCCGCGTAGCACGCGTGGCGCCGCTTCGATGGCGAGAGCTTCGCCGCTCTCGACCAGGGCTCGCAGCGCGGCATCGCGCACCGCCGGCCGATCATCGTCGAGCGCACGGCGCAGCAGTTCGTGCATCCTCGCGCCGCCCAGCCGTCCGGCGCGCGACAACAGGAAGCGGTAGCGATCGAGGCCGGCTGCATCACCTTGCAGCTGCGCCGCCTGCTCCTCGAACCAGCGCTGGGGCGCAGATCCGCCGACCTGCGCCAGGACATGGAGCAGCGCTTCCGGCTCGCTTCCGCCGAAGCGCGCGATCGCGGCGGCGGCGACGGCATCGCTCGCGCCCTGCAGCGCGATGAACGGCACCCCTTCGAGCGCCGCGAGCGAATCGCTCGCCAGCGAAGCGTGCTGCCAGAGCCGCTCGACCAGTGCCAGCACCTCGTCAGGATCGCTCGCGCCGAAGGACTCGGCGATTTGCTTGATCATCCGGCTGCGCGTGCGCGCGTCGCGTTCGCCACCGAGCGCGTCGATCAGGAAGCCGAGGAAGGCGCTGTCGCCACCGCGGGCGATCGCTTCGAACGGGCGCAGACGCGCGTCACCGACGAGGTCGCGCAGGGCCTGCAGAAGGAGCCGATTGCGTGGTTCGCACGCCGGCATCCGCAACGCCGTCTCGCCGAGCGCGCCTCGCAGCGTCGGCGCGATCGTCGGCGCGATCTGCTCGTCGAGCCGTCGCGCGATCGTCGGGTCGGGCAGTCGGCCCATCACGGCCAGGATCGGGAGAGCCGAGCGCGGGTCGTTTCGAGGCGTGAGCAGCTGCTGGAAGAGGACGTCGAGTGCGGCGGGGCCGTCGAGCCGCAGCGCCACGTCGAGCGCACCTTCGAACGCATCGTCGAACGGCGGGTCGACTTCGAGGCTGCGCAACGTGGCGATGGCGCGCGGCGCGATCTGCGGGAAGAGCGAGGCGAGCGTCGCCGCGGCGTGTTCTTGTGCCGGCGACGGCGGCCGCCCGGCCGTCGCGACCAGCAGGCGGACGCCGGAGTCATCGATCCGCGCGGCGAACTCCGGTTCGTAGCGCGCCGAGAGTCGCCAGGCGAGCAGCTGCGTCGTTTCCAGCCGCTCCGCGCGGCGCGGATCGGCCGCGGCCTCGCTCGTTGCGGCGGCGGCGGCGGCGGCGGTGTCGGCGGCGGCGGCGGCGGTGTCGGCGGCGGCGGTG